>NZ_JAJTTG010000001.1:0-1644520 GCF_021341655.1 Bacillus sp. Au-Bac7 | reverse complement strand
GTCCAAGCTTGCAAGAGGGACAAAGGTGACAGTAACTTCTGAAGCAAAGGGCTGGGCAAAAATTACAGCAGGCGGGAAAACAGGCTATGTGAGTACAAGCTATTTGTCCTCATCAAACCCAAACAGTCAAAGCAGCAACAATGGCAACTCCGGCAATACAGACACAGGCAAAGAAACAACTGTAACAAAGTATGTGAATGTGGATAAAAATTCAACGCTGAATATGCGTTCAAGTGCCAGCACAAGCGGAAGTGTAGTGTCCAAGCTTGCAAGAGGGACAGCTGTTACGGTTATTTCTGAAGCAAACGGCTGGGCAAAGGTGACAGCAGGCGGCAAGACTGGCTATGTTAGCAGCAGTTATTTATCTGCAAGCAAATTGGATGACAGCACTGGCTCTGAGTCTAAACCTGATACAGGTAGCGGTACTGATACAGGCACTGGCAACGGTGAGCAAGGAACAACAAAGTATGTAAATGTCGACCAAGGATCAAGTCTAAATATGCGCAGCAAGCCATCTACTTCTGGAGCGGTTGTTGCAAAATTAGCAGCAGGTACAGCGGTCATTGTCTACTCAGAAGCAGATGGCTGGGCAAAGGTGACTGCTAATGGTCAAGAAGGCTATGTCAGCAGTTCCTATTTAACGACTAAACAAGCGGAAACTCCAGGTGTGAGCATTGGGGATACAGTTAAGACATACGTAAACTATGATATGACATTGAATGAAATGGCTGATATCCAAATGAAGGCAAACCCGCAAACCGATAAGGTTTACAATGTCTATATAAGAGAAGATGCTATTGCCTTTAAATCCTCTGATTCGACAAAAGGAACTGTTTTAGGAAGCGGATGGAGATTAAGAGGCGGTGCAGGTACAGAATACCAGGTCGTCAATTCTGTTCAAAACGGTCAAGTGCTGACAGTCACTTCAAAAGTGAAGGGTTCGGACGGTTATTATTGGTATAAAGTAAACAGCACACAATCATGGGTAAATGCAAGCAAAGAAGATACTACGTATTATTTGGATCCAAATAATTTCCTTAACACCACTGTGCAGTCCATGCAGTTTCTTAAACTGTCGGCTAAAGCTGACATAAATGACGCAGAAGTGAATGAACGCATTCTTGCGGGGAAAGGGGTTTTGGCTGGAAAAGCTTCCTCGTTTATCACGGCAGCGAATGCTTATGGTGTGAACGAAATTTACTTAATTTCTCACGCCTTGCTGGAAACTGGCAATGGTTCATCTACATTAGCGAAAGGTGTCCAAGTGAACGGCAAAACTGTTTATAATATGTATGGAATTGGCGCATATGATGGCAGTGCAATTTCAAGTGGTGCTCAATATGCATACAATGCAGGCTGGTTTACACCTGAAGCAGCAATCATTGGTGGAGCTAAGTTTATCGCACAAGGATATATTAATGCAGGACAGGATACGCTTTACAAAATGAGATGGAATCCGGGCGCTGCAGAAAGCACTGGGAATGCAACACATCAGTATGCAACAGATATCGGCTGGGCGTCAAAACAAGTAACCCAAATTTATAATCTATACAGTCTGTTAAACTCTTATACGCTGAAATTGGAAATACCATTGTATAAATAACAAAAATGCTGACCCAATTATTTGGGTCAGCATTTTATTTTTCACTGATAAATTCATCTAACGCGTAATCTGCTGCGGGGATATCCAGCTCTTTATCTAAAGCAAGCTTAGCAAGCTGCTGGCCGAGATAAGGTCCCATTGTTAGTCCTGATGCACCTAGACCGTTTGCGAAAATAACACTGTCCTGCCCAGGGATTCTTCCGAAAATAGGCAAAAAATCTGCGGTAAATGGCCTAAAACCTACTTTTGCTTCCAAAAATGTACTGTTTAACAGTCCTGGAGCAAACAATAGCGCTTTTTCCATTATCTCTTTCATGCCGCCCATTGTCAGCCTGTAATCAAGGGCTTCATCATTTTCATGGGTTGCTCCAATTACAATGCGGTTCCCATTTAAGGAAAGGATATACTGATCATGTGGCGGCATTACAACAGGCCAATCGTCGCTGTTTACTTCAGGCATTTGCAAGTGAATAATCTGACCCTTTTGAAAGCTTAAGTCAATTGCCAGCTTTAATGGCTGAAGAAGCTCATTCGCCCATACGCCGGCAGTAATAATAACTTCATCTGCCAGAATTGTTTCATGTGCTGTTTTAATGCCGATAACAGTGCCGTTTTCCATTAGCAAGCTGCAATCTGTTTGAAGAAATATCGCATCTAGTTTTTGAGCAGCAGATAGCAGAGAGTTTCTTAATGCCCAGCCATCAACTCTGGCAGCACCGCTCACATAAACAGACTGGTAGCCGTCCGCTAAAGGAGGGAAGAGCCTCTTTGATTCTTGTTCTGATAGAATCGTAACATCTCCGATTTCTGGTGCATCTTCTTTGCGTTTTAAAGTTCTTTTTACCATCGCTTCTAGTTTGTCTATATTATTGTGCGGGCTGATAGCCCCGACTTTTTTATAGCCTGTGTTAAATTCCCCGCTCGCCTGCAGCTCTTCCACTAAAGCGGGATAATATCTGGCTCCCTCCATCGCAAGCCTGTACCAACGCTTGTTGCGTCGCTGTGATATCCATGGACAAATAATTCCCGCTGCAGCTTTTGTTGCCTGTCCAGAATCCTCTCTGTCCACAATAGTTACTTGCGCACCTTGCTTAGCTAATTCATAGCCAACAGACGCTCCTAGAATTCCAGCGCCTATTATTACTGTTTTTTTCATTATAGTCCCTGCCTTACTAGTTATTAAAATGTGCAAAGTGTTACGTTTATGTGACATAACCTAATATAGGTTGCAGACTGTCCACAAAAAAGCGTACTATTATTTTAAGCTTTTACTAGGATAGATTTCAATCCATGCTATTTTAGGTACTGTATTTCAAGAAAATTACTAGATTAATATAAAATTGAAATATAACTGTAACATTCCTATTACTTAAATGACAAAATGTGATGCTATACTACTAATTGTTGGCGAAAGTTGTACAAAGAATAGAAGTTTCGTCGAAAACTAATCGAACGGCTTACAAAAATGGGCCTTTCCTAATATAATGATGGGGTAACCCCATAAACTTTACTAACTACATAAATTACTAGACAGATAATAATAGAACGTACATTAGACCAGTGCAGGGGGAAAATGAAATGTTAAAAAAGAAATTAGTAGTTTTAAACACAACAATTATGCTTGGACTTGGAAGCTTAGGTATTCCGGCAATCAGCGCAAAAGCAGAAACATCTGCATCTATTGCAAGTGAGCGTACTGCATTACAGGATAAAATTTCTGATGCTGAGTATAAAATTATTGAAGCACAAGAGAAGCTTGCTGACTTAAATGCACAAATCAAACGTGTAGACAGTGCCGTTGAAGATAATAAAGAGCAAATTGAAAAGACAGAAAAAGATATTAAAAGCACGAAAGAAGAAATTGCTTCATTAGAAAAAGAAATTAAAGACCTTCAAAACAGAATTGAACAACGCAATGAAATTTTAAAAGAGCGTGCTCGCACATATCAAGAGAATGGCGGAAGCGTTGATTATATCGATGTTTTGCTAGGATCTGCTAGCTTCAAAGAGTTTGTTGACCGCGTTGGTGCTGTTGCAACAATCATGGAAGCGGACAAAGATCTTATCCAAAGCAATGAAGCAGATAAACAAGATTTAGAGAAAAAGCAATCAAGCGTTGAAGAAAAGCTATCAGGCTTAAAAGATATGCAATTAGATTTGGAAGAAATGCAAAAGCAAAACCTTGCTAAACAAGAGGAAAATGAAAAAGCGAAAGCTGAATTAGAAGAGAAGCAAAAAGAAAATGAAGCGGCTAAAGCAGAGCTTGAAAAGGAAGATAATTCTCTTGCAGCTAAAGAAGAAGAAATCAAGAAAATGATTAAAGAGAAAAAACAAGAGGATTTAGACAATTTAATCAGTACAACAACTCAAGCAACTTCAAGCTCAAGTTCTGATTCGAGCTCTAACTCAAGCACAAGCTCTTCTGCTAAGAAAAGCACATCTACAGCAAAGAAAAGCAGTTCAAGTGAACAAAAAGCAACAGGTGGAAAATCTGCTGTAATTACTGCAGGCTATAAATATATTGGAAACTCAACATATAAATTCGGTGGCGGAAGAACTGCTTCTGATATTGCAAATGGATTGTTTGACTGTTCTGCATTCGTAAGCTGGGCTTACTCTCAAGGCGGATACAGCATCCCTGCAAGCACTGATGCATTGAAAAACTACGGAACACAAGTTTCTTACAGCGATATTCAACCTGGAGATTTAGTATTCTTTGATACTTACAAAAAGGACGGCCATGTAGGTATCTATATCGGCGGTGGCAAGTTCATCGGATCTCAAAGCTCTAACGGTGTTGAAATTGTTTCTATGTCTAACAGCTACTGGAAATCTGTTTTCAACGGAAGAGTAGTACGTATCTAATTTGAACTATTAATAGAAAGCATTACTCGGTGGTTAGAATCATTGGGTAATGCTTTTTATTCTTCATTAAGTATATACCCTTATTTTTAAGCAATATTCAAATATTGTTTAAAAATTTTAAAAATGGCAAGAATGATCATAACAGACAGAAAAGAGTTAATTAGTTTATAAAAAACTATTGATTTATTCATCCATATAGTTTAAAATCAATAATCGTAATCGTTCTGATTTGAAATAATCTTTTATATTTATAGTTTACATGTTTTATAATCACTTATAAATCGTAATCAATCCGAAATAATCACAGATCATAATGAAAGAAAAGGAGCAGATATAATGTTAAATACATATAAAATACTGATTATGTCGCTAATTGTCCTTGTTATCGCGGCAGGATGCAGCAATGGCAATGGAGAAACGAGTGAAGAGAAAGACAACAGCGACAAGCTGAAAATTATCACTACTTTTTATCCAATGTATGAGTTTACGAAGAATGTAGCCGGTGATAAAGCAGATGTTGAGCTGCTGATTCCATCGACTATTGAACCACATGATTGGGAGCCAACTCCAAAGGATATCGGTAACATCCAAAATGCAGATTTATTTGTTTATAACAGTGATGATATGGAAACGTGGGTTGCTGATATTGAAGCAAGCATCAATAATGACAAAGTATCTGTTGTTGAAGCAAGTAAAGGCATTGAATTGATGGATGGTGAAGAAGAAGAGCATGAACATGAAGAAGAAGGACATGAAGAAGAAGAACATGAACATGAGCATAGCCATGAAGCTGATCCCCATGTTTGGCTAAGTCCAGTTTTAGCGCAGCAAGAAGTCCAAACAATTACGGATGCAATCGTCAAGGCAGATCCAGATAATAAAGAGTACTATGAAACAAAAAGCAGCGAGTATATCGAACAGCTGAAAGCACTTGATGAGAAATACAAAACAGAGTTAGCAGATAAAACGTCAAATGAATTTATTACACAGCATACAGCATTTTCATACTTGGCAAAAGAATATGGACTTGTTCAAGTGCCGATTTCAGGGATTTCTCCTAGTGAGGAACCAAGTGCTGCCAAATTAGCAGAGCTTAAAACATATGCCCAAGACCATAAGATAAAAGTGATTTATTTTGAAGAGCTCACTTCTAGCAAAGTGGCTGATACTCTTGCAAAAGAGCTTGGGGCTGACACAGAAGTATTGAATGCATTAGAAGGTTTGAGTGATGAGCAGCAAAAAGCTGGTGAGAATTATATTACAGTTATGGAAGATAACTTAGAGCAGCTGAAAAAATCTCTTTTTGAGTAAAGATATGCTATAATCATTAAGGCGTATGTGAAGCATGTCATCACATACGCTTTCTATGTGAAAAAGAGGATAGTTAAATAGATAATAAAAAACGAAAGGGGAGATTGAGATGGCACTTGCTTCTATTAGAAATATAACATTTGGTTATGAACATCTGCCCTCATTAGAAGATGTTTCTTTCGACTTAGAAAGCGGAGAGTTTGTCGGAATCACCGGCCCGAATGGTGCGAGCAAATCGACGCTGTTAAAGCTAATACTTGGCTTGTTGAAGCCTTGGAGTGGAAATGTTGTTTTAAGCAAACAGAACAGTCAAGGGAAAAAATTGACGGTCGGCTATGTTCCGCAGCAAATATCATCTTTTAATGTCGGCTTTCCGAGCACGGTCTTAGAACTTGTTCGCTCTGGAAGATACCAAAAAAAGAAATGGTATAAGCGGCTTCAGGAAAATGACCATAAGGCAGTCCAAGTTGCATTGGAAATGGTCGGCATGTGGGAGCACCGTAATAAAAAGGTAGGAGATTTATCTGGCGGTCAAAAACAGAAAATCATTATTGCTAGAGTACTGGCATCAGAGCCGGATTTGCTCGTATTAGATGAACCGACGACAGGTATGGATGCTGAAAGCCGCAAAGGTTTTTATGAGTTTATGAGGCATCAAGTTGTATCCCATAACCGAACTGTCGTGATGGTAACACATGAGCAGGACGAAGTAGAAAGCTACTTAGATAAAATAATTCATATTGAGAAAGGAGAGAAGGGAGGATGGAGATGTTTGACCTTGAATTCATGCAAAGAGCATTTTGGGCAGGCGGATTAATTGCTATCATTGCACCGATTATTGGTGTGTTTCTTGTGTTAAGAAGACAGGCCCTGATGGCAGACACTTTGTCCCATATCTCGTTGGCGGGTGTGGCAATCGGCTATTTCTTTCACACTAATCTGACTTTCTCAAGCATTCTTGTTGTTGTGGCAGGTGCTTTAGGAATTGAATATATGAGACGGGCATATCACTCTTATTCAGAGGTTTCTGTTGCTATTTTGATGGCTGCAGGTTTATCCTTTGCCCTCTTTTTAATGAGTATTTCAAGCGGGGGAATGTCGACGAGCATGGATCAGTACTTGTTCGGAAGCATCATCACAATCAGCGAGCAGCAAGTTCTTGTGTTGGCTGCAGTAACTGTTATTATATTGCTATTTTTCATCATTTTTAAACGGTCTATGTATTTAATGACGTTCGATCAAGATACAGCAACAGCTAGTGGTGTGAATACAAATCTGTTATCGATATCATTCAGTATTTTAACAGGAATTGCGATTTCGGTGATTATTCCAACAATCGGTGTGCTGTTAGTGTCCGCATTGCTTGTATTGCCAGCTGCGTTTGCAATCAAGCTCGCAAAGGGTTTTAAAATGGTGTTCATCGTGGCAATCCTTATCGCCTTGTTCAGTATTTTCACTGGTCTTTTCTCATCCTATCAATTAGGAACTCCACCAGGAGCGACAATTACATTGCTGCTTGTCATACTATTAGGTTTTGGTTTCCTTATTCAAAAAATAGTGCTGCACTTCATGCGCTACCATAAACAAAAGGAATACCGAAAAAACTTCGGATAAAATAAGAGAAGGAGCTTTCCAAAATGAAAGCTCCTTTTCGTATACTTAATAGCCTTTCTTGTAATCTACAACATTGATTTCTAATTTCTTTTCAGCAAGGAATCTTTTTAAGTTCGGGATGAATATATCTTCGACTACTCGTTTATCATAATGCTCTGTGGAACCGGAAGTGTGTGGAGTAATGATGACATTATCCATTTCCCATAAAGGGCTCGACTCTTCTAATGGTTCTTTCTCAAATACATCCAGGCCGGCTCCTAAAATTTCTCCTGCAGAAAGAGCGGTTGCCAAGTCAGCCTCTTTAATGATTTCTCCTCTTCCAATATTGATAAGGAAGGCACTGTTCTTCATAAGTTGAAACTGCTCTTTTGTAAACAGATGGTAAGTATCCTCTGTTAGGGGAAGCGTGATAACAACGTAGTCACATTCAGGCAGAACTTCATTAAGCATATCTGTTGTGTACATCTCATCAACATAGTTCTCTGGTTTACCTGAATGGCGGATACCGATAACTTTCATACCAAAAGCTTTTGCTAATTTAGCTGTTTCTTTTCCGATTGCTCCGACTCCGATTACACCAACTGTTTTGCCATGCATCTCTAGCTTAATATCTGCTCCGTCCCACTTTTTCTTTACTTGGTTTTTAATATAAGTATGTATATTGCGGGTTAATGACAGCATCAGTGCGAAAACAGTCTCGGAAATAGGAAAGCTATGAACGCCATTCGCGCTTGTTATCGTGATGTCTTTTCCTTCTAAATCTTTTAACGGAAGGGAGTTAACACCAGCACTCCATGTTTGAACCCATTTCAGCTCATCAAGAGCATTCATGCTACTGTCTTCAAAGAATTTTCTCCAGCCAAGTATGATCGTTGTATCTTGCACATGTAGCTTCCATTGCTCCGGCTCGTTTGTCATAATAATATCCCAATCAGGTATTGCTTCTTGAATTTGTTTCACTAAGTTATCCTCTATTTGGCGAGTGATAAGCAGTTTTTGTTTTTTCATCCTATTGCACTCCTTTATTGGATAATAAGTATATTGTAACAATATACAAAAAATTTAACATCTGTTAGATGTAAAAAACCAGCAGACACCTTCATGTACTGCTGGTTTTTCCAATTAAATAATTCTTTTGCGCAAAAAACTGGAAATGGCGTCGATAATGGTAACCATTACGATAATTCCTAACAAGATGATTCCAACTCTGTCCCAATCCCTTGAATTTAACGCGAAAATCAAAGGTGTACCGATACCGCCTGCCCCAATGACACCAAGGATGGCAGCAGCACGAATGTTAATTTCAAATCGATATAAAGTATAGGATAAAAATCCAGGCAATACTTGTGGAAGCACAGCGAACCACAATACTTGCATGCGGTTTGCACCTGTCGCTGTTAATGCTTCAGTCGGACCCATATCAAGACTTTCGATTTCTTCTGAGAACAGTTTTCCGAGCATTCCGATGGAGTGCAATCCTAATGCAAGAACACCAGCAAAAGAGCCAGGGCCTACTGCCTTGATGAACAGAATAGCCATAACAATTTCAGGGAAGGTACGGATAAAGCTCAGCACGAATTTTCCTGAGGATGTAATTGTTTTGCCTTTGCTCATATTGTTTGCTGCCCAGAAGGCGAAGGGAACACAAAGAATTCCAGAAATAAAGGTACCAAGAATGGCAATAGCTAATGTATCCAGAAGGCCGCGCAATAAATCCTCGCCTTCAGGCAAATATACATAATCCCAATCAGGATGAAAGATTCCGGAAAAAATTGCTTTTGAGATTTGTCCTGCTGTTTCTTTAATATCATTTACAGGCATGCCGGCAAAAGCCCAAATATACACTAATGCGAGCAAGATAAAAATGACTGTCCTAAAAAGGTATTTTTTCTTTGGCTTATTAACTTTAGTGGATAGTTGGCTCATAATAATTTCTCCCGTAATTTCGTGCTAATATAATCAATCACTAACACAACAACTAACGTCATGATAATGATGGAAGCAGTCTTATCGTATTCAAGGAATCCAAGCGTTTTATCGTAATATTCCCCGATTCCACCAGCGCCGACCAGTCCAAGGATGGCAGCAGCCCGGACATTTACTTCAAATGTATATAAAACATAGGAAGTGAAATGAGCAGTTACTTGAGGAATAACACCAAAAAACACCCATTGCACCTTATTTGCTCCTACTGCTGTCATCGCTTCAAGCGGACCTGGGTCAATAGACCCGATAGCTTCATACAGCAGCTTTGCAACTAAACCAATAGAAAATATAGACAGTGCGATAATACCTGGAAGGGCACCAAGACCGAAAATGGCAACAAATATACTGGCAAGAAGCAGATCAGGTATTGTCCGGATTAAGTTAAGGATAAACCGGAATGGATAGACTATCCATGAGTTACGGATAATATTGCTCGCACACAGCAATGCAAGCGGGACAGCAATGATTGCTCCAAAAGTGGTGCCGATAACAGCCATACGGATTGTTTCAAGCATCGGCTCTAATATGTTCTCGAAATAATGCCAGTTTGGCGGCCACATTTGTACAAGCAAATCAAACATGTTAGGAAAACCGATTGTTAAGTCAGCAATCGAAGATTCTGTTTTAAAGGAGCTCCACCACAGTAAAGCCACTACTAAAATGATCGTGAAAATCATCTTTGTTTTGGCAGGCGGTTTTGGGGCATTTCTTAGCCCTGCTTTTGGTTCATTAATGTTCGGTTCGTTTATGCTCATACTGGTTCACCTAACAGCTCGTCTTTTTTGATTGGTCTGCCGTAAATTTCTGCAAACACTTCATCTGTGGCAGCTTCAACAGGTCCATCAAAGACTACTTCACCTGCCCTTAAACCGATAATTCTAGTCGCATACTCGCGGGCAAGATCAATAAAGTGAAGGTTAACTACTGTTGTAATGCCATCTTCTTCATTAATTCGCTTTAAGTCGTCCATTACTTGTTTTGTTGTTAATGGGTCAAGGGATGCGACCGGTTCATCCGCTAATATTACTTGCGCCTCTTGTGCGAGGGCGCGTGCAATCGAGACACGCTGCTGCTGTCCGCCTGAAAGCTCGTCCGCACGAGAATAAGCTTTTTCTAAAATATTAACCCTATTTAAGGCGTTTAAAGAAAGTTCGACATCATCTTTTGGAAAAGCCCCGAGAATCGTTCGGAATGTGTTATGATAGCCAACACGTCCGGATAGTACATTTTTTAATACGGTAGAGCGTTTTACAAGATTGAAGCTTTGGAAGATCATGCCGATATCACGGCGGATTTTTCGGAGGCCGGAGCCTTTTGCTGCAGTGATGGATTTGCCGTCTATCAAAATTTCGCCTTCTGAAATTTCATGCAAACGATTGATAGAACGGAGGAAGGTTGATTTTCCGGCACCAGAAAGCCCGACAATTACAACGAATTCACCTTTTTCAATCGTAATGTTAATGTTATTCAAACCCTTTGTACCATTCGGATAAATTTTCGTAACATTTTTAAACTGTATCAATTGCCTACCAACTTTCTCTTAATTTTAGAAAAAGAACCTAAACAACAAGCTTCTTTTTTCTACTAAACAACGGAATTTATTAACTCCGATGCTTAGTAGAGAAAATAAGTCCAACCACCTAGTATTTTTACTAGATGGTTGGTTGAATAGATTTATAGTGATTAAAAGAACTTGAATTGCATGTATGTAAAAGAATTTTCTTTAAACATTTAGAAATCCATGCACTTTTGTCCTAATATATATACTATTCAGTCTTTACTTTTTCTGCATATTCACGTACAACATCGAAATTGCTGTCATCAGAAACAACATATCCTTCATGTGTGTAAATTTCTCTTATGATTTCATGGCCTTCATCACTTTTACCGATGGCAATAAATGCATCTTGTAATTTCTTTTTCCATTCGTCTGTCATGTCAGAGCGTACAGATACTGTATCGTTAGGAATTTCCTCTGTAAAAGAAATAACCTTTGTATCCTCAAACACAGTTGGGAAATCTGCTTTTACAATGTTACGAGCATCTTGGAAAACAGCTGCAGCATCCACATCACCATTAAGTAGAGAGATGATTGCTTGGTCATGACCTTTTACTGTAATACCTTGTACATCTTTAAGTGGGTCAAGATCATTATCCATTAATGTAGCCGCAGGCCATACATACCCAGCAGATGATGTAACATCTTGGAATGCGATTTTTTTGTCTTTTAGATCAGCAACGGAGTCGATGCCAGAATCGTTTTTCACTACGAAAATAGATTTATAGAAATCTACCAATTCATCTTTTTCTGAACCATCATCATTAATACCTTTACGTTGTGCTTGAAGAATTACATCAGCAGCATCTTTTTCTTTAGCTAATACATAAGCTGTTGGAGGCAAGAAGCCAACGTCAACTTGTTTAGAAGCCATTGCTTCAATAATTGTGTTGTAGTTAGTAGAAACACTTACTTTCACTGGAATGCCTAGTTCATCAGATAGCAAATCTTCAAGCGGTTTTGCTTTTGCTTCAAGTGTATCAGCACTCTGAGAAGGAACAAACTGAACGGTTAATTCCTTTGGTTCATATCCCTCTGACGCGTTTGAGCCAGTTTCATTTGATGATCCACAGCCAGCAAGAACACCTGCTGCTAACGACAAAGATAGACCGAATGTTGCAATTTTTTTGAACATTATTTTACCTCCGAAAGATGTTATGTGTTATTACATGTAAAAATATAGCATATAAAATTGTAAAATAGTGAAAATTTTGTATAAAAAAATTATTATTTTTTTGTAAATAGTAACTATTGAAATATTCTGATAATTATTGTAAAACTAGTTATGTCGGCGTTTTTGAAAGAACAATGAATGGACAAATGTTTATTATTTTCCAGAAAATATTATTGTGAAATATCGCACTAAATAGATAGAATGCTATTTTCTGAAAAAAAAGAAAGAAAAAATGATACTCTTCTACTATAATAAAGCATGCAAGCGAGTGTACGATTAAAGATATAGGAGTGGAGAAATTTGACAGATACAAATGTAACAATACTATTTACTAGCGATGTGCACGGGAATATTTATCCTCTTCTTTATGGCAATAACCAGCCGGCAAATGTTGGTCTCGGAAAAGTAGCAGCTATTCTTGCAGAAGAAAGGGCGAAAAATGAGCATACAATTGTTATAGACAATGGGGATTTAATTCAAGGAACACCATTAACTTATCATTATGTGCATGCATTGGCTGATAAAAAAAACCCAATGATCCAAATATTAAATAAGCTCCAATATGATGGCGCAGTTATAGGAAATCATGAATTTAACTATGGACTCGATATTCTCCGCAAAGCAGCCTCAGAGTCAGAGTTCCCTTGGTTATGTGCAAACATAATCGATGAAACGGCAAATCAACCTTTTCTTGGCAAGCCATACATAATCAAGAACGCTGGCAATATCAAAATTGCAATACTTGGCATTACTACACATTACATACCAAATTGGGAAAATCCATCAAATATAAGCGGACTTCGCTTTCATGATGCATTAGAAGAAGCAAAGTATTGGGTCGAGAAAATAAAAGCAGAAGAGCAGCCTAATTGCATCGTTGTTTCCTATCATGGCGGGTTTGAAAAAGATATAGACACAGGAGAGCCGACAGAAGCTCTTACTGGGGAAAACCAGGGCTTTAGCATGTGTGAACAAATCCAACATTTAGATGTACTGATAACAGGTCATCAGCACAGAACACTGACAGGCAACATCAATGGTATTGAAGTTATTCAGGCAAGCAACAATGGCCAGCTAGTCGGTAAAATCACGTTAACGTTCACTGAAAATGGAAAGCTTGCAGCAAAGAAATCTGAGCTGCTTTCGACAGAAGGAGTCGAGGCAGATCCTGACATTTTGGCGCTTGCTACTAGCTATGAACAAAGCACACAACAATGGCTGGATACACCGATAGGCTTTATCGACGGAGATATGACTGTCTGTGATCCAATGGAAACCCGCTTGTCGGACAGCCCTTTAATTGAATTTATTAATAAAGTTCAAATGGAAGCAGCCGGTGTAAAAATCGCTAATACAGCACTGTTCAACAATGATTCACCTGGCTTCAAGCCGAATGTGACAATGAGAGACATTGTTTCTAATTACATTTATCCAAATACGCTGAAGGTTCTGGCCATCTCTGGCAAGGATATAAAGGATGCATTAGAGCAAAGCGCGAAATACTTTGAAGTCGACGAAAACGGTAATCCAGCCGTAAATAAGACATATCTATATCCAAAACCGCAGCATTATAATTATGATATGTGGGAAGGAATTGAATATATATTAGATATTTCTAAGCCAGTCGGACAAAGAGTCACGAAGCTGCAATATGCAGGCAAGGATATAAAGAAAGACGAACAGTTTGAAGTAGTTATGAATAATTATCGGGCCGGCGGGGGCGGTAACTACTTCATGTATCAGAATAAGCCTGTTTTAAGAGAAGTGCAGTTTGACATGTCTGAGCTTATCGCTGATTATATTACGGAAAGAAAAACGGTCAAGGCAACATGCGACCATAACTGGAAAGTTGTCTGGTAAGAGGAATACATCTTCATAACTAGGAAAGAAGCATTGGCAGCAATGCTTCTTTTTCATACAGTAATATTTCATTGACATTCCTTTTTTACTGCTATAGTCTTAATATTAAAAAATTAATTTGTACTATTGGAAAGGGATGAGAAGCTTTGGCAAACAGGCCTGTAATCGGGATAACAGGTGCGTATGTCCTTCATAATAAATTTATGGAGGGGACATATGTTCATCATGATTATCAAAAAACAATCCATGCAAATGGCGGACTTCCGGTCATTTTGCCTTTTGTCAGCGCAGAGCTGGCAGAAGAGATGGTTGATCATTGCGATGCGATTCTGTTAAGCGGCGGAGAGGATGTAGATCCTCAGTTTTATCATCAAGACCCACATCAAAAATTGGCAAGCACGATTCCCTTGAGAGATGAAGTTGAACTCGCGCTTATAAAAGCAGCGATGGAGAAGCAAAAGCCGATACTGGCTATTTGCCGCGGTGTTCAGATACTTAATGTTGCTTTAGGTGGTACATTGCTTCAGGATATTCCAAGCCAAGTTAGTGACAGCATTCAGCATACCCAAACAGCAGAGCGCAGCAGAGATACTCATTGGACAAGCATTGATGCGAGCAGCAAACTTTATGAAATAATGGGAGTAGAGTCGGAAAGAGTCAACAGTCTCCATCATCAGGCAATAGACAGGCTCGCAGAAGAATTGATCGTGACAGCAAAAAGCTCTGACGGCATTATTGAAGCAGTTGAACATAAGGATTATGGTAATTTTTTATTAGGAATACAATGGCATCCAGAGTCGATGGCTTCCACCAATGAAAGAATGAATCGGATTTTCACTGAGTTTATCGCTGCGGCAAAATAAACATTAGTTTAAGCCGATAGAGGGAAGCAAACAGCAGCCCTCTTCTGGTTTATTCTTTTAGAGAGCATGACAATTGTTTATTTCCCCTTTTTTATAGAGAACATATGAGAAAAGTGCTAGTATGTTAAGTAGATGAAATATTGTTTTATTGGTAAAGCAAACTTGAAAGATCGTAAACCCAAGCGATTGAAAAGAGTATACTGGGGTGAAATAGATGCTAGAAAATCGCACAGGAAATCTTTTAAAGCAGCTAATGGCTGCAGAGGACCTAATAACAAGTGAACAATTATCGAGAGTGCTTCATGTTACATCAAGAACCATACGCAATGATATGAAGGAACTGGAATCATTGCTAGCGGCAAATGGCGCGAAAATTAAATCTGTGAGAGGACAAGGCTATAAATTAGTAATTGAAAGTGACCAGCTTTTTCGGAAATTTCTGCAAGAAAGTTTTCATGAGGGAAAAGACGATATTATTCCGACGCTGAAAGGCGGAAGAGTTCACTACATTATTAACAGGCTTTTGCTGACAGATAAAAACTTAAAGCTGGAAGACTTGGCAGAAGAGCTGTTCATAAGCAAATCGACGATCCAAAATGACTTGAAAGAGGTGAAAGAGCTTCTTTTAGTTTATGATTTAAAAGTCGAGAAGACAGGAAACAGTGGACTAAGAATAAAAGGGGATGAAGTTAATCTTCGCTTTTGCATGTCAGAATATCTATTTAATAGAAAGCTTGATCAGACAGAGCTGACATATGATCCAGCAGCCCTCTTAGTAAATGAAGAGTTAGCAGCTATTCGCAATATCATTCTCGAAGAAATCAGGGATGCTGGCATCACCTTATCCGACATTAGCTTGAATAATCTCGTTGTTCATATTGCAATTGCTTGTAAGCGTATACGGGAAGGGAATTATATTTCCGCCATTCCGAAAGAAAAAAATGAAATACTAAAGGAAAAAGAGTATGCAGTTTCTGAAAAAATTGTTCGAACAATTGAAGAAGAGCTTAACGTAGCATTTCCTGAAACAGAAATTGCTTATATCGCCATCCACCTTCTAGGCACAAAATTGCTGACTCATCATGAGCTAACAGATGGGGAAGTGCTTGAATTTATTGATGAAAGCATCATGGATTTGACCAAAAAAATACTCGCTGAAACGGACGAAAAGATGGACCTCGGCATTAAAGAAGACAGAGAGCTGTTTACAGGATTGTCTTTGCATTTGAAGCCAGCGATTAACAGATTTCGTTATAAAATGAATTTGAGAAATCCGTTGTTAGACGATATTAAATCTAATTATCCTATTCCTTTTGAAGCAGGAGTTGTGGCTGCAGGAGTTATTAATAAGGAATTAGGCTATGACATTCACGAAAATGAAATTGCCTTTTTGGCTCTGCACTTTGGAGCAGCAATGGAAAGAAAAAAAGTCAGCAGTAAAAAGAAACGGTGCATGATTGTCTGTGCATCAGGAGTGGGAAGTGCCAATCTGCTTTATTATAAGCTGAAGTCTCAATACAGCTCAGAACTTGAAATGATCGGAACAACAGAGCTTTATAAGGTGAAAGAAATCAATTTTGCAGAAATTGACCTTATAATCAGCACGATTCCCATTAAGGAAGAAGTACCTGTTCCTGTTATTGAAGTAAATACGATTCTTGGAGACAGAGATTTTGAGAAAATCAATGGAGCATTATATTCTAAGAAGGCAAAAAACAAAGCTGATTCTTCTATTAGAAGCGAGTTAGTCTTCTTACAGCAGCCTTTTGATAAAAAGGAAGAGGTATTTGCCTTTTTAGAGGCAGAGCTTTTGAAGCTAGGCTTAATTGACGAAAGCTTTATGGATAATGTGAGAAAGCGCGAAAAAGTGTCACCGACATGTTTTGGGAATTTAGTCGCCATCCCGCATCCAAATACGCCGCAGACTGAGGAGACTTTTTGGGCCTTTTGCACATTGCAAAAGCCAATTGACTGGGGCGGGAAGAATGTTCAGTTTGTTTGTCTGTTAAGTGTTCAAAAGAACAGTACAGGAGATTTTCAGGAAATGTATGACGTGCTGGGAGATGTTCTTGACAGTCCTGCCATTATTCAGCATATGCTGAAATGCAAAAGCTTTTCAGAATTTAAGGCTGTTTTTCCTTCATAAGAGAGTTAAGGGTGTGAGGATCTCATGAGAATATTATTATGCTGTGCTGTCGGCATGTCTACAAGCTTGCTTGTGCGCAAAATGAAGAAATATGCAGAGACCAATAATATAGATTGCACTATCTGGGCGATTCCTGCTGAAGCGATCAACCATCATTTAGATAAAGCAGATGTTATTTTGCTTGGACCGCAAGTTCGGTTTCTGCTCCGTGATGTTACAAAAATGGCAAGCAAAAAAGAAATTCCTGTTTCCATCATTAATACGGTGGACTATGGAAAGTTTAATGCAAAGGAAGTTCTTGACCTTGCTGTGAAACTGGTTTCAGAAAAGAAAAACAGCGGGCTGGCCTTTTTGGATGGCCAGCAATAAGCTTTCCAAACACGCAAAAAAACATGAATAGTTTTCTGACTTTATCAAAAGATAGAAGAAGAACGGAAAAGAAAAGAAAAAAAGTTAGTATTAACATTGAAAATCAGCTAAAATAGAAAGGTAACACATATTTTTATTTGGAGGTATTTTACTATGAGCGAAAAAACTTTTACTATTATTGATGAAACTGGAATACATGCAAGACCAGCTACATTATTAGTAAGCACTGCAAGCAAATTCAAATCAGACATGCAAATTGCATATAAAGGCAAATCTGTAAACTTGAAATCCATCATGGGCGTTATGTCACTTGGTGTACCAAAAGGCGGAGAAATTACTATTTCTGCTACTGGTGAAGACGAAGCAGAAGCTGTAGATGGTTTGGAAGCAGTTCTTAAAAAAGAAGGCCTAGTAGGCTAATCCAAACAAAATACATACTAAAAGCCCCCTATACATTAGGGGGCTTTTAGTTTTCATAAGAATTATTGTCCAAATATTCCGATTATCATGTAAAATGGGAATGGGAGGGAAAACTAATGGTTGTAAAGGCAGAAGGTATTGGACTTAAAAGGAATGGGAAATGGATTTTAAAGGATATTAATTGGGAAATTAACCGCGGAGAGCATTGGGTGCTATATGGCTTAAATGGAGCAGGAAAAAGTGCGCTGCTTAATATGATTTGCGCTTATTATCATCCAACAGTCGGAAAGCTGACTGTGCTTGACAAAGAATTCGGTGCATCAGAGCTTGGTGCTAATTTAAGAAAAAGAATCGGCCTTGTATCGAGCAGGCTGCAGCAAAATCTTTATGTATCAGACAGTGCCTATGAAATCATTTTGAGCGGTGCTTATGCAAGCATCGGTTTATATGAAACACCTACAGATGAAGTCAGGGCTAAAGCAATCCGCCTTCTTAGAGAGCTAGGCTGTTATGAATATGCCGACAGGGCATACTCCAGCTTATCGCAAGGAGAGAAGCAGCGTGTTTTAATTGCCCGTTCACTTATGCTCGACCCAGAGCTGGTAATTCTTGATGAGCCGGCGACCGGCCTTGACTTTTTAGCAAGAGAGCAATTGCTTGAAACAATTCAAACCTTGGCGCAAATGGAAGCGGCCCCGACGATTATTTATGTGACACATCATCTGGAAGAAATTTTGCCAGTATTTTCTTCCACATTGCTTTTGAAGGAGGGGACTGTTTTTGCTAAAGGAAAAACGGAAGAAATTATGACAAGTTCTAGCTTAAGCGAGTATTTCTCCTTTCCTGTCGATGTTATCTGGAGTAATGGACGGCCGCTTTTGGCAAAACATGTAACTCAATGACTTAAGAGATGGAATAAGGCTGGCCAAATTTCTGGCCAGCCTAAATCATGTGCATGGTTAATCCCAATCCTCGTAAACAACAACACCGCCAGTTAAATCAATGGTGTTTCGTTCCCCTTTATATAATAGCTTTCCGTTTTCCTCGACAATCAGATTCTCATAAGTAAATACTTTTTTGCCAGTTGGAAGGGTAATGATTACTTTGTCTCCTAGGTTTTGGTCATTGGGCTTATCTGCAAAAAATAGCTCTGTGAAAATAAAGCCGCCGATAAAAAGAAGAAGTAAGACACCACAGCTAATAAGGTATAATTTTTTTTTCCCCTTTTTATGATCCTGGTTTGCATGTTTTTCTAATCGATTCATCTTTTCCTCCATACTTGCATTGTTCAATAAATATTTAAAAATTCCCTTATTAGTAAAATATGAGATTTTCAAAAAAAGATGATTAATAATCGTAATTTAGAAAGATAGTAAATAATAAAAATGTGAATGATTAAAAAAATTAATAAATAGTGAAACTTCTCCGCGCTTTCTTCGTAAATAAGTTATCAAAACATTTAGAAAGGATAGGTGGTGAATGGTTTAGTTTGGGAGAGTGTTTTTTATAAATAAAACTTTAGAAAGTGAATGATGCTAAATGGAGCTATTCGGAGTTAGTATAATATCCATTTATCTCGCTGTATTAGTGATTTCAGCGGTGCTCATTTTGTTCTCCATCTTTTTTTCCGATATTATTCATGCAGATATCGGCATCCTTAATCCTACATTATTGCTTTCCTTTTTGACGATTTTGTCAGCATGCGGATATTTATTAGAACGCTATAGCGATATGAACAGTCTGTTAATTCTTGGACTGTCGGCGATAGCGGCCTTAATTGCGGCAAGTTGCTTCCACTTTTTTGTATTAATTCCATTATCTTCTGCAGAGGAGTCGCTCGTGTACAATGAAGAGTCTTTAAAGGGAAGAATCGGAAAAGTAATAACTGCAGTTCCAAAGGATGGTTTCGGGGAAATAATGATTGAAAGCACAAGCGGACATATTTCAAAGACAGCGGCCAGTTTTTACAATGAAGTTATCGAAAATGGAACAGAAACAATTGTGGTGGAGGTGAGAGACCGGATTTGCTATGTCGTCCCGTATGACGGCTGAAATGATTTACTTACAACATAAGGGAAAGAAGGAGGAACAATGATGGGAATTGCTCTAGAAATTTGGATTATTATCGGAATTGTACTTATTTTGTTTATTGCGTTAGTAGGTATTTTTATCGCTAAATATAAAACAGCAGGGCCTGATGAAGCACTTATCGTTACAGGCAGCTATCTAGGTTCGAAAAATGTTCATGTAGATGAATCAGGAAATAAAATTAAGATTATTCGCGGCGGCGGTACATTTATTTTGCCTGTGTTTCAGCAGTCAGAGCCGCTAAGCTTGCTGTCAAGTAAGCTAGATGTATCCACACCAGAAGTTTATACAGAACAAGGTGTTCCTGTTATGGCTGATGGTACGGCTATTATAAAAATTGGCGGATCAATTGGCGAAATTGCAACTGCAGCCGAGCAGTTCCTTGGAAAATCAAAAGGAGATCGGGAAAATGAAGCAAGAGAAGTGCTGGAAGGTCATCTTCGCTCGATTTTAGGGAGTATGACAGTCGAAGAAATCTATAAAAACAGAGATAAATTCTCTCAAGAAGTGCAGCGGGTTGCGTCACAAGATTTGGCAAAGATGGGCTTAATGATTGTTTCCTTTACAATAAAGGATGTAAGAGATAAGAACGGCTATTTAGATTCTCTTGGTAAGCCTAGAATTGCCCAAGTGAAAAGAGATGCAGACATCGCTACAGCTGAGGCAGACAAAGAAACAAGAATTAAAAGAGCAGAAGCAGATAAGGATGCGAAAAAGGCAGAATTGGAGCGGGCTACTGAAATAGCAGAAGCGGAAAAGGAAAATCAGATGAAAATGGCTGATTTCAGAAGAGACCAGGATATAGCGAAAGCTCGTGCTGACCAGGCATATGATTTGGAAACTGCACGTTCTAAACAAGATGTAACAGAGCAAGAAATGCAAATTCGCATCATTGAAAGACAAAAGCAGATTGAACTGGAAGAAAAAGAGATACTAAGAAGAGAAAAGCAATATGATTCGGAAGTGAAAAAGAAAGCCGATGCAGACCGTTACGCAGTGGAGCAGTCAGCAGAAGCAAATAAACGCAGACAGATGGCAGAAGCCGATGCCAATCAATACAGAATTGAGTCACAAGCGAAGGCAGAAGCCGAAAAAGTTCGTGTCGATGGATTGGCTAAAGCGGAAGCTGAGAAAGCAAAAGGGGAAACAGAAGCAGAAATCATCCGCTTGAAAGGTTTAGCAGAGGCAGAGGCGAAGCGGAAGATTGCGGAAGCATATGATATGTATGGCCAGGCAGCTATGTTAGATATGGTGTTGGAGATGCTTCCTGAGTATGCGAAACAAGTGGCAAGCCCGCTTGGCAACATCGATAAAATTACAGTTGTCGATACAGGCGGAAACGGCAGCTCTGGTGCAAACAAAGTATCAGCATATGCGACTGATTTAATGGCAACCATGCAAGAATCTTTAAAAGCATCTGCTGGGATTGATGTGAAGGAGCTTCTGGATAATCTTTCAGGTAAGAGAGTCGACGCGCTCCCTTCAGAAGTAAAGGAATAAGATGAAAAGGGTATCCTGATTCGAGGATACCCTTTCGTCTGTAAACAAACTTTAAAGAGGAACTGTATTCATTCTATAAATAATCGAAATGGATGGGGACTACAGAAAAAACTGCTCGCTTTGAATGCATCATATCATTTAAATGTCCTGCAAATCTTTAAAGCAATATTTATTCTTAATTCCTTTTTTTCTTAGCAAACTAAAAGGGCATCCTATTTTTTAGGATACCCTTTTGATGGATTATTCTGCTTTCAAGTCTTCAATAGAATCAATATCCATATAACTTGGAACTACAAAACCAAGCTTTGTGCCTTCTAGGTTTGCACCTAGATCTTCAAACTTGCCTTTATACTTAGTAGCATAATCTTCATGTGTTATTGGCAGCCAGCCTGCAACATGTGCATCAAGGCTTCCATCTGCCACTCCAGTCCACATTGGACCTGCTTCAACTTGGCTTAATGTAACGTCATAACCTAGGTCAGTCAAAACTTTGCCGATAACATTTGTACTGGCAATTTCACTGTCCCAAGCAACATAGCCAAGCTTAATTTTATCGCCATTTACTTTTGAAACGCCCTTCGTCCATTCACTTACAACATCGGCATTATCTTTCACCCATGCAGCAGCTGCATCTTCAGGTTGTGTTCCATCATAAATTTCCATCATAACTTCGCCCATTGCATCTGTATCCCAATGGAAGTTATCAAGCACTTGATATGCTTCTGGCATATCTTCTTTTAAACCGTTGCGAACAATTGTATGAATGTTTTCATCTTCGCCGAATGAACCTTTAGGATCATCTAAATATTTCAGATCATATGCATTAAACATCCAATGCGGAGTCCATCCTGTAATAATGATTGGCTCTTTTTTATCATAAGCTTTTTTTAATGTGGCAGTCATTGCCGCACTTGAACCTTCGACAATTTCCCAGTCAGACAAATCATAATCTTCCTTGGCTTTGTTTGCTGCCTTCATAATTCCTGCACCAGGGTCAATTCCGATAATTTCGTGATCTACCTGCTCTGCGATGGGAGCATTTTCGTCTGCTTTAGAACCGCAGGCAGCAAGAGCGAAGACTAATGCTGCTGTAAATACTAATGTTATTAATTTTTTCATGTGTTTAAATTCCCCCTCGTTTTTTTGTACCAAGATTTTGTGTAATTCTATCAAGAATGATTGCAACCACTACAATTGCCAAACCGGCTTCAAAGCCACGTCCGATTTGGATTTGAGTAACTGCTCGGTAAACGTCAGCACCTAACCCAGGAGCTCCGACCATTGCAGCGATTACTACCATGGATAGCGCAAGCATAATACTTTGGTTAATACCGGCCATTATTGTCGGCATGGCAAGGGGAAGCTGAACCTTCAATAGTTTTTGTGCTGTGGTGCTTCCGAAGGACTCGGTCGCTTCCGTAATATCAGCAGGTACTTGCTGAACACCAAGAATCGTTAATCGAATAGTAGGTGGCATGGAGAAGATAACAGATGCTACTACACCAGGAACGACTCCTATATTAAAGAAGAAAATAGCAGGAATTAAATATACAAATGCTGGCATTGTCTGCATAAAGTCTAGTACAGGAACAACTATTTGCTTCACAGTATTTTTTTGCGATGCCCAAATTCCAAGCGGCACCCCTATGATAATCGAAATAATGACAGCTGACAGCACAAGTGCTAATGTGTCAAGCATTGGATCCCAATACCCAAGATTATCAACTAGAAATAAACCAACTAAAGTAAATAATGCGATTTTCTTATTTGCTAATTTCCATGCAATCAATGTCATAAGAATAATAAAGATATAGGAAGGGATAAAAGCAAATACAGCTACCAATGAATCTACTACAACTTCAAGACCTTCGCTGATACCGTCGAATGCTACTGCGAATGTGGTAGTCAGCCAATCTACAAATGTGTCAATCCAATCTGCAACCGGAAGTTTTGGAAATAGATTTTCCATTAGTTAAGCACCTCCGTTTTTTGTGTTTCAATCATTTCTAATGAACTGTTAATATTTTCATTATTGCCGGCAAGTGCACCGATAACAGCACCTCTGACAAGCATGCCTTTCAAGCGATGTTCCCCGTCTGTTACTGCAACAGGTATACTTGCAGTTGAAACTTTATCGAAGAGGTCAACCAGCAATGTTTCACCGCTTACTGTTACTGTCTCTTCCAATATTTCATGCAGAGGTATGTTGCTTTCAACCGCTTTTTTAGCTGCATCTGCTGTTACAGCACCAAGCAGCACTCTTTTTTTATTGACTACATAAATGCTGGATATTCCGAGGTCTCTCATCATTTGGAGAGCAACACGAGGCCCTTTGTCTACGTTAACAGCTTCTGCACGTTTCATAACATGGTTTGCTGTTAATACTTTCGAAAGATCAACATCTTCGACAAAACGCTCGACATAGTCGTTAGAAGGATTCATTAAGATTTCCTCTGGTGTACCTACTTGGACAATGGTTCCGTCCTTCATTAAGGCGATACGGTCACCAATACGTAAAGCTTCATCTAAATCATGTGTAATAAAGATGATTGTTTTTTCCATATTTGATTGCAAATCAAGTAATTCATCCTGCATATCTTTACGGATTAACGGGTCAAGTGCACTAAAAGCTTCATCCATCAGCAATACGTCTGGATCATTTGCAAGTGCTCTCGCAAGACCAACCCTCTGCTGCATTCCGCCGCTGAGCTGATCTGGATATTGGTTTTCATAACCTTCTAAGCCGACTAGTTTAAGAGATTCTAAAGCACGCTGTTTTCTGGCAGCTTTATCGATCCCTTGTATTTCCAAGCCAAACTCTGTATTTTCCAGAATCGTGCGGTGCGGAAGAAGAGCGAACTTTTGGAATACCATGCTAATCTTTTCTCTTCTGACTTTACGTAGTTCTTCCTTAGACATTTTCACAATGTCCTTGCCATCAATGTAGATTTTCCCTAGTGTCGGATCAATAAGTCTGTTCAGCAAACGGACTAGTGTTGATTTACCGCTCCCTGATAATCCCATAATGACAAATATTTCGCCTGCTTTAATTTCAAAGCTTGCTTTGTTAACACCGACAGTTGAACCTGTCTTTTTTAATATTTCCCCTTTACTCTCACCCTTTTGGAGAAGGGAAATGGCTTTTTTGCTGTTTTTACCGAAGATTTTTGTAACATCTTCAATTTTCACTTTTACGTTGTTTTCCATTCTTTCACCTCGTTTTTTCGGGAACCGTCAAGCTGGCACTCCATAAGTATAGTATTAATTAACTTATTCTCGCAAAGCTTATATTCAGTCAAATTCATTCATTCTGTACGTACAGAAAAAACTGTACGTACTGTAATAGACGTTTCCTTACAATTCCTCTTAAATACTGCCGAATGCTATTGTGATTGTTTCTTTACAAATTTATTAATCATGATAATCTATAAAGGAATAATAATTAATTTGAACAAACGTAGATGCGAAAAAGTGGAGAGTTGCCACAAAGATACAAAGCATCAGTTTCTCCGTTTTTCTTCTATATAATGAATGATGAAATTGGATGTGAATATAGCAATGGAAGGTAAAGAACAACTGGAAAGGGCTCGAGAAAGAGTAATTGACGTAATTGCTCAAAATATGGACTTGTATGGCGTAACAGATTCAATCGGCAGACTATATGGAATGTTAATGTTTCAAGAGCAGCCAATGACACTGGATGAAATGAAAGAAGAGCTCGGCATGAGCAAAACGAGCATGAGTACATCTGTCAGAACTTTATTGGAATTGAAGATGGTCGATAAAGTATGGAAAAAAGGGGTAAGAAAGGACCTATACAAGGCAGAAAGTGATTGGTACCAAAACTTTGTTGATTTTTTTGCAATTAAGTGGAGAGCGGCTATTTCGGAAAATGAAACCGAAATGAAAAAATCACTGACTGAATTAAACAAGCTATTGGACCGGGAAGATGTCGACGAAGAAGTAAAAGAAATGGCGAAAAGCGACATCCAAAAACTCGAGTACGCTCTAAATTACTATGATTGGCTCGAAAGATTTGTAGACAGTCTGGAATCAAAGGAAATCTTTAAGCTTATACCTATGAAGGAAACAGAATAACAAACTAAAAGGCCTCTCTATAATTTAAGAGAGGCCTTTTTAGTTTTTTAGAAAAAATATTTCACTAAGAGAATGTTGATTGGAACGAATAGGTGAGACAGCAGCTGTGCTCCTTTTTGCAATGAGAAAGAGTGCGGGTGCCTGCTTGTACTAGTCAAAAACCTAAAAAATGTGCATTTGACTATCGCACATTCTGGGGGTTTTGAATAGGATATATGGAATTTAAAAAAGGAGGAGTTAATTATGGGTGAAGTAGGATACGGCGGAGGTTTCGCTCTATTAGTAGTTTTGTTCATCTTGTTGGTAATCATTGGCGCTTCTTGGGGCTACGGCGGACTTTACTAAGAGATAAAAATAATTAATTATAAGGAGGAACACTATATGTACGGATATGGTGGATGTGGTTATCCTAGCTACGGTTATTCATGCGGAGGACATGGTTACGGCGGAGGTTTCGCGTTAATCGTTGTTTTGTTTATTCTTTTGATTATTGTAGGTGCAGCTTGCTTTAAATGGTAAGTATATGGAGTAAGCCTGATTCCAGACGTGGAATCAGGCTTTTTCGATAAAAAAAATAAAAAAAACGATAAAAAATGTTTAGAGCCTAAAAATAACGGGTAAAGAATACTAAAAAAATTTTTTGAATTAGGGACGTGAGGGGACATGCAAAGAAGATGGGTTATTTACCGTTTGACAGCAGAGGAAAAATTCAATTAAAACATAGTTACATATCATGAATAAACAATTGTCACTTTTTACCATATATTACAATAGGTGTTGGAGTAGTATAATTATAGACATATAACATAGGGCATCAATTTATATCTTAAAAATACATATATTCTTTATAGAATCGGGGGAAATTATGACTGAAAACATCTCTACCCATTCATCGGAGCATACTGATAGGATGAATGACTATTATGTGGTCGGAATTGGGGCTTCGGCTGGCGGACTGGAAGCAATTGAACAGTTTTTTGCCAATATGCCTTCAAACACAGGTATGGTCTTTGTCATTGTACAGCACCTTTCATCCAAGTATAAGAGTTTTATGCCGGAGTTGCTCGCCAAAAAAACGAACATGAATATTTTACGGGCGGCAAAAGGAATGCAGTTGGTTCCTAATACGATCTATTTAAATCCTCCGAATCAGTTCTTAACAATTAAAGAAGGAGTTTTTGAGCTGGAGGAATATGAGAAAGACAAGCATTATAACTTTCCAATCGATACATTTTTCAGGTCGCTTGCCTATGAAAAGCAGCAGAAGGCAATAAGTATTGTTTTTTCAGGTAATGGAACAGATGGGACAGAAGGTATTCAGATCATAAAAGAGAATGGAGGAATTGTGTTTGTTCAGGAAAAAGATACAGCTAAATTCCATAACATGCCAAAAAGTGCAATCACTTCAGGTGTTGCTGATTATGTAGAAGCTCCTTCTGACATTCCTGTAATCATCCAGACAATTACAGATCCATCCAGCTTAAATTATAGTGAAGAGTCACTTAAGCATATCTTTAATATTTTGCTGAAAAAAACAGGTATTAACTTCTCCTATTATAAAAAAAGCAGTGTGCTGCGCAGAATCGAAAGAAGAATGAAGGTAATTAAAGATCCGCAGCATTCATTAGATGCGTACCGTGATTATTTGTTTAAGGTTCCAGAGGAGATTGATTTACTGCAAAAGGATCTTCTTATCGGTGTAACTCAATTTTTCAGAGATCCAGAAGCCTTTAAGGAAATCGAGAAGCTGATACCAGAGCTTGTAGAAAGAAAAATAAAAAATGGTGAAGAAGAAATCCGGGTGTGGACTGTAGGCTGTTCAACAGGACAAGAAGCGTATACAATGGCTATGCTTATTGATCAATATATCGAGACAATTGAAGATTCAATTGATTTTCGTATTTTTGCAACAGATGTTGATAAAGATTCTATAAAGACGGCTAGCCAAGGGATATATGATAGTGAACTGTTAAGCGAAATTCCGTCATACATAAAAGAAAAATACTTTGAGCCTGCCGGTGAAAAGTACCAAGTTAAGAAAACAATCAGAAAGAAAATTGTGTTTGCTCCCCATAATATTTCAAAAGACTCCCCTTTTGTAAATATTGACTTAATCAGCTGCCGCAATATGATGATTTACTTCCAGCCTGAATTGCAGCAAAGAATCTTGTCGCTTTTCCATTTTTCCCTGATTGAGGATGGAATACTGTTTTTAGGATCAAGTGAAACAGTTGGCAAGCTTTCTGGCTTTTTTGAGCCTATCCATTCTAAATGGAAAATCTATCGCAACAAGCAAAGTGATAAATGGGATTTAAAGGAGCCTGCAATTCATTCCAAAACGAAGGCGAAGGAAACCACAAATTCCGATGTGCATGTACCTACCACATTCTTTGATGCACTGCCAGGACGAAAGGTAGACTTGCTTTATCAAAAGCTTGTTAATGATTTTATTAATCCATGCATCATTTTAAATGAGCAGAATGAAGTGGTGCTCACCTCGAAAAAGGCGAATCGGTTTTTATCGGTTCCGATTGGTGAAACGAATTACAGTATTTTTAAAATGGTTCCAGCTCATCTGTCGGTCATTATTGGAACAGGTTTAAAAAAACTAAGAGAAAACGAATCAGAAGTAACGTATAAAAATGTGCTGTTAGTCATTGACAAGGAAGAAAAATATTTCGACTTAACGATTAAAAGATTTCTTGATAAAGATGCTCTTTCGATTCTTTTGTTTCATGAGGAAGAAGAAAGTAAAGGAATTATTTCCTCACCTATCTATTTTGACCATGACAGCACAATCAGTGAAAGGGTCATCGATTTAGAGCAGGAATTATTCTATACGCAACAGAATCTGCAGACAACAATAGAGGAGCTTGAAACGTCCAATGAAGAGCTGCAATCAACGAATGAAGAGCTGATTGCCTCTAATGAAGAGCTGCAATCGACCAATGAGGAGCTGCAATCTGTCAACGAAGAGCTTATAAATGTTAATAATGAATACGAGAATAAGATTGCCGAGTTAACCGATTTAACGAATGACTTGGATAATCTATTAATAAACACAAATATAGGAACGATCTTTTTAGATAAAGGTTTCAACATTAAATTATTTACACCAGAAGTGCAGAAAATCGTCAATGTGCTGGACATGGATATTGGCCGTCCGTTATTTCATATCTCCCATAATTTAGAGTACGGTTCCTTACTTGAGGACGCAAAGGAAGTATTGAAAACGACATCTAAAGTGGAAAGAGAAATTCGCAGCTATGACGGCAACTGGTATGGCATGAAGGCAATGCCTTACCGCACGAGCGATAATATTGTCGATGGTGTTGTTATTACTTTTACCGATATTACAGAAATTAAAACCTATAATCAAAAGCTGAGTCTGACTTCCAGCGTGATTGAACAGAGTCCGACAAGCATTATTATTACCGATAAAGCTGGTAGAATTGAATATACAAATGAGCGCTTTAAGCTTCAGACTAAGCAAGAACTCGATTGTATAGGCCTGCATATATTAGATGTGTACGAGCAATACTTAAATGCAGAGGGATTTCTAGCAGTTTGGGAAGCTATTAAAGTAGGCAATGATTGGGAAGGGAATATTACTTACCGTTTGGATGATGGTATTGAAAGATGGGAGAATGTCAGTTTTCATCCGATTAAAGATTCTTATGGAAATTTAGTTAATATTCTTCGCACATCTGAGGATATAACGGAAAATAAAAAATCAGAAGCCATGCTGAAAAAATCAGAAATGCTTTCTGCTGTCGGCCAGCTTGCCGCAGGTATTGCCCATGAAATTCGAAATCCATTAACTTCACTGAAAGGCTTCTTGCAGCTGATGATGCAGAGCAATACATATAACAAGGAATATACGGAAGTGATGTTCTCAGAATTCAATAGGCTGGAGTTGATTATCAGTGAATTCCTAGTATTGGCAAGACCGCAAGCTGTTGCATTTAAAGAGCAGCAAATAGAAGGAATTCTAGAAGATGTCAATGTATTGCTGAGTACTCAGGCAATCTTAAAAAATATCAGTCTTGCACTAGACTATGAACTGAATATGCCTCCTGTTTATTGTAATGAAAAAGAGTTGAAGCAGCTGTTTATCAACATGATTAAAAATGCAATGGAAGCAATGGATTCAGAAGGTGCAATCTCTATTTCTGCCCGAATGGAGACAGAAGGTCAGCTGCTTGTCAAAGTGTCAGACCAAGGGAAGGGAATACCGAAGGAGCAGCTAGAAAGAATGGGCGAGCCTTTCTATACAACAAAGGAAAAAGGGACTGGCTTAGGATTGATGATCAGTCAAAAAATCATTGATAACCATAAAGGCACACTGACTTTCCATAGTGAAGTAGGAGTAGGTACAACTGTTGAAATGAGATTTCCTGTCAAATGAAAAAAACCCTTAGTAAAGGGCTTTTTTCATTTCATCAACAAGAGACTTTATTTCATACAGCTCATCATAAATCATTTCCGAATATTCCCCTTTTCCATCTTCAATAATGAGCGGGGAAATAACACCGAGCAGGTCAACTATTGTGGAAGTTGACCTTTTAACTTTATCCAGCTTTTTCTTTGTATCGAGATTTTGAAGATGATCAAGACTTTCTTTATCCTGCTTTAAGACTGGAGGCATAATTTTTATATCCTGCCCAGCCTGCAGTTTGAGCAATGCTTCTCTTAGCTGGTTTAGCTCATAGGAAAGATTGATATATTGGCTGTCTATGAAATGACAAACGATATAATAATGTTTGTTAGCTGAATCATATGTATATTGAATCTGACATAGAGCCAAACCTTCACTTGTTTTCATATTCGCTTCCATTGATGTTTTTCCATGGCTGTCTGTAAGAAAGGCAATCGTTTTTTCGCGGCTTTCAAGATCAACGAGCTCCAGAAAACTATCAGCAGCAAAAAACCTCGCTTTGCTTGCATTAGATCTTGCTAATATGGAATAGCGGTCGTTTATTAGGAAGAATGGCATTGGCATCAAAGATAAATCTACCATCATAAAGAGTCACCTCTTGCAGAATGAATAAAGCTGCTTTCTTCATTGTAATCTTTAAGCCAGTATTTCAACTGTGATTGTTCTGATATAAAGATGGTTGCAGGACTTGCATATGGTCTTAAGTTATAATCATGAAGCAGTCTGCTTCCGACAATTATTGCAGGCTGTGGTGTTAGCTCTTCAAGCTGTTCAATATATGGGCGGAGAGTTGGAATTGAATAAGACATCGACAGGGACATGCCAATTACATCAGGCTTCCATTTCTGTGCCATATAAACAGCGTGTTCAAGCGGAAGGTTAGCACCGAGGTTTTTGACATCCCAGCCAGCTTCTTCGAAGGTCGAAGCTACCATTTTTAGCCCTAGCGTATGGTGTTCCCCTTCTAGGCAAAATAATAATGCCTTTTTTGCTAGTGCATCGTTCTTTTGGATATTCAGCATAAAATGAGAGAGTATGATTTCGCAAATACCTGTAGCTAAATGCTCATCTGCAACACTTATTTCGTTTTTTTGCCATAATTCTCCGATATAATTCATGGCAGGTGTAATTAATTCATCGTAAATAAAAGAAGTATTATAGCCTTGATAATCAAGTTCCTGAATAATTGCCATGCTTTTTTGTATATTGCCTTCAAGTAAAGCGCCAGCAAGCTCTTTAGCCGAAACGAAATGCGTCACTTTGTATTGTCACGTCCAATCTGGAATATTGTCTTCGTTATGAATGAAGTTTCGAAATTGTAGTAAATAAATTATACTATAAATACTGGATCAGTTAACTAGAAAATCATAGAAGGGATAAAGAGATAAAGAGATGAATCTTTTGGATAAAGAAAAAATCGTCGAAAAACTGTTTGTTAAGTTTTATGAACAGTATCCTGATTTAGTAAGGTTTGGAGAAAATGGGAGAAAACGAACAAGAGAGGATATAAACTATCATTTTCAGTATATGGAAACGGCCTTTTCTCTTCAAAATAAGCAGATATTCCATGATTATATCATCTGGTTAAGTGAGGTCCTTGAGACAAGAGGAGTAGGTAAGCATTTACTTTATATAAACTTGGAGTGGATTGCTAGTGAGCTTCGCGAATTAGAACAGACAGATGAAATAATCTTTTATCTGGAAATCTTGGCTGAAGGGATGGTAATCATTAAAGCAGGCAGTCAATAATGAAGGAAAACTCCAGCAGATTTGCTGGAGTTTTCCTTATTCGATATTAAAATAGAAAGCTTTCGTATTAGCCAATAGTTGATTATATATTTGTTTTGCTGGCATATTCTTTAGTTTTGATAGTTTCTCCATTGTGTGATGAATCATGGCAGGCATTGTTTTATGGTTATGAAAAGGGCCTTCAAAGGGCCATGGTCCATCGGTTTCTGCCATGATCTTTTGCAGAGGATATTGTGCCGCAATACGTTGGATTTCCTCTTCATAAACAATATCAGGTGTAAAGGAGATATAGCACCCGTTTGTCTTCATCCGCTCTAATGTAGTTTCGCTTCCTTTGAACCAATGAAAGTGGGCTTCCATAAAGCTGTGTTTTTCTAATAATTCCAAAGCAAGCGGTGCTTCATCATAAATGCAGTGCAAAATGATTGGTTTCTTCACTTCCTTGGCGAGCAGGATAAATTGCTCAAGTACTTCAAGATACGGCTCAAGAGGATAACTTTGTGGGTCTTTTTGTCTTTCATAATGAGGAAGACCAACTTCGCCTATTGCAATCATATCTTGCTGATGCAGCCTAATCCATTCAAATAAGTCTGCGAAGTCTCTATCCTTTAGGAGCGGCTGTTCTGGATGAAAGCCGAATGCCGGGTGAACGAAAGAGAAATTTTTGCTTAATTGCCGATTGCGGATGGAGGAAGCTTTGTCCATTGATACAGCAATAAGAGCAGCTATCGATTCATCTCTTTGGATATTGGCAATTTCCTCCTCGGAATATTGGTCAAGATGAATATGAGCATCAATTATTCTGTTCAATCTGCTTTACCTCCGAAGGTTTAAGTTTATAATAGATATCTTTCTTCCATTCTAAGAATTCCTGATTGAGCCAAAGATCGTCTGCTCTCGGCCGAGGAAACGGCACCGTTGCTTCCATAAGCTTATCGTTTGGATTAGAAGGAAGGATATAAATTCTATCCGACAGATACAAGGCTTCATCAATATTATGAGTAATAAAGAGAACCGTTCTTTTATCCATACTCCATAACGATAAGAGCCATTTCTGCATTTCCAATCTCGTCAGCTCATCAAGGGCGCCGAACGGTTCATCCAAAAGAAGCAGTGGCATCGGACTCATTAAGGCTCGAACAAAGGAAACACGTTGTTTCATCCCTCCTGATAGTTCAGCAGGAGTGGCATTAGCATAGGAGGATAAGCCTGCTTTTTTGAGCATATCCAGTGCAAGCGCCTTATCCTTTTTGCCGTTAATTTCTTGGGTAATCAATACATTTTCCAATACAGTCCGCCAAGGAAATAAGGAGGGTGCTTGAGGCATATAGCTGATATGGCCTTTTTGTCCAGTAATATCCTTGCCGTTTTGCATGATGTTTCCTGCATCAGGCTTTAGCATCCCGCCGATGAGATGGAAGACGGTGCTTTTACCACTCCCCGATGGTCCTAATATAGAAACGAATTCTCCTTCTTGAACCGTCATATTTAAATCTCGTAGAACAGGTTTTTTTTCAAATGACATGCTTATATTTTTTAATTCCAGTTTGCCCATTTACTTCTCCTCCTTGCTTTGGCCGCGGATGCACCATTTCTCAAGCAGTTTAATGACAACGAAAAAGAGCAAGCTTAATGCCATAATAGCAAAAATCGCCACAAATACACGGTCTGTGCGGAATGATTTGGATGCCATAGTCATATATACTCCAATTCCTTCTTTCGAACCAAGCCATTCAGAGATAACGGCACCCATAACACTATAGGTAGCTGATATTTTTAATCCAGAAAAAATCGACGGCAGGGCATAAGGCCACTCCAGCTTCCAAAACATTTGCCGTTTTGTGCTGCCTGACATTTGCATAAAGTGTTTAAGCTCTGGAGATGTTTGTCTGAATCCGTCAAGACAGGCTACTGTAATCGGAAAAAAGCATACGAGTGTAATAACAATTAGCTTCGGCATAATACCAAAACCAAACCATACTACAAGCAGTGGTGCAAGCACGATAGTTGGAATGTTTTGAGACAGAATCAGCAGAGGATACACAGCTTCCCGGAAAAAAGCCACCCGATGCAATGTGACAGCAATCAGTAGTCCGACTGCACTACCAATCAAAAACCCGATAACAGACAGCTTTGTAGTGGCAATCAAGTGAACGAAAAAAGTATCCCAGCTTGCATACGCTTCCGTGAGTATCGCCGAAGGAGAGGGAAGCAACCAGTTCTCGATATGAAAAAACCTTACAGCAGCTTCCCAAAGTCCAAATAAAAGAAGGAGAACCAGTAACGGTCTCCAAAATGTTAATAAAAATTTATTCATTAGCGATATTTCCCCGTTAAGTCTTCCATTGTAATTCCGTCAGGCTGATAAAGAACTTTAATTTGGGTAATAACATTGCTCGATCCAATGTCTGTCATCTTTTTGTTCATGGAGCTGATAATTTGAAACAGCTCATCCATGTCACCTTCCATCGTTGTTTCTAACGGATGGACTTCATATTTAACACCAGAATCTTGAATAATTTTAATTGCCTCATCCACATAGGGAATTACATTTTCCCCGTTTTTTGTTTTTGGAATGATTTGTACACTAATTAAAGCATTTGCCATTATTCGTCTCCTCCTTCAGGCAGAAATTCGTTTGTAAATGCTTTGTCTGCATCAAGCTGCTTTTCTAACAGCTTATTGTCATACATCCAATCAGCATAGTTCTTCCAAACAGACAGCTTTTGTTCACCCCAGCGAGGTGCGTCATCTTGGTATTTAGATGCCAGCCACTCTTGGCTTTTTTTCACTAGCTCCTCATCTAAATCTGGTGCATGCTTTAACAGGATGGAAGCTGCATCGTCCGGGTTATCTATTGTGTATTCATAGCCCTTTGTTGCTGCTTTAAGGAAAGCTTTGACGGTTTCTGGATTATCTGCAATCATACTTTCGTTTGTGGAAAGTACAGGTGTGTAATAATCAAGCTTATCACTGTAATCAGTTAAGTAAATCATATTAATCTTTTCGCCGCGAAGCTCTGCCTCCACTCCGGTCCAGCCGTAATAAATCCAGGCGAAATCAATGTTTTGCTTCATTGCCGTGAAATAGTCAGCATCTCCGATATTAACAATATCAACATCTTTAACATCCGTATTTTCCTGCTTCATCAGGGATGAGATGACAGAAGCTTCAACTTCTGAACCCCAGCCTCCATATGTTTTACCTGCAAAATCCTTAGGTGATTTGATGTTATTTTCTGCAGGTGAAGCAAATCCGGATGTATTATGCTGAATGATTGCTGCGATTGATACGAGTGGCACACCTTGAACTCTTGCTTGTGTAATTCCTTCTTGATAGCTAACGCCAAAGTCTGCTTTTCCGGATGCGACTAAGGAATCAGCACCAGCTTCACCAGGTGTGATGATATCAACATCAAGTCCTTCCTCTGCGAAATAACCTTTTTCCTCTGCTGCATAAAGTCCTGTATGATTAGTGTTTGGTGTCCAATCCAGAACAACAGTGATTTTTTGCTTTTTGTCTTCCCCTTGCTCCTTGCTGTTTTCTGATGTGTTGCTGCAGCTTGCTAAAAGCAGGACTGCGGCAAAAGCCATTAAAGCTTTTTTCATAATGCTTCCTCCTGTAGTAAGAAAAAAAGTTAGGAACCTGTAACGAAGTAGGAAAGTTGCTGCACTGTAACGTTAAGTTAAAAGTGAGCCGGCAACTGTTATAAAAACGAAAAAAAAGTTCAAGTTACATGAACCTGAACGCTTTAAATACAAAGGTATGTAAAGAATGTCCGTTTCCTACGCTGGCATTAACCAGATCAGGTTCAAAGGGTTTTTATCTTTCGGATAACTCTCAACCAGCAACACTGGTTCCCCTAGTAATTCTTTTTTTCTCATTCTGTTTTCCTGCTTATTATAGCAGATATATAAGACTTGTCCTATATCTTCCATCATATAAATCAAATTTGGCTGTTTTTCTTCCATTTTTCAAAAGCAATCAGCTCCTGATTAACAGCAGAAAGGACGTATTTTAAGACAAGTGCATCGTCGACAATTCCAATGCCAAAGATAAAATCCGGAATAATATCTAATGGAGACAAAAAATATAATAATCCTGCAACAATCAGCACCATTGATTTCTTGTTAATTTGCCGATATGTGCCGTTTTGGTATGCCTTGACTAACGAAAGCAGTAACTGAAGCTTGTCCCAAAGAGACGATAGCCACTTTCTGTTAGAGGTTGCTTTTGGAACAGCCTTTTTTAACAGCTCTGTTAGTCTGGAAGGCTGTTCCACAAGTGCAGCCGCTTTTTTTTCATGTTTTTTATATCCTGTTTCTATTTTATCTTTTTTAAATAACAACATCATCAACTCCGTATAAAGTGTACTGTATAAATAATGTTTGCTTCTTTACCATTCATTAAACATTTCCCTTTATATAGGAGATAAAACTAATAAGGAGAAATTTACTTTCTTTTCGTATGGTTGTTACAATGAAAGTAAAGATTAGAACTGGAGCTGATCATGATGTTGGAAGAATGGATTAAAAATGCCAACCACCTTGTCGTTTTTACCGGTGCAGGTATGTCAACCGAAAGTGGTTTGCCCGATTTTCGGTCTGCAGATAAAGGATTATGGACAAATGAACAAAAATCATATTTATCAAGCACAGATGCACTGAACCATCATTTAGAAGATTTTATCGCCTTTTACAGGGAAAGAGTATTAGGAATTTCTGAATTTAAGCCGAATAAGGGCCATTTTCTGTTGGCAGAGTGGGAGAAAAGAGGTTTGTTAAAAGGGGTTATAACCCAAAATGTAGATGGATTTCATTTTCTTGCAGGAAGTAAAAAGGTGTATGAGCTGCATGGGACTCTGCAAAAGCTCCATTGCCAAACATGTAAAAAAACATATTCGTGCAACGAATATCTGCATGAGGTTTATGTATGTGAATGCGGCGGCACATTGCGTCCATCCATTGTTTTATTTGGAGAAATGCTGCCGGAAAAACCGTTTCTTCTTGCAGAAAAAGCAGCTATTGCATCAGATGTGTTTATCGTGCTAGGCTCTTCACTGAGTGTGTCACCAGCGAATCAAATCCCCTTGCTCGCTAAGCAGACGGGAAGTAAATTAATAATTATTAATAACGAAGAAACAGAGTTTGATTACCTTGCTGATCTCCTAATCAGCGAAGCAATCGGCCAAACGCTTGAATGTGCAGAGGCAAAGCTTAACAGCATATAAAAAAATGCAATCTTTGCAAAAACTAGGGTATGGGGAAGGGATTGCAAACTTTTGTGTATCGAGCTATTATTAAGAGATGAGCATAAATGAAAGTGCAAAAGAGAGGAATAAAACATGTCTAAAACATTTCAAGATGAGGTATTGTCCCGACGTACCTTTGCAATAATATCCCACCCGGATGCCGGTAAAACAACGCTTACGGAAAAATTACTGTTGTTCGGCGGAGCAATTCGCGATGCTGGAACAGTAAAGGGGAAAAAGACCGGGAAATTTGCAACAAGTGACTGGATGGAAATTGAAAAGCAAAGAGGTATTTCCGTAACATCAAGTGTTATGCAGTTTGACTACAACAATGCGAGAGTTAATATTCTGGATACACCAGGACACCAAGATTTCAGTGAGGATACGTATCGAACATTGACTGCCGTTGACAGTGCTGTCATGATTATTGACTCAGCAAAAGGGATCGAGGAACAGACATTAAAGCTGTTCAAGGTTTGTCGTATGAGAGGGATTCCGATTTTTACATTCATCAATAAGCTTGACCGTCAAGGGAAGGCGCCATTAGAGCTTCTTGCGGAGCTAGAGGAAGTAATGGGAATTGAGTCGTACCCGATGAACTGGCCAATTGGTATGGGGAAAGAATTCCTAGGTATTTATGATCGTTACTATAACCGAATTGAGCAGTTTCGTGTAGAGGAAGGCGATAAATATATCTCGTTAAATGAGGATGGGGAAATTGAGGGAGAACATCCGATTAAAAAGGATTCCCTGTATGACCAGACGCTAGAGGAAATCATGCTGCTAAATGAAGCAGGCAATGAATTTTCAGCAGACAGAATTAACAGCGGAGATTTGACACCAGTATTTTTCGGTAGTGCTTTAGCGAACTTCGGCGTACAGACTTTCTTGGAAACTTATTTGGATTTTGCGCCATCGCCGCAGCCAAGAAGCTCTACTGCAGGAAAAATTGATCCGTTGTCAGAAGAATTCTCAGGCTTTATCTTTAAGATTCAGGCAAATATGAACCCAGCACACAGGGATAGAATTGCTTTCTTAAGAATTTGTTCAGGTAAGTTCGACAGAGGAATGACTGTCAATTTGCCAAGGACAGGTAAGCAAATTAAACTGGCCCAATCCACTCAGTTTATGGCGGATGACAGAAGCACTGTCAATGAAGCGGTAAGCGGTGATATTATTGGATTGTATGATCCAGGATTTTACCAGATTGGCGATACATTGACAGTAAACAAAAACACCTTCCAATATGAAAAGCTTCCGCAATTTACACCAGAGCTTTTCGTGCGTGTCACAGCTAAAAACGTCATGAAGCAGAAGCATTTCCACAAAGGAATTCAACAGCTTGTTCAAGAAGGAGCAATCCAGCTATATAAAACAGTAAAAACAGAGGATTATCTTCTTGGTGCAGTTGGACAGCTGCAATTTGAGGTGTTCGAGCACCGCATGAGAAATGAATATAATGTAGATGTGCTTATGGAGCATGTTGGTTCTAAAATTGCCAGATGGACAGTGGATGAGGAAGTAAACGAAAACTTATCAAGTGGCAGAAGTCTGTTGGTTGAAGACAGATATGGGAAAAAAGCATTCTTGTTTGAAAATGAATTTGCATTGCGCTGGTTCCAGGATAAAAATCCTGATGTTAAACTTTATAATCCAATGGATTCAGAAGAATCCTAACAAAAAAACAGGCGATTATCTTAATCGCTTGTTTTTTTGTATCTAAATGTTAGTTTTCTTAACTTGTTATGGGAGTTGTAGCGATGTAAACAAATGTTTAAAAGGAATATTTGGTATTTTTTTATATTAGTATAATATCAATGTTGATTGATGGTGTAAGTGTATCCTAAAAAAGAAAGGATTTCTATTAAATTACTTGAAACTATACTATGGTAAATGAATTATTTCGCTTAGCTAAAATTAAGCATAGCAAGGTTTTTTGTTGTATTTATATAATTTCTAACTGTTTAGATTTTTTAAAAAAGTTAAAACTTTCTAAAAAATAATTGTAATCGACTAAAATTTAGGTATAATAAAACCATGTTGTAATAAATAGTAACAAACCTATGTTATATATATTAACATTTGAAGAGAAGGACAATTTTGGTATGAGTATCATTTTAATTAAGGGAAAAGTCTCGGATAGTAAGGTTAATTATCTGAATATTCTTTTAAGTTAAGATGATATTTTTATAAAAAAATATAGGGGGAACAAGGATGAAAAAGAATCTATCAGTAATATTCAGCATGCTGTTAGTGCTTATATTAGCATTGGCAGGGTGCTCGGGGAATTCGGAAGAATCCAATACGAATGCAGATGAGAATTCAAAGACGTCAAGCTTGTTAGATACGGTCATTAAGAGGGGAACGCTGAAAGCTGGAGTCAATGACGCCCTTCCTGGATTTGGATACATAGATTCTGATGGGAAAAACACTGGATTTGATGTTGATTTTGCGAGAGCAATTGCAGCAGGTGTCTTAGGTGATGCTAGCAAAATCGAATTCCGTCCATTATCAGCGACGGACCGGTTTACAGCATTACAATCGAAAGAAGTTGATGTGTTAATCCGCAATTCTACTTGGACAACAAACAGAGACGCTGAAGTTGGGTTAAGTTTTGCACCGGTCACCTTCTATGACGGTCAAGGAATTATGGTTCCGAAAGACAGCGGCTGGACTTCTTTAGAAGATTTAGAAGGAAAAACAATCGGTGTTGAAACAGGAACTACAACTGAATTGAATCTTGCGGATCAAATGAAGGCTGCTGGAGTAAGCTATACCCCGCAAACATTTGATAATGCAGATGCAGTCATTGCCGCATACGAATCTGGCTCTATTGATGCGTGGACTACAGATAAATCTGGTCTAGTGTCACGTCAATCAATGCTGCAAGATCCTGATGCACATATCATTTTAGATGCTACTCTTTCGAAAGAGCCTTTAGCACCAGCAGTCCTTGATAATGATGAAAAATGGAAAGATGCTGTAAGCTGGATTGTTTATGCAACAATTCAAGCAGAAGAGTTTGGTATCACTTCTGAAAATGTCGATGAATTCCTGGAGAGTGAAAATCCTGAAATTCAGCGCCTGCTCGGTGTCGGCGGTAATAATTTAGGAGAACAGCTAGGATTATCAAATGATTTTGCGTACCAAGTAATCAAGCAAGTCGGCAACTATGGAGAGATTTATAACAGAAACCTTGGCCCAGACACTGTGTTCAAGCTTGAAAGAGGGCAAAACGCATTATACAGTGATGGCGGACTGTTATATTCTATCCCATTCCGTTAAAAAGATGATGATTTTATAACAGTTTGGAAGGCCTGCTGATATTGCTTTTCTAGCAGGCCTATTCTTTTAGCTAAGGGAGGCATACAAATGGAGAATAAAAGAACTGCAGCAACCCCCCTGTGGAGAAACAAAAAGATGTTACCAATACTTATCCAATTACTATTTGTGGTAATTGTCGGATTTGCTATTGTCTTTATGGTTCGGAATGTTCAATCTGGCTTAGAGCAAATCGGATTGAAGATAGGGTTGGATTTTCTAAATCTGAAAGCTTCTTTTCCGATTGCAGAATCGCTGATTTCCTATACACCTGAGGACCCTTATAGCCGAGCAATTGTTGTTGGCTTGTTAAATACCCTGAAAGTGTCATTTTTTGGAGTAATTATTGCATCTATACTTGGAGTTCTTATGGGAATTGCCCGGCTATCCTCTAACTGGCTTATTCGTAGTCTTGCAACTGTATATGTGGAGGTGTTCCGTAATACACCATTATTAGTGCAAATTTTCATTTGGAACTTTGCAGTATTCTTACCAATGCCAAAAATTGATAACGCAGCGTCAATCGGTTCCTTCTATTTTTCAAATAGAGGTGCAGCTATTCCTTGGTTTACAACCTATGATAATACACTCATATGGATTGGTGTAATTGTCGTATTGGCAGCAGTTTCCATTTTTTTGTTTAAAAAATTGACATCGTTAACTATTAATAATGGTAAAAATACACATCCACTCTTAACTGCTATTGGCTTTTTAATTTTCGGCTTTATCATCTCTTATTTCTTATTAGGCAATGGGCCATTTGGTATTTCCGTTCCGGAATTTGATGGCAATGCTTTTGTCGGAGGTACATCCTTATCTATAGGTTTCTTGTCCATGCTTGTCGCCTTGTCCATTTATACATCAACATATATAGCCGAAATTGTACGTGCCGGTATCCTAGGTGTTCCGAAAGGACAGACAGAGGCAGCCAAAGCCCTTGGCTTTAAGAGCCCTACAGCATTAAGATTAATTATTTTTCCGCAAGCAATTCGCATTATCATTCCTCCGTTGACGAGCCAGTACTTAAACTTAATCAAAAACTCAAGCTTAGCGATGGCTGTTGCTTATCAGGATATTGTTGGAATCGGCAATACAATCATTAATCAGACAGGGCATACATTTGAAATCATCCTTATTATGATTGCTGTTTATTTACTGTTCAGCTTAGGGACTTCACTGTTTATGAACTTCTTTAATAAAAAATTCCAGTTGGTTGAAAGGTAGTGATGCAAATTGGATAATGTACAGCTTAATAACAGTGAAAGAAGAGTAGAATCAACTTCGCTCAGCAGGCTAGTAAAAGTACAGCTTTGGCTGAAATCAAATCTCTTTAAGGATTGGAAAAATGCGATACTCACCATAATTGCTGCGATGTTTACGGGTGCGATCATCGTCAAAGTTGTTGGATTTCTAGCAAGCAGTGACTGGAGTGTAGTAAGTGCAAATCTGCGCCTCTTAATGGTTGGTCAATTTCCGATGGAGGAGATTTGGAGACTTTGGGTCGGAGTAATCCTCATCTCGATATTATTTGGGACATCATGGGGATTATGGCGAGGTGTCATTGGGCATGTAGCCATTACCTTGTCAGTTATCATGCTTATTTTTGCGGTTGTCCCTTACACAGAACCTATTACAAAGGCCTATTTAGGTGCCAGCATCGCTGCCATTTATTTATGCTATGCCCTTGGCAGAAATCTTTCTGTTTTAAAAATACCAGTATTAATTCTTTGGATTCTCATTATACCGATAGCAGTTGGAATTATTAACGGATTTGGCATCCTTGAGCCGGTGAGCACGAATGTTTGGGGCGGGTTTTTGCTTACACTCGTGCTCGCATCGGTCGCAATCATTTGCTCCTTTCCAATAGGACTTTTACTTGCTGTCGGCCGAAGAAGCAAGTTGCCTGTCATCAAATATACATGCATTGTTTATATTGAAATCATCCGTGGCATGCCGTTGATTATGGTGCTGTTTATTGGGCAATTGCTGCTCCCGATGTTTCTTGGCGGCGAAATCCAAATGGATAATGTTTTACGAGCAATGATTGCCTTCACACTTTTTAGTGCTGCGTATTTGGCAGAAAATATCAGGGGCGGGTTACAGTCTATTCCCCGCGGCCAGTTCGAAGCAGCTCAAGCATTAGGATTAAATAATTTTAAATTGATGGTTTTTGTCATTTTACCGCAAGCCTTAAAGGCGGTAATCCCCGCAATGGTCGGTCAATTCATTTCTATATTTAAAGATACATCATTAGTTGCCGTTATCGGTTTAGCAGATTTTCTTGGTATGGCCAAAAAAGTCGCAGCAAATCCAGAGTACTTAGGTAAGTACATGGAATTATATGTGTTCATTGCATTAATGTATTTCATATTCTGCTACTTAATGTCACATGTCAGCAAAGCTTTGGAAAAATCACTAGGGGCAGGCAGCCGCTAATAGGGGAGGACTAACAATGGAGAGTGTATTTTCTGTAGAAAAGCTTTCGATACCGGTAGAGCAAAGAGAAGATATCATCAAAGTGAAGGGTTTGAATAAATGGTATGGCGACCATCATGTTTTAAAGGATGTTGATCTGCAAGTAAAGCAAGGAGAGGTGATTGTTATCCTCGGACCTTCTGGCTCTGGCAAGTCTACCTTTATCCGGACAATCAATGCGTTAGAAGAGTTTCAGAAGGGTTCTATTATGGTGGATAATATTGCCTTGACAGATGATTTGAAAAATATTGAAGAAATAAGAAAGGAAACAGGCATGGTTTTTCAGTCCTTTAACCTATTTCCTCATATGACAATATTAAAGAATATTTCTCTGGCACCGATATGGGTGCGGAAATGGAAAAAGAAAAAGGCAGAGCAAATTGCGATAGAGCTTCTCGAAAGAGTAGGTATACCAGAGCAGGCACAAAAATATCCTGGTCAGTTATCCGGCGGGCAGCAGCAGCGTGTGGCTATTGCTAGGGCATTAGCGATGCAGCCAAAGATTATGCTGTTTGATGAACCGACATCAGCACTTGATCCAGAGATGGTAAAAGAGGTCCTTGATGTTATGAAGACACTAGCAGAATCTGGGATGACTATGCTTGTCGTTACACATGAGATGGGTTTTGCTCGTCAGGTGGCTGACAGAATCATTCTTTTTGATAAAGGGGAAATCGTCGAAATGGGCAAACCGGAGGATATTTTCGATAATCCACAGCATGACCGCACAAAACTATTTCTTTCACAAATCCTGTAAAAAGAGCCAAATACGGCTCTTTTTTTTCGGTTATTTTTATCGTTTCAGCTGACAGTTTATTGCTCTTGTAAATTTCTTTTCAGCAACATGAACGGATACTGTATAAAAAAATGCAGTTTAGCTAAAAATGAAAAAATGAAAAGGTATATAAGAAGTAGATGGTGATAACCTATGAGGGACCTAAGTAAATTAGAGGCTGTTATGTGGAGCATAGCACTCCCTGGCTTCAGTCAACTATTGATGAAACAGTATTGGAAAGGTACTCTTTTAGTGGTGCTGGAATTTATTATTAATGTGCAAAGTAATTTCAATTATGCAATCATGCAAAGCTTTTTAGGTAATTTTGAATCTTCCATAGAAGCCCTTGATTTTCAATGGATCATGTTTTATCCCTGCTTATATTTGTTCGCAATGTGGGATGCATATAAGTCGACCATGAAAGAACAGGATGAATATGCATTTTTGCCGTTTGTATTTTGTGCTTATTTTGTTACAGTAGGGGTTATGTATTCGACGCGGTTTAAGATATTTGGTATTTTTCCAGGTCCTATATTTACACCGATGCTCTTTTTGATTCCAGGTATTTTAAGCGGTTTTTTAGTGAAGTATGCAATATTGTATTTTAAAGGTCAGTTCAATCCGAATAAAGAATAAACAACGATACTAACTTTCGAAAGTAAAAAATAGTCAGGTCTTGTTTATTTTTTTTCGGTTTTTGATTGTCAAGAAAGAATCTTTCGTATATAATAAGCTTATATCAATCGTATATCTACTCAAAGGGGAGTAGCTTTTAGGATATTTTATCCTAAAACAAAGTCGTCAGTTCGTGGTCTAGTACCATCGGCTTTGTTGGCACTATTAAAAAGTGCTTAGCAAGACCTTTGCCTATTGGCAGAGGTCTTTTTTGCGCTTTTTTGTACATATAAGACAATCCTGTCAATAGGGGGATACCTGTCGGTATACAAAAACTATTGATAGGAGGAGAAAATATGGATTTTGCATTACTGTTAGAGTATGGTTGGGTGCTCCTGATTCTAGTAGGGTTAGAGGGGATACTGGCAGCTGACAATGCGGTTGTTATGGCAGTTATGGTTAAGCATTTACCGCCAGAGCAGCAGAAAAAAGCATTGTTCTATGGTTTGTTCGGTGCATTTATATTCCGTTTCGCGAGTTTGTTCTTAATTTCTGTTCTAGTAGACGTTTGGCAGGTTCAAGCGCTTGGTGCTATTTACTTACTGTATATTTGTATCCACAATTTATATGGAAAGTTCTCACCAAAGGAGAAACAGGAGAAAGAAAAGGAAAGGAAAAAATCTGGCTTCTGGATGACTGTTTTGAAAGTAGAACTTGCTGATATTGCCTTTGCAATTGACTCTATGCTAGCAGCAGTTGCATTAGCAATCACGCTGACACCAACAGGCTGGTTTGATATTGGAGGCATTGACGGAGGACAATTTACAATCATGCTATTAGGTGGGATCATCGGACTAGTTATCATGCGTTTTGCAGCAAACTCGTTCGTAAAACTTCTGCAAACAAGACCTTCCCTGGAGACAGCAGCCTTTTTAATTGTCGGCTGGGTAGGTGTGAAGCTGGCTGTATTTACATTGGCACATCCAGAAGTTGGTCTTCTTGATCAGCATTTTCCTGAGTCGAAAGTTTGGAAATTCTTCTTCTGGTCTGTATTGTTAATCATTGCAGTAGGCGGCTATATTATCTCTGGTCGAAAAGCACAGAAAACGGTGGAAGATAACTAAATGTTAAAAAGGAAATAATGTTTGCTTTAAAACTTTGCAGGTGCCAAAGTGAGCAATCATTATTTCCTTTTTTATTTTTTCTTTGAGCATTGATAATTTTAAGGTATAGTTATTATTGAGTTTTGCCAGACAGCTCTGCTTGAGCTTGCTGAACTAGGCGTTTTGTAATCTCTCCGCCAACAGAACCATTGGATCTGGCAACTGTTTCAGAACCTAAATTAACGCCGAACTCTTGAGCAATTTCATATTTAATACTATCTAAATATTGTTCAATACCAGGAACTAATAATTTGTTTGAACTAGCCATAATGTCAGGGACCTCCTTGATAAATAAAATACAGAACTTATATACCGTTAACAAAAGGCTATTATGCTGATAATAGGTAAGTTGTTTGGCAATATTAATTTCTGTACTTATAATATGCGGGGTTTTCATTCATTTCATGAGTGGTAATGTTTGTGTAATGGGGAGATAAGAGGAAGAGCAATAGAAGGGATTTGTATGGACATGAAAAGAACGGTAAGGGATTTGCTGAATAAATTTACCCCGGCCCAAATTATTACAGGATATTATTTGCTGGCGGTCAGCGTATCTGTCTTGTTGTTAAGCATACCAGCTGTTCATAAAGAAGGTGTGCATGTTTCCTTTATGGACACTGTTTTTACGGCAATAAGTGCAGTGAGTGTCACTGGTCTGACTGTAATAAATATATCCGATACTTATAGCACATTAGGCATTTTCATATTGATGTTTGTCCTTCAATTCGGCGGAATTGGAGTCATGACTTTAGGAACGTTCTTTTGGATGCTGCTCAGGAAAAAAATCGGTTTAAAGGAGCGGCAGCTGATAATGCTTGACCATAACCAATCACATCTTTCTGGACTGGTCCAGCTTATCAGGGAAATCATCAAGCTGATCTTAATTATAGAGCTTGTTGGGGCAATCGTGCTGACACTGCAGTTTCATCAATACTTCCTATCATGGAAGGATGCAATCATTCATGGACTGTTCGCCTCGATTAGTGCAACAACGAACGGGGGATTCGACTTAACAGGGACCTCCCTAATGCCTTATAAAGATGATTATTTTATTCAGTTGGTACATATTATTCTAATCACCCTTGGTGCGATTGGATTTCCAGTTTTAATTGAAGTGAAGAATTATCTATTCCCGAAGAACCCTGGAAAAGTTTTCCGGTTTTCTCTATTTTCGAAATTGACATCTTTAACATTTGGACTGCTGTTATTTTTTGGTACTCTCAGCATTATTTTGATTGAATCAACAAATTATTTTGCAGAAATGACTTGGCATCAAATCTTTTTTAATGCATTTTTTCACTCGGCTTCAACTAGAAGCGGTGGGCTTGCGACAATGGACTTGAATGACTATTCACTCGGAACACTGGTGATTTTTTGTATTCTGATGTTTATCGGTGCATCCCCAAGCTCTGTCGGTGGGGGAATTCGGACAACTACGTTTGCATTAAACTTAATGTTCATTTATCATTACGCGAACGGCAATCGGCATATTAAAATTTTTAAAAGAGAAATCCATGAAGAGGATATTATTAAATCGATGGTCGTCACAATTTTAGCTTTTGCCTTATGCTTTACCGCAACAGTTATTTTGTGCATCACCGAAAGTGCTCCGCTCATAAAAATATTGTTCGAGGTTTGTTCTGCATTTGGAACAACAGGCTTATCACTTGGTTTAACTCCTGATTTGTCCAATGTAGGCAAATGTGTCATCATGGTACTTATGTTTATTGGAAGAATAGGGCTAACTTCCTTTATCTATATTATTGGAGGAAAAGAGAAAAAGGATAATTTCCATTATCCAAAAGAGAGAATAATCATTGGCTAAGGCGTATTCCGCCTTGGCTTTTTTTATGGTTGGATTGTCATATCATGGTACGGATACGTTCCTGTAATTTGCAAAAAATAGGTTTGTACCATCCATTAAAGGAGACGATCATATGGCGAAAAGAAAGGCAGAATTCAATGCTGTTGAAAAATACAGCAAAACTCCTAAAAAGAACATCCAGGAAACAGAGTTCTCCGCTGAATTCATTCGCGGCGAGGACCCGATGAAGAATGCTAATCGAAACTCCAAGCATGGAAGAGAGGGGAGATAATTATGGCAAAAAAAGCGAATAAAAATAAAAAAGAACAAGCTAATGTAGAATTTGGCCAGGAGTTTGGCGATCTTAATGCAAGCAAACTTTATGATACAGGGGCTTTGACTAAAGACAAAGTAAAAAGCGGCAAAAGAAAATAACGGTATTGTCATAAGCTAAAAAGAGAAGCCTCTTTAAAAGAGCTTCTCTTTATAGCTTGTTTTTGTAGACCATTTTTGCATTTTAGTTGTCCTGAATTCTATAAATGGCTGTGCTAGTGATGCTACCAAGTTGGTTGACAGTACTAATGTTAGCAGAAAAGCCATTAGCACGATGAGAAAATAAGATTTCGGTGTAGTGAACGCTTCCTGCAAATCAGTTGACCGAAAAATCCGGATAAAGAAACCGTGTAATAAATAAACATAAAGCGTGTTTTTACCAAATCGAGTAAAGAAATATTGCTTCTGCGGCACACAGGCAAAAAAGCAGAAAATCATTAAAAAGCTCAATAAGTAGAAACCAAGTCTGACTAGTATTGCTTCAAACGAAGAAGAAGCTAATACATCATATGGCTTCGATCCTAATAGCCATTGGTGATTTATATCTGGGAAATTATAAAATACAGCAAAACAACTCACGAAAATAAGAATGGCTCCTATTTTGAAAGGCTTTGCTCTGACCCACTCAAAATGTTTTTTGTTCATATAATAGCCTAATAAAAACAAGGGAAAGAATACAAATGTTCTTGTAAGGCTCAAGTAGCTGGAAGTCCAATCAACAAATCCGATTGCAAGGCCGAAAAACATTGCTATTGACAAGCCATAAATTGGCTTCAGCTTGGAAAAGCCCAGCAATAGCATATTCCAGAAAAATAAGCTGATTAAAAACCAAAGTGACCAATGCGGACTTAATGGATCAACCGTTAAGCTTGATTTTCCGTAAAGATAAAAATAAAAGATACTGTATATAACCTGAAAGATAATATATGGTAATATCAGCTTCTTTACATACTTTTGTACATAACCTTCCTCGTAAATCCCTTTCGCAAAAAATCCGGAAACTAAAATAAATGCCGGCATATGGAAAGTGTAAATGACTTTATACAAACTATAAATACTATTGCTGTCACTATTAAAAGATTGAATAAAATGACCGAATACAACGAAAAAAATCAACAGAAACTTTGCATTATCAAAGTAATAATCTCGGGTTTGCTTCATATTGTTCTCCCTTCTTTGCAAGCTAACCTTTTAGCAGCAATGCCATTTCCAAATATAGTCAATCGGAAAACGTTTCAGGCAGATGATTGGCTGTTTAGCCACTATTATTTATAGCACATATAAACAATAGCTAAACTGTTTTTCGCAAGTTGTTAACTAAATATCTACTTATTAATAAAAGTGAAATATTTTTGTAAATAAACTTTTTTAATTGTAAATTTAAGGTTAATACAAGCATCTGAAATTTTCCTTAACTTGGTTGACTAACTTTATGATTAATTTATTTTGTAACTGTAAAGGATTTTCTCGAATTTTGTAGAATAAATAATGCACCAAGTTTTACGAGAGGCGGGAAATCCTTGTCTGGTGAAATCTATACAAAAGAAATGCAGCATATCCAGCAGCTGAAAAAGAAAATCAGCTTTTTGGAACAAGAGAATAAGCGGCTGAAGGATGAAAAGAATTGCAGAGAAATGGTCGAGGAGCTGAAAACAGCGGCCTTTGAGAATTCCAGTGAAGGAATGGTCATACTGGACGAAAAGGGAGTAATCCTGGAAGTAAATTATGCAATAAAAGATATATTTCACATCCACAAAAAAGATATGGTTGGGCGTAACCTTACTCACTATCTTCCGCAAGAGTACAGAGATGATTTGAGGAACTGGATCAGCTTACAGTCTTTCGAAAAAGACGCAAAAACAGCTGTTCTGTCAATGGCAAATCCCGCGAGAGACTCCTTTTCTGAAATCCATATATCCAGAATAACTAAGTATCCATATTTTTTAGCTGTTTTAAAAGATGTCACGTATTTGCGCAATTTAGAAAGAAGGCAACGAAAGGATGCTGCTTTATTTCACGATTTCTTTACAGAAGCACTAGATGGAATCGTTCTATGGAAGGAAAACGGCGAGATTGTCTCAGCAAATAAGGCAGCTTTGGCTATCTTTGAAAGCAGTCTGGAAGAAATGAAACGGAAAAAAATCAGTGATTATGTCTATAAAAAGGACGACAGCTATATTCATATTATTAAAAGCTTATGCAGCAAAAACTCCCATCGGGATGAGCTGATGTTTTTGATGCCGAATGGGCAAAAAAAGCTGCTAGAGTTCACAACAAAGCTTCATTCTGTTGAAGGTCTTCATATGAGTATTTTTCGCAATATTACAGAACGCTATAATATGGAACTGGAGCTGCTTGACAGCAAAAGCATGTTTGAAACAATTTTTGAGGAAGTATTTGATGGTGTTATTCTATGGGACAGGGATTATAACATAAGTGATATTAATAAAGCCGCATTGCGAATGCTTCAAAAGGATAAAGAAAGTTTGCTTGGCTTAAACCTGATTGATTATTTGCCAGAAGGGAAATCAATTGGAGAAGAGATTAAGCCAAAACTTCTTTCATTAAGAGAGGAAGGGCAGAACAGAGGTATCTATACTGCCTCCTTTAACGGAGATGATTGGACACAGCTGGAATTTCGGAACAAGTATAATATATATTCTGGCTTTAGCATAACCGCTCTAAGAGATATAACAGAGAACGCGATACTCGAGGAGCAGATAAGAAAGTCCTCCACCCTTCATGTTATCGGGGAGCTTGCAGCTGGAATTGCCCATGAAATCAGGAATCCAATGACTGCATTAAAAGGATTCATACAATTACTGGAAAGCAGCAATGACAGTGAAAAGCATCCGATGTATTTCACTGTTATTAAATCAGAGCTCAGCAGGATTGAGACGATCATCAATGAATTCCTGCTGCTGTCAAAACCGCAAAACGTTAAGTTTGTTAAAGCGGATTTGCAGCAGATTATGAATGAGACACTAGACCTTCTCAATGCACAAGCGGTCTTATATAATGTTCAATTTACAAGAAATTATACAAATTCCCTTACAGAAATGTTTTGTGAACCAAACCAATTAAAAAAAGTCTTTATTAATATTGTCAAAAATGCGATTGAGGTGCTTGAAGTAGGAGGAGAGATCAAGACAAGCATAAAGTCCACTCCGGAATATTTTCATATCACAATTGAAGACAATGGCAATGGGATGAGTAAAGAGAAACTAGCAAAGCTCGGAGAACCATTTTATACAACGAAGGAAAAGGGCACAGGCTTAGGCTTGATGGTTTCCTTCAAAATTATTAAAGAGCATGCTGGGAAAATTGAAGTAGAGTCGGAAGAGGGGGAAGGTACGAAATTTCATATTTATCTTCCGCGCAAAAAGCAATGAAGCTCAAATCAACATAATTTTACGTAATAAAAAGACTTCTTGACAGCACAGAAGTCTTTTTATTATTATCTAATTAGACGATTATCTAATTTAGGAGTGGTTATATGCAGTTAGACAGGCTGGTCGCTTTCCACAAAACAATCGGTGATCCAACAAGAATCAGAATTATTGCTTTACTAGCAGCAAAGCCGTGGAATGGTACTGCTCTTGCAGGCAAATTAGGATTGACAGCACCTACTATCACACACCATTTAAAGAAACTGCGAGAAATAAATGTAGTGTATGAACGAAGAGAAAAAAACACGATTTATTTTTATTTAAATAAATCAGTCATTTCCCAACAGGCAGAAGCGCTTGTTAAATTGTCTCTATTGGAGAAAGGAGAGCAGTCGTTGGATATGAATAGGAATAATGAAGAAGCAGCTAAGATTATCGAGAATTTTATCGGTTCAGACGGAAGGCTCAAGAATATCCCTGCACAAAGAAAGAAGAAATTAATCATCTTTCGCCATATCATAAAGGGGCTTAAAGAAGGCATAAAATACGAAGAGAAAGAATTAAATGAATATATCAAAAGGTTTTTTGATGATTATGCGACGATTCGCAGAGAATTTATCATTAACCATTTCATGTATAGGGAAAATAATATTTATGAATTGAACCCGGAGGAAATGTGGGCAAAATGATAGGGATAGAATCATCTATCCCTATTTCTTATCCATAATATTCTGGTCTTCTATCAGAGAAAATTGGAATCATGTTTCGTACCTCGGATACTTTAGCTAGGTCGATGGTCCGTGCTAGGATTTCACTGTTTTCTCCTGCTTCTCCGACAATTTCTCCCCATGGGTCAATTATCATACTATGGCCTGCGAACACATTTGCAGGATCAGAACCGCTTCTATTGCATGCGACCACATAGCACTGATTTTCAATAGCTCTGGCAATTAAGAGTGCTCTCCAATGAGCAAGCCTTGCAAGCGGCCATTCTGCTGATACAAACAGCACATTAGCTCCTTTGGAAGTGTGTGTACGGACCCACTCCGGAAATCTAATATCATAGCAAATCAGACCTGCTGCCGTTTCTCCATTCAGCTGAAAGAGCCCAGTTGCTGTTCCGCTTTGTAAATAAAGATGTTCATCCATGAGTTTAAATAAATGGAGCTTGTCGTAAGTATGTATTAACTCTCCTTCTTTATTAATGACAAGAAGTGTATTAAAAATCCCATCCTCCTTTTTATTGGCAACAGAACCTCCGATAATGTGAACTTGATAGCTCCTAGCGAGATGTTGCAAAAAGCTGATTGCCTTCTCTGCATGTTTATCTGCAATAGTGTCAAGATGTGGCAAATCATAGCCTGTCGTCCACAATTCTGGCAGAATGACAATATCTGTCTGCTTTCCTGCACAGGCTTCTTTAATCCATTTTTCAGCAGCAAGAAAATTCTGCTTTGGATCACCAAAAACAATATCCATTTGAATGATGCTTATGTTCCATTCCAAAAAAATCACCCTCTATTCATCTTGAATTTTATCGCTTATAATGAAAAACAACATTTACGTTTACTTCCCTTGCTTCTTTTATAACATAAATAATTTGAATATTATATATTTTCTAGGTGAAGTGCATCAAGAAAAAAGACGACTGTATTAAAATACGTGTATTAATTTAGAAAGAAGGTAGAAGGAATGAAGGAATATCGTCAATCAGCCTTGTTAGACAGACTCCCAGTTCAATTTTTTGCATCTCTTGTAGAAAAGGTAGCGTCGTACACCGAAAAGGGCTGTGATGTAATTAATTTAGGTCAAGGCAATCCTGACCAACCAACACCTGAGTATATTGTTAAAAGCCTGCAGAATGCTGCAGAAAAGCCAATCAACCATAAATATTCCCCTTTTAGAGGCTATCCTGCCTTAAAAAAAGCGGTTGCTGAATTTTACAAGCGAGAATACGCCGTAGATTTGGACCCGGAAACAGAGGTGGCTGTTTTGTTCGGAGGAAAAGCTGGTTTAGTGGAAATACCTCAATGTCTTCTTAATCCAGGTGATACGGTGCTGCTGCCAGACCCTGGCTATCCTGATTATTTGTCAGGTGTGGCACTTGCACAAGGTGAGATGGTAATGCTGCCTCTTGAAGAGAAGAATCAATTTCTTCCAGATTATAGTAAGCTTTCTAATTCTGTGCTGGAGAAAGCAAAATTGCTGTTCTTAAATTATCCCAATAATCCGACTGGGGCTACGGCGACGAGTGAATTCTTCCAAGAAACAGTATCTCTAAGCCTTGAACATGATATTTGTGTAGTTCATGATTTTGCTTATGGAGCAATTGGATTTGACGGAAAAAAACCAATCAGTTTTCTCTCCACCCCGAAAGCGAAGGATGCCGGCATTGAAATCTACACCTTATCGAAAACATTTAATATGGCAGGATGGAGAGTAGGCTTTGCAGTAGGAAACAAAAGTATAATCTCTGCACTAAACCTTTACCAAGACCATCTGTATGTCAGTTTGTTCGGAGCAGTACAAGAAGCAGCTATCACAGCTCTGACCAGTTCCCTTGAGGAAGTAGACAAGCTAAACAGCATGTATCAACGAAGAAGGGATGTCTTCATCAATGGATTAAAAAGTATCGGCTGGAAGGTGGAGGCGCCGAGCGGCTCGTTTTTTGCATGGCTGAAGGTACCTGACGGCTATACTTCTGAGCAGTTTGCAGACTATTTATTAGAGAAGGCTCATATTGCTGTAGCGCCAGGAACAGGATTTGGAGAATATGGAGAAGGATATGTCAGAGCAGGCTTGCTCACATCAGAAGAACGGCTTTTAGAGGCTGTAGAACGGCTCAGAAAGCTGGCTAATGAATAACTTGCAAAAACCCGTCGTAAAGTAAAGCAGGCGGGTTTTTCCTTTTCTGAAAGAAAACGTCGAAAATAAAGGCTAAATAATGTAAAATTTTGTATGGTGATTTAGCGATAAAAAGCACTTAAACAATAATATTTTTCAAAAATAAAATGAAAGCGCTTCATGTTTTTGGGGGGTTATGGAGGTTTTTGAAGGTTTATTTGTCGAAAATCCAGTTATTTTTTGACTATTCTAATTCCAAATACCTATTTTAAAGAAAAAAATGTCTAATATTGCGATTCTATTTACTTTTATTTATTTTCTTGTAATAATTCATCAAGTAAACGTGAATTTGTCTTTACAAATAATTAATATAAATACGATTAGGAGGAAAAGAAAGTGCAACCGAGGAAACAAGAATTACTGCTTGCTATCCAAAAGAAGAGAGAGGTGATGATTGAGGAAGCGCAACGTTCAGGGTATACGAGTGAGGAAACAGTCCGATACAGTCAGGAACTCGATGAGCTGATTTTTCAGTATCAATTGCATGTTCGGCTGCAAAAGACAAAGATGAATTTTGTGAAAAAATCCTATAAATCAATGATCGTATGGCCAAAGCATCTCGTCTACCAGCACAAAAAGATTTCAGAGATACTATGAAACATTACAACATTGCCTTTCATTTAAAAAAGAATACGTTAATGGCTGAAAGTCAATATCCTTTCTTCTCGCCTCCTTGGGACAATCTGTTATATTCCAAATATAAAAGACAACGAGAGTTTCTTGTAACAAATCAGGTAAAGTCATTTTGATTTTGCGCCATGCATTATTTTATCTGGAAAAGTAACGATGTTTTTGTACATAAGGAAAGTTTTCTTTTATTAAGAAAAACAGCATGAAGGATGATGACAAAACAAAACCTTCGATTAATGCTGAAGGGTTATGGACAGTTTACGCATTTAAGATTAGCATCTATCACTATATCCCTTCTAAGAGTTTTTAATAAAGTATGAAAGCAAGAGCCATCGTCGCCTCGCCTCATTAAGAAATGTAGAAAGCCCTTATATAGATAAGGACTTTTTGCTAAAGGCTCTGATATGTTTTGTTATGAATTTAACGGCAGGATAATATCCACTTTCGTACCTTTGTTTTCCACACTTGAAAGATATATCTCCCCATTGAATGATTGAATAATTCTTCTGCATACGACAAGACCTAAGCCTGTTCCAGATGACTTGGATGTATAAAACGGTTCAAACAGCTTTTTCAGTTCTGTTTCAGGAATACCTACACCAGTGTCATATACCGTAATGCTGACACGATTATTCAATTCTTTTAATTTAATTGTCAGTGTACCGCCGTTTTCCATTGCTTCTAATGCGTTTTTCGTAATGTTTAGAATGACCTGTTTCATTTGATCAGCATTGCAATATACAAACAGCTTTTTTTTGGCAATTTCAAAATGACATTCTACGTTATAAAGATTTGCCTCTGAGAGGATCAGGGGCTTTAATTCTGTAACAATGTTTTCAATGTTTAAAAGCTGTTTTTTAAGTTCTGTCGGTTTGCCCAAAATCAGAAACTGGCTGACTATTTCATTAATTCTATTAATCTCTTTTTGAATAATCGAGAAGTAGAATTGATCTTCCGCATCCTTATGCTTTTCACTTAACAGCTGTACGAGGCCCTTGATGCCAGTTAAAGGATTTCTAATTTCATGTGCAGAACTAGCGGCCATATTGCCGACCAGTTCGAGCTTATGCAGTTCATTTTCTTTATTTTCTTGGTCTGCTTTCTTTTTGTGATGATAAAGAATGATGACAAAATACAGTAAATGAAAACATATAAAGAAGATGAGCAGTAAAGGCCAGTTCTTTGTTAAGATTTTTTCGGTTTTAATTTCTTTTTGCTCTACAATTATCTTCCAAGGTAAGCTGTTCATAGGCAAGGCAATTGTGGAGCTGCTTAGAGATATTGGTTTATTCATACTTAATATAGTTTCTTTTTCTTCGCTAATAACGGCAATATTGCTTTTGGGTGTGAGCATTTCCATCACATTCGATAAATAATCGACCCTTAAATAAGCAATAATTAAGTTCACCACATGCTGCTGATCATCTAAAACTGGCTTGGCAAGACCGATTACTTTTTGTCCATCGACAAGGTAATCTGTTTTGTTTGAGACGGTTGCAATTTTTGCTTTAATGGCTTCTTTTACATAATCTTCTTGAGGGATAGCCATTTCTTCAATTTTCCTGTCTGTTCCAGCAATTCTATTGCCAGCAGGATCGAGTATGTAAATTCCTCCATACATTTGCTCCTGTAACAGGAGCTTTTTCAGGAAGATATTTTGTTTAGCTTTATCCCAATTACCTGAAGAGGATTCCAGCATGATGCTGACAGTATTCAATGAGTTAATCGTTTTATTAATAAAATTATCCCATTGCCTTTGATGAACAGAAGCAATTCTGTATGCATTTCTCTCATGCTTTGCGACTTCTTCCTTTTCTTTTGTAAACAATAATATCCCTGCTGCCAGAAGAAACGGGAAGATGGCAACAGTTATATATATTAATAATTTTTTAACAATCATACACATCTTCTCCATTAAAAATAACCAATTTATGTTTTAAGTAGATTTGTTTCTAAACTTATAATATACCATAAATTCCAAAAGAAGTAAGCAACTAGATGCCTATCTTTCGATTAAACAAATTGTCTGTAAACAATCCTGTTGATTCATTCGGAAAAAAAGGGTATGGTAAGAAGAGAAATTGACAAATACAAGGAAAAAAAGTATAATTAATTTGAATTCGAGATATTTTTATATAAAGGAAGAATAAATATGGGCAATGAAGAAACAAATCAATCATTAAAATTATTTATTGTGCTGTCAAGAGCATATCGAGCAATTAACGAAAACGTCAATAAACTTATTCACACATATGGATTGAATCCAACAGAATTTGCTGTTTTAGAACTGCTGTATCATAAAGGTGATCAGCCTTTGCAGCAAATTGGCGGAAAAATTTTATTGGCAAGCGGAAGTATCACGTATGTTGTGGATAAACTTGAGGAAAAAGGCTATTTGAAAAGGGTTGCCTGTCCTACTGATAGAAGGGTGACATTTGCATCCATTACCGACAGCGGAAAAGAAATGATCGAAACAATCTTTCCAAGCCATGAACAAAGAATTCATGATCTAATGTCTGAGCTTTCCACTGAAGAAAAGGAAACCGTCATACAGCTTGTAAAAAGATTAGGTCTTTCTGCCAGCGGAAAAAAATAACCAATTTGTTTAAAGAGGGGAGATACCCCTCTTTTTTTTATACTAATAATATATTAGTATAAACAAGTTTTACTAAGAATGCAGGAATATAGAGGCTCGCTGTATAATAAGAATAGTTGGATAAGAAATTAGATTTATTTCCGTTATACAACTATAATTATGAAAGCTTTGTGAAAAATAAAATAGCTTGGAGGAACATACGTGAAATTTTCAGCATTTACATACGAAAGACCAGATGTAACTAGCATAAAAAAAGAGATGGGCGCATTATTAGAAACCTTTAAAACTGCTGAAAATCTCGAACAGCAGATTGCAGTAATTGAAAAAATCAATAAGATCCGCAACAATGTTTCCACACAGTTTAATATTTGCTATATACGCCATTCGGTTGATACTGCTGATGAATTCTATCAACAGGAGCAGGATTATATTGACGAAATCTCTCCTGAAATAGAAGGGTTAGAAACGAAGTATTACGAGGCACTTGTGCAATCGAAATTCAAGGATGAGCTTGAAGCGAAATGGGGCAAACAATTATTCGCTTTAGCAGACGCTCAGCTGAAAGTCTTCTCCGAAGAAGTAATGTCTTTGCTGCAGCAGGAAAATAAGCTGTCAACAGAATATACAAAGCTAATGGCTTCTGCAAAGATTCATTTTGAGGGTGAAGAAAGAACATTGGCACAAATGGAGCCTTTTACTGAATCGAAAGACCGTGCTGTCCGGAAGGATGCAAATGAGAAGAAGTTTGCCTTTTTAGCGGAAAATGAAGCACAGCTTGACCGGATTTATGATGATATGGTTAAGGTCCGCACCGAAATCGCAAAGAAATTAGGATACAATAATTTTGTTGAGCTTGCTTACTACCGTATGTATCGCACAGATTATGATGCAGAGATGGTTGCTAAATTCAGAGAGCAGGTAAAGGAGCATATTGTTCCCCTTGCATCTAAGTTAAAAGAAAGACAGAAGAGCCGAATTGGCGTAGAAGAACTAAAATTTTATGATGAACCGTTCAATTTCTTATCAGGTAATGCAGCGCCTAAAGGTGATTCAGAATGGATCCTTGAAAATGGCCAAAAGATGTACAATGAATTGTCAAAAGAAACAGGCGAGTTTTTTAAACTGTTAAATGAAAATGAACTGATGGATTTAGTCGCTAAAAAAGGAAAAGCCGGCGGAGGGTACTGCACTTTTATTGAGGATTATAAGGCGCCGTTTATCTTTTCTAACTTCAATGGAACTTCCGGTGATATCGATGTATTGACACATGAAGCAGGACACGCATTCCAGGTGTATTCAAGCGGTGCTAATTTTGATATCCCAGAATACTACTGGCCGACATATGAAGCGGCAGAAATACATTCAATGAGCATGGAGTTTTTTACATGGCCGTGGATGGACCTGTTCTTCCAGGAAGATGCAGATAAATATAAATTTTCCCATTTAAGCTCCTCCTTGCTTTTCCTTCCATACGGAGTGTCTGTTGATGAGTTTCAACATTGGGTTTATGAAAATCCGAAAGCAACACCGAAGGAAAGAAAGCAGGCCTGGAGAGAAATTGAACAAAAATACTTGCCGCATAAAGATTATGATGGAAATGACTATCTAGAAGGGGGCGGCTTCTGGCAAAGACAATCCCATATTTACACATCTCCGTTCTATTATATTGATTATACGCTTGCCCAGATTTGTGCCTTCCAATTCTGGAAGCGATCAAGAGAGAATCAGGAGGAAGCTTGGGCTGATTATGTGAAACTATGCCAGCTGGGGGGAAGCCTGCCTTTCACAGAACTGGTGAAGGAAGCAAACCTGATATCTCCATTTGAAGATGGCTGTGTGGAATCAGTAATTGGAGAAATTGATGCATGGCTTCAATCTGTTGATGACAGCAAGCTTTAAAGAGGAAAAGAAGACCACATCATTATGATGTAGTCTTCTTTTTTTAAAGACGTTTTAGAAATAATCTATGGCTTTCCGACAAAGTAAACGATGTGCGGATAGCGAATATGATAATGAGCATCGCCGGCAGTTAATGGAATATGGTCAATCGCGACCCCGCTCCATACTTCATCTAATGCTCCCATTGTTATAATAACGCGCAGGTTTTTGTCTAATAGGTGATCAAGAAACACAGGCTCTGCTGAGACAGTATAAGCAGGGGATAATTGCTTCATTATATCGGGAAATTGTTTAGAAATGTATAATGGAAAGGGGCAGTTTCGTTTGCTGTTGCCATTGCTGGAATGGCTGCATTAATGAATCAACTCCTTTATTACTAATAAAGTATGTTAAGCATTCATAAAGGTGCTAAAGTCAGAGAATGAAATATAGGAAAAAAAACCGGCAAGGAATACTCCTTGCCGGTTTTTTCGTTTACTCATATATTTCTGTTTTAATTTCTTTTTCAGAAGGGTCCCATATCATAATTGCTTTTGATTCTTCATTTGTTCCAGACAGTTGAACAGTAATCGGTAAATAATCCGGAAGTATTTGTGATTCAATTTTGCCGCCGACATACTCTATCATGGCTGTTGTTTCAGAAGAGGTGATATTAGGTGCTTCAATATCAAGGGTAATATTGGACAGCTCGTCTTCTTCATAGAGAAGCTTTCCGGTCATGATAATGTTCAATGATTTAAACTGTGTTTGTATATCTTCTTCCAGCGTCGAAAGAACATTCGATAACGAGCGGTCTAAGCTTTCAAATGTACTCGAAGGGAAGGCGATATACTTTCTGTTAATGTCATTCCATTTAGCAATAGTATTGTCGTTTTTGTCAATATAAGAGGAAGCTAAAAACTTACCTGGCACGATATTGCCTTTATTTGTTTCTTCATAAAGAGTTAAAAATATTGGAACATCTGGGATATCGCTGTTCGCTCTTATTCTCTTCAAAATCGTTTCTGCAATTTTTTTCCCTTGTTCTTCGACTTCGTTTTTACCGTTTTCTGTTTGATCTACCTTTATTTCGTCTGTATAAACCAATCCTGCATCATCTGTTGCTCGAATATAATAGATTTTATTTAAGGAAACAGCTAAAGAGATGCCTTGAATCTTTCCTTTGCTATTCACATAATCTTGTTCGAGCACATGTGAAAGCACCTTCGGATTTTTCTTTTCGTCCTTTAATATGTCGCCAGTATCTGTTAACGATGGGTTTAAGCCATTTTTGTCATCTGACTTTCTTGCAATCCAGCTGTTTATCGTTGCTGAATCCAAATATTGCCCTTCTTGCAGATAGTAGTTATCTGTTGGGAATTGGTCTGTTGATAAATCCATCAAGCCCATTTCCAACTCTTTAATGTCGACTAGATTATCGACATTGTTTACTATTGCGCCTCTTGCAATATTTACTTTAACAGGCTCTGCAATTCGGTAAATTTCTTTGTTTTGTATGACAGTAGTTGGAACAGTTTCTTCTGTGCCTCCATTGCCAGTGTCGTTATTACAAGCAGCGAGCAGTGTCACTAAAACCGTACTCAGTAATAATTTCTTGTATTTCATTAAAGTAGCTCCTAACCAAGTAAAAATATGTAGAAAAAATGAATACCATTTATATGGTAACATGTTAATGTCTTATTAAATTACAAAAATATAGAGTGTAAAGCCAATGTTTATTCTACCATGTAGATTTTCTTTAGTAAAATGATGTCTGATTTGTAGGGGAGCTAAATGAAAATAGTATCTCACCTTCTGGATATTACAGCTCTGTTTTTGTTGTATATGTTAAAATGAAGGAAAAAGATGTAAATTATCCGTTGGAGGTTTAATATGTTTGCACCGAAATGGAGTAAAGTAAAAAAGCATTTACAAAGCTTTATAAGTCCATCCTTAATAAACAGAGTCGATTTTTTGATTATCAATTATCGTAAAGTCCATGATAACTTAGGAAGAGCGGTTATTACGGTGGATAAAAAAGAAGTATGGAATATGTGTACAATAACAGCTGAGCGAAAAAAATTAGAGAATGTCAGAACATCAGTTAACGTAGATGATTTAGATGGTTTTGTCAAAACAACAGCGAGAGGGGACTTTGCTCATAAACGCATGAAGGAGGAGAGCTTTGCCCAAGCTGATTTTTTTGATGGGCTGCAACAATACTTCAGCACACAAATTCACGTATCCTTGCAATCAAGCAATATGCTGATAAAAATCTTAGCTCTGCTTGATAGACGTGTCGGTAAAAGGACGTTAATACGCCTTTTTGACACTATCCAAACAGAATCGGAACTTGTGCAATTCTTTTACAAGCTAAGATGTGAAGCTTGTGGGATAAATGTTTATAAGTAAAAAAAACGCTCAGAAATGTTCTGAGCGTTGAAGCATTTATTGGACAACCGTGCTGCTGTTCACTTGTTTAATGATGATGTTATCATCTTCTAATACGGCAGTAAGTTCGCCAGCCTCTGGTTCATCTAAGATAAAGTCAGCAAGGCTGTCTTCGAGATGCTCTTGAATGACTCTTCTTAGCGGGCGTGCACCAAAGTCTGGGTGTGTTCCCAGTTCTACCAGTTTTTCTTTTGCTTCAGCAGTAACAGTCAAAGTGATATGCTGTTCTGCCAGTGCATCTGAAAGGTCTTCTAATAATAAATCAGTAATTTTTAGCAAATGTTCTTTTTCTAATGATTTAAATTCAACGATTGCATCAAAGCGGTTTAAGAATTCCGGTTTAAAGAAATTGCCTAATGACTGAAGCAGAGTGCTTTCTTCTAATGCAGCGTTATTCTCAAAACCAACGACGATGCGTTTATGGCCGATGCCGGCGTTGCTTGTCATGATGATAACACTGTCTTTAAAGCTTACTGTTCTGCCTTGGCTGTCAGTCAATCTGCCATCCTCTAAAATTTGCAGGAAGATTGACTGAACGTCTGGATGTGCTTTTTCAATTTCGTCTAACAGAATGATGCTGTACGGATTGCGACGTACTTGTTCTGTTAACTGACCTGCTTCTTCATGGCCGACATAACCGGGAGGAGAGCCGATGATTTTGCTGATGCTGTGTTTTTCCATGTATTCACTCATATCTAAGCGAATCATGCTGTCTTTGCTTCCGAATAATTCATTCGCTAATGTTTTTGTTAATTCCGTTTTACCAACACCAGTCGGTCCGACGAATAAGAAGCTTCCAATTGGTCTGTTTTTAGATTTCAAACCTGCACGGCTTCGTTTAATTGCTTTCGCCACTTTTAGAACAGCCGCTTTTTGACCGATGACTTTAGCTTCTAAATTATCTGCCAAGTTTTTCATTTTTTGCTGTTCATCCTGTTGCAGCTTGCCGACAGGAATGCCAGTTTTCTTCTCAATCAGCTCTTGAATCAGCGTAACATCTACAACAGGTTTTTCTGTATTTGGATTATTTAATGCTTTTTCAAGCTCCTGTTCCTCTTTGCGCAAGCTTGCAGCTGCTTCATAGTTTTCTTCTTTTAACACAGCCTCTTTTTGTTTAGCAATCTCTGCTAGACGGTTATCAATTTCCTCTGTATTTGTGTAGCTTGAAGCTAAGTTCATTTTAGAGCCGGCTTCATCAAGCAAATCAATTGCTTTATCTGGCAAGAAACGGTCTTGAACGTAGCGGTGTGACAATTCTACACATGCTTTAATTGCTTCATCTGTGTAAGCTACTTCATGGAATTTTTCGTATTTATCTTTAATTCCCTCTAGTATGGCAACAGCTGCCGAAACAGTTGGCTCAGCCACTTGGATCGGCTGGAATCTTCGTTCAAGTGCAGCGTCTTTTTCAATTTGGCGATATTCCTTTAACGTTGTTGCACCAATGATATGCAGTTCGCCCCTAGCAAGAGCCGGCTTAAGGATATTTCCAGCATCCATAGAGCCTTCAGCTGATCCAGCTCCCACCAGCTGATGAATTTCATCAATAAAGACGATAACATTTTTTCTTTCTTGGATTTCCTGAATAATTTGCTTCATACGTTCCTCAAACTGACCGCGTATGCCTGTGTTTGTTACTAAGGAAGCGACATCAAGCAAATAGATTTCTTTGTTTTTTAATTTCTTAGGTACATTGCCTTCTGAAATTTTAAGCGCCAAGCCCTCTGCGATTGCTGTTTTACCAACACCTGGCTCACCAATCAGGACTGGGTTGTTTTTATTTCTTCTATTTAATATTTCAATCACTCTGTCGATTTCATTCTCGCGGCCGATAACTGGATCAATCAGACCTGCATGAGCTAAATGATTTAAGTTTTTTCCGAATTTATCTAAAATACCATTTGTTTTATGAGATGGAGCTTCTTGATTTTCTTTGCTTGCCCCTGATTGTTGAAAGTTTTGATTAAATGATTTAAACAATTCATCAAAAGGGGAAGATTGTTGGAAAAACATTTGGTTAGATGTCATTTTTTGTTTTTCTTTTTGATAGCAGCTGTGGCATAGATTTACATTGTTTTCTTCATTATTTAGAACAAAACGCAGGCTCACATTTGCATGGTTAGTTTGGCATATTTGACATTTCATATAAAAATCCTCCTTTTGGAATTTGATCAATTTTGACCTTTTGTAATTATGATTATACTTTGACCTTTTTTGACTTTCAACTATTTTGCCTGATGAAATTATTGGAAATTTAATGGTCCTTTTAAAAATCCACCTAAGAAAAAAGAAAGATTACAGACACTTTAGCGGAAATAAAAGCAGATTACAAAGAAAATGCTCGTCATTGTTTGTCCATTTTGTCATATAGATTAGATAAGGAGGGAAATATGTGAAAAACAAATGGAGTGGAGCCTTTCAGCTTGCAGCTGTATATGTAGGTACTGTTGTGGGAGCTGGTTTTGCAACAGGTAAAGAAATAGTAGAATTTTTCTCTCAGTTTGGCATGATCGGTTTGTTTGGGATACTTGCCTCTGGTCTAATATTCTCTTATTTAGGCTCAAAACTAATGAGAATATCGGTAAAAATAAAAGCGAGATCATATCAGGAATTTACAATATTTCTGTTCGGCAGAATAGCAGGAAGTCTAGTCAATGTCTTAATGCTTATCATGCTTATTGGAGTATGTGCTGTCATGCTGTCAGGGGCAGGAGCTGTCTTTGAAGAGCAGCTTGGGTTAAGCAAATCTTTTGGAGTTATCTTTACCATAATTCTTTCATTAATTGTTATGCTTGTTGGTATGAAGGGATTATTTGCGGTTAATACATTTGTAGTACCTATAATGATAACTTTCAGCTTCATTTTGTTTTCTTTGTCGATTCAGCTGCCTGGCTTTATGGATCGTATTGATGATTACACAATGGTGGATTGGAAAGGGCTGACATCTCCATTTTCTTATACAGCATTAAATCTTTCTTTGGCGATTGCTGTACTTGTTCCGGCAGCTTCAGAAATAGGGGATGATGAAACAGTAAAATGGGGTGGGATAATCGGTGGTATTGCTTTAATGTTTATCCTTCTTTCGAGTCATTTTACGTTAATTATGCTCGAGAATATCGACAGCTACGCGATTCCGATGGCGTCTATTATGAGAAATCTGGCTCCAAATCTTTCTTGGATATATATTCTTGTCATATATGGGGAAATCTTCACTTCTGTCATAGGCAATGTTTACGGGTTGGAAAGGCAATTGAACCAGTATATAAAAATCCCGGGCATCCTCATTATTGCCTTAATCTTTGCAGTATCTTATTTGATCAGTTTCATTCACTATGGAACACTGCTGTCTTATCTATATCCGCTTTTTGGGTATATAAGCCTTGTTTTTTTACTGCTGTTATGGGCAAAGCCGATTCCACAAAAAAATGTCTGACTCCAAAGAGCCAGACATTTTTACTTGTTAGTTAATAAGCGCTTGCAGTGGGGAAGGGATGCGGCCGCCGCGGTCAATAAGCTTTTGAGAGCTGTACGGATTAACACCCATAACTGGAGCTCTGCCAAGCAAGCCACCGAATTCAACCATTTCGCCTTCTTTTTTACCAGGTACAGGGATTACACGAACAGCAGTTGTTTTTTTGTTAATCATTCCGATTGCTGCCTCATCAGCGATAATTGCCGAAAGGGTGGCAGGTGAAACGTCTCCTGTAAGTGCAATCATATCAAGTCCAACAGAGCAGACGCATGTCATTGCTTCTAGTTTTGACAATGTTAAGCTGTCATCAAGAATTCCGCGAATCATACCATTGTCTTCGCTGACAGGAATGAACGCTCCGCTCAAGCCGCCAACATAGGAGCTTGCCATTGCGCCACCTTTTTTCACAGCATCGTTCATAAGTGCAAGTGCTGCAATCGTTCCGTGTGTACCGACACGTTCAAGACCGATTTCTTCCAATATATCAGCAACACTGTCATTAATAGCATTCGTCGGTGCTAAAGACAGGTCCATAATTCCAAATGGAACCCCTAGGCGTTCTGCTACCACTCGACCAATCAGCTCACCAGCACGGGTAATCTTGAAAGTTGTCTTTTTAATAATGTCAGAAACCTCTCCTAAATCTGCATCAGGATATTTTCGCAATGCATTAAGCACAACACCAGGTCCGCTGACGCCAACATTAAGAACAACTTCTCCTTCACCAGCTCCATGGAAAGCACCAGCCATAAATGGATTGTCCTCAACAGGATTACAAAAGACAACTAGTTTTGCACATGCTAATCCGTTTTGGTCTTTCGTCCGTTCCGCTGCGTTTTTAATGATAATTCCCATTTGTTTCACAGCATCCATATTGATTCCAGTCCTTGTAGTAGCAACAGAGATAGATGAGCATACTCTTTCTGTTACAGCAAGCGCTTCAGGCAGTGCATCAAGCAGTGTTTGATCACCTTTTGTGATGCCTTTATGAACCAATGCAGAGTAGCCGCCGATAAAGTCAACATTCAAGTCTTTTGCTGCTTTATCCAAAGTTTTTGCCAGCTCAATTGCTTGTTCTACTGTTGCATTTCCAAGAATTTCAGCAATTGGAGTAATAGAAATCCGTTTGTTGATGATAGGGATCCCATATTCTTTTTCCGCTGCTTGGGCAACCTCTGTAAGCTTGCTTGCATAAGTAGTGATTTTTTTATAAACAGCGCTGTTCATTTTATTGAAATCAGAGTCAGCACAATCATACAGGCTTATCCCCATTGTAACTGTACGGATGTCCAAATTCTCCATTTGGACCATATTGATGGTTTCCATCATTTCATTTAATGCAATTTTCACTTTTTTTCCCTTCTTTCTTAGACACGGTGCATGGATTGGAATATGTCTTCTAATTGGATATTAATTTTTAAACCAAGCTGATTGCCCAATTCATCCAGCTGCTGGCGCAACTCATCGAGATTTTCTTTTTGAGTAATATCGACTATCATCATCATCGTAAAAAAGTCCTGTAAAATCGTTTGGCTAATATCCAAAATGTTGACATTGTTTTCTGATATGATAGTAGTCACCTTGCTGATAATTCCTACTTGATCTTTACCTACTACACTTACAACTGCACGTCGTTGCTGCATGATATCACCTCATTATAATGATGGTCTTTTGTTAAGAACGCCTTACAAAGTTTTAGTTGTTACTGCATATTCTGCTGCTACCCCCTAAAATTATGTAAGCTTAAGGTAGTGGTTCTTATAAAAAAGACAATTACAATTTGTACACGTTAAAAGAGAGAAAACGTTCCTTCCTAAAACAAAAAAGAGATTGGAATTCCTCCAATCTCTAGTCCAAAGAATAACGAATACACTATAAAAGTATAGATCAGTTACTCTCCTGTCCTTTTACCTGAGATTGTGAATCCTTCGGTGCCTTGAAAAAGGTCTCTCCAGAAGCTGCTCCTGCCATAGTGTAATCCATGACATTCAACGCACGCTATTCGTATATAAAATTATATTTGTGATGTTATCAGTTTTTTTTGATTTGGTCAACAACATTTCTTCCAGCAAGAATTACTGGCAAATAGGTTGACGCTGGATAATTTTAAAAACTCCGCTCATGCTAACAATAGCAAGAAAGGAGGTGCACTATGTCTAAGGCAAAACGAGAAGAAGAAAGAGAGTGGACTGTCCGTAAGCAGAAACAGAAGCCGCACGGAAAGGTCAAAACAAAAAAAGAGCTTGCTGAAGAGTAGAAGCTATTTATACTTAGAGTAAATAACAAGAAGCCGGCATAGCCGGCTTCTTGTTATTTAATTATTTTATAATTTTTATGATTAACGACCGTACGTTGTTCCAGCTCAAGGTCGCGATAATTATCCATATATGTCAAATCTACTATTACCGAATTCTCATTTACTTTTTCTACAATTCCTTGCAGGCCTCTAAATTCAATGATATTGCCAACCTCAGCTCTCTTCATTTGTACTCTCTCCTTATATGCCAAATTTATATAATTCTGTATTTTTAGTTTGCACTAAAAAAACTTTCCCGTAAAGAAATATGGATATATGATGAACAAAGAAGGCATTTGTTTATATCCATTTCGTGCAGTTTAAAATTAAACCGCTTACCTTTTGGGGTAATCCATTAATCGATGCAGTTAATCTAAGCTAACTTTTGCATCTTAGAAGTAGGATATTAGGCTTATGCACACGTTCAACAGCTTGGACAAAAGTTTATTCGTATGAATGAAGTTATTATAACATAGTTTTCAGTAATTGGTAATTATATGCACATTCATATCTTATAGACATTGTATGCAAGGATGAACAAATTTGTTTCCAGCAATCATGTGTGATAATAATATTTATATGTGCATTGTTTAAAGAAATGATAGGTAATAATGAAAAGGCAGGTAATTGGATTATATGTTGCAGGAAGAAGTTATACATGTGTTAGAGCAATTAAAATCTGGAGAACTTAAGGAATATAAAGTAAGCAAAGCCGATTTTCTCGCTTTCCGTCTCGAACTCGTTAAGAGGGAGGATTTTAAGCATTACCGGGGAATTGCTCAAAGAGGCGGCGATGTTATTTATCAATACCTCGAAGAACCGAGAAGCTAGTTGGTAGGAAAAGACTAGTTGTAGGTAATTGGTATGAGGTATGTGCGTACAAAGCTTTTTTAAGTTTGTGCGATATTTTTCATTGTCTCATCGGAAAAGAAATGCTATCCTACTTTTGAGATGTCTTTTTTAAAAATAACTTAAATGCCTGATAATTATCATTAATTTACATTTTTTCTTATGCTTTTGGAAAAAACTATAATGGTCAAATAATATATATAAAAATGTTGATTTTACAGTAAACACAACAATCCAGCAAGTCTTGTACGCTTGATGGCTATTCGGACAAGTTTAAAATTTACATCTTTTATACTTTCAGTTTACAATAGTAGCTATTAAATTATATATTAGTTATGGATAAACAATTTTCTTGACTATTATATAGGGTTGTTTAAGTTGAAAAGGCTTAATGCATCTTATTTATTATTTGAATGAAGGAGTTTGATTTTTAATGGTAGAAAAACAATTTAAAGTTATCGCAGATACAGGGATTCATGCCCGTCCAGCAACTCTTTTAGTACAAGCTGCAAGCAAGTTTGACTCTGAAATTAACTTGGAGTTCAAAGAAAAAAAGGTTAACCTTAAATCTATCATGGGTGTTATGTCTCTTGGAATCGGCCAAGGCGCTGACATTAAAATCATTGCAGAAGGCAGTGACGAAACAGAAGCTATTAACGGTTTAGAAGAAACATTGAAAAAGGAAGGACTTGCTGAATAATGAGTTTTTTACAAGGAATTGCTGCCTCTAGTGGAATTGCCATTGCTAAAGCATATCGTTTAGTAGAACCGGATTTATCTTTTGAAAAGAAAACAGTAGAAGATGCTGCTGCTGAAATTAACCGTTTCCAAGCTGCTCTTTCTACTTCTAAGCAAGAGTTGGATGCTATTCGTGAAAAAGCGAACAAAGAATTAGGTGCTGATAAAGCAGCGATCTTTGAAGCGCATCTTTTAGTATTAAGCGATCCAGAATTAATCGCTCCAATTGAAGACAAAATCAACACAGAATCTGTAAATGCAGAAGTTGCTTTGAAAGAAACAACAGATATGTTTATCAACATGTTTGAATCAATGGATAATGAGTACATGCAAGAGCGTGCTGCTGATATCCGTGACGTTACTAAAAGGGTTCTTTCTCACTTGCTAGGTGTACACTTGGCTAACCCAAGCATGATTTCAGAAGAGGTTGTAGTGGTAGCGGAGGACTTAACTCCATCTGATACAGCTCAGTTGAACCGTCAATTTGTTAAAGGCTTCACAACAGATATCGGCGGAAGAACTTCTCACTCTGCTATCATGGCTCGTTCTTTGGAAATTCCTGCAGTAGTTGGAACGAAAAAAGCGACAGAAGAAATCTCAAACGGTGATTTAGTAATCGTTGACGGATTGAAAGGTGAAATCCATATCAATCCAACTCCAGAAGTAGTAGAAAGCTACAAAAAAGTTGCTGCAGAATATGAAGAGCAAAAAGCTGAGTGGGCTAAGCTTGTTAACGAGCAAACTGTCAGCGCTGATGGTGTGCATGTAGAATTGGCTGCAAACATCGGTACTCCAAACGATTTAGAAGGTGTTACTTCTAACGGTGGAGAAGCAGTAGGTCTATACAGAACAGAATTCCTTTACATGGGCAGAGATCAGCTTCCAACAGAAGATGAGCAGTTCGAATCTTACAAAGCTGTTCTTGAAGGAATGAAAGGTAAGCCGGTTGTTGTTCGTACATTGGACATTGGTGGAGACAAAGAGCTTCCATACCTTGAACTTCCTAAAGAAATGAATCCATTCCTAGGATTCCGTGCAATTCGTCTATGTCTAGAAGAAACTGGAATCTTCCGTACGCAATTAAGAGCATTGCTTCGTGCAAGCTCATATGGAAACTTGAAAATCATGTTCCCAATGATTGCAACATTAAACGAATTCCGTGCTGCTAAAGCATTGCTTGAAGAAGAAAAAGCAAACTTGACTGCTGAAGGTGTAACAGTTGCTGATAAAATCGAACTTGGAATTATGGTTGAGATTCCTTCAACAGCTGTATTGGCAGACCAATTTGCGAAAGAAGTTGATTTCTTCAGTATCGGAACAAATGACTTGATCCAATACACAATGGCTGCTGACCGCATGAACGAAAGAGTTTCTTACCTGTATCAGCCTTACAACCCATCCATTCTACGTCTTGTTAAGATGGTTATTGATGCTGCGCATAAAGAAGGCAAATGGGCTGGAATGTGCGGAGAGATGGCTGGAGACGAAACAGCAATTCCGTTATTGTTAGGTTTAGGATTGGATGAATTCTCTATGAGTGCGACATCTATCCTTAAAGCAAGATCACAAATTCTTAACCTGTCTAAAAAAGAAATGGAAGAGCTTGCTGAAAAAGCATTGCAAATGTCCACAACAGAAGAAGTTATGGAAGCAGTTAAAGCTGCAGCAAAACTTTCTTAATCAGGCAGAAAAAATAAATAAATTTTTTAATAAAAAAAGTGAGGATTCATGTTTAGAATTGCTTACAGCGGGTAAAAATAAACTAAGCACAGGCACTTAAAGTTTTTTAAGTTTGCTAAGCTATTCTCATTTTCCCCTTATTGACTGACTAGTAGCCTAGTCAGTCCTTTTTTTGCTTCTTTTTCTCATGTCCTGTTAATGAATTATTTTAAGCCTGTATGGTATGATTGAGGAGCAAACGAAGAAATTGGGAGGGAGAATGGAATGCTTTCTAAAGAAAATACGGTAATTGGATTTATCGGCATCGGTGTAATGGGAAAAAGCATGGCGCGCAATCTCATGAAAAAAGGGTATTCTGTTGTGGTGTATAACCGCACGAAGGAAAAAGCAGCAGATTTGCTGCAGGAAGGCGCAGCTTGGGCTGCAAGTCCGAAAGAAGCAGCGGAAAAAGCTAATGTTATCATTACGATCGTTGGCTACCCTAAAGATGTGGAAGAAGTGTATTTAGGGGAGAATGGAATCATAACAAACGGCAAAGAAAATACATATGTGATTGATATGACAACATCAACTCCAAGCTTGGCTAAAAAGCTTTTTGAAGAAGCTAAGAGCAAAAAGATGCATGCATTAGATGCACCTGTTTCTGGCGGCGATATTGGCGCTAGGGAGGCTAAGCTGTCGATAATGGTCGGAGGAGACAAGGAAGCCTTCCATGATATGCTGCCAATTTTCGAAATCTTGGGAACAAATATCGTTTACCAAGGTCCGGCAGGCTCTGGACAGCATACGAAGATGTGCAATCAGATTGCCATTGCTTCGAATATGATAGGAGTTTGTGAAGCGATTGTTTATGCTGAAAAAGCAGGCTTAAACCCGGAAAATGTTTTGAAAAGCATTTCGACAGGAGCAGCGGGCAGCTTTTCGTTGACTAACTTGGCTCCGAGAATGATTAAAGGAGACTTCGACCCAGGTTTTTATATTAAGCATTTTATTAAAGATATGAAAATTGCCATGGAAGAAGCAGAAAAAATGGGCATGGAAACACCAGGCTTGACGCTGGCTGAAAGCTTGTACAGCAGACTGTCTGCTTTAGGTCAAGACGAGTTGGGCACACAGGCATTATATAAATACTGGCAGCAATAAAAAAGGAACTCTCCTTAAGCACAGGAGAGTTCCTTTTTTTGTTTAATGGGAGGCTAAATATGCTGCAAGTCTGTCACATGCCTCTTTTAATGTATCAAAAGAATAAGCGAAGGAAATGCGGAAATAGCCTTCTCCTAAAGCTGAAAAAGCGCTGCCTGGAACAACTGCTAAATTGGCCTTTTCCACTAAATCCAAGCAAAAGTCAAAGGAGCTTGTGCCTGCTACAGGTATCTTAATGAAAAAGTAAAAGGCGCCGTCAGGGTTTATCACTTCTAAGCCCATATCTGCCAGGCGGGAGTAAAGATAGTCCCGTCTTTTTTTATACTCCTCTTTCATTGCTAAACTGTCATTAATGCCGACAGTTAATGCCTGTAATGCTGCTCGCTGGGAAACAGATGAGGCGCATGTCACGTTGTATTGATGAACTTTCAATATTTGCTGGCAAATGCTTTCAGGAGCAAACAGAAAACCAATTCTCCAGCCTGTCATGCTGTGAGATTTAGATAGACCATTAATCACAATCGTTTTTTCTCTTAAAAAACTGCCAATGGATATATGATCAGCATCAAAGAGTAGTTCGCTGTAGATTTCATCTGCCAGTACGAATATATCTTTGTCTTTAAGCAGTTCAGCTATAGCCAAAAGTTCCTGCTTGTTAAGGCTGACACCTGTCGGATTGCTTGGATACGGCAAAACGATGCATCTAGTCTTATTTGTTATGTATGGTGCAATAAGCTCTGCAGTAAAGCGAAACCCATTGTCTTTAATATCCACATAAACTGGATCTGCCCCGCAAAGGCGAACTATCGGCTCATATCCAGGATAAACAGGTCCTGGAAGTATCACTTCGACACCTTCGTCTAATATGGTCCGGAAGGCTATATCGATTGCTTCACTTGCGCCTGCAGTTACAATAACCTCTGATTGGGGATTATAGTTTAAGCCGTATTTTTGGTTGACAAAGTTACTTGCTGCCTCTCTGAGTGAAAGATCTCCTGCATTATGAGTATATGTCGTAAAATCCTCATCAATTGCTTTTTTGGCAGCTTCTTTAATATGATCTGGTGTAGGAAAATCAGGCTGGCCGATTGTAAGGGAAAGCATGTCTTTTTTGCCTGCAACCATGTTGGAGAATTTACGAATTCCGGATATTTCAATATCCTTTACTTTTTTGTTTATCAAATATTCCATGTTTTCCACCTTATTTTTTATTTTCTGCTTATTATTAGTATCATAACAAATCCGTGTTATCTTGAAAACATTAGCCTGACCATAAAAAAAGAAGCACTTTGAAAAAAGCGCTAAAGTTTATTGCAAAGATTAATAACCGTAGTCCCAATCTATATCATTTTTGAGAAAAACGATGTCTCCATCCGCGGGCGTAAAAATGAAATTTATTTCCTCTGTGACAGAAGTGTCTGCAATTTGTATATTTTCAACAATGATGATAGATGAATCAAGGTTAAAGAAAATGGCTGTACTATTCATCGGTTTACTTCCCCCCTTATACGCTCCATCTTAAGTTACTGATGCCCTATACAATATCCTATTCGCAAAGGATATTTTCGATTAGATTTTAGCTCGAAATTCACAAAGTTGTGCTTTTTTAAAGCGTATGGCAGAACACTTAAAGTTTTACGATTACAGTTTATTTACATAAAAAGGGTTGTTTCCTTTAATTTCAGCAGATAAGATGGAAAAGGAGGAGGTTATTACCATAAATGTATGGATAATGGGGGTAATCTTCATTTCCTTTCATATAATGATAAAACAAGTTCTGTTTGATTGAAGGAGGTCAATTTATAGAATGGAACAACGAAAAATCCAAACGAAAGATTTACGAGGGCCCGCACTGTATTTTTCATTGCCAATACTCGCTTGGGCTCTATATGATGCAGCAAACACGATATTTTCTTCCAATATTAACACGATATTTTTCCCTTTATATTTAAAAGAGGTAATTGGCTCAAATGAGGTTCAAGACCAAATAGCCAGCACGTTAATATCGTATTCTAACGCACTAGCTAGCTTTTTGTTAGTTTTATTCTCCCCTTTGTTTGGCGTGCTTATGGATAGAACAGGGAGGAAAAAGAAATATATTATCATTTTTACGATCATAACAGTTATTTCAACTGTTCTGATGGGAGTTTTCGGAGGAATCACATTCCAAGACTCTATCATAGGCATACCTATGTCATTATTTATCGTTATATTATTATTCGTTTTTGCAAAGTTTACTTACCATTCTAGTCTTGTATTTTATGATGCGATGATTTCAGATCTTGGCACAAAAGAACAGCTGCCGCTTATTTCTGGATTTGGTGTGGCAGTTGGATATATGGGGACATTGATTGGCTTGCTTGTATACATATTTGTTGGAGATGATAACTTTCATCAATCATTTATCCCGACAGGCTTGCTGTTTTTATTATTGTCTCTACCGCTTTTCTTTATTATTAAAGATACTCCAAAACAGACTGCAGAAAAACAATCCTTTCTGTCTGGCTATAAGGAAATCTATGAAACATTTAAGCAAGCAAAGAGCTACCGTAATATCTTTACTTTTATGATTGCTTATTTCTTCTTAAATGATGCAGTGGCTACGACAATTGCGATGATGGCTGTTTATGCACAAGCCATAGTTGGGTTTTCTACGGGCAAGTTTATTGTTTTATATTTAGTCTCGACACTATCAAGCATAATAGGCTCTTTTATTTTTGGTTACATTGCAAAAAGAATCGGTGCTTATCAATCAATCAGAATTGTGGGGTATCTATTAGTTGCTGCCTTAATTATCGCAACAGCTGCTTGGAATGAGCTGATGTTCTGGATTGCTGGAAGCATGTTTGGTATTGCTCTTGGCAGCATGTGGGTTACTTCTAGAACGTATATCGTTGAAATTACCCCCGAGGAAAAAAGGGGCCAGTTTTTTGGTTTATTTGCATTCTCAGGTAAAGTTTCCTCTATTGTTGGTCCGCTTCTATATGGAAGCATCACCTTAATTTTTGCCGATTTAGGAGATACAGCGAGCAGGATGGCATTAGGGTCACTAATCATCCTAACTATAATTGGTTTGATCGTGCACGGAAAGGTACAAACAGATAAATAACGAATAAATAGGCTGAAACATAAGGACGTCAATCTCTAATCAAAACCAAACTATTAACGATTAATAGTTTGGTTTTTTGTATGAATATAATAATGAAAAGTCTTAGCAGAATGGAGCGGAGGACACTAGACTTCTGCGGGTAAAAGAGGACACTTTAGCTTCCTCCCCCCGAAAAAAGCGATTGGACGAGAGCTAATGAACCGAACAATTTATTCGTATTTAGATTGGCTATCTTTTGTTTTGTCTCATCTCCTGTTGGGTTTATGAGACACATCTGTGCAAATTATTTTTTTAGCACTCTTCATAGATTTTAAAAGCGGCCGATATAAAAAAAGAATCAAGGCAAAGCTTTCATCTGAACAAACTTTTGCCAATTATAAAATAAATGTTTAAGTTTACAATAATTGCAACGATATAACGAGTAAGCAGATTATGTTTAGTAGGAAGGACGAAAATAATGAACAACGATAAAGGAATCTTACTAGAGACAGGTACAAATGAATTAGAGATTGTAGAATTTGGTGTAGGCAAAAATAAATTCGGGATAAATGTTATTAAGGTAAAAGAAATTATTAACCCTGTACCTATTACGTCAATTCCCCATGCCCATCCTAATGTTGAGGGCATTATGGAATTGAGAGGAGAAGTGCTGCCAGTCGTAAACCTTGCAAATGCTTTAGGTTTGCCGCCTTCAGAGGAGCCGGAGAAAGATAAATTTATTGTTTCTGAGTTCAACAAAACAAAAATTATCTTTCACGTACATAATGTCTCCCAGATACATCGTATCTCTTGGGAAGACATTGAAAAGCCTTCTGAAATGTACCAAGGTGCAGAAAGTCAAATCATTGGTGTAATTAAGCTGAATGGCGAAATGATTTTGCTTCTTGACTTCGAACGCATTGTTGTTGATATTAATCCAGATTCAGGTATTAATGTTCAGCAAGTGAAAAGATTAGGAACACGTGAAAGAAGCAATAAACAGCTTATTGTAGTCGAAGATTCACCATTGCTAAGAAAACTGCTTGAGGATACGCTAGCAGAGGCAGGCTATGAGAAGGTGCATTTCTTTGAAAATGGCCGAGAAGCATTGGAACATTTGCAAGGAGTCATTGATTCTGGCAAAAAGATAGAAGATGTTGTCCAATTGGTGATTACAGATATTGAAATGCCGCAAATGGATGGACATCATTTAACAAGAAAGATTAAAGAGGAAGCTAAGCTGAGCCATCTTCCAGTTATCATTTTCTCTTCCTTAATTACGGAAGATTTAAGACATAAAGGGAAACGTGTCGGAGCGAATGCACAAGTAAGCAAACCAGAAATAGCGGAATTAATTCTGTTAGTTGATGAGTATATTATCTAAAAAAGAAAGACTGCATGAATGATGAATTCTTGCAGTCTTTTTGCTATATGCATTTAACTAATAGCTTTCCCCAAGTCTTTTGAAAACAGGCTTAACATATCGTTTGCTTGGCGGCTTGTTTTGATCTTGGTTGTCTTCTTTTAAACCAGTATATGCAATCAACAGCTTTTTTGCCTGGTTAAGAGAGAGGGTAGATTTTGGATTCCTGACGTTTTGGTTTAAAGAACCAAGATGAGGCAATTCTTCAAAATCTTTTTTTGTTGGCGGCAAGTGAAAGGTATATTCCCCACATTGAACCAGGATATCAGACTGCTGCTGGCTGTTTCTTGGATTGCTGGAAAAGTGAAGCCCTACCTTTTTTGCTTTCCCTTCACTCAGCAGTTTTTGCAGACTTGCCTGTTTCAGCTTATAAAGAAATTTCGGATCTGTTGCTGTTTTAGCATGGCGATTTACTACTGAAATGGATTGAGAGAGGTTTTCGATCGTTGGATGCAGTTGCGGCATTTTTGATGGATGCTTGTGCATTATCTATAAACTCCTTTCTAGTAGAGAATGAATACAAGCTATTATACTATTTTTCCAATAGAAAAGGAATCCTAATCTAAAAGCGTCTTCTATAATGGAATGATTCCTTTTTAAAAGGTTATTATAAACATTTCTTACTAATTGCCGATAATTATACTAAGAAAAACGTAGATATATTATTGATTCCATTATTGTAGACGAACAGCCTGGGATTTATACATTTTAGCGCATGGCTAATTTTGAACGAAAAGCAATAAAAGAAGTAATTAAGGATGATACAAATGAACGGATTTTTTGAGAGTATTAAGGACGAACAGCATCTAGACCCTAATATGAAAATAGAGAGAATCATATTTGAAATCATTTTTAATCATGTTAATGATCTGGTATATATCATGAAGGCAGAGCCTGGTCCTGTTTTTCGCTATGTATTTGCCAATAAGGCAGGCTATATTCACGCGAAGCTCACACCTGATTATATCGGGAAATCATTGCAGGATGTTCTGCACCAAGGTGTATATGGTGGCCTGCAGCTAGAATATGAAAAGGTGTATGCGGAAAAAAACATCCATGTATTCTCTGATGAAGTTATGTTGCCAGAAGGAATTAAAAGATATGGTGAATCTGTCTTAACACCTATACTGGATAAAAATAGGGATGTTAAATTCATCGTTTCTGTTACTAGAGATGTGACAAAACTGCAGGAAGAAAAGCAGAGACTGATTGAAAGAGAGCAGGAAATTCGTTCCATCGTCGATCATAATCTAGACGCCATTTTAGGGATTGATTTAAACGGCTTGGTCCAAACGATTAATCCGGCAGCTGAAAAGTTAATGGAATATCCTTTAGACAAAATAAAAAACAGGTCAATCTTTGATTTAATAGAAGAAGTAAGCCATACATCCTTTAAGGATCAAGTTAGGAAATGCAGGTTGACTCACCTATCTCAGTCACTCGACAGCATGCTGAAAATGAAGAATGGCCAAGTACTTAATGTTCATATTAAAATCATCCCCATTCTAATTAGTAGTACTGCAAAAGGGATGTATATCATTTTAAGAGATATGTCTGAGAAAACAGAGACTGCCGAGAAAATTAGATATATGGCTTTTCACGATCAACTGACAGGTCTGTATAACAGACGCGCTCTTCTGGAAGATTTAAATATTGAAATAAACAAGGCGACTAAAACCGGCCAAGAAATCGCGCTATTGACAATTGACCTTGATCGGTTTAAATACATTAATGACACATTTGGCCATATTGTCGGCGACCAGATATTGATAAAGGTTGCTGAAAGGCTGTTAGAATTCAATAACCAAGATTGCCATGTTTACAGGCAAGGCGGAGATGAGTTCAATATTATGCTATCTAACACAACAAGGCAGAAAACGAGCGCCTTTGCTCAAGCAATTTTGTCGAGGTTTGCCAGCTCTTTTTATCTAAATTCACAAGAATATTATATAACGCCAAGTATCGGCATCAGCATGTATCCTAACGATGGGAAGGATGAAGATACACTTATCAAAAATGCGGATGAAGCACTTTTCCGAGTGAAGGAAAGAGGAAAAGCTCATTCTCAATTTTACCGGTCTGATATGAATGTCGCTTTAACAAATATCGTAACATTGGAAACTAACTTGCGAAAAGCGGTGCAAAATAAAGAACTGACCCTTTTTTATCAGCCGCAGATTGATTTAAAAACTCAGAGTATTAAAAGTGTTGAGGCGTTGCTGCGCTGGGATAGCCCTGTCCTTGGAATTATTTCTCCAGGTGAATTCATCCCTCTTGCAGAGGATACTGGACTTATCATCCCAATTGGCAACTGGGTGATTGAAACAGCTTGTCAGCAAATCAGCAAATGGTTGAAGTCATTTAATGATGGTATTCGAATTGCCGTCAATATTTCACCAAAACAGTTTGAACAGCCGAATTTTGTTGATATTATCAAAACAGCCATTATAAAAAATGATATTCCGCCGCACTTGCTGGAAATTGAAATAACAGAAGGGGCTATGCATAATTCTAAAGATGCTATTCCTATCCTTCGGAAATTAAAGGAGCTTGGGGTCATTATTTCTGTTGATGATTTCGGGACAGGATACTCCTCACTCAGTTATTTAAAACAATTTCCGATTGATATTTTAAAAATTGACCAATCATTTGTCAGAGATGTGCTAGAGAATGTAAAGGATGCGGCTATAATTACAACCATTATCCACTTAGGAGAGAATCTGGGCATGGATGTCATTGCAGAAGGAGTAGAAAGCCGGGAACAGGCTGATATTTTAAAGGCAGCTAACTGTCATAAAGCGCAAGGATTTTATTATTCCAAGCCGCTCCCTGCTGAGGAAGTTGAACGTTTTTTACAAACAAAAAACAGCATTAATAACAGGAATGAACTACCTGGTTTGTGAATAAAATGATAGTGGATTATAGGAAACATAGGCAGGGAATCTGGCTATTCTCTTGTTTTTAACGGCCATCCTTGGATATTTCCGAGGATGGCATTCTTTATCTATAGCTGACAGCTCTATGCTTTAATGCTGCCCAAGATTCAATAAATCGTGACTTGCTTACTTTTACTTTTTTTCTTCCTGACAGTGGATCGTTTAAATAAACATATTTATCATCATACCCAACGAGGACAACAGCGTGCAAATCAAGTGGTGTTTTGATTGTTCTGCCATTATGCTGCCATGATTCCCATCTGTCTGGTAGTCGGTAGTCTCCAGTAGTCCATACTACAACGGGGTATCCGTCAGAAACATGCTTTTCAACAGCGGAAAAAGAAAGGTTAGTTAAATTAACGGCCCTTTCAGGCAAATAATTATTTACTAAATCTTCTATTGGCTGGTCAAACACAGCGTAGCCGCTCGTTTTGCCTGTCATATCTCCTACAAACCCTACAGCCGGGTCACCCCAGCTTATGATGTCCCCTCGTTTTTTAACAAGAGGGTCAGTATCCTTAGATACCTTTTTATATAAATCCATTTTCGTTACTTTCACCCCAGCATATTGCAGTACCATAGCAAGACTTGTGACTTCACACCCATATTTAAGCTCAGGGTTTTGCTTGATCAGCGGCACATTAAGCATGATGGACCTTTTCTGCGTGGAGGCAGCGTGTGTTTTTTGACTTAAGGCAAATTCCATTCCTATTTGTGATTGTTGGAAGCAAGTGATAAGCACCAACAGAGATAAAAGTCTAAATATACGCATTAGCAACCTACTTTCGATTGCCGGCTCCTATGGTAATTAGGATATGTGTTTATTTCCTGTTTATAAGTATCAACACTTTCCAGTTGAATGAACGATTTGCTTATATGCTCAATATTCAAAATAAATACGTTTTATGGCTATATTAAAGGGAAAAAGTCTAAATTTTTATGGTATAATAAGTCATTATTTATAGGGAGGCTGATCAAAATATGGACGCTTTAGATATTTTGACAGATCTAGATAATGTCATCCCTTATTTCCAAGCCATTTTTAGTGCTGACGAACATACCGTTATTGGATATGAAGTATTAGGAAGATATACTGGAATAAATGGAACAGAAAGCTTAGGCCCGTTTTTTTTAGATGAGTCGATTCCAGAAGAGTATAAAAATGAAGTAGACAAAGTAGTGCTAACAAAAGCATTAGACAGAGCGATAGAGCTTGATGATAATTTCCTGCTATTTATCAATCGTGATGCAGATCTTCTTATGTATGATGACGGCGAGGATTTCTTGCAAATGCTTATGTCTTATGAAGAAAAAGGCTTTGATTTAAATCGGATTGTACTGGAGATATCGGAACGAAATTATACCGGACAATCAGAGCATCTCGATCATTTGCTTGTCTACTATCGAACATTTGGAATTAAAATCGCTATTGACAAAATGGGAAGCGAAAGCAGTTATGTTGACAGAATTGGAGAACTGGCTCCTGATATCCTGAAAATTGACCTATTGGCTCTTCGTTCCACTTCCACTTCCCATATGTACCAGAATGTTCTCTATTCCTTATCAATGCTTGCTCGAAAAATAGGGGCGAACCTTTTGTTTGAGAATATTGAAATGGTACATCAGCTGCAATTTGCTTGGAAAAACGGCGGCAGATTTTATCAAGGCTTTTATTTGCATCATCCAGAAGAACATTTTGTGGAACCAACCATCCGGCAAGCCAAATTAGGGGCAGAGTTTCATGAATTTATCTCTTATGAAAAGAAAAAGCTGACATCAATCCTTCAATTAACAGATAAATTTCAAACGAAACTTCATGAGCTGCTGCAGAAATATCGTAAATATTCAAGCTATGAAGAACTGTTAAAGAACTTGTCTAACGAGTTGACAGATGTAGCCTTTAGAATGTATGTCTGTAATGAAGATGGATTTCAAAAATCAGCCAATATTTTTTATGATAACAGCAATTGGGTACTGCAAAGGGAGTATGTTAATAAAAACTGGAGCTGGCGCCCATATTTTCTCGAAAATATCATTAAGATGCAAAATGAAAAAAAGGGCATCTTATCGGACTTGTACAGTGATATTGAAACAGGCGGGACAGTCAGAACATTCTCCTATCCTCTTGATGCTAACGAATTTCTTTTTATTGATCTGTCCTATAACTTCCTTGATAAGATGGAAGTGCTTATTAATTAGACCCGCTATGGGTCTTTTTTATTTTGGGTGTCAATCTTTAGTTATTTCGGTTGTTTTTCGGGTATATGTATAATATCGCAGAAAATTGTCAAAGCATTACAGAATTTAACGAACGAAAAATCGAATACTGTGAATAGATTATTGTTATCATTAGAAAGAGAAAGGGGAGACGGCAATGAAGAAAACGATGCTTTGCATTTTTTTATTAATACTTGCCTTTGGAAATGCCCAATTTACCTATGCTATGGAGAAGGACAAGCTGTCTGAAAGAAAGGATGTACTCTTATTTTTAGAGGAAGCCTTTCATGCACAGGTACATTTAAGTGAAAAGCACAGAGAACTCTCTGAAGTTAACTCATTGTTAACACCGTATTTTTCTGACGATTATATTAATAAGTTTCTAAAAGCAAATCTAGTCAAAGAAAACGGAAAGTATATAATCTATGGCAGTGATTTTGCACCATACTATATTCCGTACTTTCAGTTTTCAGAAAATACAGAAATAGATATTGATTCTCAAAAGATTTATGTATACGAATATTTTGAATCACCAGATGATGGCCCCCTATATTATGAGGACCACTATGAAGGAATGCTACTGGAGAAAATAAATGGTCAATGGAAAGTATCAAAGCAGCTTTCCGATGAAGAAATAACGAAGTATTTGTCAAAGAATGCGAAGAATGAAAATAGTGAAGTGGAAAAGGTGTCTAGGTTGAACAAACTTGCAGACTTACAAGTTTTCGCACAATTAAAAGTCATCTTTAGTCTTCCTTTTGCACAAAATGGACGATAAATAATGGGAGTTGTTTGCATATTAAAAGCTGTACCTTGTTGGTACAGCTTGCTTTCTTTAAAATTTAAGAACCTCTTGCAGCTTGTCATGGTCAAAACCGGCAATAACTGTTTCACCGATTACAAAAGTAGGAGTAGAAAAGCATTGATATTTTTGCACAAGCTCTTTTCTAGCTTTGGCATCTTTCTGAATATCCCTCAAATCCAGTTCAAATCCCTTTTCCCGTAAAAACGTCTTCGCATATTCACAAGGCGGGCAATCAGGCTGTGTATACATCGTTATTTTTTTCAAAAAAAATTGCCTCCATCTATCTGAAAATTTCGCTATCTATAATATATATATTGCCTAATCATAGCATATTTTAAGGGTCTGAGAAAAAAGATTTGCTCATTCTTCAATTTTACTTGGACAAACACTCCGCAATATTTTATTCTGTTATTATTGGCATTTACACAAAGCAAGAACGCTTGCTTTAATTTAAAGGGAAAGTGTATAGAAACATGCTAATAGTTAAACCTATAAGTAATATATGGGTTTGTTTGAAAGGAGAGAGAGCATGTCACAGCTTCAAGGCATATTAACACGTTTAAAAAATTTACAAGAACAATCAACAGGGGGAGAACCTTCCCAACGTTTTTTTGAGGTAAACGGCGAAAGAAAATGTCAAGTTACATTCCATCCTAAAACAGAAACGTATGAGTTGGAAGTATACAATGATAAAGAAAAGCCAAAAAGATATCAATTTGACAATATCGATATGATTACAATCGAAATCTTTGATCTTATTCAATAATCACTAAAAAGGAGCCGTATTCTTACGGCTCCTTTTTCTGTCATTAATCCTTGCATAATAGCTTAAATAAATTAACAGTCTAATAACAGAGTCACTCTAAAAGAAAGGAGATGGAGTTTGCATGCAGATTGCAGTAACATGCCCTGAATGTCAGCAACAGGAGTTGTTAGAGAATGTACTGACAGCCCAATCAAATCAGAATGTCATCTACACTTGTCCTAACTGTGGTTTTAATCAGCGCAATATCGAAACGAGCAAGGGTTAAATGAGCAAATGGCCGAAAACTATGGTAAGATAGTGGAGTAGAAAATAAACTATTGAGGAGTTTTCGGCTATGACCAGCATACACAACGGAGAATTTTTAGACATTACGGTGAAAGAATTAATGATTCCTTCAGAGCGTGTTGCCCATGTGCAAGTTGGTAATAATTTAGAACATGCCCTTTTAGTACTGACAAAAAGCGGCTATTCTTCCATACCGGTTTTAGATCCCTCCTACAAGCTCCATGGTTTGCTGAGTACGCCCATTATTATGGACAGCATACTCGGACTTGAGCGGATTGAATTCGAAAAGTTAGAGAGCATAAAAGTGGAAACAGTAATGAACACAGTTGTTCCTAGAGCAAATTCAAATACATCATTCAAGGATATGATGGAACTTTTAACGGATAATCCCTTCATTTGCCTGGAGGATAATGAAGGCTATTTTGATGGCATTTTGACAAGAAGGTCTGTGTTAAAAAGGCTGAATACGTTTTTGGAAATATAGAGAGTTTTTTCATGGCTTCGTTTTAACTGGCTTCCTTAAAGTTATTCCCCCTACGTAACACATCTGTTTATTCCATCTAATTGCAATACTGCTTACCCGGCAAAAAGAACAACAGGAAAAAGAAGGGAAATATATGTCAACAATATCTGAGCTGCAACTATTAAAGGTCCTTGCCCAAGAGATGAATATGAGAAAAGCTGCAGAAAAGCTGTTTGTGTCTCAGCCTGCCCTTTCGCAGCGGCTGCAAAATATTGAGAAGGAATGGGGCGCCAAATTGTTTATCCGATCCCAAAAAGGGCTTTCTTTAACGGCAGCAGGAGAACTTGTTGCGCAGTTTGCAATAGAAACAATAAGCAAGGAAGATAGTGTAAAAGAGTCCATCCATGCGTTAAAGGGAGAAGTTCATGGAACTTTAAGTATTGCAGCCGCCAGCATTGTCGGACAGAACTGGCTGCCTGGAGTGCTGAAGGAGTTTATTAAGACATATCCCCAAGCTAAAGTATCATTGATCACTGGCTGGAGCAGCGAGATTTTAAAATCGATGACTGACGGCAGCATTCATCTTGGCATTATCCGGGGAAGTGCTGATTGGAAAGGGGCCAAAAAGCATTTGTTTGACGATCCCCTATATTTGGTTGACAGCCAAATTTCCAGTTTGGATCAGCTGATGGATACTGACAGGCCGTTTATTCAATTTAAAAGCGATTCGAGCTATTATGAGGAAATCCAGGAATGGTGGCACAGACAGTTTCCTGCGCCTCCCAAAAATACAATTTATGTCGATCAAATCGAAACATGCAAGCAATTGACTTTTAACGGAATAGGCTACAGCATACTTCCAGCCATCGCTCTTAAAGAGGCGAATCAAAACCTCTTTCAAGTGCCTTTGCTCGATGAAAAAAATCAACCGATTTTCCGAAGCACGTGGCTGATTGGCTATGAGGCGGCGTTTCAATTAAAGCAAGTGCAGGCATTTTTTGAAATTATTGAAGAGTATGTAGCTGGAGAAAAGCGGGCGATAAGAGAAGGAAATATTCACCCGCAGTGAATGGCTAAAAGGCAGGCAGAAAGATAGACTAACCGTTATTTTTGCTTGTCTTCTATGCTTTTGTTTGGTAAAGTAATGCTTAGTGTTATATATACATATTGGAGGTAACTAACAATGAAAATGATGGATGCAAATGAAATTATTTCATTTATTGCAAATAGTACAAAATCTACACCTGTAAAGGTTTATGTTAAAGGAAACTTATCTGAAGTTAACTTTGGCGAAAAGATTCAATCTTTCATCAGCGGAGATGCAGGGGTTGTATTCGGTGAGTGGTCTGATATCAATGAAGTGATTGAAGCTAACAAAGGCAGCATCACTGATTTTGTAATCGAAAACGACCGCCGCAACTCAGCGATTCCTCTATTGGACATGAAAAATATTAAAGCTCGTATTGAGCCAGGCGCAATTATTCGCGACCAAGTAGAAATCGGTGATAATGCTGTTATCATGATGGGTGCTGTAATCAATATCGGCGCAAGCATCGGTGAAGGTACAATGATCGATATGGGTGCGATTCTTGGTGGACGAGCTACTGTCGGAAAAAACAGCCACGTAGGTGCAGGCGCAGTTCTTGCTGGTGTTATTGAGCCGCCATCTGCTAAGCCGGTTATCGTTGAAGACGATGTTCTTATCGGTGCAAACGCAGTTGTAGTTGAAGGTGTTACAGTTGGAAAAGGTGCTGTCGTTGCAGCAGGAGCAATCGTTCTTGAAGACGTTCCGGCAAATACATTGGTTGCAGGAGCTCCAGCACGCATCATCAAAGAAATCGATGAGAAGACAAAATCTAAAACAGAAATTATGCAAGAGCTTCGTAAACTATAATGTTAAAAAAAGCGTGGAAACTTCATTCCGCGCTTTTCCTTTTAGCCTGCAATTTATAAGCAGGAGCTATATTTACATTAAGCTGGAGGAGAGAAATGGTGGCAAATACAGACTATGTACAAATCAGAAGAGAGCTGCATCAAATCCCTGAACTTGGGTTTCAAGAATTCAAAACACAAACATATCTGTTAAATTATATTCATGCATTACCTAGCGAGCGGATTGAAATAAAGACTTGGAAAACCGGGATATTTGTAAAGGTGAAAGGCAGAAAGTCTGCAAGACTTATCGGTTATCGTGCGGACATTGACGGTTTGCCGATTACCGAAGAGACAGGCCTTCCCTTCAGCTCTAGTCATGAGCAGGCAATGCATGCATGCGGACATGATTTTCATATGACAATTGCCCTCGGTGTATTAACAAATATAGTGGAAACTCCAATTGATGATGATATGCTGTTTATTTTCCAACCGGCAGAGGAAGGGCCCGGCGGTGCTGAACCAATGCTGAAAAGTGATATCATGCAGGAATGGATGCCTGATATGATCATGGCCCTGCATGTGGCACCAGAGTATCCTGTCGGCACCATTGCAGTGAAACCTGGTCTCTTGTTTGCCAATACTTCAGAGCTTTTCATCGATCTGAAAGGTAAAGGCGGGCATGCTGCCTATCCGCATCAGACGAATGATATGGTTGTAGCGGCTTGTTCCTTAGTAACACAGCTGCAATCAATTGTAGCAAGAAATATCGATCCTCTAGACAGTGCTGTCGTCACAATCGGTAAGATTACTGGAGGCACAGTTCAGAATGTTATCGCAGAGTCAGCGCGATTAGAAGGGACGATGCGGACGCTTTCTGCTGAATCCATGACCAAGGTTAAGGATAGAGTTAAAGCGCTCGTTAAAGGAATTGAAGCAGGGTATGAATGTGAATGTACAATCGATTTTGGAAGCGGATATTATCAAGTTTATAATGAAGAAGCAGTCACGAAAGAATTTATGGACTTTATTAGACAAAACACAACGATTGAGCTGATTGAATGCAAAGAAGCAATGACAGGTGAAGACTTCGGTTATATGCTGAAGGAAATCCCTGGGTTTATGTTTTGGCTTGGTGTCCATTCTCCATATGGTCTTCATCACAGCAAACTGAACCCAGACGAAGATGCATTGCAAACTGCTATTACTATGATTACTTCCTACTTACAGTTTAAAGGCAATAACAACTGAGCAAAAAAAATCCTCAAAGACTAAAGTATGCATTTCAGTCTTTGAGGATTTTTAGTTTATTTACTTATTGCCGTTTTCTAAAGCTAAACTTGCCGGTGATGGCAATTTAACTCCTTTTTCCTCCAATGTTTCCTGAACTCTTTGCCGCAGTATTCTTTCGACACCCCATTGCTCATTATTAAGTGTTTTGGCAATAATGCGGATAGTCAAGCTTGTCCCAGCAAACGATTGAATACCAATAACATTCGGACCATCTGTGATTACATCACTTTCCTTACGGATAGTATCACAAACATCCTTGAGTATTTCCAAACAAGCCGGGATGTCATTGTCATTAGAAATAATAACGTCAACAAGTGCCTGCATATCTCCCCTAGAGTGGTTACTTAAAATTTTAATTTCCCTGTTAGGTATGAAATGAAGGGTGCCATCTGGAGAACGGAGCTGTGTTGTTCTTAGTCCGACTTGTTCCACAGTGCCTGAGAAGGTGCTTGTAGTAATAGAATCACCGACATCGAGCTGTTTTTCTAATAAAAGAAAAAAACCTGTGACAATATCACTGACAAGTCCTTGGGCACCAAAGCCGACGGCAAGACCAACAATACCAGCACCAGCAAGGATAGCAGTAGCATCAATCCCGAATGTTTGAAGAACAGTGACTGCCAAAATAAAAATAAGGATATAGGACAAAATATTCTTGGTTAAACTTTCTAATGTTGAAGCTCTCCCTGTTGAGATGGAATGCTTCTTCATATAAGAATCAAAAAGCTTGGATATAAATAATAAGCAGATTTTTTTGATGATAAAATAGAGACAGAATATCAGCAGCAGCTTAAGTAAAATTAATCCTGTGCTGACAAGGAGATTTGCCCAATTAAAGTTTATAAAATAATCTTGCATATCTGTAATTGTATTCATACTGCACTTCCTTTATATGTATTGCTGCTATTAAAAACTTTTTTAATGTATTCCCTAAAAAATAAATTGTAAACTTTTTGGCTGACTAATTATTCCTAAGTATTTTAACCGATTTTTGTAAAAATATTATTAATAATTATTATTAATTTATATTTAATATTACGTGTATTTGACTGGTGAAAATATAGTGTTTATAATTAGAATAATAAGATTATTCTGTTCGTCTCGTTACTAAGTATTCTCAATTAAATCAGTTTTTTTGGAGGTAATTAATAATGCCGGAACGTATGGTAGGCAAGCAAGCACCAAAATTTGAAATGGAAGCAGTATTAGCAAATAGAGAATTTGGAAAAGTTAGTCTCGAAGAAAATATGAAAAATGACAAATGGACAGTACTGTTTTTTTATCCAATGGACTTTACCTTTGTATGTCCCACTGAAATCACTGCACTTTCTGCCCGTTATGACGAGTTTGAAGATCTTGATGCAGAAGTAATTGGTGTTTCTACAGATACAATACATACTCATTTAGCGTGGATTAAAACAGATCGTAAAGAAAATGGGCTAGGGGACGTAAACTTCCCGCTGGCAGCAGATACGAATCATGTAGTATCAAGAGAATACGGCATTCTGATTGAAGAGGAAGGGATTGCTCTGCGCGGTTTATTCATCATCAGCCCTGAAGGGGAATTGATGTATTCAGTTGTGAATCATAATAATATCGGCCGAGATGTTACTGAAACATTGCGCGTACTCCAAGCACTGCAAACAGGCGGACTTTGCCCGGCTAATTGGAAGCCTGGCCAAGCTACTATATGATCTGGTTAAAGAATAAGAGAATATATACTTAATGGAGAACCAATTGGGGGAGAAATCAAAATGAAACTACGAGAGCAGATGCCTGAATTAACAGGTGCCACAGCATGGCTGAACAAAGAACAATCAAAAGCCGATTTGATTGGTGACAAACCAACTTTGATTCATTTTTGGTCTGTAAGCTGCTACTTATGTAAAGAAATAATGTCCCAATTCAATGCGTTTAGGGACGAATACAGTGAAAAGCTTCATTTTATCGCCGTGCACATACCAAGGGTAGAGCAGGATTTAAATATGGATACAATCAAAGCAACAGCTGAAGAATATGGCATAACACAGCCAATTTTTATAGATAATGAGCATAAACTTGCTGATGCCTTCGAAAATGAGTATGTCCCTTCCTATTATGTATTTGATCTGACCGGTGAATTGAGACATTTCCAGGCTGGCGGAAGCGGTATGAAAATGCTGGAGAAACGTGTGAATAGAGTGCTTGATGAGCCGATTAAGAAGGGTGATTAAGCAAATTTAAAAAGCATAGATTTTAATCTATGCTTTTTATTATGCAGTAAAAAAACTTTGAATCATTTTGTTTTCAAAAAATTGCTAAAAATCTTATAAAAGCAGTAGATTAATATTTCGAAAACCGTTATATTAATAGTGCAACTTTTTTTGCTCTTAAAAAATGGAGTCTGTTAGGGAAGAAGAGGGGGAGCGGTATTTGGAGACATTTCAGAAGTTAAAGTCGTATTATTTGCCGTTTAAAAAGTATTTTATGGTTTCGATTTGTTTTTTAATTGTGGTGACTGGCATTACCGTTGTGTATCCGATTATTTTGCAGATCACCATCGATGAAGTCGTATTGCAAGGCAAGTATGATTGGATACCGTATTTGTCAATCGGATTTATCGGGGTGATGATTATTAAAGGAATTGCAACATATATTTACCAGTACACAGGTGATATGTTCGGTATCAGCTCTGTGTACTTATTGCGGAATGGGTTATACAAAAAGCTGCAGTATTTGCCTTTTTCCTATTATGATAATGCAAAAACTGGTGATCTGATGTCGAGGCTGACAGCAGATGTAGAAGGATTCCGCTTTTTCTTATCAGCAGGCTTCTCTGAGCTGATCCGTTTTATCTTGTTAATCGCAGTAAGCTTTACTGTAATGCTGAATTACTCTGTATCTTTAACGTTTGTAACTTTGGTAACGCTTCCGTTTTTAGCTGTAGTTACATACAAGTTCGATAAAGCAGTTCATCCTGCGTTTAGAGGAATCAGGAAATCCTTCGGTGTCCTCAATACAAAGGTGCAGGAAAACATCAGCGGCATTAATACAGTGAAATCACTTTCCAGAGAGGATTTTGAGGTCGGAAAGTTTAATAGAGCGAACGGTGACTATAAAGATCAATATTTATTCACTTCAAGTATTTGGTCAAAATACTTCCCATTAATGGAGTTTCTGGGAAATGCCAGCATTGTCCTGCTTATTTCTTACGGCGGATATTTAGTTATTGAAAACAAGCTGCAGCCAGGTGAACTTGTGGCATTTTACAGTCTGCTTGGGTATATTATGTGGCCAATTATGAACTTGGGATTTGTTGTTAATCAGTTTTCCCAGGCAAAGGCCTCTGGTGAAAGACTTTTAGAAATTTTGGAAAAGGACTTTATTATCGAAGATAAACAGGATGCTAAATATGCACAAAAGCTGGTTGGGGAAGTGGAATTCCGCAATGTCAGCCTTAAGTATGCAACAAAAGAAGGTTTTGCCCTACAGGACATCAGCTTTTATGCACAACCTGGCAAAACAATCGGCCTGATCGGCGGAACAGGCTCCGGCAAAACAAGCATTACCCAGCTGCTGACAAGATTTTATGAAGCAACAGAAGGCGTTGTTCTTGTTGACGGGCATCATGTGGAAGAGTATGAGATTGAGTCGCTTCGGGGCAATATCGGATTAGTGTCACAAGAATCGTTTTTATTCTCCTCTTCTATTAAGAGCAATATTGCATATGGCAAACCGGAAAGTACAATGGAGGAGATTATCCATGCTTCTAAACGGGCTCAAGCACATGATTTTATTATGGAGCTGCCAGACGGCTATAATACAATGCTTGGGGAGCGCGGTTTAGGACTGTCTGGAGGGCAAAAACAGCGTATCGCTATTGCGAGGGCTATTTGTATTAACCCTAGTATTCTTATTTTAGATGATGCAACAAGCGCAGTTGATATGCAGACGGAATTTACTATTCAGAAGGAACTGAAAGAAGTAATGGACAATAAAACGACCTTTATTATTGCCCATCGGATTTCGTCTATTAAGCATGCTGATGAAATAATCGTGCTTGATGAAGGGCGGATTGTAGAAAGGGGCTGTCATGAGGAGCTAATTACCCAAAATGGGCAGTATCGAAGAATATATGATATTCAATTCCAAGATAAAAAAAAGATAATAAATGCTTAGGGAAGCAAGGGGGTAAGAAACTTTGAGTAAACAGAAAACGGAAAATAAAGATACCCTAATTTTAAACAGGTTTGAATATACGACAGAAGAAGTAATTGAAAAGCCGTTTAACTGGAAGCAAATGTGGCGCTTGCTGAGCTATATGAAACCATATCAAAAAAATCTATTGCCGTTGTCCATTATCACTGTTTTGATAACAACAGCTGTAAGGCTGATAATTCCAATCCTGATTGGTGTTTATGTCCTCGATCAAGCTATCACAAATAAGGATGGCAGCCAGTTGACAACATTTGTACTGCTAATCGGAGCGATGTATGCCGTTTCATATGCAGCCAATTTCTATCGAATCAAATGGATGAACGAATTAGGTCAAAAGGTAATCTATGATTTGCGAAAAGGCCTATTTACACATGTGCAAAAGCTGTCACACCGGTTTTTTGATGAGCGGTCTGCCGGTTCTATACTTGTTAGAATATTAAATGATATTAATTCCCTACAAGAGCTATTTACAAATGGTGTTATCAACCTATTAATGGATATCATATTACTGATTGGAATTTTTGTAATCCTGCTAACATTAAGTCCAGAACTGGCTTTAGCTGTATTAGTGGTCATTCCTGTCATGTTCTTTATCTCTACAGCGTTAAGACGGAAAATCAGGAAATCATGGCAAATTGTTCGGCTTAAACAATCTAAGCTGAACTCGCATTTAAACGAGAGCATTCAAGGAATTAGGGTTACCCAAGCTTCTACTCAAGAAAAGCCAAATATGATGTTTTTCGATGGCTTGAACAATGAAAACTTTGAGAGCTGGAAAGATGCTTCTAAGCAGAATGCTATGTTCCGTCCGTTTGTGGAAATTACCAATGCCATTGGTACAGCAGTACTCATCTGGTATGGAGCCTATTTAATCCAGCACGGAATGACAATAGGTGTTTTTGTTTCCTTTGCGTTTTATTTAGGAATGTTCTGGGAGCCAATATCCCGACTAGGCATGGTATATAACCAGCTTTTAATGGGAATGGCTTCCTCGGAGCGGATATTTGAATTTTTGGATGAGAAGCCAAATGTTTCAGAGGCGGACGATCCTGTCACCCTTCCAGAAATGAAGGGGCAAGTTTGCTTTAAAGAGGTGGAGTTTGCTTATACAAGTAATCGCAAAGCTTTAAATGGAATTAATTTGACCATTCAAGCTGGTCAGACAGTTGCTCTTGTTGGCCATACAGGTTCTGGAAAAACCACTATTGCCAATTTAATCAGCCGCTTTTACGATCCGACAAAGGGAGAAATTTTCGTAGATGGTATCGAAATAAAAGACATCTCACTGAAATCGTTACGAAGTCAGATCAGCATTGTGCTGCAAGACACATTCATCTTCTCAGGAACCATTATGGAAAATATTCGCTTCGGCCGACCTGATGCAACAGATGAGGAAGTGATTTCTGCGGCGAAGGCAATCGGAGCTCATTCATTTATAGAGGCATTGCCTAAAAAGTATGAAACAGAAGTAGAAGAACGAGGGAATATCTTATCTGTCGGCCAAAGGCAGCTTTTATCCTTTTCAAGAGCACTTTTGGCAAATCCACGCATATTAATTTTAGACGAAGCGACAGCAAGCATTGATACAGAAACGGAAGTCAAAATCCAAGAAGCATTAAAGACCCTACTAAAGGGAAGGACTGCCATCATGATAGCACATAGACTTTCTACGATTCGAGATGCGGATAAAATAGTTGTTCTTGACCACGGCAGCATAATGGAAGAAGGCTCACATGAACAATTGATGGAACAAAACGGTATATATTATCATCTCGTAGAAGCGCAATTTAAGATGTTAAATGCAGTATAGATCTTAAAACGAAAATGGTATTCCTTTTAGTGACAGTATGGGTATAGCTGGTAAAATAGTAGCTGTTCCTTTATTATTATAGAATAAGGTACTAAAACTGGAGGAAATACAGTGAAAAAGGAATTTGCAGTAATCGGACTTGGCCGCTTTGGCGGAAGCATATGTAAAGAATTAATGGAGCTTGGTATGGAAGTGATGGTCATTGACAAAAATGAGGAACGTGTCAATGAGTATGCTAATATTGTGTCACATGCAGTTGTCGGCAACTCTGTAGATGAAAATGTACTGAAAAGCCTAGGCATTCGAAATTTCGAGCATGTGATTGTGGCGATTGGCGACGATATCCAGGCGAGCATTTTGACGACGCTTATCTTAAAGGAGATGGGTGTCAATAACATTACCGTTAAAGCCCAAAATGATTATCATGAAAAAGTGCTAAAGAAAATTGGCGCAGATTCAATTATTCATCCAGAGCGGGATATGGGGAAAAGAATTGCCCATAATATCGTTTCTAATAATGTCCTCGATTATCTCGAGCTGTCTGACGAACATAGTATTGTCGAAATCAAATCAAGCAGCCGTTTGGCGGGACATACAATGGTTGATCTTGATATCCGTGCCCGCTACGGTATTACAATTGTAGCTATCAAGCGAGAAAATGATATCATTGTTTCTCCGCAAGCGAATGAACCGATAAAAGAGGATGATGTTCTCATCGTAATTGGGGCCGATTCTGATATTAACCGGTTTGAGAAAAAAGTAATGTCCTAAATAAAGAAAAGAGGTCAGCGATTAAGCTGGCCTCTTTTTATTAAACTTCCATAATGATAGGAAGTATCATTGGTCTTCTTTTTGTTTTTTCGTATAAGAATGGAGATAGGGTATCAATAATCTCATTTTTAATTTCAGACCATTGCGTTGTTTTACGCTCCATTACTTTGTTTAAATGCTTGTTAATCAATGATTGCGCATCGTTGATTAAGTCGCCAGATTCTCGCATGTATACAAAACCTCTGGAAATAAGGTCAGGTCCAGCGGAAATCTTGAAGTCCTTCATATTAATGCTCACTACGACAACAACAAGGCCTTCCTCTGAAAGAATGCGGCGGTCGCGCAAGACGATATTGCCGATATCCCCGATGCCGCTTCCATCAATGTAAACAGAACCGGACGGAATTTTCCCTGCTACCTGTGCTGTATCGCTTGAAAGAGCAAGCACTTCACCATTATCCATGATAAAGCAGTTTTCTTCTTCCACACCGCAGTCAATTGCTGTTTGTGTGTGGATTTTTTGCATTCTGAATTCTCCGTGAATAGGCATGAAGAATTTAGGTTTAATTAATCGCAGCATAAGCTTTTGCTCTTGCTGTCCGCCGTGACCTGATGTATGAATATTGTTTAAAGGTCCGTGGATAACTTCGGCACCAGCGCGGTAAAGCTGATTAATTGTTTTATTGACACTTAATGTATTCCCAGGAATCGGGGAAGATGAAAAGACAACTGTATCTCCAGGTATGATCTGGATTTGGCGATGTGTGCCGTTGGCAATTCTAGACATCGCTGCCATCGGTTCTCCCTGGCTTCCTGTACATAGAATCGTTACTTGATTTGCAGGTAAACGATTGATATGGTGCGGTTCAATAAACGTTTCTTTCGGAGCTTTAATAAACCCAAGCTCAAGACCAATATTGATTGCAGCTTCCATGCTACGTCCAAACACGGCAACTTTACGGCCAAATTCTACTGCTGCATCTGTAACTTGCTGCAGTCTGTAGATATTTGAAGCGAAAGTCGCGAAAATCAAACGTCCGTCTGCTCTGCGGAAAATATCTTGAATGCTTTCGCCGACTTTTCTTTCAGACATAGTGAAATTCGGCACTTCACTGTTTGTGCTGTCAGACAGTAGGCAAAGCACGCCTTCTTTTCCAATTTCAGCCATTTTTGTTAAGTTCGCAGGTTCGCCGACAGGAGTAAAGTCAAATTTAAAGTCTCCTGTATGAACGATTTGCCCTGGCGGTGTCTTAACGACAATCCCGTAAGAATCAGGGATGCTGTGTGTTGTCTTAAAGAAGGAAACAGATGTTTTTCTAAACTTAATCACATCATCTTCTTTAATTTCATGCATAGTTGTTTGTCTTAATAATCCATGCTCTTCAAGCTTATTGCGAACAAGAGCAAGAGCAAGCTTTCCGCCATAAAGAGGAATATTTACTTGTCTAAGCAGGTAAGGAATACCGCCAATATGGTCCTCGTGACCATGTGTAATGAATAATCCTTTAATTTTATCTGCGTTTTTCACAAGGAAACTATAATCAGGAATTACATAATCGATACCGAGGAGCTCGTCCTCAGGAAACTTAATTCCAGCATCAATAAGTATAATTTCATCTTGGAATTGCACACCGTATGTGTTTTTACCGATTTCCCCTAGTCCACCTAGAGCAAATACAGCTGTTTGATCGTTTTTAACAAATTTCATTATTCAATCTCCAATACTGTAAAATCTTCATTTTGTTTTTCATAGTCTAGGTAAGCTCCATCTACTGGGCGTACAAATTCAATATTGTAAGGTTTTTCAGCTAGTTTAGTACGGACATCTCTTTCTGATATACCTTCAACGTAAATTGTTTTTGTTTTTTCTCTTACTGGTACCTCTGTTTTTAATTCTTGGAAGTAAACTTTATAAACCATTTGAATCGCTCCTTAAAAAAATATTATCTAATTTTTATTATATAAAAGATTAACATGTTTTTCATGTTTTTCTATATAGAAATCGCTTTAATGTAAAGATATGTAAATTTGTAGGTTTCAATCTTTCCTGAAATCCTGCTTATTTTAGAACAATGATAATCGTATCATAGCATTATTTTCCCATAAATAATATAGATGAAACAGATGTTCACAAGCAAGTCCATGAAAAAAATAAAAGGCCCAACCCTCTGATAAGTGTACATGCATATAAAGGGCCATTCGACAGCCGTGCTTTATATACGTGTTGGCAAAATGAGGTCAGACCCTAATGGAACAATCGGTTAGTTTTTAAGCAATTGTTTTTTTACGCAACAAATCTTTCCACTGTCTACGAAGCTTTTGACGAAGCTTTTTTAACATAGTGGATCATCTCCTTACTTCCTATTTTAAACCATTCTTGTACAAAGTAAAGCCTTGCTTCTTAGTATATGGTGTATTTTGTCCTGAAAAGAGAAAATTATGTCTATAGTGGAGAATATTATAGGAGGAAAATTAGTAATGACTCTATATTGTTAGTATATGTAACACTAGTTAAATCTTTTATGTCAGGAGAGGTTTTTTTGAAAATGGGCGACAGAAGGCACTGCCTAATAGCAGCGCCTTAACCCATTATCTATCAATTGGAATCGCGTTTTCAACCGGTGTATACGGAGCTTCTGAATTGATATGGTCATAGAACATAACACCGTTCAAATGGTCAATTTCGTGCTGGAAGACGATAGCAATAAGTCCCTTAAGACGCAGCTTTATCTCCTTATTATCAAGATCGACTCCCTTAACAGTGACTCTAGCATATCGCGGCACGAAACCAGGGATGGTCTCATCCACAGACAAACAGCCTTCGCCGCCAGTTAAATAAGACTTTTCAACAGAATGACTGATTATTTTAGGATTAAACAAGCAATAGCTGTAAAGTTTTCCATCCTCATCTTTAGCATGAACGGCAATCATGCGTTTTGGAACATTAATCTGTGGTGCTGCAAGGCCCACACCGCCCCTTAAGCCATACTTTTCAGCTTTTTCAGGGTCTTGGCTATTTATTAAATACTCCATCATGCTTTGTAAAATCTGTTTGTCTTCCTCGCTGGCAGGCAGAGAAACTTCTTCTGCTACATTTCTTAATGTCGGATGACCGTCACGAATGATATCCTTCATCGTTATCATACTGATCACGTCCTTTTGCATACATAAAATGATAAATACGAATATAAGTCTAACAGACAAATGCTAAAAAGTTAATCTTTTGGAATTCATCCAAAATTATATGAAAAATAAAATACTAGAATAAGTAATATAAAAGAAGAGAACGGAATAGCTTTTAATAGAAGATTACTATTTGGGTTTTCGTAAAGGTATTTGCCCTTATGTTTCACAAATGGCAGAATAGAGTGGTTATATCATAAAACCATACAGCATTATATTTATACTTAATAGCAAATGAAACGAGAGTGGGGAGGATATAATTGAAAAAAGCGAAAAGACTGGCAGCAGCAGCACTTATGATTGTCATTATTACCAGCTTGTCCGCTTGCAAGGGCTTCGAATCTTCTGGTGAAAAAATGCATGGCAAGCTGGAAAAGGTAGTAGAGCTAGAGAAAGAGTTTGAGGATCAGCAAGATCCGCTAGTAAAACTAGAAAAGAGTGAACAAGAGATTTACGCCAACATCATCTCGTTAGGGCTCGAAAAAATGGATGAAATAAAAAGTCTCTCAGATGAGGCACTTGCATCAGTAGCCAAACGGGAAGAATATATGAATAAAGAGGAAGAAAGCATCCAGAAATCAAAGGAAGCTTTTAAGAAGGTTAAACCAATTATTGAAGATATGGATGAAGATGAAAAAGAGCTTAAAGCAAAAGCAGAGGAGTTATACAATGTCATGATAGACAGGTATGAAGTGCATGACCAATTATATGCAAATTACACTACCGGCTTAAAGTATGATAAAGAGCTGTATGAAATGTTTAAAGACAAAGATGTAAAAATAGATGCGCTTGAAGAGCAGATTAATAAAATTAATGAAGTATATCAAAAAGTGCTTGCCAATAATGAAGAGTTTAATAAATTGACGAAGCAATACAATGAACAGAAGCTCGATTTTTATAAAAAAGCGGGAGTCGAAATTAAAGTAGAAGAAACACAAAATAAATAGACTAAAGTAAGCGTCTTAAGAGATTGGATGCCAGATAGGTATTGGATGTATATTCATTTACTTATCTGGGCATTCATTACACTAGGGCGCTTTTTGTTTTACATAGGCGTTTTTTAGGATGTTTTCGACAAAATGGCGAGCTGGAAAAAAATGTTGATATTATAATACAGATTCGGATAGTGTTATTTTTATAGTACAGATATATAACAGCTGATAATACAGTTTAAATAAATTTTTTTTAGCAAAATAAAAAAATACACAAAAAACATAGTACTTTAAGATTGACGGATAATATTTATGTATATTAAACTTATACATGTATTAAAAAGTTGTATTAATATATTTTATTGTACTTATTGATACAGAACATACGGATACCGAATTATTTATAAAGACGTTTTTTCTAGCGGATTTTGTGGAAAACTGCATAAGTATGGTTTTTTTTAAGTTGAAAAACAATGTGGAGGATAAACTAGAAAGCGCTGTCTAACTAGGTTACCACATTTTCATTACCATGAAACAACGAAAAGAAAATGCGTTAGATTTTTTTTGATGCGTCTTTTTAAAAAGAAAGGAAAGGGTGGCTTAAATGGCTTCTAAAACGAAGAAGGCTCAATTAGATGTGCAAGCACAGCTTGAACAAGTAGAAAACCAATTTCAAACACTTCAGATTCTAAATGAAGAGGGCGAAGTGGTAAATGAATCTGCAATGCCTGATTTAAGTGATGAGCAATTACAAGAATTGATGACTCGCATGGTGTACACTCGTATTCTTGACCAACGCTCAATTTCTTTAAACAGACAAGGTCGTCTAGGTTTCTATGCACCGACTGCAGGTCAAGAAGCTTCTCAATTAGCTTCTCAATTTGCATTGGAGAAAGAAGATTTTATTCTTCCAGGATATCGTGATGTTCCTCAGTTAATCTGGCACGGACTTCCTTTATACCAAGCATTCTTATTCTCTCGTGGACATTTCAAAGGTAACCAAATGCCTGAAGGTGTTAACGTAATTTCACCGCAAATCATCATCGGTGCACAATACATCCAAACTGCTGGTGTAGCACTAGGTATGAAAAAACGCGGAGCGAAATCAGTAGCTATCACATACACAGGTGACGGCGGTGCTTCACAAGGTGACTTCTATGAAGGTATTAACTTTGCTGGTGCATTCAAAGCTCCTGCTATCTTTATCGTACAAAACAACCGTTTCGCAATCTCTACTCCAGTTGAAAAACAATCTGCTGCAAAAACGATTGCACAAAAAGCAGTTGCTGCTGGTATCCCAGGTATCCAAGTAGACGGAATGGATCCATTGGCTGTTTATGCAGCTGTTAAAGATGCTCGTGAAAGAGCTGTTAATGGTGAAGGTCCAACATTGATCGAAACACTTACTTATAGATATGGTCCACATACAATGGCTGGAGATGACCCAACTCGCTACCGTACATCAGATCTTGATAGCGAATGGGAAAAGAAAGATCCATTGGTTCGCTTCCGTAAATTCCTAGAAAACAAAGGAATCTGGAACGAAGAAAAAGAAAACGAAGTAATCGCTCGTGCTAAAGACGAAATTAAAGAAGCAATCAAACTTGCTGATGCTGAACCACAGCAAAAAGTAACTGACTTGATCAACAACATGTTTGAAGAGCTTCCAAATAACTTGAAAGAACAATATGAAATCTATGCAGCAAAGGAGTCGAAATAAGCCATGGCGCAAATGACAATGATTCAAGCAATCACTGATGCGTTACGCACAGAATTACGTAATGACCCGAACGTTTTAGTATTCGGTGAAGACGTAGGTGTTAACGGCGGTGTATTCCGTGCAACGGAAGGACTTCAAAAAGAATTCGGCGAAGATCGTGTATTCGATACTCCGCTAGCTGAATCCGGTATTGGTGGTTTGGCTGTAGGTCTTGGTCTTCAAGGCTTCCGTCCAGTTCCTGAAATCCAATTCTTCGGTTTCGTATATGAAGTAATGGACAGCATCAACGGTCAAATGGCTCGTATGCGTTACCGTTCAGGCGGACGCTACAATTCACCTGTTACTATCCGTTCTCCATTTGGCGGTGGTGTTCATACTCCTGAGCTTCACTCAGACAGCTTAGAAGCACTTGTAACAACTCAACCTGGTTTGAAAGTTGTTGTTCCATCAACACCTTACGATGCAAAAGGTCTATTGATTGCTGCAATCAGAGACAATGATCCAGTTGTTTTCCTTGAGCATTTGAAATTATACCGTTCATTCCGTGAAGAGGTACCTGAAGAAGCGTACACAATCGAAATCGGTAAAGCAGACGTTAAACGTGAAGGTAAAGACCTATCATTGATCGCTTACGGTGCAATGGTTCACGAATCACTTAAAGCTGCTGAAGAACTAGAAAAAGAAGGATACTCTGTAGAAGTTGTTGACTTGCGTACAATCAGCCCATTGGATGTTGATACAATCGTTGCTTCTGTTGAAAAAACAGGAAGAGCTGTTGTAGTTCAAGAGGCGCAAAGACAAGCAGGTATCGCTGCACATGTTATCGCAGAAATCAACGAGCGCGCTATCCTTAGCCTAGAAGCTCCAGTATTGCGTGTAGCTGCTCCTGATACTGTTTATGCATTTACACAAGCTGAGAACATTTGGCTTCCAAATTACAAAGATATCATTGAAACAGCTAAAAAAGTCCTTACTTTCTAATAAAGTAGTTATTAGTCAGGGATAATAAGAAGCAACGTAAATAATGGAAATGTAGGAGGTTGAATTACTTTGTCTTTTCAATTCAGATTACCGGATATCGGTGAAGGTATCCACGAAGGTGAAATCGTAAAATGGTTTGTTAAACCAGGCGATAAAGTTCAAGAAGACGACGTTTTGTGTGAAGTACAAAACGATAAAGCAGTAGTAGAAATTCCGTCTCCAGTTGACGGTACAGTAGAAGAAGTACTTGTAGAAGAAGGTACAGTTGCAGTTGTAGGTGATATCCTAATCACTTTCGATGCTCCTGGTTATGAAGACATTCAATTTAAGGGCGACCATGGACATGACGCTCCTAAAGAAGAAGCTAAAACAGAAGCTCAAGTACAAGGCACAGCAGAAGCTGGCGATACTGTAGCTAAAGAACCAGTCCAAACTCCTGCTGCTGCAGAAGAAGTGGATCCAAACAGACGCATTATCGCTATGCCATCTGTACGTAAATATGCTCGTGATAAAGGTGTGGAAATCCGCACAGTATCTGGTACTGGCAAAAACGGCCGTATTTCAAAAGAAGATATCGATGCATTCTTGAACGGTGGAGCTGCTGCACCTGCTGCAACAGAAGCTGCTGAAGCTACTCCAGCTGCAGAACAAGAAGCACCAAAACCACTTGCGATTCCAGAAGGCGACTTCCCAGAAACTCGCGAAAAAATGAGCGGTATCAGAAAAGCAATCGCTAAAGCGATGGTAAACTCTAAACATACAGCTCCACACGTAACACTTATGGATGAAGTAGAGGTTTCAAACCTTGTTGCTCACCGTAAGAAATACAAAGAAGTTGCTGCTGCTAAGGGCATTAAATTAACGTTCTTGCCATATGTTGTTAAAGCATTGACAAGTGCATTAAAAGAATTCCCAGCACTTAACACTTCTTTAGATGATGCTACAAGCGAAATCGTTCACAAGCACTACTACAACATCGGTATCGCTGCTGATACTGAAAAAGGACTTCTAGTTCCTGTTGTAAAAAATGCTGATCGTAAAGGGATTTTCAATATTTCTAACGAAATCAACGAACTTGCTGGTAAAGCTAGAGACGGTAAACTTGCTCCAGCTGAAATGAAAGGTGCTTCTTGCACAATTTCAAACATTGGATCTGCTGGCGGACAATGGTTCACTCCAGTTATTAACCACCCAGAAGTGGCTATCCTTGGAATCGGACGTATTGCAGAAAAAGCGATCGTTAAAGACGGCGAGATTGTTGCTGCACCAGTATTAGCTCTATCTCTAAGCTTCGATCACCGCATGATCGACGGAGCTACTGCTCAAAATGCAATGAATCACATCAAGCGTTTGCTAAACGATCCAGAACTATTGTTAATGGAGGCGTAAAAACATGGTAGTTGGAGATTTTCCTATTGAAACAGATACTATAGTCATTGGTGCTGGCCCTGGTGGGTATGTAGCTGCAATCCGTGCGGCGCAACTAGGACAAAAAGTAACAATCGTTGAGAAAAATGTATTGGGCGGAGTTTGCTTAAACGTAGGCTGTATCCCATCAAAAGCATTAATCACAGCAGGTCATCGTTTTGAGACTGCTAAGCATTCTGACGATATTGGGATTACTGCTGAAAATGTAAAAGTAGATTTCTCAAAAGTTCAAGAATGGAAAGCAAGTGTTGTTAACAAGCTTACTGGCGGTGTAGAAGGCCTTCTTAAAGGAAACAAAGTAGATATCGCTTATGGCGAAGCATACTTTGTTGATGCTAACACACTAAAAGTAATGGATGATAAGTCATCTCAAACTTACACTTTCAAAAATGCAATTATTGCAACTGGATCTCGTCCAATTGAAATTCCTGCATTCAAATACTCTAAACGTGTTCTAGATTCTACTGGTGCACTTTCTCTTAAAGAAATTCCAGAGAAAATCGTTGTTATCGGTGGAGGTTATGTAGGTACTGAGCTTGGTGGAGCATACGCTAGCTTCGGAACTAAAGTAACTATTCTAGAAGGTGCTGACGATATTCTTAACGGTTTCGAAAAGCAAATGTCTTCATTGGTAGTTCGCAACTTGAAGAAAAAAGGTGCGGAAATCATTACTAAAGCAATGGCTAAAGGTGTCGAAGAAACAGATACTGGCGTTACTGTAACATATGAAGCAAAAGGTCAAGAGCAAAAGATCGAAGCTGACTATGTATTCGTAATGGTTGGAAGAAAACCAAACACAGACGAACTAGGTCTTGAACAAGTAGGAATTGAACTTGCTGAACGCGGACTTATCAAAACTGATAAGCAATGCAGAACTACTGTAAGCAATATCTTTGCAATCGGTGATATCATTGAAGGACCACCACTTGCACATAAAGCTTCTTATGAAGGTAAAATTGCTGCAGAAGTTATCGGTGGTCACAATTCTGAAATCGATTATCTTGGAATTCCTGCTGTTGTGTTTGCTGAGCCAGAATTGGCTACAGTTGGACACACAGAAGCTTCTGCTAAAGAAGCTGGAATCGAAGTTACAGCTGCTAAATTCCCATTCGCTGCTAACGGCCGTGCACTTGCACTTAACCAAAGCGAAGGTTTCATGAAGCTTGTTACTCGTAAAGAGGATGGCCTAGTAATCGGTGCTCAAATCGCTGGTGCAAACGCATCTGATATGATCGCTGAACTTGGTCTAGCAATCGAAGCAGGTATGACTGCTGAAGACTTGGCAATGACTATCCATGCTCACCCAACATTGGGAGAGATCACTATGGAAGCTGCTGAAGTAGCAATTGGTAGCCCAATTCATATCATTAAGTAATAATAAAAAAACCTCTCTTTATAGAGAGGTTTTTTTTGTATTATTTAACAGTTTTCTATGCTTGGGTGCTGAGAATGGTTTGCAAGTTTGAGGGGACTATATAATGGAAGGAAAAATCGTTATTATACGGCATGAATTGTGAGGACATGCATAAATATAGTGTATCATACTTACATTTCATAATGGACGAACTTAAGCGGAATGGAGAGTGGGGTGTTTTCCTTGAAGGTTTATACGACAATTCTACTGCAACTTATGTTATGGAGCGGTTACTCTATCATTGAATGGCTGTCAGAACATGACCTTTTCATTTATAAAGTGGTGATGTTTGGCGTGTTTTTATACTTGGCTGTTATACTAGGGAATTACGTAAATAGGTCGCAAAGGAAAACCATGCTGGCTACTGCCATAAGTCTTTCTATTTATGGCTCCTTTCAGATGATTATGAGTATCATAGCAGTCGTTTAAGAGTGAATAAGGGTTCCTATCAATGTTTAGCATAACTTCTTGCCTTCCAGTCATTGTGGGCGTCTCACGCAACATTATATACAAATAAAAAAAGCCTTCTATAATAGAAGTCTTTTTTCATATAGTAGATCTTTAAAAATTAAAGTTCATCTTTTTTATCTTTTTTTCTGCCATTTTTATTAATTGCTTTTGTGCTGAAGCTTGCAACTACTGTGTATACACTGAAAATTAATAAGAAATAACAGATGAATGTAAACACAAGTGGAAATGGTTGAAGCTTTGTTTCCGTTTCTAAAGGTGATTGGAAAGTGAATTCAGCAGGGTAGGCATTTTCCTCTTCGGGTAATTGTACCTTTTGTTCAGCAAAGGGGATAGGTCCGCCAAAAACCAATGTTTCTTTCTGTTCTAACGGTTTTTTCTCTAAGTAGTTATGAAAGATGAACGGGGAACTTAAGCTGACGATAAGACTGATAATTGCAACTATAATAACTCTCTTCAATGAATAATTCTCCTATCTTTATCTATCTTTTCCCGCAAATAAATATATACGGATGCAGGTAGTTGCATCCGTATATGATTATGCAAATTTAAATTTAGCGGATAGCTTTATGTTCTTTAATAACGCGCAGTTTTTTGAAATCATAATCCTCAGGACCTTGCACAGGTAGTCCTGCTTCCATATTCCTGCGAATGTATTCCAGATTGTCCTCTGTAATAATTTCTCCAGGAATGAAAATAGGAATTCCCGGTGGATAGACCATGATGAATTCAGCAATAACTCTTCCAACAGAGTCATTAAAATCAACAAGCTCTGTTTCCGAATAGAACGCATCACGAGGAGTGACGGCAAGCAACGGTATATTAGGAAGCATTACTTTTGCTTCTACCTTGCCTGCTTTACTATGACATTCTTTGGACAGTTCATTTAATGCATGAAGGAGCATGTCTGCTTCTTTTTTTGTATCTCCTGGTGTAATAATACAAAGGATATTATATAAATCAGACATCTCTACTTCAATATTATAATGCTTACGCAGCCATTCTTCCACATCATGGCCTGTTAAGCCTAAATCCTTCACAGAAATAACTAGTTTAGTCGGATCAAAGTCGAAGGCCATAGATGAACCAACGATATCTTCACCTAAGCAATAAAGATGTTCGATTTCATTCACTCGTCTGCGAATGTTTTGGGCAAGCTCAATCGTATTATCAAGAAGTTTTTTTCCTTCTGTTGCTAAACGTTTTCTTGCTACATCTAATGATGCGAGCAATAAGTATGATGTGCTCGTTGTAGTCAGCATGCTCATAATCGCTTGGACGCGTTTATAATTAACAAGATTGCCCCTCATATTCAAAATGGAGCTTTGCGTCATCGAACCACCTAGCTTATGAACGCTGGTTGCTGCAATATCTGCGCCTGCCTGCATTGCTGACATTGGCAGCTCGTCATGGAAGTGTATATGCACACCATGAGCCTCATCGACGAGGACTGGTATATTATAAGAATGGGCTAAATCCACAATTTTTTTTAAGTCTGCAGCTATGCCAAAGTAAGTAGGATTTATTACTAATAAACCTTTTGCATCTGGATGTAAATCTAGGGCATGCTGAACAGCTTCCACTGTTATACCATGCGAAATGCCAAGCTCTTTATCCACTTCTGGGTGGATGAATATTGGAATAGCACCAGCAAAAACAATGGCAGACATAATAGATTTATGAACATTTCTTGGTACGATTATCTTATCTCCTGGACCACAAACGCTCATAATCATGGTCATAATGGCGCCGCTGGTTCCTTGTACCGAGAAAAAGGTATAATCAGCACCAAATGCTTCCGCTGCCAATTTTTGCGCTTGTTTAATAATTCCTTTCGGTTGATGAAGATCATCAAGTGGACCAATGTTTATTAAATCGATGGAGAGGGCATTTTCTCCAATAAACTCTCTAAACTCTGGGTCCATTCCATTTCCCTTCTTATGTCCAGGAATATGAAATTGAACAGGATTTTTTTTTGCATGTTCCAATAAACCGTGGTATAACGGTGTTTCGTATTGTGACAATTTATTACCACACCTCTTTAAGTTAGTATTTTGTTTGCCGTTTTCATAACGGATTTTGATCCTCCTAAAAATAGAAGTTTTCCACTGTTTGTAAAAACAAATGGATATTGGGTTTTACCCTTAAAAACTTATTAAATTCATAAAACAAAAGAATTATAGCACTTTTTATTTTTTTTGCATACAATTAGTTTTTACTATAAAGGAAAGAATTATTGTAACGAATTTATAAAATATATATTTGCCTTGTAATAACAGCCTAATTTCCGCAGTGAATTAAAGCTGGAAAGCATGTAGAAGTGTTTTAAACTGCGGCAGAATGCGTATAGTAGGAAGGTGTTTTACAATTTGTTTTTATTCCACTAAAATAAAGAGAACTAAAAATTTTAAAAAACAAAAGAGGTACTTATATGGAATATCAATACCCGATAGATATTGATTGGTCAACAGAGGAAATAGTTGAGGTAGTAAAGTTTTTTGAATGCATCGAAGCAGCATATGAGAAGGGGATTGAAAAGGAAGCACTTATGGAACAGTATAAGTTGTTCAAAAAAATTGTCCCTGGTAAAGCACAAGAAAAAAATGTATGTGATGAATTTGAAGAAGTCAGCGGCTATTCTACGTATCGCACTATAAAGAAGGCGAAGGAAGCGGAAGCTGGAACTAAAATAAAAATGCCTTAATAGAAAAGAGGAAGAAAACATATTGTTTTCTTCCTCTTTTTTAGATGGATAGTTTATAAAATGGCAGCAACGTTTCATATGTGTTGTCCACTAATTCAGCAAACTTTGCTCCGTCTTGTAAGATTGGATCATTTGCATCGAAATGTCTGCCAACAAGGAATTCGGCTTTTTTGACATCTCTGAATCTTTCCAATGCCTTTTGTAAGTCAATTTCAGCTATTGGGAAAGACTCCTTTTTCATATGATCCATTGATACTACAAAATCTCCTGGGATTTCTGTAGAGAATCGCTCCATATTCTCTAAAAATACATTTGCGATGCTGCTTTTGTTTGGCAGCTCGTAAATATAGGCAAGCCATATAAATACATGATCATCAAATAATCCAAGCTGGAAATGCGGATGCTGCTTATAGCCTCGTTTGTTCCCTGCAATTGCCATCCATGTATCCTTCGGAGGATTTACGGTGCGGCGTGCATGCTTCGCAATATGCAAATGCATTTCGATTCCTAGCTTGCTTGAAAGGCTGTCAGTCAGCTCTTGACCAATCTCCTTAAATTTCGGCTGTATGCGAGTTTGGATTGCTTCCATTCTTTCCTCTAAACCATCTATTGTAAATGTTTCGAAATCGTTTTTGTTAAAACCAGCAAATTTCATAATTTCTAGAAACTCCTTTACTCGTTTATATCTTAGCTTTTTGGGTAAACAGATTGTAAGAAGGAAAGCAAGTTAGTTAGAGAGCGTGTGATCATTTCTCTAAAACTTTTCTTAAATTAACTATCTGCTTACAGTAATTCCTAATTCTGTACCGCTATTCTGTATTTTAGCATACATATTGCTGACAAGAGAAATGATTAGGACTAAAGGTTAGGTAATAGCACATATTTGTACCACTGATAAGGAAAGCGACATATTATATAAGAAATAAAAGAAGCAATCCACTAAAGTCTATGGAAGGGGTGTACTGTCCGTGAAACAATTAATGAATTCATCAAAAAGAAATAGACTAGAAAATGAGAAGAAAGCTGTTTTGCGATTAGAAATGGATTATGAGCTTGCTACATTATTTGATGCAATTAAGGAAAACAATGAAATGCAGAAAAAAGCTAGCAAACAGAAGCTTGAAAAGATTCGACAGGAACTTCTGAGACTTAAGGCATTATAGGTAGCGGTTTAAAAATCATAAATAAAACCCTTCTCCCGGTTTTATTTATGATTTTTTCCGTTGTTGTCATTTTGTTGGAATTTATTTCTTCATGCATGATAAAATAACGATAAGCAAAAATATAAGAATAGCATACGGAATAGGGCAGCCTGAAAAAATTATTTCAGTACGAGAAGGATGAGAATATGACAAATTGGCAAGAGGTCGATACATATGCGAAACTTTGGATTAAAGAAGCGGGGGATAGGATAAAAAAATCCTTCACCAAAGAATTAGTAGTAGAAACAAAATCTAACAAAAATGACTTAGTTACAGAAATAGACAAAGGGACAGAGCAATTCCTAATAAGTAAAATAAAAGAGGTATACCCGGAACATCATATTCTAGGCGAAGAGGGCATGTCATCAGGAGTTAATGACCTGAAAGGGGTTGTCTGGATTATTGACCCGATTGATGGAACGATGAATTTCGTCCATATGCAACGGGACTTTGCCATATCAATCGGAATATACGAAGATGGAGTCGGCCAAATCGGACTTATTTATGATGTAGTCGCTGATGAACTTTATCATGTGAGAAAAGGGAACGGCGTATATATGAACAAAACGAAATTGAAGCCGTTAAAGCCTACTAAAGTGGAAGAAGCTATCATCGGCTTGAATGCAACATGGGTAACGGAGAATAAAAGGATTGATCCTAAATATCTTGCTCCGCTTACGAAGGATGCAAGAGGCACCCGCTCGTTTGGTTCAGCTTGTCTGGAGCTTGCCTATATCGCAGCAGGACGAATGGATGCCTATATAACGTTAAGGCTGTCTCCGTGGGATTATGCTGCAGGCAAGATAATGGTCGAGGAGCTCGGCGGTAAAGTAACCAGTCTCAAAAATGAAGAACTTGATATGCTGACGCAAAATTCATTCTTTGCCTCAAAACCAGATCTTCATGAAGAGATATTGCAAAACTATTTAAATAATGGAAAATGGTGAGACAGCAAATAATTGCTGTCTTTTTTAAATGTAAATAATGTTTCCGTTTACATTTATTTTTTTACTGTTTTTTTTGTTTTAAGAGAAAAACCCTTTAGGTTATTCTCATTTTCTATGGTATAATGACTCAGTTATAATGTGTAAACTAATGATAAACGAGATAGACATTTCAGGTAGGAGTGAAATTTTTGAAGATTAGAGAAGATATTCGTAATATCGCTATTATTGCCCACGTTGACCATGGGAAAACAACGCTAGTTGACCAGCTGTTAAAACAATCTGGTACATTCCGTACGAATGAACATGTAGATGAGCGTGCAATGGATTCAAATGATTTAGAAAGAGAACGCGGTATTACAATCCTTGCAAAAAATACTGCAATTCAATATAAAGATACAAGAATCAACATCTTGGATACTCCAGGACATGCTGACTTCGGTGGAGAAGTAGAACGTATCATGAAAATGGTTGATGGTGTGCTTCTTGTTGTCGATGCATATGAAGGCTGTATGCCACAAACACGTTTCGTTCTTAAAAAGGCGCTTGAGCAAAACTTAACGCCAATCGTCGTAGTTAACAAAATTGACCGTGATTTCGCACGTCCAACAGAAGTTATCGACGAAGTACTTGATTTGTTCATTGAACTTGATGCATCTGAAGAGCAGCTTGAATTCCCAGTTATATATGCTTCTGCAATTAACGGAACTGCAAGCACAAACCCAGAGCAGCAAGATGAAAACATGCAATCATTATATGATGCAGTTGTTGAGCATATTCCAGCTCCAGTTGATAATAGAGATGAGCCGCTTCAATTCCAAGTATCTCTTCTTGACTACAATGACTATGTAGGACGTATCGGAATTGGCCGCGTATTCCGCGGAACAATGAAAGTAGGTCAGCAAGTTGCTTTAATGAAGCTTGATGGAACGGTAAAACAATTCCGTGTAACAAAAATCTTTGGTTTCTTCGGTCTGAAAAGACAAGAGGTAGAAGAAGCTTATGCTGGAGACTTGATTGCAGTTTCTGGAATGGAAGACATCAACGTAGGAGAAACAGTATGTCCTGTTGAGCATCAAGAAGCATTGCCTGTATTGCGCATTGATGAGCCGACATTGCAAATGACATTCCTAGTGAATAACAGCCCATTTGCAGGTAGAGAAGGTAAATACCTGACTTCAAGAAAAATTGAAGAAAGACTTCGTGCACAATTAGAAACAGATGTAAGCTTGCGTGTAGAAAACACAGATTCTCCTGATGCATGGACAGTATCTGGACGCGGTGAATTGCATTTGTCTATCTTGATTGAGAACATGCGCCGTGAAGGTTATGAACTACAAGTTTCTAAGCCAGAAGTTATCGTTCGTACTATCGATGGAGTTCGTTGTGAGCCAATCGAGCGCGTACAAATCGATGTGCCAGAAGAGCATACTGGAAGCGTTATGGAGTCTATCGGTGCCCGCAAAGGTGAAATGCTAGATATGATCAACAATGGTAACGGCCAAGTTCGTTTGATCTTCAATGTACCTGCACGCGGACTAATCGGATATACTACTGAGTTCTTAACACTAACTCGCGGTTACGGAATCATCAACCACACATTTGACAGCTACCAGCCAATGGCTTCAGGTCAAGTAGGCGGAAGACGTCAAGGTGTGCTTGTCAGCATGGAATCTGGTAAAGCATCTACTTACGGTATCATGCAAGTAGAAGACCGCGGTATCATTTTCGTAGAAGCTGGTACAGAAATCTATGAAGGAATGATCGTCGGAGAACACACTCGTGAAAATGACATCACTGTTAATATCACGAAAGTAAAACAAGCGACAAACATCCGCTCAGCAAACAAAGACCAAACAGCTACAATGAAAAAACCAAGAATCATGACTTTGGAAGAATCTTTAGAATACTTGAATGACGATGAGTATTGTGAAGTAACGCCTGAATCTATCCGTCTTCGTAAGAAGATCCTTGATAAATCAGAGCGTGAACGTGTAGCGAAAAAGAAAAAGCTTGCTGATCAATAATAATTAAAAAGGCTGTTCCTTTAGGGAACAGCTTTTTTTGTGTTTGATTTTTGAGTTCTGTTGAGATAGGTACTAGCGCTTTTATAGGGGCGTGTGATTGTTTGGGGAGGAGGTCATAGGTAAATAAAGCCAAGGAGGTGAAAACCGCACCTCCTTGGCTTATTCGTCTTATGCTAGTCGCCGATAAGCAGGCACTCTCCGCTTTTCGTAATGTCTAGCTCCAGGCGGCAGCTGCTCGATGAACTTCCCTCTCCTCCCTACGATAAGTCAACATCGCTTCACTATCGTTCAGCGTGTTTCCTTTATCTCAGTCGAAGAGCTCCAGTTCATCAGCAGCTAAACGCCGCCTTCCGCTTTTCGGTTGTCCAACTCCGAGCGCCATCGGCTCGAGGTCATAAGCCAAATAAGCCAATGAGGTTGAAAACCGCACCTCCTTGGCTTATTCGTCTTATGCTAGTCGCCGATAAGCAGGCGCTCTCCGCTTTTCAGGTGTCTAGCTCCGAGCGCCATCGGCTCGAGTCATAAGCCAAGCTGTCCAATGAGGGGAAAAGCACCCCTCACTGGCCACCTTGTCTTATGCTAGTCGCCGATAAGCAGGCGCTCTCCGCTTTTCTTTTACCATTCTTCTTCTTTTATTTTGCTTCTGTAGAGTACGAATTTTCCGGAGTCGATTCGTTTTTGTGTGTTTTCGGTTATTCTTGTTTCGCATTCTTTGCACATATATGTGTGAATGGGTCTGTTTCTTAGTCTTTTTGCTTGAAAGGAGTTTTCTTCAATATCTTCGATTTTGTCGCATATTACACATTTCACTCTCAATACGTGCACCTCTAATCAATCTTTGTTATTTATTTGATTATAGGTTTATTATAATAAAAAATGCTGTGGAAATCGAATGTTAGTCTTTCAAGTGATTGTTTGATTGTTCGTCTTGGTCTTTTTTGAGCTGATTCTTTTCGTTTTCGTTCAGTTTATTGTCAGGTGTTTTCAGATTGCTGCCTGGGTCGTTATTCAGGATATCTGCTGGTAATTCTGGGATAATTCTGCCGGTAATGTCGGCGAGTTCATTGAATATGCCTTGTACTGGTTCACCGTCCTGGATGTCTTCGGCAATTTCTGCTAGGCGCGCATTGATATCAGGATCTGCAACAATCATCGCATTTGCGCCATTTGGGTCGTTTTTAAGGCTTTCTGCTACAGCATACTTAATGGAGCCAACCTCTGATCGGTCTAAGTTAGAATTTATATCAATTCCGACAATAGCATATCTTCCTATTACTACGGCTGTGGCATCATTCACATTAGGAATGCTTGTTGCTAAATTTACAAGACGCTCGGAAATTTCTTGGCCGGATTTTCGATTTACATCATCTATCGTTGAGTTTTTAACGTCCGCTAGATCGTTGTCTGTTTGTGCATCACGATTACCGTTAGCGGCACAGCCAGCAAGCAATAGTACAAGACAAGTACATAAAATGCTTTTTTTCATGCAGGATTTCCTCCTTTTATGATGATTCCTCTAAAATTTTTTTACACTTCTAATGTTTATTGTGCAAAATATCTTCTATCTTTATTCGATAAAACATATATTTTATCAAGGTTCTTTCCGATATCGGAGAGTAGGGCAACTCATGACGTTTTAGAGCAGGAGGCATCAGTTTGAGTAAAATTTATGTTTTAGATACAAATGTCTTGTTACAGGATCCTTATTCCATTTTTTCTTTTGAAGAAAATGATGTAGTCATTCCAGCAGTAGTTTTAGAAGAGGTAGACAGCAAAAAAAGGTATATGGATGAAATAGGGAGGAATGCAAGACAAATATCCAGACTAATTGACAATCTAAGAGAATCAGGAAAGCTGCATGAAAGAATACCACTCGAAAATGGCGGCACATTACGAATCGAATTGAACCATCGCTCTTTTCACCAGCTGCAGGAAATTTTTGTGGAGAAAACAAACGATAACCGCATTCTGGCAGTTGCAAAAAACTTGTCTTTAGAGGAAGAGAAAAAAGAGGATGGACGAACTGTCATACTGGTTAGTAAGGATACGCTCGTCCGAGTGAAGGCAGATGCAATCGGCCTTGAATCAGAGGATTTTCTGAGCGACCGGGTGGTGGAAAACGATCATCTTTATACTGGTTTTACGGATGTACAAGTAACCTTAGATATATTAAATAAGTTTTATGAAAAAGGGCAGCTGCTTATTTCTGAATTGGGAGCTGGCTATAATACAGGAGCTTTTTATCCAAATCAATTTATCCTCCTGAAGGATGTACTTGGTTCGTCCTCATCAGCGTTAGCAGTGGTGGATGCAACTCGTAAGTATGTGAAGAAGCTCATTTTTGATCATGAACATATATGGGGAATTCGTCCGAGAAATGTTCAGCAGACGATGGCGATTGAACTGCTGCTGAAAAGAGACTTGCCGCTTGTCACATTGATTGGCAAGGCTGGAACAGGTAAAACTTTGCTTGCATTAGCATCAGGTCTGATGCAGACAGAGGATTATGGAGATTATAAAAAACTGCTTGTTGCAAGACCGATTGTACCAATGGGGAAGGACTTAGGTTTTCTTCCTGGAGAAAAGGAAGAGAAGCTGAGACCTTGGATGCAGCCTATCTTTGATAATCTGGAGTATCTTTTCAATACAAAAAAACCAGGAGAGCTGGAAGCAATACTAGCTGGAATGGGGTCTATTGAAGTAGAGGCGTTAACCTATATAAGGGGAAGAAGCATACCAGATCAGTTCATCATCATTGATGAAGCGCAAAACTTAACAAAGCATGAAGTGAAAACGATTCTGACACGAGTGGGAGAAGGCAGTAAAATAGTACTCATGGGAGATCCGGAGCAAATTGACCATCCGTATCTTGATGCTTTCAATAATGGTTTGACATATGTAGTCGAAAGGTTTAAAGACCAGCAGATTGCAGGGCATGTCAAGCTTGTCAAAGGAGAGCGGTCTGGTTTAGCCCAATTGGCTGCAGACCTGCTGTAATAAAGTATGTGCATCTATTTCAGGCTGTTGTGACAGTATATCCTTCTGAAAGTGTGTCTGATAAAAACGCATATCGATTGACAGCTTGAGATCACATTTAGAAAGATAAGAGGTTTCAAAACAGCCTGGCATAGTTGGATTTAAAGTACTTTAGTTAGTAACCATAAAAAGGGCAAGCTGATATAACTAAAAAGCAATGTTTAAGTAAGTTCAAATCCTGTGATGGACGTTAACGGCGTTTGGTCTATTCCTTTGTTTTTAAAAAATAAATGAATAGGTCCGCTGTCCGTTAGCGGCTTTCCGTTTTTGCAGAAAAGCAGCACCATCTCATCTACAACGCTTAGTGGGTAAGTAAGCTCCTTTTCTGCAGATTGGATCACAATTTGCTCTGCTTCTTTTAATGGCTCGGCATTTTTTATAAAAGGCGCAAGCGGCATGTAAAATGTACCTGTTATTATCTCTTGTTTTTTAAATTTTTTTCCTGCAGCTTTTTCAGGCAAATGTGCACCTTCAAGCAATTCCCGGTCCCAGTGCTTCGAAACCTCTTTCGTATATGCTTCCAAATCAGACTCAGATTGCGTCAAAGCAAATATTTCCTCACTTGTTTTTTTTCGGTCATCAAAAATCCAAACACTTGGATCGATAGTAATTGGAAATGCGACTAATCCCTTTACTTGCATGATTTGGTTCATATTTTTATCTCTCCTGTCTGTATGACTGCAATTAGTATGTATGTTTTTAGTATATCTTGTCTATGTTTCTTTGTCAGTTTTTAACTTTCGGCAGATAAGGAGAATTCTAGATTAGCTTTCCTGTAAATAACTTTCTTGTGATAGTTCTTGCAATTTTCCTATGTTGAGTTTAAACTTTATAGATAGGATAATCGCTCGGAAACGGGGGGATAGGGTTGACTTCTGATATGATCATAAACCATAAAGAGAAAGCAAATGCACTGTTAAAAGCAGATGCTGACAAAATACTAAAGCTTATAAAAGTTCAAATGGATAACTTAACAATGCCGCAATGTCCTTTATATGAAGAAGTTCTGGATACACAAATGTTTGGATTATCCAAGGAGATAGATTTTGCTATTCGGTTAGGGTTAGTGGAAGAAAGCGTCGGCAAGAAGATACTAGACGAATTAGAAAAAGAACTCTCAGTATTACATGAAGCGTCTATAAGAAAATAATAAGCGAACTCAAACAAACGAACTTATTGTTTGAGTTTTTTTATTGTTGAAATCCATGTGATATTTTTTATATCATGTTAGAATAGTAAAAGCAGCAAAAGAAAAACTTCCAAGCTAATAGGCAGGAATTGAAACAAATGGCAGCGAATGTATTGTCATTGCTTAAACTTTAGTAAGGGGTAGCAGCGGATGTTCAAAAAAATCTTAAAATCATATGATTATACACTGATTGTTGCAATGGTATTACTTTCTCTATTTGGAGTAATTATGATATACAGTGCCAGTATGGTATCATCTGTCCAATATTATGGGGAAGACAGCAGCAGTTTCTTTTATAAGAAACAGATTCTTAACTTGCTTGTGGCAGGAGTGGCCTTTATTGTTGTCGCCCTTTTTCCTTATAAGGCATTTATGAGCAATAGATTTCTCGTTCCCATGGTTTTTATATCGTTAATTGGTCTTTTCGGTGTTTTTGTTCTTGGTCATGTGGCAGGAAATGCACAAAGCTGGTATAAGCTTGGAACGGCAAGCCTGCAGCCTGCGGAATTCGTTAAGCTGTCGGTGATTGTTTATCTCTCCGCCATCTATGCGAAAAAGCAATCTTACATAAACGAATTTAACAGAGGGGTTGCACCGCCGCTCGCATACTTATTGCTTGTATGTATGCTTGTCGGCTTACAGCCTGACTTTGGAACAGCAGCGATAATCTTCATGATTGCGGCAACGATTATTATCTGTTCCGGAATGAGTTTGAAGAACTTGTCAAAGCTAGCCGGCATCGGCCTTGCTGTAGTGGCAATTGCTGTAGTAGTTCTTCAGCTTTTTGGCAAAGATGTCTTGACTGAAAAGCAGCTGAGCAGGATTTTCGTATTTATGGATTCGCCTTTTGCTGAAGACATGGTCCAATCCACCGGCTACCAAATGAGCAACTCGCTTATTGCCATAGGCGGAGGAGGCTTAAAAGGTCTTGGATTAGGACAGGGTATACAAAAGCTCGGATATTTAACAGACGGCCACACAGACTTCATTATGGCGGTAATTGCAGAAGAGCTCGGTATTTTTGGAGTAGGCTTTGTAGTCGTATGCTTAAGCTATATCGTGTTAAGAGGTATATATATTGGATTGAAATGCAAAGATCCTTTTGGCAGCCTCCTTGCAATCGGGATTTCAAGCATGATTGGCATCCAGTCTTTCATTAACATCGGCGGTGTGTCAGGAGTGATACCTCTAACAGGTGTTCCGCTCCCTTTCGTAAGCTACGGAGGGTCATCGCTTGTACAGCTCGCCATAGGCATGGGAATATTGCTGAATGTTTCGATGTTCACTAAATATGAAAAAGTGTATAAAAATCGAGAAGAGGCTGTTCCTGAGGTTCCTTTGAGAAAAAGAATCGCACAGCAGGAAAGAATCTAGCATAAAGAAGATGCCCTAGTGGATTAGGGCATCTTCTTTAATTTTCCTATGTAAGTGAAGTATATCCATTTCAGTTATTTTATTTGGCTAACGGGGCAATTAGATTTATAATAGATTGTGGGTCGAAGGAATCTATTTCGCATAGAGAGACTTTTATTTTTTTGTAAAAAAATGCGGAAAAAAAGATTGAAATATGTTTTAATTATAAAAGGGCCTTTTTTCATCGTTTAAATGTTGTTAATAATTGTGAAATTGGGCACAAACAATCATTTACCTTTATGTTTATATAAAGGAAAGATGAGTTTAAGTGGGAATGAACAGTAATTCCAATTGCACTTTTAAGCTTTTTATAAAGGATATAGATTTGGTTTAAATAAGGGAGGAAACATCTATGGCAAATTATAGAGCGTATCCTGAAGCTCAGGTTGACGGGGAAGAATCACTGCCAAAAACATCTGCGTGGAAGGATTTCTTAGCGCTGATCAAAGTAGGTATTGTAAATTCTAACCTAATTACAGTCTTTACAGGATTGTGGCTGGCGCTGCATTTTTCTGGAGAGAAATTTTTGGTGAATATCGACACAGTCTTGTATACATTAATTGGTTCAGCCTTAATTATTGCAGGATCTTGTGCACTAAACAATTATATTGACAGGGATATTGATCCGCTGATGGAAAGAACTAAGGAGAGACCGACTGTTACTGGGAAAGTCACACCAGGCAAGGTTGCAGTTCTCGGATTCGGTTTGCTTGCAATCGGAACATTCTTTATGCTTCTAACGACTATCTCTGCAACGGTGATTGCATTGGTAGGAGCTTTCAGCTATGTGGTTGTCTACACAATGTGGTCTAAGAGAAGACTTGTTTCAAACACAGTTATCGGTAGCTTTTCCGGTGCTGTTCCGCCTTTAATCGGTTGGGCGGCAATTGATCCGAATCTTGATATTATGGCATGGAGCTTGTTCTTAATTATGTTCTTCTGGCAGCCACCGCATTTCTATGCATTGGCAATTAGAAGAGTAGAGGAGTACAGAGCAGCAGGAGTGCCGATGCTTCCTGTAGTAAAAGGCTTTGAAGTAACAAAAAAACATACGTATGCATGGGTTATCGCTTTACTTCCATTGCCATTCTTATTAGTGAAACTTGGTATTCCTTTCTTAATTCTGGCAACATTGCTTAATATCGGCTGGATTATCACAGGTATTATTGCAAGCAAGAAAAAGGACGAGATTAAATGGGCGACTGCTATGTTCGTATATTCTCTTCAATATATGACCATTTTATTCGTTGCCATGGTCCTTGTCACATTCATCATCTAAGTAAGAGGATATTCTATCAATGGATAGACACGATCATTCAACATAACTCCAATACTTAAGGCAGACTTACTTAACAGTAATTCCTAAAGCAGGCACAGTATACTTGATTCTTGCTTTAGGAAGCCGTTAAGATGAAAGGGAAAGCTAGACAAACTTTGGAGAGATTGTCGAATAGAAGTGTTATCCTTTTGCTAGAATATCCTTTTTTTGTCTTGCTTGTTTCATACATATTTTTATTGTGTGCAAGGTACACTTGTTAAAAGCTTAGGGAATTCCCTTTAAAAATACTTATTTAGAGAGGGTTTGAAAATGAATTATTCACTACCGGTTTTACCTACTATTAGCACTGCATTTATTGTATTGAGTGCGATTTTTGTCGCAATTGGCTGGGGCTTAATAATCAAACGAAAATTGGAAGCACATCAAAAAGCAATGCTTATTGGCGCAATCTGTGCGGTTATTTTCTTTGTCATCTACGCTTCCAGAACTATTTTTATCGGGAATACTGCATTCGGTGGACCAGATGATATTAAAATATACTACACAATATTTCTGATTTTTCATATCACTTTAGCAACAACAGGCGCTGTGTTAGGAATTACGATGCTTGTCACAGGTTATAAGAAGAAATATGAAATTCACCGTAAGATTGGCCCAACTACGAGCATTATCTGGTTCTTCACTGCCATTACCGGTGTTGCGGTTTATTTACTGCTTTATGTAATCTATCATGGCGGAGAGACTACCTCTGTTATTAAAGCTATACTAGGATTTTAATTTCTAAAAAGTTCAGTCTATCAGATTTTATTTTAATAATGCTATACTATTTAGTAAGCAGCAAACATATAATGATAGAAATGATGGTAGAGAGGGGGTTCAGCCTCTGAAGACATTACTCAGAATTGTAATTATTATTTCTATATTGCTAGCGGTCTGGTTTTACATGAGTATTACTGATACAAGTGAAAACTCTGATGCCCTTGTAGATGACGGCACGAACTCAGCGAAAGTCGATGAAGGTCTTTCAGAAGAAGCGGACGAAGACACATCGATTTCAATGCCTGAAGAGGGGCTTGGAAGCATGATCGGCAGCAGTGCAAAGGACCTTGTCAAAAAATACGGAGAACCAGCAAGAAAAGACCCATCCAATTACGAATATGAATGGTGGATATACAATCAAGATTCCTCTAAATATTTTCAGGTTGGTGTGCTCGATGATAAAGTGGTGACGATTTTTGCAATTGGACAAGATGTGAACATAGCTCCGTACAAGATTGGCGAAGAAATCGGCAATATATATGAAAAGACACCAATCGAGACAAATATCAGTTTGAATTATGAGGACTCCTCCTACCGGTTTGAGCTTTCAGAAGATGAAATTAACAACAGGCCTCTTGTGAAAATGGGCGATTATTATGTGCAGCTGTACTTTGATAAGTTTACAGGAACACTCTCAAGCGTCCGTTATATGGATGCACGAACATTGCTTCAAATCAGGCCGTATGAGCTTGTATACAGAGGAGAGCTTTTGGAAGCAGATTTGGTAGTGAAGGAAAATGAAGCTGTTGAGGATGGCAATGAACGTCAAATATTAGATATTACGAATGTTATTAGAAGCAGGTTTAATTTAGGGAAGGTTCAATGGGATGAAGACACAGCAACAGTAGCTTTAGGTCATAGTGTAGATATGTATGATACGAAGAATTTTTCCCATACATCTGATAAATATGGCGACCTGGAGGAACGGCTCAAGACAGGAGATGTTTTTTATCAGCTTGCAGGGGAAAATATAGCAGCGGGATACACAGATGCAGCTGCTGTTATGGAAGGCTGGCTGAACAGCAAGGGGCACAGGGAATGCCTCTTGAATGAAAGCTTCACCCATTTAGGTGTAGGAGTATATAATAAATACTACACGCAAAACTTTATTGAAAAATGGTAAAAGGTTAACTGCAGCACTTTTATTGCTAAGAATCCACTTAACAATAAAAGTGCTTTTTTATGCCCAATTTTCTTTTGCCAACTAGGCACCTTTTAAGGAAGTTAACATATAGTAAGGTAGGCAAATTCAGCGTAATAGAGGTGAAAAAAGCATGTCAGGTAAACAACTTCATCCTTCAGTCCAACAATTTAAAGAGTTTGTGAAAGAGAATCCCCACATTATTCAAGAGGTGAGAAGTGGCGAAGCAACATGGCAGCAGTTATTTGAAGATTGGTACTTGCTGGGAGAAGAAGACGCTCGCTGGAGCAGTGAGCAAAATACAGGGCAAAGTACAGAAAAAACCGAAGAGACAGGAACAAATACAAGTAAATCATTATGGATGTCTTCTATTATGGATTCCATAAAAAATATGGATCAAAATCAGCTGCAAGGCTATATCGCTAATATCAACCAAGCGCTTGGTACAATTCAAGGTGTCATTGCGCAGTTTTCTCCAAACAGCAGCCCCTCTCAAGAGGCCAGCAAAGGTAAAGTGCAACAGCCGACAGGTCCTTTTGCATTTAGAAAAGATTAAGGAGGCAAATCTTTGAGGAAAAACGTGAAAGAGTACTTAGAGGAAAACAGGGAATTGCAGCAATTTATCCGGGAACAGCCGCTTTGGTACAGACAATTAAGCAGAAATCCAGGTGAATTACAGAGTTTTGAAGTTGCTTCATTACATTATTATAAAAAGACTATTCCTCATCATGTGGAGAAGTTTTCCAATGGTGTCCAAATGGCCTCGATGATGGTCGGGATGTTCCAAGCAATGAACTCACAATCGTGATGGTAAATTTTCGGCACTCTGTGTGAGTAAAAAGGGAAGCAGCAGCGAATACTAAACGAAAAGAATTCATGTTAGGGAGCTGTTCCTTATGAAAAAAATTCTAATGTTTTGTATTCCTGCTTTATTCCTTTTGAATGGCTGCAACAATGACGTTCCAGATCCTCAAGTGAAGGAGGAAGGACAAGCAGCAATGAATTTAGGAAGTGAAACAGCATTAGCATCAGCATACGTTCAGAGTCAAGATATTACCGTGCATTACCTCATTAAGGGTAATAATGTTTATATTGATTGTAAAGCACCATCTCTTTCTTTTCGCGAAGACAGTGGCAAGGAAACAGGGAAAATTATATTAGAAATGGACGGCAAGACTGTAGGGGAATACAAAAGCGCCGCATTTGTTGTCAGGAATGTAGAAAGCGGCCAGCACCAAGCTCTTCTTAAAATTATTAATAACAAAGGGATAAATTTGTTTCAAAAAGAATTTACCGTGACAATCAACTAAGTCCTGTTAAGGCAAGTTTATGTACAGCTGTTTTCGTAACAGATTGCTTTCTTTTCTCGTATTTATCAGTTAAAATGAGAATTGGAGGTGAGCTAATCGTGCTTGCTACAACTGAAATGCTTATGTTACAAGAAGAGGCAGAGTCCATAGCGGAAATGATATTGGAATCAGATGTGGCAGAACAATATCGTATGCGCATGGCAAACCTTATAACTGATAAAGAAACACAGGGGAAAATCATTTCTTTTAATGAAATGAAAGAACTGTACGAAGAAGTGCAGCGCTTCGGCAAATATCATCCTGAGTATAAGAGAGTTATGATGGAAATCAGACAGCTCAAAAGGGATATGGATATGGACGAGAATGTTGCTGCATTTAAGATAGCAGAAAATAATCTGCAAAAATTGCTCGATGAGGTCAGTGTTATCATCGGAAGATCTGTTTCTGAATTCGTAAAGGTACCAACAGGAAACCCATTCTTCGATGAGCTTTCCGGCTGCAGCGGAGGCTGCGGAAGCGGAGGCAGCTGCAGCTGTTCGGCATAAATGATAGAAGGCGATGATGATTGCTTCATCGCCTTTTTTATGGATTAATGAAGGCGGAACCTTTCTAAAATTTACATAATTCATATGAATTTTTTTATTGCTATGCTAGAATATAAAAAAATAGAAGCGGGGGAATATCATGCTAGGGCAGAGACAAGGCATCATCGTGTACCTTTATTCGTTGAAGCAGGCGAAAATGCTGCGCAGATATGGAAATGTCCACTATATTTCCAAACGATTAAAGTATGTTGTGCTATATACTAATTTAACGGAAACAGAAGCTCTAATGGAAAAGTTAAACTCCTTTTCATTTGTGAAAAAAGTAGAGCCTTCGTATAAACCGTTTTTAAAAATGGAATTTGAAAATTCTAAACCGGACAAAGCAAAAGAATATGATTATAAGATGGGCATATAAAAAAACTAAGAATACATCTTGGTTTTTTTATTTTGAAAAAAAAAACCTGCAAGCTATTTGCTTGCAGGCTCCTTCTATATCCTCTTACAGGAAAGAAGGTAAAGGGAGAGGAGAAACCGGAGGAAGAACTTATGGGGAAACGTAAGTCTTCTCCGCGGTTGGCAACAACATCCTCGAATAGATGTTGTTAATTACAGTATTGCCAAGGAAGCGCACCTTATACATCAAAGTTTGCTTTTTTGTGAAAAATTAAAAACAGCTTGAGATTTGTGTGTGCCGATATCTGATTCTTTATAGAAGTGTAAATGAGTGTTGGAATCCCGGGAATGTTTATGATAGGATAGTCAATGATAAACTATCAACTAATAAATCAGTGGTGATGTATGATGAGAGTCGTTTCAGGAACGAATAAAGGCATTTCATTAAAGGCGGTGCCTGGCAATTCGACAAGACCGACTACGGATAAAGTGAAAGAAGCAATCTTCAATATGATTGGCCCGTATTTTGAAGGCGGAATTGGTCTCGACCTGTTTGCCGGCAGTGGTGGATTAGGGATTGAGGCGTTAAGCAGGGGGCTTGAAAAGGTCATTTTTGTTGATAAGGATGGAAAAGCTATACATACAGTTAAGACGAATATCGCTGCTTGCAAATTGGAAGCTAAAGCAGAGGTTTATCGCAATGAAGCAGACAGGGCGCTTAAAGCGCTAATAAAAAGAGATGTAGTTTTTGATTACATATTTTTAGACCCGCCTTATAAAAAACAGCAATTGGAGAAATTAGTCCTGATTATTAATGAAGAGGGCCTCCTTGCTGATGATGGTGTAATAGTTTGCGAACATGGTTCAGAAGTAGCACTCCCGGAAAAAATCGGCAGTTTTCAGCAAATTAAATATGAAAAGTATGGAATCATTGCTGTATCGATTTATTCAAAACAAACAGATATGGAGGAAAATGCATAAATGGCTAGTATTGCAGTATGTCCTGGCAGTTTTGATCCAATCACAAATGGTCATATCGACATTATTAAAAGAGGGGCAAAAGTTTTTGATCAAGTTTATGTTTGTGTTTTAAACAACTCATCGAAAAAGCCGTTTTTTTCTGTGCAGGAAAGACTTGAGTTAATAAAGGAAGTAACAAAGGACATTCCTAATGTAACTGTCTCCTCATATGAAGGTCTTCTTATTGAATATGCGAAAAGTGTCAATGCAACTGCCATCATTCGCGGCCTTCGTGCTGTTTCTGATTTTGAGTATGAGATGCAGATCACATCTATGAACAGAGTCTTATCAGATGAAATTGAAACTTTTTTTGTGATGACAAATAACCAATATTCATTTTTGAGCTCTAGTATTGTGAAAGAGGTCAGTAAATACGATGGAGATATATCTGAACTCGTACCGCCATCGGTTGAGAGTGCGTTAAAGGAAAAATTTCGTCAGTTAAAAAGTACAGATAAAAAGGGATTGTGAAGATTTTTCACAATCCCTTTTTTGTTAAACTGTCCGTTTCTTTCCTGGAAGCCGGAAGAAAAGGATGACAACATAAACGGACAAGCAAATAATGGTAAATGCCGGACCTATCTCCATCCATTTTTGCATAGCTTGGCTAATCCATCCCTGGTCTTCTAAAAACGCGGGCATCGCAAACGCTGGTTTATCATCATTAAGGAAATTCGCGCTGAAAACATCCCAGAACAAATACGTGTAAATACTTGCAAAAATAGCTTGCAGAATTCGTGCGAAGAAGAACGGCTTAAAACCAATATCTGTTTGTGCTAAGATACTTGCAACCTGTGCTTGCACACTCAATCCGCAAAAGCCAAGAATCATGCTTGTCACAATTGCTTGTTGCATTAAAGTGCTCGATTCTACTCCGCTTGTTAATTTACTTCCCAGCGTAATCTCGAAAATCCCGGCAATAAATGGGATAGACAAAGCGGTGGAGAAGGAAAAAAGCTCAAAGAATTTATCTATGAACCCAGCCAAAAGGGAAGTTACCTGCAAGTGAAACAGCAAGCGATTAATAACAGAAAAAAGAATGATGAACCCGCCTACCATTAATAGAGACTGTATGGAAGATGTTACAGCATCACCTAGCAGCTTTCCTAATGGACGCTTATCCTTCAAGCGGGTGTGATGAAGCTCCCGCAATGCACGCTTCAAAGAAGGAACTTTGCTGCTCTTTTTATCTTTCGGAATCTTTTCATCTACTCCGTAAAATCTCATACAAAGACCGACAGTAAAATTCGCTAAGTAATGGGCTCCTGCCAGCAGAAATCCAAGCTTCGGATTATGAAAGAAAGCAGCAGAAACGGCGCCGATAATGAACATCGGGTTAGAAGCATTTGAAAAGGAAACGAGCCTTTCAGCTTCAACCTTCGTAATTTGCTTTTCTTCTCTTAACCTGGCTGTTAATTTTGCTCCTGTAGGGAAGCCGGATACCATCCCCATCGCCCATACAAACCCGCCGACACCTGGAACTTTAAAAAGTGGGCGCATTACCGGTTCTAGTAAAACCCCTAAAAATCGAACAACTCCAAATCCGATTAAAACTTCAGATAAAATGAGAAAAGGAAGCAATGATGGAAAGACGATTGTCCACCATGTGTTTAGACCGTCCTTGGATGCTTCGACTGCTGTTGCAGGGAATGTAACTAGTGCAAAAGCTAAAAAAGATGCAGTGCCAGCTAGAATTATGGTTTTCACTTTCGAACGATACAAGAATATATTCCCTCCCCTTTATAAAACATCTATTTCAAACTCGTCCTTTTAGCCCTCTACCAAACAATATACTCATAAGCAGAAAAAAAAGACCATAAGATTACTATGACCAAATTAAATAATTGGAGGGTTTTCCTTTAATGAATAGACCGAAGATTGGATTAGCACTTGGTTCCGGCGGTGCCAGAGGGTTTGCGCATATCGGAGTCATCAAAATATTAAAAGAGGCCAATATTCCGATAGATTATATCGCAGGAAGCAGCATTGGAGCGATAGTTGCTTCCCTTTATGCGGCAGGCTCAGATATTGACAGACTTTATTTCATCTCTAAATTTTTTAAACGAAAATATTATCTTGATTTCACACTCCCGAGAATGGGTTTTATAGCAGGAAACAAAGTGAAAGAGCTTATTCATTTGTTTACGTATGGAAAAAATATTGAAGATTTGGATTTCCCTATTGCGATTGTCGCAACAGATTTGTCGTTGGGAGAAAAGGTTGTCTTTAAAAAGGGGCCGATTGCAGAGGCTGTCAGGGCAAGCATTTCGATTCCAGGCATTTTTGTCCCGGAAAAAATGGACGGGCGGCTTCTAGTGGACGGAGGAGTAATCGACAGGATTCCTGTTTCTGTCGTGAAAGAAATGGGAGCAGACTTAGTGATTGCCGTTGATGTAGCAAATGTAGGCAATGATGCCGAGATAAGCTCTATATACGATGTCATCATGCGCAGTATTGACATTATGCAGCGGGAGCTTGTTAATTATCGGGAAGAGGCGAGTGATTTTATGATAAGGCCCCAAGTTGAAATGTTTAACAGCAAGGCTTTTACCGATTTAGAGAAAATAATTGAAAGAGGAGAAGAGGAGGCAAGACTGCATACAGCTAACATAAAAAAAGCGATAGCAAAATGGAAAAGAGAAAAAAAGGAATGACCTGTTTTTACTTGGTCATTCCTTTTTTTTATTCATCTACCATGATAGGAACATGACTGTATTCCATCGCTAATAGCTCCTTCTGGTTTGCAGGGTGTGCACCCAGTGCATAAATAGATGCTGCTCGTATGTCTAAGTCAATTTGATGATGTTGTATGGAAGAAAGCTTGCTGATAAGTGGGAGTTTAAGTGTCTTTTTGTGCTTCTTCAAATAAGCTCTCCCTAGTTTTGTGCTGCCTAACAGTCGCAAGTATGCAGGTGTTTCGTTCTTTTGTATTTCCCCTTTTGTTGTGTTTGTCAGAATATGGACACATATTCGCTGGAGCCTTGTCCAAGTGTAGCGTTTCGTTTTCAACAAGGACATGAACTCCTGAAAGGAATCTGCTTTTTGACAAATCGCCAAAATTCGGTTCTCAATACCTTCCTCTACTTCATAAATCGTTTGCAGTTCACTCGGTGACATTTGTATAAGCCTAAACTTAAGATATGGCCAGTAATTTTCCCATTGATGAAAAATAGAGAAGGTTTGTTTGTAGTCTTCTAAGATCTTCAGAGTAGTGGTATTCACGTAGGGTGCAATCGTTTGAACGCTATGTTTTTCAAAAATTTCCTTGCGGATGCTCGTAGCGCTGGCAATAGTCTCGGAACTAAAATATGAATCATGATAATTTGCTTTAATCCGCGGAATGGTATAAAGACCCATCTGCAAGCCTTTTGACATTACTGCTTTTACATACTCAAAGCCCAAAATATTGTTTGGCAATGTTAAGTCGGCAATATTATCCTCACCTGTTGCTAAATCCGTAAAGGCAAGTGACATTGCTTTTGGATAACTGCAGCCTTCCTGCAGATGCTGCTTGATCCTTTCAGCGAATAAAGCATTCTTGCTAGTCAAGATATGGTATGCATTCATAAATTCATTGATTTTTCCAGACTCGCTGCCAAAGCAAACAGCATGACAGTGTAAACTGTCCAACAACTGCACTGCTCCTTGTGCAAAAATGGTTGCATGTTGTACGCTGAACGCATAGGGAAGTTCAATGACAAGATCAGCACCGCCAGAAATCGCCATCTCTGCTCTGTGCCATTTGGAAACTAATGCAGGTTCGCCCCGCTGCAGGAATGGTCCACTCATAACTGCTATGACAATATCTGCATCTGATAATTCCTTTGCTTTTTGGATATGATGTAAATGTCCATTATGAAATGGATTATATTCGACAATTATCCCAACAGCTTTCATTTCAAATCTCCTTACAAGTTTCTTTCAAGAATGATTGGCATTGCTTTCGTAACTATATCGATTAAAGCTCAATTTCTTATCCTAGAATACATGATAAAGAAACGATAAGCAAAGCTTATAAAGCAAGGATTCTTTTTGCGGAAAAAGGTGCAGCCATAATATTTGCAATTCCGTCTATTCGAGGTAGAATAGATACAGTGCTATTGCATTAGAATTGCAAACCCATCATGCTTTTAAGTATAAAAGGGAAAAGCAAAGATAGTGTAAAGAAAAAATATTGACAAATAATTATATGAAAGCTATAATTACCTTTGTTGCCTTGGGGTGATATATATGAAATGGACGTTAAGCCAGTTACAAAAATACCGAAGTAAGGGACTATCTATTGATGAAACAATCAACGCAGATGGAATTAAGGAAGTTGATTCCTCCATCAGGCGTGTATCTCCTATGCATATTACAGGAAGAACAGATATTGATTCAAAGAAAGTGACTTTTCATTTAAAAATACAAGGTCATTTAGTATTACCTTGCTCTCGTACTTTAGTAGACGTGGATTATCCAATTAATGTAGAAACGACTGAAACTTTCCTTTTGAATGTTCCGGATTATGAAACAGGAGAAGAGGAAGTTCATCAAGTAAAGGGCGATGTAATTGACTTATTGCCAATTATAGAAGAAATACTTTTACTTGAAGTACCAATGCAAGTCTTCTGTGAAGACAGTACAGAAGAGGGTGCTCCTCAATCCGGTAAGGACTGGGAAGTTATCCATGAGCAAGAGAAGAAGGAGAAAGTTGATCCTCGGCTTGCAGGACTTGCGAAATTTTTTGAAAATGAGTAAAGCTCCTTGCTTTATGCTTGGACAAACAAGAAAACCTGAGAATGGATTGTATCTGCTCTCAAGACTTTCTTAATACTCTTTAAGGAGGTGGGAAGAATGGCTGTACCTTTTAGAAGAACATCTAAAACTGCAAAAAGAAAACGTCGTACACATTTTAAATTACAAGTGCCTGGTATGGTAGAATGCCCTAACTGTGGTGAAATGAAACTTGCTCACCGCGTATGTAGCGCTTGCGGAACATACAAAGGTAAAGAAGTTGTAAGCAACTAATTTTCCTTTGAAAAAAGCACCGGACAAATAGTCCGGTGCTTTTTTTGTGCTTAAGTTAATCTTAGGAGAAAAAAACACTTAGTTATTTGTATAATAGAGGTATTAAATAGTAGTGACGAAGGAGGCAGCTTTGGCGTGATTGTGGTCAGTTCCTGTTTAGCAGGGTTGAAGGTAAGATATAACGGGTCGCATAGTCTTAATGAAAAGATTAAAGAGCTGATTGACAAAAAAGAGGCGATTGCCGTTTGTCCAGAATTGCTGGGAGGTTTTCAGACACCAAGAGAGCCCTGTGAAATTAAAGGCGGCAATGGCTATGATGTGCTCGATGGTCATGCAATTGTAATAGATAAAAGTGGGAATGATGTTACAGATTTATATGTAGATGGTGCCTTTAAAACACTGGCTGTTGTGAAGCAGCTGCAGGCGAGTACAGTCGTTCTTAAAGAGTCTAGCCCATCTTGTGGTAGCAGCTATATATACAATGGTAATTTTGAAGGGATACAGCATGAGGGAGCAGGAATTACAACAGCGCTATTAAGAAGGGCAGGAATTAAAGTTATATCAGAGAACGAACTCGCAAAAGCGTTGCTGTGATAGACTAGCTTTTTAGAAAATTTCAGAGTAGATTCTTTGTGAAATGCAGGTTTAGGCCAATAACTAGTCTAGTTAAGACAAGTCTTGTTTTGTTCTAGTGTGATTTTAAATATTTTTTTTCTAAAAGACTAAATATCAGTCTATCTTTTCTAGTATACGCATATGTATGAATAAAAAACACTAGGAGGGATTTAGCTGATGTCAACAACAAGACAAGATGCTTGGTCAAAAGATGAAGATATACTGCTAGCAGAAGTAGTACTCCGTTTAATTAGAGAAGGTGGAACACAGCTTCAAGCGTTCGAGGAAGTAGGAAAGCTATTAACAAGAACAAGTGCAGCATGCGGATTCCGCTGGAATTCATATGTGCGCAAACAATATAAATCAGCTATTGAATTAGCAAAGAGCCAAAGAAAGCAGTTAAAAAAAGGTTTTGTTCTTGTGGAAGAGCCAGTGGAAGAAGTTTCTTTCATAGGCGGTCAGCCAGAGCCTGTTGAAACGAAAAACTTTGAAGAAATTTTAGAATATTTAAAAGATATATATCAAAAATCTTTACAGCTTGAAGAACATCATAAGCTTGATAATGCAGCTGTTAAAGAGACTGCTGAACTTGAAGCAAAAATTAGTGAGCTGCACAATGAGAACCAAAAGCTCCAAAAGGAATTGCAAACAATGGATGAAGCCTATAAAGCGCTTGTTGATTTGATGGAAAAGGCTCGTAAAATGGTTGTATTTAAAGAAGAAGAAAAACAACAAAACGCTTAACAAAAGCAACATGGTCTTGCCCCCTTGAACCTTTCTTTGCAAAAGGATTCAAGGGGGCTTTTTCGTCTAAATGGATATATCTCCCTATAAAATTTTTCATTCATAATTATTTTTTCTGATCATATGGAACTGTTTTTGCTTTACATCTTTTATATTTATAGGTACTTTGGTCTTAATTGCTACTAATTTAGCTGGAAAATGTTAAGATGGTACTACAGAATAATAAAGAATACAGGGGAAAAGGTGTTGAAATGAAAATAAGCATTATCGGCGGTGGGGCTATTGGCTTGCTTTGTGCAGCTTATTTAGCACCAAAACATGATGTAACCGTATTTGTCCGCACACAAAGCCAAAAAGCACAATTAAGGGAAAAGGGACTGACCCTCTTTTTGGCGAATAAAGAAGAACAGCATCATTTTACGGTAGAATTATTTGAAAATTGGGATGGAGCAGGAGATCTGTCCATCATAACTGTTAAGCAGTATCAGCTTTTGCCTGTGATGAAAAAAGTGACGGAACTGTCATCCGAAATCAGAGGGCTTTTGTTTCTGCAAAATGGAATGGCTCACCTGGAAGCACTAAATAGTTTGGCAGTGGAAGAATTATATGTTGGGATTGTAGAGCATGGTGTGATGAAGCTCGACAGCACTTCTATTAGACACACCGGAATCGGGACGATTCAAATTGCTAGTCTACCATTTAAAGACCAAGTCCGTTTGAATCTGACAGGCACTATTCTAGAGCAGGACAGTATTCCAGGATTTTTGGTGCAGATTCAGCCAGACCCGATATGGATGATGCAAAAAAAACTGGTAGTAAACTGTTTGGTTAATACATTGACAAGCATTTTGGAAGTGACTAATGGCCAGCTACTCGAAAATCCTCACTATAAACGACTTCTAGCACCTTTTTTAGCAGAGATAACGGATACCTTCGGCTGGAATGAACAAAAAAAAGAGACATGCAAACAGTACGTTTGGAAGGTTATTAAGCAGACAGCTGCAAATAAGTCTTCTATGCTGAAGGACATAGAGGCAGGGAGAGAGACAGAAATTGATGCTATCTTAGGGTATGTGTTGAAGATTGCTGCACAGACAAATAAACATCTGCCGTTATGCGCTGCCTATTATGCCATGCTAAAAGGCAAAGAGCAGGAAAGGAAAGGGGGGATATAATGTTTCAATTTACGTCTGCAGTCATTAGTTTTTTCGTTGCATTCCCAGTTATTTGCTATCTTTTGATATTTATCCTCAGTAAACAAATGACGAAAAAACATAAATTATCTGTACATATTGCGTTAGATATAAGCACGCTCTTTTTTATCATTTCTGTTCATTTTTTAATTATATCTATTTGGGGAAAGTCCATGCTGTCTTATATATTGTTAGTGATCCTTTTTATTGGTGTCTTCATTGTGATCCTTCATTGGAAAGTGAAACAAGAAATTATTTATAAGAAAGTCTTCCGAGGATTTTGGAGAATTAACTTTCTGCTCTTTTTTTGTGCCTATCTTTTTTTAATGGCATACGGACTCGTCTACTATGTAATGAAACAGTTTGGCATATAGCTAATGAGCATATCTGAAAGAAAAAGACAATTTTTAAGCAAAGTCTTTTTCTTTTTTTTAAAGAGAATGCTATACTCTCTATGTATGTAAAGTATAGGTTATTTTCTTTAAGCAATATAATAATCACGGACGACATAAAATAATAAATAAAAATGAAAACTTTTTTGATGAGAAAGGAAGTACATAAATGGAGATGGTAAATCTCTCGTTGCCAGCGGGGAATCAGTTTGTGACAGATTATTTATCACAGGACGATAAAGTGAAAGGTTTTTATCATTATAATCATGGTGATAAAGATAGTTATTTTCAAAGGGTGAAGGAACTGGAGAAGAGACAGTTCATGAGAAATGAATTAGCTGATCATATTGCTGGTTATATGAGAGCTTTTCCGCAATCAGAGAAAGTCCAGCAAAATATCGCCAATTTAAGAAAGGACAACAGTGTTGTTGTCATTGGTGGACAACAGGCTGGTATACTTACAGGCCCGCTCTATTCTGTACATAAAATCATCAGCATCATTCTCCTTGCAGAAAAAAAGGGTAGTGAGCTTGGAATACCTGTAGTTCCTGTATTTTGGATTGCTGGTGAAGATCATGATTATTTGGAAGTAAACCATGTATTTGTGCCTGGAGCAGAGAAAATGGAAAGAAAAACATTCCCGCAAAGGGTAGTGGAAAAGAAGATGGCCTCCGATATTGAGCTCGATAAAGAAATTTGTTATGCATGGGCAGAGAAGCTAATCAAGGCTGATGGCGAAACAGAGCATTCAAAAGAGCTCTTGGTATTAGTGAAAGAGGCAGTTGATGCATCCCATACTTTTGTTGACCTGTTCAGCTATTTAGTGATGCACTTATTCCAGGAGTTTGGTTTACTGATTGTTGATTCAGGTGATAAAGCATTACGTGTTCTCGAAAAAGAAATTTTCTTAAACCAGATAGACCAGTTTAAAGAAATAGGAGAAGCTGTTCAAAAACAGCAAACGATTGTTAAAGAAAGCGGCTATTCTACAGTTATTGAAATGAGTGATAATCCTGTCAACTTGTTCTATTATGATGAAGAAAATTCAGAGAGAATACTGCTTACATATGATGAAGAAAAAAGTCTGTTTGTCGGTAAAGACCAGACAGTACATTTTACGTTAGAGGAATTAAAGGAAATCGCAAGTGAATTCCCTCATAAGCTTAGCAATAATGTGGTGACAAGACCAATCATGCAGGACCTTCTTTTCCCGACACTTGCGTTTATTGGCGGTCCTGGGGAAATCGCTTATTGGGGCGAGCTGAAGCAGGCTTTTGAACAAATGAATATTAAAATGCCGCCAATTGTACCGCGTCTAAATATCACCTTGCTTGAGAGATGTGTGGAAGCTGATATGGAAGAGCTTGGTTTAACGCTCGCAGATGTATTACAGTCAGGCACAGAGGAAGCATGCAACTCGTTCCTTGCAGCTGTTAGCAATGATAAGGTGGATGATCTTATTGTTCAGCTGAAATCCGACATTGCCAATAAATACAAGGATTTGCAAAGTGAAATGGAAAAAACCATGAAAGGCATGCTGCCATTGCTTCAAAAGAATGAGAATCTCCTGCTTAATCAAGTGGATTTCCTCGCTAAAAAGGTGGAAATGGACCTAAAGACGAAGCATGAGGTGATTTTAAATAAGTATGCACGAATTGAACGATGTATCAGGCCAGACGGGATACCGCAAGAGCGTGTATGGAATATTTTCTACTTTTTGAATCACTTTGGTCTTCATTTCCTTGAAGATGTACTGAAGCTGCCGATGGAGTTTGACGGCAGCCACAAGGTTGTTAAATTGTAATATTTGTAGCTGTCCTGTTAAAAAGGGCAGCTTTTTTTGCGTTTATCAGGCAAAATCAAACATTTTTCCTCAAATGTTCAGTAAAACAGCCGAAATAAAAGGCGAAACCGCAAAATTTGCTTATAAAAATACAGGGATATCTCTTGCAGGAAATGCATAATACAGATAGAATTTATGTATCAGTGGTGGAAAGTGGGGGAATGTGGTACATTGAGGTTAGAAAGTGGGGGTTGCAGGTATGTTTATGGGCGAATATCATCATAATGTTGACGCCAAAGGTCGTTTGATCGTACCTGCGAAATTTAGGGACCATTTAGGGGAAACCTTTATACTAACCCGCGGACTTGATCAATGTTTATTCGGTTACCCGCTCTCAGAATGGGAGATAATAGAAGAGAAGCTGAAGGCGCTGCCTTTAACGAAAAAGGACGCTCGGGCTTTTACACGTTTTTTCTTTTCTGGAGCCACAGAATGCGAGCTCGATAAACAAGGGCGCATTAATATTGCTTCCCCGCTTGTGCAGTATGCAAAGCTGGAAAAGGAATGCATAATTTTAGGTGTATCCAATCGCATCGAAATCTGGAGTAAATCACTCTGGGAAGAATATTTTTCAGAATCTGAGGATTCTTTTGCAGAAATTGCAGAAAATATGATTGGCTTTGATATTTAAAAATGGTTTTTAGAATAATCTATAGACAGGTGGACAACATGTTTAAACATACTACAGTATTGCTGAATGAGGCCGTTGACGGCTTAAATATACAACCAGATGGCATTTATGTCGACTGTACGCTTGGTGGAGCAGGACATAGTGAACTGATTCTATCCAAACTATCTGACAAAGGCAGACTGATTGCTTTTGACCAAGATGAGACAGCTATCATGAATGCAGAGAAAAAACTTGAACCCTATAAGGACAAGCTGACAATCGTCAAAAGCAACTTCAGCAATTTAAAGGAAGAAATACATAATCTTGGAATTACAGGTGTGGATGGGGTGCTTTACGATTTAGGTGTTTCCTCACCTCAGCTAGATACACCAGAAAGAGGCTTCAGCTATCACCATGATGCCCCTCTCGATATGAGAATGGACAGTGATGCAGATATATCTGCATACGAAGTTGTTAATAATTGGAAGTATGAAGATTTAGTGAGAATCTTTTTCCGTTATGGGGAAGAGAAATTTTCAAAGCAAATCGCCCGCAAGATTGAAGCGGCAAGGGAAACAAAGCCTGTAGAAACGACTGGGGAGCTTGTTGAATTAATTAAAGACGCAATTCCAGCACCTGCAAGACGAAAAGGCGGACATCCGGCAAAAAGAGTATTCCAAGCCATCAGAATTGCTGTAAATGATGAATTGGGTGTTTTTGAAGACTCCATTGGACAAGCTATTTCATTGTTAAATAAGGGCGGAAGAATAAGTGTCATTACCTTCCATTCCCTTGAAGATAGAATTTGCAAGGCTGCATTTAAAAAGGCGAGCGATTTACCTGACTTACCGCCAGGTTTGCCAATCATTCCTGATGAGTTTCAGCCAGAGTTAAAGCTAATCACTAGGAAACCGATTGTTCCGTCTGAAGAAGAGCTTGAAGAAAATAACAGAGCAAGATCTGCGAAGCTTCGCATTGCAGAGAAATTATAAAAACTTTAGGAGGTATACAAATGAGCAATTTAGCGCGAAAGCTGCAGCAGGAACAGTTTCAGCAAGAAGAAAAACAAACATTTAAAAAGGTAATAAAGCAAACTAAATCATTATTATCTCCTGGAGAAAAACTGCTTGGAATTGCTTTCGTTGCATTGCTGTGCATTGGCGGTGTGAAGATTGTCAGCAACCAAGCAGAGATTTATCAAGTGAACAAGGATATCCAAGTTGCCGAAGGCTCGATTTCTAAGCTTGAGAAGTCCAATAAGGAATTGGATATTGAAGTGAAGGATTTGAGCAGCTTTGAAAGAATTAGGGAAGTGGCAGAAAAACTTGGCCTTGATTTTAGCAAAGATAATGTAAAGGTTGTGCAATAAAAAATGATTCGAAAGCAGCAGAATATTAACCTTGGAGCAGCCATCTTGTTTTTATTTTTCTGTCTGCTCTTTTTTATTTTAATCGTCCGGTTTGCCGTCATTCAATCAACAGGGAAAGTCTCTGGTGAGGTGCTGGCAAAAGAAGCTGAAAAAAAATACAGCTCCTCTATGGTATTAGAAGCGTCGAGAGGGACGATTTATGACAGAAATAAAGATGTGATTGCAGAGGATGCGTCATCCTATAAGCTTGTAGCAGTTACAGACAGTTCTTTGAGCAAGAATGATACTGAAAATCCAATTCATGTGGCTGATCCAGAAAAAACGGCTAAAGAGCTTGCTAAATATATTAATATGGAAGAATCAGAGATATATAGAATCTTGACAAAAGAAGGAGCTAAGCAGGTAGAATTCGGATCTGCAGGTAAAAATCTTTCTTATGAAACAAAGAAGAAAATTGAAGACTTAAAGCTTCCTGGTGTTCTCATAGTGGAAGGGAAAAAACGCTTCTATCCTAATGGAACATTTGCTTCCCACGTCATCGGGTATGTAGAGGAAAAGGAAGATGAGGCAACAGGTAAATATACAGCTACAGGAAAACTGGGCATTGAAGAGAGCTTGAATAATCTTCTCACAGGTAAAGACGGTTACTTAAATTATAAGCGGGATATTTGGGGATATATACTGCCAGATTCAGAGGAAGATATAACACCTGCTCAGAACGGTGATGACGTCTATTTGACATTGGATAAAAAAATTCAATCCTTCCTAGAAGATACGATGTCGAAGGTGCAGGAGAAGTATAATCCGAAAAAGATGATTGCGATTGTGGCAAATCCAAAAACTGGTGAAATTTTAGCTATGAGCCAGCGGCCTAGCTTTGACCCGGAAACATTGGAAGGAATCAATGCTACTTGGCATAATGAAGCAATCGAAACTTCCTATGAGCCTGGGTCAACGATGAAAATCTTCACATTGGCAGCGGCGATTGAAGAGGGCAAGTTTGATGCAAACGCAAAATATCAATCAGGTTCATACAAAGTAACAAAAAATTCGCAGACAATCCATGACCATAATGGAAGCGGCTGGGGATCAATAACTTATTTAGAAGGAGTTCAGCGCTCATCTAATGTGGCCTTTGCAAAAATTGCGAAAGAACAGCTTGGCTTTGAGAAGCTGCGAGAGTACATCACAAACTTTGGACTTGACCAAAAAACAGGGATTGACTTGCCGCATGAAGCGAACAGCTCGATTGCCTTTACTTGGCCTGTTGAGAAAATTACAACTGCATATGGACAAGGAACAGCCTTGACTCCTATTCAGCAAATCCAAGCGGTAACGGCCATTGCCAATGACGGCAAAATGGTCAAGCCACATGTAATTGACAAGATTGTTGATCCGAATACGAATAAAGTGGTAAAACAAGTGAAAACAGAGGTTGTCGGAACACCTATTTCAGCAGCTACAGCAAAAGAAGTTCGCGACATTTTAGAAACAGTAGTGACAGATCCTAAAGGGACAGGCTATAAAAAATATAATGTTGATGGGTACAGTGTTGCCGGTAAAACGGGCACGGCCTCCATTCCGAAAGCAGGCGGCGGCTATTTAACAGGAAGCAGCAATTATGTTTTCTCCTTTTTAGGAATGGCGCCGAAGGACGACCCAGAACTTGTTATGTATGTGGCAGTTCAGCAGCCTGAATTGAAAGAAACACAAACAGGTTCTGACCCTGTTGCTGAAATCTTTACATCTGTTATGAAGAGCAGCCTTCAATATATGGAGATTCAGCCTACTGCTGACAGTTCCCTGCAAACAGTTGATGTCCCAGATCTTGCTGGTATGAGCACATCTGTAGCGGAAAAAGAACTGAAGAAATCTGGTTTAGAACTGGTAGTAACAGGTGAAGGTAGCACGATTACAGACCAGCTCCCTGCTGCAGGGGAAAGTTATCTCGAAGGAGAAAAAATTGTCGTGAAGACAGACGGAAAAGGAACTGTGCCAGATATGATTGGCTGGTCATTGCGAGATATACTAAAAGTGACAGACTTGCAGTCCTTAAAGCTGAAAACGAACGGCAACGGCTATGCGACAAAGCAAAGCATAAAAGCAGGTAAAACAGTCAAGGAAAATGATACATTAACGATACAATTGAAAAAACCAGAATAAAAAATAAGGTCCGCATGCAGCGGGCCTTATTTTTTTGTAAAGGGATGGTAAATGCCTGCAACTTCTATAGTCTTTGATTCTAAACAAAGGTGTACAAGCATATATTGGAACGAGCCATAGAAAAAGGAGGTTCTAAATGGATGCGGGTTTCAAACGTAACCGTTCGTAAGCGGTTGACGATTGCTTTAATTGTAGGCATTGCTATTTTTTTTATCATTGACTTGAGACTTGGGTATGTGCAATTTTTTCTTGGGGATGAATTGACAAGCAAAGCGAAAAGCTTATGGAGCAGACAAATTTCCTTTGAGCCGGAACGAGGCGAAATTGTTGACAGGAACGGTGTTGCATTAGCGACAAATATCAGTGCTCCAACCGTGTATGTTGTTCCGCGGCAATTAAAGGACCCAGCAGATGCTGCTGAAAAGCTTGCGGTAGTCCTAGAAGCGGACAAGGAGAAGATATATAAAGAGTTAATTCAAAAAGAAATGAGTGTCAGATTGCCTGAGGGCAGAAAGATTTCTCACGAAAAGGCAAAAAAGGTAAGAGCGTTAGATATTGACGGTGTGTATATAGGAGAGGATTCTAAAAGGTCTTATCCTTACGGAAACTACTTGTCACATGTTTTAGGATTTGCAGGGATAGATAATCAAGGCTTAATAGGTCTTGAACTGGAATATGATGATGAATTAAAAGGCTCGAAGGGGTCTGTGCAATATTATTCTGATGCTAAAGGGCAGAGGATGAATGATATGGCAGATGATTACGAAGCCCCTGTTAACGGAAACGACTTGAAGCTGACAATTGACACGAGAGTGCAGACAATTATAGAGCGGGAGCTGGATATCGCCGAACAGACTTACAATCCAGACAGCATAATCGCCATTGCGATGAATCCGAATACAGGTGAAATTATGGGGATGTCAAGCAGACCTGGCTTTGACCCGGCAGATTTCCGTAATGTTTCATCAGAGGTTTTTAACCGAAACTTGCCGATTTGGAGCGCATATGAGCCGGGATCGACATTCAAAATTATTACCCTTGCTGCAGCCTTAGAAGAAGGCAAGGTAGACTTGGAAAAAGACACATTTACAGACCCAGGTTATGCTGATGTCGATGGAACGAAGCTGAAATGCTGGAAGCGCGGCGGGCACGGAGCACAAACCTTTTTAGAAGTTGTCCAAAACTCCTGTAACCCTGGATTTGTATCGTTAGGGCAAGAGCTGGGTAAGGATACTTTGTTTAAATATATTCGCAGCTTCGGATTTGGCGAAAAAACCGGAATTGATCTTCAGGGAGAATCGAAAGGTATCCTTTTTAACTTAGATAGGGTCGGACCTGTTGAGCTTGCGACAACTGCCTTTGGACAAGGTGTTGCTGTAACGCCTATCCAGCAGGTGACAGCATTATCAGCAGCCATCAATGGTGGCACATTGTACACGCCATATGTGGCAAGCGAGCTGATTGACCCAAACACAGGTGAAGTCATTATGAAGAAGGAGCCAGTTGCAAAAAGGAAGGTAATATCCGAAGATACTTCGAAAAAAATCAGGGAAGCGCTGGAAAGCGTCGTTGCCCAAGGCTCAGGGGGGAAAGCCTTTGTAGATGGGTACCGTGTCGGCGGGAAGACAGGAACAGCCCAAAAAGCTTCTGGCGGAAAATATTTAGAGAATAACTTTATTGTTTCCTTTATCGGTTTCGCACCAGCAGACGATCCTGAGCTTGTCGTGTATGTGGCGGTCGATAATCCGAAAGGTACAGTCCAATTTGGTGGAGTAGTAGCAGCTCCGATTGTAGGAAGCATCATGGGTGACAGCCTTCGCGCACTTGGAGTGAAGGAAAGGAAGGATCAGCTGGAAAAAGAATATAAATATCCAGAAAATCCTTTAATCGAAGTTCCAGATTTAGTAGGCCTGACGAAAAAAGAAATCAGTGAAGTTTTCCTTAACCTCAAGATTGAGCCGAGCGGAAGCGGAGACACTGTTATCAAGCAGTCGCCAGAGCCGGGAACAAAGGTAAAAGACGGCTCAACCATTCGTTTATACTATAATAATTAACCACACCTTTTAAGATAAAGGCGGCACAATCGCCGCCTTTATTTTTCATTATTACGGAGAAAAAACCGAACACGATGGCACAATTCCTTTTTATCATGTAAAATATAAACGCTAAGAAAAAATGCATTTTCTAACATTGGTCATGCATTTGATATAATATTAGTATTTATGAATAAAATGAGTACATATGGATTTATTAGAAAAGAGGATTTGAATCATGCAGTTAAAACAATTATTAAAAAGCTTAGGGCCATATGCTTTATATAATGGAACAGATGCAGAAATCACTTCAATTGAAAATGATAACCGCAAAGTGGGTCAAGGCAGCTTGTTCATCTGCATCAAAGGATTTACTGTCGATGGACATGATTTTGCTCATAAGGCTTATGAGGCAGGTGCCGCTGCTATCCTTGCAGAAAGAGAATTAGCCGAAGACTTTGACATACCGGTCATTATTGTGAAGGACACGAAAAGGGCGAGCAGCATTCTTGCTGACGCGTTCTATGGTCATCCAACACAAAAGCTAAAGCTTATCGGCATAACAGGAACAAATGGCAAAACAACAACAAGCCATCTGATTGAGACAATCCTGCAAAAGGCTAATAGACGTACAGGTATCATTGGAACAATGTATACAAAAATAGACAATGAAATTCAGGAAACAAAAAACACTACACCAGAAGCAGTAACTTTACAAAAGATTTTTCATCAAATGACAGAAAAACAGGTGGATACTGCCGTGATGGAAGTTTCTTCCCATGCCTTATATGAAGGCAGGGTGTTTGGCTGCGATTATGATGTGGCAGTGTTTACGAACTTGTCACAGGATCATCTAGATTTCCATGGCACGATGGATGAATACAGAAGAGCAAAAGGCTTGTTATTCACAAGGCTGGGCAATGTTTATTCAACAAAACATCCGAAATATGCTGTTTTGAACAAGGATGATGCTGCAAGTGAAGAATATGAAAAACTGACAGCAGCAATTGTCGTTACGTATGGAATTGACAAAGATGCAGACATCATGGCGAAGGATATACATATCGATGCAGGTGGAACGAAGTTTGAATTAATAACACCTGCAGGAAGCTATGCCGTTTCCCTGCAAATGGTCGGCAAATTTAGTGTATATAATGCTTTAGCGAGTATTGCAGCAGCGTTTGTGAGCGGCATTCCAATGGAAACGGCTATTTCCGCCCTTGAATCAGTAAAGGGTGTGTCAGGCAGATTTGAGACAGTTGATGCAGGTCAGGATTTTTCTGTTATCGTCGACTATTCTCATACACCAGACAGTCTTGAAAATGCCCTTGTAACCATTAAAGAGTTTGCAAAAGGTGATATTCATGTTGTTGTCGGCTGCGGCGGTGACAGAGATAAAACGAAGCGTCCTTTAATGGCAGAGATAGCGTGCAGATATGCCGACCATGCTATATTTACAAGCGACAACCCAAGAAGCGAGGACCCGCTTGAAATATTGAAAGACATGGTTTCAGGCGTTCCTGGCAAGGAATATAACGTCATTGCCGACAGAAAAGAAGCTATTGATCATGCGGTTAAGACTGCAAAAGCAAATGATGTTATTTTAATTGCAGGTAAAGGGCATGAAACGTATCAGCAAATAGGAGCACAAACTTTTGACTTTGATGACCGCCTTGTAGCGAAAGAGGCGATATTAGGAGTGAAAAAATGACACTGTCCTATAAAACTATTCTGCAGGCAATTCCTGATGCGAAAGGATACGCAAATGAAGAGATAAACTTTTTGACGGTTTCTTTTTTCAGTGATGAACAGCAGACTAAAGGACTGTTTGCGCCCTTGTATGGCAAAGAGTCCGGGGATTTGTCCACAGCAATTGCAAATGGTGCAATAGGAGCAATATGGGACAAAGAAGAAGAAATACCATCCTATACACCAAATCATTTTCCAATATTCTATACAAATGATATAAAGAAAGGCTTATACAAAATGATCGAACTATATGAACAAAACTTAAATGGACAACAACAAGCTAAATTTATTTATGCAAAAGACAAAAGCGCGAAGGCCTTGGAAACATACGACGGAGCTGTAATCAAAAATGTGCTTGGCGCTGTGAAAGGAGGGGAATGAACATGATGGAGAAAGTTATCTTTTTTACAATAATATTAGGGTTTTTAATAACGGTTCTTACTTCACCAGTTTTTATTCCCTTCTTGAGAAGGCTGAAATTCGGACAAAGCATTAGAGAGGAAGGCCCAAAATCCCATCAGAAGAAATCAGGGACGCCAACAATGGGCGGTCTGATGATTTTATTATCTGTTGTCGTAACAACACTCGTAATGACTTATAAGTTTACAGAGCCGACTATGAAAACATACATGCTCCTTTTTGTTATGTTAGGATTCGGATTGCTTGGCTTCTTGGATGATTTTATTAAAGTTGTGATGAAAAGGAATTTAGGATTAACTTCCAGACAAAAGCTTTTAGGTCAAATTGTTATTTCCGTTATTTTCTATTTTGTGCTGATGCAAAATGATTTCTCAACAAGCATCAATATTCCGCTGATTGATAAATCATTTGATCTCGGTTGGTTTTATGTTGTATTCATCGTCTTCTGGCTTGTAGGTTTTTCAAATGCAATCAACCTTACAGACGGTTTAGACGGACTAGTGTCCGGAACCTCTGCCATAAGCTTTGGTGCGTTTGCGGTACTTGCATGGAGCCAGTCACAGTTTGAAATCAGCATTTTTTCTGTGGCAATTGTCGGTGCTGTTTTAGGCTTTTTAGTATTCAATGCCCATCCTGCGAAGGTATTTATGGGAGATACAGGTTCATTAGCTTTAGGAGGAGCAATTGCGGCAATCGCTATTTTAACGAAGCTGGAAATTTTGCTTATTCTAATCGGGGGAGTCTTTGTTATCGAAACATTGTCAGTTATCCTTCAAGTAATTTCCTTTAAGTCAACAGGAAGAAGGATTTTCCGAATGAGCCCGCTTCACCATCATTATGAGCTTGTAGGCTGGTCAGAATGGCGCGTTGTTGTGACATTCTGGAGTGTAGGATTGCTGTTTGCAGTATTAGGAATTTATATTGAGGTGTGGTTATAAAAATGAAACATATCACTGATTATCATCATAAAAAGGTACTTGTATTAGGTCTTGCGAAAAGTGGCGTTAGCGCTGCTTCTCTTTTGCATAAATTAGGGGCGTTTGTGACTGTGAACGACAGCAAGCCACTTGGAGAAAATCCTGAGGCGCAAGAATTGCTGGAGCAGGGGATTACGGTTATATGCGGCAGTCACCCTGTGGAGCTATTAGAGGAAGGATTTCAATTAATTGTGAAAAATCCTGGTATTCCATACTATAACCCAATGGTTGAAAGAGCTGTAGAAAAAGGGATTCCCATCATTACAGAAGTGGAGCTTGCTTATAAGGTTTCTGAGGCTCCTTTTCTTGCGATTACTGGTTCAAATGGCAAGACAACGACAACTACCCTATTGTTTGAGATGCTTGAGGCTGCCAGCAAAAAGCCACTGATTGCGGGGAATATTGGAACTGTTGCTGCAGATGTCGCACAAAAAGCAGAAGCCGACAATCAAATTGTTATTGAGCTTTCATCATTCCAGCTGATGGGGATTGATCAATTCAAGCCGAAAGTCGCGATTATTACGAATATTTATGATGCCCATCTGGATTACCATGGCACTAGGGATGAGTATGCAAAAGCGAAGGGTAATATTACAAACAACCAGGATGAGCATGATTACCTTATTGTCAATGTGGAGCAAGAGGTGGTAATGGATATTGCCCGCAGAAGCAAAGCAACCATCATTCCTTTTTCAACAGCAAAGCCCCTTGAATTCGGAGCATTTGTAAAAGATGGTTCTATTTACTTCCATGATGAAAAAGTGATTGAGGTTAAGGATATCGTATTGCCTGGCGCTCATAATTTGGAAAACATTTTGTCTGCCATTGCTGCAGCGAAGCTGACTGGTGTTGACAATAACAGCATTCACCGTGTATTGAGCTCATTCAAAGGGGTAAAACACAGATTGCAGTTCATTGATGAGATCCAAGGGAGACGCTTTTATAATGATTCAAAAGCAACGAATATCCTTGCGACGGAAAATGCGCTTGCAGCGTTTACGGCACCTACCATTCTTCTTGCTGGAGGCTTAGACAGAGGCAATGAGTTTGATGAGCTCATTCCGTCCCTTAAAAATGTCAAGGCGATGATTACGTTTGGCCAAACTGCTGAAAAACTGGAGCGAATTGCCAAAGAGGCAGGAATAAAAACTATCCAACGTGTCGATAATGTGGACAAAGCTGTACCGGCTGCTTTCCAGCTATCTGAGGAAGGCGATGTTATCCTTCTGTCACCAGCATGTGCAAGCTGGGATCAATACAAAACTTTTGAAGTCAGAGGAGACATTTTTATTGAAGCGGTGCATAAGCTTAAATAAGGGCTTGTTTACATCCATCGTTTCAAATTAGGAAAATGATGATTAAGGTGATTTTATCACCTTAAAAGGGATAGGAATGTCACCCTTCATTCTAAAGTCCGATGCAAGCCCTAATACTTGCAACTCGAGGTGTGGAAAAGGTGCCGACAAAAAAAACAACTCCCGACATATTCCTTATTATCATCACGTTTACATTACTGGCGATAGGACTGATCATGGTGTACAGTGCAAGTGCTGTATGGGCAGATTACAAGTTTGATGATTCTTTCTTCTTTGCAAAAAGACAGATGCTTTTTGCCGGAGTCGGGATTGTCGCCATGTTTTTCATCATGAATATCGACTATTGGACTTGGAGAACATGGGCGAAAATTATCGTTATTGTATGTTTTGTTCTGTTAGTATTTGTACTTATACCGGGAATTGGGAATGTCCGTAATGGATCGCGCAGCTGGATTGGAGTGGGAGCATTCTCCATTCAGCCATCAGAATTTATGAAGATGGCGATGATTGCTTTCCTTGCAAAATTTCTGTCAGAAAATCAGAAAAAGATTACTTCCTTTAAAAAGGGGCTTGTGCCAGCATTAGGCATTGTATTTTTAGCGTTTGGGATGATTATGCTTCAGCCTGATTTAGGGACAGGCACCGTCATGGTTGGGACAAGTGTTGTGATGATTTTTATCGCTGGTGCAAGAATACGGCATTTCGTGTTTCTCGGTTTGATTGGACTAGCCGGCTTTGTCGGACTGGTTGCTTCAGCGCCGTACCGGATAAAAAGGATAACTTCTTTCCTTGATCCGTGGTCAGACCCTCTTGGAAGCGGCTTTCAAATCATTCAGTCTTTATACGCGATAGGACCAGGAGGATTGTTTGGCCTAGGGCTTGGAGAAAGCAGACAAAAATTCTTTTACTTGCCAGAGCCGCAAACGGACTTTATTTTTGCGATTCTTTCAGAAGAGCTTGGATTCATTGGAGGCTCTTTGATCCTGCTGCTGTTTTCCTTACTGCTGTGGAGAGGCATTAGGATTGCCCTCGGAGCACAAGATTTGTTTGGAAGCTTGCTAGCTGTAGGAATTATCGCAATGGTTGCCATTCAAGTTATGATCAATATCGGAGTTGTAACAGGCTTAATGCCAGTTACTGGGATTACACTGCCGTTCTTAAGCTATGGCGGATCTTCCTTGACATTAATGCTTGTGGCAATAGGGGTTTTATTGAATGTGAGTCGCTATTCGAGATATTAAATAAAGAGAAGCAGCATTACACGGAGAGGATGGCTTAAAGCCTTCCTTTTTTTATGCGTTCAGCAGGTAATTTTATTTAAAATCTTCATATAATTCACTAATATAAACAAATGATAACAATTATTTCACTACGAATGTAGGGAGAGGGGAGGGGAAGGGGGAGGATGCTCAAATAAAATGCTTGTTTGACAAGGGGTTATTAATGCAAGCCCCGCAAATGAAGCTCTTTTTATCCTTCAATAAATGTATTACAATTTGTTTTCAATTTTAGTAAATTACACGAATAGGTTTAAAATATAGTACAATAGGGAACATCTAGTTTTGGGCTTTAAGAAAATCCTCCAAAATATTCAAAGAAGATAGTTTCTGTTTTTCATAAATAAAGCTATAATAAAGAAGATTTGAAAATCGTAAATAAATGCTTAAATAAGCAGCTAGAACAAGTACGTGTTATGAGGTGGGAAAATGAAAATAGTGGTTAGCGGCGGTGGTACCGGAGGACATATTTATCCAGCACTTGCCTTAATCCGTGAAATACAAAAAGAAGTCAAGGATGTCGAGTTCTTATACATAGGAACAGAACAAGGGCTAGAGAGTAAACTAGTGCGCCGTGAAAATATTCCATTTAAAGCGATACATATAACTGGTTTTAAACGAAAGCTCTCACCTGAAAATGTGAAAACCGTTTGGAGATTTATTTCGGGTGTCAATAAATGCAAGAAAATCTTGAAAGAATTCCAAGCAGATGTGGTAATTGGAACAGGCGGTTATGTTTGCGGACCTGTAGTGTATGCTGCCGCAAAAATGGGGATTGCTACGATTATTCATGAACAGAACAGTGTGCCTGGATTGACTAATAAATTCTTGAGCAAGTATGTCGATAAAGTGGCAACATGCTTTGCCGAAGCCGAACAGTTTTTCCCGAAGGAAAAGGTTGTTCTAACAGGCAACCCTCGTGCATCGGAAGTATTAAACCAGGATGCAATTAAAGGAAAGCTTTCTGCCGGACTTAAACTTAATAGCCCAGCTGTGCTAATCTTTGGAGGCTCAAGAGGAGCGAGACCGATTAATGATGCGGTTATTGCTGCATTGCCTGAGTTTGGGAAGAAGGATTATCAGATCCTTTATGTAACGGGAGAAGTCCATTATGAATCAGTGAAGAAGGAAGTCGAAAAAGTCGGCAATCCGGAAAATGTGATTATCAAACCGTTTGTGCATAATATGCCAGAGGTGCTTGCAGGAATTGACCTGACAGTAGCAAGGGCAGGAGCTACAACATTGGCTGAGCTCACGTCCCTTGGAATTCCAAGCATTTTAATCCCAAGCCCTTACGTGACGAATAACCATCAAGAGAAAAACGCCCATTCACTTACTAATAACGGTGCAGCAAAACTATTGCTTGAACGTGAATTGACTGGTGATAGCCTGGTGAAAGACATCGATGATATTATGCTGCAGCCTGAAAAGTTGAAAAGCATGAAAGCTGCTTCATTGGAATTAGGGATTCCAGATGCTGCGATGAGACTTTTCAATGTTATGAAGGATGTCACAAAATAATCAGTTGGGTGGGAAAAGTTTTCCGTTTCCCATCCAGACTTTTCTTCAATTAATGTAATCAGGATGCTATAATCAAACATTAGAAGAGTTAAGTCTATTATATTTGTAATAGACAAGCTTTATCACCTTGAAAGTCATGAAAAAAGTTTCAAAACAAGACATTTTCTGCTTTAAATAAAACAGATATATTCCGATATATATTAAGTGATTATGAAACGGCAGCTTACATACTGTTGCTTGTTTGTTAGAGGTGGTTATTTGGATAAAGGGAAGATTGTTTCCATTGAAGATAGAATTCCTAAATTGAAACAGCAGCGAAAAAAGAAAGCAAACAAACGCCTCATATTTCTGCTCATGCTATTTTTTCTCCTCATTGGATGCATTATTTACTTTCAGTCACCATTAAGCAATGTGAAAGAAACAATCGTGACAGGAAACATCTTGTATACGGAAGGGGAGATAGAGGAAATCAGCGGAATCAGCTCTTCGACAAATATTTGGACTATAAAAAAGGACAAGATTGAAGAAAAACTGAATGCACTGCCTGAAATCAAGTCATCCTCTGTTTCTTTAAAGCTTCCAAACAAAGTGAATATTGAAGTGGAAGAATATAAACGGATTGCTTACATGGTAAGCGGCAATAAGTATATTCCCATTCTGGAAAGCGGAACTGAATTAGAGGGAAGAAGCTCTGAATCAACACCGTATGATGCTCCGCTCATTATGGATTTTGATAATGACAAAGCGCTGGAGAAAACAGTCAAGGAGCTGAAAAAACTCCCAGCTGGTGTTTACAATGCTATCTCTGAGATCCATTACACACCGAAAAAAACGGATTCATACCATATTAATGTATTTATGAATGATGGATTTGAAGTGGCAGCCTCTTTAAGCACTTTTGCAGAGAAGATGGAACACTATCCATCGATTATCAGCCAATTGAATCCAAAGAAAAAGGGTGTTATTGACTTAGAAGTCGGCTCTTATTTCAAGGAGTATGGATCATCAGAAGGAGAGGAAAATAGTGAAGAATAAACGAAAGGGGAGCCACGTAATCTTTTCTTTTGTTTTTCTTGTACTAGGGTTCATTGTTGCCTTTGCCTTCCAAATGGCCAATGCTGAAGACGGTCCGAAAAGTTTGAGTGACAGCCAGTTTGATCGGGATCTTGCATTGCGAAATGAGCTGATCGAACAAGAAGAAAGAAATAATGAGCTTTATAAAGAGCTCGAACAAGTTCAAAAGGATCTGTCCGATTACGAAAAAGAGCTCTCCACAAAAGCGGATGCCTATTACAATCTTGCTGAAGATGCCAATAATTACCGCATGTATTTAGGCAAGGTTGGCGTTGTGGGACAAGGAGTGCAGGTTACTCTAGAAGATGGGAATTATGATCCGAATGATGATAATGTTAATAATTATCTTGTTCATGAACATCATATCTTTGAAGTGGTGAATGAGCTTTATGTTTCAGGCGCAGCAGCCGTTAGCATTAACGGCCAGCGCCTAAGCCATGATTCTTATATTCTATGTAATGGACCTGTGATTGAAATTGACGGAAATCAGTATCCTGCTCCATTTGTGATTACTGCCATTGGAGACAGTGAAGTAATGGAAGGTGCATTAAACATTAAAGGCGGAGTGAAGGATACATTGGTGAATGAAAACATCAAATTCACACTCGAAAAGAAAGAGACCATTACAATGGAGGCACTTAGAACAAATTAGGTGAAAAGAGATGTGCTGCCGAATATTTATTATGGAAGTATGGTGAAGGCATGAACAAAAAACTTTTCACTATGACAATAATCTTGCTAGTAATCGGGTTTATGCTTGCCGTTCAATTCCAAACAGTCAAAAAGCCGAAGGTGAGAGACACAAGGGATACTTGGGAGTTAAAGCAAGCCCTTCTCAAGGAAAAAGAAACGGAGCTTAAGCTGTTAAGCGATATTCGTGCAAACAGCCAAAAAGTCGACGAGTATAAAAGCGACAGCTCACAGACGAAAGAAGAGCTCCTTCAAGAGACAATTGCTGAGCTGAAAGATGATATTGGTCTTACAGAAAAAGCTGGATATGGAATCGTTATATCCATTCAGCCTGTCAGCTCAGATTTGCTGATGGGTGATGAGCAAGGCTCCATTACAGCCGATCTTTTGAAACGGCTCATTAATGAGTTGAATTTGTACGGCGCAAAGGAAATAGCCATTGACGAACATCGTTACATTAATACTTCTGTCATTAGGGATATTAATGGGGAGACAAAGATGAACGGGTATTCTGTCAACAAATTTCCTTTGACGATAAAAGTGATTGCTGCAGATAAAAACAGTGCCGAGCAGCTGTATAATCGCATGAAGGTTTCACAATCAGCGGATGATTTCTTTATGGACAATCTGTTGCTGGATGTTAAAAAGCCGCAGCAAACAATAACCATTCCAGCATATGAAGACAATATCCGGATTCGGTATATGAAGCCTGCAGGAGATGAAGAAGGAGGCGGTGCTTAATGTGGCTGCCTATATTTGGCCTTATTATCGGCATATCACTTGGTCTTATGACAGATATTACAGTCCCGGATGAATATGCCAACTATTTGTCAATTGCAGTACTAGCAGCACTCGATACGCTGTTTGGCGGCATCAGGGCGCATTTGCAGAACATATATGATGAAAAGGTGTTTGTATCAGGTTTTTTCTTTAATATTCTCCTTGCTGCAAGTTTAGCTTTTCTCGGTGTTCATCTTGGTGTAGACTTATACTTAGCTGCCATATTTGCCTTCGGTGTAAGGCTGTTTCAAAATATCGCAGTCATTAGAAGAATCATCTTGACAAAGTGGGAAAATAAACGAGAAAAAACTGAAAAAAATCAATCATAAAAAAGGGAATATATTAGTTTTGGCGAATTATTTAATAAATAATATATTAATAGGGAATTTTATTCATTAAAATTTAACATTCGCTAAATAAGCAGGATAGCTGTTGTTCACTTATTTTTAAAAAGCAAAAGGAGGTGCCCGAGAATGAACAGCAATGAATTTTATGTAAGTCTAGACATCGGTACATCCAGCGTGAAAGTAATCATCGGCGAAATGATTAATGAGTCCTTAAACATTATTGGAGTAGGCATCGTACCTTCTGAAGGGTTGAGGAAGGGTTCTATTGTCGATATAGATGAAACCGTTCATTCCATACGAAGAGCTATTGAACAGGCGGAAAGAATGATTGGTGTAGAAATTAAACAAGTTATTGTTGGCGTTTCGGGAAATCATGTAAGCTTGCAGCCCTCACATGGAGTAGTGGCAGTTTCAAGTGAAAATCGTGAAATAACAATAGAAGATGTAATGAGAGTAAAGGATGCAGCACAAGTTGTTTCCATTCCGCCTGAGAGGGAGATAATCGACATTATCCCAAAGCAGTTTATCGTGGATGGTCTTGATGAAATTACAGATCCTCGCGGGATGATAGGCGTCCGCCTTGAAATGGAAGGAATCATTATAACAGGCAGCAAGACAATATTACATAATACGCTTCGCTGCGTGGAAAAAGCAGGCCTTGAGATTGTTGATATTACATTGCAGCCTCTTGCCGCTGGTTCCTTCGCGCTGTCAAAGGATGAAAAAAATCTTGGAGTGGCACTGCTTGATATTGGAGGCGGGTCTACTACAATCGCTGTTTTTGAAAATGGCTTCTTGAAAAAAACAAGCGTCTTGCCAATCGGAGGAGATCATATAACAAAAGATCTGTCCATTGGCTTGCGAACAACAACCGAAGATGCAGAAAAAATCAAAGTGAAATATGGCTATGCCTATTACAATCACGCATCAGAGGAAGAAGTATTCAGCGTTCCGATTATCGGAAGTGACCAGCATCAGCAGTTCAACCAACTGGAAATTGCCGATATTATTGAAGCAAGATTGGAAGAAATGTTTGATTTAGTGATGGACGAGCTAGAAAGACTAGGTGTGTATGATCTTCCAGGCGGTTTCGTACTTTCTGGAGGAGTCGCCGGAACAAAAGGCATTTTGGAATTGGCCCAGGAAGTTTTCCAAAATCGGGTCCGCATCGCGATACCTGATTATATTGGTGTAAGGGAAGCTCAATATACAACTGCTGTCGGCTTGATTAAATTCTCATACAAGAACAACAAGCTGCAAGGCGGCAGTATTCAACAGGCTGAGCCTGTTGCAGTTGGGGAACCAAAGGAAAAAAGAGCACCAAAACAGGCTCCACCAAAAGCTTCATACGAAAAACAGCCTGTCGAAAAAGGACCTTCCAAGCTAAAGAAATTTATGGGATACTTTTTCGATTAAAAGATAAAAAACATAAGAACTATTAAAATGGTATGTTTACTCCATATCACCAAGATTTGAGACGCGGACAGTTCGATACTGCTGAATATCGACGAATTAGGAGGATTTGTCATGTTAGAATTTGATACAAATATAGATTCATTAGCTGTAATAAAAGTTATTGGTGTCGGTGGCGGCGGGAACAATGCTGTCAATCGAATGATTGAACATGGTGTTCAAGGAGTAGAGTTTATTGCAGTAAATACGGACGCACAAGCGTTGAACTTATCAAAAGCTGAAGTGAAAATGCAAATCGGTGGCAAACTGACAAGAGGTTTGGGTGCCGGTGCTAACCCTGAAGTGGGTAAAAAAGCTGCAGAGGAAAGCAAAGAACAAATCGAAGAGGCTCTAAAAGGAGCTGATATGGTATTTGTTACTGCAGGTATGGGAGGCGGAACAGGTACTGGTGCAGCACCTGTTATCGCACAAATCGCAAAAGACATCGGCGCATTAACAGTTGGTGTTGTAACAAGACCGTTCACATTTGAAGGCAGAAAGCGTTCAACACATGCAGCAAGCGGTATCTCTGCTCTTAAAGAAGCTGTAGATACTTTGATTGTCATCCCGAATGACCGCTTGCTTGAAATTGTGGATAAGAGCACTCCGATGCTTGAAGCATTCAGAGAAGCAGATAATGTACTCCGTCAAGGTGTACAAGGTATCTCTGACCTTATTGCAACACCAGGGTTAATCAACCTTGACTTCGCTGATGTGAAAACAATCATGGTTAACAAAGGATCTGCATTGATGGGAATCGGTGTTGCATCAGGAGAAAATCGCGCGGCAGAAGCAGCCAAAAAGGCAATTTCATCACCGTTGCTTGAAACATCTATCGATGGAGCGCAAGGTGTGTTAATGAACATTACGGGCGGATCTAACTTAAGCCTATATGAAGTTCAGGAAGCAGCTGACATTGTCGCTTCTGCATCTGACCAAGATGTTAATATGATCTTCGGTTCTGTTATTAACGAAAACTTAAAAGACGAAATTGTCGTAACAGTAATTGCAACTGGATTTAACCAAGATGCGATTCAAGTATCTGCTTCAAGGCCATCTTTAAATAGCATGAAGCCTTCAAGCAACCCTAGCAGCTCACGTGAAGTGAAACGCGAGGAAAATCCAAACAGTGCAAAAGAGCCTGTACGCGGAAACTCAATCCAAACAGGTGAAGATACATTGGATATACCAACATTCTTACGTAACAGAAATCGCAGAAGATAAAAAAAAGCGGGATAATTTCCCGCTTTTTTTTTATGCTTTCATAGCCTGGGAAATAATTTCATTTTAAAAAAAACTGAAAATTTACCATTAGAACAAACTTATAGCAGAAGGCAAGAAATAGTGACAAAATCTGTTGTTAATAGAGAAAATTTCTGATTTTTTGATTACAGGAAGTGACACACTTTCCTCAAGCAGTAGGTTATACTTTTTCGTAACAGATTAATAGAGTTAGATGAGCAAGCAATCATGCCATAAAACTTTAGGAAGGAGGCTCAAACTACTTGGCCGTTTATTTAGATGTCATATGGCTGCTAAATTTCTTGTTTGACAGCTTGCTGCTCTACTTGACAGCCATCATCTTAAAAAGAGACGTAAAGCTTTGGAGAGTGCTGTGCGGCGGCCTGATAGGATCGATAATCATTCTTTTGGCAGTTACTCCATACCACATCTATACAAGTCACCCGATTTCAAAGCTAGGCTTCTCTTGTGTGATGATTTTGACTGTTTTTGGCTTTAAAAGACTGCGCTATTATCTTAGTGGATTAATGACCTTTTATTTTGTCACCTTCCTGATTGGAGGGGTCCTGATTGGCAGCCATTATTTTGTTCAGTTTGATTTTCAATTATCTTCTTCTGTTATGCTAGCTAGTGTTAAAGGTTTTGGTGATCCAATTAGCTGGCTGTTTGTATTGCTTGGCTTTCCAGCAGCCTGGCATTTTTCTAGAAAGAATGTAGAAAGCATTGAAATAACAAAAATCAAATATGAAGAGATTGTCCAAGTGAGCTTTCAAATAGCCGGCAAGGCTTTTACTTTAAAGGGGCTCGTTGACAGCGGCAACCAAGTATATGATCCAATTTCAAGAGTTCCCGTCATGTTTGTATCTATTAATGGAATGGGCGATGATCTGCCAGCTGAGTTATGTGAAATTGTTGATGACTCGGAAGCGATTATTCATGGGCAAAAGCAGCTAAGTGATGACTGGCAATACCGGATGCGCATTATCCCCTATAAGGTGATGGGGAAAGAGCATCAGCTCATGATTGCCATTAAGCCAGAACAGCTTGTCATTGAACAAAAAGATGACAAATATTTAGTGGAAAAAGGGCTGATTTCTTTTACAAGACAGCAGCTTTCATCAGATGATGCTTTTTCATGCATTGTGCATCCTAAAATGCTGACAGGCAAAAAAATCAATGTGGTAAACGAAGGAATGGTTAGTTAATATACTATACTCTTTTGATACATCATTTAGAAGGAGGACAATTATGAAAAAACTAAAGCTTCGCTTAACTTACTACTGGTATAAGCTATTAATGAAATTAGGTTTGAAAACAGATGAAGTTTTTTATATTGGCGGAAGCGAAGCATTGCCTCCACCGTTAAGCAAAGAAGAGGAAGAAGAACTGCTTCTGAAGCTGCCAGAAGGTGATCAGGCAGCAAGATCTATTTTAATTGAACGTAATTTGCGTCTTGTTGTTTATATTGCCAGGAAATTTGAGAATACGGGCATCAATATTGAAGACTTAATTAGTATTGGAACCATCGGACTAATAAAGGCTGTCAATACTTTTAATCCTGAAAAGAAAATCAAGCTTGCTACATATGCATCAAGATGTATCGAGAATGAGATACTGATGTATTTGAGAAGAAACAATAAAATACGGTCAGAGGTTTCCTTCGATGAACCGCTGAATATTGACTGGGATGGCAATGAACTGCTGTTATCAGATGTAATGGGTACAGAGGAAGATATCATCACGAAAGACCTCGATGCAAGCGTCGATAAAAAACTGCTCATAAGGGCATTGCATCAGCTTTCTAAAAGAGAGAAGCAAATTATGGAGCTGCGCTTCGGCCTTGGAACAGGCGAAGAAAAGACGCAGAAGGATGTAGCAGATATGCTTGGTATTTCTCAGTCCTATATATCCAGATTGGAAAAAAGGATTATAAAAAGACTGCAAAAGGAATTTAATAAAATGGTGTAGAGTGATCTGTCAGCTAAACTTCAACTAACAAGGATGAATTAATTCTTCTTTCTTGTTAGAAAGTGCGGCTGGCATTTTTTGTCGAATAAAAAATTTTTTTGTGCGAATTATTATTGCAGAAAAACATTGTACTGATAGTTTTTTGAAGAGAAAACGGTAGTGAATTTGGATTAGGATGGAAAATCACTTATGCATATTTTTCCTTCTCAAGGAGATACTGTTTTTTGTACAGCAGCTCCTGTGAGGAGGGAAATAGATTGACTCGAAATAAAGTAGAAATTTGCGGTGTGGATACATCTAAGCTTCCAGTATTGAAAAACGAAGAAATGAGAGAGCTCTTCAAGCAAATGCATCAGGGAGATATTACCGCAAGAGAAAGTCTCGTTAATGGAAATCTCCGCCTTGTATTAAGTGTGATTCAAAGGTTCAACAATAGAGGCGAGTTTGTCGATGACTTATTTCAAGTTGGTTGTATCGGTCTAATGAAATCTATTGATAATTTTGATTTAAGTCAAAACGTAAAGTTTTCCACCTATGCTGTCCCGATGATAATTGGTGAAATTCGCCGTTACTTGCGTGACAATAACCCGATAAGGGTGTCCAGGTCCTTAAGGGATATAGCTTATAAAGCATTGCAAGTCAGAGAGCGATTAATGAGCAAGACATCAAAGGAACCAACAGCTGAGGAAATTGCAAAAGAGCTTGATATTCCCCATGAGGATATCGTCTTCGCATTGGATGCAATTCAAGATCCAGTCTCTCTTTTTGAGCCGATCTATAATGACGGTGGCGATCCAATCTATGTGATGGATCAATTGAGTGATGAGAAGAACAAGGATATACAGTGGGTGGAAGAACTCGCCCTCAAAGAAGGAATGCGAAGATTGAACGATCGGGAAAAACTTATTTTAAGAAAGCGTTTTTTTCAAGGGAAAACGCAAATGGAAGTTGCTGATGAAATAGGTATCTCCCAAGCTCAAGTATCAAGACTGGAAAAGGCTGCTATTAAACAAATGAATAAAAATATCCAAAGCTAGTAGTGAGCTTGTACATGAGAACTGCCGAAAAAATGTTTCGGCAGTTTTTTTATGGGCAATTATCTTCCTGACGTACGAGAATTTGTACTAATTATCGTAATTGGCAACATATATTTTTATAAAGGCTATCCTTGCATTCAGTGATTATTATATAGGAGTGGGAGCAATGCTTAAAATTTCTGATTTTCAAATAAAAGATGTCGTCAATGTAGCGAATGGGAAAAAGCTTGGTAATATTGGAGATATAGATATTAATTTGCAGACAGGAAAGATTGAATCGATTATTATTGGCGGGCCAGGAAAGGTGTTAGGATTCTTCAATAGAGAAGCAGATATTGTGATTCCATGGAGCAATATTTTAAAAATCGGAGAAGACGTAATCTTAGTTAAATATACAAAGTCGCTCGAGCTCACAGAAGTGGAAGAATAGGGCGAAATATTATTGGTTTTTTTATGACCAATGCACAAGTCTATGGTAAACTATAAAAAAAAGCTGAGGTTATAAAAAATGGAACCTTTCTTATTACATGAAAATGAATATTTTACCATTCAATCATGGTGTAAAGACTACCCGCAATTAGCAGCAGGATTCACTACAAAAAACGGCGGCACAAGCATTGGCCATCATAAAGGTTTAAATATGGCCTATCATGTTAATGATTCAAATGAGAAGGTAACAGCAAATCGCCAAATTGTCGCAAATAAACTCCATTTCCCGTTGAGAAATTGGGTTGGTTCTGAACAAACCCATAAGAACAACATTTGGGAAGTGACAAAAGCAGATGTAGGTAAAGGGGCGTGCGACTATGAAAGTGCATTGCCAGATACAGATGGCTTATTTACAATGGATGAAGGCATTTTATTGACCCTTTGCTATGCTGACTGTGTTCCGCTGTATTTCATCCACAGGAAAACGAAGGCGATCGGCATTGCCCATGCCGGCTGGCAAGGTACTGTTAAGAAAATTGCCAACAAAATGGTCGAGGTGTTCAAATCACACGGAATTGATTCGAGTGAAATTGAAGTAGCCATCGGTCCGTCCATAACTGACGAACAATACATAGTAGACGGGCGTGTCATAAACAGAGTTGAAGATGCGTTAGATAAAGATGATGATAAGCCATATGTGCTTGTCTCCCCGAATCAATATTCATTGAGTTTACAAAAGCTGAACAAACAGCTGTTAATAAAGGCAGGTATTCAGGAATCCAACATTTTGGTGACTGGCCTTTGCACAAGTGTTCAGGAGTCATACTTTTATTCCCACAGGCGAGATCAAGGGAAAACAGGAAGAATGATGAGCTTTATTGGCTGGAGAGAGGATGTTTAAAGTAAGATGCAAGTAAAGGTTAATTTGCAAGAAATTAGGGAAAAGATGAAATTGGCTTGTGAAAAAGTCAATAGATCTGTTGAAGATATCACCATTATCGCAGTGACAAAATATGTTACAATAGAAAGGGCAAAAGAGGCAGTAGAGGCAGGTGTGACCAATCTTGGCGAAAACCGGGAAGAAGGCTTGCTTGCCAAGCGTGAGGTGCTGATGGACGAGCCGGTTTGGCATTTTATCGGTTCCTTGCAAACGCGTAAGGTGAAGAGCATTATTGATCATGTGGATTATATCCATTCCTTGGACCGCTTATCTTTAGCCAAAGAAATTAATAAGCGTGCATCCAAAAAGATCAAGTGTTTTGTTCAGGTCAATGTATCGCAAGAAGAATCTAAGCACGGCATTGCCCCTGAGGAGACAATTGACTTCATCAAAAGCCTCGATGCATTTCCAAATATCGAAATAGTCGGCTTAATGACAATGGCGCCATTTACAGATAACGAAGAGTTTCTGCGCAGCTGCTTCCGTAACTTAAAAGCACTGCAAACAGAAGTTCAGAGCTTAAAAATCAGCAATGCCCCGTGCACGGAGCTTTCCATGGGAATGTCTAACGACTACTCGATTGCCATTGAAGAAGGTGCAACGATGATTCGTATCGGCACAGCACTCGTTGGCAGCGATAAATAGGAGGTTTAGAAATTGAGTATAAAGTCGAAAATAAAAACATTTTTTTTCTTAGAAGATGAAGATTATGAGGAAGAAGAGTATGAACAGGAGCAGGAGCCAGTGAGAAATCAACAGAGACAGCAGCCAACACAGTCCTATTTTCAACAGCAGCAACAACAGCAACAGCCTGTTCAGCAGCAAAAACAAAATGTTGTTAGCTTGCAAAGCGTGCAAAAGTCGTCCAAAGTATTTTTGGTTGAGCCAAGAGTTTATGCAGAAGCACAGGATATTGCGGACCAGTTAAAAAATAGACGTGCAGTTGTCGTGAACCTGCAAAGAATTGATAAAGAACAAGGAAAACGAATCGTCGATTTCTTAAGCGGAACTGTTTATGCAATCGGGGGAGACATCCAAAAAGTGGGTACAGATATCTTCCTATGCACACCGGATAATGTCGAAGTATCAGGGAACATCTCCCAAATACTTCAAGAAACTGAATTTGAAAATGCGAGGTGGTAATCTTAGATGGATTTGGTCTTTTTAATTATTTCAAGAGTACTAACTTATTACTCTTATGCGCTGATCATTTATATTTTCATGTCATGGATACCTAATGCAAGAGAAACTGGAATCGGAATCTTCCTTGCCCGTATTTGTGAACCGTATTTAGAGCAGTTCAGAAAGATAATTCCGCCAATCGGTATGATTGATATTTCTCCGATTGTGGCTATCTTTGTTTTGAATTTAGCAGGCAATGGTGTTAGACAGTTATTTCTATGGTTTTAAAATCAGGGCTTACATTAAGCCCTTTTTTCATGCAGTCATTTAGATACATCTATTAAAGGAGTTTGTAATATGTCGATATACCAGCATTTTCGGCCAGAGGAAAAGGAATTCATTGATCAAGTGCTTAATTGGCGTCAATATGTGGAGGATGCTTATGCGCCGAAACTGACAGATTTTTTAGATCCTCGCGAACAGAAGATTGTTAATACAATTATTGGACAAAATGCAGATGTTTTAGTATCGTTTTCTGGCGGGACGAGAGCTGCTGAAAGAAAACGGGCATTTCTGTATCCTTCCTACTATGAAGTAGAGCAAGCGGACTTTCAGCTGTCCTTACAAAATATCGAGTATGCGAAAAAGTTTGTTACGATTGAGCATCCGCAAGTGCTTGGTAGTATTATGTCATTAGGATTATCGCGCAGTAAGTTTGGGGATATTCTCATTAAGGACGGCGATGTTCAGCTGATTGTAGGTAAAGAAGTAGAAGACTACATCCGCTTGCAGCTTGACTCTATCGGAAAAGCAAAGGTATCGTTACATCCAATTCCTTGGGAGAGGGCAATTGCTATAGAGGAAGAATGGGTTGAAACAAGCACAACACTTACCTCATTAAGGCTTGATGCAACGATTGCTGCTATTTACAATATTTCGAGACAAAAGGCCCAAGGCTACATTGCAGCAAGTCATGTGAAAGTAAACTGGGGTACTGTGGAAAACATCTCTTTTACTTGTGAAGAAGGAGATGTTATTTCCGTCAGAGGACATGGCAGGTCAATCATTAAATCACTCGAAGGTAAAACAAAAAAAGATAAATGGCGGATTGTTATCGGCAAATTAAAATAATCAGTCATTTGTTTTACAAACACTAATAATTTTCATGTCATTCCAAAATTCCATAGTTATTTATATATTATCTATGTTACAATATTTTCAACAGTATAATTTGTCTCACTTCCTGTTTTTTTGGCGTTTTCTCTTTGGAAATGCAGGAATACTAAAAAAGCTGTCGAAAAAAATACATAAGAAATTGAAGTTTGGGAGGTGGCATTATGCCATTAACACCGTTGGATATTCACAATAAGGAATTCAGCAAAGGATTTCGCGGTTATGATGAAGATGAAGTAAATGAGTTTTTAGACCAAATAATCAAGGACTATGAAAATATAATTCGTGAGAAAAAAGAACTAGATGCAAGACTTAGTGAATTAGATGATCGCATCGGGCACTACAATAATATAGAAGAAACATTAAATAAATCAATCGTTGTTGCTCAAGAGGCAGCTGAGGAAGTAAAGCGAAACGCTCAAAAAGAAGCAAAGCTGATCATTAAAGAAGCAGAAAAAAATGCTGACCGCATTATCAATGAATCACTTTCTAAAGCAAGAAAAATCGCATTGGAAATTGAAGAGTTAAAAAAGCAGTCAAAAGTGTTCCGCACACGCTTCAAAATGCTGATCGAAGCGCAGCTTGATATGCTGAACAACGATGATTGGGATCATTTGCTTGAATATGAGCTTGATGCATCAGAGCTTAACTCAACGAAATAATTGCAGAGAGCTTGACGAAGCATCTGTTAATAGCCTATAATTTGTACACAAAACAATATTCATGCGTACGTTGATAGGGACAGTACAATTACTGTTGGCTTATTTTAAGCGAGCTGGGGACGGTGGAAGCCTGGCATAAGCGGGAATTGGAATATCACCCTTGAGTCCTTTTCTGAAAGGCTTTTTAGTAAGAAAAGGCGGTTCATAACCGTTAAAAAATGCTTAAGTGGATAGTCTAACTATCTATAAGGGTGGTACCGCGGGAGAATAAACCTTCTCGTCCCTTTTTGGGATGAGGGGTTTTTTTATTGTCTAAAAACCACAAGATACATCCCTAACGCATCAAAAAACCATGAATTTAGAACATTATTTGGAGGATTTTTAATGGAATATAAAGATACCTTGCTCATGCCGAAAACGGCTTTCCCGATGAGAGGAAACTTGCCAAACCGTGAGCCTGAAATTCAAGCAAAATGGAATGAAATGAATATTTATGAAAAAGTTCAAGAACGCACTAGCGGCCGTCCGCTTTATGTTTTGCATGACGGACCTCCTTATGCGAATGGAGATATCCATATTGGACATGCATTGAATAAAATTTTGAAGGATTTTATTGTGCGCTTTAAGTCGATGACTGGTTTCCAAGCACCATACGTTCCTGGCTGGGATACACATGGATTGCCGATTGAACAAGCTTTGACTAACAAAGGTGTTAAACGTAAGGAAATGACAATCGCTGAATTCCGTAAGCTGTGTGAAGAATACGCTCTTGGCCAAATTGACAGCCAAAGAGAGCAATTCAAACGCCTAGGTGTACGGGCTGATTGGGAAAATCCATACATCACATTAAAGCCTGCATACGAAGCACAACAAATTAAAGTGTTCGGGGAAATGGCGAAAAAAGGCTATATTTATAAAGGTAAAAAGCCGGTTTATTGGTCTCCTACAAGTGAATCTGCTTTGGCAGAAGCGGAAATTGAATACCAGGACAAACAATCTCCATCCATCTATGTTGGCTTTAAAGTAAAGGATGGCAAGAATGTGCTTAGTGAAGATGTACAAATTGTGATTTGGACAACAACACCATGGACAATTCCTGCAAACCTTGGTATTTCTGTTCACCCTGACTTGACATATGTTGTAGTGGAAGAAAAAGGAAACAAGTATTTAGTTGCTAAAGACTTGCTAGAAGCAGTTAAAACAGAAGTGGCATGGGAAGAAGCAGCTATCATCCAAGAGGTTCAAGGTTCTGAATTGGAATACATTAAAGCACTTCATCCACTATATGACCGTGAATCATTAGTAATGCTTGGCGAGCATGTAACAACAGATGCAGGTACTGGCTGTGTTCATACTGCACCAGGACATGGTGAGGATGACTTCATTGTTGGTCAAAAGTATAATCTCGAAGTTCTTTGTCCAGTTGATGACAAAGGTGTTATGACAGACGAGGCGCCAGGATTTGAAGGTTTATTCTATGATAAAGCTAACAAGCCGATCACAGAAGCATTAGAAGAAGCGGGAGCTTTATTGAAGCTGAAATTTATCACACACTCCTATCCGCATGACTGGAGAACGAAAAAACCGGTTATTTTCCGTGCGACAGCACAATGGTTTGCGTCTATTAAAGATTTCAGACAAGACTTGCTTAACGCAGTCCAAGAAACAAAATGGGTTCCGGCATGGGGAGAAACAAGATTATTCAATATGGTTCGCGACCGCGGTGACTGGTGTATTTCCAGACAGCGTGCATGGGGTGTTCCGATTCCGGTATTTTATGCTGAAAATGGTGACAGCATCATAACAGACGAAACAATCGAGCATATCTCTAACTTGTTTAGAGAGCATGGTTCAAATATCTGGTTTGAAAGAACTGCAAACGAACTTCTTCCAGAAGGCTTCACACATCCTGGCAGCCCGAATGGAAACTTTACAAAAGAAACAGATATCATGGATGTTTGGTTCGATTCTGGTTCTTCTCATCAATCTGTACTAGAAGAAAGAGAAGAATTGCAAAGACCTGCAGACCTTTACTTGGAAGGTTCTGACCAATATCGCGGGTGGTTTAACTCCTCCCTATCTACAGCTGTAGCTGTAACAGGCAAAGCGCCATATAAAGGTGTATTAAGCCATGGCTTCGTTTTAGACGGTGAAGGCAGAAAAATGAGTAAGTCTCTTGGAAACGTTATGGTTCCTTCAAAAGTAATGAATCAGCTTGGTGCTGATATCTTGCGTTTATGGGTAGCTTCTGTTGATTTCCAAGCAGACGTGCGTGTATCTGATGCTATCTTGAAGCAAGTAACAGAAGGTTACCGCAAAATCAGAAACACATTCCGTTTCTTACTTGGAAACCTTGCTGACTTCAACCCAGCAGAAAATGCTGTTGCGTATGAAAACTTGCGTGAAGTAGATCAGTATATGTTAGTGAAGCTGAATAATCTAATCAAAAATGTTACAGTATCCTATGATAAATTTGAGTTCTCAACTATTTACTCAGATATCAACAATTTCTGTACATTAGACTTGAGCTCCTTCTACCTTGATTTCTCAAAAGATGTCCTTTATATTGAAGCGGCAGATAATCATGAAAGAAGAGCTATTCAAACTGTATTGTATGAAAGCTTGATTGCATTAGTGAAATTGATGGCGCCGATTCTTCCGCACACAGCAGAAGAAGTTTGGGAGCATATCACATCTGTTAAAGAAGAAAGTGTACAGCTGACAGACTTCCCAGAATATGTGGAATATGACAACGCACAAGCTTTAACAGAAAAATGGAGCAAGTTCCTAAATTTGCGCGATGACGTGTTGAAAGCTTTAGAAGAAGCCCGCAATCAAAAAGTAATCGGTAAATCACTTGCGGCGAAAGTTTCCCTGTATGTACGTGAAGATGCGAAAGAATTGCTGGATTCCATCGAAGAGAACTTGAAGCAGCTGTTCATCGTGTCAGGCTTTGAAATTGCTGGTAAGTTTGAGGAAGCTCCAGACAATGCGCTGAAATTAGAAAATACTGCTATTGTCGTTGCAAAAGCAGAAGGAGAAACATGTGATAGATGCTGGACAGTAACACTTGATGTTGGAACTGTTGAAGAACATCCAACATTATGTGCTCGCTGTGCAACAGTAGTACAAGAAAATTATTAATATGTTAACATTCCGGCGAAAGCCGGAATGTTTTTTTTGGTCAGTTTTCCCTTCAGCTAAAAAAAATTCCACCTCCGTAAATTGTTGTTATGCCTGTTAAATCTTAAGCCGGTTTTTGAACATCAATTTGGAAAAGCTATCTGTAACAACATAGAAACGGAGGAATTTAGCCATGAACCTTGATGTTGAAAAGCTTTATACAGAACTCCGTATGACACAAATAGAACTACAAGCCACACTTAGAGTGAAAAGATCTTCAAAAATAAACCACTATATTGAGGCAGAGCTGCTGGATGTGGAAGAATCAATGCGCAGGCTGGAAAATGGCCAATTCGGAACATGTGAAATTTCAGGAGAATTAATGCCTGCAGAATTATTGCAGCTTGTGCCCACCATCAAATCAAAAAAAGATTTGGAACAAATGCAAACCTACTACAGAAAGTCCTTGCACTAAAGAAAACTTACATTATTTGAAGGAACCCTTAGAAAAATAAGCTTCAAGACGGCACAAGCTATCGTTTTTAAGTAGTTTATGCTAAAATGCTAAAGGAGACTCGAGAATTGGAGGAAACTTTAGTGTTTTATTACATAATTGCACTTATAATCATTGCATTGGATCAATGGACAAAATGGCTTGTGGCAACGAAGATGGAACTTGGAGAAAGCATTACTGTCATTGAGAATTTCTTCTATATAACATCCCATCGCAACAGCGGTGCTGCTTGGGGGATTCTGGAAGGGCAAATGACATTCTTCTATATCATCACAGCAGTTGTTATTGTCGGCATCGTTTATTTCATCCAGAAAGGTGCAAAAGGCAAGTTGCTTTATGGAGTTTCCTTAGGCCTGATTCTTGGCGGGGCTATCGGAAACTTTATTGACCGCGTCAGACATCAGTATGTCGTGGACTTTGTAAATACGTATATCTTCAATTATGATTTTCCTATATTTAATATTGCAGACTCATCTTTAGTAATTGGTGTTATATTGCTTATCATTGTGATGCTAAAGGAGGAAAGAGAAGCAAAGAAGGAGAAAGAAAATGGAAAAAAGGGAACATATCATTCAGAGTGAACAAGTAAGTGAAAGAATAGATAAAATCGTTTCAACTATCAACAAAGAATGGTCGCGCACACAAGTGCAGCAATGGATTAAGGACGGCCATGTGACTGTGAACGGCAATGTGGTAAAGACAAAGTACAAAGGCATCTTGAATGATGTTGTTACAATTGAAATTCCAGAATTAACAGAGCTTGATGTTCTGCCAGAGGAAATGGATTTGGAAGTGTATTATGAGGACAGTGACGTCATTGTCGTCAACAAACCAAAAGGGATGGTTGTACATCCTGCCCCTGGTCATGTAACAGGAACACTTGTAAACGGCTTGATGGCCCATTGTAAAGATCTTTCTGGAATTAATGGTGTCATGCGTCCAGGGATTGTCCACCGCATTGACAAAGATACGTCCGGTCTATTAATGGTTGCCAAAAATGATGCAGCTCATGAAAGCCTTGTGAACCAGCTTGTTGCAAAAACAGTAACAAGAAAATATAAAGCACTTGTTCATGGAAGCATACCTCATGATTACGGAACAGTGGATGCACCGATTGGCAGAGACCCTAAAGACCGTCAAAAAATGGCAGTTGTTGATAACGGCAAGCATGCTGTCACTCATTTTCACGTATTAGAGCGCATCGGTGAGTATACATTCATTGAATGTCAGCTAGAAACAGGAAGAACGCACCAAATCCGCGTTCATATGAAATACATCGGTTTTCCGCTGGCAGGCGATCCTAAGTACGGACCGAAAAAAACGATCGACATCGGCGGCCAGGCGCTTCATGCTGGCATCCTTGGATTCGACCACCCAAGAACAGGTGAATATATTGAATTTGAAGCACCGCTTCCGAAAGATTTTGAAGAGTTGCTAGATAATATTAGAAATAATCGTTGACAAAATTCGAGCTTTATTATAAGATTAACTCAATTAAATAAGTCCTTTAAGTCAATCCTGTGAGGTTGAGAAGGTATCGGATTTGTTTCTTTAGATAGCCATGAACGGCTATCGGTCTGTCCTCTCACTTAATAGGTGGGAGGATTTTTATTTTAAGAAAAAGGTGATGCAGATGTCACGTAAGGCACAAGTCCTTGATGACCAAGCGATTCGAAGAGCATTAACGAGAGTTGCACACGAAATCATTGAAAAGAATAAAGGTATTGAGAACTGCGTATTAGTCGGTATTCGCACGAGAGGAATTTATATCGCAAACCGCCTTGCAGAAAAAATCTCGCAAATTGAAGGCAAAAGCATAACGGTTGGAGAATTGGATATTACATTATACCGTGATGACTTAAGCAAAAAGACAGAGAATCAAGAGCCGCTTGTTAAAGGTTCAGATATCCCTACAAGCATTGAGGACCTTAAGGTAATTCTTGTGGACGATGTCCTGTACACAGGAAGAACAGTCCGCGCAGCAATGGATGCCTTGATGGATGTGGGAAGACCTGGGTCGATACAGCTTGCAGTCCTTGTAGACAGAGGACACAGAGAGCTTCCGATTCGCGCTGATTATGTTGGCAAAAACATTCCGACTTCAAGCTCAGAAAAGATTGTAGTAGAGCTCGTAGAAGTTGATGGTCAAGATGAAGTAAATATATACGAAAATTAAATATAACCCTTTTTAAATGACAGTCCAGAGAGGCTTCAAAGGGGGAAATGGAATACAGGTGTGTTTTCACCTGTCCAAAAACCCCTTTTTGCCATGCGAAAAGGGGTTTTTTATTGGAATTGCGTATACTAACAACACGAACTAAGTACATGCACCATAGATGGAAAGAGGGAAAAATATGAATCAAACAAAGCCAATACTCGGCATAAAAGATAAACCAAATGCATCCCAATGGATTACATTAAGCTTACAGCACTTATTCGCCATGTTTGGATCAACTGTGTTAGTACCATACTTAATCGGCTTGAGTCCAGCAATTGCATTGATTTCAAGCGGACTGGGAACACTAGCTTTCCTCCTCATTACGAGATTTAAAGTTCCTGCCTATCTAGGCTCATCCTTTGCCTTTATCGCTCCAATGATTGCGGCACAAGAGCTTGGCGGACCTGGAGCTGCGATGATTGGAACCTTCATAGCAGGTCTTGTATACGGAATAGTCGCATTGATTATTAAAAAAGGTGGCTATCGCTGGATTATGAACTTGCTGCCGCCAATCGTTGTCGGACCAGTAATCATGGTAATCGGGCTTGCGCTTGCTGGAACAGCAGTCGGCCAGGCGATGTATGAAAATAACGGTACACCAGATCAAACTTACAGTCTCTTATATCTATCAGTAGCATTAGTAACATTGCTTGCGACGATATTATTCACGATTTTCGGTAAAGGAGTATTCAGCTTCATTCCGATTCTTGCAGGGATTATCGTTGGCTACGTTTACGCATTATTAGTAGGAGTTGTTGATTTCCAAGGTGTCATCGATGCTAAATGGCTTGCAATGCCAGAATTCATATTCCCATTCAGGGATTATGACCTTACGATAAACAGCGCCATCCTGGCATTGTTCGTGCCAGTCGCAGTTGTAACACTTGCAGAGCATATCGGTCATCAGCTTGTATTAAGCAAAGTTGTCGGTAAAGATTATATTAAAGACCCAGGACTTCACCGCAGTATTTTAGGTGATGGTACAGCAACCTTAATTTCCTCCTTAATGGGTGGACCGCCAAAAACAACTTACGGTGAAAACATCGGAGTATTAGCAATAACAAGAGTATATAGTGTATATGTTCTTGCGGGAGCAGCAGTATTTGCCATCCTGTTCGGATTCATCGGGAAGATTACAGCACTTATCCAATCGATTCCAACACCTGTAATGGGGGGAGTATCCATTCTGTTATTCGGAATCATCGCATCCTCTGGATTGAGAATTTTGGTAGATGCAAAAATGGACTTCTCGAAAAACAGAAATCTTGTGATTGCATCAGTAATTTTGGTTACTGGAATCGGTGGAGCTTCCATTCATATCGGTACAGACTTTAAACTAGAAGGAATGGCACTTGCAGCAATTCTAGGCATCATCTTAAACTATGTGCTTCCAGGAAGAGAAAAGTCCACAGACGACTTGTTCGAAGAAGAAGCAGTAAAAGAAACTAAATAGTTACACCTTTTAAACAAGTACAGAGAGACTTATAAGGGTGTTGAAGGTTAGGCGAAGGGATCCGCTTATTTAAGCAGGCTTAAATAAGGATCTTTAGCCAAGAACATTCAACTTTTAGCACCCATTTTTCAAAGATGGGTGCTTTTTTTGCCCGAAAAACATTGACGATAGCAGAAAAAGTCCATGAAGGAGGCAATAAATAATGGAAAACTTATTAACAACCTCGGAACTGACAGTGCTTGAAATAAAAGAAATACTGGAGGAAGCACAAGCCTTTGCAGAAGGGAAGGAGTGGAAGCCAGCCAAGCAGTTATTTTTAGCAAACCTGTTCTTTGAGCCTAGCACAAGAACGAAGTGCAGCTTTGAAGTAGCAGAAAGAAAGCTGGGTCTTGAAGTCATTCCTTTTGAAACGACTACTTCTAGCGTTGTTAAGGGAGAAACATTATATGATACCGTCCGGACATTGGAAAGCATCGGTGTGAACGGTGTTGTTATCCGCCATAACGAGGATAATTACTTTCAGGAACTAATCGGGAAAGTTAAGATTCCTGTTATCAATGCGGGAGACGGTTGCGGGAATCATCCGACACAATCCTTGCTTGATCTTCTGACAATCAAACAGGAATTTAAATCTTTCCATGGTTTGAAAATCAGCATCATCGGTGATATTCGCCACAGCCGTGTGGCTAGGTCGAATGCAGATGCGCTGACAAGGCTTGGTGCAAATGTAGTTTTCTCCGGGCCGAAAGAATGGTTTGATGACAGCATCCTGAAAGAAGCAAACTATGAGGATATTGATACTGCGATTGAAACCTCCGATGTTGTCATGCTGCTGCGTATTCAGCATGAACGGCATGAAAGCGGAGCCTCTTGGACAAAAGAAGATTATCATCAAATGTATGGTTTGACTACAGAAAGAGAAAGACGCATGAAGCCAGGCAGCATTATTATGCACCCTGCTCCTGTTAACAGGGATGTAGAAATTGCAGATGAGTTAGTAGAATGCGACCGGTCCAGAATTTTTAAACAAATGGAAAATGGAGTATTCATCCGCATGGCAGTATTAAAAAGATCTTTACAATCAGTTGAGGGAGGAAATGTACATGTCAATGATTATCAAAAATGGCCAGTTGCTTAATGAAAAAGGGGAACTTATTACACAGGATATTCTCATTCAAGACGGAGTCATCGCTGAAATCGCTCCACAGATTAATACAGCAGCCGAAGAAGTGATTGATGCTAAGGGCAAGCTGGTAGCACCAGGTTTCATTGATGTCCATGTGCATTTGCGCGAGCCTGGCGGAGAGAAGAAGGAAACAATTGCGACCGGAACAATGGCTGCTGCTAGAGGCGGATTCACAACAATCGCCAATATGCCTAATACTCGTCCAGTCCCGGATACAGTCGAGAACTTTCAAAATTTAATGAATCGCATTAACGAAACAGCAAATGTTCATGTTCGTCCGTATGCATCCATTACAATCAGACAATTAGGTGCAGAGCTGACAGATTTTAAAGCTTTAAAGGAATTAGGAGCATTTGCATTCACAGATGATGGTGTTGGTATTCAAGGTGCAGGAAAAATGCTTGAAGCGATGAAGCTTGCAGCAAGCCTTGATATGGCCATTGTAGCTCATTGCGAAGACAACAGCCTTATAAATAAAGGGTCAGTTCATGAAGGGAAGTTTTCTAAAGAGAACAACCTAAATGGCATTCCATCTGTCTGTGAATCTGTACATATAGCAAGGGATATCTTGCTTGCAGAGGCAGCAGATTGTCACTACCACGTTTGCCATATCAGCACAAAGGAATCTGTCCGCGTAGTAAGAGACGCGAAGCGAGCAGGCATTAACGTAACAGCAGAAGTGTCACCGCATCATTTATTACTATGTGACGAGGACATCCCTAGCATCGACACAAACTATAAAATGAACCCGCCTTTAAGAGGAAAAGCAGACAGAGAAGCATTAATAGAAGGCTTGCTAGATGGAACAATAGATTTCATTGCAACAGATCATGCTCCGCATACAGCAGAAGAAAAAGCACAGCCAATTGAGTTAGCTCCATTTGGAATTGTCGGCTTGGAAACAGCATTTCCGCTTTTATATACACACTTTGTAAAAGAAGGCATCATGACCTTGCAGCAACTAGTCAGCTTTTTGACAAATAAACCGGCAGAAACATTTAAGCTGGAAGCAGGAACAATTGCAGTCGGCAAAACTGCAGATATTGTCATCGTAGATTTAGAAGATAAGGAGACTATCAATCCAGAAAACTTCTTATCTAAAGGGAAAAATACCCCGTTTGCAGGATGGGTTTGTCAAGGATGGCCTGAAACAACGATTGTGGCCGGAAAAATCGCTTGGAGAAAGGAAAGTGTACACGCATGAAAAAACAGCTGATTCTCGAAGATGGTACCGTATTTATCGGGCAAGGTTTTGGAGCAGATACTAATACTATTGGGGAGGTAGTCTTCAATACAGGTATGACAGGGTATCAGGAAATTTTGTCAGATCCATCATACTGCGGTCAAATTGTAACTTTAACATATCCATTAGTAGGCAACTATGGAATTAACCGAGATGATTTTGAATCAATCGCACCAGCCATTAACGGATTTATTGTGAAGGAAGTTTGTGATGCTCCGTCTAACTGGAGAAATGAGCTGTCATTGGATGAGTTTTTTAAACAAAAGAACATACCAGGACTTGCTGGGATTGATACAAGAAAATTAACAAGAATCATTCGTAAATACGGTACATTAAAAGGAGCAATCTGCAGCATGGAAGAGAATGTAGAAGATGTTATTAGACAGCTGCAATCTTCCGAGCTGCCGACAGACCAAGTACAGCAAGTGTCAACTAAAAAAGCATATCCAAGTCCAGGCAGAGGAAGCCGGGTCGTGCTAGTTGATTACGGCATGAAACATGGAATCTTAAGAGAGCTGAATCAGCGTGACTGTGATGTCATTGTTGTGCCTTATAATGCGACAGCTGAAGAAATTCTGTCTTTAAGTCCAGATGGTGTCATGCTGTCAAATGGACCTGGAGATCCAAAGGATGTTCCAGAGGCGATTGAAGCGATTAAGGGCATTATCGGCAAGGTTCCACTATTCGGTATATGCTTAGGCCATCAACTGTTTGCATTAGCAAGCGGCGCAAACACAGAGAAAATGAAGTTCGGACACAGAGGCTCTAACCACCCTGTAAAAGATTTGCTGACAGGCAAGGTTTCCTTAACTTCCCAAAACCACGGCTACACAGTGAATGAAGAATCTATTGAACAAACAGACTTAGAAATTACTCATTTAGCACTAAATGACGGGACGATTGAAGGATTGCAGCATAAACAGTATCCAGCATTCACCGTGCAATACCACCCAGAAGCTTCACCAGGACCAGAAGATGCGAACTATTTATTCGATCGATTCATGTCCATGATACTAACACAGAAAAAGGATGGTGCCGCATATGTCAAAGCGTAAAGATATTAACAGCATACTAGTTATAGGATCAGGTCCAATCATCATTGGTCAGGCAGCAGAATTTGACTATGCAGGAACACAAGCATGTATGGCCTTGAAAGAAGAAGGATATCGTGTCATCCTGGTCAATTCCAATCCGGCAACAATCATGACAGATACAGAAATGGCAGACAGTGTCTATATTGAACCACTGACACTAGAATTCGTAAGCAGAATTATCCGCAAGGAAAGACCTGATGCGATTCTGCCGACACTTGGCGGTCAAACAGGCTTAAATCTCGCTGTCGAACTATCAGAGGCTGGAGTTCTTGAAGAATGCGGCGTGGAAGTTCTCGGAACGAAGCTTTCTGCCATTCAGCAGGCAGAGGATAGAGACTTATTCCGCAACTTAATGAATGAACTTGGTGAGCCAGTTCCTGACAGTGAAATTATTCATAACATGGATGAAGCTAAAGCGTTTGTAGAACAAATCGGTTATCCAGTTATCGTTCGTCCTGCCTTTACATTAGGAGGAACTGGAGGCGGCATCTGTCATAATGATGATGACCTGAACGAAATCGTGACAAGCGGTTTGAAAAACAGCCCTGTTACACAATGTCTGTTGGAAAAAAGCATTGCCGGATTTAAGGAAATCGAATATGAAGTAATGCGCGACAGTAATGATAATGCAATCGTAGTCTGCAACATGGAAAATATTGATCCTGTCGGCATTCATACTGGGGATAGCATCGTAGTTGCACCAAGCCAAACATTAAGCGATAGAGAATACCAGATGCTGCGAAACACATCATTAAAGATTATTCGTGCACTAAAAATCGAGGGTGGATGTAATGTGCAGCTGGCACTGGATCCAGACAGCTTCCAGTACTATATTATCGAGGTAAATCCAAGGGTAAGCCGTTCGTCCGCTCTTGCCAGCAAAGCAACCGGCTATCCAATCGCGAAGCTTGCTGCTAAAATCGCTGTTGGCTTAACATTGGATGAGATGATGAACCCAGTAACAGGAAAAACATATGCAAGCTTTGAGCCTGCACTCGACTATGTAGTAAGCAAAATCCCTCGCTTCCCGTTTGATAAATTTGAATCTGCTAAAAGAAATCTAGGCACGCAAATGAAAGCGACTGGCGAGGTTATGGCGATTGGCAGAACATTTGAGGAATCGCTTCTAAAAGCAATCCGTTCATTGGAAGCAAAGGTTTACCACTTTGCATTGAATTCTGGCGAAAAAGTTAGTGATGAACTTCTGGAAAAAAGAATTCGAGTTGCAGGTGACGAAAGATTATTCTATGTAGCAGAAGCATTAAACAGAGGCGTTTCTATTGAAACAATCCATGACTGGAGCAAAATAGACTTATTCTTCCTGCATAAATTAGAAGGTATTATCAAGTTGGAAAGACAGCTTGCAGAACATCCGTTTGATTTGGAATATGCAAAAATCGCTAAAGAAAAGGGCTTTGCTGATATACAGCTTGCAAAATTATGGAATACGACTGAACTTGAGGTGTACAACTGGAGAAAAGACAACAAGCTTGTGCCAGTTTACAAGATGGTTGATACATGTGCAGCTGAATTTGAATCCGAAACACCATACTACTATGGCACCTATGAGGATGAGAATGAATCTGTCGTAACAAACAAAAAAAGCATCGTCGTATTAGGATCTGGTCCAATCCGAATCGGACAAGGAATCGAGTTCGACTATGCAACAGTCCATTCTGTCTGGGCAATCAAAGAAGCAGGCTATGAAGCGATTATTATCAATAATAACCCAGAAACTGTGTCTACAGATTTCAGCGTTTCTGACAAACTGTATTTTGAGCCACTGACAATTGAAGATGTTATGCATATCATCGACTTAGAAAAACCAGAAGGTGTAGTTGTGCAATTCGGCGGACAAACAGCAATCAACTTAGCTTCAGAGCTGGCAAACAGAGGAGTTAAGATTCTTGGAACTTCCTTAGAAGATTTAGATAGAGCAGAAGACAGAGATAAATTCGAATCCAGCCTGCACGCATTAGGCATTCCACAGCCTGAAGGAAAAACGGCATTGACAGTAGAGGAAGCAGTAAAAGTAGCAGACTCTATCGGGTATCCGGTGCTTGTGCGCCCATCCTATGTGCTGGGTGGAAGAGCAATGCAGATTGTATATAAAGAAGAAGAGCTGATTCCATATATGGAAAAAGCGGTAGAGGCAAGTCCAGGACAGCCGATTTTGATTGACCGCTACCTAACTGGTAAGGAAATTGAAGTAGATGCAATCTGTGATGGGGAAGATGTAGTGATTCCAGGCATCATGGAGCATATTGAAAGAGCAGGGGTTCACTCAGGTGATTCTATCGCGGTCTATCCGCCGCAAAGCTTATCAGCGGAAATTAAACAAACATTGATTGAGTATACAACGAAACTAGCAAAAGGATTAAATATCGTAGGGCTTTTAAATATCCAGTATGTTGTTTCAAAAGGCGAAGTGTTTGTACTGGAAGTAAACCCGCGCTCAAGCAGAACGGTTCCTTTCTTGAGCAAAATCACAAATGTGCCAATGGCAAAAATCGCTACAAAGGTGATTCTGGGCAACAGCTTGAAAGCGCAAGGTTATACATCCGGGCTTGTTGAAGAAAAGCAGGGCGTATTTGTTAAAGTTCCAGTCTTCTCGTTTGCGAAGCTGCGCCGTGTGGACATAACGCTTGGACCTGAGATGAAATCAACTGGAGAAGTAATGGGTAAAGACATTACTTTGGAGAAAGCTTTATATAAAGGATTGATTGCTTCTGGCATGAAAATCCAGACATTTGGAACAGTTTTGCTTACAATCGGTGATAAGGACAAGGAAGAAGCATTGCTGCTTGCGAAGCGTTTCGTCAATATTGGATACAGCTTAATGGCAACTAGCGGAACAGCAGAGTTTTTGCAGGACAATAATATTCCAGTCAAAGTGGTGGATAAAATCGGCGGCGAAGGCACGACATTGATTGATGTCATCCGCGATGGACAGGCGCAATTTGTGATCAACACATTCTCTAAAGGAAGCCAGCCAGCTCGCGATGGTTTCAGAATAAGAAGGGAATCAGTTGAAAATGGAATTCCATGCCTAACCTCTCTTGATACAGCAGAAGCAATTCTGCGAGTTGTAGAATCAATGACATTCTCTGCTGAAGCGATGACACCAGCAGGCAAGCAATGGGAGGCGGTCCTTGCATGATCAAAAATGAAAAATGCACCGTGATTTCACACAAGGAAATAGCAGAAAACATTATGGAGCTCACCTTAAAAGGTGAGCTTGTTCATGAAATGAGCGCGCCAGGCCAGTTTGTACACATTAAGGTCGCAGACGGCTTTGATCCTTTATTAAGAAGACCTATAAGCATATGTAATATCAATCACGAAGAGAATACCTTCACAATGATATACAGAGCGGAAGGAAAGGGGACGAAGCTGCTTGCACAAAGAAAAGAGCAGGAGCTGATCGATGTCCTTGGCCCTCTTGGGAATGGCTTTCCTGTAGATGGAGCTAAACGAGGAGAAACCGCTTTGCTTGTTGGAGGCGGAATCGGTGTTCCGCCATTATACGAGCTTGCCCAACAATTGACAGCAAAAGGAGTAAATGTCGTCATTGTCCTTGGATTCCAAACAGCTTCAGCAGCTTTCTATGAACAGAAATTTGCTGCAATGGGAGCGACTTTTGTAGCAACAGTGGACGGAACAATGGGTGTAAAAGGGTTTGTTACAGATGTAATTACACAAGAAGATATCCAGTATGATGTTCTTTATTCATGCGGGCCGACACCAATGCTAAGAAATCTGGAGAAAAACTTTGCTAAAGAAAGAGCCTATATTTCTTTAGAAGAACGAATGGGCTGCGGCATTGGCGCATGCTTTGCATGTGTGTGTCATACGAAAGAAGACCCAACAGGCATCTCCTACAAAAAGATTTGCACAGACGGACCAGTATTCAAAGCAGGGGAGGTAGTAATATGAACAGATTGAATGTCGAGCTTCCAGGCTTGAGTTTAAAAAATCCAATTATGCCTGCATCAGGCTGCTTCGGATTCGGGCGGGAATACAGCAATCTTTATGACCTGAGCAAATTAGGCGCAATAATGATTAAGGCGACAACGGTAGAGCCAAGATTCGGAAATCCGACACCGCGTGTTGCAGAAACTAACTCTGGAATGCTGAATGCAATCGGTCTGCAAAACCCTGGCTTAAAAAAGGTAATGGGCGAAGAGCTGCCGTGGTTAAGTGGCTATGATGTGCCGATTATCGCAAATGTGGCAGGATCGTCTGAAGAGGATTATATAGAAGTCGCAAGAGAAATATCAAAGGCGCCAAATGTGGCAGCATTGGAGCTTAATATATCTTGTCCAAATGTTAAGACTGGGGGCATTGCCTTTGGTACCATTCCAGAAGTGGCAAAAAGCTTGACGAAAAAGGTGAAGGAAGTTTCGGGAAAACCTGTTTACGTAAAGCTGTCGCCTAACGTCACTAATATAGTGGAAATGGCAAAAGCGGTAGAAATGGGCGGTGCAGACGGCCTGACTATGATTAACACATTGCTAGGAATGCGCCTTGATTTAAAGACAGGCAATCCTATCCTTGCCAATAAATCAGGAGGATTATCAGGACCTGCCATTAAGCCTGTTGCTATTCGCATGATTTATGAAGTGAGCCAGCATGTAAAGCTCCCGATTATCGGCATGGGCGGGGTTTCCAGTGCAGAAGATGTTCTTGAATTCTTCTATGCTGGCGCAAGTGCTGTTGCAGTCGGCACAGCAAACTTTGTAGACCCATTCATCTGTCCTAATATCATTGAGGACCTGCCGGCATTACTGGACAAATACGGAATAGACCACATCTCAGAATGTACAGGAAGGAGCTGGGGAAAGAATGAACAACTCACTTATCATCGCGCTTGATTTTCCCGACAAAACAGAGGTTTTCCGCTTTTTAGACCGCTTTAACGAGGAAAAGCTGTTTGTTAAAGTAGGCATGGAGCTTTTCTATCAAGAAGGGCCGAATATCGTACGAGAATTAAAGGAACAAGGCCATCAAGTGTTCCTTGACTTAAAACTCCATGATATACCAAATACAGTGAAGAGCGCGATGCGCAATATCGCAGGACTGGGTGCAGATCTTGTCAATGTCCATGCAGCAGGAGGAATCCGCATGATGGAAAGCGCTCTTGAAGGCCTCGAGGCTGGAACAACTGCAGGACAAAAAAGACCATACGCAATAGCTGTAACACAACTCACAAGTACTTCACAGGAAGAAATGCAAACATGGCAGCAAATAAAGCTTCCATTGCATGAATCTGTTGCTCAATATGCGGCGATTACAAAACAAGCAGGCATGGACGGTGTCGTTTGTTCGCCCCTTGAAGCGAGCATGATCAGAGAACAACTTGGAGCAGACTTTTTGACAGTAACACCAGGCATCCGATTGGCACAAGCTGATGTTCAAGACCAGGTGCGTGTGGCCACACCACACTCAGCTAAAGAATCAGGGGTATCGGCCATTGTTGTCGGCAGACCAATTACACGCGCACAAGATCCGTATGCAAGCTATCAATTGTTCAAAACAGAATGGGAAGGTGTAACATTATGAAAGAAAGAATTGCAGAACAGCTACTAAAAATAAAAGCGGTATTTTTACAGCCCAATGATCCATTTACATGGTCTTCAGGATTAAAATCACCAATTTATTGTGATAACCGTTTAACATTGTCTTATCCAGAGGTACGTAAAGAAATCGCTCAAGGATTGGCAGACTTAATTAAAGAAAACTTCCCTGAAACAGAGATAGTGGCAGGAACAGCTACTGCTGGCATTCCTCATGCTGCATGGGTAAGTGATGTGCTTGATTTGCCAATGGCATACGTCCGTTCAAAGGCAAAGGAACATGGCAAAGGCAACCAAATTGAAGGAAAAGCGGAAAAAGGCCAAAAGGTCGTTGTGGTAGAAGACTTAATTTCGACAGGAGGCAGTGTAATTACTGCTGTAAACAGTCTGCGTGAGGCCGGCTGTGAGGTGCTCGGAGTTGTATCGATCTTTACATACGAGCTGCCAAAAGGAAAAGAACTGTTGAAGGATGCAAATATAGAAAGCCATTCTTTAACTGGTTATACAGCGCTTCTGCATGTGGCACAGCAACATGGCTACATTAAGGAAAGTGATGTTGCAAGCCTGCAGGCATGGAAGGAAAATCCTGCTGAATGGGGCAAGTAAACAAAAGGAGGATAATCCCGGCTTAACCCGGGATTATCCTCTTATTTTTTTAAGGAAATAACCGTTTCTTCGTCTGGTGTAACATAAACTGTCTGCTGATTATCGTAAATTACAAAGCCAGGCTTTGCCCCGCTTGGTTTTTTTACATGGCGGACTAGTGTATAGTCAACAGGAACGGAACTCGATTGTCTAGCCTTGCTGAAATAAGCAGCCAGTTTTGCCGCTTGCAAGATTGTTTCCTCTGAAGGGTTTTTGCTGCGGATAACCACATGACTGCCTGGTATATCCTTCGTATGCAGCCAAATTTCATCTCTTGCTGCGACTTTATTAGTTAAGTAATCATTTTGCTTATTATTTTTCCCTACTAATATTTCTGTTTCATCATAAGTATACTGGTCAAGAACAGGCTTCGCATTTTGCGGCTTTTTGGCTTGTTTTTTCTGTCTTTCTCTTAAATAGCCTTCCTCTATTAATTCCTCGCGTATTTCCTGGATATCTTTCGGAGAGGCAGTCAATATTTGGTGATACAAGGCCTCAAAATATTCTAGCTCCGTTTTTGCAATAGCAATCTGTTCCTTAATGATATCAATAGAGTTTTTCGCTTTTTGATAGCGAGTGAAATACTTTTGGGCATTCTCAGATGGTGATAGTCTTGGATTCAATTCAATATCCATGCTGCTTCCTTCAGGGTCGTAATAATTGATAACTTCAAGCTTTTCCATCCCTTTTTTAGCAGCATATAGATTTGCGGTCAGCAGTTCACCAAGGAGCTGGTAATGATCAGCATTTTCTGCTTCAGATAAAGTTCTTTCCAGCTTGCTGATTTTTTTGCTGTTTTTATCCCGCTCATTTTGAATAAAACGCTCTAAATCATTGCTCTGCTGCTTAACACGATCTCTTTCGGCTTTCCCGAAATAGAAGCGGTCGAGCATTTCACTTAATGTAGAAAAGCTTTTTGCTTCACCGCCGACATGTTCAATCGGCACGAAATAAAAGTATTCCTTGTTTTCAGTCATCATGATTGCAGGCTCGAATTTTTCGGTTTTCACGATGGTCATCGCTGCTGCAAAGGCTGCGGGTAGAGTCGTTCTATTCGCTAGCCCTGCTTTGTATACGATCTCCTTAGCGATGAGCGGTGATAGGCCTGAAAAATGCTGAACAAGCTGCTTATCGAGCTTTCCGCTATTGAAATCAACCTTTTTGAGTACATCTTCTTCCGTTGCTTCAAGAGGGTTGCTTTTTTCTTGAGCTGGCGGTGAGATATATTCATAACCAGGCAAAATGGCCCGATGGCTGTTAACCGCATAGGAAACATGCTTAATGCTGTCCAAAATTGTTTTTTTCTCTTGATCCACTAAGATGATGTTGCTGTGTCTTCCCATGATCTCAATGATCAGCTTTTTATAGGAGATATCACCGATTTCATTGCGTCCTTTTACTTCAAGGACAATGATCCGTTCATTTTCGACTTGATATATATTTTCGATAAAGTAGCCTTCTAAATGCTTGCGCAGAAGCATACAGAACATAGGCGGTTCTTTAGGATTTTCATATGATTCTTGAGTGAGCTGAATTCTTGCATAGCTTGGATGAACGGAAAGAAGCAGCTTTTGGTTTTTGCCGTTTGCCCGGACAATTAAGACAATTTCATTCGTAAAAGGCTGCTGAACCTTATTAATTCTTCCCCCTTTAAGATTTTGCGATATTTCCGAAGCCATCGCTCTAGTAAATAAACCATCAAATGACATAATAAACATTCCTTTTCTTTACGAGTAAAAACATAAGTACCTTCTATTAATGTACATGAAATCTCTTTTATTATAAAGCATCAGCCTCTATTAGGGAATTTACGGCTTGTGAGGGGCTTTTTATGCTTTTCCAATTATTAATAGCATTATTTCACAAATGCATGAATATGATTTCTTATATAGTGGTGTGGGACAACTATGTAGGTTTGGCAGGTGTTCGAACGACTATAATTTCTTCGCCTTTTTAAGTGGCGAGCCTGATTTTAGAAAAGGGGGAAGTGAGATGGCCGGATGAACTATCATGAAATGAATGAGAACGAAGTGGAAGAAGCATTAAATACCGATTTTTCGGCTGGATTGTCGGATGATGATGTCGGCAAGCGCGTAAAGCAATTCGGATCAAATGAGTTGGAGGAAGGAGAGAAGCAAAGTGCTTTGCTCTTATTCTTCAACCAGTTCAAGGATTTTATGGTTCTGGTGCTTTTAGCAGCAACGTTGATTTCAGGTTTATTAGGCGAATATATCGATGCGATTGCAATCATTGCAATCATCATTCTCAATAGTTTTCTTGGTTTTTTCCAGGAGAGAAGGGCTGAAAAATCACTTTCTGCATTGAAGGAGCTTTCGCAGCCGCAAGTCCAAGTGCGAAGAAATGGCGAATGGATAAAGGTGCTGTCAAGAGAGCTTGTGCCTGGAGATGTAATCAAGTTTTCCAGTGGTGACAGAATTGGTGCAGATGTTCGTGTTATCGAATCACGGAGCTTGGAAGTAGAAGAGTCAGCTTTGACAGGTGAGTCAGTGCCTGTGCAAAAAGTGACTAACTCTATAAAAAATCCCAATTTGACTTTGGGTGATATGGAAAACATGGGCTTCATGGGAACAATGGTCACAAGAGGAAGCGGCATGGGGGTTGTCATTGCTACAGGGATGAAAACGGCTATGGGCCAAATTGCAGATCTTTTGCAAAATGCAGAGTCACAAACGACACCGTTGCAGCGCAGACTTGAACAGCTCGGAAAAATCTTGATTGTCACAGCGTTGTTCTTAACGGTACTTGTTGTTGGTATTGGTGTGCTGCAAGGCAATGATCTGTATACAATGGTGCTTGCAGGTGTATCTTTAGCTGTTGCAGCTATCCCAGAGGGACTGCCAGCAATTGTAACTATCGCACTGAGCCTCGGTGTACAAAAAATGATTCGTAAAAATGCTGTTGTCCGGAAGCTTCCAGCTGTAGAGACGCTCGGCTGTGCTTCTATAATCTGTTCAGATAAAACAGGAACATTAACACAAAATAAGATGACAGTAACTAAGATTTGGAGCAGCGGGCGTACTTGGTCTGTGGACGGTGCAGGCTATGAACCGCAAGGGAATTATTATGAAAAAGATCAAGTTATTGATCCTAAAAACGAAAAAGGCCTGCAGCAGCTCCTCACATTCGGGATGCTCTGCAATCATGCAGAAATTGAACAAAAATCGGGTGAGTATGTTTTGAATGGTGACCCAACAGAAGGAGCGCTAATCGTTGCCGGGATGAAGGCCGGATTTACGAAAAGCCAGCTGTTGAGTCAATTCGAGATAGTAAAGGAATTCCCATTTGATTCAACAAGAAAGATGATGAGTGTCATTGTTAAGGATTCTACTGGAAGACAGTTTGTTGTAACAAAAGGCGCCCCAGATGTGTTAATTGGACAAAGTAAGACAATCTTGATGGGGAATAGAATGGAGAACATCGGCAGTCGGGAGAAGTCGGTCGTACAAGCTGCCATTGATGGACTTGCATCCCAAGCATTAAGAACAATTGCCATCGCTTTTAAAGAGATTTCTGCTAACACTATTATTTTGCATGAAAAAGAAGCAGAAAGCGAGCTTGTGTTTATTGGACTGCAAGGAATCATCGATCCTCCGCGTCCAGAAGTGAAACAGGCCGTAAAGGAATGTAAGGAAGCTGGAATTAAAACGGTTATGATTACAGGTGACCATGTGATTACAGCAAACGCCATTGCTAAACAGCTTGGCATTGCTAACAGCCAGTCAAAAGTGCTTGAAGGTAAAGAGCTTTCAAATATGAGTGTGGAAGAATTAGAGGATGTTGTAGAGGATGTTTCTGTGTTTGCTAGGGTTTCACCTGAGCATAAGCTGAAGATTGTTCAGGCCTTCCAAAACAGGGGTCATATCGTGGCAATGACAGGTGACGGAGTCAATGATGCTCCAGCTATTAAGACGGCTGATATCGGGATTGCGATGGGCATTACAGGCACAGATGTAGCCAAAGAAGCTTCTTCCCTTGTTTTAATGGATGACAACTTCGCTTCTATTAAAGCAGCGATTATAGAGGGAAGAAATATCTATGAAAATATCCGCAAATTTATCCGCTATTTGCTAGCATCCAATGTTGGTGAGATTCTAGTGATGCTTTTTGCAATGATATTAGGACTGCCCCTGCCGTTAGTGCCAATCCAGATTCTTTGGGTTAACCTAGTCACAGATGGTCTGCCAGCGATGGCGCTTGGATTAGACAGACCAGAAGATAATGTCATGAAGCGTGATCCGCGCAGTCCGAATGAAGGTGTATTTGCAAGGGGACTTGGCTGGAAGGTTATTTCCAGAGGTTTTCTAATCGGGTTATCAACTATCGCGGCCTTTATGTTCGCATATAATGAAAATCCTGATAATCTTGCATACGCCCAGACAATTGCCTTTGCTACATTAGTAATGGCACAGCTGATTCATGTTTTTGACTGCCGCAGTGAAAAATCAATCTTGTCCCGCAATCCATTTGGAAATATGTATTTAGTTTGGGCGGTTATTTCTTCCTTACTGTTAGTGCTTGTCGTTATTTACGTACCAGCATTGCAAAGCATTTTCCATACAGTAGCCATCGTTCCAAAGGATTGGCTAATGGTGATAGGTCTAGCTTCTGTTCCAACTTTTTTACTAGCAGGATCATTTTTGTTAAGTAAATCAAAATAAAATATGTTATAATCCAAAAGGTACTAGAGATAACTCTATGCCTTTTGTTTTTTTTATGTGGATATCTCTTAATGAGCAAGTGATTAAATGGCAGCAGCAAAGCGAAATGCCAAAACATTTGGATGTGTTGATATATGGTGAAAAGCATGACGGGCTATGGGCTAGGTTCCCGAAACGGTGAGGGCATTACCATAACTGTCGAAATTAAGACTGTTAATCACCGCTTCTGTGAACAGACTGTCCGTATGCCGAAACAATATATACTATTGGAAGATGCAGTGAAAAAGACAATAGCAGCTTATATACATAGAGGAAGAGCAGAAATATTCATCACGATTGAAGGCGATAATGCCAAAAATCAAAAGATGGTCGTTGATTGGCAATTGCTTGATGAGTATTACCGAGTACTTGAAGAAATGAAAGCCAGGTATGGCATCAGCCAAGCGGTGTCGATTCATGAGCTGTTGGAAAACAAAGATTGCTTTAAAACATTGGACGATTCCATTAATGCTGCAGTACTGGAGCCGCTCCTATTGGATGCTGCAGGTGAAGCTGCACAGCATTTGTCTGTAATGAGACAAGCGGAAGGACGGTTGTTAAAGGCCAGCATAAGCATATTGCTCGAAAACGTCCGCCAAGTCACAGACCAGTTGAAGGAACTTGCGCCAAAAGTGGTTGAAAGCTACCGGGAGAGGCTCAAGGAAAAGCTGGAAAGCTATACAAATGGTCTTTTTGATGAGAGCAGGCTTTTGACAGAAGTTGCAATATTTGCTGACAAAGCCGATATTTATGAAGAATTGGTGCGCATGTATAGCCATATTCACCAATTTACTTCTATAATAGAGGAAACTGGACCTGTTGGCAGAAAGCTTGATTTTCTTTTACAAGAGATGAACAGGGAAGCGAATACCGTCGGCGCAAAAGGCAATGCGGCAGATATAGCCTCTGTTGTAGTGGAGCTGAAAAGTCTCTTAGAGAAAATAAAGGAGCAAGTCCAAAACATTGAATAAGGAACGTTTAGATTAAGTCTAACTCGTCAAAAATAATACAATATGATTGGGGTAGAATTATGTCCATCAAGCTAATTAACATTGGTTTCGGTAATATTGTTTCTGCAAACCGGATCATTTCGATCGTAAGTCCTGAATCAGCTCCAATTAAGCGAATTATTCAAGATGCTAGAGATCGAGGCTCACTTATTGATGCAACATATGGCCGGAGAACAAGAGCCGTAATTGTGATGGATAGCGATCATGTTATCCTGTCGGCTGTTCAGCCTGAAACAGTTGCACATCGATTAAATGACCGTGATGAAATTTTGGATGAAGGGTAGGAGAAAGATTTGGTAGATAAAGGGCTTTTGATTGTTTTGTCAGGACCTTCCGGAGTAGGTAAAGGAACGGTCCGCAAGGAGATTTTCTCTCAGGAAAATACTTCTTTTGAATATTCCATTTCCATGACAACAAGGCTTCCGCGTACTGGTGAAGTGGATGGAACTGATTATTTCTTTAAGACTAGAGAAGAATTTGAAGATTTAATCGAGCAAGGGAAGCTGCTGGAATATGCTGAGTTTGTCGGCAATTATTACGGCACGCCTGTCGACTATGTCAGAGAGACAACAGACAGAGGGAAAGATGTTTTCCTTGAAATAGAAGTGGAAGGTGCAAGGCAAGTAAGGGAGAAATTTCCTGATGGCCTGTTTATATTCTTAAGCCCGCCGAGTTTGTCCGAGTTGAAAAACCGCATTGTGACAAGAGGTACAGAAACAGAAGAAATCATTAATAACCGTATGAATGTGGCAAGAGAAGAAATTGAAATGATGCACTTGTATGACTATGTAGTTGAAAATGATACAGTTGAAAATGCATGTGAAAAAATAAAAGCAATTATTGTTGCAGAGCATTGCAGAAGAGAAAGAGTAGAACCAAAATATAAAAAAATGCTGGAGGCTAACTAATCTATGCTAAATCCATCTATTGATTCTTTATTAACTAAAATTGATTCAAAATATTCATTAGTGTCTGTTGCTGCTAAAAGAGCAAGAAAGCTTCAATTAAACGCAAAACCGCAATTGGATAAATATATTTCACACAAAAACGTAGGAAAAGCGCTAGAGGAAATCAATCATGATCAGCTGACATACCGTGTAAACGACCCAGCTGAAACAGAATGATCTATTAGATTCACGTTTAGAAGAGTGAATATCAACAAAAAAAGACTGGATCTTTCATCAGATCAGTCTTTTTTCATGGAGTGGACAAAGTTTGTAAACTCACGAGTTACCTCAGGTGAAAAATCTTTTAATTTCTTGCATAATAAGAAGTACTAAAGAAGAGAAAGAAGTGGATGCAAATTGTTACAAGGTAAAAAGATTCTATTATGTGTGACAGGGGGTATCGCTGTCTATAAGATGTGTGCGTTGACTAGCAAGCTTACCCAAAAAGGTGCAGAAGTCAAAGTAATCATGTCTGAATCGGCTATGCAATTTGTGTCCCCGCTCACATTTAAGGCGCTTTCGAAAAACGAGGTGTTCACAGATACTTTTGATGAAAAAGATCCAAAAGTCATCGCGCATATTGACCTTGCAGATTGGGCTGATTTGATTTTAGTCGGACCGGCAACCGCTAATATCATTGGGAAGTTGGCGAACGGAATTGCTGATAACATGATTTCCACAACACTGTTAGCGGCAACCGCTGAGGTGTGGATTGCTCCAGCAATGAATGTGCATATGTATGATCATCCAGCCGTGCAAAAAAATATAGCAGTATTGTATGATTACGGGTACCGTTTCATTAATCCAGGAGAAGGCTATTTAGCATGCGGCTATGTTGGAAAAGGCAGATTAGAAGAGCCGGAAAAAATCATTGAGCATATGGAGGCTCATTTTCAAGGGGAAAAGAAGCTGCTCGAGGGGCAAACGGTTTTGGTAACAGCAGGACCTACCCGGGAAAAAATTGACCCAGTGCGGTTTGTTTCCAACCATTCAACTGGAAAGATGGGTTACAGTATAGCGAAGCAGGCAATCAAAATGGGAGCAAAAGTAATTCTTGTTACAGGACCTACTCATTTGACACCTCCTAAAGAAGCGGAAGTATTTCCTGTCGAAAGTGCGGAGGAAATGTACGAGCGAGTTATGGAAAACAGCAATCATGCCGATATTATTGTGAAAACTGCTGCAGTCAGCGACTATAAGCCTGTCTTGGCACATGAGCATAAAGTTAAAAAGAAAGACGGCACAGAAATGATCGAGTTTACGAGAACAAAGGACATTTTGCTGGAGCTGGGAAAACGAAAAACCAATCAAGTGCTGGTCGGCTTTGCTGCTGAAACACAGAGCGTTGATGAATATGCCCGTGAAAAGCTCAACCGGAAAAATGCTGACATGATTGTAGCCAACAATATAACTGCTGCAGGAGCGGGGTTTGGCACAGATACAAATCTAGTGACCATCTATAAACGCAATGGCGAAAAGGATGAGCTGCCTCTTATGACAAAGGATGAGGTCGCAAAAAAGATTCTCGAGCAAGCTTATAAAATAAAGGAAGAGATTTAAAATGAGTGTTGCAAAGGTAATTGTGGACGTGCCTGCAAAGCAAACGGACAGGCCGTTTGACTATTTAATACCAGAGCACTTGGAAGAAGTCATTCAGCCAGGAATGCGGGTGATTGTGCCGTTTGGACCGAGAAAGGTGCAGGGATTTGTTGAATCCATAGAAGAGACATCATCCTTTAAGTCACTGAAAAAAGTGATTGAACCGATGGATGTTGTTCCAGTGTTAAATGAAGAGCTGCTATTGCTTGGGGACTGGCTTTCCAAAACAACATTATGCTATAAAATCTCTGCCTATCAGGTAATGCTGCCACCTGCATTAAAAGCGAAATACGAACGAAGCCTTAAACTTATAAAGGAAGACAGGGAACTTTTGCTGCCTGAAGGACTAAGACAGCTTTTTAAAAACGAAGAGACAGTGCTTTGGGAGGAAGCGATAAAGCATGCTTCGATTCCTGCGATTCAGAAGCTTGTTAAAGACAGTATTGTGGAAGTTCAATATAAAGTCCAATCAAGGGGAAAGCAGAAAAAAACAAAGCATATCATTCCGCTGATGAGTGCAGGTGAAATGCAAAGATATGCAGATTCTTTGTCTAAGCAAGCAAGTAAACAAAAGCAAGTGGTCGAGTTTTTTATTGAAAACAGAGATCCGATTGAACAAAAGCAATTGCTTGAAAGATTACAAATTTCAAGTTCTGCAGTAAAAGGCCTTGTGGAGAAGCAAGTCTTAGCTGAAAAAAACATGGAAATCTACCGTGATCCATACGAGCAAAGGCAATTTGCCAAAACAGAGCCACTTACCTTAACAGCCGAGCAGGCAAAAGCAATCGAGCCAATCCATTCATCCATTAGGAATGATAAGCATGAAGTGTTTTTGCTGTATGGCGTTACAGGAAGCGGCAAAACAGAGGTTTATCTGCAGTCCATTCAAAATGTCCTTGAAAAAGGAGAAGAAGCCATTGTTCTCGTTCCAGAAATTGCTTTAACTCCGCAAATGGTTAATCGTTTTAAAGGACGGTTCGGCGACCAGGTAGCGGTCCTCCACAGCGGATTATCTGTCGGAGAAAAGTATGATGAGTGGAGAAAAATCCAACGTAAAGAAGTGAAGGTAGTAGTAGGTGCCAGATCCGCGATATTCGCTCCGTTTGAGAATCTTGGAATTATCATCATCGATGAGGAACATGAGATGACGTATAAGCAAGAAGAAAACCCAAGATATCATGCAAGAGATGCAGCGATTGAAAGAGGAAAACGTCATGGCTGTCCTGTTGTTCTTGGCAGTGCTACACCGTCACTGGAGAGCTTCGCCCGAGCGCAAAAGGGTGTCTACACCCAATTGTCGCTTCCGAGCAGAATGAATAACAGACCGCTGCCGCAAGTTGAAATTGTCGATATGCGGGAAGAGCTTAAAGAAGGAAACCGCTCCATGTTTTCACGGGTGCTGTTAGAAAAGCTTAAAGTGCGCATTGAAAAACAGGAACAGACTGTATTGTTCCTGAATAAACGGGGTCATTCTTCGTTTGTCATGTGTCGTGATTGTGGTTATGTGGTAAAATGTCCTCATTGTGATATCAGCTTAACTTATCATCGCTTTTCTAATCAGATGAAATGCCATTACTGTGGTTATGAAGACCAGACGCCGCTTCAATGTCCTGAGTGCAACAGCGAGCATATTCGCTATTTCGGCACAGGAACGCAAAAAGTTGAGGAAGAGCTCGTTAAAGTGCTGCCAGAAGCAAGAGTTATTCGCATGGATGTTGATACAACAAGTCGCAAAGGTTCACACGAGAAGCTTTTAAGAGAGTTTCAAGAGGGCAATGCAGACATATTGTTAGGAACACAGATGATTGCCAAAGGGCTGGATTTTCCGAAAATCACGTTAGTTGGAGTGCTTTCAGCAGACACGATGCTGCATTTGCCTGATTTTCGATCTTCAGAAAAGACATTCCAGCTTCTAACCCAGGTCAGCGGGCGGGCTGGCAGGCATGAATTGGCAGGGGAAGTAATCTTTCAGACATACACACCGGACCATTACAGTATTGAATTGGCAAGCCAGCAAGATTATGACAGCTTTTATCAGAGTGAGATGATGATAAGAAGAAACCACTCCTATCCTCCTTACTATTATATAACACTAATAACTGTCAGCCATGAGGAACTGATGAAAACAGTCGCCGTAACGGAACAAATTACGAAAGTCGTGCGACATAAGCTTTCTCCTAAGACGGTCGTATTAGGACCAGTTGCTTCCCCTATTTCCAGAATAAAAAATAGATATCGGTATCAGTGTCTGATAAAATACAAACAGGAACCAAACCTGAAAGAGGTATTGAAGTCGATTTTAGATCACTATCAAGGTGAAATGAGCACAAATGGTTTACAAATTTCGATAGATGTTAATCCTTATATACTAATGTGATAGCATTATTAAAATAAAAAAGTATTTTTAGATATAAAAGTTATTGGAGGAAAAGCAGTGTCTGTAAGAAAAATAGTGCTGTCTCCTGATCCGGTTTTAGAACAGCCGTGTACGGAAGTAACAGTTTTTGACAAAAAGTTAGCAAAATTACTAAATGATATGTATGATACAATGCTAGAATTTGACGGTGTTGGGCTAGCAGCTCCGCAAATTGGCATAGGAAAACGCATTGCAGTTGTTGATATTGACGATGGTTCTGGAACGATTGAACTTATTAATCCTGTGCTGCTGTCTGCAGACGGTGAACAAACTGGACCAGAAGGCTGCTTGAGCTTTCCAGGCCTTTTCGGTGAAGTAAGCAGACCATACTCCATTAAAGTCCAAGCACAAAATCGCAGAGGGAAATGGTTTACGATTGAAGCAGAGGACTTTTTGGCAAGAGCCATTTTACATGAGATGGATCATTTGGACGGAGTGTTATTTACTTCCAAAGTATCTAGATATTTAGAAGAAGATGAACTTGAAGGAGTGGAGAGCTGATGACGAAAATAGTATTTATGGGAACGCCTGACTTTTCCGTGCCGGTTTTGCAGCGCATCATTGGGGACGGTTATGAAGTTATTGCCGTTGTCACACAGCCTGATCGCCCTGTTGGCAGAAAAAAAGTGCTTACTCCTCCACCAGTAAAAGTTGAAGCATTAAAGCACGGTATACCTGTTTACCAGCCAGAGAAAATACGTCAATCTGAAGAATTAGCGCAAATAATCGCTTTGAATCCTGATTTAATTGTGACAGCTGCTTTCGGTCAAATTTTGCCGAAAGAGCTTCTTGATGCTCCGAAACTGGGCTGTATTAATGTCCATGCGTCTCTGTTGCCTGAACTTAGAGGCGGAGCGCCAATCCATTACAGCATTATTCAAGGGAAAGAGAAAACTGGTATTACCATCATGTACATGGCGGAAAAACTAGATGCGGGAGACATCCTGACTGTTGCAGAAGTGCCGATTGAGGAAGAAGATACAGTTGGTACATTGCATGATAAACTAAGTGAAACTGGCAGTGAGCTCCTGTCCAGCACCTTACCTAAGCTGATTGCCGGTGAATTAACACCGATTCCTCAAGATGACGAGAAGGCGACATTTGCACCAAATATAAAAAGATCTGATGAAAGAATCGACTGGTCGTCATCAGGAGAGCAGATATACAATAAAATTCGCGGCATGAATCCGTGGCCTGTTGCCTTTACAGAATACGAAAGTAAGCCGATGAAGATATGGGGAGCAAAAAAAATAGCTAGACAGACAGATGATCTTCCAGGCACGATTGTAAGCATTGAGGAAGACGGTCTAATCGTAGCAACTGGCAGCGGTTCGTTCATAAAGATTACAGAACTTCAGCCAGCAGGCAAGAAAAAAATGACAGCTGACGTTTTCCTGCGTGGTGCAGGTGCGAAGCTTGCTGTCAAGGAAATATTAGGAGTTATCAATGAAAACTAAAAAGAAAAACGTCAGGGAAGCAGCACTCGAAATTTTAGAGAGCATTAACAGCAACCAGGCATACAGCAACCTGCTGTTGAACAGCAGCATTAAAAAAAATGAAATACCGCAAAAGGATATCGGGCTTTTGACAGAAATCGTCTACGGCACACTGCAGCGGAAAATGACCTTGGACTTTTACTTGGATACCTTTTTGACAAACAAGAAAAAGATGGAAAGCTGGGTCATTACACTTTTGCAAATGACTTTATATCAGCTCGTATTTCTGGATCGTATTCCAGATCATGCTGCTATCAATGAGGCAGTTGAGATTGCAAAAAGAAAAGGTCATAAAGGAATAGCAGGTCTTGTAAATGGTGTTCTTCGCAATATCCAAAGAAAAGGGCTTCCTGCCTTTGATTCCATTAAGGATCCAGCCGAAAGGCTTTCCATTGAGATGAGTCATCCTTTGTGGCTTGTTAAACGCTGGATAGATCAGCTTGGTTTTGAAGACACAAAAAAAATGTGCGAAATTAACTTAACTGCTCCTGTGCAGACAGCACGGGTCAATACAACCAAAACAACAGTCGGTGAATGTTTGCGTATGTTAGAGGAGGAAGGCTATCAAGTTGCAGCAAGCGACATTATTCCTGAAGGCATCCAAGGACTAAAAGGCAATCTCGCTAATTCTGACTGCTTTAAGCAAGGCTTGTTGACAATTCAGGACGAGAGTTCTATGATTGTTGCCTATGCTCTTAATGTGGATGGAGACGAAACTGTCCTGGATGCATGTGCTGCACCAGGAGGCAAATCAACTCATATAGCTGAAAAGCTTCAAAATGGTGGCAATGTGCTGTCTGTTGATTTGCATGAGCATAAAGTGAAACTTATTCAGCAAAATGCCCAAAGACTTCATTTGGATAATATTAACACAAAAGCGATGGACAGCCGTCGTTTGCCTGAAGTATTGGAGAAAGAATCCTTTGACAGAATTCTGCTTGACGCCCCTTGCTCCGGTTTTGGGGTAATGAGGAGAAAGCCTGATATTAAATACGCAAAAAAAGAAGAGGATGTCAGCCGTCTTCATGCGATACAGCTTCAGCTCCTTGAATCATTATCTCCATTGTTAAAAAAGGGCGGTACAATGGTTTACAGCACTTGTACTGTTGATAAAGCCGAGAATGAAGCAGTGCTGGAACAATTTTTGCAAACAAATAACCAATTTGAAAAAGATACAAGTTTAGTGGAACGATTGCCCGCATCTATTCAGAAATATGCAAATGGGCATGAACTGCAGGTATTACCACAATATTTTGGCTCTGATGGCTTTTATATTGCGGCATTAAGAAAGAAGGTGCAATAAAATGGAACAAGTAAAATCATCAAGAAGAAAACAAACAGCAGAACCGACAATCCCATCCATCTACTCTTTGCAATTGGACGAGTTGAGAGAATGGTTAAAAGAGCATAATGAAAAAGCGTTTAGAGCAGAACAAATCTTTGAATGGCTTTATAAAAAAAGGGTTACTTCCTTTGAAGATATGTCTAACTTGTCGAAAAATCTCCGTTTGCTTTTAGAAGAGAATTTCACAATTACAACATTAAAAACGATTATTGAACAAACATCAAGTGATGGTACTATTAAATTTTTATTTGAACTTCATGATGGATATTCCATTGAAACAGTTTTAATGAGACATGATTATGGTAATTCTGTATGTGTAACGACACAAGTCGGCTGCCGTATCGGCTGTACATTCTGTGCTTCTACCCTTGGCGGATTAAAAAGAAACCTAGAAGCAGGAGAAATTGTTGCTCAAGTCGTAAAAGTACAGCAAGCCCTTGATAAATTGGATGAGCGTGTAAGCTCTGTCGTAATCATGGGAATTGGTGAGCCTTTTGATAACTTCAACAGCATGCTCAGCTTCTTAAAAATCATTAACCATGATAAAGCATTAAATATCGGTGCTAGACATATCACGGTTTCGACAAGTGGTATCATTCCGAAGATCTATGAATTTGCCGACCAGAACATGCAAATCAACTTTGCCGTTTCTCTGCATGCTCCAAATACGGAAATTAGAAGCAGACTTATGCCAATCAACAGAGCGTATAAGCTTCCTGAATTAATGGATGCTATCCGTTATTATATTAATAAAACAGGACGAAGAGTAAGCTTTGAGTATGGTTTATTCGGAAATGTTAATGACCAGGTAGAACATGCGGAAGAATTGGCTAAACTTGTAAAAGGGGTTAAATGCCACGTGAATCTAATACCTGTTAACTATGTTCCAGAACGCGATTATGTTCGCACACCAAGAGATCAAATTTTCTTGTTTGAGAAAACGTTAAAAGACCGTGGTGTAAATGTAACAATCCGCAGAGAACAAGGTTCAGACATTGATGCTGCTTGCGGCCAGCTTCGCGCGAAGGAGAGACAAGAAGAGACGAGGTGATAACTTTTGAGTCAAATATTCATGACAGATAAAGGGAAAGTCAGACAGCATAATGAAGATAGTGGAGCGATTTGCTTCAACAAAGCCGGACAGCGCCTTGCCATCGTAGCCGATGGTATGGGCGGCCACCGTGCTGGTGATGTTGCAAGCCGTTTAACTGTTGAAAATCTAGCTAACTTTTGGGAGAATGCGGAAGCAATCATAACAGCAGATGCAGCTGAAAACTGGTTAAAATCGCATATTCTTGAAGTCAACAAGATTGTTTTGCGTTATGCCCAAGAAAACCCGGAATGTGATGGGATGGGGACAACGATTATAGCTGTTATCAGTACAGACAGTTTTTCTACGATTGCCCATGTCGGCGACAGCCGCTGTTATCTCTATAACGAGGACGGCTTTAAGCAGCTTACAGAGGACCATTCCCTTGTGAATGAGCTAGTAAGGATGGGACAGATCACGAAGGAGGATGCTGAGCATCATCCGCGAAAAAATGTTGTGCTGCGGGCGCTAGGCACAGATGAGCAGCTTGACATAGACGTGATTACGATTGTTTTTGAACAGGGAGATGTTATTTTCATTTGTTCGGACGGCTTATCTAATAAAGTGGGAGACGAGGAGATTAAGGAAGTGCTTGGAGCTCCAGAAACTTTAGAACGAAAGGCTGAGTATTTAATTGAAACAGCCAATAAAAATGGCGGCGAAGATAATATAACAGTCATTATCCTTGAATTTTTTGACGGTAATAAAGCAGGTGAAGCAAGATGATGATAGGCAAAAGGATAAGTGGTCGCTATAAGATAATTGATATGATCGGCGGCGGGGGAATGGCCAATGTTTATCTTGCCCATGATATGATTCTTGACCGTGATGTAGCAGTGAAAATGCTGCGTCTGGATTTCGTCAATGATGAAGAATTTATCCGTCGTTTTCACAGAGAAGCACAATCGGCCACCAGTTTGGCTCATCCGAATATCGTCAATATTTATGATGTCGGCGAAGAAGGAAACATCTATTACATTGTCATGGAATATGTGGCAGGAGACACCTTAAAACAATACATACAAAAACATTCTCCCGTGCCTATTGAAACAGCATTAGATATCATGAGACAGCTGACATCCGGAATTTCTCATGCCCATCAAAACAATATTGTCCACAGGGATATAAAGCCCCATAATATTTTAATTGATAACCATGGCAATGTTAAAATCACAGATTTTGGCATAGCGATGGCATTGAGTGCAACGAGCATTACGCAGACAAACTCGGTACTCGGATCTGTCCATTATTTATCACCAGAACAGGCGCGAGGCGGGATGGCCAATAAAAAGTCGGATATATATTCACTGGGGATAGTCATGTTTGAGCTGCTGACAGGAAGACTGCCGTTTTCAGGCGAATCAGCAGTTTCCATCGCCTTGAAGCATCTCCAGTCAGAAACGCCGAGTGTCAGGAGATGGAACAGTGAGGTTCCGCAAAGTGTGGAGAACATTGTCTTAAAAGCAACTGCAAAAGATCCATTCCACCGCTACAGCAGCATGGAAGAAATGCAAGAGGATTTGCGGACAGCACTTGACCCGGAACGGATAAATGAACCGAAATTTCATGTCCCGGTGGATGATGAAGCAACGAAAGCTATTCCGATTATTACCGATGACCGCAGCTTTCCTAACTTAGACGAAACAATTGTACATGCGAAGGAAGAAAAGCATGCAAAGGAAGAACCGAAGGAGAAGGCAGGCAAAGAGAAAAAGCAAAAAAAGCCGAAAAAGAAAGGGAAAAAGCTGACGATTGCGTTAGTTTCTACATTTTTGGTTTTAGTTATTCTCGCCATACTGACAATCACACTTTTTCCGGCCATTTACATTCCTGAGGAAGTTGCGGTCCCTGATGTTGCAGGTTCGACAAAAGATGAAGCAATATCAGAACTCGAAGCAGCTGGTTTTAAAATCGGAGAAATCAAGACACTAAATGATGAAGAAGTGGATGCAGGTTCTATAATCCGCACAGCACCGAAAGCAGGCAATAATGCGAAACAAGGTGCATCAATCACCCTTTATGAAAGCTTAGGGAAAGAGAAGTATGAACTGGATGATTACGTCGGCAGGGAATATGAAGATGTTGTGAAGCTGTTGGAAAAGCAGGGCTTTAAGAACATCAGCAAAGTGGAGGAATTCGATGAATCACAGCCTTCTGGAACTATCCTTGAACAAGATTTTGAAAAAGGAGACGAAGTCGTTCCGGAAGATGCTGAGTTAGAATTTACGATCAGCAAAGGAGCACAGTTTATTAAACTGACAGATTTGGCTGGTTATACAAAAAAAGAAGTCAATGATTATATTGATGAACAAGATTTAGCGGTGACCTTCACGGAGGAATACAGCGACACCGTCGATGAAGGAAAAGTCATTTCTCAAACACCGGCAGCGGGTACAAATGTGCGGATTAGCGCACAAGTTTCTGTTGTGCTTTCAAAGGGTAAGGAAGAAGTGCCCCCTAAAGAAGTAACACAGGAAATCACGATACCATTTGAACCGACTGAAATGACAGAAGACGGACAGCCGAAAGCGCAAGAAGTAAAAATATATATTGGCGATTTGGAAAATAATATGACAGAGCCAATAGATACCTTTTCTATAACGGAAACGACAAAAAAGACAATTACACTAAGAATTCCAGAAGGCGGAAAGGGCTACTATCGCGTGTTTCGTGATCAAAGTGTCATCATTGATGAAGAAGTGCCATATCCAGGTTAAGGAGCGTTATAATCTATGCCAGAAGGCAAAATCATTAAAGCATTAAGCGGTTTTTATTATGTGATTAGCGATGGAGAGATTACACAGTGCCGAGGCAGGGGTGTATTCCGCAAGAATAAAATCACCCCATTAGTAGGCGACGAAGTAGTATTTCAGGCAGAGAATGTGACAGATGGTTATATTTTAGAGGTAAAGGAGCGCAAGAATGAACTGATTCGACCCCCGATTACCAATGTTGATCAGGCAATACTTGTATTTTCCAGTGTGGAGCCTGATTTCAGCACTGCATTGCTGGATCGTTTTCTTGCATTAGTCGAATTCAACCGGATTGATCCTGTTATTTGTATCACAAAGATGGATTTGACGAGTGAGGAAGAAGCAAACAGGATGAAAGAATATGCTGCTTACTATGAGCAAGTCGGCTATAAGGTCATCCTTACTTCTTCTGAAACAGAGCAGGGTATTGAAACACTGCTCCCTGAACTAAGTGGAAAAATATCCGTATTTGCAGGCCAATCAGGTGTTGGCAAGTCGTCTCTTTTAAATGCAATCCGTCCAGATTTAAGTTTAAAAACAGATGAAATATCATCCCATTTAGGAAGGGGTAAACACACTACCCGCCATGTGGAGCTCATAACTGTCGGAGATGCTCTAGTAGCAGATACGCCGGGCTTTAGTTCCTTAGAGTTTGAGGATGAAATGGAGCTGGAGGATTTAAATTATTGTTTCCCTGAAATAGAAAGCACAAGCGCAGCTTGCAAGTTTAGAGGCTGCTTGCATCTGTCTGAGCCGAAATGTGCTGTTAAGGCGGCAGTCGACGCTGGTAATATTCAAGAGTACCGCTATGAGCATTATAAAGACTTCTTGCAAGAACTAAAAGACAGGAAGCCGAAATATTAATCAAATTAATAAAGAGCATGGATGTAATTCCCATGCTCTTTTTTTGCTAACTAAAGGGAGGAACTAACGTGAAAATTAATATTATGGCAGGCGGTCCAGCCGGTCTAATACCGTCATTGCCTGGATATATGGAAGATAACAGCAAATGGGTAGGTGTGGACAGGGGAGCTCTATATTTAGTGGAAAGAGATATTCCTATCTTTGCATCGTTTGGCGATTTTGACTCTGTAACAGATGCCGAAAGACAACGGATTAGCAGCCATTCACATGAGTTAAAAACCTTTAAGCCGGAAAAGGATGAAACAGATATGGAACTTGCAATCAACTGGGCTATAAGCTTCGGTGCGTCCACTATAAGGCTATTTGGAGCAACTGGAGGGAGATTAGACCATACGATTGCGAATCTCCAGTTATTGCTTAAGTATTTAACCGAGCATCCTGATGTAACGATTGAAATAATAGATAAGAAAAATATCGTCACAATAGTCAATGCAGGCACTTATAAATTAAAAAGAGAGGAAAGCCGCCGCTATGTGTCTTTTTTTCCGTACGGATCTGAAATAACTGGTCTAACTTTACAAGGCTTCAAATATCCTTTAAATGATAGGGATCTTCCTGTCAGCAGCACATTGTGTATCAGCAATGAAATTATTGAGGATTATGGTACTTTTTCATTTGCGAGCGGCATATTAATGGTGGTAAGGAGTCATGATTAATGATGGAAAAAATATGTACTCATTTTGGATTTTTTGAATAGCATGTAGTGTGTTGTAGCGAGTTTGCGGTTTTTTGCTAATGTTGAAGGAGGGACGGTATTCATGAGATTTTATACCATTAAATTGCCTAAGTTTTTAGGCGGGCTTGTCCGTGCAATGTTAGGAACATTCAAAAAAGAATAAACACCAGTATGGGAAGCATTTCTTTTTTGTACAGACAACCTTTCATTTTTAGATTAGTGTTGTCTGTACAAAATAGACCGACTTCATTTGAAAATTTAGACAAAAATAAAAAAGGACAGCAATGTGTCCTTTTTTATTTTCGCATTATACGCGTTCAACTTTACCAGATTTAAGAGCTCTAGCAGAAACCCAAACACGTTTAGGTTTACCGTCTACTAAAATACGAACCTTTTGAAGGTTTGCTCCCCAAGTACGCTTGTTAGCATTCATCGCATGGGAACGAGCATTACCTGTAGTTGTTTTTTTACCAGTTACAACACATTTACGTGGCATGTATATTTCCCTCCTTATAACCAAAACTCATCATAAACGAGCTTTAAAAATTCATAGATAGCATTAATCTTGAGAAATATCCTAAATAGTCCTCACAAAGATACTTTAATAATTTATCATACAACGGACATGAATGCAATAGCTGTGATGGAAGGTTTCAAGAAAATTTCCTTGACATGTTTTTTACAGGGAGAAAAAAGCAGTGTGTATATTGTTGTAATCTAGTGAAACAATAGAAGAAAAAAATATAATTGGAGAGCGCGAAATCAGCTTAAACAGACAAAAAAACGCTAAGTCTGTTGCATTAATTTCCAAATAGTAAAAGGCTGGAAAGCTTTTTATAGCCAGAAATAAAAGGTTTTCAACAATAGCTTTCAAAAAGCAGTGTGTTATAGTAAAATGTCATTAGTCAAGGAGCAATTCCAAAGGGGGAACACTCATGTCCATTGAACTAAAAACAAATTTCGGACAAATTGATATTTCAACAGAAGTAATCGCAACAATCGCAGGAGGAGCTGCTGTTGATTGTTATGGCATTGTTGGGATGGCATCAAAAAATCAAATTAAAGATGGATTAACAGATATTTTGCGAAAAGAAAACTTCACTCGCGGAGTTATGGTTCGAAAAGTAGATGATGAAGTGCATATTGATATGTATATAATTGTAAGTTACGGAACGAAAATTTCCGAGGTTGCGCACAATGTTCAATCTAAAGTGAAATATACACTCAATAAAACAGTTGGACTTGCCGTTGACTCGGTTAATATTTACGTTCAGGGAGTTCGTGTCACGAACCCGTAGTGAGGAGGAAATCTTAGTGACAATTACAGTCTTAGAAGGAAAGCGATTTGCCGAAATGGTAATCCAGGGAGCAAACCATTTATCCTCTAATGCTAATTATGTAGATGCGTTAAATGTTTTCCCAGTGCCCGATGGAGATACAGGAACAAATATGAACCTGTCGATGACATCTGGTGCAAAGGAAGTTCAAAATAATATTCAGTCCCACATCGGCAAAGTCGGAGTATCCCTTTCAAAGGGACTGCTTATGGGAGCCAGAGGGAATTCTGGTGTTATTCTTTCCCAATTATTCCGCGGCTTCTCAAAATCAATTGAACAAAAAGAGAGCATCACTGCGCAAGAGTTCGCAAATGCCCTCCAGTTCGGCGTGGAAACCGCTTATAAAGCAGTAATGAAGCCGGTTGAAGGAACGATTTTGACTGTTGCAAAAGATGCGGCGAAAAAAGCAGTTAAATCAGCAGAAAAGACAGATGATATCACAGAAGTTTTGACAGATGTTGTTACAGAAGCAAAAGCGTCTTTAAACAGAACACCTGAACTGCTGCCTGTGCTGAAAGAAGTTGGCGTTGTGGACAGCGGTGGCCAAGGTCTTGTTTTTGTCTATGAAGGCTTCTTGTCTGTCCTGACTGGAGAAGAGCTGCCAGAGACAGTACAGCAAACAGTTTCTATGAACGATCTTGTTAACGCTGAGCACCATAAAAATGTTCATGGCTTCATGAATACAGAAGATATCGAGTTTGGATACTGTACGGAATTCATGGTGCGTCTTGAAGAAGATAAACTGGAAGGCAAGCCGTTCTCAGAGGATCAATTCAGACAGGATTTAAGCAAATACGGCGATTCATTGCTAGTCATTGCAGATGATGAAGTTGTTAAGATACATATCCACTCCAATCTGCCAGGTGAAGTTCTAACGTTTGGGCAAAAATATGGAAATCTTATTAAGATGAAAATAGAGAACATGCGTGAACAGCACAGCAGCTTGGTTGAAGGATCAAAGGAATCCTTTGATGCTCCAACCCAAAAGCGTGAGGAGCTAAAAGAATACGGTATTGTTACTGTGTCTATGGGAAGCGGTATTGCTGACATGTTCCGCAGCATCGGGGCACATAGTGTCATTGAAGGCGGACAAACGATGAACCCGAGCACAGAAGATATTGTCAATGCTGTGAAAAAGGTTCATGCTAAAAAAGTGTTCATTCTGCCTAATAACAAAAATATCATCATGGCAGCAGAACAGGCAGCACAGGTTTTAGAGGAAGATGTTGCAGTTATTCCGTCTAAAACAGTGCCGCAAGGAATGTCCGCATTGCTTGCATTCAATCCGACAAGTGATATGGAGTCAAATAAAAAAGGTATGATTGCTGCGTTAGAGCATGTGAAAACAGGTCAAATAACGTATGCAGTCAGAGATACAACAATTGACGGACTTCAAATAGAAACAGGGGACTTCATGGGAATAGCAGATGGAAAGATTGTGGCTAAAGGCAAGGATAAAGCACAATCTGCTAAAGAGCTGCTTAGTACGATGATTGACGAAGATTCAGAAATACTGACAATCATCAAAGGGGAAGATGCCCTTGATGAAGAGTTAGAAGCAATCGTATCCTTTGTAGAAGATAAGTTTGAAGATGTAGAAGTGGAAATTCATGACGGTAAACAGCCGCTGTATTCCTTCATTTTCTCAGTCGAATAAACAAAAAAATAAAATCATGGTGATTTTTTCCACTGTTTAAAACAGTGGTTTTTTTGTGTTTAACGAATGAAATGGAAAAAGAAGAAATATCGGCGTAACTTGCATAACCTATGTTATTATATTAAAAGAATTTACGTTTTTTCGCGTTTGAATAATATAGATTGTTTGTTTTGTGTTCACGAGTCAGTTTAAGGGAGAGTTATTTATATGAAATATAAAAGCGTTTTTGATATTATTGGACCAGTAATGATCGGCCCGTCCAGTTCCCATACAGCAGGCGCGGCAAGAATTGGCCGGGTGGCAAGAAGCTTGTTTGAAAGACAGCCGAAATGGGTTGATGTACATCTGTATGGATCATTTGCTGAAACCTATAAGGGCCATGGAACAGACGTTGCCATCGTGGGAGGTATTCTTGATTTTGATACTTTTGATGAAAGAATAAAATCATCCCTTGAGTTGGCTGAGCAAAGGGGAATGAAGGTTCAGTTTCATGTAGAAGAGGCCATTCCGGAACATCCTAACACCGCAAGAATTCGTGTAGGCGATGATGACGGTGAACTGGAACTTGTCGGAATTTCAATCGGTGGTGGAAAGATTGAAATCACAGAACTTAATGGTTTTCAACTCAAGCTATCCGGGCATCATCCAGCCATTCTTGTTGTTCATAATGACAGGTTTGGTGCGATTGCTAAAGTGTCTAATGTTTTGGCAAAATATGAAATTAACATTGGGCATATGGAAGTAAGCCGGAAAGAAAAAGGAAAACTTGCCTTAATGACGATTGAGGTAGACCAAAATATAGAAGAAAAAATTCTGAAAGAAATAGAAGACCTTGAAGGAATGGAAAAGGTTACAAGAATTGTTGATTAAGCTAGGGGGAAGAACGATGTTTCGAAATGTAGCGGAACTTGTAGAGATGGCAAACACGCAAAATAAGCCCATCTCAGAAATAATGATTGAGCAAGAGATAGAAATTACAGGAAAAACAAGGGAACAAGTTATTGCCCAAATGGATACAAATTTAACAGTGATGGAGCAGGCAGTTGAACGAGGGCTTAACGGTGTTGTTTCCCATTCAGGCTTAACTGGCGGAGACGCAGTGCTTATGCAAGAGTATATAAATAAGGGCAACTTCCTGTCAGGTGAAGTAATCCTTGATGCTGTCAGCAAAGCGGTTGCAACAAATGAAGTGAACGCGGCAATGGGAATGATTTGTGCGACTCCGACAGCAGGCTCTGCTGGCGTTGTTCCAGGAACATTATTTGCAGTGAAAAACAAACTGAATCCAACTAGGGAGCAAATGCTTAACTTTTTATTTACATCAGGAGCATTCGGGTTTGTTGTTGCAAACAATGCGTCTATCTCTGGTGCAGCTGGAGGCTGCCAAGCGGAAGTCGGATCAGCTGCAGGTATGGCAGCGGCAGCTATTGTAGAAATGGCAGGAGGCACGCCAGAACAAAGCGCTAATGCGATGGCAATCACGTTAAAAAATATGCTTGGACTAGTATGTGACCCAGTTGCTGGACTAGTGGAAGTTCCATGTGTGAAAAGAAATGCAATGGGAGCAGCAAATGCGATGATAGCAGCAGATATGGCGCTTGCAGGAATTACAAGCAGAATTCCGTGTGATGAAGTTATCGATGCTATGTACCGCATTGGTCTAAGTATGCCGTCAAGCTTAAGAGAAACAGCGCAAGGAGGGTTGGCAGCAACACCAACTGGCCGGAGACTGGAAGCAGAAATCTTCGGTAATGCTGCAGCAGGAAAGTGAATAAAAATTTAAATCTTCCATTGGACCAGCTAAAAGGCGTCGGACCTGAGACAAGAAAACAGTTAGAAGATATGCGAATTCACAAGATTTATGATTTGCTTGAATATTTCCCTTATCGTTATGAAGATTTTCGTGTCCGTAATCCAGAAGATATGAAGCATGAAGAAAAGGTGACAGTAGAAGGGAAGGTCCATAGTGAACCTTCCCTAATCTTTCACGGACGCAAAAAATCCCGATTAACGGTGAAAGTGCTAATAGGCAATGTTTTAATTAGTGCTGTCTTTTTTAACCAGCATTATTTAAAAAACAAGCTGGCTCTAGGAGAGCTGATTACCGTTACAGGTAAATGGGATCAGCACCGGCAAACAATAACGGCAACACATCTGCAAGTCGGCAGTAACCAAAAAGCCCAAGACTTTGAGCCTGTTTATACGGTAAGAGGAAGTATAACGGTTAAAGCTTTAAGGAAATACATTTCAGCAGCGCTCACTCAATTCGAGCAGGAAATAGAAGAAATTTTTCCAGATTCACTTTTAGCGAAATATAAGCTGATGAGAAGAAGTGACGCACTGCGAATCATCCACTTTCCGCCTAGTAGAGAAGAGTTAAAGCTTGCTAGAAGGCGGTTTGTTTACGAAGAATTCTTGCTGTTTCAATTAAAAATGCAGGCATTGCGGAAGCACGAGCGCGAAAACTCGCAAGGAATGAAGCAGGAATATAAGCTTGATATGCTGATGGATTTCATTAACGGTCTGCCGTTTCCCCTTACGAGCGCACAAAAAAGGGTTGTAAATGAGATATTAAAAGATATGAAAAGTCATTACCGTATGAATCGGCTTTTACAGGGAGATGTAGGCTCTGGGAAGACGGTTGTAGCTGCCATCGTTTTGTATGCAACCATTCTTGCAGGTCATCAAGGTGCTTTAATGGTTCCAACTGAAATTTTGGCAGAGCAGCATGCAGAATCACTTACGTCCATGTTTTCAAAAGTAGGAATCCGAGTTGCTTTGCTGACAAGCTCTGTCAAAGGAAAAAAAAGACGAGAACTTTTAAGCGAGCTGAAAGAAGGAAATATACACATCTTAGTCGGCACGCATGCCCTTATACAAGACGATGTCGAATTCCAATCACTTGGTCTTGTTATTACAGATGAGCAGCATCGCTTCGGTGTTGAACAGCGCAGAGTGCTGAGAGAGAAAGGGTCAAGTCCAGATGTTCTCTTTATGACAGCGACACCGATTCCAAGAACGCTTGCGATTACAGCTTTTGGAGAAATGGATGTAAGTATTATTGATGAGATGCCGGCAGGGCGAAAAGCGATTGAAACATACTGGGTGAAACATGATATGCTGACACGAATACTGCAATTCATGGAGAAAGAGCTCTCCCAAGGAAGACAAGCATATGTCATTTGTCCGCTGATAGAAGAATCAGAGAAGCTGGATGTGCAAAATGCAATCGATGTGCATACAACATTGGCGACCTTTTTCCAAGACCGTTATAAGGTTGGACTCATGCACGGCAAGCTTCCTGCAGTTGAAAAGGATGCCATTATGAAGGAATTCAGCGAAAATGAAACACAGATTCTTGTCAGCACAACAGTAGTCGAGGTTGGTGTAAATGTTCCAAATGCTACATTCATGCTCATTTATGATGCAGAAAGATTCGGTCTGTCACAGCTGCACCAACTTAGAGGCCGTGTCGGCCGGGGCGATGCTCAATCATATTGTGTGCTAATAGCAGATCCGAAAACGGATGTTGGAAAAGAACGAATGAAAATTATGACGGAAACAAACGACGGGTTTGTTTTGAGCGAAAAAGACTTGGAGCTTAGAGGCCCAGGTGACTTTTTTGGCAGGAAGCAAAGCGGTGTGCCAGAATTTAAGATGGCAGATATGGTTCATGACTATCGAGTTCTTGAAACAGCCAGAAATGACGCCGCTGTTCTTGTCGACTCGAAGGCGTTTTGGGAGTCTGATGAATACCGCATTTTAAGGGAGATGCTCGAGCGTACGGGAGTAATGTCAGGAGAAAAACTGGATTAAAACGAGAATGGAAGAAAGGCAGATTGCAAAGTTACAGCTTGCAATCTGCCTTTTATTTATTATATACTACTATTAGTACCTAGTCTTAATAGCGCGGACGGTGTTGCAGATGAGAAGAAGCAAAAAAGAACGGCAATCATTGTTAGTACAAACAATAAAAGAAACACCTTTCATTACAGATGAAGAATTGGCGGAAAAATTTTCGGTTAGTGTGCAGACAATCAGATTAGATCGTTTAGAATTATCCATTCCTGAGCTGAGGGAAAGGATAAAAACGGTTGCGACGAAGACACTAGAGGATGAAGTGAAATCATTGCCGATTGAAGAGGTAATCGGAGAAATTATAGATGTCGAATTAGACAGCAACGCTATATCTATGCTAGAAATCATGCCAGAGCATGTTTTCAAGCGGAACGGTATTGCCAGAGGGCATCATTTGTTTGCACAGGCGAATTCTTTAGCTGTTGCTTTAATAGATGATGACTTGGCTCTTACTGCTAAAGCTAATATCCACTTTACATCTTCTGTCAATTTAGGTGAACGTATCATCGCAAAAGCAAAAGTAACAAATATTGACGAGAAAAGTGGCAGAACAACAGTCGAAGTAAACAGTTATGTGCAGTCTGAACTTGTTTTTAAAGGTCATTTTGAAATGTACCGGTCAAAAAATAAATAACTGGGAGAAATTATTATGAGAATTGCGTTAGATGCAATGGGCGGAGATAACGCACCAAAGGAAATTGTCGCTGGTGCTATAAAAGCTGTTCAAGCTTTTCCAGATATCGAAATTCTGCTTGTTGGTGACGAAAAACAAATTAATCCCTTCTTGACGGAGAAAGAAAGAATATCTATTTTACATACGGAAGAACAAATACTTGCTACAGATGAACCTGCACGGGCAGTGCGAAGAAAGAAAAATGCCAGCATGGTTTTATGTGCAAATGAAGTAAAGGAACAAAAAGCCGATGCTTTTATTTCAGCAGGAAATACAGGCGCATTGATGGCAACAGGCCTTTTTGTCGTTGGCAGAATAAATGGCATTGAAAGACCAGCTTTAGCACCGACACTCCCAACGATAGGCGGAGATGGCTTTTTGCTACTTGACGTTGGTGCAAATGTAGATGCTAAACCGGAGCATCTTGTGCAATACGGGATAATGGGAAGTATCTATATGGAGAAAGCCCTTGGAATTGCCGAGCCGCGAGTTGGGCTTTTAAATATCGGAACAGAAGAGAAAAAAGGAAATGACTTAACGAAGAAAACCTTTGAAGAGTTAAAAAATGCCCCTATCAACTTTATCGGGAATGTTGAAGCAAGAGATTTGCTTGACGGTGTCTGTGATGTTGTTGTAACAGACGGATTTACTGGGAATATGGTCCTTAAGACTATTGAAGGAACAGCATTGTCCATGTTTAAGATGCTTAAAGAAGTAATGACAAGCAGTTTAAAGACAAAGCTTGCAGCAGGTGCAATGAAACCGGAGCTAAGGGGCTTGAAGAACAAGCTTGACTACTCTGAGTATGGCGGTGCAGCATTGTTTGGTCTTAACGCCCCTGTTATTAAAGCTCACGGATCTTCTGACAGCAACGCGATATACAACGCCATCAGACAGACAAGAGATGTTGTAAAGTCTGAAGTAATCGGCACTATCAAGACAACGATTGAAAATGAAGGGTAATGCTAAAACAAGCAAACCAGCATAGAAAGGAAAGATGGTAATGAGTAAAATAGCTTTTATGTTTCCAGGCCAAGGCTCCCAATCTGTTGGAATGGGCAAGGATTTAGCGGCAAATTTTGAACCTGCCGGTGAAATTTTTAAAAAAGCAGATGAAAGATTAGGTTTTTCTTTATCTTCCATTATCTTTGAAGGCCCTAAAGAAGAGCTGACATTAACACAAAATACACAGCCTGCATTGCTTACAGCAAGTACAGCACTGCTTGAGCACTTTAAAAAGCATGGAATTCAAGCAGATTTTGTAGCAGGTCACAGCCTAGGTGAATATTCTGCTTTAGTGGCTGCTAATGTTCTATCCTTTGAGGATGCAGTTTATGCTGTCCGCAAAAGAGGGGAATACATGCAGGAAGCAGTACCGGCAGGACAAGGGGCAATGGCTGCAGTCTTGGGACTTGAGCGCGGTAAGTTAACAGAGGTTACAGAGGCTGTTTCAAGTGAAGGAAACGCAGTACAGCTTGCTAACCTGAATTGTCCAGGTCAAATCGTTATTTCTGGAACAGTTAAAGGTGTTGAGCTTGCTTCTGAACAAGCAAAAGCAGCTGGCGCAAAACGGGCGATACCGTTGGAAGTAAGCGGGCCTTTCCATTCTGAGTTAATGAAGCCTGCTGCGGAAAGATTCGCATCCGTCCTTGATGAACTGTCTATGAACGACGCAGAGATTCCTGTAATTGCAAACGTAACAGCAGCACCACTTTCCGCAAAAACAGAAATCAAAGAAAAATTAATCGAACAGCTTTATTCCTCTGTTCTATGGGAGGATTCTATCCAAAAAATGATAGAATTAGGTGTTGATACATTTATCGAGATTGGACCTGGGAAAGTGTTGGCAGGCTTAGTGAAGAAAATTGACCGGAATGTGCGCATTTATTCTGTGTATGATGAAGAAACTAGCAACAGTGTTGCAGCAGCGTTAAAAGGAGACGAATAATATGAAACTAGATGGTAAAACAGCGTTAGTAACAGGCGGGTCTAGAGGAATCGGCCGTGCGATTGCTTTAAAACTTGCGAAAGAAGGAGCTAACGTAGCTGTCAATTACGCAGGAAGTGCAGCTCTTGCTAATGAAGTTGTTGAGGAAATCAAACAGCTTGGCAAAGATGCGATTGCAATCCAATGCGATGTTTCAAACGGCGAATCTGTAGCTGAGATGATAAAAGAAACAATTGCTCACTTTGGAAGCCTGGACATTCTTGTGAACAATGCTGGTATTACAAGAGATAACCTTTTGATGCGCATGAAAGAATCAGAGTGGGATGATGTTATCAACACGAATTTGAAGGGCGTCTTCCATTGCACGAAGGGTGTTACAAGACAAATGATGAAGCAAAGAAAAGGAAGAATTATTAACATTACTTCCATTGTCGGTGTAACAGGTAATCCCGGGCAAGCAAACTACGTAGCAGCAAAAGCAGGAGTTATCGGCTTAACGAAAACAACTGCTAAAGAGCTTGCAGCACGAAATATTACTGTAAATGCAGTTGCACCTGGGTTCATCACAACAGATATGACGGATAAACTGCCAGAAGATGTGAAAAATGCGATGCTTTCGCAAATTCCCCTTGCGAAATTCGGCGATCCGGATGATATCGCAAATGCAGTTGTATTTTTAGCTTCTGATGAGAGCGGCTATATTACAGGGCAAACAATCCACATTGATGGCGGTATGTATATGTAATAAATTTGAAATATGCTGATATTAATAAAAATGATGCAATCAAGAAATACTTTAACGTAAAGCTTATTTCAGCATATTTTTCATTTGTAATAAAAAGAGCATTTATTATTTGCTCGAAATGCTCTATAATCATTGAGGGGAGGTGACTAGAATGTCAGATGTATTAGAACGCGTAACGAAAATCGTTGTTGATCGTCTTGGAGTTGAAGAGTCAGAAGTTAAGCCTGAAGCTTCTTTCAAAGATGACCTAGGAGCAGATTCTCTAGATGTAGTAGAACTTGTTATGGAACTTGAAGATGAGTTCGACATGGAGATTTCTGACGACGATGCTGAAAAGATTGTAACAGTAGGAGATGCTGTTAATTACATAGGTAATCGTTAATCCAACCAATAAAAGCTCCGTTAAATAGCGGGGCTTTTAGATTGCAAAAAAATAGGGAAATTAATGCTGTCGAAGTTTATTAAAATGTACAGCGCACTTTTGCATGGAACCTTATACAAGCCTCTGTTAGAAAAATGCTGGCAAATGGCTGAAAGTTAGTTTAAAATAATAAGGATTTCATAAGCAAAAAGCGCATATAAAAGACAGCCTATCTGAAAGGAACGGCTTGGAGAGAAAAAACTTTCCAAGTTTCTTTGCGTTTTTTATCTGTTTTACTTAAACTTATTATTGATATGTAAACTTAGTGCTAAGGTGGAGGCAAAATGCGAGGCAACGGAAAAGATAAGAGACATACACGTCCAAATGATAAAAAATTAAAAGAATTGCAAGAAAATCTGGGCATCCAGTTTGAAAACGAAAAATTGTTAAAACAAGCATTTACTCATTCATCATATGTGAATGAGCATCGCAGAAAGCCTCATGAAGACAATGAAAGACTCGAATTTCTAGGAGATGCAGTATTAGAACTTACCGTTTCTCAATTCCTCTTTAAGAAATTCCCGATGATGAGCGAAGGTGAGCTGACGAAGCTGCGGGCAGCAATTGTTTGTGAACCGTCACTTGTTTCTTTTGCTAATGATCAATCGTTCGGCAAGTTTGTCTTGCTTGGCAAGGGAGAGGAAATGACAGGAGGGCGAGCTCGTCCAGCTCTTCTAGCGGATGTTTTTGAGGCATTTATCGGAGCTCTTTACCTGGATCAAGGACTGGAGCAGGTTGTTGTCTTCCTTGAGAAAGTCGTGTTTCCGAAGATTAATTCCGGTGCTTTTTCTCATGTGATGGATTTTAAGAGTCAGCTTCAGGAATTTGTCCAACGAGACGCAGTTGGGACTATTTCCTATCGAATTCTGCAAGAAAAAGGTCCTGCTCATAACAGGGAGTTCGTATCCCAAGTGTTCTTAAATGATATGGAGTTAGGAACTGGAACAGGACGCTCTAAAAAAGAAGCAGAACAGCATGCAGCACAGATGTCGTTAACTATGCTGAAGACAAAAGATGCTAAGACAGATAAAAACTGATAAAAGCACCTATAAGAAGAAAGCGAAATCACTGTTGATTCTTTGCTTTCTTAATAACCAAAGACAACTAGAGATGATGCAAAAAAGTAAAGGGGTTTAGGAGGTGAGGTAAGTGTTTTTAAAACGGTTGGATGTTGTTGGTTTTAAATCATTTGCTGATCGAATTGCAGTGGATTTTGTGCCAGGTGTGACCGCAGTGGTGGGACCAAATGGAAGCGGTAAAAGCAATATAACAGATGCAATTCGCTGGGTATTAGGAGAACAATCTGCCAAAAGCCTCAGAGGAAGTAAGATGGAGGATGTCATATTCTCGGGCAGTGATTCCAGAAAGGCAGTTAATTTTGCGGAAGTAACCTTAACACTTGAAAATGATGATCAGTTTCTCCCGCTAGACTATCACGAGGTGAGTGTAACCAGAAGGGTTTATCGCTCAGGGGAAAGCGAATATTTAATCAATAAGCAGTCCTGCAGGCTGAAAGATATTATTGAGTTATTTATGGACTCAGGGCTTGGAAGAGAAGCTTTTTCGATTATCAGCCAAGGGAAAGTGGAAGAAATCCTTAACAGCAAGGCAGAGGATCGCCGCTCCATCTTTGAAGAAGCTGCTGGTGTGCTTAAATATAAGACAAGAAAAAAGAAAGCAGAAGGCAAGCTTGTAGAAACACAAGAGAATCTAAACAGGGTGAATGATATTCTCCACGAGCTGGAAGGGCAAGTCGAGCCGCTGAAGATTCAAAGCTCTATGGCTAAGGAGTATCTTGACCATAAGGAAAATCTTGAACAAATTGAAGTAGCGCTAATGGTTCATGATATAGAGGAAGCTCATCAAAAGTTCGAAGCTATTTCAGCACAGCTTGAAGGCTACAAGGAAAAAGAGCTCCAACTTCTTTCTATGCTGCAAAGCAAGGAAGCTAAGATGGAAGAATGGAAGAACGACGTTTCTGCATTGGATGAATCCATCAATGACCTTCAGCAAGTGCTGCTCCTTGTAAGTGAAGAACTGGAAAAGCTTGAAGGCAGAAAAGAAGTACTGAAAGAACGGAAAAAGAACGCTGCACAAAACAGAGGACAACTTGAAAAAAGCAAGGCAGAGCTGGAAGAGAAAGTATCTTTATTAAAGCAGCAAAAAGAGGAGCATCTTCTTTCAGTGACTCAGCTTAAGAGCGAAGCAACCCAGATTGAGGAAGAGCTAAAAGTCAACGAAAAGAAAATGCAGCTTTATAATGTTAATCTTGAAGAAAAAATTGAATCCTTGAAAAGTGATTATATCGAGTTGCTGAATGAACAAGCTGCCTCAAAAAACGAAAGCAGCTATATCACCCAGCAGCTGGAATCACAAACTCGGAAAACCTCTCTTCTAGATGAAGATAATGCAAAATTCACGTCGGAAAGAGCACGGATTGTGGCAGAGAAAGCCCGCATTACGGCAAGATTGGCTGAATTAGAAGCAGAATTGGCAAACAGTGCTGCTGGATACGAGCAAAAACAGCTAGCAGTGGATGAAATGAAGGCAAAAGTCCAAAAAATTGAAAAATCGCTGTATCAATCATACCAGTTCATTCAACAGGCGAAATCAAGAAAAGAGATGCTTGAGGAGCTTGAGGACGACTATGCTGGGTTTTTCCAAGGTGTTAAGGAAGTTCTTAAGGCAAGAGACAAGGCGCTTACTGGGATACATGGTGCTGTTGCAGAATTAATGAACGTTCCGAAAGAGTATAATGTCAGCATTGAAATTGCTTTAGGCGGTAGCATGCAGCATCTAGTTGTGGAAGCAGAACAGCATGCACGCCAGGCAATCGCCTATTTAAAGAAAAACGGCTACGGCAGAGCAACGTTTTTGCCAATGAGCATTATTAAGGGCAAAAAGCTGTCTGAATCTCAGCTTCGGTTAGTACAAGGCCATTCCTCCTTTATCGGAGTTGCAGCTGACTTAATTTCCTATGATTCAAAGTACCAAGATATTATGGGGAATTTATTAGGAAATGTCATTATCACAAAAGACTTAAAAGGCGCTAATGAAATGGCAAAGGCACTGCAATATAGGTCAAGATTTGTCACGCTAGAAGGAGAAATCGTTAATCCTGGCGGCTCCATGACAGGAGGAGCCATCAAGCAAAAGTCAGCGAGCATTCTTACACGTAAAGGTGAATTGGAAGACTTGAAGACAAAAATCTTTGAGATGGAAAAGACATCTTTAAAGTTGGAGGACCAGCTTAAAAAAGGGAAAAACACCACGCAAGAAGAAAGCGCAGCGTTAGAAGAACTGCGATTAAAGCAAGAGGATATCCGTTTCTCCATTCAATCCATTAAAGATGAACAGAGAGAGATTGAATTCGAAGAAAGAACAATGAATGAGAAGCTGTCCCAATATGATCGTAATAAGGCAGATTACCTTGATGAACAGCAAGCTTTAAAGGACAGGAAAATGCTTCTGAACGAAAAGCTTGGCGAGTTTGTGCAAAACATTCAAGCACTTGAGCAGGAGATTGCTCAATTGACCGAACAGAAAAATCAACAAAGCCAATCAAGAGAACAAGTTGCAGAGTCTATTGGCGAGTTGAGAGTAGCCTTCGCTGCAAAAAAAGAACAGCTTTCCAACGCAACAGAAAAGCTGGCTACGGTAACTTCTGATTTAGAAGAGTCAGAAGCTAAATGGCAGCTTGTGAAGGAAGACCTCGAGCTGCTGACATCTGAAATGACAGACAGTCATTCAGGTGAAGAGCATCTAGAGGATGCTGCTGAAAAAAAACAGCAGGAGAAGGCTGCTGCTATTCAGTTGATTGGCGAGCGCCGCGCAGAACGCCTGCAGCTCCAAATGCAGCTTGATGAACTCGATCTTGATGTAAAGGAAACACGCCGCATACACCGTGGTATGGTACAAGCTCTTAAAGACGAGGAAGTAAAATTAAACAGAATTGATGTAGAACTTGATTCAAGACTCACTAACTTAAGAGAAGAATACATGATGACATTTGAGGGAGCGAAGGAAGAGTATCCTCTAACAATGGAATTAGAAGATGCCCGTAAAAAAGTGAAGCTGATTAAGCTGGCTATGGAAGAGCTTGGAACAGTTAACCTTGGGGCGATAGAGGAATATGAAAGAATATCTGAAAGATATGATTTTCTTCTTGAGCAAAAGACCGACCTGGAAGAGGCAAAAGATACCCTTTACCAAGTAATTGACGAAATGGATGACGAAATGAAAAAACGGTTCCAGCAAACGTTCGAAGGAATTCAAGGCCATTTTGAAGGCGTGTTCCAGCGGTTGTTTGGCGGCGGTCATGCAGCATTGCGTTTGACAAATCCAGACGATTTACTGAACACAGGTGTAGAGATTGTCGCACAGCCTCCAGGGAAAAAATTGCAGAACTTAAGCTTGCTATCAGGCGGAGAAAGAGCCTTGACTGCAATTGCCTTGTTGTTTGCGATATTAAAGGTTCGTCCCGTGCCGTTTTGCATACTTGATGAAGTGGAAGCGGCCCTTGATGAAGCAAATGTATTCAGATTCAGTTCTTATCTGAAGTCTTACAGCAGTGAAACGCAATTCATTGTTATTACACACCGAAAAGGGACAATGGAAGAAGCAGATGTCCTATATGGTGTGACAATGCAAGAATCAGGCGTATCAAAGCTTGTTTCTGTTCGCTTAAGTGAAACAAGTGAGCTTGTTGCAACATAATCAATCAACTTTAAATGAGAAAGTGGGAATCAAATGAGTTTCTTCAAAAAGCTAAAAGAAAAAATGTCTCTGCAGACAAATACGGTTACGGAAAAATTCAAAGATGGACTTGCAAAAACTAGAAGTAATTTCTCCGATAAAGTGAATGATTTAGTGTCCAGATACCGCAAAGTGGATGAGGACTTTTTTGAAGAATTAGAAGAAATTCTTATCGGAGCAGATGTCGGCTTTGAGACAGTAATGGAATTAATCGACGAGCTGAAGAGCGAAGTGAAAAAAAGGAATATACAAGATCCGAGAGAAGTACAATCCGTTATTTCAGAGAAGCTAGTAGCTATCTATCAAAATGGTGAGGAAGAAACTTCTGCCATAAATGTTCAGCAAGACGGGTTGACTGTCATTCTTTTTGTTGGTGTAAATGGAGTCGGTAAGACGACAACTATCGGCAAGCTCGCCCACCGATATAAATCAGAAGGCAAAAAGGTTGTACTTGCAGCAGGAGATACGTTCCGTGCAGGTGCCATTGAACAGCTTGAAGTATGGGGAGAGCGTGCTGGAGTGGATGTTATTAAGCAAGCTGCCGGCTCCGATCCTGCAGCGGTTATGTACGATGCTGTGCAGGCTGCAAAATCAAGAAATGCAGATATCCTCCTTTGTGATACGGCTGGAAGACTGCAAAACAAAGTTAACCTTATGAATGAATTAGAAAAAGTAAAACGCGTAATTGAAAGAGAAATCCCTGGTGCTCCACATGAAGTGCTTCTAGTGCTTGATGCAACAACAGGACAAAATGCACTTATTCAAGCGAAGACTTTCAAAGAAGCGACTAACGTAAGCGGAATCGTGCTTACTAAGCTTGATGGCACAGCAAAAGGTGGAATTGTGCTAGCTATCCGCAATGAGCTGCAAATACCAGTTAAATTAGTCGGACTTGGTGAAAAGATGGACGACTTACAAAACTTTGACGCAGAAAAATACGTATACGGCTTATTTTCCAATTTGGTTGAAGCGGAGGAAGAATAAGCAAAAGCTGTGCAGACATCCCGTTACTGTGATATCTGCACAGCTTTTTTTGTGTTATAAAAACAACAGCAAGGCAGATAATAAGACTGTGCAAAATATGATAAGAAAGCAAGGAGGAACATAATGTGTTCATACAGCTGATTCTCATAACTATCATGTTGTTTGGAGCGTTTCTGTCTATTAAAGGCCGACTTGTTCAACGCAGTTCCGTATGGCATCTTGGCAATATGCTAGGACAAAAAGGGCTGCTAGAGGAAGAAGCGTATCCAATAACATTAGAAGAGGAAAATCTATTTTTGCGCAGCCTTTCTGGAATACGGATGAAAATAATCGGTGCCCTAATGATGGGAATTACAGCTAGCCTAATCATCTTATTCCACATATAGTGGACTAAAGATCTTTTTGTCAAACCATTGATAAAGAGATCTTTTTTTTGTTATATATTGGAATAATTAACAAAAAATAAGAAGAACGTACTAGAGAAAGTATGTTATCATAGGGGTGTAATCCTTTTTGTGAAAGAGGTTACATACATAAAACTTGAGGTGATTTTTTTAGATGAGTCTTAATTTGAGAGCGCCAAGAATTTTAGGCATAGTTTCGTTTGTTTTATTGTTAATTGGATTTCTCCTTTCGTTAGTGTTTTATACGCAAATAGATAAGGTGGATATTCTGAGAGATTCTTTAATAGATGCATATAATACAGATCCTGCATACCAAGAAGATTTAGGACTCGAAAACATTCCTAGTACAGGAGAGGAATTTGCTGATGAGTTGATTGTTGCAGGAAAAAAATTCCTGTTGCTTCCTGTTATCTTCTCCATAATTGCTTGCGCAGCAACTTTGTTTAGCGTAATTATGATGAATAAAATGCCTCGTACAAGCGGTATTCTATTCATTATCGTCGGAGTAGTTTCCCTTCTCTCCATCATTATTCCAATCCTGTTAATCACAGCAGGTGTAATGATTCTTAACAGATGGTCAAGATATAATAAGGAAGCGGGCATACCCGCTTAAACAATAGTCCTGCTTGAAGCTTTCCTAAAGCTTAAGCGGGGCTTTTTTTGTTTAGGAGTGTGCTGATGTTTCTAATTAACTTATAGGATTGTATCAGTGCGTATGTGGATAAACAGGGCATCTCCGCATCCCTGCGATAAGTCAACATCACTTCACTCTGTTTGCCGTGTTTCCTCTTTATCTCAGTCAAGGCCCTCCAGTTTCTCCGCCGCTAAACGGTCGTCTTCCGCTCGAGGTCATAAGCCAAGCTGTCCAAGAAGGGGGAAGAGCACCCCTTCTCGGCCACCTCGTCTTATGCTAGTCGCCGATAAGCAGGCGCCTTCCGCTTTTCTGTTGATCCAGCTGCAGGCGCCATCGGCTCGAGGTCATAAGCCAAGCTGTCCAAGAAGGGGGAAGAGCACCCCTTCTCGGCCACCTCGTCTTATGCTAGTCGCCGATAAGCAGGCGCCTTCCGCTTTTCTGTTGACATCTTTTTTGTTGGTGTGTACAATAAGGGTGTAAAGGTGTTTGACTTAACATGGAGGTATTGTTCGATGCTTGAAAAAACAACACGAATGAATTATCTGTTTGATTTCTATCAGTCGTTGTTGACACCGAAGCAACGAAGTTACATGTCTCTTTATTATTTAGATGATTATTCTCTTGGTGAAATTGCTGATGAATATGACGTTAGCCGTCAAGCTGTTTATGATAATATTAAACGGACTGAGGCAATGCTGGAAGAATATGAAAATAAATTACTCTTACTTCAAAAGTTTCAAGAGCGTAATACTCTTTTTGTTCAAATAAAAGAGTTATTAAAGGATGATACTCCTTCGGTTTCAGCATTGCTGGAAGCAGTTTGCGAGCTGGAGAAATTAGATTAAGGAGGCGGCGCAATGGCATTTGAAGGTTTAGCTGACCGACTGCAGAATACGATCCAAAAGATCCGCGGAAAAGGGAAAGTAAATGAGGCGGATGTTAAGGAAATGATGCGTGAAGTCCGACTTGCATTGCTTGAGGCGGATGTTAACTTTAAGGTAGTCAAAGAGTTTGTTAAAAAAGTCAGTGAGCGTGCTGTTGGACAAGAGGTTATGAAAAGTCTGACTCCTGGACAGCAGGTCATTAAAGTTGTTAAAGAAGAACTTACGGAGCTGATGGGCGGAGAACAAAGCAAGATTGCTGTATCGAACCGTCCGCCGACAGTCATTATGATGGTTGGTTTGCAAGGTGCCGGTAAGACAACTACAACTGGGAAATTGGCTAATTTACTGCGTAAAAAGCATAATAGAAAGCCGTTGCTTGTTGCGGCAGACATATATCGTCCTGCGGCTATTAAGCAGCTCGAAACACTTGGTAAGCAGCTCGATTTCCCTGTTTTTTCACTTGGAGATCAAGTCAGCCCTGTTGAGATTGCGAAACAGGCGATTGCTAAAGCAAAAGAAGACCATCATGATTATGTGTTAATCGATACTGCAGGTCGTCTGCATGTGGATGAAGCATTGATGGACGAGTTAAAGCAAATTAAAGAGCTTTCCAATCCAGATGAAATATTCCTTGTAGTTGATGCGATGACAGGTCAGGATGCAGTCAATGTGGCAAGCAGCTTTAACGAGCAGCTTGGACTGACAGGTGTCGTATTAACGAAGCTAGATGGTGACACTCGAGGCGGGGCAGCGTTATCTATTCGTTCTGTTACACAAACACCGATTAAATTTGTCGGTTTGGGTGAAAAGATGGATGCATTAGAGGCGTTCCATCCAGAGCGTATGGCATCACGTATTCTTGGAATGGGTGATGTGCTAAGCCTAATCGAGAAAGCGCAAATGAATGTCGATGAAGAAAAGGCAAAAGAGCTGGAAATGAAAATGAAAACAGCTTCCTTTACTTTAGATGACTTTTTAGAACAGCTTGGACAGGTCCGTAACATGGGGCCTCTTGATGAGCTGCTGAAAATGATGCCAGGAGCCAACAAAATCAAGGGCTTGGATAATCTCCAAGTAGATGAAAAGCAAATCAGCCATGTGGAAGCGATTATTCGCTCCATGACAAAGGCAGAAAAAGAACACCCGGAAATCATCAACTCAAGCAGACGGAAGCGTATAGCTAAAGGGAGCGGCAGAACTGTTCCTGAAGTGAACAGGCTGTTGAAGCAGTTTGAGGACATGAAAAAAATGATGAAACAAATGACGGGTATGACTCAAAAAGGCAAGAAAAAAGGCAAGTTTAAATTACCATTTAACCCTTTTTAAGGGTGTTAACAAGCGGTTTTTTATTAATTTGAACAGAATGTTTAGTCTGACAAGAAAAAACACTTTACAAACTGTTCAACTATTGATATTATACTATCTTGTGTGAAACTATTCGGAGGTGCATTTTTAAAATGGCAGTAAAAATTCGTTTAAAACGTATGGGAGCTAAAAAGACTCCTTTCTATCGTATTGTAGTAGCAGATTCTCGTTCACCACGTGATGGACGTTTCATTGAAACAGTAGGAACTTACAATCCAGTAGCAAACCCTGCTATCGTGGATATCAACGAAGAGAAAGCTCTACAATGGTTACAAAATGGTGCAAAACCATCTGATACAGTTCGTAACCTTTTCTCTAACGAAGGTATCATGGAGAAATTCCACAACATCAAAAACGGTAAGTAATTCGTTTGAAGATGAAGGAATTAATTGAAACGATTGTTAAGCCCCTTGTGGATTTTCCGGATGATGTTGCGATAAAAGTTACTGAAGAGGATAATCGAATCATTTACTTGCTTTCTGTCAACAAGAATGACATGGGAAAGGTAATTGGGAAGCAAGGGCGGGTTGCTAAAGCGATTCGAACGATTGTTTACGCTGCTGGCTCACAGCAGCAAAAAAAGCTGGTTTTAGAAATTAGCGAATAATAAAGGAGGAGGGGGAACCCTTCTCCTTTATTTGTTTATATCTCTTTGCAGATTCTTTATACTAGAAGTGGGAGCGTATTGGTGGGATGCCGTTTGACGCTTTGCGAGCATTAAAAATAGCAGTGCATGGATAGGAGGAAAAAATGCAGATTCTCCATACTGTCACAGTCAAACAAATATTAACCGAACAAACGAAACAAGCCTTAGAGAAGAAACTCACAGAAGAGCTGCTTCAGCTTGAAAAGGAGTGCGAACAATTCAAGTTTGAAGAAAAAAAGCTGCTTAAAAGTCATCCTGCAAATGCTATTAAACAGCAGATTAGCAAGAGACTTGCCAACAAAGAGGAAAAAAAGAAATCACTAGAGTTTCAATTAGCACAATTACATATACTACCATTGGGCAGTGAACTAAAAGAACAAGAGCTTACTGGCATTGTTGATATAAAAGTTGGAGATGTTTGGGATGAGGCCTTGCTTCATAAAACAATACTCCTGAAAGATGGAAAAGTTGTAGACATACGTTAGAGGTGATAATAGTGGAAAAATGGTTTAATGTAGGAAAGATTGTTAATACACATGGTATTCGTGGTGAAGTGCGTGTCATTTCCCGGACGGATTTTCCAGACGAAAGATATAAGATTGGCAATACGATTTTTCTATTTGGAGAAGGCAAAAAAGATCCAGAAGAACTAAAAATAAAAACACATCGCCTTCATAAAAACTTTAACCTTTTGACATTTGAGGGCTATGATAATGTTAATGAGGTGGAATACATGAAAGGCGGCGCTTTAAAGGTGCCTGAAAGCTTTTTAGGAGACTTGGCAGAGAATGAATACTATTTCCACGAAATCATCGGCTGTAAGGTTGTAACAGTTGAAGGAGACGAGATAGGGGTTATATCTGAAATTCTTACACCAGGTGCGAATGATGTATGGGTCATCAAAACTAGTAAAAAAGAAGAAGTTTTAATTCCTTATATCGAGGAAGTTGTTATGAAAGTAGATGTTAAGGAGAAGTTAGTTGTTATCGAGCCAATGGAGGGACTGTTATCATAATGAGAGTGGATGTATTAACACTATTTCCAGAAATGTTTGATGGTGTGTTTAACAGCTCTATATTGAAAAAAGCGAAAGAAGCAGAAAAGGTGACCTATGGTGTCACTAACTTCAGGGATTATTCTGATAACAAGCATCAGTCTGTGGATGATTATCCATATGGCGGCGGTGCGGGAATGGTCCTTAAACCTCAGCCGATCTTTGATGCGGTTGAGGATTTGCAAAAAAAGAGCGGCACTAAGCCGAAAGTGGTACTAATGTGTCCTCAAGGCGAGCGTTATACACAGAAAAAGGCGGAAGAGCTGGCTAAGGAAGAGCATTTAATTTTTATCTGCGGTCATTACGAAGGCTATGATGAGCGAATTCGCGAGCATTTAGCGACAGATGAGATTTCAATCGGCGATTATGTGCTTACAGGCGGCGAGCTTGGAGCAATGGTAGTGATTGATAGTGTCGTCAGACTTCTTCCAGGAGTACTTGGGAGCGAGGCGTCTCATGTGAATGATTCCTTCAGCACAGGACTGCTTGAGCATCCACACTACACCCGTCCTGCTGATTTCAGGGGGATGAAGGTGCCGGATACACTCATTTCAGGAAATCATGCTCATATTGACGAATGGAGAGAAAGAGAGTCGCTGAAAAGAACACTTGAAAGACGTCCGGATTTGCTGGAAAATTACCCGCTCACAGCAAAACAGCAAAAACTATTAAATGAATTGCAGAAAAACAAATAATAGATATTGATGTCTTAAGTTATTTATGTTAAGATAACACTTGTGACTTGAGCAGAAGTATTTCTGCAATGAAAGTCTTATAACGATGTTCCGCTGCAAGGATTTGACTGCAAGAGCGTCTGTTGGAAGGAGTTGAAAACGATGCAAAAATTAATAGAAGATATCACAAAAGAACAACTTCGTTCAGATCTTCCTGCGTTCCGTCCTGGTGACACTGTACGTGTACACGTTAAAGTTGTTGAGGGTACTCGTGAGCGTATTCAGGTATACGAAGGTGTTGTGATTAAGCGTCGTGGTGGTGGAATCAGCGAAACTTTTACAGTACGTAAAGTTTCTTACGGAGTAGGCGTTGAGCGTACATTCCCAGTTCATACACCAAAAATTGCGAAGCTTGAAGTTATTCGCCGCGGTAAAGTCCGTCGTGCTAAACTTTACTACCTACGTAACCTACGTGGTAAAAAAGCTCGTATTAAAGAAATTCGATAATATTTTCAAAAAAGAGCCTGTTCTTTGCAACAAGCTCTTTTTTATTGCAACTTGGCTATTCACCCTTTTTCTTCCGTACTTATATTAGGCATGATAATTTAATTAGGAACGGACCATGGCATTTTACTTCGACTTTTTATTTCGCTACAATAAAAGGGAGAGGGTTTGTCCTTTAGCATTATTTTGTTTAAAAAAGCCTTTTAATAAACTTAAGACAGTTACAATTAGAAGGCATGGAGAAGAGATGCTTACTAAAAACAAGGATTGGTGAACGAAATGGCAAAGAAGAAAAAGAAAAATGAGATATGGGAATGGGGTAAGGCGCTTGTAATCGCAGTAGCATTGGCTTTTGTGATCCGCTCCTTTTTATTTGCTCCGATCGTAGTGGACGGGGAATCGATGATGCCCACATTACATAATTCAGACAGAATGATTGTTAACAAGGTTAACTACAAAATCAGCGAGCCTAACCGCTTTGATATCATTGTTTTCCATGCCCCTGAAGGAAAGGATTATATCAAGAGAGTAATCGGTTTGCCTGGTGATACAATAGAGTATAAGGACGACGTTTTGTATGTGAACGGAAAAGCATATGACGAGCCGTACTTAGATGAATACAAAAAGCAGGTGACTGACGGACCGCTGACAGAATCCTTTAAACTCGAAGATAAAATCGGCAGAAGCACAGTTCCCGAGGGAGAACTGTTCGTAATGGGTGATAATCGCCGTGACAGCAAAGACAGCCGCCATATTGGGACAGTGTCTTATGAGAAAGTACTTGGCAACACGAGCGTGATTTACTGGCCGTTAACAGACATACAAATAGTGAACTAAGGCTTTGCTTATATAGCAAGCTTGTAACTGAGGTGGATATTTTGACGATACAATGGTTTCCCGGCCATATGGCCAAAGCAAGAAGACAAGTAACAGAAAAGCTGAAGCTTGTGGACATTATTTTTGAGTTGGTGGATGCAAGAATTCCCCAATCTTCCAGAAATCCGATGATTGATGAGATCATCCAGCATAAGCCAAGGATTGTTTTGCTGAACAAGGCAGATATGGCAGATGGAGAAAGAACGAAAGAATGGATTGCCTATTTTAAAGAAAAAGGCATTCAAGCATTAGCGATCAACTCACAGGCTGGTGTTGGAATGAAAGAAATCACAGCTTTAGCTAATGTGGTGCTTGCAGAGAAATTCGACCGAATGCGAGCAAAAGGAATTAGACCCCGTGCAATCAGAGCAATGATTGTCGGAATTCCGAATGCAGGCAAATCAACATTAATCAACAGGCTTGCCAAAAAGAATATCGCAAAAACAGGGAACACTCCTGGTGTAACAAAAGCACAGCAATGGATTAAAGTAGGAAAAGAATTAGAGCTGCTTGACACTCCAGGGATTCTTTGGCCAAAATTTGAGGATCAAGAAGTAGGTTTAAAGCTTGCTTTGACTGGTGCGATTAAAGACACCATTCTTAATTTGCAGGATATCGCTATTTTTGGTTTGCGCTTTTTAGAGAAAGAGTATCCTGAAAGGCTAAAGGAACGGTTCCAGCTTGAAGAAATCCCAGAGGATATCGTTGAGTTGTTTGACAAAATCGGTGTAGTTAGAGGCTGCCTTACAGGAGGCGCTGTAGTCGATTATGACAAAGTTACTGAACTGGTCATCAGAGAAATCAGAAGCGAAAAATTCGGAAGGCTGACATTCGAAAGAGCAAGAGATTTCATAGAGGAAGACGAAAGCGATAGTTAATAGTTGGGTGAGTCTGACCTTGTTAAAAAAGAGAATTGACCATTATTTTGGGCACTTCTCTTTTTTGATTTTGAGGATACATAACTTGTACTTAAATCTTTCATAATATGGGACGATATAAAGAGAGAGAAGGGAAGTTTCAACAGTGGCAAATGGAACATTAAAAGAAATAAAAGCTAGATTAGATGATATAACAGACAATAATGACCCTTACTGGGAGACGATAAAAGAAGACAAAAGAGTCGGAGTGCAAAAGCTCGTAACTGCATGGGAAAAGCAAAAGGAAAAAGAGTGGCAGCTTCATGCCCGTTTTGTAGAGCTCTGCACATATGAAACAGAACTAAGAAAGCAAGGATATACATATATTGCAGGTATTGATGAAGTGGGAAGAGGCCCGCTTGCAGGTCCCGTTGTAACAGCAGCTGTTATACTCCCGGAAAACTTTTATTTGCCTGGAATAGATGATTCAAAAAAACTGTCTGAAGCAAAAAGAGAGCAATTTTACGAGATTATCCAAAAGGAAGCCGTTTCTATTGGAGTAGGCATTATCGCTCCTGCGGAAATTGACCGTATAAACATATACGAGGCGACCAAAAAAGGAATGCTTGCAGCCCTTCAAAATCTTGATCAGCAGCCTGACTTCCTGTTGATTGATGCGATGAAGCTTGACGTTCCATATCCAAGCAAATCGATTATAAAAGGAGACAGTAAAAGTGTTTCCATTGCTGCTGCTAGCATTATTGCGAAAGTCACGAGAGATGAAATGATGAGAGAGCTTGATAAAGAATTTCCAGCATACGGTTTTGCGAGTAATATGGGTTACGGCACAAAGGAACATCTTCTTGCTTTAGACAGAGAGGGATATACAATTCATCATCGCAAAAGCTTTTCGCCAATTAAGGAAATGGCAGAGGAGAATAGGAGCATGTAAATGAATGACATACGAATTGGACCAAGTTTTCAACCAAATCTAGAAAGAACAATCAGCTCAAAGCTGCTGGAGCTTCGCCAAGGCCAAATTATAATGGGGCATGTTAATAAGCATTTTCCCAACAATATGGCTGAAGTGCAGGCAGGAAGCCAAAGGCTCCTTGCAGAACTTTCTGCTCCCTTAAGCACAGACAAGAACTATTGGTTTCAAGTTCAAGACAATGAAGATGGGAAGCTTAGCTTAAAGGTATTATCAGCAGCAAGTCCAGTAAATCTTGATGGGGGGGCTGACTCTCTTCTTGAGCAATGGTCCTTGCCTCGTACAAATGATCTGAAAAACTTGGCAGCCCAATTGCTAAATGAAAAAATGCCGTTCAATAAAGAAATGCTCCTTCTTGCTGGAAAATGGATGGAATCAGCACAAGACAGCTCGAAAGCTATCGAAACAATTAAGGAAATGCTGCAGAGAAATCTTCCGTTCACAGAGAAGGTGTTTACAAGCCTAATGGCAACAAGGGACGGCAATACGATGAACAATCTTGCTGGTAAATTGCTGAGTGAGATGAGTGCTCAACAACTCTCTCTTCCAAAGCTCGAGGAAACATTAAGGTTGTTTGAGACGGGTAAAAATGTTGATTTGCCAGATGGCGGTGCCATCAAAGAGCATTTGCAAAGACTGCTGCATACAATTGGGTTTTCTTATGAAAATGAACTTTTGAACAATCCGGACGAAGGCAAAGGAGCTCAATGGAACCAGCTAAAACCGCTCCTGCTTGATGTATTAAAACAAGATGCTCCCGCTTCTGTAAAGGAGTTAGCAAATGCCCTTACGGACAAGATAACAGGTTTGCAGCTATTAAGTCAGGATTCAGGACCTATTACGCAGCTGATGCTTCAATTTCCCCTTCATTTTCAGCATCATTCCATGGATGCAACCCTGCAATACAGTGGAAAGAAAACGAAAGACGGAAAAATAGACGCAGACTTTTGCCGTATCCTTTTTTATCTTGATTTAGCATATTTAAAAGAAACAGCCATTGATATGCATGTGCAAAAGAGGATTGTTCATTTAACGGTCTTTAATGAAAACCGTGAGATTGAGCCGCTTATGAAAAGTATGCTTGCAGGTTTGCGAGAAAAATTGAACGAAGTCCAATACAGTCTGTCATCAATAGATTTTAAATCCTTTCAAGAAGATAAAGAGAAGAAAATAGATTTAGATTCAAAGCGAAATAACTCTGCCTACTACAAGGGGGTAGATTACAGAATATGAAGAACAAGGATAAGGAAAACCAGCGAAGGCAAGCGGTGGCTTTAAGCTACAAGCAGCATCAGCATGCAGCTCCAATAGTAGCTGCTAAGGGAAGCGGGTTGATTGCCGACAATATCGTGGAGAAGGCGAAAGAAAATGGAGTGCCAATCCAAGAAGATCCATCCCTTGTGGAACTGTTAAGCAAGCTCAATATCCAGGAACAAGTACCGGAAGATTTATATCAGGCTGTCGCAGAGGTGTTTGCTTTTATTTATAAGCTTGATAAAACCTATGGCACACAAAAGGAAATCTAGTATATTAGTCCCCTAAACGAAGGGGATTATTTTTTTTATTGGAAAATAGAGCCTTTTTGATAGACAAAACGGTTGCTTTTTTATAAAATGAAAGCGTGAACAATAGAGTGTTTTTTCCAAAAAGTAAGAAAATATTGTGTTGATAAAGAATATTAATACAGTATTAAAGATACTTTTTAAAAGGAAGGGGTCCTTTTAAATTGGAAAAAATATTTTTTTGTCGAGAAGGAAAAAAGCCATTTTTTTTCGTCCTCGTACATAAGTAAGAGTATGCACTAATGAACCTGGCAAGAAGCGAAAGAAATTTTAGCAAAAGGGGTGTGGGAGAATGAATATTCACGAATATCAAGGGAAAGAAATTCTAGCATTAAACGGTGTAGCTGTTCCTAAAGGAAGTGTTGCTTTTACCGTGGAAGAGGCCCTGTTTGCTGCTGAGCATTTAAACAGTGATGCATGGGTTGTTAAGGCGCAGATTCATGCCGGAGGAAGAGGGAAAGCTGGCGGTGTCAAGGTTGCTAAGTCTCTCGATGAAGTGAAGCAATATGCTGAACAGATTTTAGGAAGCACGCTTGTCACACATCAGACTGGTCCTGAAGGAAAAGTTGTTAAACGTTTGCTGATTGAAGAAGGCTGCCGTATTAAGAAGGAATACTATATTGGCTTTGTAGTCGACCGCTCCACTTCCCGGATTGTCTTGATGGCATCAGAAGAAGGCGGAACAGAGATTGAGGAAATTGCAGCAACACAGCCTGAAAAAATCATCAAGGAAGTTATTGACCCGCTGACTGGGCTAACTCCTTTCCAGGCTAGAAGAGTTGCATTTGCCATCAATATCCCTGGTCCTCAAGTAAATAAAGCGGTTGCTTTTATGACAGGCCTTTATCGTGTATTTTGTGAAAAAGATTGCTCAATTGCCGAAATCAATCCTCTTGTATTGACAGAAGAGGGCGATGTAATGGCGCTCGATGCTAAGCTGAACTTCGATTCCAATGCCTTGTACAGACATAAGGATATTCTTGCATACCGTGATTTGGATGAAGAGGATGAGAAGGAACTGGAAGCTTCAAAATTTGATTTGAGTTATATTGCCTTGAACGGAAATATCGGCTGCATGGTAAATGGTGCTGGTCTTGCAATGGCTACAATGGATATCGTGAAGCATTACGGCGGAGAGCCGGCAAACTTCCTTGATGTTGGCGGCGGTGCGACAGCTGAAAAAGTTACTGAAGCATTTAAAATCATTCTGTCAGATGAAAAAGTGAAGGGCATTTTTGTTAATATATTCGGTGGAATTATGAAATGCGATATCATTGCAGAAGGTATCGTTGAAGCAGCTAAACAGGTGAGCCTGCAGGTGCCGCTTGTTGTTAGACTGGAAGGGACAAATGTAGAGCTTGGCCAAAAAATTCTTAATGAATCAGGCATCAATATAATATCTGCAAGCTCCATGGCGGACGGTGCAGAAAAAATCGTGTCATATGTACAAAAAGGAGGAGAAATCAATGAGCATATTCATCAATAAAGAAACAAAAGTCATTGTTCAAGGTATTACAGGGGCAACGGCTCTTTTTCATACGAAGCAAATGCTCGAATATGGCACAAAAATTGTTGCAGGGGTAACACCAGGCAAGGGTGGCACGGATGTAGAAGGTGTGCCGGTCTTCAATACGATGAAAGAAGCTGTTGAAGCGACAAACGCGACAGTGTCTGTCAACTATGTGCCTGCCCCGTTTGCAGCAGATGCTATTATGGAAGCTGTAGATGCAGAGCTTGACTTGACGATTTGTATTACAGAACATATTCCAGTTCTTGATATGGTGAAGGTTAAGCGATATATGGAAGGCAAAAAGACAAGATTAATAGGACCGAACTGTCCGGGAGTTATTACTCCTGAAGAATGCAAGATAGGAATTATGCCTGGTTATATCCATACAAAGGGCCATGTAGGCGTTGTATCCCGTTCTGGTACTTTGACATACGAAGCTGTCCATCAGCTTACACAGGCGGGAATAGGGCAGTCTACAGCGGTAGGAATTGGCGGAGACCCGGTTAATGGAACTGATTTCATTGACGTCTTAAAGCAATTTAACGAAGATGAAGATACTTATGCTGTTATTATGATTGGTGAAATCGGCGGAACAGCAGAAGAAGAAGCGGCTGAATGGGTAAAAGCCAATATGACAAAGCCTGTAGTCGGCTTTATCGGCGGTAGAACGGCACCTCCAGGAAAAAGAATGGGCCATGCGGGCGCCATCATTTCAGGAGGCAAGGGGACTGCTGATGAAAAGATTAAAACAATGAACGAGTGCGGCATTAAAGTAGCTCCTACACCTGCTGAAATGGGTGCAACATTAATTGAAGTTCTCAAAGAAACAGATCTTTTCGACAAGTGCAAAACCCATCAGGTAGAAGAAAGCAGAGTCTGATTTTAAAAAAAAGACTAGCCCCCTTTTGCGCCATGCAGTTGGGCTAGTCTTTTTATGCTGCAAAAAAACGACGTGTTTCTTCTATTATATAGCAAATCTTTGGAAACTATAGCAAGAAATGATTATAATAGAGATAGCAAGGTTTGTATTTTTATACTTTGCATAGAATATTGTGAGAAAGGAATTGAGTTACTTGCTAAAAAGTTTTAGAGAAAGATTAATACAGCTCCATCATTGCCGCAATATGTCTTGGAAAAGGATCTACACTCTCCTCAAAGCAGACCCTGATCTGCACGCCCTCAACCGTCCCCTTCAAAAAATCGTTACAGACTTTCACTCACACTCCATCCAGCAAACTATCCACCAATACGCCACATTAGGAATACAAACCATCACTTATTTTGATCCTGCATATCCAAGCTTGTTAAAAGAAATATATCAGCCTCCATGGGTGCTTTATGCAAAAGGAGATCTGTCTTTTTTGCAGGAGCAGCGAAAGTTGGCAATTGTAGGCTCCCGTTATCCGACAGTTTACAGTAAACAAGTAATGATAGCCATGATGACTAAACTTGTTCGCGAACGAGTAGTAATTGTCAGCGGTCTAGCAAAAGGTGTGGATGCTATTGCTCATAGGACAGCAGACGAACATAACGGCAAGACAATCGCCATTATTGCAGGAGGATTTAAGCATATTTATCCAAAGGAAAATATTTTACTTGCAGATAAAATAACAAGATCACATCTTCTTTTATCAGAGTATCCACCAGATACAAAACCATTAAAATGGCATTTCCCAATGCGCAACCGGATCATAAGCGGCCTCTCAAGGGGAACGCTTGTTGTCGAGGCAAAAAGAAAAAGCGGCTCATTAATCACAGCGCATCTTGCTTTGCAAGAAGGAAGAGATGTTTTTGCTGTTCCTGGCAGCATATTCAGCCCCACTTCTTTTGGACCGAATGACTTGATAAAACAAGGAGCAAAGCCAGTTTTATGTGCGACTGATATATTAGAAGAGTGGGAATATTATCCATAAAATAGAATGGAAAAGGAAAAAAATGTTTTTCATCTATTTTCAAAAATTTTTAAAAAGGTATTGCTATTTTTTTGAATTTGTTATACTGTTTGCACAGATATAACTTTAATTTTTATGGATTTTCATTCATATAATAACGGTGTAACCGTTTACTTTTTTTCGTAATGTTTGACAAAAGAGATCATAGTATACAATAATAGTGAATATTTATTATCCCTCTAAGGAGGACGTTGGATGTCAGAGTTTCTAGTAATCGTAGAGTCGCCTGCAAAGGCAAAAACGATTGAACGTTATTTAGGAAAAAAATATAAAGTAAAAGCATCAATGGGACATATAAGAGATCTACCAAGAAGCCAAATGGGTGTTGATACTGATAAAGAATATGAACCGAAGTACATAACGATCCGCGGAAAAGGTCCTGTTCTTAAAGAATTGAAGACAGCAGCCAAAAAGGCAAAAAAGATTTATCTTGCAGCCGACCCCGATAGAGAAGGGGAAGCAATTGCCTGGCATTTAGCCAACAGTCTGCAGGTTGATGTAGATTCGGATTGCCGTGTCGTATTTAATGAAATCACAAAAGACGCCATTAAAGAATCATTTAAACACCCCCGTCCAATTAATATGGATCTAGTTGATTCCCAGCAAGCAAGACGGGTGCTTGATCGCCTAGTAGGCTACAACATCAGCCCGCTGTTATGGAAAAAGGTCAAAAAAGGACTTAGCGCAGGAAGAGTGCAATCTGTCGCAGTTCGTTTAATCATCGACAGAGAAAAAGAGATTAAAGCATTCGAACCGGAAGAGTACTGGACAATTGAATCAGACTTCGCAAAAGGGAAAACAAGCTTTGAAGCAGCTTTTTACGGGCTGAAAAATAAAAAAATGGAGCTGCATTCTCAAGCGGATGTAGACAATATTAAAAAACAGCTCAATGGCAATAAATTTACTGTTGAGAAGGTAACGAAGAAGGAACGTAAACGAAACCCAGCAGTACCTTTTACAACATCCTCCCTACAGCAGGAAGCTGCGCGAAAGCTAAACTTCAGGGCGAAAAAGACAATGATGCTTGCCCAGCAGCTTTATGAAGGAATAGATTTAGGCAAAAAAGAAGGGACAGTCGGTTTAATCACCTATATGAGAACAGACTCAACCCGTATTTCTGAAGTGGCTCAAAATGAAGCGTATGAATATATAACAGCCAACTACGGAAAAGAGTATACGAAAGAAGAAAACCGCAAAGAAAAGAAAAATACAAATGCACAGGATGCCCATGAAGCGGTAAGACCTACAAGTACGTTCAAGGAGCCAAACTCCCTGAAAGAGCACCTTTCTCGAGACCAGCTTCGCTTGTATAAGCTGATCTGGGAAAGATTCATTGCAAGCCAAATGGCGCCTGCTGTGATGGATACAATGAGTGTAGATTTACGTAACGGGGATGTCATATTCCGTGCAACAGGTTCAAAGATTAAGTTTCCTGGGTTTATGAAGGTGTATGTGGAAGGATCAGATGATGCGGTTGAAGAGCAGAACAAACAGCTTCCTGATTTGCAAGAGGGAGATGAAGTCATCAATAAGGACATCAATCCGAAGCAGCACTTCACACAGCCGCCACCAAGGTATACGGAAGCAAGGCTTGTTAAAACATTAGAAGAGCTTGGAATTGGCCGTCCTTCCACATTTGCGCCGACTTTGGATACTATCCAAAAACGCGGGTATGTGGCTCTCGATAACAAAAGATTTATACCGACTGAGCTTGGAGAAATCATTCATGAATTGATTCTCGAGTTTTTCCCGGAAATCCTTGACGTTGAATTTACAGCACATATGGAGCAGAATCTTGATAATATTGAGTCAGGCCAGATCAATTGGGTAAAGGTAATCGATAGTTTTTATAAGATTTTTGAACAAAGTCTCGAAAAAGCTGAAAAAGAAATGCAATCTGTCGAAATAAAGGATGAGCCTGCAGGGGAAGACTGTGAGGAATGCGGCAGTCCGATGGTATTTAAAATGGGCAGATATGGCAAGTTTATGGCATGCAGTAATTTCCCGGATTGCCGCAATACGAAGGCAATTGTCAAGGAAATCGGTGTGAAATGTCCTAAGTGCCGCGAAGGTAATATTATTGAAAGAAAAAGCAAAAAACGCCGAATTTTCTACGGCTGTGACCGTTTTCCGGAGTGCGATTTCATTTCATGGGATAAACCAATACAGCGTCCATGTCCGAAATGTGATAATATGCTTGTAGAGAAAAAGCTGAAAAAAGGTGTCCAGGTCCAATGTGTAGAGTGTGACTATAAGGAAGAACCTCAAAGCTAAAAAAAGAGTGAGCGGTCCATGCTCACTCTTTCCGTGTGTTTTTGAAGAAGTGTCTCCTGAAGTTTCTTAAATAATTAATCTTTAGTTGAAACTTTTCAACTTGGCAAACGTAGTGTAAAATGCTAAAGGATATAATTTTAAGCCGAAACTGTATGGACTTTTGTTTTTTTCTAGTCTTTCTACCGAAAACGGATAGGAATTAGCATACATATGCATGATAAAAATGCTATCGCCCATATAAAAACATATAGATATTTAAAAAAGTTGGAGGATTTACAATGCAAGATACACAAAAGGTAGTAAATGTCATCGGTGCAGGACTTGCAGGAAGTGAAGCAGCATGGCAAATAGCGAAAAGAGGTATTAAGGTAAACCTTTATGAAATGAGACCTGTCAAGCAGACGCCTGCCCATCATACTGATAAATTTGCAGAGCTTGTATGCAGCAACTCATTAAGAGGAAATGCACTTACTAATGCAGTTGGTGTTCTAAAAGAAGAAATGAGAAGACTGGACTCTGTTATTATTGAGTCTGCGGATCTTTGCGCAGTGCCGGCAGGTGGAGCACTTGCAGTGGACAGACATGAGTTTGCTGGCAGAGTGACAGAAATGGTGAAGAACCATCCCAATGTAACAGTTATTAATGAAGAGGTTACTTCTATACCAGAAGGGGTAACTGTTATTGCGACAGGACCACTTACGAGTGCAGCTCTTTCAGAAAGTCTAAAGGAGCTTACAGGGGAAGATTATTTGTACTTTTATGATGCAGCTGCTCCTATCATCGAAAAAGACAGCATAGACTTAGATAAGGTCTACTTGAAATCCCGTTATGATAAAGGGGAAGCAGCTTATCTGAACTGTCCGATGACAGAAGAGGAATTTGATCGATTTTATGAAGCGCTAATTAGTGCTGAAACTGTACCTTTGAAGGAATTTGAAAAAGAGATCTTCTTCGAAGGATGCATGCCGATTGAAGTGATGGCTTCAAGAGGGAGAAAGACAATGCTGTTTGGACCGATGAAGCCAGTTGGTTTAGAAGATCCGAAAACAGGAAAACGCCCTTATGCAGTTGTTCAGCTACGTCAGGATGACGCTGCAGGCACATTGTACAATATTGTCGGTTTTCAGACACATTTAAAATGGGGACCTCAAAAAGAAGTGCTACAATTAATACCAGGTCTTGAAAACGCTGAAATTGTTCGCTATGGTGTTATGCACAGAAATACATTCATTAATTCACCGAAGGTTCTAAATGCAACATATCAATTCAAAAACCGTCCAAACTTATTCTTCGCAGGCCAAATGACAGGCGTAGAAGGTTATGTAGAATCAGCAGCGAGCGGACTTGTAGCAGGTATTAATGCAGCGAAGCTTGTTAACGGCGAAGAACCAATTCAATTCCCTGTTGAAACAGCGATTGGAAGCATGGCTAGCTATATCACAAAGACGAATGCTAAAAACTTCCAGCCGATGAATGCTAATTTTGGACTTTTCCCTGAGTTACCAACTAGAATAAAAGGGAAAAAAGAAAGATATGAACAGCACGCTAACAGAGCGTTGGAAACAATTCAGAACTTTATGAAGAATGTGTAAATTAATTGCTTGTCGCTACAAAGTATGTTAATATAGTGAAGCCGTTGTGAGGTGAAGCAATGAATAAGGAACAAAACGCTTTCTTGAACCTGTTTATTGAATACTTGAAGATTGAAAAAAACTGCTCACCATATACGATTGATGTCTACAAAAAGGACATCCAGCAATTTTATCTATTTATGTCCAAGCAGCTGCTTGAACATGTACAGGAAGTAAGCGCCCAAGAGGTGCGGATTTTTTTGACAGAGCTTTTCCATGAAGAGCTTGCAAGAAAATCAATTGCCCGCAAAATTTCAAGCCTTCGGAGCTTTTATCGATTTTTAGCTAGAGAAAATATAGTGGGATCTAACCCCTTTGCCGTTATCAGCATACCGAAACTTGAAAGCAGACTGCCTGATTTCTTTTATGAAGAAGAATTGCAGCATATCTTTCGTTCGGTAGATACGACAAGCATGCTTGGAAAAAGAAATGTCGCCATCCTGGAGCTCCTGTACGCAACAGGAATCCGGGTCGGCGAATGTACAAAAATCGAGATGAAGGATATTGATTTCAGCATCTCGACATTGCTTGTCAAAGGAAAAGGGAAAAAGGAACGGTATGTGCCGTTTGGGAGTTTTGCTCATTCCGCTCTTGAATCTTACATAAAGAACTGCAGAAGCAAGCTGATGGATAAATACAAGACGAATCACCCCTATTTATTTGTTAACTACAAGGGTGGTCCGCTGACAGAGAACGGTGTACGCGACATTCTTAACCGAATGATGGAACATTCTGCTGCCAAAGGAAAGATCCATCCGCATAAGCTTAGACATTCATTTGCTACACATCTCTTGGCAAACGGTGCCGATATGCGGACTGTTCAAGAATTATTAGGTCACGCCTTTTTATCGTCCACCCAGATTTATACGCATGTCACAAGCGAGTACTTAAAAAAAACATATATGTCCTTTCACCCAAGGGCATAGCTGTAAACGGATAAAGGAGGAAGTAAACATGTCTGGACTGCCACAGTTTCACGCAACTACTATTTTTGCTGTTCAACATAAAGGGAAATGCGCCATGTCAGGTGACGGCCAAGTCACTTTCGGCAATGCTGTCGTGATGAAACATACTGCCAAGAAGGTAAGAAAACTTTTTAATGGAAAAGTAATCGCAGGTTTTGCAGGCTCTGTTGCCGATGCCTTTACCTTATTTGAGCTATTCGAAGGAAAATTGGAAGAGTATAATGGGAATCTGCAAAGAGCAGCTGTAGAACTTGCAAAGCTTTGGAGAAGCGATAAGGTTTTACGCAAGCTTGAAGCAATGCTGATCATTATGAACGAAACTGATTTGCTGCTTGTATCTGGCACAGGGGAAGTAATTGAGCCGGATGATGGAATTTTGGCGATTGGATCAGGCGGTAACTATGCTCTGTCAGCGGGAAGAGCGCTTAAACAATACTCAGGTGAACATCTTTCTGCATACGAAATAGCAAAAGCAGCTCTTGAAATCGCTGGCGATATTTGTGTATATACGAACAATAATATTATTGTAGAAGAATTATAAGGAGAGGATTACTTGATGAATAAGAACACAAGCTTAACACCTCGTCAAATTGTAGAACGTCTTGATCAATATATTGTTGGGCAAAAGGATGCCAAAAAAGCTGTTGCGATTGCGTTAAGAAACCGTTTTCGCCGCGGTTTGCTTGATGAGAAGCTGCGTGACGAAATCAGTCCGAAGAACATCCTTATGATGGGACCTACTGGTGTAGGTAAAACGGAGATAGCAAGGCGTATAGCGAAAATAGTCAGCGCTCCATTTGTTAAAGTGGAAGCTACTAAATTCACAGAGGTCGGTTATGTCGGCAGAGATGTTGAATCAATGGTAAGAGACTTGGTTGAAACATCTGTGCGAATCGTAAGAGAAGAAAAGATGGCTCAGGTAAAAGAAAGAGCAGAAGCAGCAGCTAATAATCGACTAGTTGATCTGATGATGCCTGCTTCGGCTAAAAAGCAAAAAAATTACAGTAATCCACTTGAAATGCTTTTCGGCGGCGGAAACACAGAACCTCAAGCAGAGGAGCCGACTGTGGAGGAATCAAGCCGCTATGAAAAAAGAAAAGTGCTTAAAGAAAAATTAGCACTTGGCGAGCTTGAGAACGAAGTGATTACAGTGGAAGTCGAAGAACAGCAGCCATCGATGTTTGATATGCTGCAGGGCTCAGGCATGGAGCAGATGGGGATGAATATGCAAGATGCATTAAGCAGTTTCATGCCGAAGAAAAAGAAAAAACGCAAATTGACTGTACGTGAAGCAAGGGTTGTCTTGACGAATGAAGAAGCCCAAAAGCTGATCGATATGGATGAAGTTACACAAGAGGCAGTCGTAAGAGCTGAACAAATGGGTATCATCTTTATTGATGAAATCGACAAAATTGCCAGCAAAAGCAGCGGTGGTTCTTCCGCTGATGTTTCAAGAGAAGGAGTTCAGCGTGATATTCTTCCCGTAGTAGAAGGTTCTACAATTGTGACGAAATATGGTTCTGTAAAAACAGACCATATATTATTCATTGCTGCTGGAGCTTTCCATATCTCCAAGCCTTCAGATTTGATCCCTGAGCTTCAAGGTCGTTTCCCAATTCGTGTGGAGCTTGGCAAGCTGACAGTGGACGATTTCTATCGCATCTTAGTCGAGCCGGATAATGCATTGATTAAGCAATATCAAGCATTACTGCAAACTGAAGGTATAGAAATTGAATTTTCTGACGATGCTATACGTAAGATAGCTGAAGTGGCTTTTGAAGTGAATCAGAACACAGATAATATTGGTGCTAGAAGGCTTCATACAATTCTTGAGAAATTACTCGAGGATTTATCGTTTGAAGCACCTGATATAACAATGGACAAAATTACCATTACACCGCAATATGTAGAAGAAAAACTAGGTGCAATTTCAAGAAATAAAGATTTAAGTCAATTTATTCTTTAACTTTAAGTCAGTGTTAGATTGTTAATAAAATACTCCTACAATGATTAGAGCAAATAAATGCTCTTGCCATTAGATAAAGAATAAATGATAGTTTCGGTTTTAGTTAATAGGAGGAAAAAGAAAATGGATTTATTGTCAAAAACGAGAAAAATTAATGCGATGCTGCAAAGAGCTGCTGGAAAACCAGTTAACTTCAAGGAAATGTCTGAGACATTGAGCGAAGTAATTGAGGCAAACATATTTGTAGTAAGCAGAAGAGGGAAGCTGTTAGGTTTTGCAATCAACCAGCAAATCGAAAATGACCGTATGATTAAAATGCTGGAAGACCGTCAGTTCCCAGAAGAGTACACAAATAATCTCTTCAATATTCAAGTAACTTCAAGCAACCTTGATGTGGAAAGTGAATACACTGCATTCCCAATCGAAAACAAAGAGCTATTCAGCAAAGGGTTGACAACTATCGTTCCAATCATTGGCGGTGGAGAAAGACTTGGTACGTTAATTCTTGCAAGACTGCAAGAGCAATTCCATGATGATGACCTTATTTTGGCTGAATATGGTGCGACAGTTGTTGGAATGGAAATTCTGCGTGAAAAAGCAGAAGAAATTGAAGAGGAAGCTAGAAGTAAAGCAGTTGTTCAAATGGCAATCAGTTCGTTGTCTTACAGTGAGCTTGAAGCAATTGAGCATATCTTTGAAGAGTTGAACGGAAATGAAGGACTTCTAGTTGCATCTAAAATTGCAGACAGAGTCGGTATAACAAGATCAGTAATCGTTAACGCATTGCGCAAACTTGAAAGTGCTGGTGTTATTGAATCTCGTTCACTTGGTATGAAAGGTACTTACATTAAAGTATTGAACGATAAGTTCTTATTAGAATTAGAAAAATTGAAAGCAAACTAATATAGAAAAAGAATCTTTTCCTTGTTGGAAAAGATTCTTTTTTTTGCTCTAAAACATTGTTTTTTAACAGGAAATTAGTGGGAAATAATATTCTTTTCTAACAGAATGTTGATAATCTGCGATTTTCGAACTACATGATTCGACATTTTTCCATAAAATTTCATTTACATTACAATCTCTGTCGATTATATTCGTTACATAGACAACAATATTTTTTCACCGATAGTTCATTGATACTATGAACTTAGTCGTTTAATTGTTAAGTAAATGCTGGTTATAAAAAACAAAAATATACCTTTTTAATTAGAAAATTGACCGATTTTATCATAAAGTTAACTAAAATAGGACTATAGAATCATTAAAATTGCGGTTCTACCGATAGACATATTATTTTTCATTTATTACAATTATAGACATCGCGTGAAAAATTCGTCATTAAACTGCAAAATTCTACAAAACGATAATTATAGATGTAAGAGGTGTGTGATGAAACTTTTTTCAAATACTATTTCAACACTTGAGAGTGCGTTAAATTACTCTAATACAAAACAGAAGGTTATATCGCAAAATATAGCTAACGTCGATACGCCTAACTATAAAGCGAAGGAAGTATCCTTCAAAAATACATTGTCAACAGCAATGAATGCAAATAAGACTGACAGCAGGCATTTTGATTTCGAAGGCTCAACTGGTTCTGTGAATGTTACTACAGATAAAAACGTTACTTACAATAACAATGGTAACAGTGTTGATGTCGAAAAAGAGATGAGTGAACTGGCAGAAAACCAGATTTATTACAATGCACTTGTTGAAAGAATTAGCGGCAAGTTCAATTCCCTATCAACTGTCATAAAAGGAGGAAGATAAGATGTCGATATTCCACAGCATGAATACAACTGCAACAGCATTAAGTGCAAACCGCTTGCGGATGGACGTCATTTCCTCCAATATGGCGAATGCAGAAACGACAAGAGGAAAGCTAGTTAATGGCGAGTGGGAGCCGTACAGAAGAAAATCAGTCGTATTACAAGCACAAGAAGGGAATTCCTTTGCATCACATTTAAGTGCAGCACAAGGAAGTAATGATGGAACAGGTAATGGTGTGAAAGTTAGTGCGATTGAGGAAGATACAGAAACACCTTTTGAACTAGTGTATGACCCAGAAAACCCAGATGCGAACGAAGATGGCTATGTACAAATGCCTAATGTAGACCCGTTAAGGGAAATGGTTGATTTGATGAGTACAACGAGATCGTATGAGGCGAATGTCACTGTATTGAACGCATCGAAAAGCATGCTTATGAAAACATTAGAGATTGGAAAGTAGAGGTATTCTAAATGGCAACAGTAAATTTTCCAGCAGTGTCATCCGCATTTCCTTTAAATAATTCTTCTGCAACAACGGCGAAAGCAACAGGTTCAGAAGTTCAAAAGAATTTTGCTTCTTTCTTAAAGGACTCACTTAATGAAGTAAATAAAGCACAGAACGAATCAGACGCTTTAACTAACAAGCTAGCCAAAGGGGAAGACGTCGACTTATCGCAAGTGATGATTACTTCTCAAAAAGCAAGCATTATGATGCAGGCAACAATGGAATTTAGAAATAAAGCAGTTGAAGCATACCAAGAGATGATGAGAATGTCTATTTAGGTTAGGGAATTAGGGGCGGTTATTAACATATAAAATAACGGTAACCGGGGGTAGAAATGAAAGAGAATATGAATAAGTTTTTTAATCCTTTAAAAGAATATTGGACAAACCGTTCGAAAAAGCAAAAGACAATGTTAATAAGCAGTGTTCTTTTGCTTCTTCTTGTGATATGTATTGCGGTTTTCTTTTTAACAAGAGTAAATTTAGTTCCTTTATACAGCAATCTGTCTCCGTCCGAAACAGGTGCGATTAAAGAAAACCTTGATGGCAGAGGAATTAAGTCGGAAATTTCTGATGGCGGAAAAACGATAAGTGTTCCAGAAGAGGTTGTTGACACGCTGAAAGTTGAGTTGGCAGCTGAAGGGATTCCAAACTCAGGAAATATTGACTATTCGTTCTTTAGTGAAAATGCAAGCTTTGGAATGACAGATAATGAGTTTAATGTCATGAAGTTAGATGCAATGCAAACAGAAATCGCGAACTTGATCAAGGGGATTGACGGTATCAATGATGCGAATGTAGTCATTACATTGCCAAGTGAAGGTGTGTTTGTATCAGATGAAACAGGAGACGCTTCAGCCTCCATTGTACTGAACACAAAAGCAGGCTATAACTTCTCAGAGAGTCAAATAAAAGGATTATATACACTCGTCTCTAAAAGTGTACCAAACCTTCCTACAGAAAATATCGTCATAACAAACCAAAACTTTGAGTATTTTGACCTAAATTCTACAACTAATACAGCAGGTGATACATTCACTGCTCAAAACAATGTGAAGAAGCAAGTTGAAAAGGATATTCAAAGACAAGTACAGCAAATGCTTGGAACATTAATGGGACAAAATAAAGTCATGGTTTCAGTAACTGCTGATATAGACTTTACCCAAGAAAACAGAGAAGAAAACCTAGTTACACCAGTTGATGAAGAAAATATGCAAGGTATTGCTGTAAGTGCACAAAAAATCTCGGAAACATACACGGGAGAAAATGCAGCGGCACAAGGAACACCTGCTGCTGAAGAAGAGACAGATACAACAACTACTAACACAGAAACAACAACTTCTGGTGATGGCGACTATGAAAAAGTCGATGACACGATAAATTACGAGGTTAATAGAATTAAAAAGCAAATCTCAGAAAGCCCTTATAAAATCCGTGATCTTGGTATTCAAGTAATGGTTGAGCCGCCAACAGCAGATGATCCGACATCACTGCCGCAAGAAAGCATTGATGACATCACAAATATGCTAGGCACGATTGTAAGAACATCTATTGATAAGACGGCAGCTGGCGATCTTACTGATGAAGATTTACAAAATAAAATCGCTGTATCTGTTCAGCAATTTAACGGCAAAGCAACTACGACTGAAACAGTATCTGCTGGAATCCCTTGGTGGGTATATGCAGTTGGTGGAGTATTGCTAGCAGTAATTGGACTATTAATCTTCTTAGTTATTAGAGCACGCAAGAAGAAAGCAGCAGAGCCGGAAGAAGAAATTATTTCTCCTGTCTCAATACCTGATGTAAACGAAGAAGTGGAATCAGAAGGAACGCTTCGCAGAAAGCAATTAGAGAAAATGGCGAAAGAAAAGCCGGAAGACTTTGCGAAACTCCTTCGCACATGGATAACAGAGGAATAAGGCTAGGAGGACAACGATGGCCAGAAAAGAAGCTACGGAACTTACGGGAAAACAAAAAGCTGCTGTTCTGCTTATATCTTTAGGACCAGATGTAGCAGCTTCTGTTTATAAGCATTTGAGTGAAGAAGAGATAGAAAAACTCTCCTTAGAGATTTCTGGTGTGAAGAAAGTAGAGAACACTTCAAAGGAAGAGGTACTAGAAGAGTTTCATAACATAGCATTGGCGCAAGATTATATTGCCCAGGGCGGTATTGGCTATGCAAAAACGGTCTTGGAAAAAGCGCTAGGATCAGACCAGGCATCTGTTATCTTGAATCGATTGACTTCTTCACTGCAAGTCAGACCATTCGATTTTGCAAGAAAAGCAGATCCGAGTCAAATCCTGAACTTTATCCAAAATGAGCATCCACAGACAATTTCATTGATTCTATCCTATTTAGATCCTACTCAGGCTGGACAAATATTGTCTGAACTGCCTCAAGAAATGCAGGCAGATATCGCAAAAAGGATTGCGGTTATGGATAGCACTTCGCCGGAAATTATCAATGAAGTAGAGCAAATCTTAGAGCGGAAATTATCTAGCACTGTTACGCAGGATTACACACAAACAGGCGGCATTGAAGCAGTTGTTGAAGTTCTTAACGGTGTCGATCGTTCAACAGAAAGAACAATTTTAGATGCGCTTGAAATACAAGATCCTGAACTGGCAGAAGAGATTAAGAAAAGAATGTTTGTATTCGAGGATATTGTTACATTGGATAACCGTGCAATTCAGCGTATTATCCGTGAGTGTGAAAACGAAGACCTCATGCTGTCACTAAAGGTTTCTGGCGACGAGGTAAAAGAAATTGTATTCAGCAACATGTCAGCAAGAATGGTCGAGTCCTTCAAAGACGAAATGGAATTCATGGGACCTGTCCGCTTGAAAGACGTCGAAGAAGCTCAATCAAGAATTGTTGCTATTATTAGACGTTTAGAAGACTCTGGTGAGATTGTCGTAGCACGCGGCGGAGGAGATGATATTATTGTCTAGGCTTATTAAATCAAGTTTGGCAAATGCAGAACAGGCAAATGAAAAAATCATCTCCATAAAATACGTGAATAGCTTTCAAACTGCAGATATTCAATCAGATGAAGAATATAAACGAATTGTTGATCAAGCAAAGCGCGAGGCTGCAGCAATTCTTGAAGAGGCAAAAAGCGAAGCAGCAGCTGCAAGAGAGCTGCTGCAGCAAGAAAAGGATAACTGGCAAACAGAAAAAAACACTTTGATGGAAGAAGCACATCGCGAGGGATACCAAATAGGTATCAACGAGGGTCAAAATGCTGGATACACAGAGTATGCAGAGTATCTTGAACAAGCCAAAAGCATCATTGAAGCTAGCAAGCTGGACTATGAGAATTATATTAATAGTGCAGAAACGGAAATTTTAGAGCTTGGTATGAAGGTTGCCGAAAAAATCGTTCAGACAAGCATTTCAGAAAATAAAGAACATTTCTTACAGCTAGTCAAAAAGGTTTTAAAAGAAACAAGAGATCAAAAGGAAATTCAGCTTCATGTTAATCCATTACATTATCAATATCTTCTGTCAGAGAAGGATGAATTATTAGCGCTGTTCCCAATTAAGCCAAGCTTGTTCATCTTTCCTGATGAAGCAGCAGCAGAAAATGGCTGTATTATTGAGACGGCTAACGGAAGAATTGAAGCGAGTGTGGATACACAGCTGTTAATGATTAAGCAGAAACTACTAGACCTATTGGAGAGTGAATGAGGATGAAAGCGGCAGAACTTCTATCATCGATTGATACCATCGATCCGTATAAACGTTATGGCAGAGTGAAAAAAGTGGTTGGTCTTATGATAGAGTCGCAAGGTCCTGAAAGCTCCATCGGTGATGTATGCAATATATATATAGGAACAAAGAAGAAACGAGTCATTAAAGCAGAGGTTGTAGGCTTTAAGGAAGACGGGATTATCCTGATGCCATATACGACTGTGAATGATATTTCGCCAGGCTGCCTTGTAGAAGGAACATCTGATCCTCTAGAAATCAAGGCTGGTGCCGGCATGATTGGTACAGTCGTCGATGCACTAGGTATGCCGCTTGATGGATCTTCCCTTCCAAAAGGCTTAAAAAGTGTGCCGATTGACCAAGATCCGCCAAACCCGTTAAAACGTCCGCCTATATCTGAATCAATGGAAGTGGGAGTTAGACTGATTGATGGTCTTCTTACTGTCGGGACAGGACAGCGCCTTGGTATTTTCGCAGGTAGTGGTGTCGGAAAAAGTACATTGCTCGGTATGATTGCCAGAAACACGAAAGCGGATCTTAACGTCATCGCCCTCATCGGAGAGCGGGGCAGAGAGGTAAGGGAATTCATTGAAAGAGATTTAGGTCCAGAAGGTTTAAAGCGATCCATCGTTGTTGTTGCAACAAGTGATCAGCCAGCATTAATGCGGATTAAAGGAGCTTATACTGCAACAGCAATTGCCGAGTACTTCCGTGATAAAGGCTTGAATGTAATGTTGATGATGGACTCTGTAACAAGGGTTGCGATGGCACAAAGGGAAGTGGGGCTTGCAATCGGTGAGCCGCCGACAACAAAAGGATATACTCCATCTGTTTTCGCCATCTTGCCGAAGCTTTTAGAAAGAACAGGTACAAATGAGCATGGCAGCATCACGGCCTTCTACACGGTCCTAGTTGATGGGGATGACATGAATGAGCCAATAGCCGACACTGTTCGGGGGATATTGGACGGTCACTATGTATTAGACAGGGATCTGGCCAATAAGGGCCAATATCCGGCAGTTAACGTTTTGAAAAGTGTGAGCAGGGTCATGAACCATATTGTTCCTAAAGCTCATGTGCGTGCAGCAGAAAAATTAAGAGATTTACTGAGCACCTATATCAACTCTGAAGATTTAATTAATATCGGGGCATACAAAAAAGGTTCCTCCTTGGAAATCGATACAGCAATCCGCTTATATCCTGATATTTTATCGTACATCAAGCAATCGACAGATGAAAAAATCTCCCTAGAAGAAAGTGTTCAGGCATTAATATCATTATCTGGAGTAGGGGATAACCGATGAGCTATAAGTTTAAGTTTGAAAAAATCATGACAATTAAAGAAAGAGAAAAGGATGAGGCGAGCGCGGACTACAACCAAGCTGTCAAGCGCTTTGAGGAAGCGGCCGAGAAGCTGTATGAGCTCTTGAAGCGCAAGGAAGAATTGGAAGAATACCAATCGAACGAGCTTGTTAGCGGACTTTCTGTTCAGTCAATCAGGCATCATCAGCATTTTATCAACAACTTAGCTAAGATGATTGAGCATAGTCAGCAAATGGTTGTTAACGCACGGAACTCCATGAATTTTTATCAGCAGAAGTTGATTGATAAAAACCTGGAAGTGAAGAAGTTCGTCAAAATCAAAGAGAAAGATTTACTACAATTTATCCATACAGAAAAGGTACTAGAGGCAAAGCAGATGGATGACATCTCCATCCAGCAATATATGCAGCCAGGAAGGTTAGGTAGCTAATGGATAACTTAATCGATGATAAAAAGAAATCATTTAACTTTTTTCAGCGTTTTCTGCTGGTTGTTGTTATACCAATAATGTTTGCTGTTGTCGTCGGATTAATCTTAATGGTATATTCCGGTGCGGATGTTGTCACAAAAGGAAAAGAATTAATGAATCAGATTCCATTCCTAAGTTCTGAGAAAGCATCAACAGATCAGATTATTGAAGACAATAAACAGAATATCGCAGATTTAGAAAGTCAGCTTAAAGAGCAGCAAACAAATATAGAAACACTAGAATCACAGCTAAAAGTGAGTGAAGAGGAAAGCAAGGCTTTGAAAGTTGACAAAATCAAGCTCCAGAATCAGCTCGATGAACTCAAAAATACACAAGAAAAAACACAAAAAGCCTTCGATGATATTGTAAAGACATATGAAACAATGTCAGCAAAAAATTCGGCGGCCATTATCTCAGAAATGTCTGAGAATGAGGGATTGAAAATATTGGCATCCCTTAAACCTGCTAAACTTGCGTCGATATTAGAGAAAATGGAACCTTCTGTAGCGAGCAAATATACAGAACTGTTAGCAGCAACTGATTCTGCAGGTGAAACTGCCACAGATAATAGCAGCACTTAAAACAGTATTAAATCCATTTATAGAAATGTTCTGAAAGGAGGTGACAAGATGCTGCTTAATAGTGTGGGGATAAATGCAACAGGAAATACATCAAGTCAGCTTTCCTTTAAGGCGGCAGATAAAAATAAATTTACATCAATGATCAGCGGGATGTTAAAAGGGAAAGCTCCGCAAGAAACAGCAGCGCCAGAGCAAGAGAAAAGCGCGAGTTTACAAGGCTTAACAGATATTTTAACAGAAGAACCGGTAGATCAAGAGCAACTCGCAGAAAGCTTAACTGCGATTCAGCAGCTTCTTGCTGCTAATGGAGAAGAAGGAAAGGATGTATCCGATTCTTTAGAAACAGCTTACGATCTAGTGATCAACCAATTGATGGATTTGTTGAAAGGGCTGGACATTGCAAACATTTCAAACGGCATGTTTACAAATACTGACCTTCCAGAAATGATCAACCAATTAAAGGCAATTCAGCAGGTTGCTGGCCAAAATCCTGATCTTTCCTTGAACAATCAGGTTGCAGATATGATTCAAAGCTTAGCTAAACTGTTCACAAGCTTAATGCAAGCAGCAGGTGGTCAATCACCAACAGCTTCCCAAGCAGCAGAAGCTGCAGCTATTTTGCAGAAAGAGGCCACTGATGACATGTCTGGGACTCCAAGCAGCAAAGCAGGTACAGAAAAAGATGGGCAAACTGCAGTAAAAACTTTGATAGATGCTATTATTCAAAAAGTCGAAACATTAGCTAAAAAGCAAGATAATGCTCCAGCATTGCCTAATAAGGTGCTGAACCCATTGCTTGTTGGAACACTAAAGAAGGCAGAAGCAACAACAGCTGCGGCAGTGACACAAGAGTCAGCTGCTGAACCAAAAGAAACAGACACATCAAGCAAAACAGAATGGAAGATGCCAGCAATTGCAGGACAGCTTCAAAATACAGCTTCTTTCGGAAAGCCAGGAGCATTAACGTTAATTCAAGGCTCAGGCAGCCCGGTTACTGGAAACGAACTCGAAGAGCAGCTTGAAAATATTTTAAAGAGCAGTTCGTTTACGAAAGTCGGCAACAGTCAAAAGCTGATATTAAGACTAGCCCCTGAAAATCTTGGGTCATTAAGAATTGAGATACTGCAAAATGATGGGAATATAGTTGCGAAGATAATGACAACCACAGCACAAGCAAAAGAAGCATTAGATGCTCATATGAACAGCTTAAAGCATGGGCTGAGCTCACAAAATCTTAATGTTGACAAGATTGAAGTTTCCTTTGTTCAACAAGCACAGGACAAAGAAACAAAGGATCAGCAAAGCCAGCAGGAAAACAAACAGCAGCAGCCTGCAGACAAAGAAGGGAATAAAGCAACAGACAAGGAGCAAGAGGAAACAAGCTTCATGGATGAACTTCTGCAAGCAGGATTGTAAGGAAAGGGGATTTACTAATTGGCAACTAAAATCGATGATTCTTCCCTTTATTTATCAAACTATCAGAATCAAACAAGTAATACGGGTAGCACAAGTCTGGGCAAAGATGACTTTTTAAAGATTCTTATTACGCAATTGCAAAACCAGGACCCGACAAACCCGATGGAAGATAAAGATTTTATCGCTCAAATGGCTACATTTTCAAGCTTGGAGCAAATGACAAATATGAACACAACAATGAGTAATTTCATCTCCTTGCAAACACAATCGAACTTGATTTCCTACGGACAGTTTGTCGGCAAGGAAGTTTCATGGACGAAAGTGGAAACAGGTGAAAATGGTGAACAATCCATTACATCTGGAAATGGCAAGGTTGCATCTATTGCTTATAAAGGAACAGATGTTGAATTTACGCTTGAGGATGGCACTGTTGTCAACCCTGGAAACATTTCGACTGTACACAGTGAATCTGCTGACAATAATTTAGTAACAGCAAGCCAGCTAATCGGCAAAACAGTTTCCTACATGAATGCAGACAACGAAGAAATTAGCAGTGTCGTTAAGTCAGTATCATTAAAAAATGGCCAAATCCAGCTTATATTGGATGATGACAAACAAAGCCAGATAACTGCAGGACAAATTACGAAAATTGAATAGGAAGTGATTAGATGGATAGACCTATTTATCCTTCTTTAAAATCACAGGCCGTAATCAATAGTGGCATAAAGACAATTAAATCAAACAGCAGCAATGCTTCTTTTTCATCACATTTACAAACATCAATGCTCTCACTCGATAAACTGTCAATCAGCAAGCATGCATCACAACGTCTCGAACAGCGAGGAATCGTGATAGATGAGGAACAGTGGAAGCAGATTGAACAGAAAGTGAAACAAGCAAAAAAAATGGGAGTCAAGGAATCACTCGTTTTGCTTAATGATGCAGCATTAATCGTCAGCGCAAAAAATAATACAGTGATTACGGCAATGAATCGTAAAGAAGCAACTGAGCAAATATTTACAAATATAAATGGCACAATAATTATGAATGAATAAAAAAAAAATCATTAGGGAGTCAGGCTGGACTGTAATGGAGGCCTAGCTGTGGATAGATAGAAGCAGCTTTTTACTAGAAAGGGGAAAATTAAATGTTACGTTCACTATATTCAGGAATCAGCGGTATGAAAAACTTCCAAACTAAGCTTGATGTTATTGGAAACAATATTTCTAACGTTAATACTTATGGCTTTAAAAAAGGGAGAACAACTTTCAGTGATCTTATCAGCCAAACATCTGCAGGTGCAACAGCTCCAACAGCAACTGCAGGCGGTATCAATTCTAAGCAAGTTGGTCTAGGTTCTCAAGTTGCTTCCATTGACACTATTCATACACAAGGAAGTATGCAAACAACTGGGAGAACGCTTGATTTAGCGATTTCCGGTGATGGATATTTCGTGGTACAAGATGCTGCAGGCTCTAACTTCTATACAAGATCCGGTAACTTCTACTTTGATGCAGACAGAAACATTGTAACATCAAGCGGATTGAAATTAGCTGGAGCAGGCACGATTCCTGAATCAGCACAATCCTTCAGTATCGGAACAGACGGTAGCATCACATATGTGGATGAAAATGGTGAAACACAAGATGCAGGTCAAATTCAGCTTGCGAAGTTCTCTAACCCAGAAGGTTTGGATAAAGCCGGTGGCAACACTTACCAAGTATCCGGTAACTCTGGTGAAGCTACATTGACTTTTGCAAATGAAAATGGAGCTGGAACAATTAACAGCGGTTATTTAGAAATGTCCAACGTTGATTTATCTGAAGAATTTACAGATATGATTGTTGCCCAAAGAGGGTTCCAATCTAATACAAAAATCATCACTACTTCTGATGAAATCCTGCAAGAATTAGTTAACTTAAAACGATAATAAAAGGAGGAGCAGGAGAGGCAGATAAGTAGAAATCCCCCTCTCCTGTAAATAACAGTGATAAATGTTACTCGATTAAACGGAAAGACTTTCAAGCTTAATGCATTATTTATAGAAACAATAGAATCCTTCCCAGATACAACCATTACATTGGCGAATGGGAGAAAGTATGTTGTGAAAGAAAAAGAAGAAGAAGTTGCTAAGTTAATGAGAGCTTTTTATCAATCTGTTAACCTTTTTGGATTACCGAACTTGGGAGAGAGAGACGATGAAGAACAATAAAGTCCTTGTTATTATGTTAGTTTTAATACTGACAATTGCTCTTGTTGGAGCAGGAGCATTTGTGTATATTTGGAAATTTTCAGGAGAGAAAGAGGAGAAAGAACCTACGATTGATGAAGTAGTGGAAGCTTCTATTGATATTCCTGAATTAACAACCAATTTAGCAACCGATAACTTCATCCGCATATCCTTTAAAGTGCAAACAGATAGTAAAAAAGCGGCAGAAGAACTAGAAAAACGAATTTTCCAAGTTCAGAATATTATCATTCAAGAGCTTTCTGAAAAAACACCGAAAGATATGCAAGGTAAAGAAGGTCAAGTTAAGTTGGAAAATGATTTGAAAGAAAAGATTAATGAGTTAATGCAAGAAGGTAAAGTAGTGCAAGTATATATAACAAATTCTCTTCTCCAATAATAATGGGATGAATGATGAGATTTGAGGTGAAGGTTTTTGTCAGGAGATATTTTATCCCAAAATGAAATTGATGCATTATTGTCTGCGTTGTCATCAGGTGAGATGGACGCAGACGAATTAAAGAAAGAACAGCAAGAGAAAAAGGTTAAGGCTTATGATTTTAGAAGAGCTCTCCGTTTTTCTAAAGATCAAATCAGAAGTTTGACTAGAATCCACGAAAACTTCGCAAGACTTTTGACGACATATTTTTCTGCTCAGCTCAGAACATTAGTGCAGATTTCGGTTACTTCAGCAGATCAGATTCCTTATGAAGAATTTATCCGGTCTATACCGAAAATGACGATTCTGAATGTGTTTGAAGTCACACCGCTTGATGGAAGAATCTTGATGGAAGTGAACCCGAATATTGCTTATGCAATGATGGACCGCATGATGGGCGGTAAAGGAACAAGCGTCAATAAAGTAGAAAACTTGACGGAGATTGAGTCGAAGATTATGTCGAATACATTCGAGCAGGCCTTCGATTACTTAAGAGAAGCATTAGAGGATATTGTGGAAATTGAACCGACGCTGTCAGAGTTTGAAGTGAACCCGCAGTTTTTGCAAATGGTTTCTCCAAACGAAACAGTTGTCGTTATATCTCTAAATACAACAATCGGTGATACAAGCGGAATGATAAATATCTGTATCCCGCATGTTGTGTTAGAGCCAATAATACCGAAGCTGTCTGGACACTATTGGATGCAGACAGAAAAGAAAGCACCTGTGCCTGAAGTGGCTCAAGCGTTGCAAAATAACATTCAAAAATCGATTGTTCCTGTCGTTGCTGAACTTGGAACATCGGATATTTCTATCCAAGACTTCCTGATGCTTGATATAGGGGATGTTATTGAGATGAATCAAACGATAGATCAACCCTTGATTATTAAAGTTGGAGACATACCTAAATTTATCGGACAGCCTGGAAAAGTGAATAAGAAGGTTGCTGTACAAGTATTAGGGACTTTAGAAAGGGGGAAAGAAGATGGTGAGTAAAGATATGCTTTCACAAGATGAAATTGATGCTCTATTAAGAGGGGATAATCCTGAACCGCAGGAAGAATTAGCAGTGGAGGATTACTTAAATTCAATCCAAGAAGATGCACTAGGTGAAATTGGAAATATTTCTTTTGGAAGCTCTGCAACAGCACTTTCTACGCTTTTAAATCAAAAGGTGGACATCACAACGCCTAATGTGACGGTTGTCCTGAAGAAAGACTTAGCAGAGGAATTCCCACATCCATATGTGGCAATCAGTGTGAATTATACAGAAGGTTTCTCTGGCATGAACCTGTTGGTTATCAAGCAATCAGATGCTGCTGTCATTGCGGATTTGATGCTTGGAGGTGACGGCACTAATCCGCCGGAAATGCTTGATGAAATCCAATTAAGCGCAGTTCAAGAAGCAATGAACCAAATGATGGGTTCAGCTGCTACATCTATGTCGACAATTTTTAGTAAAAAGGTGGATATTTCGCCGCCTGCTATCGACATCTTAAATTTGTCAGATGGAGAAGGAGCAGAAACGATTCCAGATCATGATATATTCGTCAAAATCTCTTTCCGTTTAAAAATCGGAGACTTGATTGATTCGAATATTATGCAGCTATTGCAGCTTGATTTTGCAAAAAGCCTTGTAGATAGTCTATTGAACCCGTCTGCAGAGCCTGCTGAACCGCCAGTTCCGGCCCAAGAAGCACCACGGCCAGAGCCTGCTTTAGCGCCGCCAGTTCAACCTAGCTATGCAGAACAGAATTCGGCACCGGCACCAAGCTATGCGCCGCCGCAGCCACAAAGACAGCAGAGCACACCGCAGCACTTTGGGTCAAGCTACAGCGGAGCTCAGCCAAATGTACAGCCAGCAGTTTTCTCTAATTTCGAAACCTTCACACCAAATGAGAGTGAAGCAAGGAATTTGAACATGCTGTTAGATATTCCTTTAAAGGTTACAGTCGAGCTAGGCAGAACAAAGCGTTCTGTTAAGGAAATCCTCGAGCTGAGCTCTGGGTCTATTATTGAACTGGACAAGCTTGCAGGTGAACCAGTTGACATTCTTGTCAATAACAGGCTTATTGCGCAAGGTGAGGTTGTAGTTATTGACGAAAACTTTGGTGTTCGTGTAACAGACATTGTAAGTCAATCAGACCGCTTAAACAATTTAAAATAATCTAATTTATATTTATGGGGGTAGAGAGTTATGGCACAGAAAATACTAATTGTAGATGACGCAGCATTTATGAGAATGATGATTAAAGATATCTTATCTAAAAATGGATATGAGGTAGTTGGAGAGGCTGCAGACGGTGCACAAGCTGTCGAGAAATATAAAGAAACACAGCCAGATTTAGTGACAATGGATATCACAATGCCAGAGATGGATGGTATCACTGCATTGAAAGAAATCAAAAAAATCAATCCAAATGCGAAAGTCATTATGTGTTCAGCAATGGGTCAGCAAGCGATGGTTATTGATGCTATCCAAGCTGGAGCGAAAGACTTCATCGTTAAACCTTTCCAAGCGGATCGTGTTCTTGAAGCAATCGGCAAAACATTAGGATAATTTAGAAACAAATACTAGAGGGTGTCATACTTGAATACAAAACAGTTATTTATTAAATGTTCACTACTCTTAATTGTTCTGCTAGGCTTTAATCATCAAGCCTATGCAGAACAACTTGATAATAGTGTCTATGATGCAATTGAAAAAAATCAGAACCAAACAGAAGAAAACAATAAAAGTAATAAACAAACGGATAACGGCGGGACAGAAGCAACGACAGAAACTAATGATACTGCGGTAACAGAAGCTGGCGATGTGGGGCTTACATTTTGGGATTTTGTCAGAATGATTTTTGCCACTCTTTTTGTTATTGCACTGCTTTATGTTGTGCTCCGCTTTATTAACAAACGTAATCATGTGTTTAAAAGCACACAAATTATTGAGAATCTGGGCGGTACGACATTAGGTGCCAATCGATCTATACAAATTGTGAAAGTCGGCAAACGCTTGCTCGTGGTTGGAGTCGGCGAAAGCATCCAGCTTATAAAGGAAATAGACGATGAAGAGGAATATAAAAGCCTCATCAAAGACTATAACCAAAAGATGGACCAGCTTATACAGCCAAGCGATATTGTGACAAAGGTTATGAATGGCATAAAAAATTATCCTAACCAGAAACAGCAGCAACAATCTTTCGCCAGTCATTTAAAGAAGCAGTTGCAAGAGGTATCGAACGGCCGCAAAGAAATAATGAATGAATTGAAAAAGAGAGGTTCAGAAAAAGATGAATGAGTTTATGCAGCTTTTTAATGACAGTGCACCAGAAAATGTTTCCACTTCTGTGCAATTGTTATTGCTATTGACTGTCCTTTCTTTAGCTCCAAGCATCCTAATATTGATGACTAGCTTTACGAGAATCGTCATTGTTCTTTCCTTTGTCAGAACGGCGCTTGCGACACAACAAATGCCGCCAAACCAAGTTATCATCGGCTTATCCTTGTTTATGACGTTCTTCATAATGGCACCTACATTCCAAGAGGTAAACAAAACAGCCTTAACACCATTATTTAATGAGGAGATTAGTCTCGAACAAGCATATGAGAATGCAGCAGTCCCCTTTAAGGAATATATGAGTAAGCATACAAGACAGAAGGATTTAGCTTTATTTCTCAACTATTCGAAAGCGGAAACACCAGAATCTATCCAAGATATACCACTGACAACATTAGTTCCGGCTTATGCAATCAGCGAATTGAAAACAGCCTTTCAAATTGGCTTTATGATATTCATTCCATTTTTGGTTATCGACATGGTCGTTGCCAGTATCTTAATGTCTATGGGTATGATGATGCTGCCGCCTGTTATGATTTCACTGCCGTTTAAAATATTGTTGTTTGTAATGGTAGACGGCTGGTATTTGGTAGTTGAATCTTTATTAGAAAGCTTTTAAGAAGGGTGATGCATCATGTCACAAGAAATGGTTATATCAATTGCGGAAAAAGGGGTCCTTACGGTTTTAGTCGTTAGTGGGCCATTGCTTATTATAGCCCTTGCCGTAGGGTTGTTAATCAGTATATTTCAGGCTACAACCCAAATCCAAGAACAGACGCTTGCATTCGTGCCAAAAATTGTTGCTGTCCTTTTAGGGATTATCTTTTTTGGAGCTTGGATGTTAAGCCATCTTTTATCCTACACAAGTGACATCTTTTCAAACCTGACAAGGTTTATAGGGTGAAGCTATGGAGGATTTTTTAGCAAAGTTCCCGGCTTTTTTGCTGATTGTTGTAAGGGTGACATCCTTCTTCCTTATGCTCCCTCTCTTTTCTTATCGGACGATACCGACAAGTCATAAAGTAGGTTTTTCATTTTTTCTTTCATTAATGATGTTTTTTGGAATGGAAACCCCAACATTAGAAGTGGACGGGGCATATTATCTCCTTATTATTAAAGAAGCGATGGTCGGACTGTTTATCGGTTTTCTAGCATATATGCTATTTTCAGCTGTCCAAGTTGCCGGGGGATTAATTGACTTTCAGATGGGATTTGCCATCGCCAATGTTGTTGATCCGCAAACCGGTACACAAAGTCCGCTGACAGGGCAGTATTTAAATATTATTGCTCTCTTTTTTTTATTGGCAATTAATGGTCATCATTTGCTTTTGGATGGTGTATTTTACAGCTATCAATTCATTCCACTTGACCAGGCATGGGTCAACTTCGGTGATGAAAACATCATGCAATATGCCGGAAAAACACTCGCATTAATGTTTGCCATTGCATTCCAAATGTCCATCCCAGTTGTGGGCGCGATCTTTTTAGTCGACGTTGCTCTTGGGATAGTCGCAAGGACTGTTCCCCAATTAAATATTTTTGTTGTAGGTGTGCCGGTGAAAATTGTGGTTGGTCTTATTATGCTGATCATTGTAATGGGTGCTATCATGGCATCTGTTTCCAATCTGTTTTCGACGATATTGACGACAATGCGGGATATGATGAATTTGATGGGAGGTTAGTAGCATGCTGTTAAGATTGGATTTGCAGTTTTTCTCTGGTGAAAAAACAGAAAAGGCCACACCGAAAAAAAGGCAGGATACCCGTAAAAAGGGTCAGGTTGCCAAAAGCCAAGATATAAATACTGCTCTCGTGCTGCTGGCTGTCTTTGCTGTCCTTAACTTTGTAGGCGGGTCGATGATGAAAGGGATAGTTTCCCTTCTGAATTTTTCCTTCCAGGATCTTATGCTCATGGATTTGACAGAACATAATATTAAAAGTGTCTTTATTGAGATACTAATACAAACGGCTGTAATTTTAAGCCCAATCATGGCAGCTGCATTAGTTGCTGGTGTGATTGCCAACTACTTGCAAGTTGGCGTGCTTTTCACGACAGAACCGATTAAGTTTAAGCTCGAAAAAATAAACCCGTTATCAGGCTTAAAAAGAATGTTCTCGATAAGATCCATTGTCGAACTGCTTAAATCTATCTTGAAAATTACTGTTATCGGCATTGTTACATTTGCTATTCTTTGGAACAAGCTGGAGGAAATTCTTCTCCTTTCCCAAAAGTCAATCGGGGCTACCTTAATTACCTTGGCAAAATTAACGGTTCAAATGGGGTTATACGGTTCTGGAGCATTGTTATTTTTAGCTCTTTTTGATTATTTATATCAAAAATATGATTATGAAAAAAACATCCGGATGTCAAAGCAGGACATCAAGGATGAATATAAAAACATCGAAGGGGACCCACTAATCAAATCAAAGATTAAACAGAGGCAAAGAGAGATGGCAATGCGCCGAATGATGCAGGATGTGCCGAATGCCGATGTGGTTATTACAAATCCGACTCATTATGCAATCTGTTTAAAATACGATGAAGATAAATACGATGCCCCGTATGTTGTTGCTAAAGGTGTTGATTTTCTGGCTCAGAAAATTAAGCTGATTGCAAAGGAACATGAGGTTATCACAGTGGAAAACAGGCCTCTAGCACGAGCACTGTACAGCCAAGTAGATGTTGGGGAAACAGTCCCTGAAGAGTTTTTTAAAACAGTTGCGGAAATACTTGCATATGTCTACCGCACAAAAAAACAGCATTCTTAGTCAGACCTTTAAATATAGATGTTTGGTTGTTAGTTAGGAGCGAAAATATATGTCTGGTAGAGATTTAACCGTCGTATTCAGCGTAATACTAATCATAGCGATGCTCATTATTCCATTCCCTACATGGTTGCTAAGCATCTTGATTTTGCTGAATATTTCTTTAGCACTATTAATTTTATTATTGACGATGAACATGAACGAAGCGCTGGAGTTTTCCATCTTTCCATCGCTCTTGCTTTTAATGACACTGTTCCGGCTTGGGCTGAACGTATCGACAACAAGATCTATCCTTTCCACTGGGGAAGCTGGCGGAGTTGTTCATACGTTTGGAACCTTCGTGGTCGGCGGAAACTTGGTTGTTGGACTTGTCGTCTTTGCCATCTTGGTTATTATTCAATTTATTGTTATCACAAAAGGGTCGGAGCGTGTATCAGAAGTTGCTGCCCGTTTTACTCTTGATGCGATGCCAGGTAAGCAAATGGCAATCGATGCCGATTTAAACGCCGGTCTTATTTCCGAGTCAGAAGCAAGAACACGCAGGGAAAAAGTCAGCAGAGAGGCTGATTTCTACGGTTCGATGGATGGTGCGAGCAAATTTGTTAAAGGTGATGCCATTGCCGGTATCATCATCGTCTTCATCAACTTAATTTTTGGGATTGTCATCGGGATGACACAGCTGGATATGCCAATAGCTGATGCAGCGCAAAACTTCTCGCTCATGTCTATCGGGGATGGGATCGTCAGCCAAATACCAGCCTTATTAATTTCAACTGCAACAGGGATTGTCGTAACAAGAGCAGCTTCTGACGGCAACTTAGGTTCTGATTTAACAAAGCAGCTACTATCTTATCCGAAAATGCTGTATGTAGCAGGCGGAACTATTTTTGTCCTTGGCTTGATTACACCTATTAATGACCTACTCACAATTCCTATTGCTGGATTGCTCGCTTTTGGAGGATACGCATTATCAAAAGCACCGAAACAGGATCTCGAGGAAATGCTGGAAATCGAAGAGGAAGTCCAGACAAACGAACTGAAAAGTCCAGAAAGTGTTGTCAGCTTATTGAATGTAGATCCGATTGAATTCGAATTCGGCTATGGGTTAATTCCGTTAGCTGATGCCAATCAAGGGGGCGACCTTCTTGACCGGGTTGTAATGATTAGAAGACAGTTGGCAATTGAGCTTGGTCTTGTTATTCCTGTTGTGCGCATTAGGGATAATATTCAGCTCCAGCCGAATGAATACCGTCTGAAAATCAAAGGCAATGAAATGGCAAGGGGAGAGCTGCTGCTTGATCATTACTTAGCAATGAGTCCAGGAATGGATGATGACTCTATTGATGGTATTGATACAGTTGAGCCGTCATTCGGTCTGCCAGCCAAATGGATAACCGAAACGGTTAAGGAACAGGCAGAGATTTTCGGCTATACGGTAGTTGATCCGCCATCTGTTGTTTCCACGCATATTACAGAAGTTATTAAAGCAAATGCTCATGAGCTGTTAGGACGTCAAGAAACAAAGCAGCTTGTTGATCATGTGAAGGAATCTTATCCAATCCTTGTAGAAGAAGTTACACCAAATCCATTATCAATTGGTGATATTCAAAAAGTTTTGGCTAAACTATTAAAAGAAAATGTTTCAATCCGCAACTTGCCCGTTATTTTTGAAACATTGGCTGATTACGGGAAAATCTCTAGTGATACTGAATTGCTGGCTGAATATGTAAGACAGGCTTTAGCCCGTCAGATTACTACTCAGTATTCAAGCAATGTGGATACACTGAAGGTAATTACTCTTTCAGGCAAAGTAGAGAAGCTGATAGCAGACAATATTCAGCAGACAGAGCACGGAAATTATTTAGCGTTGGATCCAAGTATATCTCAAGCTATTTTAGAAGCTGTTGCCTCACAAGTAGAGCAGCAATCTATTATGGAACAAGTGCCGATTATTTTGTGTTCACCTGCTGTGCGTATGTATGTGCGTCAGCTGACAGAAAGATATTTCCCGCAGGTTCCAATATTGTCTTATAACGAATTAGAAGCAAATGTGGAAGTTCAAAGTGTTGGGGTGGTGACGGTAGAATGAAAATAAAAAAATATGTTGCAGCAAGCATGCCTGAAGCGATGAAGCGAATTCGGGCAGAATTAGGTAATGACGCGGTGATATTGCATTCGAAAATCATTCACACCGGCGGTTTTTTAGGAATGTTTAAAAAAAGAAATATAGAAGTACTTGCTGCAATAGACCCTGAATTGGCAGAAGCAAAGGCACCAGTTGAAAAACCGAAGCCAACACCGAAGCTGATTTCAAAAGTCGAGCGTAGTCCAATAGAGGAGCCTAAAGTGAAGGCTCCTGTTCTTGCAGATGATAACATCTTAAGACAGCTTGCCCAAATGAATGAATATATTCAAAGAATGGCAGAAAGCGGTAATGCACTACAGATGGAGCTGCCGCAACAGCTAAAGTCAGTAATCGATCGCTTAAAGAAACAAGACCTAGATAGTGATCTTCAATCAAGTTTGACAGCAAAGCTGTTGGAAAAATGGTATTTAGCTGGAGCAAACAGCAGTGATGAAGAGGTGCGTAGCTGGGCACAAGAATTCCTTTATGAAGAGATGAATCAATACACATTTGGCGGATTAACGCTTACGAAAAAATTTGTGAATGTCATCGGTCCTACTGGTGTTGGAAAAACTACTACATTAGCCAAAATGGCAGCGGAATTTATGATGAAACATAACAAAAAAATCGGGTTCATCACAACAGATACATATAGAATCGCTGCAATAGACCAACTGAAAACATATGCCAATATACTCAATGTCCCAATTGAAGTTTGTTACAACTTAGAAGATTTTGAAAAAGCGGCCCAAAGCCTGTCAGACTGTGATGTCATATTAGTGGATACAGCTGGTAGAAATTTCCGCAACCAACAATATGTTCAAGATTTGAAAGAAGTGGTCGATTATAATAGAGACATGGAAACATTGCTTGTTTTGTCACTAACCGCAAAACAGTCAGATATGGAAGAAATTTATCAGCAATTTTCCTCGATTCATATCGATCAGTTTATTTTTACGAAAATGGATGAAACATCAACATATGGAGCCATGATAAACCTCGTGGTTAAATACAAAAAGGGTGTGGCATATTTGACTACAGGACAAAACGTTCCAGATGATATTATGCCGGCAAATCCCCGCGAAATTGCAAAAAGGATAATTGAGGTCGATTAATATGACAGATCAGGCGGCAATGCTCAGAAAAAGATTCGAACAGTTTCATAGCGATAAGAAGCAAAAGACATTAGCCGTTGTCAGCGGAAAGGGCGGAGTAGGGAAATCTAATTTTTCCTTAAATTTTTCCTTATCGCTTAAAAGAAAGGGCTATTCTGTCTTATTGATAGACATGGATATTGGAATGGGAAATGTGGACATTTTAATGGGTTCACAGCCGAGATATACGATTGTCGATTTTTTTAAGAATCACGCCTCCTTTTCTGATATCATCCATAGCGGTGCAGGAGGAATTGATTTTATTGCAGGAGGTTCAGGCTTAACTGATTTTCTTGACATGGAAGAAAGGCAGCTTGAAAGATTTTTTCAGGAATTCGAAAGTCTTATGCGTCAATACGATTATATTCTGTTTGATATGGGAGCAGGAATAAGCACAGACAGCCTTAAGTTCATTCTATCTGTTGATGACGTTATTGTTATAACGACACCTGAGCCTACATCTATTACAGATGCGTATGCTGCAATGAAATTTATTCACTTGCAGAAGGATGATATTCCCTTTTATATAGTTGTAAACAGAACAATTAGCACACTTGATGGAAAAGAAACATACCAAAAGCTTAAAAATGTCATGGGCCGATTTTTAGATAGAGATATTATCAATCTTGGGCCGATTCCTGATGATCAGAATGTGGCAAGAGCGGTAAGGAAACAAGTTCCATTCATTATTTTTAATGAAAACTCACAAGCCTCTAAAGCTTTGTCAGAAATAGCCGATAGATATTGTAAACAACAGTTTGCAGATCCTCAAGATAACAAAAGGCCGTTTATGGCGAAATTAAAGAGGCTGCTGTTTGAAAGGTAGTGGAGTTGCCGTGGGAAAAATTAATATCTTGATTGTTGACGATTCGGCGTTTATGCGTAAGCTTATTTCCGATTTTCTCACAGAAGACTCACGCATGTCGGTCGTAGGCACTGCCAGAAATGGTCAAGATGCATTAAAGAAAATAAAGGAACTTAAACCAGACGTGGTCACGATGGATGTCGAAATGCCAATTATGGATGGCATCAGTGCATTAGAACAGATCATGAAGGAAAATCCAGTCCCTGTCATCATGCTTTCGAGCACGACAAAGGTAGGAGCAGAGAATACGATTCAGGCGATGCAAATCGGAGCAATCGATTTTATAGCAAAGCCTTCTGGAGCGATATCTCTTGATTTATATAAGGTTAAAGAAGAATTAATTGAGAAGGTAATTTCAGCAAGCAAAGTGAAGCTCTCTAAATTGCTTCCACCGCAAGTGCAGGAAAAAAGTTCTATTATCAATCGTCCTACTTATAGTAGAATAGAACCAAAAGAAGTAATGCCAGTCAAACCAATTAAACCGACAGATCCGAGCTGGAATGCTGCAGCAAATAAACTTGTTGTTTTAGGAACGTCAACAGGCGGGCCAAGAGCACTGCAGCATGTTATTACAAAACTTCCTGCAAATATAAATGCGCCAATCTTGATTGTTCAGCATATGCCGGCAGGTTTTACCCAGTCACTTGCCAATCGCTTAAATTCTCTTTCAGAGATAACAGTCAAGGAAGCGGAACATGGAGAGACTATTCATAAAGGCGTCGCGTATATTGCACCTGGTGGATATCACTTAAAAGTGAAATCCTCTGGGAATAGCCTTGTCGTTCATCTAGACCAATCGGCACCTGTAAATGGTCATAGACCGAGTGTTGATGTCATGTTTGAATCGGCAAGTGAACTCGAAACCTATCATAAGCTAGCTGTTATTATGACTGGTATGGGCTCTGACGGCACGAACGGGCTGATCAAGCTTGTCAATAAAGGAAAAGTTAAGTCGATTGCAGAATCAAAGGAAACTTCCATCGTATTTGGAATGCCAAAGGCAGCCATTGCGACAAACTATGTAAATGAAATTCAAAATGTAGAAAATATCGCACAAACAATAATGAAATATGTATAAACGCCAAGGGGTGTAAACTATATGGAGATGAGTCAGTATTTAGAAGTATTTATTGAAGAAAGCAAGGAGCATTTGCAAACATGTAATGAGCAATTGCTGGAATTAGAAAAAAATCCAGAAAACCTACAAATTGTAAATGAAATATTCCGTTCTGCCCATACATTAAAAGGGATGTCGGCAACAATGGGATATGAAGACCTTGCAAGCCTTACCCACCAGATGGAAAACGTGCTTGATGCAATTAGAAACGAGAAAATTTCTGTTTCTCCAGAAGTTCTCGATGTTATCTTCCTTGCTGTTGATGACTTAGAGGCAATGGTGGAATCAATCGCGAGCGGTGGCGACGGAAAAAGAAACGTAGAAGAAGTTGTAAAGAAGCTCGCAGCAATAGAAAACGGCGAAGCATTTGTTGAGACAGGTGCTGAGGAAGCAGCTGCCGCTGTTGTGGAAGAAAAAGCATTAACGCAAAACAGCTATGACGAATTTGAGATAACAGTTATGCAGCAATCGAAGGAACAAGGCTTCAACGCTTACGAGATTGAAGTGTCACTAAGTGCAAGCTGCTTGTTGAAAGCAGCTAGGGTGTTCATGATATTTGAAGCATTAGAATCATTAGGTGAAGTGATTAAATCTAATCCTCCTGTTGAAGAGCTGGAAGAAGAAAAGTTTGAGAACTCTTTCATGGTTACAATTGTTTCAAAAGAAGAGCCTAGCCAAATTGAAGCGAAAATTATGAAGGTTTCTGAAGTTGAAAAAGTAGTAGTTAAAGAATTTGCTGCATCTGAAGTAACAGTTGCAGAAGAAGTTACAGAAACTGCTCCAGCAGTTCAGGAAACAGCGGTTGCAGCGGTAACACCAAGTGCAGCTCCGAAAAAAGAAGAGGAAAAACCTGCTGCTGTAGCGAAGCAATCAAGCAAAACAATCAGAGTTAACATCGAGCGTCTCGATATTTTGATGAATTTGTTTGAGGAGCTTGTGATTGACAGAGGAAGGCTTGACCAGATTTCGCAAGATCTGCAAGTTCAAGAGCTGCATGAGACAGTGGAAAGAATGTCCCGCATTACCGGCGACCTTCAAAATATTATCTTAAACATGCGAATGGTACCGGTTGAGACTGTATTTAACCGTTTCCCTCGTATGGTTAGACAGCTGGCAAGAGATTTGAACAAAAAAATCAATCTAGAAATCATCGGTGCTGATACAGAATTAGACAGAACGGTTATCGATGAAATCGGGGACCCGCTTGTTCACCTTATCCGAAATGCACTTGACCATGGTGTTGAGTCACCGGAAGTTCGAAGAGCGAACAATAAAAACGAAGAAGGTACAGTAGTCCTAAGAGCCTATCACAGTGGAAACCATGTATTCATTGAGCTTGAAGATGACGGTGCCGGCATCAATAAAGAAAAAGTCCTGCAAAAAGCATTAAGCAAAGGCATTATCACGCAAGAAACGGCTAATAGCTTAACAGATTCACAGATTGCAGAACTTATTTTAGCATCTGGCTTCTCTACAGCAGATAAAATTTCAGATATCTCTGGCCGCGGTGTTGGCCTTGATGTAGTAAAAAGCACGATTGAATCATTAGGCGGAACAATCACAATTGAATCACAAGAAGGAAAAGGCTCCTTATTCTCTATCCAGCTGCCATTGACACTTTCCATCATTTCCGTGATGCTTGTGGAAATTCAGCAGGAAAAATATGCGATTCCTTTATCATCTATTATTGAAACAGCAATCGTCAATAAGAACGATGTGATGCAAGCACATAATCAAACAGTAATTGATTTCCGCGGCAAAGTAGTTCCGCTTCTATTCTTGAAGGATATCTTTGAAGTTCCTGTTACGAAGGAAGAAGAGGAGTTCTATTCTGTTGTTATTGTGAGAAAAGGTGAAAAGCTGGCAGGATTTGTTGTTGACTCCTTCATTGGACAGCAAGAAGTCGTCTTAAAATCACTAGGTAATTATTTGACAAATGCATTTGCTATTTCAGGTGCAACTATTCTAGGAGATGGGCAAGTAGCCTTGATCGTTGACTGCAACGCCCTGATTAAATAACGTCAGAATTCATGCAAAGATAGATTGATAGAGAGGAAGAAATGAAATGGTAGAATCGGTTTCAACAGAAGTAAAACTGATTATTTTCGAATTGAAGGGAAAAGAGTATGCGATTCCTGTTAACGATGTAAGATCGATTGAAAAAATCATGCATATTACGAGAATCCCAAATATTGCTCCATTCGTAAAAGGAGTTATAAACTTACGTGGAGTTGTTACACCAATCATTGATCTGCGCAGGCGTTTTGATTTAGAAGAAATCGAGCATACAGATCAAACAAGAATTATCATCATAGCGATTGAGGACATGGAAGTTGGATTGATTGTAGATGCTGCCAATGATGTGGTTGATGTTAATTCAGACGATTACGAGCCAGCTCCAGAGGTTGTAGGAGGCAAGGAAGTTGATTATATCAGCGGCGTCGTGAAAGTGGACAAACGCTTGCTTATCCTTGTTAACCTTGAAAGAGTGTTCGATCGAGAAGAACTAAAAAAATATGCTAGAAGTGAAGTTTAATGAGCTTTACAGACAAGATTAATTCGCTTCATCTCGACATTTTGCGGGAGATAGGGAATATTGGGGCAGGAAATGCTGCCACCGCTCTGTCAAAGCTTCTTAATAAAAAGATTGATATGAAGGTTCCGAATGTAGAAATCGTTTCATTTGATGAAATGATGGATATGGCAGGCGGATCAGATAATATAGCAGCAGGAGTGTTCCTTAGAATTGAAGGGGATGCTCCTGGCAGCATGTTTTTCATGTTGCCGCTTGAACAAGCGACGAATTTCATCAGAGATATGATCGGTGATGAGACAGTCCAATTAGCTGAACCTCCATATGAAGAATTAGCATTATCTGCTTTGCAGGAGCTAGGCAATATTCTGTCAGGCTCTTATTTATCTGCACTTTCTGACTTTACAAATCTATCTTTATATCCATCAGTACCAGCACTTGCTATTGATATGGTCGGCGCAATTGTCAGCTACGGGCTGATTGAACTTTCGCAAGTGAGCGATTATGCTATCGTCATCAACACTGCCCTCAATGAAGATGAAAAATCAATTTCTGAAACAGTCAAAGGTCATTTTTTCTTACTTCCAGACCCAGACTCTTTTCATACCTTGTTTGAATCATTGGGAGTGAAGCTTGGATGATGATCGATCAGGCTGTTGTTATAAAGGTCGGTATTGCGGATATGAACACAGTAAAAGCACCGGATGTCATTCGTACTTCCGGGCTTGGCTCCTGTGTCGGCATTGTTTTGTATGATGAGAGAAGATCGATTGCAGGTTTGGCACATATAATGCTTCCTGACTCCTCTCTAAGCAAGAGCGGCCCAGTTAATATTGCTAAATTTGCTGATACTGCGATTCCTGAGCTTGTAAACAGACTAGGGGAACTGGGGGCTAGCAAGTTTTCCTTAAAGGCGAAAATCGCCGGCGGAGCGCAAATGTTCCAGTTTAGCGGAACAAGTGATATTATGAGAATCGGTCCGCGCAATGTAGAGGCAGTTAAAAAGGAACTGAATGCACTCAATATTAAAATTTACGGAGAGGACGTAGGCGGCAACAGCGGAAGAACGATAGAATTTAATCCTGCTACCTATGAGCTTGCGATTCGTACTGTAAATAAGGGAACACATATTATTTAAGGATTTATCAGAAATATCCAAAGAATAGGAAAGTCTGTCACTTAAAAGAGTGCAGGCTTTTTTGTTTACCATAAACTATTATATTAATGGTTCAAAAGAACTATATAAAACGAAAAATTCAATCCTTTTTTTTCCATTAGGTAATTTTACAACAAAAATAGGTTAAATGTACTATTCCGCAGAAATTTCGACAATGTTAAAGTTTAATAGGTGGAAAGCTGTTTAATCACTTGAAGAAACGGGTTTTCAGCGTCAGTTTAAAAAACTGTTTTAATAAAAATGTAGGATAAGCGGCTTATCAAATTAGAGTAGTACAATTATCTTATTGAGTAGTAAAGTACTATTCTGTTTTAAATAATAAAATTATTTGCATAAAAGTCTGCTCGGGTCAGGAAGTACCTGGAAGAAAAAGCCTTTCTTACACTTTAGCCGTAGTAGCTTTTGTTTAAAAGAAGGTTTTTAGTATGGGAATGGCTCAGAGCGTTCAAAATAAAGAAATAATACCAAATGGAATGGAAATGCTGTTTTGAGGAGGATGTTTATGGCAAGCGAGACGACGTTAGAGGAGAAAAATGCATGGGAGATGTGGATAACCACTAGAGATACAGATGCGTGCAACACATTGATAAAAAAATATATGCCCCTTGTTAGCTTTCATGTGCAGCGCATTTCTGTAGGTCTTCCTAAGAGCGTCTCAAGAGAAGAGCTGAACAGTTTAGGAATGATCGGCCTATATGATGCACTGGAAAGATTTGATCCTAAACGCGATCTGAAGTTTGACACATACGCGTCTTTTCGCATTAGAGGAAGCATTATTGATGGTTTAAGGAAAGAAGACTGGCTTTCTCGAGGCACGCGGGAAAAGACAAAAAAAATCGAGGCAGCAATTGAAAAGCTCGAGCAGAAAATGATGCGAAATGTGACAGTTCAGGAAATTGCCAATGAGCTCGATTTGTCGACAGAAGAAGTGTACTCGACGATGAATGAACATTTCTTTGCCAATGTCCTCTCCATTGATGAGCAGCTTAATGAATCGGATGAAAAAGAAGGCCCGACATTCGCCATCAGGGATGATAAAACAGAAATACCGGAAGAAAAAGTAATGAAAGATGAATTAATTAAGGAAATGGCATCCATGATTGAGACATTAAACGATAAAGAACAGCTTGTTTTAAGCTTGTTTTATAAAGAAGAGCTTACATTAACAGAAATTGGACAAGTCATGAATTTATCTACTTCCCGTATTTCACAAATCCACTCGAAAGCAATCTTTAAATTAAGACATTCATTAGAGAAGGTCATTTAAAGGGAGTGGGAAAGGGAAATGAGCTTAAAGGCGATTGAAATGCAGGTAGCCTTACCCCGCACATATGATGCTGGGAAAATCCAGGAGCAGCAGGACCAACGAGGGCAATTGATGAATAATCATGCCCTGCAAGCTACCTTGCAAGAAGAATTGAAAAAAAGGACAAGTGTTGTTAAAGGGGAAGAAAAGGGGAATGTCTCCAATAACAACCAACAAGACAGGGAGAGCGCAGATTTGCCGAAAGGGAAGAAGAAACGCACCCAGGAGGAGCTGTCCCTTCCTGATCACCCGTATAAAGGGAATATGATAGACTATAGTGGATAGATTGAGGGAATAAAATGGTTAATTTTCTGCTTGTTTTTAGTATTGCGTTAAATATATTGGCGCTGTTATGCATTGCGCTGTTGTTTATTAGACAAAACAGACTGGCTGCATTTGAAAGCCGACAAGAAAAAGCTTTGGAAGAAATGGAAGAAATCGTTTCGACATTTATTGCGGAAATAAAAGAAGAGAACGAATTGTTCCTGCAAAGAATTCATGAGCTTGATGAACAGCCGAAAAAAAGCCTGGAAGAAGCTGTCGAAGAAAAAGAGGACAAGAATGAGGAGCCTGCTTCATTAACAGTGCCAAAGGTGAATCCTTATGCAGCAGCAGTCAAATCCTATCAAACTTATGACAGTAACATAAAGCCAGATGATGTGGAAGAACTATTGGATCTTATTTTACCGCAAAGCGAAGTTCTTGCTGAAGATGACTCAATAGTAGAAGAAATAGAGCAAGAACCAAAGGAAATGTCCCTGCTTGAACAAGTTATAGAGCTTGAGAAGCAAGGCGAAACGATTGAACAGATTGCCAAAAAATTAAACAAAGGTAAGACAGAAATAGAGCTTTTACTGAAATTTAGACAAAATAATCAGGAATAGCTTGATTGTCTATCATACATATGCTATATTAAAAAACGGTGTTAATACACACGCTTTTGGATTTAATCATTGGTGCTGTTTATACAGTTTTGATTAAAAATGATAAAGGCGGAGGAAAACAAAACCATTAGGAGGAACAAACATGTCAGTAATCTCAATGAAACAATTGCTTGAAGCTGGTGTACACTTCGGTCACCAGACTCGCCGTTGGAACCCAAAAATGAAAAAATACATTTTCACGGAGCGTAACGGCATCTACATCATCGACCTTCAAAAGACAGTTAGAAAGGTTGAAGAAGCTTACAACTATGTGAAAGAACTTGCTGGTAACGGCGGAACTGTTCTTTTCGTAGGAACTAAAAAACAAGCTCAAGATTCAGTTAAAGAAGAAGCTATCCGTTCTGGTCAATACTATGTAAACCAACGCTGGTTAGGTGGAACTTTAACTAACTTTGAAACAATCCAAAAACGTATTGCTCGTTTGAAAGAAATCGAAAGAATGTCTGAAGACGGTACTTTCGAAGTACTTCCTAAAAAAGAAGTAGTTCAATTGAACAAAGAGCTTGAGCGCTTGGAAAAATTCTTGGGCGGAATCAAAGAAATGAAAAAAATGCCAGATGCATTATTCATTGTTGATCCACGCAAAGAGCGCATTGCAGTTGCAGAAGCGCATAAATTGAATATTCCAATCGTTGGAATTGTTGATACAAACTGTGATCCAGACGAAATTGATGTTGTTATCCCAGCGAACGACGACGCAATCCGTGCTGTGAAACTATTAACTGCAAAAATGGCAGATGCTATTCTAGAAGCTAAACAAGGCGAAGAAGTAACAACTGCTTAAGTCAAATAACTGTGTCTGCTAGAAAAACGAACAGCGCATAGAGATCACAATGTGGTCTTTATCAACCTAGTAGTCTTTTGCTAGACACACTAGTTTAGGGACTTGTGAAAAAGGTGATAAAGAGCAGCCCTCTTATCACCTTTTTTTAAAGAGAATTGCTTAAAAGCAATAATAAATGGAAAAACAATAAGTATACGTACATACGGAAAATACAAGGAGGCAATTAACATGGCTGTAACAGCTCAAATGGTTAAAGAACTACGTGAAAAAACAGGTGCTGGTATGATGGACTGCAAAAAAGCACTTACAGAAACAAACGGCGACATCGAAAAAGCAATCGATTTCCTTCGTGAAAAAGGTATCGCTAGCGCTGCTAAAAAAGCAGACCGTATCGCTGCAGAAGGTACTACTTACATCGCTGTAGAAGGTAACGAAGCAGTAATTCTTGAAGTGAACTCAGAAACTGATTTCGTTGCTAAAAACGAAGGTTTCCAAGTGCTTGTTAAAGAACTTGCAGCACATCTTCTAAGCAGCAAGCCTGCAACTGTAGAAGAAGCTGTAGCTCAAAACATCACTGAAGGAACTACTGTTGAATCTCACATCAATGCTGCTATTGCTAAGATTGGCGAAAAGCTTTCATTACGCCGTTTTGAAATCAAATCAAAAACAGACAGCGACGCTTTCGGTGCTTACCTTCACATGGGCGGACGCATCGGTGTTCTAACAGTATTAGAAGGCTCTACTGATGAGTCTGCAGCTAAAGATATCGCTATGCATATCGCTGCACTAAACCCTAAATACGTTTCTCGTGACCAAGTTTCTCAAGAAGAAGTGGAACACGAAAGAGAAGTATTAACTCAACAAGCTCTTAACGAAGGCAAACCAGAAAACATCGTTGCAAAAATGGTAGAAGGCCGCCTTGGCAAATACTTCGAAGATGTTTGTGTTCTTGACCAAACTTTCGTTAAAAACCCAGACCAAAAGGTTCGTCAATTCGTTGAGTCTAAAGGTGCAACTTTGCGTGAGTTCGTTCGCTACGAAGTAGGAGAAGGAATCGAAAAACGCGAAGATAACTTTGCTGAAGAAGTAATGAACCAAGTTAACAAAAAATAATATTTGTCGGATTCAATATAGGAACACTCCTGTGTTCCTTATATTGTGTATCATTCATGAAATGGTTAGTTGATTGGATGCGCTCTTCTTCCAAAACCACTGCTTTTTCCATCTTGGAAGATAAGCAGCATGGAATGGCTAAAGAATGGTGTTTCGACAAGTTTAAGAAGGGGAGCACATTGTGTTCCCTATTTTTAAAGACATTTAATACATACGGAGGTTTCCATGAGTAATCCAAAATATAAACGTGTTGTTCTAAAATTAAGCGGGGAAGCTTTAGCTGGCGAAGCTGGTTTTGGCATTAATCCTGCTGTCATCAAAAATGTAGCGGAGCAAGTGAAGGAAGTTGCTGAACTAGGTGTAGAAGCTGCCGTTGTAGTCGGCGGCGGGAATATTTGGAGAGGCAAAATCGGTGAGGAAATGGGCATGGACAGAGCAAATGCCGATTATATGGGAATGCTTGCCACTATCATGAACTCATTAGCCTTGCAGGACAGTTTAGAACAATTAGGTATTGAAACACGTGTACAAACATCAATTGATATGAGACAAATAGCTGAACCTTACATCAGAAGACGTGCGATTCGCCACCTAGAGAAAAAACGTGTTGTTATTTTCGCTGCAGGAACTGGAAATCCGTACTTCTCCACAGATACTACTGCTGCATTAAGAGCTGCTGAGATTGAAGCAGAAGTTATCTTGATGGCTAAAAACAATGTGGACGGAGTTTACTCTGCAGATCCTAGAGTAGATAAAAACGCAACTAAGTATGATCAGCTGACTTATTTTGATGTGATTAAAGATGGACTTGCTGTCATGGATTCAACTGCATCATCCCTATGTATGGATAACGATATTCCACTGATTGTATTCTCTATTATGGAAGAAGGCAATATTAAAAGAGCAGTTATGGGTGAAAAAATCGGAACATTAGTAAGGGGGAAAAAATAATGCCAAAACAAGTCATTTCAAGTACAAAGGAAAGAATGGATAAAGCAATCCAAAGCTATTCACGTGAACTTGCAAGCATCCGTGCAGGAAGAGCTAATGCAGCCCTTCTAGATCGCATCAATGTGGATTACTACGGAGCGCCAACACCAGTAAACCAACTAGCTGGAATCAGCGTGCCGGAAGCAAGACTGCTTGTCATTCAGCCTTACGATAAATCAATTCTAGGTGAAATCGAAAAAGCTATTCTAAAATCAGATATTGGGTTAAACCCAACGAATGATGGCAATATCATTCGCCTGACTATCCCAATGCTTACAGAAGAACGCCGTAAGGAACTGGTTAAAAACGTTAAAAAAGAATCAGAAGAAGCGAAAATCGCTATCCGTAACATCCGCAGAGATGGGAATGACGATTTGAAAAAGCTTGAAAAGAACGGTGAAATCACAGAAGATGCTTTGCGTGGTTACAGTGATGATATTCAAAAGCTTACAGATGATTACATTACAAAAGTGGATGCATTGACAAAAGAGAAAGAAAAAGAAATTCTAGAGGTATAATAGAAAGTTTGCTGCCAAAAAGGGAAGCGAATTTGAATTTACCAAAGCCTTTTTCACTCTTTCTCTCGCTAAGGAAGATATAATGCAGACTTTAATGGTTGCATGCCAGAGATGAATTCAATTAAGATTTCGTAACCTCTCGGGTAGCCAGTGCTTTCTCATCTTATTCCAGTAATAAGGTAGCGTTAAAGCTTCTGGGCAAGAGGGTGCGTAAAAGACCCTGTTTTATATGCCTGAATGATTGGTTAGGGCTTTGTCTAAACTAAAGAACCCTCTATTATTAGGGGGTTTTTCGCTTTATTATAAGCTATTTGTATTTTTGGTTGCTTATGCAGTCTAGTTTCCTATAAGATATAAAGGGAACATTGTAAGCCTACCCTCACTGTTTTTGCGCATACAAGGAATGTGGATGTTTTTCTACTTATATAAGAAAAAGCTAAAGTAACATAAGAAGGATATAATTGATGTGAGAGGATCTACTTTGGAGGAACAATAGTATGTTTAACAAATTAAGGTTATGGAAGACGGGGACCACTACTAATACTCTCCAAGACCAGATAAGCAAAATAAAGCAGCAGAAAGTTCCGGAGCATGTCGCTATCATAATGGACGGCAATGGCAGATGGGCTAAAAAAAGAAAGCTGCCAAGGATAGCTGGCCATCATGAAGGAATGAAATGTGTCAAACGCATTACGAAGATGGCTGATGATTTGGGGATAAAAGTTTTGACCCTATATGCCTTTTCAACAGAAAATTGGAAACGGCCGAAAACGGAAGTTGATTATATCATGTCACTGCCTGAACAGTTTTTAGGAACCTTCTTGCCGGAGTTAATTGAGAAGAATGTTCGCGTGACTGCCATTGGATATAAAGAAAAGCTTCCGGAACATACCTTAAAAGCATTGGATAATGCAGTGGAAAAAACAAAAAATAATACTGGCTTGAATTTGAATTTCGCTTTGAACTATGGGAGCAGATCGGAAATTCTTCAAGCGGTAAGCAACATCGTAAAAGATTGTCAAAACGGAAGTATGGAAGCAATGGACATTACAGAAGAAGTCTTTTCATCTTATTTGATGACAGGCGGACTGAATGATCCGGATTTGCTGATTCGCACAAGCGGCGAAATCCGTATAAGCAACTTTATGCTGTGGCAGCTTGCCTATACAGAGCTTTGGTTCACAGATGTCCTCTGGCCGGATTTCAAAGAGGAGCATTTAATCGAAGCTATTGAAGTATTCCAAAGTCGCCAGCGGCGTTTTGGAGGAGTCTAATAAGGGTTGTGAATGTATGAAACAGAGAACTATTACAGGAGTGATTGCGGCAGCTATTTTTATCCTGTTTATCTTGCTTGGCGACATGCCATTGGTGCTGTTTACATTTTTAATTGCGGCCATTGGTTTATACGAGCTGCTGAAGATGAGAAAGCTTCCGCTTTTATCTTTTAGCGGCATTCTTTCCTTGCTGGTGACATGGATATTTATATTGCCAGATCAATACAGCGGTTTTCTAGCACATTGGAACTTGTCAAAAACAGAAATAGGCTTGCTTGCCATCATGCTTTATTTAAGCTATATGGTTGCATCTAAAAACAAATTTACTTTTGATGATGTCGGCTTTTCCGTCCTTTCTGTCCTTTATATGGGTGTCGGTTTTCATTTTTTTGTGCAAATTTCAAATAATGATCTGACTATCCTCGTTTACTCATTATTTATTATTTGGGCGACAGATTCAGGTGCTTATTTTATTGGACGAGCTATCGGAAAAAGGAAGCTTTGGCCGGAGATTAGTCCGAATAAGACTGTTGAAGGCTTTATCGGAGGCATTGTTTGTGCCGTTATCGTTTCAGTTCTATTTTATGTGTTTGGCTACATAGAATGGTCTATAATACCGTTTATTACAATCATCTTGTCTATTTTTGGACAAATTGGTGATTTGGCAGAATCTGCGCTTAAACGCCATTACGGTGTTAAAGATTCTGGTAAGATTCTTCCGGGACATGGCGGCATCCTGGATCGTTTTGACAGTTTACTGTTTGTTTGGCCGCTGCTGTATTTTATTTTAGATATAGTAGGTAAGATATAATCGGCATTTAAGTTTGAAAAATGCTGTGAATTTACGAATGAAGAAATATAGCAACATGGTCTGGGAGTGAGACAGTGAAACATATCAGTTTATTAGGTGCAACTGGTTCGGTAGGAACACAGACGCTGGATGTCATAAGAGAACATCCCGATAGCTTTAAGCTTGTCGCCTTTTCTTCAGGCAGAAATATAGAGCTGACAAGGCAGATCATCGCAGAATTCCAGCCAGCATTAGTATCGGTTACTGAAAAGGAAGACTGCGACAAATTAAAGGTTGAGTTTGCTAATACCAAGTTTACGTTTGGTCAGGAAGGTTTGGTAGAGGTAGCAGTCTTTGACAAGGCGGACATACTGGTGAATGCTGTGCTTGGAAGTGTCGGTTTATACCCCACTTTACAGGCAATTGAAGCAAAAAAGACAATTGCAATTGCCAATAAAGAAACATTGGTGACAGCTGGTCACTTGGTGATGGAAGCAGCGAAAAAGAATAATGTTCCCATCCTCCCTGTTGATAGTGAACATTCAGCTATTTATCAATGCTTGCAAGGTGAAAAAGAAAAAAATATTGAACGCTTAATCATAACAGCCTCAGGCGGCAGCTTCCGTGATTTATCGAGAGCAGACCTGCAGCATGTGACAGTAGAGGATGCCCTAAAGCATCCAAATTGGTCAATGGGTGCGAAAATCACGATTGATTCTGCAACAATGATGAATAAAGGCTTGGAGGTTATCGAGGCATTTTGGTTATTTGCATTGCCTTATGATCAAATTGATGTCTTATTACATAAGGAAAGCATCATCCACTCTATGGTCGAATTCCATGACAGCAGTGTCATTGCTCAGCTTGGCACACCAGACATGAAAGTGCCTATTCAATACGCGCTGACATATCCGGACCGCCTTCCTCTTCGATCGTCAGAACGTCTCGATCTTGCAAAAATCGGGAAACTGCATTTTCAGGAGATGGATCTTGAACGGTTCCGCTGTCTGCATTTCGCGATTGAAGCGGGCAAAGCCGGCGGTACGCTGCCAACCGTTTTAAATGCTGCCAATGAAGTGGCTGTTTCCAGGTTCTTGAAAGGGGAAATCAGCTTCTTGCAAATTGAAGAGCTGATTGAAAGAGCGTTGAACAATCATCGTCTTATCGCTAATCCAAGCCTTGCCATTATCCAAGAGGTTGATCAAGAAACGAGAAAAATTGCAAGCACACTTCTATAAAAAGGTGGTTATATATTGTATACAGTAGTTGCTTTTATTATCATTTTTGGTGCGTTAGTGTTTTTTCATGAGCTCGGACACTTCGTATTTGCAAAAAGGGCAGGTATCCTGTGCCGTGAATTTGCAATTGGATTCGGTCCAAAAGTCTTTTCTCAAAAGAGAGGAGAAACAACGTATACCATTCGTCTTCTTCCATTAGGCGGATTTGTCCGCATGGCTGGGGAAGACGCTGAAATGATTGAAATTAAAGCAGGACATCGGATTGGGCTGCTTTTTGGCAAAGATGGATCAGTGGAGAAAATCATTCTTAATAACAAAGAAAAGTATCCGAATGCAAGAATAATTAATGTTGAAGCTGCCGACCTAGATCACGATTTAACGATCAAAGGTTATGCAGAAGATGATATGAATGAAGAGCTGCAAGTATTCCGAATTCATAGAGAAGCGGTTATCATCGAAAATGGCATTGAAACACAAATTGCGCCATATGATCGTCAATTCAATAGTAAAACTCTATGGCAACGCACATTGGCTATCTTTGCAGGGCCGATGATGAACTTTGTTCTAGCTTTCGTTGTGTTTGTTATCATTGCTTTAACACAAGGAATGCCTTCCAATGAGCCGAAGCTTGGCAAATTGACAGAGGATGGTGTGGCAATCACTGCAGGCTTAAAAGAAGGAGATACTGTATTAAGTATTGACGGACAATCTGTTTCTTCTTGGGAGGATGTTGTCTCTATCATTCAGAAGAGCCCAGGTGAAGAGCTTGAGTTCCTGCTTGTCCGAAACGGGCAGGAAATGACTGTTGACGTTACGCCTAAAGAAACGGAAGTGGAAGACGGAGAAAAGATCGGATTAGTTGGTGTATACAGCCCGATGGAAAAATCCCCGTTAAAAGCATTCCAATACGGTGTAACAGAAACCTATACATGGACGAAAACGATCATTGGAGCAGTCGGTAAACTGGTAACAGGACAATTCTCCATCGATGCGTTAAGCGGACCTGTGGGAATCTATAAATCAACGGATACGGTCGCTCAATCAGGTATATACTCATTGATGAGATGGGCGGCTATCTTGAGCATTAACTTAGGTATCATGAACTTGCTGCCGCTGCCGGCTCTTGACGGCGGAAGATTGATTTTCTTTGCTATTGAGGCAATCAGAGGCAAGCCGATTGACAGGCATAAAGAAGGAATTGTTCACTTTGTTGGCTTTGCATTGCTGATGCTGCTAATGATTGTGGTAACGTGGAACGATATTCAGCGTTTCTTCCTTAAATAATCAATTAGTTAATCTGTGAATGGGTGAGGAGAAAATAGACCTCACCTTCATTCGTGATTTGTTTGAAAATAAAAATAGAGGTGCTAAATAATGAAGCAAAGTAAAATGTTAATCCCGACTTTAAGGGAAGTGCCAGCAGACGCAGAAATTAAAAGCCATCAGCTGCTTTTGCGCGCAGGCTATATCAGGCAGAATGCGAGCGGAATATATTCTTATTTGCCATTAGCAAATAAAGTGCTGAAAAAGATTGAACAAATTATCCGTGAAGAAATGGATAATTCAGGATCAGTCGAGCTGCTAATGCCTGCTATGCAACAAGCAGAACTTTGGCAAGAGTCTGGCAGATGGTATTCTTACGGACCAGAATTAATGCGTCTAAATGACCGTAATAATCGTGAATTCGCCCTCGGTGCAACACATGAGGAAGTAATCACAAGCCTAATTAGGGATGAAATTAAATCATATAAGCGTTTGCCTTTATCTCTTTATCAAATTCAAACGAAATTCAGAGATGAAAAGAGACCAAGATTCGGGATTTTACGTGGCCGTGAGTTCATCATGAAGGATGCTTATTCCTTCCACAGCTCTCACGAAAGTCTTGGGGAAGTGTATGATGCAATCTTCCAGGCATATTGCAATATTTTTGAAAGATGCGGTTTGAACTACCGTGCTGTTATTGCAGACAGCGGCGCTATGGGCGGAAAAGATACGCATGAATTTATGGCACTTTCCGATGTTGGAGAGGATACAATCGCTTATTCAACAGAATCAAACTATGCAGCTAATATTGAAATGGCACCAGTGCTTGCTGTATATGAAAAAGAGGATACACCTCAAGGCGAGCTTGAGAAGGTAAAAACAGAAAACGTTAAAACAATCGAGCAAGTTTCAGCTTTCTTGAATGTTTCAGAAAATAAATGCATCAAATCACTTCTATTTAAAGTGGACGACAAGCATGTACTTGTATTAGTTCGCGGAGATCATGAAGTGAACGATATTAAATTGAAAAACTTGCTTGAAGCATCAACTGTCGAGCTTGCTGATGCGTCCGAAACAAAGAATATTCTAGGCTGCAGTGTTGGTTCACTCGGACCAATCGGCGTTAAAGATGTGGAAGTAATTGCAGATAATGCGGTTCAATATGTTGTTAATGGTGTTTGCGGAGCAAATGAAGAAGACTATCATTATACGAATGTAAACCCAGAAAGAGACTTTGCTGTAAGTCAATATGCTGATTTGCGCTTCATTCAAGAAGGGGATGTTTCTCCAGATGGAAAAGGTACAATCGTGTTTGCAAAAGGAATTGAAGTTGGTCATGTCTTTAAACTAGGAACTCGCTACAGTGAAGCAATGGGTGCGAGCTATCTGGATGAAAATGGCCGTTCTCAGTCTATCATCATGGGCTGCTACGGTATCGGTGTGTCTAGAACAATGGCTGCAGTCGTTGAGCAATTTAATGATGAGAGAGGCATCGTTTGGCCAAAAGCAATCGCACCATTCGATCTGCATCTGATTACAGTTAATGCTAAGGACGAAGCTCAAACAGAATTGACAGACAAGCTATATAATAGCTTGAAGCAAAACCGTTATGATGTGCTTGTTGATGATCGTGCGGAAAGAGCGGGAGTAAAGTTTGCAGATTCTGATTTGATCGGTTTGCCAATTCGTATTACTGTCGGCAAAAAAGCGGCAGAAGGAATTGTAGAACTGAAAGAAAGAAGCAGCGGCGATGTTCATGAGGTTCATGTTGATAATCTGCTTGAGACTCTTGCAAAGCTTTCCAACTAGTTTTACAGCTACAGCGACAAGCTGTAGCTTTTTTTATGGTGTAAATAGGCTGCCAACCGTTCTTTAAATTGCCAACATTTAAGCAGCCTTTTATTCAATAAGAAAAAATAGATTATGATATAATGTAGCTTGGTAGAGCACCAATAAAAGAAATATAGAAAAGTAAGGGGAGAACAAATGGCAGAAATAGAAGGGAAATTGGAACGATTTCAATTGCTATTGCAGCAGCTTCAATTAACAGATGATGCGATTGTTACCCATTTTCGTAACGCTAAAATAGATAAAATAGTCATTGAAAGAAAAGCGAAAAAATGGCATTTCCATTTCGCGTTTGAAAGCATTATTCCTTATAACATTTATCAATTGTTCACAACTAAACTTGTCAGCAATTTCGAGCATATTGCAACAGTGACATTCAATATAAATGTTCAATCAAGCCTTGCTGATGAAATACTTATAAGGGATTATTGGTCTGCATGTATTGAACAAATGCAGGGAATTGCACCGCCGCTCATTAAATTGCTTAATGAACAAGTGCCGAAAATTCAAGGCAACAAGTTGACGATAACAGTCAATAACGAAATGGAAGGACTGGCTATTAAGCGCAAATATGCTGATTTAATTTCAAATGCTTATCAGTATTTTGGTTTTCCAGCTATGATGATCGATACAGAAGTGGCAACTCAAGAGACGAATGACGCATATGCCCAGTTCCTTGAAGCGAAAAGACTGGAAGATCAAGAAAGAGGAAAACAGGCCATGCTTGATATTCAGAAGATGGAGGCTGACAAAGAAGCTGGCGATGCGAGCATTCCATCAGGTCCGCTTACAATCGGCTTAACAATTAAGGATGACAGCGACTACCGCCGACTTGAGGAAATTGTCGATGAAGAAAGACGAGTGACAATTGAAGGATACGTGTTCTTCGCAGAGACGAAGGAGCTTCGCAGCGGCAGAACATTGCTGACATTCAAGATTACCGACTACACTAGCTCCATCATGGTGAAGATGTTCTCAAGAGACAAGGAGGATGCAGCGTTATTCCAGCTTGTTAAAAAAGGAATGTGGCTAAGGGCGCGAGGCAGCATTCAGAACGACACCTTTGTCAGAGACTTAGTGATGATCGGGAATGACTTAAATGAAATAAAGCCAGTCGAAAGACAGGACACAGCTAAAGAAGGCGAAAAAAGAGTCGAGCTTCATCTCCATACTCCAATGAGCCAAATGGATGCTGTTTCGTCTGTTGGCGCGCTTGTCGGCCAGGCGAAAAAATGGGGTCATAAAGCGATTGCTATAACCGATCACGCAGTTGCCCAATCCTTTCCGGAAGCCTTTGGTGCCGGAAAGAAAAATGGCGTGAAAATCCTTTACGGAGTCGAAGTGAATCTAGTCGATGACGGTGTGCCGATTGCATATAACGAAAAGGATCTGCATTTAGAAGATGCAACATATGTCGTGTTTGACGTAGAGACAACTGGGTTATCTGCTGTTTACAATACAATCATTGAATTGGCAGCGGTGAAGATTCATAACGGAGAAATTATCGACCGCTTTGAATCATTTGCAGACCCTCATCACAGATTGTCGGCAACAACCATTAATCTGACTGGAATTACAGATGATATGGTCCAAGGTGCGCCAGAGATTGGTATCGTCCTGCGCAAATTCAAAGACTGGGCTGGAGACAGCATACTTGTTGCTCACAACGCTTCCTTTGATGTCGGATTTATTAATGTCGGCTATCAAAAGGCTGGAATGCCAAAATCAGATAATCCTGTCATTGATACATTGGAACTAGGAAGATTTTTGTATCCAGAGATGAAAAACCATCGATTGAACACACTTGCGAAAAAGTTTGATATTGAACTGACACAGCATCACCGTGCAATTTACGATGCAGAAGCAACGGGATATTTAGTGTTAAAAATGTTGAAGGATGCACAGGAAAAAGGCATCACCAATCATAATCAGCTTAATGAGAATATGGGACAAGGCAATGCCTATCAAAGAGCCCGTCCATATCATTGCACACTGCTAGCCCAAAATGATGTTGGTTTGAAAAACCTATTCAAGCTAGTCTCAATTTCTCACTTGAATTATTTCTACCGTGTGCCGCGCATACCGCGTTCTGTCCTGCAAAAGCACAGAGAAGGATTGCTTGTCGGCTCGGGCTGTGATAAAGGAGAAGTATTTGAGGCAATGATGCAAAAAGCGCCGGAAGAAGTGGAAAGTGTGGCGCCGTTTTATGATTATCTGGAAGTAATGCCGAAAGAAGTATATGCCCATTTAATTGAAATGGAGCTAGTACAAAATGAAAAGGCCCTTGAAGAAATCATCGGAAATATCACAAAGCTCGGTGAGAAACTTGATATACCTGTTGTCGCAACAGGAAATGTCCATTACCAAAACCCGAACGACAAAATTTACAGACAAATACTCGTCGGTTCTCAAGGCGGAGCTAACCCGCTGAACAGGCATAAACTTCCTGATGTTCATTTCAGGACTACAAATGAAATGCTTGACGGCTTCCGCTTTTTAGGAGAAGACAAAGCAAAGGAAATCGTCGTTGCCAACAGCAATAAGATTGCCGATATGATAGATGAAATCAAGCCGATTAAAGATGACTTGTACACACCGAAAATTGAAGGCGCAGATGAAGAAATGCGCGAAATGAGCTACAGCATGGCCCGAAGAATATACGGGGACGAATTGCCGGAAATCGTAGAGGCAAGGCTAGAGAAAGAGCTGAAAAGTATTATCGGCCATGGATTCGCCGTTATCTACTTGATTTCTCATAAACTGGTGAAGAAATCATTGGATGATGGATACTTGGTAGGATCACGTGGCTCTGTAGGATCATCCTTCGTTGCCACAATGACCGAAATCACAGAGGTTAATCCGCTTCCGCCTCACTACGTCTGTACAAGCTGTAAGCAATCAGAATTCTTCAATGACGGATCAGTCGGTTCAGGCTTTGATTTGCCAGATAAGGACTGCCCGAATTGTGGAATTAGATATAAAAAAGACGGACATGATATTCCGTTTGAAACCTTCCTTGGGTTTAAAGGGGATAAGGTACCTGATATAGATTTGAACTTTTCCGGGGAATACCAACCAAAAGCCCATAACTATACAAAGGTGCTGTTTGGTGAGGAATATGTTTACCGTGCAGGAACGATAGGTACTGTCGCAGATAAGACAGCTTACGGATATGTTAAGGCGTATCAGCAGGATAATAACCTGCAAATTAGAGGTGCGGAAATTGATCGGCTTGCATCAGGCTGTACTGGTGTAAAACGTACTACAGGTCAGCATCCAGGGGGAATTATCGTAGTACCTGATTATATGGATATTTACGACTTTTCACCTATTCAATTCCCGGCAGATGATAGAAATTCTGAATGGAAAACGACTCACTTTGACTTCCATTCCATTCATGATAACCTGCTTAAGCTTGATATACTTGGACACGATGATCCGACTGTTATCAGGATGCTACAGGATTTGAGCGGGATTGATCCGAAAACCATTCCGACAGATGATCCGGAAGTAATGAAAATCTTCAGCGGTACGGAGTCACTTGGCGTTACAGCGGAACAGATTAATTGCAAAACAGGTACTTTTGGAATACCAGAGTTCGGAACTAAATTCGTCCGACAAATGCTTGAGGATACAAAACCAACTACATTCTCAGAGCTTGTCCAAATCTCTGGACTTTCACATGGTACAGACGTTTGGCTCGGCAATGCACAAGAGCTTATCCACAATAATATCTGTAACCTGAGTGAAGTTATCGGCTGTCGTGATGACATCATGGTTTACCTGATATACCAAGGTTTAGACCCGGCATTTGCCTTTAAAATCATGGAAAGTGTCCGTAAAGGTAAAGGTCTAACTGATGAGATGGAAGAGGAAATGCGTAAAAATGAAGTGCCGGAATGGTACATTGATTCTTGTAAAAAGATAAAATATATGTTCCCGAAGGCGCATGCTGCGGCTTACGTCCTCATGGCCGTAAGGATTGCCTATTTTAAAGTGCATCTTCCGCTTCTTTACTATGCAGCATACTTCACAGTAAGAGCAGAAGATTTTGATGTAGACGCCATGGTGAAAGGCGCCCAAAGCATTAAAGCAGTTATAGATGAAATCAGCGGCAAAGGTCTTGATGCATCTACTAAGGAGAAAAACTTGCTTACAGTTATGGAGCTTGCTTTCGAAATGGTAGAGCGAGGATTCTCTTTCCAAAAAGTCGATTTATATAAATCAAGTGCTTCTGAATTCATTATTGAAGGAAATACTCTTATTCCGCCGTTTAACAGTATTCCAGGCCTTGGAACAAATGCGGCATTGAATATTGTGCGTTCAAGACAAGACGGCGAGTTTCTGTCTAAAGAAGATTTGCAACAGCGCGGAAAAGTGTCTAAAACTATCATGGAGTACTTGGATAACCATGGCTGCTTAGCTGACATGCCGGACCAAAACCAGCTGTCACTATTCTAAGACAGTTTGTTAATTTAGGGAAAAGGCAGGCGGAGCCTTGCTGTATCAGAGTTCTATTTGCATAAATAGTGCGGTTATGGTATAGTTTAGTTGGAAATACTAAAGATAACTTTCGCGAATGGAGAGTGGGGCAACCCACTCTTTCCTATTGTACGCACCTTTTTACGGGTGGTATTTTCTATTTGGAAAGCGAAAAATTATTAAACAGGTTAGACAAGAAAAGCATGCTTGAACAGTCTGCATTCTTGCCTCAATAATTGTTCCTTGCTTAAGGAGGGAAAAAGTTTGAGCAAAGTAACAGGGATAGTCGAAGAAATGGTTAACCCAATATTAGAAGATCTTAACTTAGAACTAGTTGACATTGAGTATGTAAAAGAAGGTCCTAACTACTTTTTGCGCGTCTTCATTGATAAGGACAATGGTGTAGATATTGATGAGTGTGCTGCGGTCAGCGAAAAGCTAAGCGAAAAACTGGATGAACTGGATCCGATTCCAGAAAACTATTTCCTAGAGGTTTCTTCTCCTGGTGCCGAAAGACCTTTGAAGAAGGATAAGGATTTCCAAAAGGCAATTGGGAAAAATGTACATATTAAAACATATGAACCGATTGACAACGAAAAAACCTTTGAAGGAATCCTTACAGGTTTTGATGGCAATGTTGTCACAGTAGAAGTGAAAATCAAAACTAGAAAAAAAACCATTGAAATTCCTTATGAGAAAGTTGCTAAAGCTAGGCTTGCAGTGAGTTTCTCGTAAGAAATACGAAGTGCTTTGGCAAAATTTTATAGCAAAGCACTTTTGCACTTATTTTATTTTTGCGTCAAGCCCTTAAACCTTCGACACTTAATAGTCAGGCCCGACTTCTAGTACTGACTCGTAAGTTGTTTGGTTTGGTCAAAGGGCTTCCGCTCTATATTTTCCGTTGAGGTTAAAGGGGGATACACTCTCATGAGCAGTGAATTAGTAGATGCTCTTGTATTGCTTGAGAAAGAAAAAGGAATTTCGCGTGATGTAATTATTGAGGCTATTGAAGCCGCACTTATTTCTGCATACCGCCGAAACTTCAATCAAGCACAAAATGTTCGCATAGATTTAAATTTAGGTTCAGGTACAATGCGTGTATTTGCACGTAAAGAAGTGGTGGATGAAGTTTTTGATCCGCGTTTGGAAATTTCATTGGAGGATGCTCAAAAGGTAAATCCAAACTATGAAGTGGAAGATGTCGTGGAACTGGAAGTGACTCCAAAGGACTTCGGCCGAATTGCTGCGCAAACAGCTAAACAAGTTGTTACACAGCGTGTTCGTGAAGCGGAAAGAGGAATCATTTATTCGGAATTCATCGACCGTGAAGAAGATATTATGACAGGTATTGTTCAGCGCCAAGACAGCAAGTTCATTTACGTGAGCTTAGGAAAAATCGAAGCGATTCTACCTGCAAATGAGCAGATGCCAAATGAATTTTACAAGCCTCATGACCGTATTAAAGTATTTTTGACGAAAGTTGAAAAAACAACAAAAGGTCCACAAATTTATGTGTCTAGAACACATCCTGGCTTGCTAAAAAGATTGTTTGAAATGGAAGTTCCAGAAATCTATGACGGCACTGTAGAAATTAAGTCTGTTGCTCGTGAAGCTGGTGACAGATCTAAAATCTCTGTACACTCTGAAAATGAAGAAGTAGATCCAGTAGGTTCATGTGTTGGCCCTAAGGGAACTCGTGTTCAGACAATTGTTAATGAACTTAAAGGGGAAAAAATCGATATCGTCCAATGGTCGCAAGATCCAAAGGTGTTTGTTGCTAATGCTCTAAGCCCATCTAAAGTGTTGGAAGTAATTGTAGATGAGGAAGAAAAAGCAACAACTGTTATCGTTCCTGATTATCAGCTTTCATTAGCAATCGGAAAAAGAGGTCAAAACGCTCGCCTTGCTGCTAAGCTGACTGGCTGGAAGATTGACATCAAATCTGAAACAGATGCAAGAGAAGCTGGGATTTATCCAACTGAAGCTTCGCTGTTAACGTTTGATGACAATGATGAGGAAGAAGAGGATTTTCGCTTAAACAGTGAAGATTTAGATTGATTGGGGTGAATGAGTGTGAACAGCAGAAAAAAAGTACCAATGCGCAAATGTGTTGCTACAGGTGAAATGAGACCAAAAAAAGAACTAGTTCGCATCGTTCGCTCGAAGGAAGGTCTAGTATCTGTTGATTTAACTGGAAAGAAATCAGGACGCGGAGCATATCTTTCTAAGGATAAAGAAGCAGTGCTTTTAGCCAAGAAAAAGAATATTCTAGGAAATCAGCTTGACGTTGCAATTGAAGATTCTGTATACGACGAGCTGCTTGATTTAATAGAGAAGGAGCAAGGACAATCCAAATGAACAATAATCAATGGATGTCATTACTTGGCTTAGCATATCGAGCGCGGAAAATTACCTCTGGTGAGGAACTTACCGTAAAAGAAATTAGAAGCGGAAATGCAAAACTAATATTATTGTCGGAAGATGCTTCACAAAACACGGCCAAAAAAATAATGGACAAGTGCCATTCCTATAAAGTGCCGTTTAAAATGGTACCTAACCGGGAAGTGCTTGGACAGTCAATAGGCAAAGAAGCAAGAGTGGTTGTCGCTGTTTTGGATAATGGATTTGCAAAAAAACTTTTAACGCTGCTCGATTAATTCTTGCGGGGGTGAAATGATGAGTAAAATGCGAGTTTACGAATACGCAAAAAAATTCAACATATCAAGTAAAGATGTTATTACAAAGCTGAAAGACATGAATGTAGAAGTCTCGAATCATATGACAACACTAGAAGAGGAAGCAGTAAAAAAATTGGATAGTATTTATAATAAAAGTACAGAAGCGATACAAAATAACAATAAGAATGCTGTATCAAAAAATATAGCAGAAACTTATGAAGAAGAAAGTGATGCAATGGCTGAAAAAGGAAAAACAACTCAAACTAAAACTAATAATACAAAACCAGGTTTCAACAAACCAAAAGGCAACAACAACAACAATAATAACAACAAAAACAGAAATAACAACAACAATCGCAAGGGGAAACAAGGTCAAGCTCCAGCAGCTCCTCCAGCTCCTAAAAAAGAAAAAGAACTGCCAACAAAAATTACGTTCAGTGATTCATTAACAGTTGCAGAACTTGCAAAAAAACTGCATCGTGAACCTTCTGAAATCATCAAAAAATTATTCATGCTTGGTGTAATGGCTACGATCAACCAAGATCTTGACAAAGATTCCATTGAACTAATTGCTGGAGATTATGGTGTAGAAGTAGAAGAAGAAATTAAAATTGATACAACTGATCTTGAAGTGTATTTCGGTGATGACGAAGAAGCTGCTTTAATCGAACGTCCATCTGTTGTTACAATCATGGGTCACGTTGACCATGGTAAAACAACATTGCTTGACAGCATCCGTAACACGAAAGTGACTGCAGGTGAAGCAGGCGGTATTACACAGCATATCGGTGCATACCAAATTGAAGAGAACGGTAAAAAAATTACCTTCCTTGATACACCAGGACATGCTGCGTTTACAACAATGCGTGCACGCGGTGCTAAAATTACGGATATCACAATCCTTGTTGTTGCAGCTGACGACGGAGTAATGCCTCAAACAGTTGAAGCAATTAACCATGCGAAAGCGGCTGAAGTGCCAATTATCGTAGCTGTAAACAAAATGGATAAACCGACTGCAAACCCAGACAGAGTTATGCAGGAACTGACAGAACATGGATTAGTACCAGAAGCTTGGGGTGGAGATACTATTTTTGTACCGCTATCTGCATTAACTGGTGAAGGTATTGATACACTTCTTGAAATGATTCTTCTTGTAGGGGAAGTAGAAGAGTACAAGGCTAATCCAGATCGCAATGCTGTTGGTACAGTTATTGAGGCGGAGTTGGATAAAGGTAAAGGTTCTGTTGCGACATTATTAGTCCAGAACGGAACATTAAACATCGGTGATCCAATCGTTGTCGGAAACACATTTGGCCGTGTCCGTGCAATGGTAAATGATCTTGGCCGTCGTGTTAAAACTGCAGGTCCATCTACTCCTGTTGAAATCACGGGATTAAATGAAGTACCGCAAGCTGGTGACCGCTTCGTTGTATTTAAAGACGAAAAAACGGCACGCCAAATTGGTGAAGCACGTTCTTCTATAGCAATTCAGGCACAGAGATCTGAAAAGGCAAGAATCAGCCTTGATAACTTATTCGAACATATGAAACAAGGCGAAATGAAAGACTTGAACATCGTACTGAAAGCAGACGTTCAAGGTTCAGCTGAGGCGCTAGCAGCAGCACTTTACAAAATCGAAGTTGAAGGTGTAAATGTTAAAATCATCCATACTGGTGTCGGTGCTATTAACGAATCTGACATTACGCTAGCAGCTGCTTCTAATGCGATTGTTATCGGCTTTAACGTAAGACCAGATGTCAACGCGAAAAGAGCTGCAGATGCCGAAGCAGTAGATGTGCGCTTACACCGCATTATCTATAAAGTAATTGAAGAGATTGAAGCGGCGATGAAAGGTATGCTTGATCCTGAGTTCGAAGAGAAAGTTATCGGTCAGGCTGAAGTTCGCCAAACATTCAAAGTTTCAAAAATCGGTACGATTGCTGGTTCTTATATAACTGATGGAAAAATTACAAGAGACAGCGGTATCCGCATCATCAGAGATGGCATTGTTATCTTTGAAGGAGAAGTTGATGCGCTGAAACGTTTCAAAGATGATGCAAAAGAGGTTTCTCAAGGGTATGAATGTGGTATCACTATTAAGAACTTCAATGATATGAAAGAAGGAGACATCATTGAAGCTTATGTAATGCAAGAAATTGAGCGCAAATGATTGTCGGTCTTCTGACAGTTGAGTGCATCATTTATGATGCTCATTCGCTCAAGGAGAAGCGCGCTGTACTCCAGCGAATTATGGATCGCTTGAAACAAAAATTTAATATAGCTGTTTCGGAGGTTGACTTCCAGGATATGTGGCAGCGGACAGAGCTCGCCGTTGTAACGGTAGCATCTGTCAAGGTTGCAGCAGAAAGAGAGCTTCAGAATGCTTTGAAGCTGATCGATTCATTTCCGGAAATTGAAGCTTCGACGACAGCTATAGAATGGCTTTAATAGAACGAGGTGAGAATGTTATGAGCCTTAGACCCAACCGTGTTGGCGAACAAATGAAAAAAGAGCTTGGCGAGATCATTACGAGAAAGATTAAAGATCCTCGTATTGGCTTCGTTACAGTTACAGATGTTCAAGTAACAGGTGACCTGCAGCAGGCAACTGTATACATTTCCGTATTGGGAGATCAAGAACAACGCGAAAATACCCTAAAAGGGCTGGCAAAAGCAAAAGGATTTATACGTTCTGAAATTGGACAAAGAATTCGCTTGCGCAAAACGCCAGAGATTACTTTTGAATTTGATGAGTCTATTGATTACGGAAACAGAATCGATACATTGCTTCATCAAATAGCAAGAGAATCGGAATCAGAATCAGATAAATAAGAAAGCTGTTAAATAACTTTAGCAGCAAGTATGACTCCTATTTTCATCTGTCTTAAAAGCAAAGAGGGTATTCCTCTTTGTTTTTGAAACAATAGACAATAGGAGTCATTTTGTTTAACAGAAAGGGTTGGAAAATATGGAGGGCATTTTGCCATTATGGAAGCCGAAGGGCATGACATCACACGACTGTGTGTTTAAGCTTCGCAAAATATTGCGCATGAAAAAAATCGGTCATACAGGGACATTGGATCCTGATGTTACAGGTGTTCTACCGATTTGCTTAGGAAGGGCGACTAAGGTTGCTGAATACATAACAGATGCAGGTAAATCGTATGAAGGGGAAGTAACCATCGGATACTCCACAACAACAGAAGACAGCTCAGGCGACAAGGTCGAGGAAAAAGTCGTGACAGGTTCCATTACAAGGGAACAAGTGGAGGAAGTACTCCGTTCACTGACAGGTGTAATTAAACAAACTCCACCGATGTTTTCAGCTGTGAAAGTCAATGGGAAAAGGCTCTACGAGTATGCAAGGCAGGGAATAGAAGTAGAGCGGCCAACACGGGAAGTGACAATCTACAAGATAGAACTGCTTGATGAGTGGGAGTCACTGTCCGGTGAGCAAGTTTCCTTCCGCTTTAAAGTGGATTGCAGCAAAGGGACATATATTCGAACATTAGCAGTTATGATTGGAGAGAAGCTCGGTTACCCTGCTCATATGTCGGATCTATCAAGAACCCGTTCGGCCACAATGACTTTGTCCGATTGTCTTACCTTTGAGCAGATTGAAGAAGCGCAAAGTAAAGGGCTTTTAGAGCAAAGCTTGAGACCGATTGAGGATGCGCTCAGTTATTTGCCGAAATATGAAATAAATGATACATTAGCTATGAGAGTCCGCAACGGTGCAGTGCTTGAAGCGCCGCCCGAGCTCCTCCAAACGGAAGGGCCAATTGCTGTGTTTACGGAAAGTGGTGAAGCTATAGCGATTTATGTGCATCATCCTTCCAAACAAGGAATGATAAAGCCTTCAAAAATTTTAAAGGTTTTGTAAATAGACTGTAGCGTTGTCGGTATAAGGACAGGCATAAGAAAAATAAATTTCAGGTGCTAGAAAAAGGTGAGTCAAGTTTGAGAGTAGTGAGAATAGATAATATAGAAAATATGCATTCTATGGAAATTCCTTCACTGGTTATGGCTTTGGGCTACTTTGACGGAGTCCATCTTGGCCATCAGAAGGTCATCGGGGAAGCTAAAAAAATTGCCGGCGAATTGGGATTGAAGACTGGAGTTATGACCTTTGATCCCCATCCGTCTCTAGTGTTGTCAAAAGAAAAGAAACAAATCGGTCTGATTACGTCACTGGAAACGAAAATTGCTGAGATGGAGAAGCTTGGTGTTGATTACTTATTTATCGTCCATTTCACAAAAGAGTTTGCCGGATTGCATCCGCAAAGCTTTGTTGATCAATATTTGGTGGATCTTAATGTTAAGCATGTTGTTTGCGGGTTTGATTATACGTATGGAATGAAAGCAGCAGGCACTTCCGAAACATTGGCTCTTCATGGCCGTGAGCGGTTTGGGACAACAATAATCAGCAAGGAGACCTTTGAAGGGGAGAAGGTTAGCTCAACCTTAATCAGATCCTATATAAATGCTGGAGATATGGAAAAGGTTCCAAAGCTCCTTGGCCGTTTCTACACAAACCACGGTAAAGTCATTCACGGCGACAAGCGGGGCAGAACGATTGGTTTCCCAACAGCGAACGTCAAGACTGGGGACGAGGAAATCATTCCTCCACAAGGCGTATATGCTGTGAAAGTGAATGTTGGCGAGAAATGGTATAATGGCGTCTGTAATGTGGGAACGAAGCCGACATTCCATCCTGGCAAGACTGTTCAATCCGTTGAAGCGCATATTTTCGAGTTTAATCAAGATATTTATGATCAGATTATTACCATTGAATGGCATATGCGGATAAGAAGCGAGAAGAAATTTAACGGCATTCAAGAGCTTGTTGAGCAAATTGAAAGAGATAAGCAGACAGCAATTGCTTACTTTGCTAATCTATAATGTTTAAAAATAACTAGGATTGGCAATGATAGTGACAGGTATCCCAATCCTAAAAAATTAATAGATGATTTTCTTGCTTTTTTTATGAAAAAAGGTTATTCTTATAAACGTACTAAAAACAACCTTTGCTTGGCAAAATCGAATCACCAACGTTTTGCTCAGTAAATGGGGATTAGTGTAATAGGATATAGGAGGTGAAACAGGATGGCAATCACTCAAGAACGTAAAAACGAACTTATCAATGAGTACAAAACGCATGAGAACGATACTGGATCTCCAGAAGTTCAAATCGCTGTCCTTACTGAGTCTATTAACAACCTGAATGATCATTTACGTACGCACAAAAAAGATCATCACTCACGTCGTGGTCTTTTGAAAATGGTAGGTAGACGTCGTAATCTACTAACTTACCTACGTAATAAAGACGTTCAACGTTACCGTGTTTTAATCAACAAACTTGGTCTACGTAGATAGTATTAAAAAGCGGGATACTTGTTCCCGCTTTTTTATTGTGCAAGAAGACAACTATAACTATTGACATATATACTTGATAACTAATGAATAGATTACATAATTGTTGGTGGACACTGACTTTTGACATAAACGAATTTAACTGAAATAATATGTAATAAGTATTTTGGTAATGATAAAAAATATCCATGTAGGTTTAGGTAGCACTAAAATAACCAAAACCTCTAACAAGTGAAATGAGTAGAGAGGGGTTTTTAGAATGGGACAAGATAAACATGTCTATTCAATGGACTGGGCAGGCAGGAAGCTCTCAGTCGAAATCGGCCAATTGGCAAAACAAGCAAACGGCGCAGCATTGGTGCGTTACGGGGATACAGCAGTTCTAAGTACAGCAACTGCATCAAAAGAACCAAAGAATTTAGACTTCTTTCCTTTAACAGTTAACTATGAAGAGCGTCTGTATGCTGTTGGTAAAATCCCAGGCGGTTTTATTAAAAGAGAAGGCAGACCAAGTGAAAGAGCAATCTTGGCGAGCCGTTTAATCGATAGACCAATCCGTCCGCTATTTGCTGATGGTTTCCGTAACGAAGTACAGGTTGTCAGCCTTGTAATGAGTGTGGATCAAGATTGCACGTCGGAGATGGCGGCAATGTTCGGATCTTCCTTGGCATTATCTGTATCTGATATACCGTTCGGAGGACCGATTGCAGGCGTATATGTCGGCAGAATTGACGGCGAATTCATCATCAATCCAACAGTGGAACAAGCAGAAAAAAGCGATATTACGCTTGCTGTTGCAGGAACTAAGGATGCCATTAACATGGTTGAAGCAGGCGCTTTAGAAGTACCTGAAGAAGTGATGCTTGAAGCAATCATGTTTGGACATAACGAAATTAAAAAGCTAATTGAATTCCAAGAAAAGATCGTATCCGAAATCGGTAAAGAAAAAGTAGATGTAGTTCTTTATGAGTTGGACAAGGATATTGAAGCAGAAGTTCGCGGACTATGCGAAAAAGAAATGCTTGATGCGATCAGAGTTCAAGAAAAGCATGCTCGTGAAGCAGCTATTAGAGAAGTGAAAAATTCTGTTGTTGCGAAATATGAAACAGAAGAAGCAGATGAAGACAAGCTGAAACAAGTAAAGCAAATTCTTGATAAACTTGTTAAAAATGAAGTTCGTCGTCTCATCACAGAAGATAAAGTAAGACCTGATGGACGTGGACTTGAAGAGATTCGCCCACTGTCATCAGAAGTTGACCTTCTTCCACGTACACATGGATCAGGCTTGTTTACTCGCGGACAAACGCAAGCGCTCAGCATTTGTACTTTAGGAGCATTAGGTGATGTGCAAATCTTGGACGGCCTTGGTGTCGAAGAAGAAAAACGCTTTATGCATCATTATAACTTCCCTAACTTCAGCGTTGGTGAAACAGGGCCAATGCGCGGACCTGGACGTCGTGAAATCGGACATGGAGCACTTGGTGAAAGAGCATTGGAACCAATTATTCCATCTGAGAAGGATTTCCCTTATACAATCCGTCTAGTATCAGAAGTGTTGGAATCTAATGGTTCTACATCCCAAGCAAGTATCTGTGCAAGCACGCTTGCAATGATGGATGCTGGTGTTCCGATTAAAGCTCCGGTTGCAGGTATTGCAATGGGTCTTATTGCATCAGGCGAACATTACAGTATCTTAACAGATATTCAAGGCATGGAAGACCATCTTGGAGATATGGACTTTAAAGTAGCAGGTACAGCAAAAGGTGTTACAGCATTGCAGATGGATATTAAGATTGAAGGACTTTCAAGACAAATTCTTGAAGAGGCTTTGCAACAGGCAAAAATCGGCCGTATGCAAATCCTTGAATCAATGCTTGCAACAATCCAAACACCAAGAGAAGAACTGTCCACATATGCACCAAAAATCTTAATGATGACAATTAATCCAGATAAAATCCGTGATGTTATTGGGCCAAGCGGTAAACAAATCAATAAAATCATTGAAGAAACTGGCGTAAAAATTGACATTGAACAAGATGGAACAGTGTTTATCTCTTCAGTGGATGATGAAATGAACAAAAAGGCGAAAGCGATTATCGAAGATATTGTCCGTGAAGTTGTTGTCGGTCAAATGTATCTTGGTAAAGTAAAACGAATTGAAAAATTCGGAGCATTTGTAGAAATCTTCAACGGTAAAGATGGACTAGTTCATATTTCTGAACTTGCAGAAGAAAGAATCGGTAAGGTCGAAGATGTTGTTGCGATCGGTGACGAAATTCTTGTTAAAGTAACAGAAATTGATAAACAGGGCAGAGTAAATCTTTCCCGCAAAGCTGTACTGAAGGAACAAAAAGAACAAGCAGAAGATGCAACAAAATAATTTTTTAAAATGAGGTTTGACTCTAATGATTTCTGTATTTAACGCAGCTATTGCTGTTAGGCAGTGAATTTTTAAGGGTCTGCCTTTTTTTATATAGATGGTAAAAAGACTGCCAAGCTTTAGATATTTACGCTTTTCATTACGTTCTACCTTGTCCTCCTTCTACATAAAGATTTAGTAGGAGGGGATTTAGAATGAAAAGAATAATTCCGATGGCTGGTCTATTGTTAGCAGCATGGTTTGTTGCCAACAATCCATTGTCCAATACATATGTAGCAACTTTAGTTGATAACAGAGAGAGTGTGACTGTGTCCAAAAGCACTAGTCCACTGTATGAAACAATTGAAAGTAATGCAGACAAGTACAGAGTCGAAGCAGTTGATGCGAAGATTGATCCTGTGTGGAAGGCGATTCCAGGTATTAATGGGTTAGAGGTCGACGTACAGGCATCCTACAAGAAAATGAAAAAAGCCGGCGTTTTTGATAAACAAAAACTCGTATATAAACAACTAAAGCCGAAGGTGCATCTCGAAGATCTTCCGGCAGCAGCCATTTATAAAGGCAATCCTGAGAAAAAAATGATCAGCTTTATCATTAATGTTGCTTGGGGCAATGAATATCTGCCTGATATTTTAGCAACTTTAAAAAAGCATCATGTTAAGGCAAGTTTTTTTCTTGAGGGCAGATGGGTTCAAAAAAATCCAGAATTGGCAAAAATGATCGCAGAGGCTGGCCACGAGGTAGGCAATCATTCTTACACACATCCTGATATGAGCAAAATTAGTGAAGCGAAAATCAGAGAAGAAATAACAAAAACAAATGATGTAATTGAAGCAACAACAGGAAAAACAGTAACATGGCTTGCGCCTCCGAGCGGTTATTATAATGAATCAGTTGTGAAAATTGCTAAAGAGCAAAACTTAGGCACCTTAATGTGGTCAGTTGACACAATTGATTGGCAAAAGCCGAGTCCGGAAGTGTTGCTGCAGCGTGTAATGGGTAAAGTCCATAATGGAGCAATGATTTTAATGCATCCAACCGAATCTACGGCAAACAGTTTAGATGAACTCATCAGCCAAATCCAAGCTAAAAATTTGGAAATTAATACTGTCACAGAAATGCTCAGCGAGGACCGTTCTATGCCTGATAAGTAATTGTTTGCAAGTTTTAGAACAATTATTTTCATAATGAAACAACTTTTTGGCAAAAATACGAAGAATAAGATATACTAGCAGTCGCGAGCAGTTACATTGGCAAACGAGAACAGGAGGAACTTACTTGATAAAAAGATACACTTGCCAAAACGGAGTTAGAATAGTGCTGGAAAATATCCCTACCGTGCGTTCTGTAGCTATCGGTGTTTGGATTGGCACTGGGTCTAGAAAAGAAGACGAAAAAAATAATGGCGTGTCTCATTTTTTAGAGCACATGTTTTTTAAAGGAACAAAAACAAGAAATGCTAGAGAGATAGCTGAGTCATTTGATAGCATCGGCGGTCAGGTTAATGCATTCACTTCAAAAGAGTACACTTGCTATTATGCAAAAGTACTTGATACACATGCAGATTTTGCACTTGAGGTGCTTGCTGATATGTTCTTCCATTCCACTTTTGAAGAGGGAGAGCTGAAGAAAGAGAAAAATGTCGTCTACGAAGAAATAAAAATGTACGAAGACACACCTGACGATATTGTTCATGACTTATTGAGCCAGGCAGTGTATGAGAAGCATCCGCTTGGTTATCCGATTTTAGGGACAGAGGAAACATTAAGCACTTTCAATGGCGATACATTGAGAGAGTATATGTTTGAACATTACACACCTGAAAATACGGTTATCTCCATTGCAGGAAATATCACAGATGACTTTATCGCTGAAGTGGAAAAATACTTTGGAGCGTTTGAAGCAGGTAAAAGTGAAAGAGAAATTAGTAAGCCATCGTTCCATACGAACAGAATTTCTCGTAAAAAGGAAACAGAACAGGCACATCTTTGCCTAGGATATGAAGGATTGCAAGTTGGCCATGAGGATATGTACAGCTTGATTTCTTTAAATAATATTCTTGGCGGCAGCATGAGCAGCAGATTGTTCCAGGATGTAAGGGAGCAAAAAGGCTTAGCATATTCAGTCTTTTCTTATCATTCCTCCTTCCAAGACAGCGGAATTGTGACAATCTACGGCGGAACTGGTGCAAAACAGCTGGATGAGCTGTATGAAACGATTCAGACGACTCTTGCTAACCTAAAACGAGATGGCATTACTGAAAAAGAGCTTTCAAACAGCAAGGAGCAGTTAAAAGGCAGCTTGATGCTGAGCTTAGAAAGCACAAACAGCCGAATGAGCCGCAACGGTAAAAATGAATTATTGCTTGGAAAACACCATACTTTAGATGAGATTATTGCGAAAATAGACAAGGTATCCAATGCAGATGTGAACAAGATGGCACATCAGATTTTCACTGATTCCTTTTCTGTATCGCTTATCAGTCCTGACGGCAATATGCCGAAAAGCCTTCTATAATATAGAAGGGGTTACATAAAAAATACTTTTAGCTAGTCTAATTCTCTACCTCTGTTGATATGATAATAGAAAAGCATTAATCATTAGGAGGCAGAGAAATGAGACTAAGCGAATTAAGCGGAAAAGAGCTTGTAGATGTGAAAAATGCCGTCCGGCTTGGCATGCTCGGTCAAACAGATTTAGAAATAAATGAAAAGGACGGGCAAATCAAAACTTTGTTGATTCCCTCCCTTAAATGGTTTGGCTTCCGGAAGACAGGGGATGAACTGAGAGTGCCTTGGTCCCATATAAAAAAAATCGGCACTGATATGATTATTATCGATATTCCGAATAAGGATGACACGACTAATTTGTAAAAGTCCGGCCCATTATCCCAAGTTAACATAACAGGGATAAATGGCGCCGGGCTTTTTTTGTTTTTGGAAAATACTGCATGCGATGATTTTAGAGGAAAATCTATAAAGCAACTCACCTAAAACAAGATCGTGACATAAGATGTTGGAGTAGTAATTGATTAGTGTTAGGATCTTTAAAAAAGAAGGTGAAATATACATGCTGACAGGGATGAAAATCGCCATTATCGGCGGCGATGCAAGGCAGCTCGAAATTGTCCGCAAGCTGACAGAGCAGCATGCACAGCTTTCTTTAGTTGGCTTTGAACAGCTGGATCATGCTTTTGCTGGAGCCACAAAAGAAAAGATCGATAATGTGGATTTTTCAATGATTGATGCGATCATTCTGCCTGTTAAAGGAACCGATCTAAACGGACAGGTGGATACAATCTTTTCAAATGAAAAGGTTTTTTTAACAGAAGAATTGCTAGAGAAAACACCGTCCCATTGTACTATTTATTCGGGAATCACCAATGACTATTTAAATGGCATTATCTCAAGTACAAATCGTTCGCTCGTACAGCTGTTTAACAGAGATGATGTGGCAATACTGAACAGCATTCCAACGGTAGAAGGCACGATTATGATGGCTATTCAGCATACGGATACAACCATTCATGGTTCGAATATCCTAATACTTGGTTTAGGCCGTGTTGGAATGAGTGTAGCAAGGACGTTTCATGCATTAGGAGGCAAGGTGAAGGTTGCAGCAAGTGAGAGCGAGCACCTGGCCAGAATCTTAGAAATGGGCTTGGCGCCCGTCCCGTTATCAGAATTAGAAAAAGCGGTTTGTGATATAGATATGTGCATTAACACCATTCCCCACCTTGTTGTTACATCCTCTGTCATTGAAAAAATGCCACTGCATACATTAATCATTGATCTTGCCTCCAAACCAGGTGGTACAGATTTCCAATATGCAGAAAAAAGAGGGGTTAAGGCGCTGCTTGCACCTAGCTTGCCTGGAATTGTTGCGCCTAAGACTGCTGGGAATATACTAGCAGAGGTTCTATCACAGCTGCTGCAAGAAGAATGGCAAAGTCGAAAGGAGCAATCATAAATGAGCTTACAAGGAAAAAGAATCGGATTTGGAATTTCTGCTTCCCACTGCACATATGCAGAAGTTATGCCGCAAGTAGAAAGGCTTGTAAGTCTTGGAGCTGATGTCGTTCCTGTTGTTACAGGCAATGTTCAGCATACAGACACAAGATTTGGTAAAGGATTGGAATGGATCGGTAAACTGGAGGAAGTAACAGGGAATGAAATTATTGACAGCATTGTCAAAGCGGAGCCTCTAGGACCTAAAATTCCCCTTGATTGCATGGTAATAGCTCCGCTTACTGGGAATAGCATGAGTAAATTCGCTAATGCTATGACAGACAATGCAGTACTTATGGCAGCAAAAGCTACGCTAAGAAACCAAAAGCCAGTCGTTTTAGGTATATCGACGAATGATGCTTTAGGCTTAAATGGAGTTAACCTAATGCGCTTGATGGCAACAAAACATATTTATTTCATTCCTTTCGGCCAGGACGATCCAGACAAAAAGCCAAATTCCATGGTTGCAAGAATGAGCATGCTGGCTGAGACAATTAACGCTGCATTAGAAGGAAAACAAATACAGCCTGTTATCGTCGAAAAATATTTAGATAAGTGAAAATAATAGAATAATTTATACTGTTTTTTAACTTTTTGTCATATTTCAAGTAAAAAGGTTCTGTTCATATAGCACGAATATGTTAAAATAGAGAATATTCATTTGGCGGCGAGCTTGTCGCCGTCATTAATTGTATAATATACAGAGAAAACACCTGAAAGAAGGGGAGCCTTTATGGAGCAAAAAAAAGGATTTAATGTAGCAGTGGTTGGAGCAACTGGAGCAGTAGGACAACAAATGATTAAAACATTGGAAACAAGAGATTTTCCCATTTCAAAATTAACTCTTTTGTCTTCTAAGCGTTCTGCAGGGACAAAGGTTACTTATAAAGGCAAGGAAATCACAGTGGAGGAAGCGACACCTGAAAGCTTCCAAGGAATTGACATTGCCTTGTTCTCAGCAGGCGGAGGCGTATCAAAGGATCTTGCACCACATGCTGTAGAGCATGGTGCGATTGTAGTCGATAATACAAGTGCATTCCGCATGGATGAAAACGTACCGTTGGTCGTTCCAGAAGTGAATGAAGAAGATTTGCATAAGCATAACGGCATTATCGCAAATCCAAACTGTTCTACTATTCAAATGGTTGTAGCTCTTCAGCCGTTAAAAGAAAAATACGGTTTGAAGAAAGTGCTTGTCTCCACATACCAAGCTGTTTCAGGATCAGGTGCAGCAGCGGTGGATGAGCTTAACAGCCAGACGAAAGCAATCATCAATGAAGAGAGCTTTGAACCGAAAATTCTTCCAGTAAAAAGCGATAAGAAGCATTATCAAATTGCCTTCAACGCTATTCCGCAAATTGACGTATTTACGGACAACGGATTTACGTATGAAGAAATGAAAATGATCAACGAAACGAAAAAAATTATGCATGACGAGGATCTTAAAGTAGCGGCTACTTGTGTGAGAATCCCTGTTGCTACAGGCCATTCTGAATCCGTTTATTTTGAACTGGATGCAACAGACGTAACAGCATCCGATATCCAAAGCTTGCTGAAAGACGCTCCAGGTGTCATTTTGCAGGACGACATCCAAAATCAAGTATATCCAATGCCGGCTGATTGTGTCGGATCAAATGATGTATTTGTAGGTCGTATCCGCAAAGACCTTGATACAGAAAACGGGTTTCATATGTGGGTTGTTTCCGATAACCTGCTAAAAGGTGCTGCGTGGAATTCTGTTCAAATCGCTGAAAGTCTTGTAAAACTGGGACTAGTGAAATAAACAAGAATACACTTTTTAACACAGCACATCTCTTTATTATATTCTAAGCAGCGTTGCCCTTATCATAAATTTGCGGCAAACTGTTTCATATAATAGCAATAAGGGGACATGTTTGAGGAACTGCAGCTTTCTAGCAAATGAAGATGCGGATTCTTCATAGTGATCCCCTTTTTATTAAGAAACACTTTTTAAAAGTGTCCAGAGGTGTATAGCAATGACAAACATAGTAGTACAGAAATTCGGAGGAACATCTGTAAGAGATGAAAACAGCCGAAATCAAGCAAAAGAGCATATTCAAGACGCTTTAGCAAGCGGTAAAAAGGTAGTAGTTGTTGTATCTGCAATGGGAAGAAAAGGAGAGCCGTATGCAACAGATACTCTTCTGTCTCTAATTGGAGGTTCTGACAGTCATTTAAGCAAAAGAGAAAATGACTTGCTGCTATCTTGTGGAGAAATCATTTCCAGCGTTGTGTTCACACAGCTTTTACTGGAAAATGACATAAAAGCAGCTGCACTTACAGGCGCACAAGCTGGCTTCATCACAAACGATGATTTTACGAACGCAAGAATATTGGAAATGGATTGCACTCGCGTATTAAAAGAGCTTGAAACACATGATGTCGTCGTAGTAGCCGGATTCCAAGGTGCTGCTACAAACGGAGATACGACTACTTTAGGCAGAGGGGGCAGTGATACTTCTGCAGCAGCATTAGGCGCAGCTTTAAATGCTGAAGTAATCGATATTTTCACAGATGTGGAAGGCATCATGACTGCAGATCCGCGCATTGCAGAAAATGCAAGACCTCTTTCTGTTGTCACATATACAGAGGTGTGCAATATGGCGTATCAAGGTGCTAAGGTAATTCACCCTAGAGCTGTGGAAATTGCAATGCAGGCGAAAGTTCCAATCCGCATTCGTTCCACACATTCAAAGGGAACTGGTACGCTTGTGACATCTAGCAGTGATGACAATAAAGGCAGTGATATCCAGGAAAGACCAGTAACGGGTATTGCTCATGTAGCAAACGTTACTCAAATTAAAGTTCTCGCCAAAAAAGACCAATATGATCTGCAATCACAAGTCTTTAAAGCGATGGCCAATGAAGAAATCAGTGTTGACTTTATTAATATTTCACTGAACAGTGTTGTTTACACTGTAACCGATGAAATGGCTAAAAAGGCGACAGGTGTTCTTCAGGAAATGGGCTATGACCCGATTGTAGAGAGTGAATGTGCAAAGGTATCTGTAGTTGGTGCCGGCATGGCAGGTGTACCTGGTGTCACTTCAAAAATAGTCACTGCACTTTCAGGTGAGGGAATTCGTATTTTGCAATCAGCGGATAGCCATACAACCATTTGGGTCCTCGTTAAACAGGAAGATTTAGTACGTGCTGTAAATGTATTGCATGATTCGTTTGATTTAGATAAGGAACAGCATTAATCACAACAAGATTGAAAATGAGAATAGGAGTGGAACGATGGGTTTATTTGGTAGAGTGTCAACGGCCATGATTACACCATTTGATGCAAAGGGACATATTGATTTTCCAAAAACAACACAGATTGTTAACCATTTGATAGCAAATGGAACAGATTCCTTAGTTGTTGCAGGAACGACAGGCGAATCTCCAACATTATCAAAACAGGAAAAGATAGCATTATTCAAACATGTGGTAAAGGTAGTGGAAAAGAGAGTTCCAATCATCGCAGGGACTGGTAGTAATAACACTTATGACTCCATCGAGATGACAAAAGAAGCAGAACGGGCTGGGGTGGATGCCGTAATGGTTGTAGGCCCATACTATAACAAGCCAAACCAAGAAGGCATGTATCAGCATGTGAAGGCAGTCGCAGATAGCACAACCCTTCCAGTCATGATTTATAATATTCCAGGTCGTTCTGCTGTAAATATCGAACCCGAAACAATTATTCGATTATCAGCTGTTGAAAATATTGTTGCAGTTAAGGAAGCAAGTGGAAACTTAAACAACATCACAAAAATTATCGCAGGCACCCCGGATGATTTTTATGTGTACAGCGGAGATGACAGCTTAACATTGCCATTGCTTTCCGTTGGCGGAACAGGAGTTATCTCTGTTGCCTCACATGTAATCGGTCCAGAAATGCAGGAAATGGTTGGTGCTTTCCTTGAAGGAAACTACAAAAAAGCAGCGCAAATGCATCAAAAATTGCTGCCTGTCATGACTGCACTATTTGCTGCACCGAACCCAGTGCCAGTTAAAACAGCCCTGCAATTAAAGGGAATTGATGTTGGATCTGTCAGATTGCCTCTAGTGCCGCTGACAGAAGAAGAGAGAACAAAACTAGCAAGCTTTTTCTAATGCAGTTATTAGTGGATAGATCAGTTAAGTAAACGAAGCAAAATAGGAATTACATAGCTAGTCTATCCAAATAGACGTAAAACAATTTTAGTCAAGGCTTATAGACATGTGGAAAAAACAAATCCAGATTTCCCGTTAAGCCCTGCTGTGCTTGCAGTAGAACTTCGGGAGATTTGGATTTTTTGTTTCATTTTGTTATTATTGGTTATTCATTGTTTAGGAGGATTTGAAATTGGAGACAAAGAATACGCTGCAGAAAAAATTGCAGCCGAGACATATCAGCCTTATGGCGATGGGAGGGGCAATTGGGACAGGCATCTTTAAAGGAAGCGGAGAAACAGTAGGTGTCGCTGGTCCAGGAGTAGTTGTTACTTATATCTTTGCCGGTTTATTATTATTAGTCGTGATGGGAGCCATTGCTGAAATGGCGATTGCATACCCAAACACAAATATGAAGGGCTTCATTTTAAAGGCTTTTGGAAGCAGAATGTCTTTTATTGTTGGCTGGCTTTACTGTGTTCTGTGGCTTGCCGTTTGTATTATTGAAGTGGTTGTAGCAGGAAGCTTTTTGCAATATTGGTTTCCAAACATTCCATTATGGGTATTAAGCATTCTTTGTACCATATTTATTTTGAGCATCAATTTGATGAACGTAAAGCATTATGGAGAGTTTGAGTTTTGGTTTGCTGGCATTAAAATCGCAATGATTATCGTCTTTATTATATTAGGTGCCGGTATCTTATTTGGCATCATTCCTTCAGATGGAGCAGATTATTTCCGCAATTATACAGAGCATGGAGGCTTTTTCCCGAATGGGTGGTCATCCATTTTTGCAGCACTATTAGTAGTTATGTTTTCATATGGTGGCTCTGAGCTTATCGGTGTTACCGTAACAGAGGCGCAAGATGCAGAAAAGATTCTGCCGAAAGTTATTAAAAGTTTTATTTTCCGCATTGTGCTTTTCTATACATTGCCAATTCTTGTTATATGCGGATTGATTCCTTGGAATGAATTGACAGAATCTTCAAGCCCGTTTGTACAGGTGCTTTCCATGTCAGGTCTTCAAGGAGCTGCACATGTGATGAACTTTATTTTAATTATCGCGGTGTTATCCGCAGCAAACTCGGGCATTTACGGCTGTACTAGAATGCTTCACTCTCTTGCAGAGGAAGGAGAGGCGCCTAAGGCTTTCAGTAAATTATCAAAAAGCGGTGTGCCGACATACAGTTTAATACTGACAGGGATAGTATTGATTCTCGGATCAATGATTGCATTAGTCGCACAAGATGAAGTCTTTACGATTCTAATGGCATTCCCAGGCTTTGTCGTATCAATCGTTTGGGTAAGTATTTGCCTTGCTCAAATCAAACTGCGCAAAAGCTATCCGACAATGCCGAGTTTTCGTCTATGGGGATATCCATATATCACAGGACTTGCAGCTGCAGCACTAACATTAATCAGCATCAGCTTTGTATTAAATAAAGACAACCGAATAAGCATTATGGCATGTTTGCTTGTACTAGTTTACTTAATCATACATGCGGCATTTAAATTTAAGAAAACAAAATAAAAACATGCTTTTGCATAAGGATTTTTCTTGCAAAAGCGTTTTTTACTCTAAGGTAACGCCGTATTTCTCCCTCCATCTTGCAGGCGTTTTCTTTGAAATTGGTTGTAAACATTTAAATAGATAAAGTATAATATTGTTAACTGATCAATGGTCGGCTAACTCAACATAGGAGGAAACAAAAATTGAAAACAAATGAAAAGATAAAGCTGGTCGCCCTCGGAGGAGTAGGGGAGAACGGAAAAAATATGTTGGCAGTCGAAGTCGATGAAGACATATTTGTAATTGACGCTGGCTTAATGTATCCACAAAACGAGATGCTTGGAATTGATATTGTTGTTCCAGATATCTCTTATTTAAAGCAGAACGAAGAAAAAGTAAAAGGTATCTTTTTGACGCACGGACATGAGGACCATATTGGGGGTCTATCCTTCTTTTTAAGAGAGCTGAACGTACCTGTTTATACGACAAGGCTTACTGCTGAACTGGCAAAAGAGAAAATGAAGGAACAGGACTTTAAAGGGCAAGTTCGTTTTGAAATTGTCACATCAAAAACTGTTCTGAAATTCCCTTCTGCGTCTGTATCCTTTTTTAAAGTGAACCACAGTATTCCTGACAGTATTGCTATTGTCATTCACACTTCTGAAGGTGCGATTGTACATACTGGCGACTTTAAATTTGACCAAACTGCAGGCGATCTTTATAAGCCGGAATTTGCAGAGATGGCGAAAATTGGGGAGAAAGGCGTTCTTTGCTTGCTTTCTGACAGTACGGATGCAGACAAGCCGGGCTACTCAACGTCAGATGCAGTCGTAACAGAGGAATTGACAGCTGCTTTTCTTCGTACAAAAGGCCGAATAATTGCAACTGTGTTCGCAACAGATTTGAACAGAATTCAACATATCTTTGATGCAGCTGCGAAGGCAAAGCGCAAGATTGCGATAATGGGGAAAAACCTTCAAGTTATCTTAAATATTGCGATGAAGCACGGTTATATCGATATTGCCGAAGATATTCTAGTATCATTCCAGGAAATCCAAGGATTTGAGAAAAATCAAACGATTATTTTAACAACAGGAAACAAAGGTGAACCTGTTGAAGCGCTGCAAAGAATGGCAAGGAAAAACCATAAGCAAGTAAATATTGGCGATGGAGATACAATTCTATTTGCAGCATCTTCACTCCTTGGCAGTGAAGTGTTTGTTGGAAAAACAATCGACATGCTTTACCGACTTGGTGCAAGTGTCCTTACAGGAAACAAAACATTCAATAGTTCGAATCATGGTAGCCAAGAAGAGCTTAAGCTTATGATCAATATTCTAAAGCCGAAATTCTTCCTGCCGATTCACGGGGAATACCGCGTGTTGAAAGCACATGCTCAGCTAGCGGAAAAAACCGGCTTGCAACCGCAAAATATCCATATCCCTGAACTAGGTGAAATGATTGAAATTAAAGACGGCAAGCTTCGTTTAAGCGGCAAGGTTCAATCAGGCAATGTACTTATTGACGGAAGCGGTATTGGCGATGTCGGCAATATTGTTTTAAGAGACCGTAAACTTTTATCACAGGACGGAATTTTGACAGTTGTCGTAACATTGAATAAGCAAGAGCGAAAAATCTCTGCCGGACCTGAAATTATTACTAGAGGATTTGTCTACGTTAGAGAGTCCGAACAGCTGCTTGAAGAAGCTGCAAATCGGGTTAAAGACATTGTCGAAAAAAGCATTAGCAAAGACAGCTTTGATTGGACAGGCATTAAACAAGATATTAGAGATACATTAAATCAGTTCTTGTACGAAAAAACAAAGCGCAGACCGATGATTCTGCCGATTATTATGGAAGTTAAAACGCCAAGAAAGTAAGGATAAAAAAGTTTCCTTGTGCAATCAAGGAAACTTTTTTGCATGTACGTTTCCTTCAAAGGAAAGATTAGTGGGTAGATATGGCGTTTAACATTATGAGGTGACAAAATGAGCAAAGCAAAAGGCAAGAGTGGTATAGGCAGAGGGACCGGTAAAAAAGGCTGGAACCGCTGGCAGGCTAGTGCTAAAAAAGCCAAAAGTGCAAAACCCTATAAAAGCAAAGGGGTAAAACACAAACAAGATAGTGAAAACGAACAAGGATAAACGGGAGTAGGATCTTGCTATGAGCAAGGTCCTTTCTTTATGCTCATATCCTTACAGTCTTAAACGGCACCTGGCTTGATTACGATGTCGAATAGAAAGATATTAAAAGAACAAGCACATTAATGTTCAGCCCAATGACGGGGCTTTGCGGAATTTTTATTTTGGTTCGCATGAAATTCTCCTTCTAGCTTCATAATAAAAACATCATGTGAAAGGAAGGGAGAAAATTATGGCTAACCGAAATGAAGCAAATAATACAGAAGAGACTCAGCCAAAAGAAGACAAACCAGCATCTTCTTTAATGGAAAAAATACAGCAGCTTGGTCAAACGAATGTACCGCAACTATCGCAGGATTCTAAAATACATTGTTTAACAATTGTTGGGCAGATTGAAGGACATCTTCAGCTTCCGCCACAAAATAAAACAACTAAATATGAGCATCTTATTCCGCAAATTGTCGCCATTGAGCAAAACCCGAAGATTGAAGGAGTACTTGTCATTTTGAATACAGTCGGCGGTGATGTAGAGGCAGGTTTGGCAATCTCTGAAATGCTTGCTAGCCTTTCTAAGCCAACTGTTTCCCTTGTGCTAGGGGGAGGACATTCAATTGGTGTGCCGATTGCTGTATCTTGTGATTATTCATTCATAGCAGAAACAGCAACAATGACGATACATCCAATTCGTTTGACAGGTCTTGTTATTGGAGTTCCGCAAACCTTTGAGTATTTGGATAAGATGCAGGAGCGAGTAGTGAAATTTGTGACAAAGCACAGCAAAATTGAAGAAGATGGCTTTAAAGACTTAATGTTTGCAAAAGGTAACCTGACAAGGGATATTGGAACAAATGTAATTGGCAGTGATGCAGTGACGTCTGGACTGATTGACAGTGTCGGCGGAGTGGGCGAAGCGATGACAAAGCTAAATGAGCTCATTGAACTGAATAAAGATAAGAACGAAGGTATCGTACAATGATTATGTATACGATGATGCCGGAGGAGTTAATGTTTCCTATCGGTCAAGAAACGTATGAAAAACAGCAAGTAATTGATTTTAACGGTATTCCGCTCCTCGTTGCCAAAAATGAGATGCATGAATATGAGGTAGTGCGTGTGCTTTCGACAGATCCAAGCCATTATTTGCATGCTCCTGTTCAGCCAGGGGCAAAGATTCCATTATTATGACTGTATTTTTCCATCTTATGATATAATAGAATTGAATAACCAAACATTAAGCAGCCGAACTAAGGCTGCTTATTTCATACATAAAGATACTTAAGAAAACATAGAAACATTAGGTGATAAACATGGCAAAAAGAAAAACAAGAAAAACGAAAAAGAAACAGCATCTGAAAAAAACAATTCAGTATGAACTTGCTGCTCTTCTTTTAATTACGTTAAGCTTTATCTCTATCTTGCAGCTAGGAGTTGTAGGAAAGACGATTGTGCTGTTCTTTCGTTTCTTTACGGGTGAATGGTATATTTTAAGCCTCCTTGGGCTGATTGTATATGGCGGCTATTTGATGTGGAAAAGAGAGAAGCCATATTTATTTCATACTAAACTGAATGGCCTCTATTTAATTGTTGGAGCAATCCTGCTTTTAACCCATGTATCCTTGTTTAATATGCTGTCAGGGGAAGGTAGATTTACCAATCCAAGCGTCATTTTTAATACTTGGGAGCTGTTTTGGTATGAAGCGGACGGCAATGCCTCAAAGATTGGCTTGGGAGGCGGTATGATTGGGGCAGTCCTGTTTGCGATGTTTCATTATTTATTTGATACGGCAGGCACGCAAATTGTCAGCTTCTTAGCCATTATTACAGGTATAATTCTGTTGACAGGCAAGACGCTCAGCGGTGCTTTCCGCAAGATGATGCTGTCTATTTGGAGCTTTATAAAGCGGCAATGGCTGGAGTTTCTAGATGATATTCGTGAGTGGAAAGAAGCGCGCATTGCAAAAAGGGAAGCGAAAAAAGCGGACAGGCAGTCAGACCGGACAGCAAGGAGACAAAGAGTGGAGCGTAGACAAGAAGCTGAGGAGGAAGTTCAGCCTTTAATTGTTAATCCACCTATCCAGCAGTCTGAAGAGCCTGCATATGCTGAACCTATCATTTCTTCTTTTACAGAGAATGCTTATGATGACAGACAAGTCCAGGAAGAAGCTGGCAACGCTAGTGAACCAATTGAAACAGAGGAGATTATTGCTCCGATTACCTTCACAGAGGTGGAGAATAAAGATTATGAGCTTCCGCCTATCAAACTATTAATGGCCCCGAAAAAGGCAGACCAAAGCGGAGAATATGAACAAATTCATGCAAATGCAGCAAAGCTGGAGAGAACATTCCATAGTTTTGGTGTTAAGGCAAAGGTAACTGAGGTCCATCTCGGCCCTGCTGTCACAAAGTATGAAGTGCATCCGAGCGAGGGAGTTAAGGTAAGCAAGATTGTCAATTTAAGTGATGACTTGGCATTGGCTCTTGCGGCAAAGGACATCCGCATTGAAGCGCCAATCCCAGGCAAATCGGCAATTGGGATTGAAGTGCCTAATTCGGAAGTAGCGATGGTGTCATTACGGGAAGTGCTCGAAACGAATAAAAATGATAAGCCGGAAAGTAAGTTAATGATCGCATTCGGGCGAGATATTACAGGGAATGCTGTTTGTGCTGAACTGAATAAGATGCCCCATCTGCTTGTTGCCGGAGCAACCGGGAGCGGTAAGAGTGTCTGCATCAATGGGATTATCACCAGCATTCTCATGCGGGCAAAACCGCATGAGGTTAAGATGATGATGATTGACCCGAAGATGGTCGAGTTGAATGTGTATAATGGTATTCCCCATCTCCTTGCACCTGTTGTTACGAATGCGAAAAAAGCATCTCAGGCTCTTCAGAAGGTCGTAAGCGAAATGGAAAGAAGATATGATTTGTTTTCCCATACAGGAACTCGTAATATTGAAGGCTATAATGACTATGTCAAAAGGTATAATGCAGAGGAGCAGGAAAAGCAGCCTCTTTTGCCGTATATTGTCGTGATCGTAGATGAGCTTGCAGACTTAATGATGGTCGCGTCTAATGATGTGGAAGATTCGATAACAAGACTGGCGCAGATGGCGCGTGCAGCTGGAATTCATTTAATCATCGCAACACAGCGCCCTTCTGTTGATGTAATCACAGGTGTCATCAAGGCGAATATCCCTTCACGGATTGCCTTTGCTGTATCTTCTCAAACAGATTCTCGGACAATCCTTGACATGGGCGGAGCGGAGAAGCTTCTTGGCCGCGGTGATATGCTGTTTTTCCCATATGGAGCGAGCAAACCAGTTCGTGTTCAAGGTGCTTTCTTGTCGGATGAGGAAGTGGAAGAAGTAGTGGACTTTGTTATCGGCCAGCAAAAGGCCCAGTATCAGGAGGAGATGATTCCTGATGAGATTGCTGAAACAAATCAAGGAGCTGTAGAGGACGATTTGTATGGAGAAGCTGTCGACTTGATTATTGAAATGCAGACTGCGTCTGTAAGTATGCTGCAAAGACGGTTTAGAATCGGATATACAAGAGCTGCCCGCCTCATTGACGAAATGGAGGCAAGGGGCATCGTCGGTCCGTATGAGGGCAGCAAACCGCGGACAGTTCTTGTGCCAAAAGCATCAGAAGAGATCAATTTATAAAACGGATTATCTTTCGTACGCCGAAATAGGTTATACTATTAAAGTTCGGTTTTAAGCATTATAATACAAATGTTTTACTAGACTAAAGGAAAAAATATCTTGTAAAGACGAATATTAAGAGAAAGAAGCAATAGAATTGGAAGTCATTTCCGGACAATTGTTTCTTTTCTCTTTTTTTTTCGACTTATTTCACAATTCACTATTTATTTATTAGTCAAAAAGTGTTATAGTATTTTCGATTAGTAGGAATGATTGAACATCAGATGTCTGATGTCTTAGAAAGTTTTTGGAGGAAGGTCGCATGCTAATTAAGTCAGATACAAGGCATTTATATTTGCAGGTTGTGGACAGACTGAAACGTGATATTGAGAATGGGATTTACAAAGAAAAAGAAAAATTCCCTTCTGAATTTGAGCTTGCAAAAACTTTGGGCGTAAGCAGAGCTACACTAAGAGAGGCGCTGCGCACACTGGAAGAGGAAAATGTCATCATAAGGCGTCATGGCGTTGGGACATTTGTCAACAGCAAGCCGCTTTTCAATTCAGGCATTGAACAGCTCCACAGTGTGACCCACATGATTCGGCAAGCTGGAATGAATCCAGGAACAATTTTTCTAAGTTCAACAACTCAATGTTCAACTGAAGAGGATGCAAGGCGTTTTTCCTGCACGCAAGACGAAGAGATAGTAGTGATCGAACGTGTTCGAACTGCTAACGGAGAGCCTGTTGTTTATTGTATAGACAAGCTTCTGCAAAATATTCTGCCTGAAAGATTTTCGTATGAAAACGATTCAATTTTTCAGTTTTTGGAAGCGGATGCCCAAAAGAAAATTACATATGCTGTCGCGCAAATCGAGCCGATCGGCTATCATGAAAAAATCTCTCCGATCTTACAATGCGAGCCTGAAACTGCACTGCTAGTCTTAAAGCAGATGCATTATGATGAAAAGGATGAGCCGGTGCTTTATTCAGTCAATTACTTTAGAGCCGATAAGTTTAGCTTTCAAGTGCTAAGAAAACGAATTTATTCGTGACAATCGGAGAAACTATTGTTAAAGCATTTCTCACTATGAAAATAAAAAACAAAAAAAATTAGGGGGTACAAACCTTGAAAAAGCGTAAATTTGGTTTAGCGCTGTCCTTAGTACTTGCTGCTGGGACTGTTTTAGGGGCTTGTGGTAAAAACGATGATAACGAAGGATCTTCTGGAGAAGAAAAGAGTGATTCTTTCAGCGTTGCAATGGTAACAGATGTCGGCGGTGTTGATGATAAATCATTCAACCAGTCAGCATGGGAAGGCCTGCAAGCTTTCGGTAAAGCAAATGGACTTGACAAAGGAAATGGTATCGACTATTTACAATCTCAATCAGACTCTGATTATTCAACAAACTTGAACAGCTTAGTACGCCAAAAATATGACTTAGTGTATGGTATTGGTTTCATGATGGAAGGGGCAATTGATGAAATTGCTAAACAGCAAACAGATGCTCATTTTGCAATTGTTGATGCTGTAGTTGACGAACCAAACGTAGCAAGCATTACATTTAAGGAACAAGAAGCAGGCTTCCTTGCTGGAGTAGCTGCTGGTAAAGCAACAAAAACAAATAAAATCGGATTCATCGGCGGAGTAGAAAGTGAAGTTATCACTCGCTTTGAAGCTGGCTTTGAAGCTGGTGTAAAAGAAGCTAACCCTGACGCTACAATTGATTCCCAATATGCTGGTGCATTTGACAAGCCGGAAGTTGGAAAAACAATTGCAAGCAAAATGTACTCTTCTGATGTTGACGTAATTTTCCACGCTTCAGGCGGAACTGGTGCTGGTCTTTTCACAGAAGCTCGTGAGCTAAAGGAAAAAGATCCATCAAGAGCAATCTGGGCAATCGGTGTTGACTCTGACCAAGCATCTGAAGGTGTTGTCGGCGACCACAATATCGTATTGACTTCTGCACTTAAAGGTGTGTCTGCTGCAGTTCAAGATATCTCTACTAAAGCTCAAGAAGGAAACTTCCCAGGCGGAGAAACTTCTGTATACGGACTTGCTGAAGACGGTGTTGGTCTAGCTGAAATCAACGAAGAAGCAGAAAACAAAGCAGACATCGAAGCTGCTGTTAAAGAATGGACAGACAAAATTAAAAACGGTGAGTACACTGTTCCTGATACTGTACAATAATTAGATTTAAGAAGTTTTTACAGGAATAAGTGGTTTGCATGGCAAAACACTTATTCCTTTTTTACGACCATAACTAGAATTTTAACTAAAAGGCAGAAGCCTTCTGCTTTTTATTAAAAATTTTACGATGGTGAAATTATAGCGAAATAGTTAAATATCATAGGTTGCAGAAATTCCTCTTACTGCTGACACTTAAATATTTTTTTGCCAGCTGTATTTTTAATTATTTGACATTCGTTTGTGGAGAAGAAGGAGTGAATGAGATGGAATATGTTATTGAGATGCTGAATATCCGAAAAGAATTTCCTGGAATTGTTGCCAATAACAATATAACCCTTCAGTTAAAAAAAGGGGAAATTCATGCATTGTTAGGGGAAAACGGTGCAGGAAAGTCAACATTGATGAACGTATTGTTCGGACTTTATCAGCCGGAAAGAGGAGAAATCAGAGCAAGAGGGAAAGTGGTCAACATCTCCAACCCTAATGTAGCGAATGATTTGGGCATCGGGATGGTCCATCAGCATTTCATGCTGATCGATACCTTTACTGTTACAGAAAACATTATTTTAGGAAAAGAAACAGTAAGTAAAGGAAAAATAGACTTAAAAAAGGCAGAAAATGAAGTAAGAGAAATCAGTGAGCGTTACGGGCTTGCAGTAGACCCACGGGCGAAAATTTCTGATATTTCTGTAGGTATGCAGCAAAGGGTGGAAATCTTAAAGACTTTATACCGCGGAGCGGAAATCCTTATCTTTGATGAGCCTACTGCTGTGCTGACACCTCAGGAAATTACAGAACTCATTGGCATCTTTAAAACATTGATTAAGGAAGGAAAATCCATCATCTTAATCACTCATAAGCTGAAGGAAATCATGGAAGTTTGTGATCGTGTAACCGTTATCCGCAAAGGGGAAGGAATCGGTACATACGATGTAAGCGGAACAAATCCAACAGAGCTTGCAAACTTGATGGTCGGCCGTGAAGTTACATTCAAAACCGACAAAAAAGCACCGCAGCCTAAAGAGACAGTTTTGGAAATTTCTGATTTGACTGTTAAAGATTCTAGGGGAGTACCTGTTGTAAATTCGCTTAACTTGAATGTCCGTGCCGGCGAAGTAGTCGGAATTGCCGGTGTAGATGGTAACGGGCAGTCAGAGCTGATTGAAGCGATAACAGGGCTGCTAAAAAAAGATAACGGAAGCATTAAGCTGAACGGCAAAGAGCTCAGCGTGCTGACACCTAGAAAAATCACAGAAAGCGGTCTCGGCCATATCCCGCAAGACCGTCATAAACACGGCTTAGTTCTTGATTTCCCAATTGGTCAAAACATGGTGCTGCAAACGTATTACAAACAGCCATTTTCTAAGGCTGGCTTCTTGAACAAACGGGAAATTGATTTAAAAGCGAAAACGCTGATTGAAGAGTTCGATGTAAGAACACCTGGCGCACATACTCCAGCGAGAGCTTTATCAGGCGGTAATCAGCAGAAGGCAATCATCGGAAGAGAAGTGGACAGAAACCCAGATCTTTTGATTGCGGCACAGCCGACACGCGGACTTGATGTTGGAGCGATTGAATTTATCCATAAACGTCTGATAGAACAAAGAGATAAAGGAAAAGCGGTGTTGCTTGTTTCCTTCGAACTAGAGGAAATCTTAAATGTTAGCGACCGGATTGCTGTTATCTTTGAAGGGAATATTATTGCGGAGGTAGACCCGAAGAATACAACAGAACAAGAGCTAGGATTATTAATGGCAGGATCGAAAGATAAAAAAGTGGGTGTGGAGAAGAATGTCTAATACAATAAGAAAAATAAGTATACCTGTTATATCTGTATTGCTGGGCATTATAGTTGGAACAATCATCATGCTCGTTACCGGCTATGATCCTGCTGCAGCATATACTGCACTGTGGAACGGCGCATTCGGCGAAGTCTACTTTGTCGGTGAAGTAGTGCGCCAGATTACTCCGTTAATCCTTGCAGGACTTGCAGTGGCATTTGCCTTCCGTACAGGCTTGTTTAATATCGGAGTAGAGGGTCAATTAATCGTCGGCTGGCTTGCAGCAGTGTGGGTCGGAGTCGCTTTTGATTTGCCGAAAATCATTCATTTGCCGTTGGCAGTGCTTGCAGGAGCAGCTGCAGGTGCATTATGGGCATTTGTGCCAGGATTTTTAAAAGCACGCTTCCGAGTGCATGAAGTAATCGTCAGCATTATGATGAACTATATCGCATTGCATGTATCAAACTATTTAATTCGTAATGTATTAACAGATAAGGCAGACCGTACGGAAAATATTCCGGCATCTGCGTCTCTTCGCTCAGATTTCTTGAGCAGCATGACAGATTATTCCCGTTTACACTGGGGAATTTTAATAGCTCTAGCATGTGTGCTTATTATGTGGCTTATTCTTGAGAAAACCGTTAAAGGCTATGAATTGAAAGCAGTTGGCTTTAACCAGAATGCTTCGCAATATGCCGGTATGAATGTTAACAGAAATATCGTTCTTTCTATGGTAATCTCTGGTGCCTTTGCAGGTCTTGCAGGTACAATGGAAGGATTAGGAACATTCGAATATGTCAGCAATAAAGCTGGATTCACAGGCGTAGGATTTGATGGAATCGCCGTTGCTCTTCTCGGTGCAAATGGACCATTAGGTATTGTCTTTGCAGCCGCTTTATTCGGCTTCTTGAAAGTCGGAGCGTTGAATATGCCGCTCGAGGCTGGTGTGCCGAATGAAATGGTTGATATCATCATCGCATTAATCGTATTCTTCGTGGCAGCAAACTATATGATACGCATCTTCTTAGAGAAAATGAGCAAAAATAAAAGTAAAAAGGGGGAGAAGTAAGTGGGATTAATGGATGTATTATTAATTGTCATTCCTTCTTCACTATTATGGGCTGCTCCGCTGATTTTCACAGCACTTGGCGGTAACTTCTCAGAGCGTGCCGGTGTTGTTAATATCGGGCTAGAAGGTCTTATGCTGATGGGGGCATTCTCTTCCATCGTATTCAACTTAACTTTTGCAGACAGCTTAGGAGCATGGACTCCATGGGTAGCCTTATTGTGTGCAATGGTCGTTGGCGCAGTCTTTTCCTTGCTGCATGCTGTTGCGTCCATCACATTCCGCGCTGATCAGACTGTTTCCGGTGTTGCGATAAACTTGCTTGCAGCAGGTTTGGCAATGTTTTTGGTTAAACTGATTTATGACAAAGGACAAACTGCAACAATTCAATACAGCTTCAAAAAAGTGGATATTCCAGTATTGAAAGATATTCCAGTCATTGGAGAATTGTTCTTCCAGAATACGTACTGGACATCTTATCTGGCTATTATAGTAGCTATTATTTCTTGGTTTGTAATGTTCAAAACACCATTCGGTCTTCGTCTCCGTGCTGTTGGGGAGCATCCGATGGCAGCTGATACAATGGGTATCAATGTTACTAAAATGCGCTATATCGGTGTTGTTTTATCTGGTGCGTTAGGCGGTATCGGCGGCGGTGTGTTCGCACAGTCGATTACAAATGACTTCACTCATTCTACAATCAGCGGACAAGGGTTCATGGCTCTTGCAGCATTGATTTTCGGAAAGTGGAATCCATTAGGAGCGATGGGTGCGGCCCTGTTCTTCGGATTTGCCCAATCATTGAGCATCGTCGGAAGCAGCTTGCCATTCCTTGAGAACATTCCGAATGTATACTTGCTGATTGCCCCATATGTGCTGACAATCATCGCACTTACTGGCTTCATCGGCAGAGCAGATGCACCGAAAGCTTCCGGTGTCCCATATATAAAAGGAAGCAGATAATTATATTACAAAAATCTCCTAGTTGCATTTATGCAACAGGAGATTTTTTTGTTTTAAGGATTATGAAGTGGTATTAAAACATACCATTTGATAAACACGGTTGTGATTTGCACGAAAGAAACTTGAAAACGTGTGCTTAACAAAGTTATAGTAAGAATATCCTTTGTATTAGAGTCAATACTATAGTTATAAAAATATGCATTTTTTAGTGCAGTGAACTTAGGAGGTAGCCCATGAGTGTTGCTGAAGAGAAAGTCAGGAAATACGGCGGATATAATCTGCATACTGTTAAGACAGAGAAGTTTAAAACAAATAATATTGTCGTAAAGTGGAAGGCTCCCATTACAGAAGAAAGTGCTACATTAAGGGCTCTTTTGCCGTATGTCCTGCAAAACAGCTCCAATAAGTACCCAAATACCGCAACACTTCGTTCATATTTGGAAGAGTTATATGGAGCGACATTTTTTATTGACCTTTCCAAAAAAGGTGATTATCAAATTATTTCCTTCTCCTTAGAAATAGCTAATGAAAAGTTTTTGAGCAATCCAGACCCGCTGCTGAAAAAAGGCGTCGATTTTTTGGCGGAAATTCTTTTTAACCCTAACGGAGATGGAAAATCCTTTGTAGCAAAAATAGTCGAAGATGAAAAAAGGGCCTTGAAGCAAAGAATTCAATCCATTTATGATGACAAAATGAGGTATGCTAATTTCCGTTTAGTAGAAGAAATGTTTAAAGGAGAGCCATATGCTTTAGGTGTAAACGGCATTGCTGATAAGGTAGATCCTATCACAGCAGAAGAACTGTATCAATACTATGAGAAATCGCGACAAGAGGATCAAATCGATGTATTTGTTGTAGGAGATATTGATGAAGAGGAAATAGCCTCTTATATAAGCACAAAGCTGCCATTTGCTGATAGAACGGCTTCCGAACATACGAGGGCGGTACATAAGGAAGTAAAGGAAAAGGAAGTAAAGGAAGTTCAAGATGTGAAACAAGGCAAACTTCATATCGGTTACAGAACAAATGTTGTGTATGGGGATGAAGATTATTTTGCTTTGCAAATATTCAATGGCATTTATGGCGGCTTTTCCCACTCCAAGCTTTTCCTTAATGTAAGAGAAAAAGAAAGTCTTGCTTACTATGCTGCAAGCCGGATTGAAAGTCATAAAGGCTTGCTGATGGTTTTGTCAGGGATTGACCAGCAAAATTATGAAAAGGCTGTATCTATCATTAAGGAGCAGTTAGAGCTAATGAAAAAGGGTGATTTCACTGATGATGAAATTATGCAGACAAAGGCAGTCACTCATAATCAAATGCTTGAAACACTTGATACAGCAAGAGGTATGATTGAGGTGTTCTACCATAATGCAGTAAGCGGTGTAAAAGTGGATATGTCCCAATGGCTGCAATCCATCAGCAAGGTAACGAAGGAAGAAATTCAAAGTGTTGCTAATAAAATCGAATTGGATACAATCTATTTCCTATCAGGATCGGAGGGGAATAACTAATGGAAAAAATCTCTTTTGAACAGCTGCAGGAAGAACTTTTCTTTGAAGAGCTTGATAATGGGCTTAAAGTCTATATTCTCCCGAAAAAAGGCTTCAACAAAACCTTCTGTACGTTTACAACAAATTACGGGTCTGTTGACAACATGTTCGTCCCGTTGAACGGAACAGAATATAAAAAAGTTCCAGATGGCATCGCTCATTTTCTAGAACACAAGCTTTTTGAGAAGAAGGACCGTGATGTCTTCCAAGAGTTCAGCAAAAACGGAGCTTCTGCTAATGCATTTACCTCCTTTACAAGAACGGCTTATTTATTTTCTAGCACACAGAATGTTGAAAACAACCTAGAAACATTAATTGATTTTGTGCAAGATCCATATTTCTCTGAACAGACAGTTGAAAAGGAAAAAGGTATTATCGGCCAAGAAATTACGATGTATGATGATAATCCTGACTGGCGTTTGTATTTTGGCTTGATTGAAAACATGTATAAAAACCATCCTGTTAAAATTGATATTGCAGGTACAATTGAGTCGATATCACATATTACAAAGGATTTGCTGTATGAGTGCTATGATACTTTTTATCACCCTAGCAATATGCTCTTGTTTATTGTCGGTCCGGTAGATCCTAACGAATATATGGAAAGTATTAAAGCAAACCAGCAGAAGAAGGACTATACGAAAAAGTCGGAAATAAAAAGGCAGTTTGAGGAAGAACCACTAGAGGTGCATAAAAAGAAACAAGTGCTTAATATGAATGTGCAAACATCCAAATGCCTTGTCGGCGTTAAAGCAGTGGACACCGAGCAGCAAGGTGCTGAAATGCTGAAGAATGAGCTGTGTATTAACACGTTGCTCGACTTGCTTTTCTCTAACAGCTCCGAAAATTATCAATATCTGTTTTCTGAAGGGTTGATTGATGATACCTTCTCTTATGATTATACACAGGAAAAGGGCTTTGGCTTTGCGATGGTCGGCGGAGATACAAGCAAGCCGGATGAACTTGCAGAGCAAATTCAAAAAATACTTCTAGAGGCAAAATCAACTGCCATTCAAAAGGAAACGCTTGAACGGTCGAAAAAGAAACGAATCGGAACCTTCCTTCGTGCCGTTAATTCACCTGAATATATTGCGAATCAGTTTACAAGATATTCCTTCAATGATATGAATTTATTTGATGTTGTCGGAACGATTGAACAAATAACTGTAGAGGACATTCAGGCAGCTGCACAGCGGTTTATTGACGAAGACAGAATCACTGTCTGCCAAGTTGTGCCAAAGGCATAGCATAAGGCAGTTAACAGCAAAAAGGAAATGGGATGAAACCCACTTCCTTTTTTGCTGTACACATTAGAAATGACGGAGTGAACAAAATGGGGAAACATATTTTAATTACAGGAGCAACAGGGGAAATTGGCACAGCCATTGCAAAATTGCTAGCAAGCAAGGGGTATTCCTTGTATTTGCATTATAACCAGAATGAGGAGGCTATCCGAAAACTACTTGAAGAGATAGCGCCATTTGGTCAAGATTATATAGCAATAAAAGCTGACTTAAGCAAACGGGATGGATATAAACAAGTGATAAATTCGATTTTTTCCCTTGATGGTATCGTGTATGCCAGCGGAGTGAGTGTTTACGGAATGTTGGCGGATACGACTGATGAAATAATGGACCAGCTATGGAATCTACATGTCGCTTCCTTAATATCTGTCACAAGGGAGCTTTTGCCGAAAATGACACAAAAGCAAGCTGGCAATATTGTCGCTATATCTTCGATTTGGGGACAGATCGGTGCATCGATGGAGGTTGCTTATTCCACTGTAAAGGGTGCCCAACTATCCTTCGTTAAGGCATTGAGCAAGGAAGTTGCCAGAAATGGTATTCGCGTTAATGCTGTGGCACCTGGTGCTATCGATACAAAGATGCTCGGCATGTTTACAGCTGAAGAAAAGGAATGGATGGCAGAGGAAATTCCGATGGGCAGGCTTGGAAAGGCAGAGGAAGTCGCACAAAGCGTTTTATTTTTGCTGTCTGGCGACTCCTCTTATTTAACAGGACAAGTATTATCACCAAATGGCGGCTGGCATGTGTAAAAGATTTTTTCCTAAGTTGTTATGCATATAATTCGGTTGAACAATCCAAAATAACTATGTAATACAACTTACAGAATGGAAAGGAGTACCTCTATGTCTATATTGCAAAACTGGGATCAATGGAAAGACTTTTTAGGTGACCGCCTTAATCATGCACAAAACGAAGGAATGAACAAAGGCGTTATTGGTGATCTTGCATTCCAAATTGGTGATTACTTATCAAACCAAGTAGAACCAAAAAACGATCAGGAAAGAATTCTTGCTGATCTTTGGTCTGTTGCTTCTGAAGAAGAGCAGCATGCAATTGCGAACATGATGGTCAAGCTTGTTCAAAACAACGGAACTGACCGTTAATTAGGGTTATTTTTCGAGGCGGCTATATCTATAGGGAGATCCGTAAAAAGCAAGAAGGCAATTAAAGCTATTCCTTTTTTTCATTTTATGGTCACCTTATGGATAAGCTGCCTCTTTTCCTTTTTGAAAAACAGCTTCAAATAATACATAGCTGCACATGCTTCTAATTTTATCGGAAAGTGCTTGGTTTTTTCTTTCATCTTTAGGAACTTTCCTTTATTATTATATAGAGTTAAAAAAACGAACAGAACAAGATTTGGGGAGGATTTTTTTGAGAGAGAAGGAATGGTATCTAGAATATGAAATCCAAAAAAATCGACCTGGACTACTCGGGGAAATATCATCATTGCTAGGTATGCTTTCCATCAATATTATTACCATCAATGGGGTCGATGATGGGCGGAGAGGCCTTTTAATGACAACAACCGATGATGAGCAGGTGAGGCGTCTGGAATCCATCCTTTATACGATGGACACGATCAAGGTGTTCAAGCTCCGTGTGCCGACTCTTCGGGACAAAATGGCTGTGCGTCATGGCAGATACATACAAAGAGATGCAGATGACAAAAAAACATTTCGGTTTGTCCGCACTGAACTGGGGCTATTGGTCGATTTTATGGCAGAACTGTTTAAGCTCGAAGGACATCGGCTAATAGGGATAAGAGGAATGCCCAGGGTTGGCAAAACAGAATCGATTGTTGCAGCAAGCGTCAGTGCTAACAAAAGGTGGCTTCCAGTCAGCTCAACGTTATTAAAACAGACTGTCAGAAGTTCACTGATTCAAGATGAGTATAGTGAGAACAATCTTTTTATTATAGATGGAGTTGTTTCTAGCAAGCAGATAAACGAGAAGCATTGGCAGCTGATCAGGGAAGTGATGCGCCTTCCTGCTGTCAAAGTGGTCGAGCATCCGGATGTGTTTGTTCATAATACGGAATATTCACTAGATGATTTTGATTATATTATCGAGCTTCGTCATGAGCCGAATGAAGAAATCATCTTAGATGTCCGCAAAAAGAATGCGCTGCTTTTACAAAATGAGTTTCAAGGATTTGATTTTTAGCAAGTTGGAAGGTGTTATTTGTGAGTGAACTAGGAAACAGATTAAAAGAAGCAAGGCTTGCAAAAGGCTTAAGCCTTGAGGAGCTGCAAGAAATTACAAAAATACAAACCCGTTATCTTATCGGGATTGAAGAGGGCAACTTCAGCATGATGCCCGGGAATTTTTATGCCAGAGCGTTCATTAAACAATATGCGGAAGCAGTAAATTTGCCTGCTGATGACTTGTTTGAAGAATATAAGAGCGAAATCCCGTCAAGCGGCAATGAGGAAATACCAGAGAAGCTCTCAAGGGTGACATCAAGACAAACGATGTCAGAAGGCGGATCAAAGGTATTTGATATATTGCCGAAGATTCTTATCACATTGCTCGTTATTGGTGTGGCTGCCATTGCATGGTATTTCATATCAAAAGGCGGCAATGGTGACTCTGCTGCAGAGAATGAAAACGCCCCAACAGAGGCGAAATATGGCGAGTCAGAAACGCTGAAGGATACGGAAAACAGCGAGGCGAAAGATGACAATGCCTCTGAAGAAAAAGCGGCCGATACAGCAACTAAAGAAGATGAGCCTGCTGAAGAAGAGGAAGAGGAAACGCCTAAGCAGGAAATTACCGTTAGCGGAACAAGCGGAAGCGCCTCTACATATGAATTGAAAAATGCGGACAAGTTCAGCGTCAAGCTTGTTTCAACAGGACAGACATGGGTGAACATGCAAAACGGCAAAGGGTATTCTTTCTTCCAAGGCATTCTCGATAAAGATGGAGAAGAATCTAAGACAGTAGATTACTCGAAGGAAACAGAAGCGGTGCTTGTCATCGGTAACAGCAGTCAAACAGAGGTTTATGTTAATGATGAGAAAATCGATTTTGCTGTTTCGCCGTCAGATTCCGTACGCCAAGACATCACAATCAAGTATGTCAAGGATAGTGAATAACAAAAACCATTTAGCAAGAAAAAAGGGCTGTGTAATCGGCTCTTTCTTGCTTTTTGCAGACTTCTTTCTTAATATGCAGCATGTTTAGAGAGTCTGCTAGGTCACTATATTTCGCTTTTTTTATTATTATTGGGTATAATACTAATGTTTTCATACTATTTTGGCTAATTTTGCGTAACGTAAGTCTTCTTTGACTGGCCAATGATGAAATAACGCTATTTTTGTACATAAAACGGAGGAAGTAAGATGAATTTACCTAACAAAATAACCATTTCAAGAATACTGTTAATTCCGGTATTTTTAGTCATTATGCTTGCAGACTTTTCTTGGGGCGAACTGGAGCTGCTTGGCGTTTCATTGCCTGTGACTCATTTTGTCGGCGCACTTCTGTTCATTTTGGCATCGACAACAGATTGGGTTGACGGCTACTTCGCACGAAAATATAATCTCGTGACAGACTTGGGCAAATTTCTTGACCCTTTGGCAGATAAACTGCTTGTATCAGCTGCTCTAATTGTACTTGTAAGTTTTGATATGGCTTCTGCCTGGATTACTATTGTCATTATCAGCAGAGAATTTGCTGTAACAGGGCTGCGTGCTATTCTTGCAAAAGGCGGAGAAGTGGTCGCTGCAAACATGCTTGGGAAAATAAAGACATGGGCACAAATCGTCGCAATTTCCGCATTGCTTTTGCACAACATGATTTTTGAATTGATTGGACTACAATTCGATCAAATCGCTTTATGGGTTGCTTTAATCTTTACAATCTGGTCTGGTTGGGACTATTTCGCTAAGAATAAGCATGTTTTTGCTAATTCTAAATAATTTTCAGCAGAAATTAACTTTTGAATTAAAGGCAAGTTGGGAATAAGGAAAGAGACACCCATATATGGGAGAGAGAAAGGGGAAATGAACGGATGAATGCAGAAATCATAGCTGTTGGTTCTGAGCTGCTGCTCGGTCAAATCGCCAACACAAACGCCCAATATATTTCAAAGCAACTGGCAAATCTCGGAGTAAATGTTTATTATCACACAGCGGTTGGGGACAATTCAACCCGCTTGGAGGATGCGATTAAGATTGCCGAGTCTCGTTCAGATCTTCTTATTTTTACCGGGGGCCTTGGTCCTACAAAGGATGATTTGACGAAGGAGACAATCGCTTTGCATCTTGGGAAAAAGCTTGTCTTTGATGAAGATGCTCTCCATTCAATCGAGCAATACTTTGTGCGTTCTAAGCGCACGATGACAGAAAATAACAAGAAGCAGGCGCTAGTACTGGAAGGCTCCCGCATACTTGCAAATGATCATGGAATGGCGCCTGGAATGTTCCTTGAAAAAGACAGCCGTTTCTACATGCTCCTTCCTGGTCCGCCTAAGGAAATGCAGCCAATGTTCGATGTATACGGCTATTTGGCACTGCAGGAAAAGCTGACAACAAAAGAGCTTATCGTCTCAAGAGTGCTGCGCTTTTTCGGCATAGGAGAATCGCTGCTGGAAACAGAAATTGTTGATTTGATTGATAAGCAGTCAAATCCGACAATCGCACCGCTGGCTGGCGAAGGGGAAGTCACTCTCCGCATAACATGCAAGCATGATTCACAAGAGGAAGCAGAGCGTTTAATTGATGCTGCTGAAACAGAGATTTTTGAACGTGTCGGCGAATTCTTCTATGGGTATGATGATACGACTCTTGCTAAAGAGCTTTCTAAGGAATTAGAGAAACACGGACTGACTGTCGCTGCGGCCGAAAGCCTCACCGGCGGATTGTTCCAGCAGGAAATGACGAACATCCCAGGAGCAGGCGTTGTTTTTGGCGGTGGAGTGGTCTGCTATACGAATGAAGTGAAGCAAAATGTTCTTTCTGTTAAGGAAGAGACTATTAAGAATCACGGTGTTGTAAGTGAGCAGTGTGCAATTGAACTGGCTGAAAACGTCGCTAAACTGATTGGCACAGATATCGGAATCAGCTTCACAGGAGTCGCTGGTCCTGATGAGTTAGAAGGGCATCCGGTTGGAACTGTTTATATCGGAATTGCTGTGAAAGGAAAACCGACTATTTCAGAAAAGCTTCTTCTTGGAGGAGGACGTTCGGCAAACAGAAGCAGATCGTCAAAATACGGACAATTTTTCCTGCTTAAAGAATTGAAGAAGCTGTAATTAGCACTCCTGGCTCGTTTCTTAGTTATGGTGCAGCATTTTTAAAAAAACGAATGAATGTTCTACTTTTTGCTGTACAAACTCGGAGAAAAAGAGTATATTTAATATATATTCTTGAACACCAAATGAATCTGCCGAATGGGAAATGATTCATTTTTATATATTAAAGGAGGAGAATTTTTTGAGCGATCGTCAAGCTGCTTTAGAAATGGCATTAAAACAAATAGAGAAACAATTTGGTAAAGGTAGTATCATGAAATTAGGAGAACAGACAGACCGGGTTGTCTCCACTATTCCGAGCGGTTCATTAGCATTGGATGCAGCACTTGGGGTTGGCGGATATCCACGAGGCCGTATTATTGAAACCTATGGTCCTGAAAGCTCAGGTAAAACGACTGTTGCTCTACATGCAATTGCAGAAGTTCAAGCAACTGGTGGACAAGCTGCATTTATCGATGCAGAGCATGCGTTAGACCCTGTTTACGCACAAAAGCTCGGTGTAAACATTGATGAGCTGCTTCTTTCTCAGCCGGATACGGGAGAACAAGCGCTTGAAATCGCGGAAGCATTGGTAAGAAGTGGTGCCGTTGATATCCTTGTTATTGATTCCGTTGCAGCACTTGTACCTAAAGCGGAAATTGAAGGGGAGATGGGTGATTCCCATGTTGGTTTGCAAGCTCGCTTGATGTCACAAGCGCTTCGTAAGCTTTCAGGTGCAATCAACAAATCGAAAACAATCGCGATTTTCATTAACCAGATTCGTGAAAAAGTCGGCGTTATGTTCGGAAACCCTGAAACGACACCAGGTGGCCGCGCATTGAAATTCTATTCAACTGTTCGCTTAGAAGTTCGCCGTGCTGAAACACTTAAACAAGGTACGGATATAGTCGGAAATAAAACGAAAATCAAAGTTGTGAAAAATAAAGTAGCACCGCCGTTCCGAGTTGCGGAAGTCGACATCATGTATGGAGAAGGTATATCCAAAGAAGGCGAGACAATTGATCTTGGTTCTGAGCTGGATATTGTTCAAAAGAGCGGATCTTGGTATTCTTATAATGATGAGCGTTTAGGCCAAGGCCGTGAAAATGCGAAGCTTTTCCTTAAAGAAAACAAAGATATTCTTCTTGAAATTCAGAAGAAGATTCGTGACCACTACGGTTTGGATAACGAAGTTGTCTTAAAACCAGGACAAGATGAAGAAGACCAAGAGTCTTTTGAATTAGTAGACTAACGTAAAGGATAGGATAGCGGTCACTAGACTGCTATCCTTTTTTCGTTATTTGAAAAACAGCTAAAGGTGCTGTTTAGGTATTTTTTTCCTGTCTATACTAGTAATACGAATCGATTTTATCTGAGGGTTGGGAATTAGAATCTATTCGTTTCGCAACAGTTTTTTACAAGAAGAGAGAAAGATGTATAATTTGCCAGTAAATGCTAGATTATGCATAGGCGAATAAGATGAAACCCCTTAAATTAGTGTCTATCCTCCTAATTCAAGCTCTTGACAATGAATTGGCACAACTATACAATTATATTGTATATTTTACATTTTTATGAGTATGAAAAACCTAGAAACTATGTGCTAGGGCAGTATTTTCGCTTTAAAAAGAACTATAAGCCAATACTTTTAAAATCGTAACAACACAATTTAATAGCAAGAGGAGGTGAAATGATGGAAACCAATACAATTATCATCTCCATTTTGCTTGGCCTAATCGTAATTGCCGTTGTTGGCTTTGTTGTATATTTTATTCGTAAGTCCAATGCTAATGCAAAAATTGCTAATGCGACAATGACTGCTGAACAAATGATTGAAACTGCAAAACGTGAAGCAGAAGCATTGAAAAAAGAAGCTTTGTTAGAAGCAAAGGATGAGATTCACAAGCTTCGCAGTGAAGCAGAACTAGAAGTTCGTGATCGAAGAAATGAACTACAAAAACAAGAAAATCGTTTATTGCAAAAAGAAGAAAACCTTGACCGTAAGGGAGAGGCGCTTGATAAACGGGAAACAATTTTAGAAAAGAGGGACGATTCTCTTAATAAAAGACAACAGCATATGGAAGAGATGGAGAGCAAAGTGGATGAGATGGTTCGCAAGCAGCAAACTGAACTAGAGCGCATTTCCGGTTTAACTCGCGAAGAGGCAAAATCCATCATTTTAGACAAAACAGAGCAAGATATCGCCCATGATATCGCTATAATGATTAAAGAAAGCGATACAAGAGCAAAAGAGGAAGCAGACAAGAAAGCGAAAGAAGTTCTGTCGCTTGCTATCCAAAGATGTGCCGCAGATCATGTTGCCGAAACAACTGTATCCGTGGTTAACTTGCCTAATGATGAGATGAAAGGCCGAATCATCGGTAGAGAAGGGCGCAACATTCGTACGCTTGAGACACTTACTGGAATTGATTTAATTATTGATGACACACCAGAAGCTGTCATTCTTTCAGGTTTTGACCCTATCAGAAGGGAAACAGCAAGACTGGCACTTGATAAGCTTGTGCAGGATGGCCGCATCCATCCAGCTCGCATTGAGGAAATGGTCGATAAGGCAAGACGTGAAGTTGATGAACATATCCGTGAAATCGGTGAACAGACAACATTTGAAGTTGGTGTACATGCACTTCACCCTGACTTGATCAAAATTCTCGGCCGTTTAAAATTCAGAACAAGCTACGGCCAAAATGTGCTGAAACACAGTATAGAGGTTGCACAGCTTTCAGGTATACTTGCTGCGGAACTTGGGGAAGATGAAACACTTGCGAGAAGAGCAGGATTGCTCCATGACATCGGAAAAGCTATTGACCATGAAGTCGAAGGAAGCCATGTTGAAATTGGGGTAGAACTTGCCACCAAGTATAAAGAACATCCTGTGGTTATTAATAGCATTGCTTCCCATCATGGCGATACAGAGCCTACTTCTATTATTGCGGTACTTGTTGCTGCTGCTGATGCACTTTCAGCTGCAAGACCTGGTGCCCGCAGAGAGACACTAGAGAATTATATTCGCCGTCTCGAAAAATTAGAAGAAATCTCTGAATCATATGATGGTGTTGAGAAGTCGTTTGCTATTCAAGCAGGCCGTGAAATACGAATAATGGTTAAACCTGACTTGATTGACGATTTGGAATCACATCGATTAGCACGTGATATCCGCAAAAAGATCGAAGAAGAGCTGGATTATCCAGGACATATCAAGGTTACAGTTATACGTGAAACAAGAGCTGTTGAATACGCAAAATAAAAAAACGGTGCCATGTGCACCGTTTTTATTTTGAAAAGCTGTATAAGAGAAAAAGAATGAATGTATGTTAAACTAAAGAGAACCTAGTTTGGATAGGAAGCTGCCATATTTGGCAGGGCTTCATAGAAAGGATTTATATTATGCATATTTTATTTATAGGCGATGTGGTCGGATCGATGGGAAGGGACATGATTAAAGAATATGTGCCGAAGCTGAAGGAAAAATACCGCCCTCAATTGACGATTATTAATGGTGAAAATGCTGCTGGCGGCAAAGGGATTACAGAAAAAATTTACCGCGGCTTTTTAGAGGTTGGAGCTCAAGCGGTGACTTTAGGTAATCATACTTGGGATAATCGGGAGATTTTTGATTTTATTGATGAAGCCAAATATTTGGTGAGACCAGCCAATTTTTCGGAGAATAATCCTGGCAAAGGCATGGTTTTTGTCAAAATCAATGATATAGAAGTAGCTGTCATCAATCTGCAAGGAAGAACCTTCATGAATCCAAGTGATGATCCATTTGTAAAAGCAGATGAACTGCTTGCTGAAGCGAAAAAACGAACAGATATTATCTTTGTTGATTTTCATGGAGAGGCAACAAGTGAAAAGCAGGCAATGGGCTGGTACTTAGATGGCAGGGTTACAGCAGTTATCGGAACACATACCCATGTACAAACAGCTGATAACCGCATCCTTCCGCAAGGAACAGCATTTATGGCAGATGTCGGCATGACAGGCCCATATGACGGCATATTAGGAATGGAACGGTCAGCTGTCATTAACAGATTTTTGACAAACTTGCCGACACGCTTTGAGCCGCCAAAAGCAGGAAGAGCGACTTTGAGTGCATGTCTGATCGAGGTGGACAAAAAAACCGGCAAAGCGAAAAAAATCAACCGAATCCTTATTAATGAAGATCATCCATTCTTCTCTTAATAAAGTGGAAACCGAAACGTAAAGTTTCGGTTTTTTTATTTTGTTATACAGTGATTTACGCAATTTAGGATTATTTTTCCTAAATTTTTGTCCAAGCTGGAATAAGTGTTTTAAAAGCAGAATATAGTAGCAATGGAATGATATATATCCTGATGTGTTCTATTAATATGCTGAACATGCGGGGGGGTTAACAAGGAGGAGCTAGAAATGGAGATATTAAAGGTTTCAGCAAAGTCTAGTCCCAATTCTGTAGCTGGTGCGCTTGCAGGTGTTCTGCGTGAAAGAGGCGGAGCAGAAATCCAAGCTATTGGTGCAGGTGCATTGAATCAAGCTGTTAAAGCAGTTGCTATCGCAAGAGGGTTTGTAGCACCTAGCGGAGTGGATTTAATTTGTATCCCAGCCTTCACTGATATCGTTATTGACGGTGAGGAACGAACAGCCATCAAGCTCATTGTAGAGCCTAGATAAACAGGCGAAAAATAGGCAAATGAACAAACCATAACCCTGTTAACACTGCTCTTTTACATAGTAAATAGCTGGCAGAGGAATAAGGGACTGAACCTGTATGATTAGCCATACAGGTTCTTTTTTTAGCAAGTAGGCGCTTTTGGATTAAAGCAGAATTATATAGTTAATTATGATTTCACGAGGTGAGAAGATGGCAGCATTGCCTTTTTTTGATGGACATTGTGATGTGTTGTTTAAAATGTTTTTAGACCAGAAGATTCACTTTCATGAAAGCAACAAACTGCAAGTTACCTATAAGGGATTACGCAGCAGCGGAGCAAAGGTTCAATGCTTTGCGATTTATCTGCCTGAATCCGTGCATCCTGATGTGCGCTTTGATGCAGCCTTGAGAATGGTTGATATCTTTTATGAACAAATCTTAAAACCGAATCCGCTTTTAAAGCTAATTAAAAGCCAGCAGAATATTGATTCCCTATTGCCGGATGAAATCGGTATTGTCTTAACATTAGAAGGGTGTGAAGCAATCGGGGAGGATTTAGTTAAGCTTAAAACCTTGCTGCGTCTTGGCGTTACCTCTGTTGGACTGACTTGGAATCACGCCAACGCTGTAGCCGATGGAGCGATGGAGCCAAGAGGGGCTGGGCTGACTGTCTTTGGCAAAGAAGTAGTGAAAGAGCTTAATAGTCAGAAAGTCTGGTGCGATGTCTCCCATCTTTCAGAAAGAGGCTTTTGGGATACACTGGAAGTGGCAGACTACCCATTCGCTTCTCATTCGAACGCGTACACATTATGTCCTCATCCAAGAAACTTGCGAGATGATCAAATAAAAGCGCTGATTGATGTGAACAGTGTTATCGGCATCACATTTGTTCCACCTTTTTTGAGCGGAACAGACTCTGCGGCGCTAACAGATGTGATTCGGCATGTAGATTATATTTGTTCATTAGGGGGCGAGGATCATGTGGGATTCGGCTCCGATTTTGATGGCACAGACTCATTTGTGTGCGGCCTCGAGTCCATTTATGGCTATGAAAATCTAATCAATGAACTGTTAAAATACTATACTACCAGTCAGACAGAAAAGTTTCTGTTTCAGAACATGAAAAAACGGTATCCACACGAGTAGCCAACATTCGTTCATCCAGTATGCTCTAAGAACCTTCCTATTGTGTTCATAGCTTGAAAGGCTTATACTAATATAATGTAAACTTGTCAAAACTAGCATATGAATGCGTTAATGGGAAATTTTTCAACAAAAGCTTATGGATGATAATGACATCTCATCGATAAGAGAGGAGTATGTTAAATGAACGAAAAACAGCGTTTAGAAACTCAAAAATTGGATACTGTTACTTCAACGGTTAAAAAACCTGAAAAAGACTACAGCAAATATTTTGAAACTGTCTATACACCTCCATCCTTAAGGGATGCAAAGCGCAGAGGAAAGGAAGAAATCCGTTATGAAAATGACTTTGTGATTTCTGAACAATTCCGCGGTATGGGAGAAGGACGGAAGTTTTATATCCGCACATTCGGCTGCCAGATGAACGAACATGATACAGAAGTAATGGCAGGTATTTTCTTAAGTTTAGGCTATGAGCCGACGAATACAGTAGAGGATGCGAATGTCATCCTGCTGAACACATGTGCAATTCGTGAAAATGCAGAAAATAAAGTGTTCGGTGAGCTTGGTCATCTTAAGTCTCTGAAAACAGAGAAGCCTGATCTCCTACTTGGCGTTTGCGGCTGTATGTCTCAAGAGGAATCTGTCGTTAATAAAATTTTAAAAACATATAACCAAGTTGATATTATCTTTGGAACTCATAATATTCACCGTTTGCCAAACATCCTTCATGAAGCTTATATGTCCAAGGAAATGGTCGTAGAAGTATGGTCGAAGGAAGGGGATGTTATTGAAAACCTTCCGAAAGTACGTAATGGACAGATTAAAGCATGGGTTAATATTATGTACGGCTGTGATAAGTTCTGTACATACTGTATTGTGCCTTATACTCGAGGCAAGGAAAGAAGCCGACGTCCTGAGGATATTATTCACGAAGTCCGTCAGTTGGCAGCACAAGGCTATAAGGAAATCACACTCCTAGGACAGAACGTTAATGCATATGGTAAAGACTTTACAGATATGAACTACCGTCTAGGTGACTTGATGGATGAAATCAGCAAAATCGATATTCCGCGCATTCGTTTTACAACAAGCCATCCGCGCGACTTTGATGACCATTTGATTGAAGTTTTGGCTAAAGGCGGCAATATGGTTGAGCATATTCATTTGCCAGTACAATCAGGTTCTTCTGATGTATTGAAAATCATGGCTCGAAAATATACGAGAGAGCAGTATTTAGAGCTTGTTCGCAAAATGAAAGCAGCGATTCCAAACTTGACTTTAACAACAGATATCATCGTCGGCTATCCAAATGAAACAGAAGAGCAATTCCAAGAAACACTTTCTTTATATGAAGAAGTTGGCTTCGAAGCTGCTTATACGTTCATTTATTCACCGCGTGAAGGAACTCCTGCTGCCAAAATGAAGGACAATGTGCCGATGGAAGTGAAAAAGGAACGTCTGCAGCGCTTGAATGCATTGGTGAATGCAAAATCAGCTGAATCCATGAAGAGCTATAAAGGCCAAATCGTGGAAGTACTTGTAGAAGGCGAAAGCAAAAAACAATCGGATGTGCTTGCAGGCTATACGCGCAAAAACAAGCTTGTGAACTTTGTCGGTCCGAAATCAGCAATCGGCAAGCTCGTATCAGTTAAAATTACAGATGCGAAAACTTGGTCATTAAATGGTGAAATGATTGAGATTATCGAAGCTGTAGAGGCAAACTGAGATGGCTAAATATTCTAAAGAAGAAATATTGAAGCGGACAGAAGAGCTTGCCAAAATGATTCAGGAAACAGAAGAGGTTGATTTTTACATACGTGCGGAAAAACAAATCAACCAAAACAGTAAAGTGAATGACCGAATTGCTCAGATTAAAAAGCTGCAGAAGCAAGCAGTAAATTTGCAGCATTATGGAAAAATCTCAGCACTGAAGGAAACAGAAGCGAAGATTGATGCACTTCAAGCAGAAATTGACGAGATACCGATCGTATCAGAATTTAAAGAATCACAAAAAATTGTCAATGACATGCTGCAGCTCGTGACGAAAACAATTGCCAACAATGTTGTTGATTCCTTTGATGATATAAATACAACAAACAAAAATAAGCTTCATTAAGAAGCATGTTAAAAAGCCAACAATGTTGAACTGCGCCCCAATTGGTAGACACTGTCTAACAATTGGAGGTGCAGTTTTTTTATGACTAAATATACAAGTGATATAAAATTAAATATTGTCCAAGGCTTCAACCCGAAAGTAATTGCCACTAATGGATACTGCATTCTTTTTAAAATCCCTAGTTATACAATGGTGTATAATTAGCAGAGATAAATGAAGGTTGGCGATATAGAAGCCCCTGAACCGCAAGAAAAGGGGCATCCATCCGTAAAAAAACCAACCTATTCACTTGTTTCGGAGATGTTAGAGAAAGCCCTTGAACGTTCACCAGAAGAGCAAATCAGATCAAGGCTGGCATTACCAGATGAAAACAATATCATCATGCCCTCCAAAAAAGAGGAATGAAACAAAGTATGTCTCATAAAGGAAACTGTTACGATAGCTCAGTGATGGAGAATTTCTTCGGGATGATGAAATCAGAATTCCTTTAATATAAGGAATTCGAATATGTAGAACATCTTAAATAAGAACCTTGAAAAATATATGGAATAGTATAATGCCAAACGGATAAGGCAAATTCAAAATGAGTCCGGTACAATACCGAACTCATTTTGAGCAAGCTGTCTGATGAAATAACCGTACCTAACTTTTAGGGGTCACTTCCATGTTGTTGGCTTTTTATCTTTTACAGTTATTTATTATTAAGAATGTTGATTGCTTGCAGGAACGCTTTCCTGTATTCCTGCTGTTCCTTCATTGCAGTCTCGAGAGTAGTCAGCAAGGATTTGTTTAGCTGTCTTGTTTCTCTGTCTCGATTGTTACTTTGCTGAATAGTATTTAAAAGAAAGGTGTAAACAAGCATTAAGCTCGAATAATTGTCCACATAGGTTAAACTGACTGCACTGCCCCCATTTCCTCCTTCTGCGTGTGTGTTGACAGAAGGTGCTCCTGATTCAAGGATTTTGTCAACAAGCTCCTCTGGCACGCCTAATTCCTGCAGCTTTTCCTTCGTTAAGCCAATGTTCTTTTCCGCCATGTTCCCACTTCCTTTCGTTTATGTAATATATATAAGATAAGAAGGGCAGTCATGCCCATAATTGACGAATCAATCACGGAAATGCTGCCCGGAAATTTTGATTAGTATTAAGCTTCGTTCACCTGTTCAGGGTTGTTCTCGTTGAAAGAAACAGCAGTAGCATCACCAGCACTGTTTGCATTTACAAGAATTCCGCCAATGAAGAAGTTCAACAAGTTTACACCTACAGCAGCTCCTCCAGCAGCACCAGCAGCAGAAAATTGGTTAGCTAGGTTACCGTTACCTTGAGTAGCGTTTGTAAATGCACGAAGTTCTGTACCGTTACCAGAGCCAGAACGGCTTCTTTTGTGAGAATCAGATGTGCATCCAGACAACATATGATTTCACCTCCTTTCAAGCAACATTTCTTTTTTTGTTATTTCTTTATGAAATTAGAAAGGTCTAATGAGAAAAGTGATTTTCCATTTACATTTACTTTTAAATTTCCTTCCTCATTTGAAGCGTCAATGACAGGTAGCTTTTCTTTCAGCTTGCTGAGGTTATCCTCATTCAGCAAGTCTTTAATGGAATTAATATTTAGTGTATTGACTGCTTTTTCCTTTATCGCATCCACACTTTTATTCGCAACAGTGTCTGTGACCTTGCTGCTGAGCTTTTTTGCCAAGCCGCCCATTTCTTCTGTCATCTTGTTCATGAACTGCTCCACATATGCTGCTCTTTCTTCATTTGAAACTTCTTTTCCATTTACATTAAACTTTAAATCGAATTGATCTTTTATATTGAATTTCCCTGCCAACTCCCTCACCCCCTTGCCGTATAGTACAGTATATAAAAACGAGACCAAGCTGTATCCGCGAATTAATCAGTGCAAACGCATATTTTTAAGACAACAATACAAATAAGCCTTGTTTGAAAGCGTTCTTGAACCTTAAAAAACAACAAAAGGGTTAGAGTTTTCAGCATTTGCTGCTTAACATCACTGCTTTTTTCTTTATTTTTATATTTATCATTCATTTTTATTGAGCCACTTGCCTTTGCAGTCAGACTGTCAGGTGCAAGTTGTTCGACAGGGAAGAGTATGAAGAAGGGCGAAGAGGAGCAGCAGTCATTTACTGCAAGCCTCATAAATAAAGCGCCGAATATAGAAGACACTTGAGTATGTGAAAAAGCAGGAACAAAGTGATGATCCATTTATCAGCAGAGAGGGGCACTCATCTATATGAAGAAGTTTGTAGTGTTCATCCTTGTGCCGAAGATGCCTTAACATAAAGAATCACAGTTGAATGGTTATCCGTACACAGCTCCTGTTCAACCCTCGTGCCGCATACTAAGTTCATCGTGTGACACAGCAGGATTTCAATGAGTATTGCTAGAATGTAAACGATAGGAAACTTATCTTTGCTGCTAGAAAAACAGGATCAAATATTTGGAGGTATGTTATGTCTGAAAAGCAAACTTTTGAGCATATAGTCTATTACACGGAAGGTAATAATCTTGTAATAGAGAGAAAGTTTAAGGCACCTAGAGCAGCGGTTTTTAAGGCCTATTCCGACTCAGCACTGATAGAGGCTTGGTGGGGACCAGAGGGCTGGAAAACTAAAAATACAAGCTTTGAATTCAAGCAAAATGGCGTATGGCATTATTGCATGACTTGTACAGATGAAAATCAGGGAGATTTTTTTGGGCAGGAATCTTGGGGACTTGCAGTGTATAAGAAAATGGTTGCACCAGAAGTCATACTCTATACAGATGCGTTCTCAGATAAGGACGGAAATGTTGCTCCTGACATGCCGGAAATGCAGATCAGCGTCTTTTTCAAGGAAGAAAGCCAGCAAACACTTCTTGAAATTAAGAGCGGCTTTGCTTCAGAGGAAGCGCTGATGCAAGTGTTGGAAATGGGTGTTGTCCAAGGCATGGAATCCCAATTCTGCCGTCTGGACGAATTGCTTGCTAATGGCTTATAAACTAAACAAACAGAATGCCTTTAATAACAGCATTCTGTTTTTTATTTATTGTTTATTCCTTCATACCGATGACTCGAATTCGTTTATAGTCGGCTATCCATGTCCCATCCACATATAAATCTGCTCTTAATTTAGCTTCTACACTTTTAATAATCTTATTTTTTGTGCTCTCTGCCATTCCTGCAAAAAATGCTCCACCAAACATCTCCAGCCAGTTATACAGACCGTTTTCACCAATAAAAGGTGTTGGCCTGTCAAAATGCTGTGCATAAATACAGCGGAATCCTATTTGCTCCATTTTGGTTGTATACTCAGCAATACTCGGGAAATACCAGGGATACTTATCCCAGTCAAAGGTCAACCCGCAAGCAGCGATTTCTGATAGAACTGCCTCTGAAATCTTTTGCACATTGCCTTTTCCACCGAATTCGGCAACAAACCTTCCTCCTTGCTTTAAACTTGTATAAATGGAAGCTAATGCTTGCTCAGGAGGCTTAACCCAATGAAGTGTCGCATTGGAAAAAACAGCATCAAATTCCTCGGTATATGGAAGGTTTGTCGCATCGCCTACAAGGAAGTTCAGATGAGGGTACTTCTTTTTTGCGGTAGCAATCATATTCGGCGAGTTATCCATGCCAAGAACTTCACAGTTGCTCGCAGATAACTTGTTTGCCAAATCTCCTGTGCCGCAGCCAAGATCCAATATTTTTTCCCCAGCTTTCGGGGCAAGGAGGCTGACTAAATCACCTCCGTAGTTTGATACGAATGAATGTTTTTCATCGTATAAGCCTGCATTCCACATGTCTTGCTTACTTATGCTGTTCATCGTCTTTCCCCTTTCTTTCGTATATGTATATTTCTGTAATTAGATTATAATGGGAATAACATTGTTTGGAAATTAACAAAAAACGAAGGAATTAATAACGGATAGTTATTAGAGAGTAGGTTAACATGGATATTAAATGGCTTAAAACGTTTATTGTTGCTGCAAAGCATGAGAATTTTCGCATCGCATCAGAGGAGCTGTTTTTGACACAGCCTGCTGTCACAAAGCATATTAAAAGATTGGAAGAAACATTGCATACAGAATTGTTTGATAGAATCGGCAAAAGTATTTCGCTCACATCAGCTGGTCATCATTTTCTGCCCCTTGCTATGGAAATGATGGATAAATATGAGCAAGGCTTGGAGAGTTTTGAATCGTGGAAGCAAGGTTATGTAAAAAAACTGACTATCGCAGCAGCACCGCAAATCGCTTCAAGCATTTTGCCGTCGATTTTACGCAGCTTTATGGACCAATACCCGGATATTGAGGTACTTGTCCGCGTGGTGAGCTCCTATGAAATGGGGGAAGAAATCAGCCTATTAAAAGCAGATATCGGATTATCACGTTTAAAGCCTATCCAAGCTAGTCTACATGTCGAAACCCTTCATGAAGATAAAGTAATGCTTATAGCGCCTCCTCAAAAGCAAATGGAGGAAGGGGAAGTGCTAAAAAAATATAGGTTAATTACGCATAATCATCCAGAATATTGGGAGGATCTGCTACATGTCATTAAAAGAAATTATCCTGCTGTCAGGACGATGATGGTAAATCAAATGGAAATAACGAAGCGATTTATAGGAATTGGACTCGGTGTATCTTATCTGCCTTACACGACTGTTATGGAAGAAATAAAGGAAGCCAGGCTAATGGAAGTAAAGGCGGATAAAATATCGCCTCCAGCATCAACTACCTATTTATTGTCGAAGGTGACAACAAAGGAGGCAAATTTATTCATTTCGTTTTTAAAAAGACAGATTGCGACCATGTAGGAGAACGGCTATAAGTTCTCTGCTAGAATAATTTTTTCTAGTTCTCTATGAAAATGCAGCTTTTGAACATGGTCAGCTAGAATCTTGTTTACATCCGTTTCTTTTATGAATGCACGAACAGCACTATTCATTTGCAGCATTGTTCCATATTTGTTTAAAAGCTGCATATACATTGTCTCTTTTTGAAGCAGCTTGTATTTTTTATAAAGTGATCGAGAGGGCGAAGCGGAAAAAATACCTATTATCAGGCTGAACAATAAATCTAACAATTTCATGCAACTCCGTTTATATTAAAGTTTTTTGTCTTTGTTACTATCTACGTGCAAGCAGTCAAAGAAGTTTCTTTATTAAAAGAAAATAATAGTTTTGCTTACTCCAAAAGTTTCAGCAAGTGTGAATAGTATGGTAGAATTGCATTCGAGGTGGTAAAAATGGAGCAGCTGATTTATACGCTGTTGGCATATATCAACAATTCCTTGAACAAGGATATTAATTATCATGTAGCAAGAGGTCTTCTTGAACATATTCATGAGATTGAAAGCTTCTCACTCGAAAGCGCTGCAGATGCTTGTCATGTGGCACCATCTACGATTAACCGCTTTTGTAAGAGAATTGGATTCCGGAATTTTTCTAGCATGCGCAACAGTGTCAATATCCCAATTGATGCATCACTTAACGAAACGAATCATACTCCACTACATACACATGAACTGTTTCAGCAATTAAACGAAAATCTTGCCATGATTGATCAAATACCGCTAGAGCAGATTGATCGCATTGCAACACGTATCAAAAAATCAAAAAGAATCATCATACTAGGTTTTGAGAAATATCAAGTCCAAGCGATGGAACTGCAGAAGAAGTTGCTTCTTTTAGGTAAGCTGAGTGAGTGCGGCACCAATTTCTTTAAACAAATGGATGCATTAGCAGAGCTCGGCGAGGATGACCTCATTATTACGATTTCCATTCAAGGGAATATATTTTCTGCCTATTTTCCATTTATTGAAAAATTCAAGGCTGCACAAGGTCAAAAGCTCCTTATAACGTTTTCGGACGAGCTTGGTAAATTAGGCGTTTTCGATGAAATCATCCAATGTGGCAAAATAGAAAACTCAAGCGTGAGCAGTTATACACTTCTGAGGCTGTTTGATGTGCTCTTTTTCCGCTATTAACTGGTCTCATTCAGACCAGTTCCCCCCGTTGACAGCAGATAGGTGTTGGTCTATCAGCTTTAATTCTTAGTGACGTGAATAATAGTTTTTATAAAGCCAATAAGCTGGTCTTAATCAGACCAGTTTTTCTTGTGGAATACTAGTATCATAGATTTATAAACATACTAGGAGGCATTGATATGAAAAAAAGTCATTTTCCTGAAGGATTTTTATGGGGCGGAGCAACAGCAGCTAATCAGCTCGAAGGGGCTTATAATGAAGGCGGAAAAGGATTATCTATTTTCGATATGGTAGCATTCGTGCCGAAGGAAGAAAGAAATCATGAAATTGAAATGGATGTAAGAAGTGAAGAGGAATTAGAAGAGCTGCTTGCTGGAAAAGGCGGAGATAACTTCCCAAAACGCCGCGGCATTGATTTCTATCATCGTTATAAGGAAGATATTGCGCTTTTTGCGGAAATGGGCTTCAAAACATTCCGTATGTCGATTTCTTGGCCGCGTATTTTTCCAAATGGAGATGAAACGGTACCGAATGAAGAGGGCCTAGCATTTTATGACAGAGTGTTTGATGAACTGCAAAAATACGGAATTGAGCCATTAGTAACATTGTCTCATTATGAGCTTCCACTGAATCTTGTGCAGAAGTATAATGGCTGGACTGACCGCAGATTAGTAGACTATTTTGTGCATTATGCTGAAACCGTCTTCAACCGTTATAAAGATAAAGTGAAATACTGGCTGACATTTAATGAGATCAATATTTCCACAATTTCACCGTATATCGGCAGCGGTATCCTCGTAGACCGTGTTGAAAACCGTGAACAGGCTGTTTACCAAGCACTTCACCATCAATTTGTGGCAAGTGCAAGAGCAGTTAAAGCTTGTCACGAAATCATTCCAGGTGCGCAGATAGGCTGTATGCTTGCCCGCATGGAAACATATGCTGAAACATGCAATCCAGATGATGTGCTTGCAGCATTGGATGAAGACCAAAAAAATCTTTTCTTCACAGACGTACAAGTGCGCGGTTATTATCCTAGCTATATGAACCGTTATTTCGAGGAAAATGATATCAAGATTGAAATGCTTCCAGGTGATGAAGAAATTCTGCTTCAGCATCCAGTTGATTTCTTGTCCTTCAGCTATTACATGACAATGGTATCAAGTGGTTCACCTGATAAAATGAAAGAAAAAGGTAACTTCTTTAGCGGCATTCCAAATCCTTATTTAGAAGCATCTGATTGGGGCTGGCAAATCGATCCGAAAGGATTGCGCATTACGTTGAAGAAAATGTATGACCGTTACCAAGTACCATTGTTCATTGTTGAGAATGGATTGGGTGCTTATGATAAAGTAGAGGAAGACGGCACTATTCAGGATGACTACCGAATTGATTACTTGCGTGCTCATATTGAACAAATGGGCGAAGCGATTAAAGATGGCGTAGATGTAATGGGCTACACTAGCTGGGGCTGTATTGATTTAATCAGTGCAGGTACGTCTGAAATGTCTAAGCGCTACGGCTTTATCTATGTAGATCAAGACGATTATGGCAATGGTACATTGGAAAGAAAGAAGAAAAAATCGTTTGACTGGTACAAAAATGTTATTTCCACAAACGGGGCAGAACTATAATTAAAATTAACGCCTTCTCACATGGAGAAGGCGTTAATTTTTGCTAGCAGGAATTTTATCCCTTTTGCTTGGTGCTTTTTTTACTAACAGGATGAACAATATAATTATGGGGATAAAAAATTGCAGCGGCAAGTTTAGAAAATAAGGAATAACCTGAAATCCCTCGAGGACATGATCCGCAATTCCCCGTGCAATAAATACCGTAAATAGCGTAATAATGCACATAATCGGCATAGTAAAATATCGATACGGAATTTTACATACATATTCTAGTCCCTTTAATCCAGCAAACATAAACACAGAGCTTTTCACCAATATGCCGAGCAAGATAATAAATGCTGTTATCGCATCAATTCTTTCGATAAATTCCCCAATTGCAACTAAGCGGGTTGCGCTTAACAGCGGAAAAGTCGCTCTTGATGCGATATTGCTTCCTAATGCAAGGGTAACGATTAATGTCGCCACAGTCAGAAAAAAGCCTGACATAATAACACCAAAGATTAACACATTATTGCTTTTTTTGAAGTTAGCAAGCAAAGGAAATATACAAGTAAATGCAATTATTTGGCCGTATGGGCGCACAAGCTCATATGGAAATATTACTTTCAAAAGCGGCTTAACTCCACCTTCGAGTATAGGTGTTATGTTTTCAACAGAGAAATTTCTGCTTGCATACAGAAAAACAGCCAGTAAGATGAAAAAAATAATCGAATACGGCGTGAATATTTCAGTGGTTCTTCCAAGTACTTCAATTCCTGAATATAGGATATAGGCAATTGTCAGCATAAGTGCTAATGTCTGAACTTCGATTGGTGTGTTTGGCAGAATAACCGTCGATGTCATTTCAATAAAATCTCTGATGACACGGGCAGCCATATAAAAAAAATAAACGATGTATACAAAGCTAATCAAGACAGCAAGCGGTCTCTTGAAACAATACTCCATCAGTTCATATAAGTTCTTTTCTGGTAAAAACGAATGCATATAGTGATAGGCTAGTACAATCGCTATCCCAATAATGCAAGAGATTAATACAACAATCCAAGCGTCCTGCTTCCCTTTTAAACCGATACCAAGCACGACAGAGCTTCCCAAATTAAAGCAAATGACTAGGGCAAGCAGCTGATTTAATGAGATATTTTCCTTCATCATATGGGAAGTTTTCCCTCTTTCTTGGCCGATTTAGCCTTCTTGTACAAGAGTAGTATGTGTTAAAAATTTGTGATTATACTAATTGTTTCCATTCATCTATCTCGCTTATTAAAAGAGTAAAAAAGGCAGTAAAATCCTTCATTGTGAAAAGTATCAATATTTTTACTTTTCTGGTAAAATGAAATCATAAAAAATTTCCAAAAGAGAAAGCTCTAATGGTTGGCAAGTTTCCAATTACCGTTGTTGCAGCAAAAGTTTAACTTGTGTCTATTTTTAGTTTGAATCAAGTAATCTATCACTCACACAAAAACACTAATATCGGAGGCTTTTATGAGACAATACCAAACGCTCCAAGAGACTTATTCTTTTTCGGAAAGTTATCAAGAACAGTTAGCTGACACGATGCGAGAAACATTTGATATAGTATCGATTAAAGACAAACCGATTGTCAGTTTATTTAAATTAGATTATTCCCTTAATACTAAAAATAAAAAGCCGAGTTATAATACGCTGCAAGTAAATAACATAGCCATTATCTTCGACCCGGAGTATAACTATAAAATAGAAATGAATCAGAAGCATCGTTTTCCGCTTCGGTCCACTTCGTATTATTCGGAGGATGTGTCCTCTGATAATAAAGTAAAAGAATTCTTTAAGGATTATATCGACGACACGCTTACTGCGTTGTTTGCGAAAAGAAAGTCGGAAATAATAGACATCTTCTGCAGTTTCATAGAAAGTGAGAATACGGTTGTTATAGAAGTAGTGGAAATGAAAACAGGAGAGTTTAAAAAGTACAGAAACAGTGGATTTTTTCATCAATTAGTTTCAGATTCTATCGTATATGCGAGCAAGCCTCTTATTCATGAAGGAATGGAACATTATATTAGCACAAATAACATCGTCCGAAATGTTGCTGAGAAATATATTAGCAATACATTTTTATCCATTCTTGAAGTATTTGATTTAGCAATCTATCAAAAGTTAAATGAGATTGCGACGAGTTACTACGAAGGAGCTGAATGCTGCGGCAAGATCCTCTTTTGCAAGGAGAATGATATAGTTAACAGTGCTGTAATGTTTGTTGATAGAATGCCGCTCACTAATTATAAAGGCGTTCGTAAATTACTAGAGATAGCCCAAGAAAATATATATCTCCTATCTAATGGCAAGGAAATAATCGGTTTCATTGAATGGACTAAGGAGCTGAATAATCGCATAAACGGCTACTCTGTGACTTTTGTAAGTCATGCTAATTGGGATTTAGAAGAAACAGGAAATAGAAAGAAAAAGATATTTCATGTTAGTTATGGCATTCCCCAATTCCCAAAAGCGCCTTTAGAAGAAGCGGAATTTGCAGCATGCTTCAATCAAGCCTTTTCGAATCGGTATCATTACCGAGCGATTTGGGATTTGTGTACACAAGCTAAAAATCAACAAAAAGGTACGATGCTCGTTATTTCAGAACAAGCTGCAGCAGAGGCTAGCCGCCTGTCGAATCAATGCATACGCTTAGAATATAAAGCAGATAACAAAAATTTCTTCAGCTCTATCAAACATATTTCCGCTATTGATGGAGCGGTGCTGCTTCATCCAGATGGGAATTGTCATGCTATCGGTGTTATACTAGATGGCACTGCAGATACACGTTTCGGTGATCGATCAAGAGGTGCAAGATATAATTCTGCATATCGCTATTTACATAGTACTAAGTATAAAAATTGTCTTATTCTTGTAGTTTCAGAGGATGGAATGATTGATTTGATACATACGAATAAATTATAAGGAACAGCCTTGGGATAACAACCCAGGGCTTTCCTTTTTAGGATGATAAATAGTATAGAACGAATAGGGGGGCAACAAATGGAAACAACTACATTGTTTGTTGGAATTGATACAAATATTTCCTTACAAAGAAATTTAGATAAAAGAAAAAAACGGCAAATTAAGAGGACAGATTTAATAGAACTAACTCCGAATGTTTCTTATGCCTCGTACAGAAAAGACGAGACGATAATCCGTACCTATTTTTTAAAAAAAGAAGTTATTTTATTTGTTGAAGTAACACCCTTTATAAAGGAAATGGAAGAAATCTTTGGAATATGCAGTTCTGACTTGGATGTGATCACTACAGATCTATCACATGAAGCCCTTATACCAAAATTTGAGCATGTGTTAAAAGAGTATGAAAACCAAACGAGGCACTTTCCTATACTTCATGCATACGGGCAAAAATCCTGGCATGATGAAGCCTTGATTGTTGCTAATAAGGAGGCATTAATAAAGCTGAAAAATGCCATTGATGTTGCCTTAAAGTATGGAGAAGGACGCCTCTCTGCATCAACAAGTGATGGTGAAGGATATGACCTATACGTAAAATGTCTTAATGGGGATGCAGAAACGAATGAAGTTTGGAGAAATTTGGAGCTGCCTTATCATGACAGAGAGATGTATGCTCCACAGGAGGAAGAAGTCGATCCATACTCTATAAATTCTGTTTACAGCCAACTTTTGAACAGGCAGTAAACCAGCAAAAATAGGCTAATAGTAAGATGAAAACGCTATATTGATAAGGTAGAATATCGTTGTAAACGCTTAAAATACATATGGACATTAGGAATGTTACCTAACGGGCATAACCTAAACAAATGCATGGCTACCGTGTGTTTGTTTAGGTTTTTTGTTTTTCTCCCGTTAGGTAATCTTCTAAAATCCAAAAAGAGGGGATGAAAAGGATGAAAGGAAAAGGGTTAATTACTTTGTTGCTGATATTTGCTATCATTGCAGCGGGCTGTTCAAACAGCAAAGAGGAAACTAATTCATCTAACGAAACAAAAACAGAAAACAGCAGTGACAGCAAACCAGCTGAAAAGCAAAAAGCCAGAACGGTTATTACAACAGATGGCGAAGTGGATGATATGAACTCTGTACTCCGCTACTTAGTGTATGCCAATGAGATGGATTTAGAAGGAATTGTGCTGACAAGCTCTGTCTACCATTATGCAGGTGATAAAGCAAAAGGAATTGAACCTTTTAGATGGACAGGGACCCAATGGCTTACAGATATGATTAATGCGTACGAAGAGGGTTATCCTAATTTGGTGAAGCATGCTGACGGCTATCCTGAACCAGATTACTTACGCAGCATTACAAAAATCGGTAATATTTCTAATGTAGGGGAAATGGAAGAAGAGACAGAGGGATCTGAGTTCTTGAAGGAACTGTTCCTCCATGATGATGATAGTGATTTATATGTGCAAACATGGGGTGGAACAAATACAACGGCCCGTGCATTGAAATCGATTGAAGAAGAATATAGCAAAACAGATGATTGGGAGAAAATTAAATCGAAAGTAAGCGATAAGCTTGTTTTATATATCATTTTGGACCAGGATGACAGCTATAGTAAATATATTGCTAAAAACTGGCCAGATATCCGCATCATTAATGATACCTCGAATTTCTGGCATTTTGCATATGCGTGGAAATTACATTCTGAGGAATTAAACACAAAGCTTACTGGTGATTGGCATAAAGAAAATATTGTCGGTCATGGTCCGTTAATGGATATGTATGCATTAATGGGTGACGGCAAGATGATTGATGGAGAGCTTTTCGAGGAGCAGCGCGGTACGGAAGAATACTTACAGAAAAATCCTCAATATCAAAAGTATGATTTTATTTCAGAAGGTGATTCTCCATCCTTCTTCTACTTAATCGACAATGGACTAAGAAGCTTGGAGGACCCGACATATGGAGGCTGGGGCGGCCGCTTTGACGCTGTGAGCAGCAAGGTGTATAAAAACACTGTTACAGACTTTAATGTGTACGCAAACCGCTATGAAGCAGAGTATTCTTTAACACGCTGGTTTGATGATATACAAAGCGATTTTGCAGCAAGGGCAGATTGGCTGACTGCAGAAAGCTATGAGGATGCAAACCATAATCCAACAGTTGAGGTAGAAGAAGGTTTGGATTTGGCGGTTGAAAAGGGAGAGGAAGTGACGTTGCATGCTAATGGCAGCGATCCAGACGGTGATGAAATCTCCTATAAATGGTGGAGATATTTTGAAGCAGATACGTACGAAGAGTCAAAGGTAGCTAAGAACGACACAGTTTCAGATGTAACAGATGGTCTTCAGCTTGGCCTTCATCGTGAATTGGCAGAAGGAGAAGCAACGGATACGATTGAATTAACAGGCAAGGACACAAAAACAGTGAGCTTCACTGTGCCAAAAGATGCGAAATCTGGAGATACACTTCATATTATCGTAGAGGTGCAGGATGACGGTGCACATAAGCTTAAATACTATCAGCGTGTTATTCTAACTGTAAAATAAACAATTGTCTAAAGGCGGTGGAAGCTATTCTGCCGTCTTTTTTCCTATTGTATAGAAGTTATGGAAACTCCTTCCTCTGTTGTACAACAATATTTTCAAATGAAGATGAAAAGTGATTAATTTTCACAAATTTGGACCGATACAACCATTAGCATCATTAAATTGCTAATTTTTTAAGGGATGGGAAAGTGTATGAAATTACAGCTTAAGATGAAATTAGGCACAAAGATTAACTTAATTGTTGTTGCCATTATTATTGTTTTATCCGTGGTAGTCGGGTATGTGGCAAATAGTGAGATTACAAGGGGAATAAAGGAGTTTGCAACAGAAAAAGCAAAAGGTGATCTTGCGCTTAGTTATAACTATGTAAATAGTGAATACCCTGGCGAGTGGAAAGCGGACGGAGATAAGCTTTTAAAAGGCGAGACAATAATCAATGATAATAATGAATTAGTCGACATAATTGGCAAGGACACGCACGATACAGTTACATTCTTCTTAGGTGATACAAGAATTGCGACGAATGTAATGACAGACGGCAAGCGGGCAACAGGTACACAAGCATCACAAGAAGTAATTGACACCGTTATTAATAATGGAGAAACATACTACGGCGAAGCAAATGTAGTCGGGAAAAACTATCAGACAGCCTATATGCCTCTGAAAAATGCAGCAGGGGAAGTTGTAGGTATCATGTATGTTGGTGCCTCAGAAGAAATGATTGATAATATCCTGTCTTCTTTCTTAACGAAATTTGTGATTGTATTAATCATTATGGTTGTTATTGCAGTGGCAGTCGTTCTTTTATTTACAAATTCAATAAGAAAAAGACTGAAAAAGCTTACTGCAGCCTTGGAGTTGGCAGGCAACGGCGATTTTACTTCAAAAGTGGAGGATAAATCGACTGATGAGCTGAGCCTATTATCTGTAAGCTATAATAAAATGACAGACAGTTTAAAATCGATGATGAATGAAGTTATCTCAACATCTGAACAGTTAGCTTCTTCTTCAGAACAGCTGACGGCAAGCTCAGAAGAGACAAGCAAAGCGACAGAAGTAATTACAGAATCAATCCAGCAGGTCGCAAATGGTGCAGACCAATCAGCATCAAATGTACAAGACAGTGCTGCTGCTCTTGTTGAAGTAACAGAAGGCATTCAATCAATTGCTGATAATGCTCAAGCAGTTTCCGATGTCGGCTTGAAGGCGACTGAAAAAGCGAAGAATGGCGGACTGTATGTGGATAAAACGGTTCAGAAAATCACTGAAATCAATCATTCTGTTGCCAAAACAGGGGAAGCGATTAAAAATTTGGACTCCCGTTCACAAGAAATCGAGAAAATTACTAATGTGATTACAGATATCGCTAATCAGACAAATTTACTAGCGTTGAATGCTGCAATTGAGGCTGCCAGAGCAGGGGAAAACGGAAAAGGCTTTGCTGTTGTTGCAGATGAAGTCAGAAAGCTTGCCGAACAGTCTCAAGCATCTTCTGCTCAAATATCAGCACTTATTAAGACAATCCAAGCAGATATGGTCCAATCTAATGCGTCAATGGAACAAGTGACATTGGATGTAAAAGAGGGCTTGGAAATCGTCGAGCAGACGAAAGCGAACTTTACAGAAATTATGGACTTTATGCAAAATCTTACAGAGCAAATTGAAGGAATGGCTCATACTTCGGAAATACTTGCTGCAGGCACACAAGAAGTGGCGACAACTGTTTCAGAGATACAAAATATTTCTGGACAAACATCGATGCATTCACAAAATGTTGCCGCCTCAGCAGAGGAGCAGCTAGCATCCATGGAAGAAATTGCTGCATCTGCTCAAGCTTTATCTCATTTAGCAGAGGACTTAAAAGAAGTAATCAGCAAGTTCAAAGTATAATTGATTGCCAGTCTCCAATAATTGGGGACTGGTTTTTCTGTATAGGTTAAAAGTATATCTCTTCCATTTCCCTCCTTTTCCAAGTATGCTAAAGAATAGCAGAGATGGGGGATATGAGATGAAAAAAGTTTATGCAGATGTCATGCAATTTCGTGGAACACATTATGACTTTGGTTATAAGCAAGGAGAATATTTTAAAGAATCAATCCTTGTAAAGAACAGGGAAAGGCAATGGAAGGTAAGAAAGCCGAAATTCAAGATAGATATCGAGGAAACCCGACTTATCTTTGCTAAATTCGCCCCGTTAATCTGGGAGGAATTTGAAGGCTTTCGTGATGCATTAGGATGGCCGATGGACAAGGTGCTCCTTGAATTTTGCGGCTATCGTCTTGATATTGACAAGTCAGGCTGTTCAATTTATGTCGGCGGTGATTATTTAATTCGAAACTATGATTATCATCCAAAAACATATGATGGCCGCTATACCATTTTTAAGCCGACTGACGGAGGATATGCCATCATCGGTCCAAGCCAAAGAGGCACAGGCAGAATGGATGGCATGAATGAACAAGGCTTGACGATGGGCTATAATTTCATGAACAGGAAGAAACCGGGCACGGGCTTTGTGTGCAATATGATCGGCAGGCTCATCTTAGAGCTTTGCAGTACGGCAGAAGAGGCGGCCGCTTTGCTCAAAGAAATTCCCCACCGTCATTCCTTTAGCTATGTATTGTTTGACAGAAGCTGTGAAACACCATTTATAGTGGAAACCTCTCCAAGAAGAGTGGAAGTGAGAAGAGGCTTTTCTTGTACAAACCATTTTAATATTATGACAGAAGAAAACCGCCATGTTCTAGATGATTCGAAAAGACGCCTCGAAATTATCGAGACCCATCAAACCAGTTTGATAGGTGGAAAGGAAGCCTTCAGTTTGTTGAATGACTCCAATGCAGGCATATTCTCCAATTTGTATGGAGCTTGGGCTGGAACCATTCATACTTCTGCTTATTTCCCTAAGGAAGGAAAAGCTTGGTTTGCACTTGGCGGTGACCAAGACCCAATTGAATTCAATTTTTCAAACTGGCTTAAAGGAGAAGACTTGCCGATTGAAAAGGTCGAAGGCTTGATTGATACAGATATCCCATTTGTTCATATGGAGCAAGCTGACTGGTATAAATAAACATGTGCACCTGCAATTAAAAAGACCATGGTTCTTTTAATTTGCAGGTGCCTTTTTTACAAACAAAATAATAAGGAGCGGGAATGAATGAAGCATGCATTAGTAGTAGGCGGGACAGGAATGCTTTCGGAAGTAACGATTTGGCTGGCAAAACAGGGTTATATCGTCTCTGTAATCGGAAGAAATAAACATAGAATGGACGAGATCAGAACCATTTGTCCAAATTCTATCATTCATCCAATTTTGGTTGATTACAGCAAGCTAGAAGATCTAGAGTCAGAATTGCGAAATACTATTCGTATTCATACCAATATTGAGTTAGTGGTTGCTTGGATTCATTCTTATGCAGAAGAAGCTGTTAACCTTATTATAGATACAGTTTCTAAGGATTCAAGCACTTGGCAGTTATTTCATGTGCTAGGAAGTAATGCAGATTTGCAAGTCTTGCAAAGCAGGCTTACAGACAAGCGAAATATGATATATCATCAAATTCAGCTAGGCTTTATGATGGATGATGGTCATTCACGCTGGCTGACGAATAAGGAGATAGCAAGTGGTGTAATCCAAGCTATGATACACAAGAAGTCTATTCATATAGTTGGAGTAACAGAGCCAAGGGAGCAAAGGCCATAAAAATATTTTTATTTGTGAGTGTTTTAGAGGTTTATATGATATATTTGAAGAAAAAGCAAAAGAAAATAAAAACAAACAAAGAAATATGTCTAAATCTACTAAAAAGGAGCCTGCCTGTGAATAGTGCTGAATTAAGAGCAAAGCTTGAAAGCTATAATAAGATGGACCCTCCAGACTGGAATTTTATCAAAACTACTTATCAGGTTGAACCGATTGCGACAATTAATGGCGAGCCGTTGTATGAATTTAATATGATATTTGATCCATCACATAATCCGATTGAAGATAATATCTTCCTGTCCCAATGTCCTGCAAATGCATATGTTCCCATGCATATTCATCAATATATTGAGCTGATATATGTGTATCAGGGCAAATGCAAAATCATTCTTCAAGATGATGCCATCGATATTCTGGAAGGAGGTATGATTATGATAGACAAAAATACTCCTCATACGGTACAGGCGACGACAAGCTATGATATTGTGATTGAAATTAAGCTGAAGCATGATTACTTGTCGACGAATTTCTTGAGCAGATTTACAAATAAAAGTATTATCTCACAGTTTTTAGTCGACTCTCTCATCGGCAGCAGAAGTGCTAATAAATATCTTTTTTTTCCGTTTGAAGCTAGCTCCAACTTTAATAACATTATGGAGCATATTATGTGTGAGTATTTTGATGAAGATGCTTTTACATCAGGCTTGATAGATGCCTATTTGTTTATTATGTTTACGGAGTTGATCCGGCACAGCAACAGCTATACAAGCATGAAGATGAACCATCGAACAGAAAGAGACGTAATTATTGTTGATTTTTTGAAATATATCGAAAACCATTGGAAGGACTGCAGCCTTGCTTTAATGTCAGAGCAATTTAAATATCACCCTAACTATATTTCTGCTATTCTAAAAAAAGCTACTGGCAAGTCGTTCACTGATTTGCTGCAAATTCAGCGGATTAATAAGGCTGCGCTTTATTTGACGAATTCGGATATGCCGATTCCAGACATTGCCGAAGAGGTTGGTTATTCAAGCGTTTCTTTTTTTTATAAAAAATTCAACGAAATTTTCCTTCAGACACCAAAGGAATACAGAGAGCAAAACCGTTAATGATAACTTAAGTCTCTTAACTACCTAATATCTTTGAATCGAGCAAACATTTCCTTTGTATTTGCCATTAAATCAATTGAAAACGCTTGCTAAAATAAAAGACATAAGAGTAAGTAAAAGATATTAGGGGTGTATACATGATGAGTTTTTCATTTCCAAAGCAATTCCTCTGGGGCTCAGCAACGGCAGGCCATCAGGTGGAGGGCAATAACAATAACAGTGATTTTTGGGCAGAGGAGCAAGTCGAAGGCTCGCCGTATCAAGAAAAATCGGGGGATGCAATCGACCATTACAATCTTTATAAAGAAGATATCGCCCTAATGGCAAGCCTTGGCTTAAAAGTGTTCCGCTTTTCTATAGAATGGTCGAGAATTGAGCCAGAGCCAGGACAGTATTCACAAGCTGCCTTGGATCATTATCGGGACGTTATTGAAACATGCTATGCCAATAATATGACACCTTTTGTCGCGATGCATCACTTTACATCACCAAAATGGCTGATGCAATTTGGCGGCTGGGCAAGCCCAGATGTACCTGAACGCTTTGCCAACTACTGTGAAACAGTATTCCGTGAGCTCGGTCATTTAATTCCGTATGTTTTGACGATGAATGAGGTGAATCTGCCTGTCATGCTTCGTGAGCTGTTTACGGGCATTGGGTTTATTCCGCCGGTCGGAATTGATCAAGATGCATGGACAGCGCCTAAATGGCGCGAGGCTGCAGCTGAGCGTTGTGGTACGACAACAGACAAGTATTTTACTTTCCATATGATATCTGATGAGAAATCGATGAAGCTTCTCCACAAAGCTCATGTTAAAGCGCGCCAAGTGATCAAGGATATTTCTCCTGACACATTAGTTGGCTTTTCCATGGCGCTGTCTGATGTACAATCCATCACAGGGGGCGAGAAAATAGCTGCGGAAAAATGGCATAGCTATTTTGAACAATACTTGCCGATGATGGCAGGTGATGACTTTTTTGGTCTGCAAAACTACACGAGAGAAGTGTACGGTCCAAATGGTCAAGTGCTGACAGAGCATGCAGAACGAACACAAATGGGCTATGAATATTATCCGGAAGGCTTGGCAAATGTCATTCGCAAAGTATCAGCTGCCATCACCATTCCAATCATTATTACAGAGCATGGCATTGCTACAGACAATGATGAAAGACGTGTAGAATTTATCCGCAGAGGATTAGAGGGTGTTCAGGCTTGTATAGAGGATGGTATTGATATAAGAGGTTATTTGCATTGGTCCACTTTTGATAATTATGAGTGGAATTCAGGTTACTCCAAAAAATTCGGATTAATTGAGGTAGACCGCACTACACAAAAAAGGACGGTAAAAGAAAGCGCCAAATATCTTGGCCAAATCGCTCAAACCTGCTCCCTTGTTAACAAATGACCTTACCACTTGCTCCCAAGCTTTTAGGGAGCAAGCTTCTTATTATAGTTATTATTCGATAATCTTTGAATCAAGCAAAAATATTCTTTGATTATCTCATTCATTTGTATGAAAGCGCTTGCTATAATGTGAAAAAACAATACTAAGGACAAAGTTGGAGGGAAAATGATGGAGACAGTTGGCTGGAAAAGGACACCGTTTAAGAGGTTGATAGTAGCGGCAATGCTTGGTGTCGGTACTGCTATCGCACCACTAGTATTATTAGGGTTTGGTCTTTCTACTTTTATTGTAATAAGAATTGTAGGTTCAGAGGATGCGACTGCTGTTTATGGAACGGCATCAGGGATTACAGGAATTGCCATTGTTATTTTTGGATTGTTTGGAGGGGTGATTGCTGATAAGACAAGGCTCAAAATGGGGAGAAGAAGATTTTGGATGGTAGCAGGAAGCATTCTTGGTGCGATTTCAATGCTGATGCTTACCTTTGCATCATCCATTCCTATATTCATTATTTCTTTATGCTTGGTGAATTTCTTTTACGGCATGGTTTCCCTTTCCAGTTATGCAATAGTTCCAGAGCAGGTAGATCCGGATAAATTCGGCCGTGTGTCAGGTTTGATTGGAGCCGCTGGACCTGCATTAGTTATGTCTGGTCAAATGCTGATGGGGGTGCTCGCCAATTCAACGATTGAACAAAAGATGATTGCATTGATTATTGTCCAGCTGATCGGCGGAATAACGGCGGCACTTTTAATTAAGGATAATTATTTGGCGAAAACAGCCACAATCAGCAAAAAAAAACTTGGTATTCGCGGCTTTTATCCGAGCTATAAACAGCATCCTGCATATACTTGGGCCCTTTTAACAAAGCTGTTCATCAATTTCTCCAATGCAGGATTGAATATGCTCACTTTGTTTTATATTGCCAGATTTCATTTAAGCGAAGCGGAAATTTTTCAAATTATGGGGCTGACTGCGCCTACGATTATCATGATGGTTGGAGCCGGCATTCTCGGCGGGTTTTTATCAGATAAAGTGAAAAAGCAAAAGCCGTTTGTAATGGGAGCGGCCCTAGTTACCGCACTGTGCCTTGTTGCCTTTGCATTCTCCACAAGCGTGGCATGGGTTATTGTCGGTAATTTCATCTTTAACTTTGGGTTCGGTATGTACAATGCTGTCGATAATGCCCTTGTAAACCGCATCCTGCCTTCTAAGGAAAATGCGGCGAAAGATATTTCTATCATGAATACAACAACAAATATGGCCTCCACATTAGTCAGCTTTGCAGCTCCAGCTCTGATTGCTTTTGGTGCAAGTACATTTGGCGGTGATGGATACACGCTGTTTTTCCTAGTGCTCGCTGTGTTTTCCATTCTCTCTGCTATCGCTGTTCTTCCGATTCCAGAAATGGAAGGAAAAGGGGATGTTGATGACGAACCTATGGATGAAATCGTCGTTTCCTAAATGTTGATTGGGATGAATATCTATTCATCCCTTTAAGGAAAGTGACGCATAAAGCTGCCAAAGGGGAGAAGCATGTATGAAAATCGAAAAGATTCAGTTATGGGAAGATAATGCTCATGTTACCTTGACTGCCTATCTGCTAGAGAATTCTCAAGAATTTCAAACAGATAAAAAGCGTCCTGCTGTTATTATTTGCCCAGGAGGGGGTTATTTAAATACATCTGACAGAGAGGCAGAACCGATTGCTTTACGGTTTGCTTCAAAAGGCTACCATACATTTGTGTTGCGCTACAATACGTACTTTCGTGAGTGGGTGAAAGATTTCAAACAGCTACCGGAGGTAAATGAGCGCTCTCTCTATCCCAATCCATTACTTGATTTAGCGAAAGCGATATCTTTAGTAAGAAGAAATGCGAAAGAATGGCTTGTAAATCCAGATGCCATTGCTTTATGCGGCTTTTCTGCTGGTGGTCATTTGGCAGCAAGCATGGCTGTTCATTGGCAAGACAGCTTCCTCCAAGAGTCTATTCAAGCAAGCAGTGATTTATTTAAGCCAAATGCTGTTATATTAGGATATCCGCTCCTTGATTATGAATGGATGAAAGCAAAAGTAGAGCGTGATGCGGATGAGAATAAAAAAAGCTTTTGGGAAATATCAAGCAAGGCAGTTTTCGATACAACCACACCTACTGACCAACAGCTAAGAGAAGCAAGTCCTGCCCGTTATGTCACTATAAATACACCGCCTGTCTTCCTATGGCATACAGCCGATGATGATTTAGTTTATGCAGAAAATGCTTTAGTTTTTGCTGTAGAACTAACAAAGCATCATATTCCCTATGAATTACATGTATTTGAAAGTGGTGTACATGGATTGTCGCTAAGTGATGAAACGACAGCAGGCAACGCTGAACACATAAACGAAGCATGCCAGCCATGGTTTGATTTAGCGGCCGCATGGCTGAAAAGGCAGTTCTAATAATGACAGAAATTTTACTAGAAAGGAAGTTACTATGACACACTTAAAAGCAGCATCCTTAACAACTGAGTACCGAACAAATCCACTCGGCATTGATTGTAAAAAACCACGGTTAAGCTGGAAAATCATTTCCGATGAAAGAGGAACATTGCAGCAATCCTACCAAATTCAAGTTTCTGAACATCCTACTTTTGATACATTACTGTGGAATACAGGCATCATTCACTCACAAGAGTCCTTGCATCTTCCATATGAAGGTCCAGATCTAAAAGAAAGAACTAGATATTTTTACAGAGTGAAAGTCTGGGATAATAAAAGCCGCGAATCCGCTTGGAGTGAAACAGCTTGGTGGGAGACTGCTTTGTTTGCCGAATATGACTGGAAAGCACAATGGATTACACCAGATGAAGAAGTGATAGACCGTTTGAGTGAGCCGGCTTTTTGTCTAAGAAAAGAATTTCAGCTGCAAAACGACATTGTATCTGCCCGCATATATGGCACAGGCTTAGGTCTGTATGAGCTGTATGTAAATGGAGAGCGTGTCGGTGATGAGCTGTTTGCTCCCGGCTGGACCAGCTATCACAAACGTCTTCAATATCAGACATATGATATCACATCCCAACTTCAAGCGGGACCGAACGCCTTTGGCATCATGCTTGCAGACGGCTGGTATAAAGGGAATATGACATGGGAAAACAAGCGTCATATATACGGCGACAGGCGAGCAGCATTTTTTGAGCTGCATGTAAGATACAATGATGGCACGGAAGATATTATTGTGACAGATCCATCATGGAAAGCAGCATTAGGGCCTGTTGTATATTCAGAGATTTATCAAGGAGAAAAATATGATGCAAGACTTGAGGAGGGTTTCAGTCTGCCTGACTTTGATGACAGCAGCTGGTCTTTAGTGCAAGAACAACAAATGCCTGTAGGTCAGCTGATTGCACAAGAAAATTGGCCGACAAAAGTGACCGAGGTTATTAAGCCTATTGCGGTATTTACGACTCCTTCAGGAGAGACGGTAATCGATATGGGGCAGAACATGGTCGGCAGAATTCGCTTTTTTGTTAAGGCTGATAAAGGAACGAAGATTATTTTAAAGCATGCAGAGGTGCTGGATAAGGACGGAAACATATACTTCGGCAATTTGCGCAAGGCAGACCAGCAAGTAGAATATATTGCAAAAGGAATCGGGCTGGAAAACTATGCTCCGCACTTTTCTTTCCAAGGTTTCCGATATGTGAGGGTGGAAGGGTATCCAAACCAGGAAAACGGGCTTTCTCTCGAGCACTTTGTAGGCGAAGTCATCCATACAGATATGGAGCCGACTGGAGAGTTTGAATGCTCCAACCCGCTTGTAAACAAGCTTCAGGAAAATATTAAATGGGGGCAAAGAGGCAATTTTCTTGATGTGCCGACAGACTGCCCGCAGCGTGACGAGCGCCTTGGCTGGACTGGTGATGCACAAGTATTTATACAGACGGCTTTGTTCAATTATCATGGAGGTCCTTTTTTCACAAAGTGGCTTCGTGATCTCAAGGCAGAGCAGCATCCAGATGGAGGAGTTCCCTTTGTTATTCCAGCTGTAGTCGGCGGTGCCAATGCGGCAGCCTGGGGTGATGCAGCAACAATTATTCCATGGGAGATTTACAAAGCATACGGAGATAAGCGGTTGTTAGCAGAGCAATATGACAGCATGAAGGCATGGGTTGAGTATATGCGCAGACAAGGGGAAAATGAGTACCTCTGGATTGTCGGCTTCAATTTCGGTGATTGGCTTGCCCTTGATGCACCGTCAGGCAGCTACAGCGGTGCCACACCAAAGGACTTTATTGCAACAGCTTTTTATGCACACTCCACGAGAATTCTGCGTGATGCTGCTAAAGTGCTTGGCAAATGGGAAGATGCTAAAAGTTATGGTTTGCTGCTTGAAAATATAATAGAAGCATTCAATCATGAATTTGTCTCTAAATCTGGCAGGCTAGTGTCACCGACGCAAACCGCCCATGTTCTGGCATTGATTTTCGATCTCGTCGATGGAGGCGTAAAAAAGCGCACAGCACATGAATTAAACGAGCTCATTATTAACAATAATTATCATTTGACAACAGGGTTTGTCGGAACTCCGTATTTATGCTTTGCTCTTTCAAAAGCAGGTCATCACGAAACAGCTGTTAAACTATTGCTGCAAGAGGGCTATCCTTCCTGGCTTTATTCTGTCAAAAAAGGAGCTACAACCATATGGGAGCACTGGGATGGAATTAAAGAGGATGGTTCGTTTTGGAGCGATGATATGAATTCCTTTAATCATTATGCTTACGGCGCAATCGGGGATTGGATGTACAGAAAAGTTGCAGGCCTTGATATGGATGAAGAGCTGCCAGCCTACAAACGAATCCGCATACAGCCAGCATTTGCCGGAATTCACTTAACCTATGCAAAAGCTGCTTTTGAGTCGATGTATGGCAGAATCCAATCCGCTTGGAGCATAACAGCAGACAAGATTGAACTGAAAGTAGAGATCCCAGCAAATACAACAGCAGAAATTGTCTTGCCGTTTGCACAAACAGCGAATGTGTCAGAAGGCGGAAACCCGCTTGCACAAGCAAATGGAATTTATACGTATAAGGAAAAGGATGATACAGTCACGTTAACCGTCGGATCTGGCAGCTATCATTTCCAATATGATAACAAGAACGGATTAATGGTGGAATTTACGAAGAACTCACGATTGATTGATGTGCTAGCACATCAATCATCAGCAGCTATTCTCGATAAGCATGCACCATGGATTGCTAAGCCGCCAGGCATTTTTGCGATGAGAACAAAAACATTGCAGGAATTAGCAGAGTTTCCAGAAGCGAACCTGACAAAAAATCAAGTGGATGCTTTAATAGAAGAGCTTAACACCATTGAGTGGAAAGCAGAGTTAGTGAAATAAAGCATTATAAGTCATTCATCAATTGATGAATGACTTATTTCTATTTTAGTAGAAGGGATATAGCCATCTGGTGGAGAATTATTCCAACAAAGACTATGGCCACTTGCAAAAATTACGAGCCTGTGAAGAAAGTAAGGGAAAAATTTTTTCGGATGATATGAATATATTTGGTAACAGCAATATGGATAGGATGCATGATGCACTGAAAACTTTGTCGGACAAATAGAAAGATCGATGGGGTGAAAAGGAGAATGAAAATTTGCAGAGAATCTTATCAAGAAAATAGTGATTTTCTCCGAAAGAGGGTAATAGAATACAATCTTTCCCGCTTGCCAGATGCGGTAAAGCATCCAGTTAACAAACTCTGCTTTACTGCCAGAGATGATAACGAAAAAATCGTTGGCGGTATTTCGGGAGTGATTTTTTGGCATCATTTGCAAATCGAATCATTATGGGTGGATGAGACAAAAAGAGGGGAGGGATATGGCAGCAGTCTGCTCAAAACAATCGAGGAAAGTGCTATTGAATGCAAATGCACCCATATTCAACTGGATACCTTCAGCTTCCAAGCCCCAGAATTTTACCGGAAACATGGCTATGAGATTGCTGGACTCATTAGTGAACATCCTACAAAGGAAAGCAGCCAGTATATTTTAGTAAAACGTTTAAAAAGATCTTAAGCGAAAAAATAGCATAGAGAAGAGGGATAAACTATGGAGAATTTTGGATTATTAGGAAAGTTTACGGCTAGGGAAGAGAATCGTGATATGCTTGCAGCCATTCTAATTGAAGCCGCATCGCAAATGGAGGCAGTTGAAGGCTGTCAACTGTATACGATTAATCTGCCAGAAACTGAACTTGATAGTGTGTATGTTTATGAGGTATGGAGCAGTAAAGCCGCCCACGAAGCTTCTTTATCCCTTGAAGGAGTGCAAACGCTAATTAATCAGGCGAAACCATTGATTACAGGGATGGAGAGAATGGAAAGCTTTAAGCAGGTGTGGGGCAAGGGAACATTCCGTTGAGTCTGTCTTATTCCCGATAAGTATCAGGTAGGAAGGAAGAATACATCATGAAGTTTGTTCTTATATTTGGACCGCAGGCTGTTGGAAAGATGACGGTTGGCCAGGAGTTAGCCGCCATTACAGGTTTAAAGCTTTTTCACAATCATATGAGCATTGATTTAGTCAGTAATTTTTTCGGATATGGAACGAAAGAAGGAAGCAGGCTTGTAAATCTTTTTCGGCAGGAAATCTTTGAGACAGTCGCCAAAAGTGATTTACCTGGATTAATTTTCACCTATGTGTGGGCATTTAATTTGAAAGAAGATTGGAATTATGTTGAAAAAATCTCTAATATTTTTAAACAACAAGGCGGAACAGTCTATTACGTCGAATTAGAAGCAGATCTCGACGAACGGCTATACAGAAATAAAACTCCGAACAGATTAGAACATAAGCCAACAAAAAGAAATATTGAATGGTCGGAATCAGAGCTAAAAAGCTCTCTGGAAAAATATCGATTAAACTCCCGTGAAGGAGAGATACAAAAAGAAGAATATTTAAAAATAAACAATACAGATAAAAGCCCTAAAGACGTTGCTGCGTTGATTAAAGACAAATTCAAGCTGTAAATTCATTGCTTTGCTTCTTGGATCAGAAGCATGGCTTTTTTTTATTGGCTTTTAGTCAATATCATACAAGAGCAGCTATAAAGTCATATGCTACACTAATTTTAAGAAAATGAACGAAAAAGGAGGCACGTCTCATTGAAGGGAAAAAGAATGGTGAAATTTGATTCTCAGCTGCAGGTGGAAGCATACCATTTTGATGGGATCATGCAGAAATTCCCAAACCATTTCCATGAATATTATGTTATCGGCTTTATCGAAAATGGGCAAAGGAAACTCACTTGCAAAAATAAGGAATTTATTATTAACAAAGGAGATATGGTCATCTTTAATCCTCTTGATAATCATGCATGTGAACAAGTTGATCTTAATGCGTTAGATTACCGCTGCTTGAATATTAATGCTGATATTATGAAGAAAGTAGCTAAGGAAATTATGGGAGTAGATTATCTTCCTTATTTTACTTCACCTGTTCTTGTGCAAACAAGCTTTGCACCACTGTTAAAGGAAGTGCATGAGATGATTATGTCTACCAATGAAGAGCTGGAAAAGGAAGAAAGCTTTTATTTTTTAATGGAACATTTAATCAAAGAATGCAGCATTAAGTATGAAGAAAGTACATCAACAGATGAGCGTCTGCATGCAGTATGCCGCTATATGGAAAAAAACTATACAGAACATTTAACATTAACTGACTTAGCAGAGGTTTGTGATATGAACAAATATACGCTCTTGCGGTCGTTTACACGCAATTTTGGCATTACTCCATATAGATACTTACAAACTATTAGGATTAATGAGGCAAAAAAACTGCTTGAGAGCGGGCGTAAGCCAATAGATGTTTCAATGGAGACAGGGTTTGCAGACCAAAGCCACTTCAGCAATTTTTTCACTGAATTTATTGGTCTGACACCAGGCCAGTATCGGGAGATTTATCAACATAAGAAACAAGCATGACGAAAAGGGCGAGGACAAAAAATGAGAAATCAAACTACAAATGGTCATATAGCAGCACTAGTGACTATTTTTATCTGGGGCATTACCTTTATTTCGACTAAAGTTTTACTGACAGGTTTTACACCGACTGAAATTTTGTTTTTTCGGTTTGCTATTGGCTTTATCATGCTGCTGATTATATTTCCAGCGAGGATGAAAGTAACAGACAGAAAGCATGAGCTGTTATTTATCTGTGCCGGGTTATGTGGCGTTACCTTATATTATTTGTTGGAAAATATCGCTTTAACGATGACAATGGCCTCTAATGTGGGAGTTATCAGCGGAATTGTCCCGTTTTCAACAGCAGTTCTGACGATGCTGTTTTTGAAAGATGAACGTTTAAAAGGAAATTTTTTTGTTGGTTTTGCAATGGCGATGATTGGCATCTTTTTAATCAGCTATAATGGAAAGGCCAATTTTCAGCTAAATCCACTTGGAGATATGCTGGCAGCTGTCGCAACATTTGCGTGGGCAGCCTACTCCGTGCTGACAAAAAAGATCTCAAGCTATGGCTATCATCCAATCCAGACAACAAAAAGAGTATTCTTTTACGGACTGCTTCTTATGGTGCCAACATTATTTTTCTTTGATTTCAAGCTTGAGCTTGCCAGGTTTGCTAATCCAATCTATCTATTCAATATTCTATTTCTTGGAATAGGAGCTTCTGCCGTCTGCTTCGTAACATGGAATACAGCTGTCAACATTCTTGGGGCAATAAAAACGAGTGTTTATATTTATATGGTACCTGTCATTACAGTCGTAGTGTCTATGCTTGTGCTGCACGAACAGCTGACAAAGCTGTCAGCATTGGGAATACTACTTACATTAGCAGGACTGGTTGTTTCAGAGGTGAAAATTACGATTAAGAAAAAAAGAGCATTGGGAAGCAGTGCAGTGAAATAGGTTGCTTGTTTAAGGAAGTCTTGCTGATAAATAGCCAGACTTCCTTTTTATATATAAAGAAGGGTGAGATATTGATTACCGCTGGATTTCGAGATTTCGGTAAAAGATTTATGGGAAGGAAAGGGGAAATGCTTGTTTAAGAGATAATAAGAATGAACCTTATTGGCCGAAAACGCAATTTTTCCTATCTTTTACTATTGGCAATGACATAGCCAAGCCTTGAGGTGAATAATATTAAGGATAGTAAACTATTTGATAAAAATGAGAAACAGGGGTTAGCGAATGGTTAGTATAGAAATTAGTGATGCTCATACTAAATCCACTTTTCAAGCATTTGTACAGGCAGTTATTCCTCCTCAAGCATATTACCTTCCCAACAGCACTTCGTTTATCAAGCCAGGTGCCTTTGAACTGCAGGTTTACGAATATCTAATGCAGATACTAAATCAGTCCATGCCCCTAAAGGTCAAAAAACAGTTGATGATTGCATCAATGGCTAAGTCTACAGCAGAACTGCTAGATAGTGGAGCAGTTTATCTGGTCCAATCTCAGAAAAATATATATCCGCTCTGCTGTAATACATTCCCTGAAGGTGGTCCTTACACGTTATTAGCACCATTAGACAGGCTTAACGCAATCTCATATATAGAAAGGCTAGAAATAAATCCGGTGAATTTAAAACCGCCTTATGACAATAATCCAGGACTTATTCAAAATATCGTTGATGTGTTGCATCAGCTGACTTTTTTCGGGTTTTATTCCGAATGGACGGGATATGGCAGTACTGCTTTTTTGCCTCCGGAAAACCGGCAAATGGAATATTTCCCTATTGGCTGGCATCGGGCAGGCTATCCAGGACCAGCTTATGCTTATCGGGATTTTCGCGGTTTTTTAGCTCTTATGCCACATAAAAAGGAGGGATAGTATGATGTTGCAGGATGTCATCGTAATTGGGTCTGGCGGTGGAGGGGCTGTCATGGCGAAAGAGCTTGGAGAAAAAGGATTAAAGGTGCTTGTTTTGGAGGCTGGACCTTGGTATGGCAATAAACAATGGCCGGACCCCAATGCGGAGGCAGGAAGCAAATACAGTTCCTCTTTGTCTGACCTCGACATTCATCTATACAAGCAGTTAATGGATAAGAAGGAAATGAACATGAATGATTTAGTGACAGGAAGGTATCGCTTTGGACCGGCAGACCGTAGCAAGGCGCAATGGTTCCGGAATATTAAACAAAAGGCAATGATATGGCAGTGTGCCGGCGTTGGCGGCACTACGCAAGTTTATACAGCCAACTGTCCGCGAGCTTATCCGCAATCAGTGGATGGTAAATGGCCGTTTTCGTATAAGGAGCTTATCCCGTATTATGAAAAGGTAGAGGAAACCTTACCAGTGAACTTTGCGCCAGTTACGGCAAAGGAAGAACTATTTTATTTTGGGGCAAAAAAACTCGGGCTGCATTTAAATCCATCGCTTGATATTTATTCGCCTGGATATCGACCGCAGCCTAATGCCATTCTTCCACCAAACGAAGCAATCACTAACCCCAATATTACTGATGTCGAGCTATCCTGGATGGAGGGCTGTACATTGTCAGGACACTGTATTAACGGTTGTGCTCATGGACCTTCCATTGAAAAAATCGCAAAGCGCTCTACGAATGTAAGTTATATTCCACTCGCTTTAAGGACAGGTAGTGTAAGCATAAGGCCAAATGCGTTCGCTGTGAAAATCCTGACCGAAAAGGAGGGTACTGAATTCCGTGCAATCGGCGTGAAGGTGAGAGATACATGGACAGGACAAGAAGAAGAATTAACCGCATCCGTAGTTGTGTTAGCTTGCGGCAGTATAGAAACTCCGCGACTTTGGCTGAATTCATCCCTGCCAGTAAATGAGTTTGTTGGCAAAGGATTAGTCACACATTATATGGACTGGATTACAGGAATCTTTGAAAAGAAAGATTTATTGTCTGTTATAGGAGCAACGCAAATAAGACCATATGTAGGAAACACTTGTGGAGCAAGGCTAGACTATCCAGGACTTGGTGCACTACAGACAGCTGGAATGAGTCCAGGATTGACCGCTTCCTTTTATGGCTTGAGTACAGATGGGTATGCTGTTAGAAAAGAGCGAAGCAATCACAGACCATGGGATATGGAGGGACGGCCAGTTGGACAAACTTTACATTACTTGATGGATAATTATGCTCGATCTTTAAGTATATTGGTAACAACAGACGATGAAGTGGATGACAGAAACGGTGTCGCACTAGATCCGCGTATTTCCGATGAGAATGGTTTTGTGCCAGTTATCCGGTATAGAGCTACAAAAAAATCAGCCGAGCGGCGCAGAAAACTTGCTGTACTGGCTGCAGACCTATTACGCAAGGCGGGAGCGAAACAAATTTTGCGCTCCAATTGGCCGGAGGGTATGATGATTCATATGGAAAGCACGATGAGAATCGGCTCTGTTGTGGATGAAAACTGTGAGGCCTATCAAGTAAAACGGCTTTATATTGCTGACAACAGCGTGCATGCTAATGGTCTCGGTGGTGCTAATCCAACCCTTACAACTCAAGCCTTAGCTGCTAGGACAGCAGAAAAGGTGATAGAGACTTATTTTTCTTAGTATGTTTTTAAAATTTTTAGACAAACTAACTCAAAAACATACTTAAGAAAGGTGGGATTTACTTATGAAATTGTTTGAAGTCATGTACGATGCGTTTGAGCCATTTTTGGACGGTGAAAAAAGACCATTAAATGTCTTAGAAGTCAGCAATCTGTGGTTTTATTTGTTGGCAACGGAAACAACCCTTCGTAATGAAGAGCTTGCTGTTAACATCGTTCAAGATCCAAAATTAAAAGCAATCATTAAGGATACTACCGATTCTGTGCATATTCCGATGCGTGATGAGTTAAAAGAATTTTTGACAAAAGAAGGAGTTCCGCTCCCACAGACTACCCCAGAAAAACCAGTCGGAGATTTTCGCGACATCCCGGAAGGAGCAAAACTGAATGATGAAGAGACTGCCAACCTCCTTTCTTATAATCTTGCAGCAGGAGTAAATTATGCAGCAAGAGGTCTTACAGAATCTATCCGTGCAGATGTCGGTTTGCTTTTTTCTAAATATATTATGAAGAAGACCATTGCCGGTCTAACTGTTAAGCAATACTTAGATGAGCATGGGTGGCTGCGGGTGCCGCCGTTTTACAACAAATAGTTATTCACTTTAAGTGAAAATATATATAAGTAGAAGGGAGAAGTTGAATGTAAGGAATTCAGCTTCTTTTTTTGGTATAATAATTTGTGCTAAAGACAGTCTGAGTCAAAAGTTGATACAAAAAAATAAAAAATATTAAAAAATGTATTGACGCTCATTTAAATACTAGATATAATAATCCTTGTCGCTGATACATGACAGCGAAGAAAATGAAACGGCCCATTGGTCAAGCGGTTAAGACACCGCCCTTTCACGGCGGTAACACGGGTTCGAATCCCGTATGGGTCACCAATATAATGGAGGATTAGCTCAGCTGGGAGAGCATCTGCCTTACAAGCAGAGGGTCGGCGGTTCGATCCCGTCATCCTCCACCATAATGCGCCGATGTAGCTCAATTGGTAGAGCAACTGACTTGTAATCAGTAGGTTGGGGGTTCAAGTCCTCTCGTCGGCACCATTAGATTTTGCGGGTGTGGCGGAATTGGCAGACGCACTAGACTTAGGATCTAGCGCCGCAAGGCGTGGGGGTTCGACTCCCTTCACCCGCACCATTTAATTTAAATACTCTAAGCGGAAGTAGTTCAGTGGTAGAACACCACCTTGCCAAGGTGGGGGTCGCGAGTTCGAACCTCGTCTTCCGCTCCAAAAATATGCGCCCGTAGCTCAATTGGATAGAGCGTCTGACTACGGATCAGAAGGTTATGGGTTCGACTCCTTTCGGGCGCGCCATATACATTTGCATTTTACGGGGCCTTAGCTCAGCTGGGAGAGCGCCTGCCTTGCACGCAGGAGGTCAGCGGTTCGATCCCGCTAGGCTCCACCAATACGGAGGAATACCCAAGTCCGGCTGAAGGGATCGGTCTTGAAAACCGACAGGCGGGTCAAACCGCGCAGGGGTTCGAATCCCCTTTCCTCCTCCATTAATTTAATAGTTTGGTCCGGTAGTTCAGTTGGTTAGAATGCCTGCCTGTCACGCAGGAGGTCGCGGGTTCGAGTCCCGTCCGGACCGCCATTATATTTCGCGGGTGTAGTTTAATGGTAAAACCTCAGCCTTCCAAGCTGATGTCGTGGGTTCGATTCCCATCACCCGCTCCAATTATGCCGGTGTGGCGGAATTGGCAGACGCGCACGACTCAAAATCGTGTTCCTTTGGAGTGCCGGTTCGACCCCGGCCACCGGTATTATGATGCTGCTTATGCAGTGAAATCAACGTTTCTTACACTCTGTAAGGGGCGTTTTTTATTTTAAAAAGAAAACCACCATTTGATCATAAAAAATTAATCCATAATGAGAGGATTTGATTGTAATGATGAAAGATAATTTCTGGCGTGAACTGCCACGACCGTTTTTTGTACTTGCACCAATGGAAGAGGTAACGGATGTAGTATTTCGCCATGTAGTGAGCAAAGCAGCAAGACCTGATGTGTTTTTTACAGAGTTTACGAACACAGAGAGCTACTGTCACCCAGATGGGAAGCAAAGTGTACGCGGGCGTTTGACTTTTACAGAAGATGAGCAGCCAATGGTTGCACATATATGGGGAGATAGACCTGAAAATTTCCGCCAAATGAGTATTGGAATGGCAGAACTCGGGTTTCGTGGCGTCGATATTAATATGGGCTGTCCTGTGCCTAATGTGGCATCTAAGGGGAAGGGGAGCGGCCTTATCCTCCGTCCAGATGTCGCTGCAGAGATAATCCAAGCAGCAAAAGCAGGCGGATTGCCTGTAAGTGTGAAAACAAGACTTGGCTACACGGAAGTAGAAGAGTGGAAGGAATGGCTAGCACATATATTGAAACAAGATATTGCTAACCTTTCAATTCATTTGCGTACACGTAAGGAAATGAGCCAAGTGGATGCTCACTGGGAGCTGATTCCAGAGATTAAGAAGCTCCGTGATGAAATAGCGCCAGATACATTGTTGACGATTAACGGAGATATTCCTGACTATCAAACTGGCTTGGAGCTTGCTGAAAAATATGGTATTGATGGGGTAATGATTGGGCGCGGTATTTTTAAAAACCCATTTGCATTTGAAAAAGAGCCAAAAGAACATAGCAGTAAAGAATTGCTTGATCTCTTGCGATTGCATCTTGATCTACATGACAAATATTCACAAGAATTAGAGACACGCTCATTCCGAGCTCTGCATCGCTTTTTCAAGATATATGTTAAAGGATTTAGAGGAGCAAGTGAACTAAGAAATCAATTGATGAGCACAAATTCATCGGATGAAGTGCGTGAAATGCTTGATCTCTTTGAGAAAAATGCTGACATAGTTGAGTAAGAATATGTGATTAATTGGCTGATGTGAGTACATTTACCTTGACTCCCATCAGCCAATTTTTGCTTTTATCAATTGTATATGGCTAGACTGTTGCGAAGTATTATTAGTTATACTAAAATTAAGTGCCTGTTGCTTTATAAAAAGGTACTATTATTTAATATAAGGAGTTACATAAATGGAAATTAAAGATATGCTTATTCGCTTGAGATATGCGCTAGAAATAAAAAATAAAGAAATGGTGGAGATTTTTAATCTTGGCGGTGTCGAGGTAACGGTACCTGAAGTGGTGCAAATCCTGAAAAAGACAGATGACGAAGAAGAGGAAAATGACGATCAAATTAAATGTACAACTAGTATGTTCGATTCCTTTTTAAATGGTCTCATTATTTATAAAAGGGGAGTACAAGAGCCTAAACCAGGGATGCCTAATGCTCCAGCTCAACCCTCTCAAAAAGGGGAACATATTAATAACCTCCTTCTAAAAAGAGTGAAGATAGCACTGTCTTTAACTACGGAGGATATGCTGGATATTTTTGCAAACGCAGGGTTAACAGTGACAAAAGGTGAGTTGGGTGCTTTATTGCGAAAAGAGGGACATAAAAATTATAAAGAGTGTGGAGATAAATTCGCCAGAAACTTCTTAAAAGGACTCGCAGTCCGATACAGAGGATAAGGTGATGTAAATGATTCATACGTACTCAGGTTCGACAATTAGCTATGAAGTAAAGTACAAAAATAGAACCTCCATCGGAATATCAATAAATAGCTATGGAGAAATTGAAGTACAAGCTCCGAAAAAGATAGCAGATGAAAAGGTGCTTCAGGCTTTAGAAGACAGATGGGAACTCATACAGGAAAAATTAGCAGAAATGAAGGATAGGTGGAATGGTCCACAAGAAAAGGTCTATGATAATGATGAAAGCTTTCTGTATTTAGGGAAAGCATATCCTATTAAAATATTCCAAGACCGTAAAATTAAGCAGGACTATGTTGTATTTGAAGAAGAAACACTGTATATATATGTGAAGCAGCTTGACGATGAAAAGAGTAAACAAGCATTAAGACGTTTTTATTATCAGCAGTGTAAGGACTTAGTACAAAAAAGTATCTCTGTTTATCAAGGCAACTTTAAAACAAAACCCCGTTCTGTACGGATATCAGATAGTAAAACGAACTGGGGTACATGTGATTCCAATTTGCAATTAACCTTCAATTGGAGACTGGCAATGGCACCACGTGAGGTCATTGACTATGTAGTTGTACATGAGATGTGTCACATGGTCCATTTAAACCACGACCGCTCGTTTTGGCGTCTTGTTGGGAAAATAATGCCTGATTATAAGGAAAAAGAAAATTGGCTAAGCTTTTCAAACTGGAAAATGACTGTTTAGAATACAGGGCTGGAAACAATTCATTGAGCTCTCACGATTGTGAGAGCTCTTTTTTACGTATTTTAGAATTGTTGTAAAGCAATTGCACCAAAAATGTATATAACTTGGTTAGCATTCAAACAATAATAGTTGCCATATTTAAGTTATAGGTGGGATTGATATGTATATCTTATGGAGTACAGTAGGTTTGCTTGTTATCATGCTCTTTTTTATGCCGAAGCAATTAACATGGCGAGAAAATGTCATTGTTGTGCCGATTGTAAGCTATTGTGCTTGGCTTGCTCATTTCTTCATTGCTGTGAAGCTTGATTATGTAGATTTTGGCCCATCCAAGGAGGTAGAATTTACGGATTTCGCTCTCGTTTCATTAGTTCCTCCGTTGCTAACAGTATTATATTTAAACTTTCAAAAAAATAATCATTATCTTCTCTATGTAATCATTTGGACAGCCATCTCTTTTTTGATTGAGTATCTTTTGCATAAAGCAGGATTCATGAAGCATTTCGAGTGGAAGCTTTGGCACTCTATCCCTGTATATTTTATATCTTATCTAGGTTTGTATTGGTTTTATCGGAAGGTGATCAAATGCCCTCCAGAAAACGGCTAAACTAAAGCAATCCCAAAACTCTCCCACCATCAGGAGAGTTTTGTTAATGCCTCAAGAAAAACTATATTTATTAAGCAGCACCCACACCAATTCTCCTCTCGTTGTACTGTTCGTTTTTGTGAAAATCGATTTTAAATGGTCCTGTACTGTATGTGGCGAAATATATAATGCTGCTGCAATCTCTTTAGTGGTATTTCCGAGAAATATATAGTTTACTAGCTGTTTTTCCCGGTCTGACAGTCTATATAGGGAAGCTGTATTATGTAAAATTTCTTGTGGTGCTGTTTTTTGGCAGGTGACGGCAAAGTGCTGGTCCTGTGATTGCATTAAAGTCGCATGGATTGTGAAAAATTCTCCTGCAGAGGGGTGAATACAAATTTTTGCTTCTGTCTGCACTAGATCATTCGCCTTTGCTTTTGTACATACTGCCCTAACCGGCCGCGGTAAAATGGTGCTGTCTATCTGTTCTAGCTTACGCAGAAAGTCAAGCAAGCTCTGCCCGCCTTTATTGGCTGCGGTTATTTGCATATCTTCATTAAGCAGTATCACACTTTTATCCCAATCTGCTGTATTGCCTGGTGGCAATGGAGCAGCAAAAAAGTCATACAGCTTTATGGAGATCGGCTGCAACAACGAAATTATCTCGTCCGTATCTTTTTGGGTAAACATCTGCTGTTTATTAGAACGAAACAATGTCAAAAATCCGCAGGATTTTCCTTTATACATAACAGCTGCACGCAGCTCATCTGAAAAACCAGCAGGCTGAAGAATTTCTTTACTGCGGGTACTCAACGCAAGATTTCCATTTGTAGAGTGACTTAAAACACCAACTGGAACAGGAAGCTTTATGAGATTTTCAAACCGGTTAAAGTCCTTCTGTAAATATTCATTTTCAAATAAAAGAGGATGTATTTTTTCAATCCGAGCATCCGTGAAGGCACCTGTTGATAGAAGTGTTAATGAGTCGACTGTCGTAAAACACCCTGCCTCATAACAAATAGACTTTTTTATATGTATTAAACAGTTATTCAAAAAATCAGTTATAAACGCTGTGTCTTTCTTCAATTTTTGTTCGCCTCTTTCCAGGGTGATAACTATCCCATAAATATGGGATTTTGCTTGTTGTAATTTTTAAATAGAATGATAATGATTATTAATATCATTAATTTAATGATAACAAATGGGAAATACAATTGCATTCATTAAAAAAGGAGGCATTCATATGCCGGAAAGCAAACGAGCGAAGAGCTGGGAGGATCCTAGTGTTAATTCCTATGCTACAACAATAAGGAAAAAGATTGCAGGTTACCCACTATTATATGAGCTGACAGGGAACTTGATGGAAGGTTTTTTAATTGGTGACAGTAATCATACAGTATTAATTGTCGGAGCTGGCGGCGGGCAAGAACTCGTCACATTCAGCAATAATTCGCTCTGGTCATATGTGGCTGTCGATTCCTCAGAGGAGATGCTTAAACTTGCGAAAAGCAGAACAAAGAATATAGCAGATCGAATCTGTTTTCACCACTCAGAATGGGATATGTTTTCTACCGAAAAACAATTTGATGGAGCTACATGCCTGCTTGTTCTTCATTTTATAAAAGGGTTAGAAAATAAACGGAAATTTCTGTTGAATATTGCTAAACACCTTAAACCAGGTGCACCGCTTTTACTTGCTGCCATTCAAGGAGAACAGGTCAGTGAATCTTTCGAAATGCAAATGGCGGGTTGGAGAAATTATATGATCTCAAACGGCATATCACCTGAAGAGTTCGCAGAATTTGCTGCAACAATTGGGCAGGGAACAGAGGTTAATAGTGACGAAGAATGGAAAGAATTATTGTATGACTGCGGCTTTACTAATGTCAGCTGTTATTTTGGATCATTTCTTATTAGAGGCTTCATCTGCACAAGAGATAAGGCTCAAGCTACTTAAGAACCAATAAGGGGGTATATTATTCGGCTTCCCCCCTCATTAATTTCCTAAAGATAGCAATATTGATTAGTTGAAAAATCAACAGCAGCGGATAAGCAGCGGCAGAATACCAATAGTTCCAGCCATTATGATAAAAGTAACCTGATTTAACGGAGGCAAACTCATAAATTATACAGAAAATACTCCAATAAATTACATATAAGGATTTATGAAGCACTGATTTTTTATATGGGAAAAAATTTACAAATAATATTCCGGATGCAGGAAAGAGAATGATGATTGGCAAGTACCCGGCAAATTGAATGCCTGGGGAAAAATAGCCATATAGATGGAGCTTAAGATCAAGCAGTACGTCAACAAAAAATCCAATAAACATGGAATATAGGATAACGGCATATTGCTCTGCTTGTGAAATTCTCTTCGGAATTATCCAAGCGATAACAATAAATAGGAGGCAGGAGATAATTAAAAAGGTCATAATACGCATCAGTTCCTTTAGTGTAATAATCCATAAAAAATATCGTTATCCTTTTCTTTCCTTTTCTACAACAAAACGATGAAAGAAATAGTTGCATCCTGCGACAGACAGACTTAAGCAGAAGAGCTGCAGCCTCTTAAGGTTGACCAGCTTATAGATTTTGAACTTTTCAGCGAGTGTACTTAATGGGTAGGCAAACAGAAAATCGGCAAAAATATTCGAGATAATATAAAGCCAAACTTTTTCATATGTAAGTTTAAAAATCCATAAATTTAAGGTGAAAAAAAGGCCGAATACAAAGGTGATGTCTGTAGAGAGTCCTGGAATAATCGGTTTTTTTACTTTCCACCATGTGTAGCTTTTAGAAAGCTCACTGATTAAAGTAATTAGAAGTGAACTAAAAATGCCTGTAGGTAAAAAGCGTCTAAAGGATTTCGCGCCAAATAGTAAAAAAGTGAACCATGGTCCAATCAGCAGCACATACATTTTCCAGTTTCTCATCTTTTTTCCTCCTAAAAATTATCAACATCAAATATAGTATTTCCGTCCTAACCGCATTTAATTAGTTCAAAATAATGCCATAAAATGGTACGATAATAGGGAGAAAAATGTCCGCAAACAAGAAAAGGTAGTGATAGCTTGAAAAATCTGCTGAACAATGAAAATTTTGAATGGCTGAAATCTGCCTTTATAGCGATTATTGCAGTGCTTGTCATTCGCCTATTTATTTTTGTCCCAATCATTGTGGACGGTGAATCAATGGAATCTTCGTTAGATAATGGCGACAGAATGATTGTTACAAAGGTAGGGAAGATTCAAAGATTTGATATTGTCGTGTTCCACGCTAATGAAAAGGAGGATTATATCAAGAGGGTAATCGGCTTGCCGGGCGACAAGATAGAATATAAGGATGATACACTCTACATAAATGGCGAGGCTTATGAAGAGCCTTACTTGGATAAAAACAAGCAGGAATTACGGCAATTATTCGGAAGCGGGGCATTGTTAACAGAAAACTTTACATTAAAGAGCCTGCTAGGGTTGGACCGAGTTCCGAAGGACTCCCTGTTTGTGCTCGGTGATAACAGAAGAAACAGCAAGGACAGCCGTTATATCGGAGTAATCCCGACAAGCAAAGTGGTTGGGACGACAAATGTTATTTATTGGCCAATCAAGAATATTCATCTCGTAGACTAACAAAAAAGTGAAAAGGGGAATAAATGTTGGGAAACGATTTTTACTGTGAGGAAGTTCTGAGTAATAAGACAAAGGTGAAAAGAATAATCGAAACAGATAATGTTTTAGCTTATTATCACACTAAACCATTTTATCCGGTACATATCGTGGCCATACCAAAAAAGCATATTTCGTCGCTATTGACACTTGAGGAAAGTGATCAAAAACTGCTGCTTGAGCTTTTAGGTGTCATTCAAAAGCTTGCAGCGAGTGTGACGGAGGAATATGGTGCATGTCGTGTAATTACAAATTTAGGAAATTATCAGGATTCCAAACATCTTCATTGGCATATAGTATTTGGCAATCCTCTAACGAATCAGTAAAAGGAGCGCATAATGTTACGAGCAATCATTTTTGACATGGATGGTACGTTATTTCAAACAAATTCTATTTTAGAATTGGCCTTAGAAGATGCTTTTAAACGTTTAAGGGATCAGCAGTTATGGAATAGTGCCACACCAATTGAAAAATACAGAGAAATTATGGGGGTGCCGCTTCCGCAAGTATGGGAAACTTTACTGCCCTTACACAGCCAAGAGGTACGTGCGGCAATAGATGCTTATTTTTTAGAAAGATTAATAGAAAATATCAACAATGGCAAAGGAGCATTATATCCTCACACACAAGCAGTGCTTGCAGAATTAAAAAACAGGAACTTTGCAATTTTTATTGCCAGCAATGGCCTGCCTGCCTATTTAAAAGCAATTGTCGAGTATTACGAGTTAGATAAATGGGTAACCGAAACCTTTAGCATTGCTCAAATACATTCACTAAATAAAGCCGATTTAGTAAGAGCTGGCATCCAGAAATATGAGATAGCGTCTGGCGCTGTTGTCGGTGACCGCTTGTCAGATATTCAAGCAGCGAGTCGAAATGGCTTCCTTTCGGTCGGATGTCATTTTGATTTTGCTAAACTAGAGGAGTTATCCGAGGCAGATATAGTAATAGATGACTTGCGTGATTTGCCTGCAATTTTTACTAAGTCATTAAAGTGACTCTTTCAAACTATTTGAAAGGGTCTTTTTTTGTTTATACATATATGGAGAGGCTTATGGGAATTATAGGTACATCGGTAATGGGAAAGAGGCTGCTGCTGTTATGTTAACGGAAAAAGTTTCGCTCACACAATTATTTACATTAATATTAGGCTTTAATCTAGGAAGCTCCCTTGTTTTTGGTATAGGCCTTGAGGCGAGGGAAGACAGCTGGCTTGTTATTTTATTTTCTACATTTATCGGCGTTATTATTGCCTATTTATATTATCATATGATTATGTTACAGCCGAACAAGAACTTATATCAAATCCTGGAGTTCTGCTTTAACAGACCAGTTGCAATCATAATAGGTTTTATTTATGCTGTCTATTTTTTTATATTGCAGCAAGGATTGTCAGAGACTTTAGTGTGTTGACTTCTGCTGCTATCTTGCCGTTAACACCGATAGAATTCATCGCGTTAACCTTTACGCTTCTGCTCGGTTATATTTTATATCTTGGAATAGAAGTGCTCGGTCGAACAACGGAGGTGCTGACACCATACTCTATCGTTTTTTTACTATTGCTGACGATTTTTTTGTATGGTAGCAGAAGTCTCAACCTTGAAAACATTCAGCCTGTATTAGGGAGAGGGATTGGACCATTTGTAAAAAGCATGTTTCCATACGAAGTAGCAAGGCCATATGGAGAAATGATTGTTTTTATGTGCATTCTGCCTTTAGTAGGGAATATACACAAAAGCAGAATCATCTACTTATTTTCCATTATTTTTTCAGGGCTGTTTTTAACATTAACTAGTTTGCTGATAACAGCATCCCTTGGAAGCAGGATTGCCTTAGGAGCAAACTTCCCCCTCTTATCTGCAACCCGTCTTGTATCAAATGGGGAATTTATTGAAAGAATGGATGTTATTACAGTGTTTATGATCATGCTTTTGAGTGTTGGTAAAAAGCTCGGTGTTTATATACGGAGGACTAAAAGGGCTGGAATATATATTTCGGCTTCCCTATCGCTTTTTTGTTATGCCCGTTATTTTTATCGTTTCTATGATTCATCAGCAGATATTTCGCTGACCATGTATACGAAGGTCTTCATGTTATTCATTATCTTTTAAGTATGCCGCTGCAATTTATGCTTTCACTTTTTTTATATTTAATTATTTTGGTAAAAACGGCAGTCAAACAACGAGGGATCGCGAAGTAAAAATATGGATAAGTTTTGCATGGCGGAAAAACAATTACGCAAAGTGAATTTTTTAATTTTTGTGCAAGAAGATTGCTCTAGACCCACCCGAAATATGCTTGTTATCATATGATTATTATTAAGTAGGGAGAGATTTCATGGAGGAGCAAAAATTTAAGGACTTAAAATTAGGAGAACGAGGAGCATTAATCAGTATTGCTGCCTATATTTTCCTTTCGATTATAAAGCTGTCGGTAGGTTTTATGACGGATTCACAAGCATTGCGGGCAGATGGTCTGAATAACGCAACAGATATTATTGCTTCGGTTGCAGTCCTAATAGGATTAAGACTATCACAAAAGCCTGCAGATAAGAATCATCGCTATGGTCATTGGAAAAGCGAAGGCATCTCTTCTATGGTAGCTTCATTCATTATGATGGTTGTTGGCATTGAGGTGTTAATTGATTCTGTTTCTTCCTTCATGCACAAGGATAGTCAGTCACCTGATATGATGGCAGGGTTTGTCGGTTTATTTGCTGCAGCAGTAATGTATGGTGTATATCGCTACAATAGCACTTTGGCTAAGAAAATTAACAGCAGTGCTGTTATGTCTGCGGCAAAGGATAATATTTCAGATGCGTGGGTAAGTATCGGTACGGCTGTCGGCATATTCGGGTCACAGTTGAATATGCCGTGGCTTGATTCTGTTACTGCACTGGTTGTCGGAATGCTGATCTGTAAAACAGCTATTGAGATATTCAGGCAAGCATCCCATGAGCTGTCAGACGGCTTTGATGTGGACAGGCTGCAAAAGTTAAAGAATGCTATTTTGATTATGGAAGGGGTAAAGGGCATTAAAGAAATAAAAGGGAGAAACTACGGCAATAACGAAGTGGTCGATGTTTCTATTCTCGTTGATTCTACATTGGATATTAAAAAAGCCCATGGGATAGCTGATGATGTGGAGGCAGAGCTGCAGCGTGAATACGGAGTTTACCAAGTGCATGTCCATGTAGAGCCCCAATAAAAAAGCAAGCTTTTTAAGGCTTTGCTTTTTTATTTTGTTTGTTTAAGGCTCTTTGGGCTTGAATAAATTTTTTCATTTCCTTTTTTTCCTTTTTTGACAAGCCATTCAATCGTTTTTGCAAAAGCTCTTTAGCAAACTGATACAGTTCCATATCAAGCTTATTATAGTCTTCTATCAGCTTGATCGTTTCCTTCGGGACATCTGCCCGTCTAAGCTTTTTCTTTGTAATATTGACCTTGTTATAATGAATGTCGTTCCAATTATACACAGATTTAAGTAAATATAAGGATTCATCGAATCTTTCCGTTATCCCCACAGCATCAAATGACTCTAATCTTTCTTTGGCTAAGTTAAGATCATATTGGACAGGATATCCGCATAAAAGCAGTGTCTGACAGTTATTAGCTTCTGGTTCTGTCCTCACAAACTCCTCTAACGTCATATCTTTTAATCTTTCATAGCCTGGATAGTTTCTCAAATAAGAATACAGGGATAAAACCCGATCGACAGGATGGCGAAGCATAGTGAAGTAGTGGTGCTGCTTTTGAAAATGCTCATGAACTCCATACAAATTATGGCCGGCAAATGCATTAATATCGTTTTTTTGCCGTTCTGTCAGCTGATCCAATGGAATAACTTCATTTTGAAAAAGCTCATGATCATAAATTTCCTCCACCGAAAATTGCCGTTTGAAAATAGTATTAAGAGTGGACCCGCCTGTTTTAGGTATGTGGAGAAAAATAATCAAGTCTTGTTCTGTCATTACAAACATCTCCTTTTTATTAGTAAATGAAATTTATAAAAAAAAGGGAATGGCGCAAGCATCATCAGCTAAAAAAGGGCGAAGCTTTTAACATGTATCTATTAGCAAACATTCATAATTCTTTGGAGTTCAGGTGACAATATGGAAAAAGCAGTTGGAGGTTATGATGGCATTTGCAATTTATTTTTTTATAGGGTGGCTGACCATTATTTGTTTTTTTGTTCAAAAGAAGAAGTACAGCATTGTAGAAAATACGGTTTTAATTTTAAGTGTTTTAATTATAAATCTTAATTGGACTTGGCTTGTTTATGAGGAGTTTGAGTTGATTACCTATTCTCGTGAACCGTGGGATTTTGTTGCTTATTTGATTAAGAGAAGCATTGTTATTCCGGTGATTGTGTTAATTTGTTTGAATTTTGGTCGCAAACAATCTTCCCTAGTGAAAAAGCTAATGCATATCCTCGTGTCATCATTAGTGATATTAGGTATAACAATTATCAGTCATTTATTAAAGGTCACTACAGTCAAACACTGGTCGATATTTTATGATTTGGTTTACTATCTTCTTCTCCATCTTGTAGTGTTAGGGATTCATAAATGGTATCAAACATATATGGTGGATAAAGAGAAAGAGGTGCTGACAAAATGATTTGGATTGGAAAATTTGATATTAATGAGATATCCTTATTGATTTTGACGGTTGCCGCCTATTTGTTCGTTATGTTCACACCGAAAAAGCTGAGCAGGGAAATAACCTGTATGAGTATATTATGGGGAATAACTACGGGAATATTATATGACTTTACAATAGGGGGAGGATTACTCGATTTATATCGTGAAAATGATACGAACCACTACGAGCTTTTTGACCTGTTTTATTATGCTTTATATGGACCTTTTGGCTATGCCTTTATATATTTTTACGAAGTATTAAAAATACGTAAAAAAACGTTTGCGTTTTATGTAGGAGGATGGGCTCTATTTGGGGTTATTGCACAATGGCTTTTCACCTTGTTGCATATCATCACCTATCAGAATAATTACAGCTTGCCTTATTCCTTCCCGATATTTTTGTTAACCCAGACGATTACTGGGTTGTTTTATCACTATGTTACAACAGTCTACCCTAGCGGAGATTCCGTCCAATAAGAGCGAATGTAGGAGGATTAATAGGACTAAACTATTATTCCAAGTAAATCAATCAGAATACCCTAAAAAATGATTGACAACGACTTTTAGATGCTGTTAACATAGGTTTAACAGATATTTGTAAATATTTTAAAGGAATCGACTAGATCACTAGAGATTCAGCGAAATACATGTCAAGCAGACTTGTATTTTGTTGGTCTCTTTTTTTATCAACTTAAATTACATAATACTTATACAGGAGGATGGCCATGAGATTTAGCTACATACACCATCTGGAATGCCCAAAATGCAGTAAATATTATTCTGCCGAAGAAATACAGCAATTATGTAGCTGTGGTTCCCCACTACTCGCTCGATATGAATTGGATAAATTAAAACATGACTTATCGAAAGAGGATTTGCAAGGCAGGGAAAACACTTTATGGAGATATCATGAGGTGCTTCCAGTATTGAACCAAGAGAATGTAAAAACTTTAGGCGAAGGGATGACACCGCTGCTTCCATTAGAAAGGGCAGGAGCAGAGTTAGGCTTTCAGCATCTTTATTTAAAGGATGAAGGACTTGTTCCAACAGGTTCATTCAAAGCAAGAGGCGCTGCAGTCGGTGTTTCAAAAGCTTCAGAGCTTGGGGTGAGGGAGCTTGCGATGCCTACAAATGGGAATGCAGGTGCTGCATGGTCCCTTTATTCTGCAAAAGCGGGAATTCGCGCACATATCGTCATGCCTCTTGATGCTCCAGAAATTACGCGCAAAGAAGTGAGCGTTTCTGGAGGAGAGCTATATTTAGTTGATGGTGTTATAAGTGATGCAGGCAAAATCACGGCACAGCTGGTAAAGGATAATGGCTATTTTGATGCATCAACCTTGAAGGAACCATATCGGATTGAAGGGAAAAAGACGATGGGCTATGAAATTGCTGAGCAATTTGGCTGGGAACTACCAGATGTCATTCTCTATCCAACTGGAGGCGGTGTCGGTTTAATTGGAATTTACAAGGCATTTCTGGAAATGCAAGAGCTTGGCTGGATCAGCGGTCGACCTCCCCGTTTAGTCGCCGTACAAGCAGAAGGCTGTGCGCCTATTGTCAAAGCGTATTTAGAGGGAAAAGAAGAGTCTGATTTTTGGGAGAATTCAGAAACGAAAGCATTTGGAATTAATGTACCGAAAGCTCTAGGAGATTTTTTGGTTTTAAAGGCGATATATGAGACAAATGGCTGTGCAGTGGCAGTATCAGAAGAAGAATTAACGAAAGCTCAGCAGCTTGTCGCAAAGTCAGAAGGTCAGTTTATATGTCCAGAGGGTGCCGCAACAATTGCAGCAGCTGATAAACTTCGGGAAGCAGGCTGGCTTGGCAAGGAAGAAAAAGTCGTTTGTTTAAATACAGGAGTTGGTATTAAGTATCCAGATACAGTGGAATATACCGCAAAATATATAGAAAAAATTCGTCCATAATTTTTTTGTGATTTAATACCTAGTAAAGAGATTAAAATAATTAGTATTCAAAGAGATTACTAAGGAGCGATGAAAAATGTCTGGAAAATTAAGAGAGTTGGTAGACAGAAGAAAAAGTTATTTAATCCATTCCTTGATAGCTGCAGGCATTTATAAAAAAGAGGGACAGCATCTGTTTGAATGGACACTAACAGATCTGGAAAAGGAATATTCACGCATAAAGAATACAAAAGAATAAGCAAGGTGCTGATCAGACAACTGAAGGCCGCTTCCCAATATTGGAGTAAGCGGCTTTTTTAAATTTATATAGGGGGTTATTTAAATGGCCGAAGTAACTTACGAAAATGAAAAATATATCATCTCCATATTAAAGGAAATTGAGTATGGTTCTGTCACCATTACCCTTCATGCCGGGAGAATAGCACAAATTGAGAGAGAAGAAAAAATCCGTATACAAACAGACACAAAAAAATAAAAGATGCTCTTGCTACCGGACCACCGGAGAAGACACGGTTGCTCATTTTTTTGCTTCGTGTCTTTTTTTTATCCATATTCCAATCGTAAATAGGAAGATTGAAAGGAGAGGAGAAGTTTATGACATTATTAGCAATCAATCAATTAAATAAAAAATTCAGCTCGAAAAATGGTGATACACATGCATTAAAGGATATTGACTTAGCAGTAGAAAAAGGTGAACTGATTACCATTATCGGCCCGAGCGGCTGCGGGAAAAGCACCTTGCTGAAAATCATAGCAGGCCTTGATACGGAAGTGTCCGGCTCTGTATCGATTGAGGGGGTGGAAGTAACCGGGCCCAGCGTCGATAAGGGCTTTATCTTCCAAGAACCACGCCTCTTTCCTTGGCACACGGTAGAAAAAAATATCGCCGCAAACTTCTCCCTGAAAGACAAAAAAGTTCAAGAAAAGGTCGCAGAGCTGATTAAGCTCGTTAAGCTTGACGGTTTTGCAAAATCATACCCAAGGGAGCTATCAGGAGGAATGGCACAAAGAGCAGCAATTGCAAGAGCTCTGCTCCGCAATCCGAAAGTCTTGCTATTAGATGAACCATTCGGTGCGTTAGACGCATTCACAAGGACACATATGCAGGATGCTTTGTTGAATATCTGGCAAGTAAACAAAACGACCATGCTGCTAGTAACACATGATTTAGATGAAGCCATCTATTTAGGAGGCAAAGTTGTCATTATGAATGCAAGACCAGGATCGATACAAAAGGTTGTAGATATTCAACTTCCCTACCCGCGGAAGAAAGCGGATAATGCATTTCAAGCATACCGTCAAGCGATTTTGCAGGAGTTTGAGAAATCAGAGCATGCAGTGATGGGAGGGAGGTCACATTGAGTAATAATAGTGAACTGTTATACGGAGACTCAGTTGTAAAAGCTAAGCGTAAAAAAAAGATAAAAGGAAAACAGCTTCCTTCTAAAACGGTTATTTTTTTGCGGGGAATGATTTTCCCTGTTCTATTAATAGCAGTATGGGAAGCAGCGGGAATATATGGGTTTGTATCAGAGACACTGCTTCCAAGACCCAGTGAGATTTTCATGGCTTTCATTGATTTATGGACAACAGGGAATTTGCTCTACCATTTCCAAGTCAGTTTTCTTAGGGCAATCGGAGGGTTTATAATTGGTGGTTCTCTTGGTCTATTAGCTGGATTAGCTGTTGGATTTTCTAGCAAAATAGAGCATACCCTTGACCCGACTATGCAGATGCTGCGCACAATTCCGACATTAGCTGTCATACCGCTATTTATCCTATGGTTTGGTTTTGGAGAGGTTTCAAAGGTTCTTTTGATTGCCAAAGGTGCTTTCTTTCCGCTATATGTGAATGCTTTTTTAGGCATACGCAGTGTTGATGGGAAAATGTATGAGGTTGCGAAAGTTTTACAGTACAGCAAATGGAAACAAATAACTAACTTAATTATCCCATCAGCACTTCCTAATATTCTGCTCGGCCTGCGTCTTGCCTTAGGAGCAGCCTGGCTTGCGTTAGTGGCAGCAGAGCTGATGGGATCATCTGAAGGTATCGGCTATTTAATTACAGATGCCCGGCAATTTTCACAAACAACAGTCGTTTTTGTAGGAATTATTATCTTTGCAGTGTTTGGGAAGGCTTCAGATTCGTTTATAAGGATATTTGAAAGAAGATTGTTGAAATGGCAGGACAGCTTTAAAGGCTAATGAACAAAGGGAGTGAAATCAAATGACATACCGTACAAAAGGGGGAAAAATGCGCTTAAACTTGTTTTTAACAAGCATGGGTCATCATGAAGGAGCTTGGAGGCATCCAGCCTCTGCAGTAGAAAGTGTGCAGGATTTCAGGCTTTATCAAGAAATTGCTGCTAAAGCAGAAAGGGCAAAATTTGATTCTATCTTTATGGCAAACAGGTACTCTGTTTCGACTAAAGCAGTTACATACGGAGAACTCGGTGGAGGGGGGATGGAACCGCTCATCCTCTTGTCCGCGCTGGCAGCTGTTACGAAGGAAATCGGCTTAATTGGAACAGTATCAACCTCCTTTACAGAGCCTTTCAATGTTGCCAGAAGTTTTTCCTCCCTTGATCATTTGAGTAAAGGAAGAGCAGGCTGGAATGTTATCACGTCTGGAACAGATGAAGAAGCGAAAAACTTTAATTTAGAAGAAATACCAGATCATGAACAGAGGTATGTGCGGGCACAGGAATTTTTAGAAGTGACCAATAAGCTTTGGGACAGCTGGGAAGCAGATGCACTTGTCAAGGATAAGGCAACAGGGGTTTATGCGTTAAGCGAAAAAGTCCATGAAATTAACCATAAAGGTAGCTATTTTTCTGTTAAAGGCCCATTAAACAGCCCAAGATCACCGCAAGGCAAGCCAGTAATTGTTCAAGCTGGCTCCTCTAAAGACGGCATTGACTTTGCGGCACAATATGCAGAAATCGTTTTTACAGCACAGCAAACACTGGAAGACGCACAAATCTTCTATAAAAAACTAAAGTCCAGAGTTCAAGATTTTGGACGTGATCCAAGCAAGGTCATTGTTCTTCCGGGAATTTGCCCTGTTATCGCAAATACGGATGAAGAAGCAAAAGCAAAAGAGACAGAGCTGCATAAGCTTACAAATCCAGCGTACAGTTTGCTTCAGCTGTCCAACAGAGTCGGGTTTGATTTGACTTCTTACCCGTTAGACGGTCCTTTCCCAGAACTGCCTGATATAAAAGAAATAAAGGGGCATCAGAGCAGAACAAAACTAATCAGTGACCTAGCTAAAAAAGAAAATCTCACATTAAGACAGCTGCTGCTCCGCTTAGCCGGCGGTCGCGGGCATTTCACTATTGCCGGAACACCAGAAAGAATTGCAGACGAACTGCAGGTCTGGTTTGAAAATGGTGCTGCTGACGGTTTTAACATCATGCCCCAGCAGATGAGTGAAGGCTTGACGGAGTTTATCGAGTCCGTTATCCCGGAACTACAAAACAGAGGCTTGTTTAAAACAGAATACACTGACGGCACGCTTCGAGATAAACTGGGCATATAAGAAGACACCTCTCATAAAAAGAGAGGTGTCTTTCATTAGCTTGATAGAATGTAAGAGACAAGCATTCAGAAGGAAATCTATTAGCTTATTCGTATTCTTTTAAAACTTTTTCAATGTAACGGTTATTAACAACCTCTGCCACATCCAATTTTTTTGTCAATCCACCTTGTTCCAAAAGCAAATCAGCAGTTATTTGTTGTTCCTTGATAATGTCAGCGCTAATAGGTGTGTTTTCAGGAACAGAATTTTCAAGGACTCTGCTGATTATTTCTTCGTCCGTATTCTTTAAGTCTGCATAAATTTTAATTGCTTCTTCTTTATGTTCATTTTGCCATCTAGTTGCTTTTTCCGTAACTTTTAAGTACAGCTCAACAAGTTCAGGGTGTTCTTTTGCAAATTCAGATCGAACAATTTGGAAGCCTGGGCTGTAGCTGCCGATATCTTTTCCTGTTGCGATTACTTTCGCCTTCTTGTTAATCACCTGAATGGACTGATAAGGTTCCCAGATGGCCCATGCATCAACAGAACCAGTTTCAAATGCAGGCTGAGCTTCATCTGGCTGAAGCTGGATAATTTCCAGTTCAGATGGTTTAATGCCTTCTTTTTCAAGCAGTCTGTATAAAAGACCATATGCACTGCTGCCTTTAGCAACAGCAATTTTTTTGCCTTTCAAATCATCTGCTGTTTTAATCGGGCTGTCTTTGGGAACGATAATGGCATCACCAAGCTCCCCGGTGCTTGCTGTTGCGATTTCCTCGAATTTTATTCCCCCGCCTTGGCCAGCTAAAACGGGGATATTGCCGACACGGCCAAAGTCAAGGCGGTTAGAAGCAATTGCTTCAAAGTAAGAAGGCCCGCTCTGAAATTCTACCCAGTTAACTTTAGCACCAGCCTTTTCAAACTCACTTTCAAACCAGCCTTTCTCTTTCGCAAGCAGAATTGGCCAAATGCTTTGCTGTACCCCGATATTTACAGTTATTTCGCCAGCCTTTTCGTCAGACGAACTGTTTGATGCAGAGGGCGCACCGCAGGCGGCACTCACAAAGATTAACAGTAAAACAGATAGTAAGAAACTTGCTTTCTTAAAATAAACCATTATGTATCCTCCCATACGATTTTTATAAACAAACAAATCAGAGCCTATACAGTTCTCACCACCTTTCAAGCTGAAAATAAAAAGGCCCTAAGTATAGCAAACACTATACATTAGGGCCTTCAGGCTGACTGATCGGCATATTCATTTAGATTAGCAGATTATATTTATATCCAATTATTCTTACTTGTTAGGTTGGTTTTCGAGTAAAAAATTATCTTTGCTTTTTCCACTTAATAGAGCCTGTTCCATCATGAGGATGCACTGCTGCCATACACTCATGGTATCTTTTATTCAGTTCAGGAAGAGAAAAGCTATTTAAGGCATCAAACGAGTAATTGCCATACACTGCTAATTTTTGAATCATTAATCTTCTTTTTGCATCATTAAGATTTACCATGGTATTCCCTCCTATGGATATTCTATATCAATATGTGTCTATTACTGTATAACTCTGATTTTGTTTGTTCGTATTATCATATATTCATTATACAACAAAAAAATACACTAATCCAAGTGGTTTAGATGGATTTTAATAAAAATAATAAAAAAATCTAAGTTCCTATATTAAAAACAAGCAGGGGAAGCGGGGGATTAAGCGAACTTAATAAGTTAATAGCAGTATTTAGGAGGGAAACATGAGAAACGAACTTGCAGCAGCATTAAAGTGGAGAGAGGACGGGGAGTATTATAAATCAAGCGGTGTGCTGATGGAATTAGTCCAAAGCTATCCGGAGGATTCGTTTATCCTTTATCAATACGCCTGGAGTCTAGATTTATTAGGAGAAGAAAGGAAGGCAGTGTTATTTTATGAAAAAGCTATTCAGTTAGGACTTCCCGAAGCGGAATTGGAAGGAGCCTTATTGGGGCTTGGCAGCACATACCGAACATTAGGAGATTATGAGAAGGCAAGCGACATTTTTTCACAGGCAATTCAGAAGTATCCGGCCAACAGAGCACTCCAAGTGTTTTACGCGATGACTTTATACAATCTGGAGAATCACGCAAAGGCGATGGAGTTCCTGCTTACTGCCTTAGTGGAGACAACAATGGATGAAAGTATATTACAGTACAAGAAAGCAATTACCTTTTATTCAGATAAATTGAACGAAACGTGGAAGTAGGGATTTATTAGCTAACTTTTAAGAGGTGTTACTAATATATGAAACTATATGGAGACTTTACGGAAGAAGATTGGCTTCATGCTGTTGGCATCCAAAAACACCATGTTCCTGATGCTTTAATTGTTCATGGGGAATGGAATCATGCAGATAATATCAATAAGTGGAAGGGAATCTTGAGCCAGGAAATGCTTTTGCCAAAGTGGAATACAGTCATTGGGAGAAATAAGGCTGTCTTAACAGGATTTGCTAATGTATACGGAGGAGCAATGGCTGCAGCAGTTTCCCACCAGTTCGCAGCAATGGGCACTGACATATTTATCCAAACAGGCTATTTTGGCGGTTTGTCAGCTAAAGTCAACTATGGTGATATTTTGATAGTGACTGAGGCAAAAATGGACGATGGAGTTTCAGCTGCTTATTTGCCAGGCTGTGAAACGGTAACATCCGATGAGGAACTGGCAATGAGGGCCATTGAATTTTGCCAGAAAAAAAACTACAAGTATGTTACAGGCAGTGTTTTGTCTGTGAGCACTCCGTATTTAGAGACAGAAAAGATGGTTCAAGCCTGGTCAACAGCTGGGCATTTAGGTGTTGATATGGAGTCAGCCGTTACACTTGCTGTTGCGAACAAATTTAACAAAAAAGCAGTCAGTTTATTAAATTTATCGGACCATTTGCTTAAAGGTGATACTTTTTATTCCTATAGTAAGGAAAGGGAAGCAATAGAAGCGGAAATAGATGAAAGGATACGAGACATTGCCTTATATTTAGGGAGATCTTTTTAAGAAAAACGAAGAAGCTCATTAGTTAGCAGGCTTCTTCGCTGTTTCTGTCTTTTCTGACCCGTTCAGAAGAAAAACACCGCCAATAATAAGCACAATTCCGCACAGCATGACTGTGTTCATCAGCTCATCCCATAAAATGACGCCTATTATCGCAGTCGCAGCGGTCCCAACACCTGACCATATTGCATAGGCTAAGCTTAGCGGCAGTGTTTGGAGCGCTTTTGAAATGAAATAAAAGGCAAGTACATAGCCGATAATTACACCGACAGACGGGAGCATAACGGTAAAGCCTTCTGACAATTTAAGCATTGTTGTGGCAAATACTTCAGCTATAATCGAGATTGTTAAATAAATATATCCTTTCACAATGGAAGTCTCCTTTCAATTAATGAGCTCCGCCAAAATTCAATAAGATTACCCCGCCGATGACAAGTAAGAGGCCGATTACTTTTTTGCTGTTGAAGCTTTCTTTATAAAGTACGGCTCCAGCCACCGCCGTCAGTGCTGTGCCAACACCTGCCCAAATTGCATAGGCTGTTCCAATCGGCATGGTCTTTAATGTCAACGATAAAGCATAAAAGGCAATTCCATATCCTAAAGCGACACCAACAGACGGTAGCAGCCTTTTGAAGCCCTCTGTTGCTTTCAGCATCGAGCTTGCAAACACTTCACTTATAATGGAAACTACAAGTAGTAAATATGGATTCATTACACATCCTCCTTCCTTGTCATGAGTGTGAGCTGATCAAGCACTGCTGTTTGCATTTTTTTATCCAATGGAGCAACATGGAGCATTTGCGAGTAGTACAGTCCATCAAGGGCGAGACGGATAACTGAAGCTGTCACAGGAGAAATGCCGTCGTTTTCCAATTTTGTTAAAGCTCTTTGATAGCTGTTTGAAATACCTTCAGCTACATCCTTATCCAATAACGAGGAAGCCATCACTGCAACATTTAGCTCGGCACGGTTGTATAAATCATCCTTTGTCACTTCAATCATTGCCCTTGTCCACTTGCCTGTCTCAACGGGGTCTTTTTTTGCGTATTCCGTTAAAGCTGTATCCAAGTCTTCAAATATAGACAAAGCAATCCCCTTTATTAAAGCCTCTTTGCTAGAATAATGATACAAAAGACCGCCTTTGCTGATATTAGCTTGTTTGGCAACAGCATCCAGGGTTAAGGAGGTAATGCCACTCTCATGAATAATTTGTTTCGCTGTATCAATAATAAGCCGGCGTTTAACATCAGCTTTTGAATCCATTGTAATGTCTCCTTCCTGTTTTTTTATTATTGTACCGTCTGGACGGTTTTTTGGTCAATAAAAGAATTTGTTGACACTGCTAAGAAAACCTTTTATGTTTTTCCATATATATCTATTCTTATAGGAGGGAAGGATATGAAAATACGGACATATAATGGCTGGATATTGGAAATAGATGTGGAAAAAACAAATAAATTTTACAAAACAGATATAGAGGTGTGTGATTGTCTCTATTGCTGTAATTATGCAGAGGCGGTCAAAAGTGCCGATGCTTCTGTCACCTCATTTTTTGCTGAGCTTGGCATCATACCAGAAAAACCGGCAGAAGTTTCAGAGTTTGCAATGGAAAACGCAGAGCTGCATCATTATATAGGCTTTTATCATATTGTCGGCAAGGTTTTGAAGGGCAACACATGTACAATGTCTGATTGGCAGGATCATCATACATACCAGCTCGGCCCTTTTGAGTTTTGTCTAGCACAGGAAGCAGAACAGGTACAAGCAAATTTTCCTGAGCCCATTCTTCAGCTGAATTTTGAAGTTTTTCTTCCATGGGTGTTGGAGGAATATCCAGATTGACTGGAAAAATACAAAAAAGTTTACAAATAATGTATAGTTTGAGATAGTGGATTAGCAGTTTAATGAATGTTTTTGGTGGTGTACGATGGTAAAAAATTATGTTTGGTTTAACTGGCTCATGCTTGCAGTGTTCGGATTATCTACCGTTTTAGCTATTTTTATTGTTTATTTTCATAATGGTCTTGCCTTTGCAGAAAATTTTATTTATGGATATATAGTATTTATTTTGCTGTATGCTTTGTACCTCGGTGGTAGTGCTTTAAAATATTGGAGAAAGGCAAATCGGACAGAAATTAAAAAGAGAATGCTAAAATTCCTCTCTTGGTTTGTTGTGCTTGCCATTATTTCTTTTTTTATTAATAATGTTCTCAAGCAAGATAATAACGGTGCATACTCTTATTTATTTATCCCGTTGGGCTGCTCATTCGGTATAGTATTTTTGGATGTTCTATTTATGAAGAATAAAGCAAAATAGGTAATTAGAAGTAGCATATCCTTGCAGACATTAGAAAACGGCATTATTATATAATTATAATTTAATGGAAATGGATGATTATAATGTCTAATGAAGAGTTGGAAGAAACAGCAGCCATTTTAAAGTTATTAGGTGATAAGACTAGGTTGTCCATAATCGGGATGCTGAATATCCATGATTGCTGTGTATGTGAATTTGTTGACATTTTTCAAATGTCTCAACCGGCAGTCAGTCAGCATTTAAGAAAGTTAAAGGATGCAGGACTTGTGAAGGAACAAAGACGAGGGCAATGGATGATATACTCTCTTGAACGCAATACGAAGTATTTTCCGATGATTGAAGATGTGCTCCGGTATATCCCTGACCAAACGGAAAGATTTACTTGGCTAGAGGAAAATGGTCTGAGAATTTCATGTGATGCATAACTTCATTAAAAAATATAGGTAGCGGGGCTCACCGCATATAGCAGAATTTGCAATTGTTATATGCGGTGAGTCTTTTTTATGAAAGAAGGGATGATATGAATAGCTTAGAGAGAATTCATGAAATAGATATAGTAAGAGGTTTTGCTGTTTTAGGGCTTGCTTTTGCGAATATTGTGCCGTTAAGCAGTCCCGTATTATATGACAGCTTTCCAAGCAGTCTTTGGACAGGACAAGTTGATTTATTAATACAACAATTATTATTTATTTTCGTACAAGGAAATTTTTATCCTTTATTTGCTCTTCTGTTCGGATTCAGTTTTATGCTGTTTATGGACAAGGCAGCGGCAAGGGGAAAAAATCCGTACATACTATTTTCCAGAAGGCAATTCGTTCTACTTTGCATTGGGGCAGTGCATGCTATTTTCATTTGGTACGGAGACATCCTAACCACCTATGCTCTGTTTGGCTTTTTGTTGCTGCCACTCTATAAGGCGTCTAGTAAGACAATTAGCATTCTGCTAATACTGTTATATTTGCCAAATATGTTGCTGCTTTTTTTATTTATTCATTTTCCGTATAATCCGGCTGAGTACTTTGATTACGATTACTTACTAACCGTTATTGAAAATTATCAGACAAGTGGAATCACAGCTTTTTTACAAAATTTTTATGATTGGCTGTCAACCTTTGAGTTTTTTTCTATTGTATATTTATTTCTAAGCATTTTTCCGATGTTTTTAATCGGGGTTTTACTAGCGAAAAATAAATCAACTATTATACATATAACGAAGAAGCATGTGTTTGTATGGATTTTGTTTGGAGGACTAGGGTTAGGCTTGAAAATATTGGCTGTGCTGCACCCTGATTCCTTGCTGTTTATTCAAGCATCTGATGCATTTGGTAATCCGCTTATGTCATTGTTTTATGGGTTAAGTATTTTACTGTTTTTGCAGCTAAGCAAAATGAGTCTAATCTATTTCCGTTATGTTGGCAGATTGGCGATTACTAATTATTTAATGCAAAACATTATTGGGTTACTCATTTTTAGAATTTTTTCTTTGTATGCAACAATACCGCCGTCAAAGTTAATACTCATCTCTTTTGTACTTGCTGTCTGCCAAATTGGCTTAAGCTATCTTTGGTTACAACGTTTTAAACAAGGCGCAGTTGAATTTTTGTGGAGAAAGTTAACCTACTTTAAAATTTATTAAAATCTATAGGAAATTCGAATTTGTAGCATTGAATTACACAATAGTCGAAAAGTTTGATTTTTTGGATTTTTATTTAATATTTTACTAGTTTAGTTGCAAAACCATAGGAAATAAGTACAATGAAGTAGTTGATAAAAATTAGATTATAAAAGGAGTTGAATTTTTATGAGTAGTCATTATTGCAGTGAACCAGAGCCCGAGTCGACCAAGGGGGAAGTCAATAAGGAGTCATTCCTTCAAATATTGAATGCAAGTAAAATTCAACTTGTTTATGGCTAAGTTTTGGCTTCCTCATAATTTTTAGAGGAGGTTTTATCATGTTAAACATTTATCTTTCTAACGAAGAAGGAGTACTTAAAGAAACGAATACGATTACGAGCGGGTGCTGGATCAACATGGTTGCCCCAACGGAACAAGAGATACAGTTTATTGCCCAGAAGCTTGAACTACCGAATGGATTTTTGAAAGACTCTTTGGATGAGGGGGAGCGTTCAAGAATTGAAAAAGACGGTGAAGATATTTTGATCATTGTCAACGTTCCAAATGTTACGATGAATGAAAAAAAGAAACCGGAGTATGATACGATTCCATTAGGAATTATCATTGCGAAAAACTGTTTCGTCACCATTTGTTTACAGGATAATCCGATTTTTCAAGCTTTTTCTCAAGGGAAAGTCAAGGATTTCTTTACATATAAAAGAACGAGATTCGCTTTTCAAATCCTGTATTCTATGTCTAATGCGTATTTAAAGTATTTAAAACAAATCAGCAAAAAGATAGATACGATTGAAGGTCAACTTCTGCAGTCGATGCGAAACAAGGAGTTATTTTCTCTGCTGCATCTTCAGAAGAGCCTTGTTTATTTTACAACATCACTCAAAACAAATGATATTGTTATGCATAAAATGATGAAAAGCAGATTTTTAAAAATGTATGAAGACGATCAGGATCTCCTTGAGGATGTTATTATAGAGAACCAGCAAGCGATTGAGATGGCTGAAACACATGCATCTATTTTAAGCAGCATGATGGATGCATTTGCTTCAATTATTTCTAACAATGTAAGCATGGTAATGAAGTTCTTAACTTCCTTTACGATTGTTCTTTCCTTTCCGACAATGGTTGCGAGCTTTTATGGAATGAATGTAGACATTCCTTATCAAGAATATAAATATGCCTTTTTTGTCGCTATTTTAATTTCAACAATCTTATCTAGTATTACAGCGGTTGTTTTTTGGCGAAAGAGGTTCTTTTAAAGTAGACAGAGTGCATAATAAGATGCACTCTTTTTTATTTTATCCAATAAATTCAAGTAGAGTTACGGATATTTTTTAAGGAGAGATTTTCTTACAAAACACATTGACTGAAAAATCTGAATATAATATACTCCAATTATCGGAAAATTTTTTTGCTTAAATATTTAAGTGTCACTTCAATTTTTTAAACGGATATGAAGTGGTAACAAAATATTTGATATTAGGTTAAAAGGGGAGTGGGGAGGAGAAAACATATGATTACCTCATCTAGGGCAGGCAGAGCAGATAAAAAAATGTGAAGATGGAGTGATATGGATAATGGAGACACAGCCAATACAAGTTCAGCCGGCAGTGACAAAAAAGATTGCCAGTAAAGCATTAATTGCTAGTTTAATAGGCAGTTCCATTGAATGGTTTGATTATTTTCTATATGGCACAGTTGCTTCCTTAGTATTTACAACCTTGTTTTTTCCAAATCATGATCCTGTTGTCGGATTGCTGTTATCTTATGTGTCCTTTGCATTGCCTTTTTTCATTCGACCTCTTGGAGGAATTATCTTTAGCCATATTGGTGATAGAGTCGGGCGAAAAACAACGCTAGTAATGACATTGTCGCTGATGGGCGGCGCAACAGTCTTAATCGGCTGTTTGCCAGATTATGATGCAATTGGTGTTTGGGCACCAATCCTGCTTATTACATTAAGATGTATTCAAGGCCTTGGCATTGGCGGGGAATGGGGCGGTGCTTTGCTGCTAGCAGTCGAGTATTCAAACAAAAACAGCCGCGGTTTTTTTGGAAGTATCCCGCAAATCGGCGTAACAATTGGGATGCTGTTAGGAACATTATCCATTACTATTTTGACTACTGTGTTAAGTGATGCTCAATTTATGTCATGGGGCTGGAGAATACCGTTTATTTTAAGCGCTTTATTAGTATTTCTAGGCCTTTGGATTAGAAAGGGGCTTGATGAAACACCTGCATTTAAAGAAGCTAAAGAAAGTGGAAACGTTGCAAAGGTGCCGATTATTGAGACAGTGCGCTATCACTGGAGAGCAGTGTTAATAGCTGTCGGCGCAAAAGTGGTGGAAACAGGACCATTTTATATTTTTGGAACCTTCATCATTGCCTATGCCACTGAATACCAAGGTTATGAGCGGACTGTTGCTTTGAATGCAGTTACAATCTCGGTCTTAGTTGCAACTGTCATGATTCCCTTGATGGGAAAATTATCAGACAAGGTAGGGAGAAAACCGCTCTACATTGGCGGAACGGTTGCGATTCTTCTTTATGCCTTTCCGTACTTCTATCTTGTATCCTTACAATCAGATTTCTTGCTGATTATAGCAACTGTTATTGGCCTTGGCATTCTGTGGGCACCAGTTACAGCTGTACTTGGCACGATGTTTACTGAAATATTCACTACAAATGTCCGTTATACAGGTGTCACACTAGGCTATCAGCTTGGAGCTGCACTTGCCGGCGGGACAGCACCGCTCATTGCAACAGCATTGTTAAGCGCATACAGTAATTCGTGGATTCCTGTTGCATTATATATTGTTGCTACAAGTGTCATATCTTTAATTGCCATTTACTTTGCGAAAGATAAAAGCAACGAAGAACTGGATTGATGGGGATGGGGGCTATAGATCTGCTCCCAGAAAAATTTTTTAAGGGGAGGTAAAAAGATGCTGATATTATCACAGAAGCAGATTCGCACCATTTATCCTATGGAAGATTGTTTAGAAGATGTGCGCAAAGCCTTTTTATATGATGCACAAGGAGAGACAATTACTCCTGTCAGGACAGCAGTGGAGCATGAAAAGGCAGGTGGAACTTCCCTTATAATGCCTTCATATTTAAAGCCGCTCGACTATGCAGCGGTTAAGGTTATCACAATTTTTCCGAATAACGAACAAGGCAATCCTGCCTTAAAAAGCGTCATTTTGTTAACTGAAACACAAACCGGCAAGCAAACAGCCCTTATGGATGCCAGTTTCTTAACTGTATTACGAACAGGTGCGGCAAGTGGTGTCGCAACAGACCATCTCGCAAGGAAGAATGCTAGGAGTGCTGCCATACTGGGTTGCGGAGCTCAAGCTCTCGGACAAGTACAAGCTGTGATGGCAGTTCGTAATCTAGAACAGCTGGTTTTGTATAACCGGACGACGGAAAAAGCAGTCGAGTTTGCTGAAGTAATCTCCTCCCTCTATCCAGACTGGAATGGTGAGATAAAGATTGCAAAAACAGGCAATGATGCGGTGAAAGAAGCAGACATTATTGTCTGTAGCACTAAATCGACTGAGCCGCTTTTTGATGGCAGCCATATACGGCCTGGCACACATATTAATGCAATCGGCGCCTTTAAGCCGCAGATGAGGGAAGTTGATTTAGTGACATTAAAACTCTGCAGCAAGATTGTTGTCGATACAATCGAAGGTGCTCGTGATGAAGCAGGAGACTTACTCATACCAGAAAAAGCAGGGCAGTGGAGCTTTGACATGCTTTACGGGGAATTAGGAGAGCTTGTAGCTGGCAGAAAGGCCGGCCGTACTTCGGAGGATGAAATCACTCTATATAAATCTGTCGGTGTTGCTTATTTAGATACTGCCGTTGCAGCTGCAGTCTTTATGAAGGCAGTTGAAAATGGGGTGGGTTACGAAGTTGCATTATAAAAAAATCCCCATCTTATGATGGAGATACTTTAAGTTACGCTTGAGCGCACATATAGTATTTTAACTAATTTATCCGTTCTGTTATACCAGTTATGAGGATTGGTAGATTCTACATGAAAGCTGTCTCCAGGATGAAGCTCGTATTCATCCTCCTCATAGAGGACGGTAAGTATTCCTTCTAGTACATACAGAAACTCCTGTCCTGAATGAGTGAATGTTGTTACTTTTTGATTGCGCGGCAACAATGTGACAATCATCGGTTCAAACACAGGGTTGTTTACATCACCTGTGATGCTTTCATAAATGAATTGGGACGCTTGAATGGTTACCGCATCTTTAACACTGCGATGAACAAATTTTTTCTCTTTGTTTTTATCTGTGAAAAAATAGCTTGGGCTGACATTAAGCGCTTCAGCAATTTTTGTGAGCGACTCAATCGTAATGGAAGACTTAGATCGTTCTACCTGAGATATAAAACTGATAGATAAGCCAGTTTTTTCTGCAATCTGTTTCAATGTTTGTTTTTTGCCGCGCCGAAGCTCATAAATTAATCTGCCGATGTTTTGCTCCATAACTGCTCCTTTATAGACAAAAAGAATAATAATTTTTAAAGCTGTATGTACTGGTCATTTTATTATATACAAGTATTAGAATATTGCAAAAGGTTTGCGTTTTTAAGGAACATACATGAAATCCTCCGGTAATGGGCAAACTCATAAAAAAATACGTGGAGGACTTACTGTGTCAAAAAAAGACTCACATCTATTATCTTCAGCAGAAGTGTCCCAGCTATGGGGATCTTATATGGGAGAAAGCTCTCAAGTATGCATGTTCAGTTATTTTTTGAAAATTGCCGAAGATAAGCAAACAAAGGATATTGTGGAGTTTGCTTATCACACATCGGTTCGCCAGCTGGATGAAATAAAAAAGATCTTTAAGTCTGAGGGTAGGGCAATACCTCATGGTTTTCATGTAGAAGAGGATATATCTCCAACAGCAAAAAAGGTGTATACAGACGATTTTATACTGGAGTATATTCACCAGTTTGCCAGAATGGGTTTACGGGCGCATGGGATAAATTTATCTGTTGTTCAAAGACAAGATTGTATGGACTATTATAAGAAGTGTCTAACAGATGCTATGAAGCTTTATGAAATGCTGGTGGAACTTCTTACACTTAAAGGAAAATACCAGAGCTTACCGGAGGTTCCGCCAGCAAAGGAAGTCGATTATATCCAGCGCCAGAGCTTTCTGTCTGGATTCCTAGGAGATAAGAGACCGCTCACTGCTCCAGAGATTACAAATTTATATGCCAATTTCCACCGAAATGCTTTAGGTGCTGGATTAATGATTGGCTTCCTTCCATCAACACGTTCAGAGGAAGTAAAAAAATATTTAATTCGCGGAAAAGAAATTGCTGAGAAGCATTGCGAGATTTTCCAAGCATATTTGAAAGATAATGATTTGTACGCTAGCCTTCATTGGGATAAAGAGGTCATACCACATGATTTGAAAGTATTCTCTGAAAAGCTGATGATGTTCATTGCAAGCGCACTTACATCAGCAGGCATAGGCTTTTATGGATTAGGGTTAGGCACAAGCTATCGTCGGGATTTAGGCGTCTCTTATAACCGTCTGTTAGGAGAAATTGAACTGTATGCAGAGGACGGAACTAATATTATGATTGATAAAGGCTGGCTGGAGTCACCACCGAAAATGAGAGTTTAACTGTACAAGAAGGTGGATACTGATAGAACAGTATCCACCTTCTTTGTTAAAGATAAGCTAATTATGTAAACTATCGCATTGCTCCGTTTAGGTACCGTATTCTCCTATGATAGAATAGAATAATATAAAAAAGGGGGCATTATAGTTGGTAACAGAAGTAACTGTTAAACTGCAAATAAACAAGCCTGTTGAAAATGTATTCGCAGCGATTGTAGAGCGAGAAAAAATCGGCAATTTTTGGTTTTCATCCAGTTCAGAAAATTGGGCGCAAGGTCATACTGTCATCCTTAAATATAACGAGTATAAGGCAGAAGCAGCAATTCGTCTGCTGGAAATTCTGAATAACGAAAAAATTGTGTTTGCTTGGGGCGCTGAACGGGAGGAAACAATCGTTACCATTAAATTAAGGGAGCACGAACAAACAAATACAATCATGGAAGTGCGGGAATCGGGCTTCAAGCCCGAAGATCCCCTGCTTGTTGAAAAACTGCTCGGCCAAAAGGAAGGCTGGGTTTACACCCTTACCTGCTTAAAAGGTTACTTAGAACATAACGTCTGTGATTTGAGGGCGGCGCTAGTGTTTGATTAAGAAGGTGCAATAAGACTGCTGCTTAACTAGCAGTTTTTTTCTTTTTTAGGACAATGTGGGTATTCATTGAATTTGAATATGGTAAAATGAGGTAGTTTACAAGCAGAAAGGGATGTTGGAATGAAAACATATAAAGTCATACTATTTGATTTGGATGGAACACTTTCAGATCCTAAGGAAGGAATCACGAAATCTGTTCAACATGCTTTCGCAATGCTTAATAAACAAGTACCAACATTGGATGAATTAGAATGCTATATCGGACCGCCATTGCATGTTTCTTTTGCAGAATATGCTGGATTTGATGAGGAAACAATTCCAAAGGCAATTGGATTTTATCGGGAGAGATTTAAAAAATACGGAATGTATGAAAATGAACTCTTTGAAGAGATACCAAAATTGTTAAGCCGGTTAAAAGCGAACGGCTGTATTTTGGCAATCGCAACCTCAAAACTGACGGTTTTTGCTGAAAAAATTGCCGAGCATTTTGCAATTGATTCTTATTTTGATATGATTGTCGGCAGCAATCTCGATGGAACTAGATCAGCGAAAACAGACATCATTCAATATTTGCTTGATTATTACAAAGAATATGAACCTAGTGATTTTATCATGATTGGGGATAGAAAATATGACTTAATTGGAGCGAATAATACTGGCATAGACTCTGTCGGTGTTACATATGGATATGGGTCCCGGGAAGAGCTGGCTTTATCCAAGCCTACCTATCTAGCAGACACTATTCAAGAGGTTGAGAATATTTTCTTTGGCGGACAAAGCTCCATTATTCCAAGCATGTATGCAGAAGATAACATCATCATTAGACCGTTGATAGAGGCTGATCTTTATCCGCTTTGGGAACAGGCATATAAAGAAGAGGCACCTGAATGGAAAAACTGGGATGCGCCTTATTATGAACATAAGGCTGTTCCGTGGGCCGAATTTATGAAGCGCAAGAATGAAATAATCGGTCAAGGCGATTATTGGGGGATTGAGGTAGACGGAAAGCTTATTGGTACGGTTAGCTACTACTGGGAGCATAAATCTTCCAATTGGTTGGAAATGGGTATCGTTATTTTCAATCCTCAGTATTGGAGCGGAGGATACGGAACAAAAGTACTAAAGCTGTGGACAAGTCATTTGTTTCAAACACTCCCGCTAGTAAGAGTTGGCTTTACAACATGGTCTGGCAATCATCGCATGATGAAGGTAGGAGAAAAGCTTGGGATGCAGCTAGAAGCACGGCTCAGGAAATGCCGTTATTATAATGGTGTTTATTATGATTCCATCCGCATGGGAATATTGCGGGAGGAATGGGAAACGAGCGCGATTTAGCATATAAGCCGATTCCTTTTTTTGTCATTTATAGTTTGTAAACCATTGCATTGAAAAAAGAGTTTTGTTACACTGTTAGTAACAAAGCAGAAAGGGATGATGGGTGGACGATGATTATCTAATCTTATTTTATTTAGCCTGAAATGCATATTTGCAAATCAAACTAAAATAGGATTAGTCTGCCCATTTTCTATCTATACGTATCAATAAGTCTTACAAGGCTTATTTGGTCATGCTTAAAATGTTCGGCTAATCCTTCCAAAATTACTTTTGGGAGGATTTTTTTGTCCTCCCTATTTAAGAGAGGGATTAATTAATGAAAGAATTATTCAAATTGCATCATATTAGTTATGAGATCAAGGACCATCTTGTATTCGAAGAAGTGACAGCATCGGTGCAGCAAGGGGATATAATCGGCATTATCGGTAATAATGGTGCTGGCAAATCGACACTTTTGCATCTGTTGAATGAAGACATAACTCCTTCTAACGGTGAGCTCCAATGGCTTGTTCCCTTAACTTCTTGGCTTGTTGTTCAGGAATCAGCGACGCATCTGTCTGCAGATAAATCAGTCGCTGAAGTAAAGCTATTAGAAAAATGGCAAGTGCCTGACTCTCCATATGAATACTTAAGCGGTGGCGAAAAACTAAAGGCCAGACTTGCTGAAGGATTCGCACAAGATGCTGATATGTTATTGCTGGATGAGCCGACAAATCATCTTGATGACAAGGGTCTGCAGATGCTTCAAAAGCAGGTAAAGGAATATAAAGGCACCATTGTATTAGTGTCACATGACCGCTATTTTCTTGATGAAGTGGCCACAAAAATTTGGGCTATTGAAGGCAAGAAGCTTGTGGAGCATAAGGGGAACTATACTGCTTATATGGAGGCTCGCAAACAAAAAAGACTTGTGCAGCAGAGGGAATATGAAAAACAGCAAAAGCTGACAGAACGAATAGAAGGTCAGATTAAGGAATTGAATTCCTGGTCAAAAAAAGCTCACGCCGAATCCACGAAAAAGGAAGGGGTAAAGGAGTACTACCGAGTTAAAGCAAAGCGCATGGATGCACAAGTAAAATCAAAACAAAAGCGGCTTGAAAAGGAGCTGGAGAAGAATAAGGTGGAACCTGTTGAAGGCGAGCACTCTGTTTATTTTTCCCTTCAATCCAACAGTAAGGTCGGCAAACGGTTTCTCGAAGTGAAGGGTTTGGCGAAAGCATATGGCAAGCGGACATTGTTTAAGGATGTGCATTTTACCATTAAACACGGCGAAAGAGTAGCTCTAACAGGTCCAAATGGATCCGGCAAAACGACTCTTTTGAAAATGATTGTTGGTAGTGAGCAAGGAATTGGCGAGATATGGGTATCTCCTACAGCTAAGATTGGCTATTTATCGCAGGAGGTTTTTGATCTTCCCCTTGAACAGACACCCTCACAGCTTTTTCATCGCGAGACGTTTGCAGAACGAGGCAAGGTACAAACTTTAATGAAGCAGTTAGGTTTTATTGCGTCTCAATGGAGGGAACCAATCGGCTCGATGAGTATGGGCGAGCGCGTTAAATGCAAGCTGATGGCATATATATTAGAGGATAAAGATGTGCTTTTACTAGATGAACCAACCAACCATCTGGACCTTGCATCCCGTGAGCAGCTGGAGGAAACACTGGCACAATATAATGGAACATTAATTGTTGTTTCACATGACCGCTATTTCCTGGAGAAAACGACAACAAGCTCGCTTTTAATCACGAATAATGGAGTTCGCAAACAATGGCAATCACCTGCTGCAGCTAGAGATGATGTGGAAGAACTGCGGCTGAAGCTTGAAACAGAAAGGCAGGAAATACTAGGAAGGTTAAGTTTCATGATGCCGCATGATAAGGAATATTCTAAGCTTGATGCGAAATTCAACGAGCTAACAAAAAAGCTGAAAGAGCTGTCATAAGGATTACAAGAATAAGCACTTTTCTGTGAAGGAAAAGTGCTGTTTGCTGTAGAAAGAATATTAATGGCAATGATATCTACAAATACAAAGGGGACATGATTAATGCAATTTGTTGTTACGGCATATGATGGTACGGATGAGCAGGCATTGGAACGGAGAATGCTTGCAAGAAAAGAGCATTTAAGTTCCGTAGAAATGCGGTTTAAGGAAGGAAAGCATTTATATGGTGCAGCCTTATTGGATGATCACGGAAAAATGATTGGTTCGATGATGGTCGTTGAATATCCGACAAGAGAAGCTGTTGACGAATGGTTAAAGGTAGAACCCTATGTAACAGGCAATGTGTGGCAAAAAATTGATGTTAAGCCATGTATGGTGGCAGGGACGTTTATGGAATTGTATAAATAAATGGAGGTAAATACATGTGCCTCAAGCATAAAGATTTCCCACTGCTTGCAACAGATCGCTTACATTTAAGAAAAATAACGAAGGAAGATGCAGCAGATATTTATCGTTATCTTTCTGATAAAGCTGTAATGAAATATTATGGAATGGAGCCTTTTCAGTCAGTGGAGGAAACAGTCGAGGAGATCGATTGGTATAGCAAAATCCACATGCAGCAGACTGGAATAAGATGGGGCATTACATTAAAAGGCGAAGACAAAGTAATTGGCAGCTGCGGTTTTTTAAATTGGGAGAAGCGCCATTTTCGCTCAGAAGTTGGCTTTGAGCTTCATCAACAGTATTGGGGACAAGGACTTGTCAGTGAGGCTCTTCACGCTGTCGTTGATTATGGCTTTGACCAAATGAAACTAGTGCGGATTCAAGCACTTGTAGAGCCTCCAAACCGCCAATCACAAAGAGTGCTGGAAAAGAATAACTTTTTACAGGAGGGACTGTTAAGAAGCTATGAATACAGCTGCGGAAAAATGGATGATCTTTATATGTATTCCCTATTAAAGACTGATTTTAAGAGCTAATACTATTTACTCCTATAAAAAATTTATTAAAATGGTAAAAAGCACGAGACATTCTCTATAAAGAACGTTACAATAGAAATGTAATGCTATCACCAATGCCTAGAGTAGTAGCACTTACATTTTTAAAAGCCATGAAAAATGGGGACTAACATTTTTCATGGCTATTTTTAACCTCTATTTTCTTCTTCATTACTGTCTTTTTTATCATCCCATCCATATATTTCATTAATTTCCTCGACGAGATGATCTAAAAATTCATCTGAGATAACTTCTTGCTCTTTTTTCATCTATCAAGGCTCCTTTAAGCAAAATATATTATTTTTGTTTTTTTGCAAGTAAATTACGGTCGATGTTATGCGGTGGCTTGTCCATCCAATTGTGCTCGATTAATAGATTTCCGCCGTCCTCTGCATAGTTTGAAGTTTCCACCATTAGCCGAAGATAGATAGAACCAAGGTCATGGCGCGGACTAACTGCAATAGAATCACCAAAATTTCGTAATTTTGCAGAAGACAGATTGCTGATATGAAAAAGCATCAGTTTTTCAGAGTAGGGTGCTGTTTGGGATGTGGTGATATTAAATTGACTTGGCATTGTCAATGGCAAGTCTTCTGACTTTAGTACATTGGAAAATACGGAATTTTGTTTAATATTTATATGCTTGCCTCTTATAAAATAGTTGCTGATATCCTCTGATTTTGCGACTTGGCTGAAACCGAGCAGCAGCACGGTTTTCATCGTGTTGAACTGGATATTAGCAAATAATTGTGAAATTTCAATACCTGTTAATGGCCTTTTATCACCAAAAAAGCCATTAAAAAAGCTTTGCCGTTGAACCATTTCAGCAGCATCCATCGCAGGTATATTCGGAGGCCGCACATGAATCCCCATTTCGTGCATTAACTCTGTCACCTGATTGGAAAGAGTAGCAGCGTCCCTCATGATTTCGACAATAAATTGACGTATATCTAATCTTGATGTATTAGGCAAGGTAATGCTGTAAAAGATAATTCCCAACTTATACATCATGTCTATGTACTCAAGATAAAACTCATCAGAAAACAGCCGTGGTGCGGAAAGATTTACATCTTTTTCTGCTGAAAAACCGACAGGAAGAGGGATATTATCTGCTTGGAATAAAATGGTAACATGATCAATGATTCTTTGGCTTAAAACATCACTGTCTTTAATAATTGCCTTGATTCTTTTATCCTCCACATTTATTAAAAAAGGCTGGAACATACAGTGAGACATCGTGTTTGCTATATAAAAGTTCCATAAATTTCCCTGTTCAGCACTTGTTAGCGGTGGTTTGTTAAGTTTCGTCATATATGATTTGCTCCCATCAGAACGATAACGGTCTATATTGTCTAAAAAAAGTTTTCCCATATGTCTGATTTTCATTCATTGCTGGCTGTAATTGTTTTCTATTATTTTACAAAATAAGCAGGATTATATACACTATTAAGCGAACTGGACTAAAAACGGCAGCACATTCCCAGTTGTGAAACTGCTGTTATAAGTGTAATGAGGAGGGATTTTATGATTGAAGTGCAAGGGAGATTTAACAGCGCCAAAGTTTTTACAGATAAAGTCGAAGAAACAGCATTGTCGCAAATTCAAGAGCTTTGCGATCAGGACTTTACAGAAGGAACCAAAATCCGGATTATGCCTGATACTCATGCAGGCGCAGGCTGTACAATCGGAACAACGATGACTATAACAGATAAAATTGTTCCAAACTTAGTCGGGGTTGCTTGATGTTGGCCCAGACGTTAAACCACTCGCTCAATTGCTGGAACCCCTATTAGGGCAATCAGCAGCCAGAGGCTGTGGCAACACAGTCAAATGGTTCAGAGACTTGCACGCTAGTGGCAGATTTACGTGCAGAATTATTACCAAACCTTATAAATGATGGGATAATTAATACGGCGAGCCTGCGATAGGAGCTGCCTAACTCCGATAACCGCAGAGAAGGTATAGTCCAAACTCTTAAGTAATTAGGAGAAAAATGTGATATCGGCTGCGGCATGGAAGTTGCCGTTATAAATAAAAATAAAACAGAAGTTAATTTCGATAAGCTCGATGAAATAATCCGCAAACATATTCCAAGCGGCTTTGCCACAAGGGAAAGCAGTCAATTCCATCCGTATTCCAAAAAAATTGATTTTCGTAATGTGGTCGCGCCTTTTAACTTGAAAAGAGCTAAATCATCAGTTGGAACTTTAGGTGGAGGTAACCATTTTGTTGAGTTGAACGAATTAGACGATAAAATTGTGATTGTCATCCACTCTGGTTCTAGAAATTTAGGCAAGGTAATTGCAGAGCATTATCAAAACTTAGCATATAATGAGCTGTTAAGTTTGCAGGAAGAACGCCAAACGCTGATTAATGAATTGAAAGCAGAAGGCAGGGAAAGGGAAATTGAAGAAGCGTTAAAAAGCCTTAAAAGTCCTTTCATCAAAAAGGATCTTGCTTATCTTCAAGGAAAAAGCTTTGATCATTATATGAATGATATGAAAATCGCGCAGCATTATGCACTTTTGAATCGTAAAGCAATGGCAGAAGAAATTGTCTCCCGTATGGGCTGGGAAATAGCGGACAGCTTTACAACGATTCACAATTATATTGATATGGAACAAATGATTCTCAGAAAAGGGGCAATCTCTGCCAAAAAAGGGGAAAAAGTAATCATTCCAATCAATATGCGTGATGGCAGCTTAATTGCAATCGGTAAAGGTAATGCAGAATGGAATGAATCGGCTCCTCATGGTGCAGGCAGATTAATGTCAAGAACGAAAGCAAAAGAGATGGTGTCATTGACAGAATTCCAGGATTCAATGAAGGAAGTATGGACGACTTCTGTTAATGAAAGCACATTAGATGAGAGCCCGATGGCATACAAGCCAATGGAGGATATTATTAGACATAGTGTTGATACCATTGAAATTATGAAGGTTATTAAGCCTTTGTATAATTTTAAGGCCAATTAAAACCAAAGAAAAAGAAGGATTGCGCTTGTAATCCTTCCTTTTCTTTGGAGAAGATGACCTTCAAAAAAACACATCTACAAGCAATATGCCTAACCCGATCAAAAAGATAATCATTTAATCAGCTCCCCTCTTTAAAAGGAATACTACATCATATGACAAAAGGGAAAAAACTAATGTAACGAGAGTGGAAATTTTACTAAAAATACATAATTCTTTTGATAAAAAAGCAAAGTGTCCCTTATGTTTATCGCCATGATTTAAGCTCTTCATACATAAGGGGAAGGAAAAAGGGGAGTCTAGCTGGATTCATAGGAGGTTACGCTTAAGCATGCACCCCAAAAAAGGTGCTTGCTTAAGCATGTTTTTTATTTGTTTGTTCTTTGTGCTACTTGCTGACATACTTCATCAGCAGAAAGGCCGTTTGCCTCAATAACAGAGCCTTGTATTTGTGTGTCCTGCATGCCCATTACGTTAGAATCAATTCCTGAGACAACACAGCAATCACAGTTTTGTGCATCAGACTCTTGCTTTAAATCAATCACCTCATGCCCTTGTTCACGGAGAGCCTCTGAAATATTTGTTAGTGATTGTTCTACACCAATTCTTGCCATATGTATCACCTCCTCCAAAAAGTAAGTTGTCCTAAAACAACAGAATTATTCTAAGTGAAACTAAACTGAAAAATCTGATATTTAAAAGGAGGAATTTAACAGGATAAACAGAATAAAGAGATATTGGCATGAAAAATAATTTTTGGTGGTGGCAATAGTTGAACAAACCAATTGTGGAACTATTTCGGCAAAAGCATCAAGCTGAAGTGGTTGACTTGATATTAACGATTCAGCAAACAGAATATAATATCCCTATTACAAAAGAAGACCAGCCTGATTTATTGATGATAGAAACATTTTATCAAAGAGGAAAAGGCAACTTTTGGGTTGCTCGTAGTGAGGAGAAGGTAGTTGGTACCATTGCTTTACTTGATATCGGCAACAGCCAAGCTGCCTTAAGAAAAATGTTCGTGCATAAAGATTATCGCGGCGCAGGCTATAATACAGCGAGACTTTTGTTGGAAAATGCCCTTGCTTGGGCAAAGGAAGTCGATATTTTAGAAGTTTACCTTGGCACTACGCCTCAGTTTTTAGCAGCTCATCGCTTTTATGAGAAAAACCAGTTTACAAGTATTGAGCTGGCCGAACTGCCTAAGGCCTTTCCGCTTATGGAGGTTGATAAGAAGTTTTATAAGTATAAGGTAGAAGAGCACGCAATATAAGAAGCTGCCGATTTTTTGACGGCAGCTTCTCTTTTTTTATAGTTGGACAGATTGAGCGTTCTGCCGTTTAAAAGCAGATAGAAGCAGAATGACACCGATAATGCAGGCTGCGCCAAGCCATTGAAATAAGCCAAATGGCATGTTGAGCCAAAAGACCGTCGTCAACACAGCCGCAAGCGGCTCAATGCTGCCTAACAAGCTGGATTCTTTCGGCAATAGTGACTCTAAACTTTTTATATAAAACCAAAAGGCTATCATTGTGCCAAACACAATCACAAACAATAAATAACCAATGGCTGCACTAGGCAGTTCAGCAGGTGCTGTCTTCCACACAGGTTCTAACGTATTTAAGCAAAGTCCCCCGATTATCATCGCCCAGCCGACAATTACCATAGAATCAAACTTTTCCAGCAAGCGTCCGGCACTTAAAGTATAAAAAGCAGCCGCTATTCCAGAAAGCACACCCCATACAACAGCTTGAACAGGAACAGAAAGCTCGGAAAAAGAACCATTTGTCAGCAGAAGAAAGCAGCCGCCTAATGCAAGTGCGGCAGAATATCCGTCTAGTTTAGACAGCCGCGCTTTTTTGGTTAAAAGATAATATATCATAATCATGATTGGTGCTAAATACTGCAGCAACGTAGCAACAGCTGCATTGCCATGATTGATGGCTGCCATATAAGTATACTGAACGGCCAGCATCCCAAAAAGGGAAAAGGCAATCAATCGGAAAGCGGATTGAGGACTCTTCCAAACAGCAATAATTTGACTGCGCTTTTTGCTAAAGGCTGTCAGCAAAAGCAGCATTAAGCCAGAAAGCAGCAGCCTTACGACAACTAGCCAATTTACATCGATTTGATAGGTTTGAAAGAGCTTCTGGGCAACTGTGCCGCCGACTCCCCAAAAAGCAGCACCTGTAATTACAAAAAACAAACCTCTATTTCTAGTCATTATGTCTCCGCCTTTTATAAAGATATTGTTATAATAAAGGAATAATCAGCGGAAAAATACGATAATAGACGGAAAAAATATAAAAATATGGAGGTTGTTATGCAAAACCGTCCTTTTCCTATCGGTGATGATCTAAAAGAGCTGACAGAGCATTATACTGTATTATTGCCTGTAGCCTGCTACGAAACAACCATTAATAAAAACATGTATGGGCACATCCCGCTGCATTGGCATGATGAACTGCAGTTTGTGTACATGCATAAAGGAGAAGCGAATTTCTCGGTAAATGGAGACGATATTTTACTGAAAGAAGACAGCGGCCTATTTATAAACAGCGGTTTACTGCATATGGCAGCGGAGGTCACAAAGGACGCATCCTATATTTGCCTTAACGTCGCACCTTCCTTTATGCTCACACAAGAACTTTTTTCTCAGTATGTTTATCCATATATGCAAGCAAGCAATCTTCCATATGTTCCTCTTGATGGTCATAAAGAATGGGGCAGAATTATATTGGACGCTATCCTAGCCATTAACGAACTCCTTCAAAAAAAGGAGCCGTATTTTGAAATTGATATTAGTATACAGCTCTCCTTATTATGGAAAAGTTTTATGAAAAATGGACTTCCGCCTGCCTTTAACAAAGCAGAGTCAGTTAAAAATGAAAGAATGAAACAGATGCTTGACTGGATTCATCATCATTATGAGGAGAAAATAAAGCTTGTCGATATTGCTGCAGCAGGCCATTTGAGTCGATCGGAATGCTGCCGCTATTTTCAAAGGATCTTAAACCGTTCGCCCTTTAATTATTTGGAGCATTATCGCATTCAGAAAAGCTTAATTTTGCTTCAAGAAGAGGATGCCAATATTACGGAGGTCGCTTATCGGGTTGGCTTCAGCAGCACAAGCTACTTTATTCAAAAGTTTCGTAAGGAAATGAAGATAACGCCTTTAGCCTACAAAAAACAGAAGCAGTTGTAACAGCTTTTCCTAGAGACCTTAAATAAATGTATGCGATAATAAGATGGCGAACAAGGAGGTATTTAAATGAAGGAAATAATGTCATTTAATAAGCTTACAGGCAAGGCCATCAGCAATTATAATTCCGTAGCTGCTTATTACACGAATTTAATGCGAACAAATGAACCTGTTAGTATCGGTATAATTCATGTCGAGCCTGGGGGAATGGTAGGTTATCATGATGCTCCGGTTAAACAGGCCTTCATCATAATGGAAGGGCAAGGCTGGATTAAAGGAGCGGACGGACAAATACAGACACTGCAAACAGGTGAGGGAGTGCTGTGGGACAAGGGAGAAGGCCATGAATCAGGCAGTGAGCAAGGCATGACAGTCCTTGTCCTTCAAGGAGAGAATCTTTTTATATAGTTAGGAGGATGACAAATGCATGAATTAAATGAACGCTTTCGGCAGCGAATTGGCTTCCCTCTTGCAGAAGCAATAACGTTGCAAAATCTAGAAATTGTATTGGAAAAGGTGGCAAAAACAGTCCCTTTTGAAAATATGGCTATAATCGGAGGGAAAACGGGCGAGATATCTCCCGCTTATTTACAAGATAAGATCATTGAGCGAAAAGAAGGCGGGCTTTGCTATGATATAAATTCCCTTCTTTACTTGTTTTTACGTGAAAACGGGTTAAATGTCGCCCTAATTAAGGGGATTACCTATGATCCTGCCAATCAAGCTTGGAGCAAGACAGGAGCTACCCACGCTTGTATATTGCTTGAGGATAATGGACGCCAATATGTGGTGGATTCAGGATATGGCGCCAATCTGCCATTAAAGCCTGTGCCCCTTGATGGAGAGCTAATAGTTTCAGATAATGGAGAATTTAAGATAGAGCAGAAGCCGAGTGAGTATGGAGATTATATGTTATATGTCAAGCTGAAGGATAAAGATGAGGACTGGAGGATTGGTTATGCCTTTTGCTCAACTAAAGTTTTCGATGATGTCAAAGAGTTAAATGAAATGCAAGGAATTATCGTTAATCATCCTGCGTCGCGTTTTAATAAAGATCCTCTGCTTAGCTTGTTAACAGATAAGGGAAGTATAGTTTTGACTAATCATTCATTTACAGAATGGTCGGACGGAACTAAACAAAAGGAAGACATAGATTCGCAAGAATTTATATTAAAGGCGAAAGAAAGATTTGGTATTAGGAGCTAAACAGGATGCTTTTGCATCCTGTTTATTTTATTTAGGAAAGGCATTATCTATCGTATCGCTGAATTGCTGCATATCAGCATCTGCTTTCAGTGATTGAACATGGAAGGCATTTGCCTTTTTATGTCCAGCTTCTGTTCTAATCCCCATCTGATTACTGTTTCCACTTGGGATGACTCCTTCTCTTGGACCATCCTTATGAGATTCTGTTTCCACATGAATATTGTCTGCATCTCTAGGCATTTTGTGATTCCCTCCCATTGCTTGATGTATCTCTTCCTTATTGTTAGATGAAAAAGCGGTTTTTATGTTGCCATTCGTATTCGGAACGTAATAGATATTTTTTTGTTTTGTCATTTTTTTGTAATGGTATTGTCGACAAACACTTCTATAATGTTAATATTCCCTTATAATAATGAAGGTAGAAGGAAAGAAATACATAAAATGGACTACTGAGCAAGAGAAGAAAGGTGACAACATGAAAAAAATAATTACGACTGCAGCTATTGCTTTTATTTTGAGCGGCTGCAGTACGACACAACAAGAGAGTCAGCCAAAAGAGGAAAACACGAACCAAACTTCCCAGCAGCAGGCAGAAAATCAAGAAACAAAGGAATGGACCATACCAAGTGAAAATCTAAATAAAGTAAAGGAAGAAGACGGACATAATGTCATTTTGAATCCTGAAAATATATTAGCGTTAGTTAATAAAGAATATTATTTGCCAAGTGATTATGAACCAAAGGATCTTATCAGACCAGAAGTTTCCTTTTCCTTTGGGAATGAGGATATTGAGAAAAGCTATATGAGGAAGGAAGCAGGAGAAGCGCTTGCTGAAATGTTTAATGGAGCTAAATCAGAAGGTATGATTCTTTATGCCTCTTCAGGATACAGGTCATATGAACGACAATCTGCAGTTTTTGACCAAGAGGTTGCAAATGTAGGGGAAGAACAAGCAGAGCAGGCAGTAGCAATTCCCGGCTCTAGTGAACATCAAAGCGGGTTAGCAATGGATATCACTTCAGAGGGTCAGAATTTCTTATTAACGGAAGAGTTCGGAGAAGATAAAGAAGGCAAATGGTTAATGGACAATGCTTATAAATATGGATTTATTCTGCGCTATCCGAAAGATAAGGTTGACATAACCCAATATGAATATGAACCATGGCATTATCGCTATGTTGGCAAGGAAGCAGCTAAATTAATAAAAGAGAAGAATTGGACATTGGAAGAGTTTTTTGCCAATGTAGAGGATAATTAAGCGGGTTCCAACGCTGTTTTCATTCCTTCCTTTTGGGTATAAACGAAAAAGGGTACAACGATGATATAAACAGATTTGCTAGAAATGTAAAATGGCACTAAAACTAAACTGTTTCGTGTCGATATTAAGGATAATCAAGACGAACAAAAGGTGATAAAATGCCACATACATTTACGAGAGAACAAGATGCTTTACTGGCAGAAACGGTATTGAATCATATTCGTGAGGGCAGTACAGCAATTGCTGCCTTTGAAGAGGTTGCCGTTGTATTAAATAAAACGGCGGCAACCTGCGGGTATCGCTGGAACAATACAGTCAGGCACAATTATCGCGGCGCTTTCAGGCTTGCAAAAAAAGAGAGATATGAACTGAAATACGCAAATAATGAGGATTGAGGAAAGCTTGAATTACTTTTTAGAAAGGCATCGAAAACTCGATGCCTTTATTCTTCGTCATTAATTTCATTATCGCCGATTTCATCTTCTCCTGGCTGGTCTGTGCCTGGATTAATTTCATCACAGCCAGTCATCGTTGAGCCAAGAAATGCAGCGAGGAGCAGTGCAAGCATTGTTTTACGCATAGCCAGAAAACCTCCTATAAAAGAAATGAAGTCTAGTATAGCATGTTACTTTGGCAGCTCCTATATGTACATTGAATAATGGTATATGCAGGAAAAAGGGATTCTATTTTCTGATTGGTTTTTCCAATGTTAAAATTTCATCTTCAATAGCAGAGAATTGCTCTTCCACTAAATTTTTGACATCCATAACGCCAGCATTATAAAAATGAGGAGCAATCGTGTCCTTAAAGAACTCAAGCACGCTTTCCGCTGCGAATTCTGATATTTCCTCGTCCCGTTCAGCTGCAAAAAACGTTTGTATTTCCGAAACCATTAGCTGCTGCTGTTCTTTTGTTAATTTATAAAACAAGTAAAACATTCCTTTCATAAGAAGATAGTTGTACTATACATGGAACTAGAACGATTTACCAGTCTTGCTTTTTTTATAAATTTTTGTCAAATAGCATGAAAAAAGGAGACTGACAATTGCGTCAGTCTCCTTTTTTCTTTCGTTTGATCTATTTATTTAAAGTAGCAACACTCTCTTTGTTAAGCTGCACTACATAGCCGATTATAGCGCCGACTATAGCAGGAAAAATCCATCCTAAACCAATGCCGTACATTGGCAGGAAACTTGCAAAGAACGAATCAAGTGCTGAAATTTTTAATACAGTTCCTTGCAAACTGTCCACTAGGCTGACGATAAATGTAAACAATAGGCTTATTTGATATACTGCTGGTCTTCCTTTAAAAAGTGGATGAAGGAAAGTCAGGAATATAAGCACAATCGCCAGTGGATAAATAATAGTCAACACAGGCACAGAAATCGTAATTAACTCAGTCAAACCGACATTGGCAATTACTGCACTAAATACGGATAAACTGATTGCAATTGCTTTATACGAAATAGACGGGAACAGCTTATGGAAGTAGGAAGAACAAGATGTGATTAGTCCGACGCTAGTTGTTAAACAAGCGACTGTAATCATCAAGCCAAGCAATACTCCGCCGTATGTTCCAAAATAGTAGTCAGAAACACGAGCTAAAACTTCTCCGCCATTGTCTAAATAACCGAGCTTTTCCACACTAGATGCACCCATAAAGGAAAGTGCTGAATAAATAGCAGCAAGGATGACAGCCGCAATTGCTGTTGCCATTAAACAAACCTTCATGATTTGGCCTCTAGTAGTAGCACCTTTTTCACGAATAGCATTGATAATAATTATTCCAAACACAAAGGACGCAAGTGTGTCCATTGTTAAATATCCTTCTTGGAACCCGTTGAAAAACGAGTTTGTCATATAATGCTCTGTTGGAGCTTGAAACTTACCAATAGGGAAAATGACGGAAACAACAACCAAAATCCCGATAAATGTTAACTTGATTGGCGTTAAGAATCTGCCGACTATGTCTACTATTTTAGCTGGGTTAAGAGACAAGAAACAAGTAATAGCAAAAAAGATAATAGTGAAAATAAGAAGGGCAATACCGGCAGAACTTTCTGTCACAAATGGCTTAACACCAATCTCAAAAGATACATTGCCTGTACGCGGTATAGCGAATAATGGGCCAATTGCTAAATAAAGAACCGTTGTAAAGATAATCCCGAAAAGTGGGTGTACACGGCTCGCTAATGACTGCAAGTCTTCTTTCCCGGAAAAGCCGAAAGCTAGTACACCGAGAAGTGGCAAGCCAACACCAGTAACAAGGAACCCAGCATTAGCTGACCAGATTTCACTGCCTGCTGATTGGCCAAGCATGGCCGGGAAAATAAGGTTTCCTGCACCAAAAAACAGTGCAAATAACATCAGGCCAATAATAATAATAAAGGAAAATGGTACTTTAGTTGACACGATAAAACCTCCAGAACTTAGATCAAATATAAAAGTTAACTACTTTTCGAAAATACTCTTCACGATTATTGAATGGCGAAATCGTAAAGATAGCAATTTTCAAAAAATAATAGCCAAATGAAAAAATCACCAGATGCTGCCACTTCGTAAGTCTCAATGCTGTTCATTAACAAATGTCTAACTTTTAAAGAATGATTTGTCTTTAGGGGCCTTGCCGGTCCTTATTAGTATTTCTAAAAATTTCTGAAAATAATCGGAGACATCAAATCTATAAATCATACATTAAGCAGTGGAACATCATGCTGACTAAGTAAGGCTAAAAAAGCCAAAGATTTTGTTTTTTCTGTTAACTATCTATTGTATTTTTTATAAACAACGTTCACTATGTTATAATATTAAAATTAAAATTTCAAGCATTTCTATAGAACTTTCGGTTCTCGGAAGAATCCAGTTAGAGGGGCTGAAAGCAGTTCTGCCCATATTGCAAGGCGTTTGGACAGTTATAAAATAAGTAGTTGGAAATTGATAGTTTTATTGGATATTTTTTTTTATTCTATGATAAGATTTGAGAGAGTGAAAGGAGGGGGAAAAGTTTGGGACATATACATATAACGGCATGGTCGGTTGCCTTGATTCTTTTTGTGGTATCTTTGCTTCTGCATAAGAGCGGCAAAGACAAAGGAAGTAAAATTGTGCATATGGTTTTAAGACTGATGTACTTAGCCATCATTGGCACAGGTGTGACGATGCTTACCTACACTGGCCTTGATGTTATGCATACATTAAAAACATTAGTAGGATTATGGGTAATTGCAATGCTTGAGATGATTGTAATTCGCACTAAAAAGGGAAGAAAAACATCTATTTTATGGATTCAGTTTGTTGTCGCCCTTATTATCGTACTATATTTAGGTTTTACGCTATAAGACAGAACAAAGCCTGCAGCAAAGATTTGCTGCAGGCTTTGTTCTATCTTATTAATTTTGTGCCCCTTTCCTATAATATCCTTTATCACGGTGATACAAAATAATAGCAATCATTAATATGCCTGCAGCAATCCAAATCGAAGTTTTTCCAAAATAAGTTGTAGAAAACGTTCCAAGCAAAGCACCAGCAAAAAAAGATAGAATGATTACACCGAAATCAATAAACTGCCGCTTAGCTTCCTCATCGTGTCCGACAATAGCCGCATAGGCAGCCTGTGTTGCTGTTCGCAGGTTTCCTGTCGTAATAGTCGAGTTATAGGCCCATTTGTCCACTTTATTGAATGTGGAAATCTGTAAGGAAGAAACAAAAGCGATGCTGACAGTCACAAGCATGTTTGGCACACTTAATGGCAAAAAGCCGACAAACACAAGAACAAAAAACTCCAATATTAGAATAGAGCGTCGGTAGCTGTATAAAACATGCCGTACATGCGGTATTTTCACTATTTCAGAAACAAGTACACCTAATATAAAGGCAATGATAGGCGGGATATACAAAAGAGCCCCTTTCCATTCGCCGTTTGCTGCCTTAACAGCTAAAAGCACCATATTTCCTGTTTGGGCATTAGCAAACACTCCGTCTCTGCTGACAAAAGTATAAGCATCAAGAAAGCCCCCCACAATGGCGAGTATAAGACCCATATAAATAGAATTCGAAGAAAGGGAGGGAATGGTTTTTAGTTTTTCATGCATGTAAATTTCTCCTTCTCCATTAAAAATAATTTCTTGCCATAATAATAAAAAGCATGAATTGCAAAATATAGTTTATCATAATCAGTTTGTTACAACCGAAAAACATCCGAAAATTTTGTGTCTGTTTATTCTTTTTCTTTACAAAGCTTAGGCAGGAAAAGAGCAAACCATCAAGAATTTAATATTCTAGATGTGTTTAACTGATTCTAGGGAGAGCTGGTCATATTTTTAGGTGCTGACTAATATAAAAACATTATCTAAATTCAGCAAACAGGAGGGAAAAGGACAATAATCGAATTGAAATTAATCGATAAAACTTTGCTTTTTAGCATAGACCTCTAGTAGTTGACACAAGAGTTCTTTGCAAAATACATATTGAACAGAACCGACTAAAGAAAGGAAAGTCTATGGCTAATTTAAATTACAAACAAGACGATACAGCAAGCGCTGTGCTGCAAAAAAATCCGTTGGATCGTAAATGGAATCACTATTTGCTCATAAGTATAGTTTTCGGCGGTTTTTTGATTTTTGGTTTTTCGGAAAATATAAAAGGTCCGGCTATTCCGCTTATTCAACAAGACTTTCGTGCTAGTCAGACGCAGATTGGTTTGCTTTTAGCCTTAAACTCATTCGGCTATCTTCTTGCATGCTCCTATACATCCTGGATGTCTGACAGAATCGGAGTGAAATGGACAGGAATCTCTGCATTCCTACTTATGACCTTTTCAGGAGTATTCATTTATCTGTCAGCAAGTTTTCCTTCGCTGTCTGCTGCCTTTTTTGTTTTATATTTAGGGAATGGCATGCTAGAGATTGCCCTTGGCATTATGGCAGCCAGAATTTTTACAAAAAATACAGGTACCATGCTGAATATCTCTCATTTCTTTTATGGATTAAGCTCCACTGTCGCACCAATTTTCGCTGCCTCTGTGATGGATTGGCATTGGGGAGAAGGAGATGTCGGATGGCGCGGCATGTATTTTTTGTTTTTAGCTTTATCCTTATTGCCGATTCTACCGTCTCTTTTTAGTAAATTTCCGGCTGAAAGTAAAAGTGACGGCGACGGTGCTTCCTTTAAGTCTTTGATTAAGGACAGGGTTGCATGGCTGATTGTCGCTGTTCTTTCGTTAGGAGTCGTCTCAGAAATGGCAGTAGGCGGCTGGCTGATCAATTTCTTAGTGCAGGCATATAGCTGGGATATAAAGGAAGCATCGAATATGCTGTCATTATTCTTTCTGTTTTTTATGCTTGCACGGCTTTTGCTAGGTCCTGTAACAGACAAGATTGGCTTTGCTCGGTCCATCATGTACTTTTCGGCTTTTTCTGGTATTTGCACCATTGCAGGAATTCTTATCGGAGAAAAAGGCGCCATCTTCTTTTGCATTTCTGGCATAGGCATAGCCCTGGTATATCCAACGATTATGGCATTGCTCGCCAAGAGATACCCGATTGGAACGGGAGCTGCGATCACTTTTACCGTTACTTTAATGGGAATAGCGAGTGTGATCGGAAATTTCTTAATTGGCTTTATCATTGATACAGCTCGTATAGCTGCAAATAGCCTTGGTGCAGCGAACAGTGAAATCATTGGTTTGAAATTTGGTTATGGATTTATAGGACTGCTTGCTCTCTTATGCTCGGTATGCTGTTATTTTCTGTATAGGTCAACAGAAAAAAACAAAGAAATAATATGATTTAATGCGTTTACACAATTAATAATTGACCTGAAATGCGTTTCATACCGTAAACTAAATGAAAATTAAGCTGTTACTTCAAGTAATAGACATAACAGCGGAGTTATTTTTACAGCAGGATTACTAATAGAAAGCAGGGAATGAAATGAACGAGAAAAGCATTATATTTTTTGATATAGATGGGACTTTGCTTACACATGAAAAGCAATTGCCTCAGTCTGCCAAAGAAGCAATTTTCCAATTAAAAGAAAAAGGCCATGAGGTAGCGATTGCTACAGGAAGAGCGCCGTTTATGTTCGAAGATTTACGCAAGGAGCTTGAAATCGATTCGTATGTCAGCTACAACGGACAGTATGTCGTGTTAAATGGCGAGGTTATATATAAGAACCCATTAAATATTCAATCATTGGAAAAGCTTGCCGAAGCCGCATTGCTAAATGACCATCCGGTAGTGTATATGGACCATGAGGATATGAGAGCAAATGTTCCGGAGCATATCTTTATACAAGAAAGCATCCAAACACTGAAAATAGCCCATTTTCCAACACATGATCCTCTTTATTATAAAGACAGAGACCTGTTCCAGTCGCTATTATTCTGCCAGGAGGGGGAAGAAAAGCAGTATGAACAAGTCTCTGAAGACTTCGACTTTGTCAGATGGCATCCTGTATCTGTCGATATTTTGCCTAAAGGCGGCTCAAAAGCTCGAGGTATTGCCAAAATGACCGAAAAGCTCGGCATTGCTAAAGAGAACCAATATGCCTTTGGCGATGGTGAAAACGATTTGGAAATGCTGACAGCTATTGTTAACAGTGTGGCAATGGGCAATGCAGAGGAGCATATAAAGGCTTGTGCCAAATATGTAACGAAATCGGTGGAAGAAGACGGAATTGTTCATGGTCTTCAGTTGGTAGGTCTGCTGTAAGAGTAACTAATCCTTTGTATAATCTGATTCCTTCACGGAAAAAATAAGCAAAACCGACGTGGAGGAATATGCCTTGAATACAATCAAACCGATTAAAATAGGCTCACATAAATCAAGTCCGAATGAACCACTTACTTCGGCAGAAGTGGCAAAGCTGTGGGCAACCTATATGGGAAACAGCATGTCGAGATGCATACTGAGCTATTATTTACAGCATGTGGAGGATGAGGATATTAAAGCATTATTAAAGAATGCTTTACACTTATCGGATGTTTTCCTGGAAACGACGAAGGAAATATTTAAAAAAGATAAGATTCCATTTCCTGTCGGCTTCACAGAAAAGGATGTTAATTTAAATGCTCCTAAGCTATTTGAAGATGAATTCTATGTTCATTATTTAAAATACGCAGCCAAAGCAGGTTTGAGCATCTATCAAATAGCCATTCCCCTCGTCTATCGTGAGGATGTTCGTGATTTTTTCGTTTATTGTATGGATGCAACGATGCAATTGATGGAGCAAATTAAAATGATTCTATTAAGGAAGGGCTTTATTAAGAAGCCGCCGCTTATTCCAGTGCAAGACAGGCCTGAATTTGCCAACGAAAATTTTCTGAATGGATATATTGGGAAAGTTCGCCCTCTTCATGCGATGGAGATTACCCATCTTTACGACAATATCGAAAACAATGTCACAAGCAAAGCGCTAATACTGGCTTTCGGTCAAGTTGCAAGACAGGAAAAAGTGAAAAGCTTATTTATAAGAGGGAAAGAGATGACGCATAAGAATGTGGAACGGTACAAGCTTTTACTTCATGAGGAAAACTTGCCGTCTCCCGAATACTTAGACCATTTAATAACAACCTCGACGTTTGCGCCCTTTTCTGATAAGCTGATGCTTTTTCATAAAGTTGACATGTTTTCCATGAAAATAAGAGCGTTCGGAAATTCTCTTGCTGTAAATGGCAGACATGATATCGGAGTTATGTATACGAAATCGCTTATGAATATTATGATGTTTGTGACAAACGGGGCAAAAATAATGATGGAAAACGGCTGGATGGAAGAACCGCCGCATGCAGTTAACCGGGATGATCTTGCCAAACCTTAAATAGTAAGTGGAAAGAGCAAAAGAAGGGTAAACCTTCTTTTGCTCTTTATTTGTACAAAATATCGTCCTTTAAGCCGCCAACCTTTTCTAAAGCGGTCTGGATATCGTTCTCCTCTACACCGTAATGAGCTAGTGCATCATGCAAATGCTTGACGATTGCATTAAAGTGTTCCGGCTGGATATTCATTCCTTCATGCGCTTTTGCCATTGCCTTTCCTGTATATTGCTTCGGTCCGCCTAATGCAAAACTGATAAATTTAGTCTGATGACTGCGTTGTTTTTCCATATTTGTATGCTCAAAAAAATGACTTACTGATTCATCCTTTAATACTAACTCATTATAGAAATAATCAACTACTTTAGAAATTGCTTCTTCTCCGCCAACTTTTTCATATAAAGATTGCTCCATAACTATTCCTCCTTTTATTCACTATGTATAGATTAACCATTCTTACTACTTTTATCCTTTTTATAAAAAAAACAGGAGATTAGAAATAAGCAGAGAAATATTAAATGAAAATGAAAGGCAGGATGTGAGCAGGCTGGTTAAAAAGGGACAGTTAGAGTTAATTCATTTATTAGAGTTGACAAAGGGTAAGGCAGAATACAGTAATTTTATAGTAAGTGAGGTAAATGATCACGCTCTTCGGATAGCTGTCATTGAAGGAGAATATCATTGGCATAAGCATGAGGATTGTGATGAGCTGTTTATTGTGATCGAAGGGGAGCTGTTTATTGATTTGGAAAATAACCAAACAGTAAGCTTAAAGCCAGGTGACATGTATACTGTGCCGGCAAATGTGATGCATCGAACCCGCTCATTAGAACGAACGGTTAATTTGTGCTTTGAAAAGGCAAGTAATGATATATCTGGCACATGAGCTGCATAGACATAGCTAAAAATGCTTTCCTAGTGGAAAGCATTTTTTATAGGAGGGAGAAAAACAAGATGAAACTGGGATTAATTCGCCATGGCAGTACAGCTTGGAATAGAGAGGGAAGGGCACAAGGGAGCAGCAATATTCCTTTAGATAAAGAGGGAGTAGATGGAGCTCGTTTGCTTGCAGACCGTCTTTGCCAAGATAATTGGGATGTAATCTACACAAGTGACTTAATGAGAGCGACAAACCGCTGAAATCATGGCAGAAAGACTGCAAATAAAGGTTATTTTTGATACAAGGCTGCGCGAAACAGGCGGAGGAATGATAGAAGGAACAACAGAACGAGAAAGAATAGCAAGATGGGGCGAGGATTGGCGTGAGCTAGACTTAGGGATAGAGTCTGTTGAAAGTGTCAAAGCACGCACACAAGCCTTTAGAAGGGAAAGATTAGACAAAGCAATACATCAAAATATATTGATAGTCAGTCATGGTGCACTTCTAACTATGCTTATAGCTGAGCTTGACCCGCAAGTTAGTGTGGAACATCCGCTGAAAAATACATCCTTTACAAATTTTTCATTTATTGATAACAGCTGGAGATGCAGCTTGTATAATTGTACAACACATCTAACTTGATGAGGGTTTATAGGTATATAAAACTAGGTAAATACAAATAATTGGTTATATTTACCTTTCTTTAATAGTTCTAAAATACTAGACGGAGGAAAATAAATATACTAAAATAATCTCGTACATGAGAAGATAAGCCTTCGATACTAGCAAACTTATTGAAAAATAAGGACGCAAAGCTATGGGTCTAAAGCAGTGGTTAAGCTGCAATGATTGCCAGGTTGCCGAAAAGGAGACAGATACCAATCCATCCTTTTTCGGGTGGATTTTTTTTATGAAATTTGGGGGAGTGTGAGCAAGTTGGCTAATCAAGTCAAAATTAAGGGTGTTAGCATTGCCCACCCAGAAACAAAATATGATAATCAGTTTTTTATAGACCATTTTCACGCATTAGGCCTAGAAGCAGAAGGATTGATGAACCATCTTGGCAGGAAAGAACGATATTTAGTTAATCCGGAGAAAGAAAACACCATTACGATGGCAAGCGAAGCAGCAGTAAAAGCACTTGATAGTACTAATACTAAAGCAGAAGAACTGGATATGATTGTTTTTGTCTCTGACACACCCGAATACACTTATCCAAGCAACGCACTTCTCCTTAATCGTATATTAGGGGCGAAAAATGCTCATATTGTCTATGATATGAATGCTAACTGTATTGGAATGCTGTCAGATATTGATCAAGTGAATGCATTTTTGAAGAGCCGTGCAGACCTTCAGAGAGCACTTATTATCGGCAGTGTGTATGTAAGCAATATCGCCAGAAAAGATGATACTGTTATGTATCCTAACTTTGCAGACGGCGCATGTGCTGTAGTTCTGGAAAAAACAGAAGAGCCTATTGGACTTATAGCAAGCAATTATCACACAGATGCAAGTCTTGCAGACTTCGTCATGTATCCAGCTGTAGGATTTTCTCAACTGTTTAATGAGAACATCCCTGCTGCAAGTAAAAAACTTCGGTTTGATCCCCATGATGTCAGCTTTTTCTCTGACGAATGGAAAAAGCTGATTACTGCCATGCTCTCTCGGCATAATGTGCAGCCAGCGGAGATTGACCACTGGATTTTTTCTCAGTTTTCCAGACCAGAAGTGGAAGAAGCATTGCAGAAACTTAAGGTTGGTCTAGACAACTATACATTTGTAGGTGAAAAGTTTGGTTATACAGGCGTAACCAGCCCGATATTTGCGCTCCATGATGCTCTTGAACGAAAAAGAATAAAAGACGGAGATAAGGTAGTTTTTTGCTCTGTAGCTGTCGGCTATAGTATGTCATCACTTTTATATCAATTTTAGGAGGAAATTATTATGTTTACATTTGAAAAAAAGGAAGCAACAAAGGAATTATTTATTACTGTCAGCGGATTTATGAAAGAAGAAGATGGTCAGTCGTTTCTTGCTGAGTATAATAAGCATGTTAAATCAATCGTTCCAGCAACATATACATTAGTTATTGATTCAACCAATCTTGCTGCATCTAAGCCTGATATGCTCCCAGTTTTAGAAGGATGCTTCAAGCTGTATATGTCTAACGGCTTCAAAAAAATCATCATGATTAATCCATCATCTGCTATTTCCAAAATGCAAATGAAGAAGCTTGCAGCAAGCATCAACTATACAGGAATTTTTGTTGATAAATTAGAAGAAGCAGTACGATAAATGAATGTAAGCCTGATAAGCCTTTGCTTATCAGGCTTTTTTTGTTAGGAAGGTTTTTTTAAAGCTTAGAAAGAATTATTTATGGATAAAGGAGAGATTGGAGATGAATATACGTAAACTGTCAGTAAATGAAACACCTCCGTTAACACTGCTGCTGTCTGCAGATCCTTCTTCTAGTCATATCCATGATTATTTAAGCAGAGGACAATGTTTTGTGGCAGACAGTAATAACACAATAGCAGGTGTATATGTTCTTCTGCCAACACGACCTAAAGTTGTGGAATTAGTGAATATTGCAGTCGCTGAAGCGATGCAAGGACGCGGTATCGGAAAGCTGCTTGTGCATGATGCCATTAATTGGGCAAGACAGCAAGGATTCAGGCAGATAGACGTTGGCACAGGCAACTCGAGTATCGGTCAGCTGGCATTTTATCAGAAATGCGGGTTCCGTATTGTTGGTATCGATTTTGATTTTTTTAAAGATTATGAGGAAGAAATCATTGAAAACGGGATTATATGCAGAGACATGATTCGGCTTTCGCTGGAACTGTAGCAAAAACATACTTGCAAGAAAATTAAGTTGTTCGTCTAGAAAATCTCCTGTTGTTCGGCACATTTGCCCTCCATTTTCATACAATGAATTAGGCTTAAGCTTTAATTTATCAGCTTCAAAAATTATCGCACACTAGTCTCCTATCCCGCATAGGATGAAATGAAAATGAATGAGGAGGTTTCGCTCGAAAATGGGAGAATATAGAGAGATTATTACAAAGGCAGTCGTTGCGAAAGGACGTAAATTTACAAAATCCAACCATACGATCTGCCCAGACAACAGCCCTTCCAGCATTTTAGGGTGCTGGATCATCAACCATACGTACGAAGCGGAAAAGAATGGCAAGACAGTAGAAATAAGCGGTTACTACGATATCAACGTTTGGTATTCCTATAACGACAACACACAAACAGAAGTCGTAACTGAACGGGTTGAATATACAGATATCGTGAAATTAAAATATCGTGATCCAGATTGCCTTGATGATCATGATGTGATTGCACGTGTGCTTCAGCAACCGAACTGCATTGAAGCAGTTATCTCACCAAACGGCAACAAAATCATCGTTCATGTGGAAAGAGAATTTTTAGTGGAAGTAATCGGGGAAACAAAAGTAGTTGTTGAAGTGTTCCCAGAGCATAAAGAACATGATGGCGATGATGTATGGGGCTTGGATGTTGAGGATGAAGAGTTTGAAGATTTGAACCCTGATTTCCTTGTAGGCTCAGAAGAAGAATAGAACTAGGAGGTTCTCCTAGTTCTTATTTTTTAAAAAACAGTCTGCTTTAAGCAATTGCTTAAAGCAGACTGTTTTTTTTCTGGCAGAAGGAACCACCTGAAACAAAGTGTCCCGATATGCTATAATGGTAGAATAATAAATTTGAATTAATGTGAGCAACATCTTTTTGGAGGATTTTATGACAACGTACACGCCCATGATACAACAATATTTACAAGTAAAGGCAGATTACCAGGATGCCTTTTTATTTTTCCGTTTAGGCGATTTTTACGAAATGTTTTTTGATGATGCAATTAAAGCATCACAAGAATTGGAAATCACGCTGACGAGCAGGGAAGGCGGGGGAAATGAACGGATTCCAATGTGCGGAGTTCCCCACCATTCAGCGAAGAACTATATCGAGCAGCTCGTTGAGCGCGGCTATAAGGTGGCAATATGCGAGCAGACAGAAGACCCGAAGCAGGCAAAGGGAGTTGTCCGCAGGGAAGTTGTTCAGCTGATTACACCTGGAACGATGATGGAAGGGCGAAACCTTTCCGATAAGGAAAATAACTATATTGCCACAATCACGGTATTGGATAACCATACATATGGTTTTGCCTATAGTGATCTGTCAACAGGTGAGTGTAAAGCGACTAAAACAACGGGTTTTGATGCAGCTTTAAATGAATTGTCCTTGTCAGGAGCAAAGGAGGTCATCATCAGCCCAGATTTTCCAGAAGACAGCAAAAAACGCATGCAGGAGCGTGCTCATTTAACTTTGTCCTATGAAAACGATGCTGCTGTTTTAGAGCAGTATGGTGTGTTGTTGGCTGAAGTCCATGATGAAGCACTGCAATCTACTGTGAGCCGATTGTTTGCTTATCTTTACCGAACACAAAAACGAAGCCTTGATCACTTGCAGCCCGTGTCTGTATATGTGATTGATGACTTTATGAAAATTGATTATTTCTCAAAACGCAATCTTGAACTGACAGAAACAATCCGCTCGAAAGGGAAAAAAGGCTCTTTGCTGTGGCTGTTGGATGAGACGAAAACAGCAATGGGAGGCAGGCTCTTAAAGCAATGGATTGACCGTCCGCTCTTGAACAGAGATAAAATCGCTGAAAGACAAAACATGGTAGAGGTCATGATCAGCCATTATTTCGAAAGAATGGACTTGCGCGAAAAGCTGAAGGAAGTGTACGACCTAGAAAGACTTGCCGGAAGAGTTGCTTTCGGGAATGTGAATGCACGGGATCTTGTGCAGTTGAAGAAATCGCTGCAGCAAATTCCAGCAATTCAAGAGCTTGTCGCTCAATTCGGCACTAATGAAGCAAACTTGCTTGCAAGTGAACTGGACCCTTGTGAAGAGGTTACAGATTTGCTGGAAACAGCGATTGTGGAAAATCCGCCGCTATCTGTCAAGGAAGGCAATATCATTCTTGATGGTTATAATGAAGAGCTTGACAAATACAGAGATGCGAGCCGCAACGGTAAAACCTGGATTGCCCAGCTAGAACGGCAAGAGCGGGAAAAAACAGGGATTAAGTCGTTAAAAATCGGTTATAACCGTGTGTTTGGCTACTATATAGAAGTGACGAGAGCAAATGTGCATTTGCTGCAGGAAGGCCAATACGAGCGAAAACAAACATTGGCAAATGCAGAACGTTATATAACACCAGAGCTGAAGGAAAAAGAGAGCCTGATTTTACAGGCAGAAGAAAAAATAGTAGAGCTGGAATACGACTTGTTCACAATCATCCGTGAAACGGTGAAAGACTATATTCCAAGACTGCAGATGTTAGCGAAAACCGTCAGCGCACTAGATGTGCTCCAATGCTTCGCAACCGTCAGCGAAGACCGCCGTTATGTGAAACCTGCTTTTTCTTCTGAAAGAGTGCTGCACATTCAAAATGGACGCCATCCTGTTGTCGAGAAGGTGATGAATTCACAAAGCTATGTGGCTAATGGCTGTTTAATGGATGCTGACAGAGAGCTGCTGCTCATTACAGGTCCGAATATGTCTGGTAAAAGCACGTATATGAGGCAAGTGGCTTTAACTAGCATTCTTGCACAAATCGGCTGCTTTGTCCCGGCAGAGGAAGCGACATTGCCAATCTTTGACCAAGTATTCACTAGAATCGGGGCAGCAGATGATTTGATTTCTGGACAAAGTACCTTTATGGTAGAAATGCTAGAAGCTCGCAATGCCTTGCTGCATGCAACAAAGGACAGTTTGATTTTATTTGATGAAATTGGCAGGGGGACAAGCACCTATGATGGCATGGCCCTTGCTCAAGCAATAATTGAGCATATTCATGATATAGTCGGTGCGAAAACATTATTCTCTACCCATTATCATGAGCTCACAGTGCTCGATCAAGAGCTTGCCCGCCTAAGCAATGTTCATGTAAGTGCCATGGAGCAAAACGGCAAAGTCGTCTTCCTTCATAAGATTAAAGAAGGAGCGGCAGACAAGAGCTACGGAATTCATGTCGCACAATTGGCAGAGCTTCCGCCAGAGCTGATTGACAGGGCGCAAGAGCTTCTGTTGTCACTTGAGCAGAAAGAAGATGGCAAGCAAGCTGCTGCACAAGTGATTGTGAAGGAGGAAACTCCAGCAGTTGAGAGTAATGGAGATGCCCAGCTGTCATTCTTTGATGAAATGCAAAACCAAAAACCTGCTGCTAAATTGGCAGGAAAGGAAAAACAAATTCTTCAGAAAATCAAATCACTCGATATTTTAGATATGACACCAATGCAGGCATTAAACACATTATATGAACTGCATAAAAAGATAAAAAACGATTAAGTTCACATAAAAGAAGAGGTGAAAACAGTGGCAAAGATATTTCAACTCGATGATGCACTTTCCAATAAAATCGCTGCAGGAGAAGTAGTCGAAAGGCCAGCCTCTGTTGTTAAAGAATTAGTAGAGAACAGCATTGATGCAAACAGCACCAATATCGAAATCTTTATCGAGGAAGCAGGCCTGCAAAGCATCCGCATTCTCGATAATGGCGCAGGCATTGAGGAAGAGGATGTGCTGACTGCCTTCTCCCGTCATGCTACAAGTAAAATTAAGGATGAAAACGATCTTTTCCGCATCCGCACATTAGGTTTCAGAGGCGAGGCTTTGCCAAGTATCGCTTCTGTCTCCCATGTAGTACTGACAACATCAACTGGAGAAAAAGGTACAATGGTCGAGCTTGAAGGCGGTCATCTTAAGAAGCAAGAGAGCGCTCCAGGACGAAAAGGCACGGAAATCACTGTTTCTAATCTGTTCTTTAATACACCGGCACGTTTGAAATACATGAAATCCATTCATACAGAGCTTGGCAATATCACAGATATCGTTAACAGGCTGGCATTATCGCACCCTGAGATCAGCTTCCGCCTTGTTCATAATGACAGGAAGCTGCTTCATACGAACGGAAACGGCGATGTTAGGCAAGTTTTGGCAAGTATTTATGGGTTAAATATAGCGAAAAAGATGATTCCAATAACAGGAAAGTCACTGGACTTTACCCTTTCAGGCTTTATGGCGCTCCCTGAAATAACGAGAGCCTCCCGCAATTATATTTCAACGATGATTAACGGCAGGTTTATTAAGAACTACTCCCTTGTGCGCAGTATTCAAGAAGGCTATCATACATTGCTGCCAATTGGCCGATTTCCAATCGTTCTTTTGAATGTGGAAATGGACCCGATGCTAGTCGATGTTAACGTCCATCCATCTAAAATGGAGGTTCGCTTCAGCAAGGAGCAAGAGCTCAATGAACTGGTGTGTGAGAGTATTAAAGCAGCGTTCAAAAAGAAGGAATTAATTCCAGCCGGCTTTATCCGTGAAAAAGCGAAAGCACCGAAGGACGAGCAAACAGCGTTCTCCTTTGACCAAGCCAGGGAAAATCGTCAGGAAATGCCGAAACAGCAGGCACAGCCATTTGCTTTCTCCAATACAAGCATTGATTATGCACCAGTAGACACAGCTCCGCTCCTAAATGCAGAGCTGCCAGAACTGTTTTCAATGAAAGAGCCTCCGGTTGAGGAGCCACTATACACAGAAGAAACTGCTTTTCCAAATGTTCCAGAACCAGTAGTGGATACCAGCGAAGACACGTGGGAAGAGGAAGTGCTCGAAGATGTGGCAGCGGAAAACCGCGTTCCGCCATTATACCCAATTGGGCAAATGCATGGCACCTATATTTTCGCTCAAAACGAAAGAGGCTTGTACATTATCGACCAGCATGCCGCCCAAGAGCGCATCAAATACGAATTTTACCGCGAAAAAGTCGGTGAAGTTCATAACGAGCTGCAAGAGCTGCTGATTCCACTTACATTGGAATACTCATTAGATGAATGGATGAAGATAGAGGAAAACAAAGCAGAACTAGAAAAAGTCGGCGTCTTCCTCGAGCCATTCGGCCAGCAAAGCTATCTCGTCCGCTCCCATCCGCAATGGTTTCCAAAGGACGAAGAAATAGAAACAATTGAAGAAATGATCGAACAAGTCCTTGCCATGAAAAAAGTCGACATCAAGCTGCTCCGGGAAGAAGCAGCCATCATGATGAGCTGCAAAGGCTCCATCAAAGCAAACCGCCATCTCCGCAATGACGAGATTGAAAGTTTGCTTGAAGAGCTCCGCCACACATCAGATCCTTTCACTTGCCCACATGGCAGGCCGATTATTGTTCATTATTCTTCTTATGAGATGGAGAAGATGTTTAAACGTGTGATGTAGGAGAACCCCTTGTTAAATATTTTAAAAAAGCCTTTAGTAAAATTCTATTTATAGGTCTTTTTACTTGGAATTAGGAATTTTTTACTATATAATAAATATTGCTGATTAAGTTCAAGTATTATTGCAGACCTTATTCTTATGTAAACTTTACGGGTAAGGTCTTTTTTTTACTTAGTATGTTAAAAGCCCCTAATTAGAGGGGCTTTTTGCAATTACATATCCTATTGATTTAAGGGGAATTACTCAGGCGGAGTTGGCCGGGACTTCGTTATCAAGTGATGGCTAAACCTTGCTGTAAGTAGGGGTTTATATTTCTTTTTTATAAGGGGATATCTTTAAAAAGGAAAGCCAGTTATAGCTTTCTTTACTATTTAATAGAAATAATCTTTATGTGAGTAATAAGATATTAATTTCTGTGTGTTATTCTTCAGATTAGCAAAAAAATTGATGAGCTTTATAACCTTCATTTTCATCCTTCTTTATTCATCACTTATCTTCTTCAAATCTATCGGGACTTTTAGCATAGCGTGCTCCATTAAATTTAAATATCTTTAATGCAGTTACTTCAGTAATTTTCCGGTCATATTCCAGTACAGATAGTAAAAATAAACTCAAAGAAGAATCTATATAGATTCTTCTTTTGAATACAGCTGTTAATGAGATTACTTTGGTTATATGTTTTCTACTAAACTATCCAATTCCGGCTGCAATTTATTACGCAGAACATACAGCATAAAGGCACCAACAAGAAATGCGACGGCATCTGCAATGACAATCGACCAAACGACCCCTTCAAATCCATATAAATGATTGGCAATAAACAATACAGGAATCAGCGTAATTCCTTGAATAATGGACATAATAAATGCGGCAGTTCCTTGTGCTGTTGCTTGGAAGATGCCTGTAAATAGTGTGGTCATTCCTGTAATGAACAAGGATAGAAACGTTACATGTAAAATATAGCTGCCCATTTCAATTAATTGCGGGTCAGTTGTAAATAAACCGATTAAGTGGTCGGATACAAAGTAAACGGCGATGCCGAACACGACTGCTAACGTCACAATTGCTTTAATCGTAAATCCAATCGTAGTTTTCATACGTAATTTATTTGCTGTGAAAGCGAAGGCAATTAATGGCACGACTCCTTCACATAAGCCCATTACAATAAACTCAGGAAATTGCAATAAACGAGATGAAATTCCGTATGCCGCTACAGCCTGTTCCCCGTAATCGACAAGAAAATGGTTAAAGATAAGCGACATTGCACCTAAAAAGATGCTCATGATAAAGATTGGAATTCCAACTTTACTTACATTGCTCAAAATCTCTTTGGAGGCTTTAAACCATTTTAAAGAGATCGTTAAAAATGGGCTCTTTTTTCCTATATGGTAGGCGAAATAGGCACTCGCAGCCAAGTTAGAAATAACTGTAGCAGTTGCAACACCAATCACGTCCCAATGGAATACGAAGATGACTAAAGCATCAAGAATAATATTTAAAACAACACTGAGAATCATCCCAATCATCGATGTAATTGCTGCACCCTCTGAGCGTACGATATTCTCCAGTGTGAAAAACAATATAACGAATGGGGAACCAATAATCATAACTGTTACATATTCTTTTGTGAATATAAAGGAGTCTGACATTGCTCCCAAGCCATGAACAATTGAATCAATCAACGGAAGACCTACGACTATCATAATAAGACCGAGAATTAAACTGCTGTAAAAGGCAAATGAAGACACATGCAAGACATCATTATATTTTTTCTCTCCTAGTAAACGGGAAATAAATGTACCGCTGCCCATGCCCACTAAATTGCCAAATGCCATTATGATTGCGAATAACGGCAATGTTAATGCGAGTGCAGTTAACATGGCAGTATTATGGAGTGTTCCAAGGAAATAAGCATTAAGAAGGGAATATATAACATTCATTGATGAACCAATCATCATTGGTACTGCAAAGTGAGCTACAGCTTTTGCGACAGGTGCTTTTTCAAAATAATAGAGGTTTTCTGCATCCATGTTTAATCACTACTTTCTTTATAATTAATAAAAAAATTTAAATACTATACAATGACAACTTTTATCCAACAATTTAATAAACGCGTTTTAGTAGGGTTTCTATCTAACAGTGTAAGGTTGCCTCTTACAGTGTTAGATGATATCATCCTTTTATGAACCTGTAAAGCATAAACTTACACTGTTAGATAAAAGGGTGGATGATGATGAAAAAGCAGCAGCCTCAGATTTCAGAGGATAAAATTATAGAAACGTCGTGGGAGCTTCTTGGAGAGGATGGGATAGAAAAATTTAGTATGAGACGCTTGGCCAACCGGCTTGGGATACAGGCTCCATCACTGTATTGGTATTTTAAAAGCAAGCAGAAACTCTATCAACGGCTAGCAAACCATGTATCGAAGGTAATTATGGAAGAGTTCCACTCCGATGGAGACTGGAAGGAGCAACTGACAGCACTTGCGGTAACAACACGGAGCGTGCTCAGCAGATATCCATGTTCCACACAGATGATGATGATGACACTGCCCCATGAACCGGATATCATTCGCTTCACTAACCGCATGCTGCTCTGTGTTGAATCGACGCCACTTGAGCAAGGGCAGAAAATGCAAGTCGTTACGACGCTTGTAAACTATGTTTTTTACTTTGTCCTAGATGATTATCAGCATGAGCGGAATGTTTCCGTTGCCCTTAAGGAACAGGAAACACTTCCAGGTGATGAGCTGATACAACTTCTGGACAGTATGAGCGAAACAGACGCTGGATTGTTTAAGAGAATGTTCACTGGCGGGCTGTTCGAGTTGATGGGAACCGACGGAGCTTTTGAGTTCGGCGTGAAGGTGATAATATTGGGAATTGAGCAAGTAATAAAGGAACAGGAAAAATAATAGGCAAAACCCGCTCATCAGTTATCACGATGGGCGGGTTTAGTTAGGTTTACCATTTATGGAGGAGAAGAATAGCCTTGTTCTTTTCTGTCTAAGACAAGGACTTGCTTTGTCTTAAACTTTGTTGTTATTAATCTAACACTCGTTCATAATAATGTCTTTTTGACTTCACAGTTACAATAAAATGTATGATGATCCCCAATACTAAAAAACTGAAGGATCCTATTATATATACACCACGAAGTTCAAATATTTCAGCAAATAAGCCGATTGTTATCGTAAATAATAGGATTAAACCAGCTTCGAAAATCCTTAAGATACTAGAGAATCTTCCCATAATATCTACGGGTACATTGTTTTGATAGAAAGTTAAAAATCCTATATTGGCGAATGATAAGAAAAAAGTTAATGTAATGAACCCAATAGATGCCCATATGAAATTAGGTGAAAAAGCAAAGATTATGTAGCCAATAGGGGTAAAGATGGCACCAAGTCCAATTAGAATGTTTAGATTCAATTTGTTGGCAAATAACGCATTTACTAGTGAACCACCAATAATCCCAACTCCTGCAATACTGACTAGAAATCCATAGTTGCTTTCAGATAGCGCTAATACTTCTGTGGCAAAAGCTGCTTCTAAGGAATCTAAGGCAGTCATAAACACTGTAATCATACTAAATAGAACATAAACTAGCGTCACATAAATATTTTTTCTACTGAAATCAATGATATTTTTCCAGTCATTTAAGATTAATGTTATATTAATCCTCTGAATTATGATATCCTCATTCTTTATCTCCACATTTGGAAGTAGCAAAATGACGATTGCTGATAAGGCTAATGCAAAGGAATTCGCAAATATAGCTAGGTAAGGTGACCCAACAATAAAAAGGAACCCAGCAACAGATGGCCCGATTATAAATCCGCATGAATGGATGAAGTTTCTCATTGCATTAAATTTCTGCCTACTTGTTTTAGGGATTAACTTTGTCATGTAAACCATTGAAGTAGGTTCAAAGATTGAACTGGCTATATTAATCATAAAGACTGCCACATAAATCAGAAAAAGAGAATCTACAAAAGGCAAGGTGAAAATTAATATGGCTCTAATTAAGTCTAAAAAAATCATTAGATTCCTTTTGTTAAAGCGGTCAATGACAGTTCCAGACCAAAAATTTGTAACTAAGGTGGCAAGAGGTAGAAGTATATATAGTATTGATACGGCTAACGGTGACTTCGTCATATTTAAAATAATTAAGTTTAAAGCGATTAAATAAACCCATGCACCTATATTAGAAATTCCAATACCAAATAACAGTAAACTCGGGTTTTTCCATTTCATTTCAGTAACTCCTAAATATAAGATTTATAAATAAAAAAAATCTCACCTCCAAGGATAATATCCTTGGGGACGAGACTCCTTACAAGTTTAGAAGTTCGTGGTACCACCCCAGTTTATTTCTGTGTTACCACAGAAACCTTTCAAGTACAACACAGCCATTAAATGGAATGTTTATACTATTCTCTTTAACGGGAGAAAACCGGCACATAATCAATATCAGAACGAAATATCCTATATGCTGCTCTAAGGCTTGTTTCAGTGTACCATTACATCCTCCATTTCCAGCAACTGGAGTTCTCTGTTATGCTTTTGCACACTTACTCTTCTCTTCAATGCATTTATTAATGGAGATTATACATTAATTAACAGTATAAAAAAAGTAATTCTTGAAAACAATGGAAATTTTTTTGTTTGAATAAGGAAAGAGTATTTCTAGTAACAAACCGTGCTGGATAGCTAGCGGTAAAAACTTATTGGAGATCCTGCGGAGAGTTTGGCATAAAAATGGCTGCCAAAGGGCAGCCAATATTGGTATTAATACTTACGGTCGTCATCTTCTTTTAATTTACCTGTTGTTTCCTGTAATTTACCTTTGACTTTATCTTTTTTACCATCAGCTTGCATACTTTTATCGCCTTTCGCGTTACCTATCTGATCCTTCGCTTCCCCTTTAACTTTAGATACACCGCTTTTTACTTTATCTGCTATACTTTGTTTATTTTCTGCCATGATTATGCACTCCTTTTTAGTACTTTTTGGTTATATTATTTAGTACCCAGTTCATATTTTTGTTAAACGTTACTATAATCGAATGAGCTATAACGGGTAGTTTACATAGAATTTCTTACTATGTATAACTTATATTAAAATATTGATGCATTCTAATAAGGCGATGAAAGATAGTTTTACCGCTCTGGTACAATAGTAGTAGCTTTCATAGAATAGATTTAACATAAATGGATAAGGAACAAATCGGGCAGGATTGTCCAAGAAGGTTTTTATCTAATTGGTGAAGAATTCTTTTATTCATATAGTGCAATATTTGGGAGGACTAATCATGATTAAAGGAATATATGAAGCACATTTACCTGTCAGTAATTTAATAACATCTATTGAGTTTTATAAAAAATTAGACTTAGAAATAGCCTATCAAAAAGAAAAATTAGCATTTTTTTGGATTGAGAAGGGAAGAAGCTGGTTAGGATTATGGGAAACAGATATGGTAAATACACCTTACCATCCTTCTTTAAGGCATATTGCTTTCCAAATTGATAGAGATAATATGCAGGATATTAAAGAATGGTTAAAAGAAAGAAACATAGATGTCTCAACAAATTTTGGCTTTCCACCTGAAAAACAGCCATTAGTATTACCAAATAATCCACAAGCACATGCCGCAATCTATTTTAAAGATCCAGATGGAAATAGTATTGAATTGATTTCTCCGTTAAGATTGGATTATGAAGAAGAGTTTAAAATGATGACATTAGAAGAATGGTATAAATTCAAATAAATTATCCTTTTTTAATAGTCGAATCTAATAACAGAGATTGAAGCTGAGATTAAATAATAAATTGAGAAGATGTGGAATAATTCTAATAGATATAAACAGAAAGTTAGTAGGATAAACGATTTATGAATGAATACCTCGCTTTTAATAATGAAATACGCAGCAATACTTAATTTTCACTTAGTTATTGCTACGTATTTTTTTGAAGATTGAGGAGAAATTTATTTCTCAAATTCGCAAATAGCATTATTAACTTGTACTAAAAGACGTATAAGATTGTATGTGTTCTTGTTCACTCCATTAAATAATTGATGAAGTGAATTTATGATATTGGTGGAGTAGAAGAATGTTTGAGCGAATAGAAAATAGGAATTTAAAATGATTATTACCCTCATCTGAAAAGATATGGTATATTAAGAACAAAACTTATTAAACATGTTTAATAAGTTTTGTTCTTAATAGAGAGATTTAACTTCTACAAGGACCCGTACTTTAATGGTGGAAGGATAAAACTACTGGAGGTCAAAGTATGACTATTAAGCTCATAGCAGTTGATATGGATGGTACTTTTCTAAATAATCAAATGGAATATGATAAAGAGCGATTTTTTAAGCAATATAAAAAGATGAAAGAGCTAGGAATACGATTTGTTGTTGCAAGTGGAAATCAATATTACCAGTTGAAATCATTTTTTGATGATATACAAGATGAAATTAGTTATGTTTCCGAAAACGGTGCTTTTATAGTCGATCAAGGTGAAGAAGTATTCTCTGTTGACATTCCAAAAAGCCACGTGAAGGTAATCCTAGAAGAATTGGGGTCACATAATAAATTTACAACTGTGTTATGTGGCAAAGAAAGTGCCTATGTTCTAGAAGAGGTTTCTGATACGTTTTTTAATACGATGAATAAGTATTATCACCGCTTGAAGAGGATTCCAAGTTTTGATAATGTAAATGATCAAATTTTAAAATTTGCCTTATCTTGTCCAGAGGATGAGACGCTTCCGTTAAGAGACTTGCTTCATAGTAGCATTGGGAATTTAGTATCACCTGTTTCTAGTGGGCATGGAAGCATTGACTTAATTGTGCCTGCTTTTCATAAAGCCTCTGGAATTCAATTGTTACAAGAAAAGTGGAATATAAAAGACAATGAAACGATGGCTTTTGGTGATGGTGGAAATGATATGGAAATGTTAAAGCATGTAGAGTATGGGTTTGCTATGGAAAACGGAAGCGCTGAGGTAAAACATATAGCAAAATATTTAGCGCCATCTAATAATAATAATGGGGTATTGGATATCATAGATCAATACTTCGCTAAGCAAGGGCCATTTACATCATAAATATTGTATCGACACTATAGTGGAGCATTTTCTTTAGAAGGAATGCTCTTTTTTGTCTCAACTGTAGTATATTCAGTTTCAATTATTCCAGTTAACCATCCAATTTCATATAACGTGTCTTTTTCTGATAAGCCTGAAAGGATTTGTAGATTTGAAAATAAAACTAATCATCGTGAAGAATCGACGATTTTGATAGAATAATATCCAATTTTTATGGAATCTACTAGTACTAAGCTATCCAATTTTAATAGGCAAGTAATACTGGTAAATATTAAATTGACAACAAGAAATTACCTATGCTAGACTTACCTCAAGGATTGTTACCGCTTTATTGTGGGCTATACCTAATGTTTGCTTTGATTAATGAATGGCTTTAATTAATGAATTTTAAGATGAATAGGGACTATCGATGAATGTTTATAAAGTAATTAATAATAATATCGTATTGTCAAGAAATCAAGATAATCATGAAATTGTCGTAATGGGAAGCGGTATCGGCTTTAAGAAAAAAGTCGGCGACGGTATTGATGAAACTCGAATTGAGAATATTTATCTCAGTTCAAAGGAGTGGAGTGTCAATAAGTTAACCCAGTTGCTTTCTTCCATCCCACTCGAACATATTCAAGTTGCCAATGAAATCATTAGCTTTGCGAAGGTTTCACTTGGAAAAAAATTAAGTGAAAACATCTTCTTAACATTGACTGATCATATTAGTTATGCAATTGAGCGCTATGAGAATGGGATGGAAATTAAAAATGCTCTTCTTTGGGAGATTAAGAGGTTTTATAACCATGAGTTCTTAATTGGCAAAGAAGCGTTATCAATTGTAAGAAACCGGCTTGGGGTTGATTTACCGGAAGATGAAGCTGGATTTATTGCCTTACATATTGTAAATGCAGAACTGGATATGGGACAAATAAGTCGCGTTTCAGAAATAGCGAAGGTTATCCAAAATATTCTAAGTATTATAAAGTTTCACTTCAAAATTGAGTTGGACGAGTATTCCCTTTATTACGAACGATTTATCACGCACTTGAAATTTTTCTTTCAACGTTTGTATAGTGATGTGAAATTGGATGATGCAGGGACAACGAGTTTTATTTTTATGTTGAAGGAAAAATATACAAATGAGTATGCCTGTGCATTGAAAATTAGGGAATATATAAAAAAGGAACTTGGAAAAGATTTAGAAGAAGATGAGTTAATCTATTTAACGATACACATAAAAAGAATAACAAATGACTAGGATTGTTACTGTTTGCAGGCTATACCTAAATGGACCCTCTGTGTTTTGAGGAATTCATTTAGGTATTTTTTTATTCATTTTTTCTAAAACGGAGGATGATAGAGATGAACTATCAAGAGTTAGCGAAATTAATCATCGACAAAGTTGGTGGTGAAGGAAATGTTAAAAGTTTGAATCACTGTGCTACACGCTTGCGTTTCAATTTAAAAGACGACACAAAAACGGATGAACAAGCGTTAAAAAACACATCCGGTATAATGGGAGTAGTAAACAAAGGTGGTCAGTACCAAGTTATTATTGGAAGCGATGTAGGAAATGTTTATAAAGAGATAACTAAGCAAACCAATATTTCAAATGAAGGGGAAGAGGCTAAAGGAGAAGATAAACGTTCTACTTTTGCAAAAGTGATTGATACAATTACAGGTATCTTCACACCGATTCTTCCAGCCATAACAGCGGCAGGGATGCTAAAAGCAGTTTTATCTGTTTTAGTTGTATTTAAGGTTTTAACAACGGAAAGCCAAAGTTATCAAGTTATTAATTTCATGGCAGATGCTGCATTCTACTTTTTGCCTATTTTGCTAGCAGCATCTTCTGCACAAAAATTTAAGACAAATATGTATTTAGCTATAATGGTTGGAGGAATCTTACTACATCCATCTTTTGTTACGATGGTAAATACAGTAAAAGAGTCTGGAGGTAGCATTCATCTTTTGGGACTGCCGATTTCAGCAGTATCTTATTCTTCTTCTGTAATACCAATTATTCTTTCTGTATGGTTTATGTCTTATATTGAACCTATTGCAGATAAACTTTCTCCAAAGGCAATTAAGTTTTTTAGTAAACCATTGATTACGATTTTTATTGTAGGAACAGTTAGTCTTGTGGTATTAGGACCTATTGGTTATTTGATTAGTGATGCTATATCAAATGGAATAACAGCTTTAGAATCTGTTAGTCCATGGATCGTGCCATTGTTGGTTGGTACATTCACTCCATTACTTGTAGCAACAGGTACTCATTATGGTCTAGTTCCAATTGGAATTAACAATCGGATGACAACAGGTTATGATACAGTGATTTATCCTGGAATGCTTGCTTCCAATGTAAGCCAAGGTGCTGCTGCTATTGGGGTTGGTATTAAATCGAAGGATACTAAGATTAAACAATTAGCTTATTCTGCTGGTTTGACTGGTCTATTTGGTATTACAGAACCTGCTTTATATGGTGTTAATTTACGCTTTAAAACACCACTTTACGCGGCAATGATTGGCGGTGGAGTAGGTGGGTTATTCATGGGGATTTTTAGAGTAAGAAACTTTTCTGGTGGCTCACCAGGTCTGCTAACATTACCTAGTTATATTGGAGACAACACATTAAGTTTCTTCTATTTTGCATGTATAGGGGCAGTTATCAGTATTGTAGTAACGTTTATTGCAACATTAATACTTTATAAAGATCCAGTAGAATCAGTAGTTGATGGAGCATCTGAACCAAAAAAACCGGCAGCAAAGGAGAAGCAGCATATAAATGGTGCAACAGTTTTATCTCCGATGCAAGGCACTTTACACGGTTTAAAGCACGTAGATGATGGCATGTTTTCAGAAGAAATATTAGGGCAAGGTGTTGCAATTGAACCATCAGAAGGTACGGTTGTTTCACCGATAAATGGTACAGTAAGCGCCGTGTTTGATTCAAAACATGCAATAGGTCTTACGAGTGAAGATGGTATAGAACTTTTAATCCATATTGGAATAGATACAGTTCAACTAAATGGCGAAGGATATGAGTATCTTATTCAGAAAGGACAAGAAGTTCGAATAGGAGATAAGTTGATTCAGTTTGACCTTGAGGGAATTAAATCAAAAGGATATAAGACAATTACTCCGATTGTGATTACAAATTCGGCAGAAGTTGGAGAAATACTAACAGCAAATGATAACGCAATTAAGTTTGGAGAAGAAATAATTAAAATAATGAAATAGGAGGAAGAATAATGGGATTTAGAAAAGATTTTTTATGGGGCGGAGCTACGGCTGCAAATCAATGTGAAGGCGGATTCGATCAAGGTGGAAGAGGTTTAGCAAATGTAGATGTTATTCCAACAGGTAGTGATCGTAGAAGTATTATTACAGGTAAAAAGAGAATGTTTGAATTTGAAGAAGGGTATTATTATCCTGCTAAAGAAGCGATTGATATGTACCATCATTTCAAAGAAGACATTAGGTTATTCGGTGAAATGGGCTTTAAAACGTATCGTTTATCGATTGCATGGAGTCGCATTTTTCCAAAGGGCGATGAACTGGAGCCAAATGAAGAAGGTTTAAAATTTTATGAAGACCTATTTAAAGAATGCCATAAATATGGAATTGAGCCTTTAGTGACAATCACCCACTTCGATTGTCCAATACATTTGATTGAAAATTATGGTGGTTGGCGAAATCGGCAGTTGATAGAATTTTATAAACGCTTATGTACTGTATTGTTTACTCGATACAAGGGTCTAGTAAAATACTGGCTTACTTTCAATGAAATTAATATGATTCTACATGCACCATTTCTTGGAGCAGGAATCTGTTTTGAAGAAGGCGAAAATGAGGAGCAAGTAAAATATCAAGCAGCACATCATGAACTTGTTGCAAGTGCAGAAGCAACTAGAATTGCTCATGAGATTGATCCTGAAAATAAAGTAGGATGCATGTTAGCAGCTGCTAGTTATTATCCTTACAGCTGTCGACCAGAAGATGTGTGGGAAGCAAAGAAAAACGATCGAGGGAATTACTTTTTCATTGACGTGCAATCAAAAGGAGCCTATCCAGCGTATGCGCTAAAAGAATTAGCTAGGAACAATATATCCATTGATATGAAGCCTGAGGATCTTGAAATCCTAAAGAAACACACTGTGGACTTTATTTCGTTTTCTTATTATGCTTCCCGTGTAGCAGCAGCTGAAGATTCTAATGTTGAAAAAACGGCAGGTAATCTATTCCCTACTATAAAAAATCCGTACCTCCATGCAAGTGAATGGGGATGGCAGATTGATCCTTTAGGTTTACGTATTACTATGAATGATTTATATGATCGTTATGAAAAACCTTTATTTATCGTTGAAAATGGCCTTGGTGCTGTAGATATACCAGATGAATCGGGGTATGTAGAAGATGATTATCGAATCGAATATCTAGCGGCACATATTCAGGCTATGAAAGAAGCTGTAGACGAGGATGGAGTGGACCTTCTTGGTTATACTAGCTGGGGGTGCATTGATTTAGTGTCAGCAGGTACTGGTGAAATGAAAAAAAGATATGGTTTTATCTATGTAGACCGAGACAATAATGGTAATGGTACCTTAAACAGAACGAAGAAAAAGTCATTTAACTGGTATAAGAAGGTAATTCAAACAAATGGCGAAGACTTATCGAATTAAAAGTATGATTAAATGGTAAATGAGAATAGATAGTAATATTTGCAGAAGGAGCTACTTAAAAAGTACCTCCTTCTTTATGTTTCCATCAAAAATACTCCGAATTAATCCATACTAACAGCATATTTATTATCCAAAAAAATCCCACTCATTAACAATACCCAATTTGCTCATTAAAGTCTCTAAATCAATAGACATATTGTTTTCTAGCCACCAATTTAACACCCCGAGAATGGCTCCAATATAGGCTTCTGTTCTAATGTGAAGTTCAATCGAATTTTCTTCCATAGCATAGTTTTCAACCAAGTATTTTCTTATCCCTTCTCCCATATCTCTTCGTAATATATTGCTTAGAGAATCCCTCTCTTTATTTAAAAGTTGCGAAAATAACTTATGATGTTTAGTTGCTACCGACAATATCTCTTGAAAGCTTTCAGATGGGGAAAGAGTTTTACCAGCAAGAGGTAACTCTTCTTCGGCAATCTGTCTTATAGCACTGGAAAGTAAATCATATTTATCCTGAAAATGAGTATAGAAAGTGGTTCGATGAACCATGGCTAAATCACATATCTGCTTAACTGAAATAGTTTCAAAGGCTTGTTTGTCCATAAGCTCTAATAAAGCATGGAACAGTAGCTTGCGGGTTCTTCTTATTCGGAGGTCATCTTGTTTCATTTTATCCATACAATTTCCTCTTTCTGTATAGTTATTCAACAGAACGATCATTTCATCGGTTGATGTCTTTAATTATACAACTTAACATATAAACTACAAACGGAAATTAAATATACATGTGTAGAAAAAGGAGAGATATTAATGGTCCATTTAATGACAAATAAAAAGCTCACAGCAATGGAACAGCAGCTATTGGAGAATGCAACGGAGTTAGTTCCGTATCTTCAGCAATTTGGCAGAAGAATCGATGAGGAGAGACATATTCCGGATGAGGTCATTAAAAAAGTATCAGATGCTGGATTATTTAAGCTAGGGACACTAAAAAAATACGGAGGTTATGAAGTTAGTATCCGTGCCATGGTGGAAATTATTTCTGAAGTGGCTAAGGGGAATGGTTCAGTCGGCTGGGTGGTTCAAATAATAAACGGAAATAATTATACAGCTTCTCTGTCTTTACCCACTGAAGTATTAAATACTGTCTTTAATCAAGAAGAGGAAGTGCGTTTTTGTTCTGTCTTGCAAGCAAGAAAGGCAGATGTAAAAAAAGTAGAGGGAGGCTATTTAGTAGAGAACGGATTTTGGGGATTTGGTTCAGGATCTAAGCATGCCACTCATGCATTATTAAATTTAAACGACATTAGGACCATACAGCAAGGCAAGGCAATGCAAATGAAGTTGGCAGTTGTTCCGATGAATGACATTAAAATAGTAGATGATTGGTATACGATGAGCCTAAAAGGTTCAGCAAGTAATAGTTTAGAGATGAAAAATGTATTCATACCTGAAAAATACGTCACCGTCCAGGATATGTCCCAAATTATTTCTATAGAAAACCTAGAAGGACGCGACAAATATAGACCTTATGTACAAGTTATCACTAGTATAACTACAGGAATCAGCGCAATTCTTGGACTTGCAAGAGGGGCTATTGAATATTTTGTTGAAAAAGCGCCTAATAAGCCAATTACCATGACAGTTCACACTTCTCAGGCAGAAGTAGGCCATATTCAGTATAAAGTAGGGCTTGCGGCTATGAAGGTTGAATCTGCTCATCTTCATATCAGTCGTACGATTGATAATTTAGAGAATAAAGTACAAACAGGAGAAAAATTCAGTATAAAAGAATTGGCACAACTTCAAACAGATATGACATATGCTTCGATGTTGTGCTGGGAGGCAGTGGATATGCTAATGGCAGAAAGCGGTGGTGGAGTCATAGCTGATTCGAATCGACTGTCGCAGATATTCCGAGATATCCGAGGCGGTTCTAATCATGCGCTTACAACTGCATCCACTGGTCTTGAACTTTACGGAAGGGTCCTTATGGATTTACCTCCACAGCATATCATGACATTAGGTGCAGCATCCATTTTAAAAAAAGATGAATTGATTGGAAATCATTCGTAAAAGGTAGCAAGAATATATCATAAAAAAGAGGGAGCAATGTTTAAAATGGATGATAAACAATTTCGCACAGCAATGGGGAAATTTGCTACAGGGGTAACAGTTATTGCTACAGAAGTAGAGGGCGAAGTACACGGAATGACAGCTAATGCTTTTATGTCAGTATCTCTTGATCCAAAATTGATTGTTATTTCTGTACGGAAACAAGCAAGTATTCTAGCAAAATTGCAATCGAGTCAAACCTTTTCAGTGAATATTTTGGGCGAAGATCAGCAGGAAGTATCCATGATTTTTGCAGGACAACTAAAGGACAAACAAGTTGATTTTAACCGTCTTGATGGGAAACCAGTAATTCCAGGATCAATTGCGCAGATTGCCTGTGAAGTCAGTGGAGAGCATATCGAGGGAGATCATATATTATTCATTGGTAAAGTAACCGATATTTATGTAGAAGATAAGGCGCCGCTTATTTACTATAACGGGAAGTACGGTTCTTTGAAAGAAGAGATGATAGATTAACGGAAAATTGATATACGGATATCATTTAACTTTTTTATTCTAATCACACAAGAAATGCTCTCCCTCTATTAAAGGGAGAGCATTTCTTGTGTGATGAACATGGCAGCTTTTTTATTCAAAAAGAATATTTAAAAATACCAGTTAATAAACGTTTTTTGGTCACATATAACAGCTTCACCATTCATCGTTTGAACAATTTGTTCGATATTTTTATCTTTTGTAAAGAACAAGGTTGTAAAGGATTCATACAAGCTCATAAAAGCGAAATCCATATTTTCATCCGTCACAATTAACTCTTTATCACATAGATTGCATATATCTAAAGGGGTAGCATCATTTATATTTAATATCCCCCTGTTTTCTAAGATTGGGTCTAAATAATATAGTTTGCTAGCACCTCTTGAGCCAAGAACTTTCAGTAAGCTATGTAACAAGAATACAGATGTACTATCATCTGTTGGAAAATAAAGATCTGATTTTAGGTTTGAATTTAACTTGTTAGATAAGTCCACTTCTTTATATTCTTTTTTAAGAGCATAAATAGAGGTTAACAAAGCTAAGGCTAAAGCATTATAAGAATCTAGCCCGCTATAAGACATAATTTCCCGCCAAGAAACAGGCTTTCCAATAGTAAGGGCGTCATAATTACTTGGATAGATGTGTTCGCAAGGGGTTTTTCTCATAGATTCCTCCCACCCTAAAGGCATTTGGACAAAAGGGTGTAGTAATATGGCAGCAGATTTAAAGTTGCTTGGAAGTTGTTTTAGAACAGGTGATTGGTCATTAAACCAAATATAATCTAACAAGTATTCTCCTCCTTTAAGCACTAAATTTAGACAAACATTGTCTTTTTACAGAATATATTTACACAGCTGCAGATGATGATATAAAAGGTAGAATGAATCCTTACTTCAAGGCTTTTCATAGAGTATATATAACTATTAGTTTAAAGTTAATGTATACTATTGGAAAGTAATTCATTCTAAAAAAACATTTTTAGAAATTACATAAACAGTAAAAGGGGATTTTGCAGTGAATCAAAAAGTATTGCTTGTTGAAGATGAAGAGGATATTTCTAATTTATTGGAAATTTATTTGAAGGATCAAGGATATGCAGTAGATACTTTTCATAATGGGCAGGATGCATTAGAGCGTATAAAAACAACAGAATATGATTTAGCGATCTTGGATGTTATGTTACCGGGCATAAATGGATTTGAATTATGCAAAAAAATTCGGGAGCAATATTTTTATCCAATTATTATGTTAACAGCTAAGATTGAGGATATTGATAAAATTACTGGATTAACAATTGGAGCAGATGATTATATAACAAAGCCTTTTAATCCACTTGAGGTAGTGGCAAGAGTGAAAACTCAATTGCGCAGATATAAACGTTACAACGAACAGGCAGGAAGTGTAAAGGATGTAGAGGAGTACGATATTAGAGGATTAAAAATTAATAAATCCACACATCGCTGTTCCTTATTTGAGGAACCAATCGAGTTAACGCCGATCGAGTTCTCTATTTTATGGCACTTATCTGAAAACCAAGGAAAAGTTATTTCAGCTGAGGAGCTATTTGAGAAGGTATGGGGAGAAAAATATATTGAGAATAACAATACAGTGATGGCTCATATTGCTAGATTGCGTGAAAAGCTGAAGGAGCCTGTGAAAAAGCCGAGGTTTATTAAAACTGTTTGGGGAGTGGGGTATAAGATTGAATAAGAAAGCTAAGCAAATCTCCAACTATTTAGCACTGCGCTTTTTCATCATGACCTTATCTTGTTTTGTTATTATTTTTCTTTTGTCTTTTATTCTAGTAAGTGTTAATGATTCACAAGCGTTATCGGGTGTTATAGGAGATGCTGTTAAATGGACAAGTAACCGTTTATTGTTGCTGGCACCAAGTGTATTTATTGCTTGCGTATTTATTATTTTAATCATTCAAAGAAGACAGCTGATAACGTATTTAGCTGCATTATCAGCAAACCTAGAAACGATCACGATTGAAGAGAAACACGACTTACAGCTTCCGCCTATCTTAAAGGATGCAGAGGAGGGGATGGAAAGACTGCGGTATGAGCTGAAGGAAAAAGAGCGTGCAGCAAAGGAAGCGGAGCAGCGGAAAAATGATTTAATTGTGTATTTGGCACATGATTTGAAAACACCGATTTCCTCGATTATCGGTTACTTAACATTACTGCGAGATGAGAAAAATCTCTCAGACGAGATGTATCAAAAATTTATCCATGTAACAATGTCTAATGCAGAGCGCTTAGATGATTTAATTAATGAGTTTTTTGAGATAACGCGCTTTAATTTATCGGCCATCTCCTTACATTACAGCAAAGTGAATCTGTCATTTATGCTGGAGCAGCTCTTGTTTGAGTTTCAGCCCATATTAAGAGCTAAAAATTTAACATATCGTATCGAAGACACGCAACATATCGAAATTGCTTGTGATGCAGAGAAAATTCAAAGAGTATTTGATAACTTAGTTAGCAATGCTGTGCATTATAGCTTTGAGGATAGTGAAATTGTTATTTCTATTACGCAGGATGAGGACAGTGCGGTGATTCAATTCAGTAATGAAGGATATCCGATTGAACGTGACAAGCTGGATCGCCTGTTTGAACAATTTTATCGCTTAGATGCAGCGAGATCGACTCGAAGCGGCGGTGCTGGAATTGGATTGGCTATTGCTAAGCAAATTATGGAACAGCATCATGGCACGATAACAGCGAGTTCAAATGGGCAAAAGATTAACTTTACTGTGAAGCTGCCGTTATCGTAAGAATTTCGTAAGATTTTACGCAGAAAAAAAGCAGATAATTGTTATAGAACGCAAATAAAGAAAGCTTTTGGTTTCAGTATGATTAAAGTACTGAAAGCAAAGGCTTTTTTTATTTTTCGGAGGGATAAGTATGGAAATTTTAAAGGTGCAAAATGTAAAAAAGGTTTATCAGTCTCACAAAGGTGCAAAGGTTGAGGCATTGGTTGATATTAACTTCACTGTAAATAAAGGAGAATATATTGCCATTATGGGAGAGTCAGGCTCAGGCAAATCAACACTCTTAAATATTTTAGCTTCTTTAGATGACGTTACAAGAGGGGAAGTACTGCTGGAGGGTGTGAACTACAAACAAATTCAAAATGATGAATTGGCAGCATTTCGCCGGCAGCATTTAGGATTTGTGTTTCAGGATTTTAACTTATTAGATCAATTCACCTTAAAGGATAATATTTTTTTACCGCTAGTCCTTGCTGATCACTCTGTAAAGGAGATGAATGCAAAAATAAAGGATTTAGCAAGCATATTGGAAATTGATCATCTTTTAGAAAAATATCCGTACGAAGTTTCAGGAGGCCAGCAGCAGCGAGCTGCAGTTGCACGGGCGTTAATCACAGCCCCGAGCTTAATTTTAGCTGATGAACCGACTGGCGCACTCGATTCTCGTTCTGCACAGGAGCTGTTGAATTTGTTTGCAAGATTTCATCAAGCGGGCCAAACCATCATTATGGTGACACATAGTGTGTATGCAGCAAGTAAAGCAAGCCGTGTGCTGTTTATTAAAGACGGAAAAATCAACAGTGAGATCCATAAAAGAGATAAGAATGAAGATATCACCCAACAAATTTTTGACATGCAATCAGCAGCAATTGCACAAAGGAGCCGCAGCCTATGAATAAAAAATGGTATGTGAAATTAGCGGTAACGAACATCAAAACCAATGGCTTAATGTTTCGGCCCTATCTATTTACTTGCATGGTCATTATAGCCCTGTTTTATACCATTAACAGCCTGGTCAATGCTCATGCGCTAAAATCCATTTCAGGCGGGAACTTTACCATCGACGTGATGAAGTTTGGCAGTTTATTGTTTACCGTACTATCTCTGTTCTTTTTGATGTATGCCAACAGCTTTATATTTAAGAAACGAAAGAAGGAAATGGGTTTATATAATTTATTAGGTTTGGAGAAAAAGCATATTCGAAAAATATTAATACTAGAAACTGCGCTTATTGCACTATTCACAATGATAGGCGGTATTGCAGTTGGTCTAGTATTAAATCAAGCTGTCGGCATAGCTATGTCCGCCATGATGAAGGTCCCGTTAACAGTCAGTATGATTTCTATACCTGCCTTATTAAAAACGATTGGCATATTCATAATGGTCTTTTCCATTATCCTGGTCTTTAACTTAAAGCAGATTCACTCTGTTTCAGTGATTGAATTAATGAAAGGGGCCCAAATAGGGGAGCGGGAACCGAAGGCGAAGCTTGTGCTGGCAGTGCTTGGTGGTGTCCTCTTATTCACAGGATATCTTCTATCATTTACTGTTAAAGACCCAAAATTAGATATAAGTGCGATGATTACAGCAATAGTCCTTGTTGTGGCAGCAACGTACTTGCTTTTTATTGCGGCAAGTATTGTTCTCCTTAAAATGCTGCGCAAAAAGAATAGCATTTATTATAACAAAAACAATTTTACCCTCATTTCAACCATGATTTTTCGGATGAAACAAAATGCGGTCGGATTAGCAAATATTGCTGTGTTAAGCACGGCGACCTTAATTGTTATGACAACTACCATTTCCTTATATTTAGGTGTGAATACGATGCTGAACAATAGCTTTCAGTTCGATGTATCCATTACAAATCCGGCAGAAAACATCCCTGAGCAGCAGCAGCTGCAAACATTTATCGATAACAATAAAAATCGTTATGATGTTGACACTACATCTGCTGCATCATACCGCGGGGGACAGTTTGCTGCTGATTTAACAGGAGATGGAAAGGAAGACTTCTTTCTTATTTTGCCGTTAGAAGATTTTAATACACTAACAAACGAGGATATTTCGCTAGCTGCAGATGAAGTAATGCTTTTAAAAGATAAAGAGACTGCAGGATTACAAAGCATCAACCTAAACGAAGAATCATTTAAAGTGAAAAGTATGGTTGAAGATTTGCCAATTGATACAGCCCTTGCTGATAGTGTTGATCGCAATTGGATTTACGTCATTGCTCCGTTAACTGGTGAATTTGCGCAAACACTAGATTTGGAAAACTCAACTACTATGTATCAAGACTTTAACTTACAGGGGGATGCAGACGCAGTGAATGATTTTTCCCATGCGATTGCAGAGGAGGCCGACAAAATTGGCTATTTGGATGTAGAAGCAAAGTCAATTTACAAAGAATCACTGTTAGTTCGTTTTGGTGGATTGCTGTTTTTAGGAATTTTTATTAGTGCGGTTTTAGTTGCCGAGACAGCGTTAATGATTTTCTATAAGCAAATTTCAGAAGGCTATGACGATCGAAATCGCTTTGCCATTATGAAAAAAGTAGGCATGAGTGAAGCAGAAATTATGAAAACCATTAGAAAGCAAACGCTGATTATGTTTTTTGCCCCACTCACCGTAGCACTACTTCATTTAGGAGCCGGTTTGCCGCTTGTAACGAAAATCATTGGTATCGCTGCAATGGATAATTGGCTTGTTGTGTTAGGCAGCGGATTATTTGCAGCAATCATTTTTACAGTCATTTATGGTGCAACCTATCTATTCACCGAAAAAAGCTATAAAAAAATCATTAAGCACTAAAGGAGAATGAAAGTGAAAAAAATAAAAACAGCTTGGATTATTATTGGTGTAATTATTCTATTCCTACTTGGCACTATCTGGAGCAATTCACATGTAACTGTAGACAAAGTGACAATTGCTCATAATCGTTTACCAGCAGCATTTGATAACTTTAAAATTTTGCAGATATCTGATTTAAAAGGAAAGGAATTTGGAAACAATCAAAAAAAACTAGTGAATGTAATAAAAAAACAGCAGTATGATGCAGTTGTTTTCACAGGAGACTATATTTCCGAAGAAGAAGAGAATTTGCAGCCGCTTGAAAGCTTATTAAAGGGAATGCCGAAAAATAACGACATGTATTATATTTTAGGTGATAAGGATGGAGATAACAGTACGGCTGCATTGAAAAAGGGTGACCGTTTTTATGATTTGTTTACAAAATATAATGTCAAGCCACTCTATCCAGGGATGGAGATTAAGAAGGGAGGAGACTCGATTTGGTTAAAAACAAATCCGTATGTTGGCATGAATGAAGTAGGAGCAGGTGATATTTCAAGTCAATTGTTAGAAGAAAAAGAAGCGTTTGAAGCTCGACTTAAGGAGCAGCAAGACCCCTTTACGGTTGAAATATCCCACCGTGCCACAGAAATTGATTATGAAGATCCGTATCTGCATGAATATCGGACAACAACATTAAATGATGCAGACAAAGAATGGAGACAATGGGATGTCAGTCTTAACGGTCATACGCTTGGAGGACAATTCAAATTGCCGATTATCGGTCCGCTGTATGCTCCGAATTTTGGCTTATTTCCTGGTAAAGTGAACGTAACAGGTGTGCATACGGTTGATAATCATACCCAATATATAAATAACGGATTAGGTGTAAGTGGACCTTGGTTTGCACAATTTCGTCTGTTTAATACACCGAGCATTGGGTTAATCACTTTAAAAGCAAAGTAACCTATAAAAGCTGGTAATTTGGAGTGCAAAGTCCATCTTTTCATTAAAAAAAATAAGAGGGAAACTCCTCTTATTTTTTTATTTTTTCCAGGGCTTAAATATGAGTGCCAGGATGATAATAAGCAAAATCAAAAAATACAGCAAGTTTGGCAGGAATTTTAACAGCCAAATACTAACCATTAATGTCGAAAATGTTAAGAGCTCTAAGTACCGTTTTCTGCCTAATTTTTTCTTATTAGCCATTACAATGAAATAGGCAATTGGCGGTAATATAAAGCACAGCACAAACAATACTTTTTCTTTCAGATACCAAGGCAGTTTATTATCAGTCATCTTTGTATGATTAGTCTCTTTTCCATTTTTCCTCATAATGTGCCCAAGCACTCATCGCAATAGCTGCGATGATCTCCCCCACAAACCGAAACAAACTGAGTGCTAATTCCATTAATATCCACTCCTTTTGATTTTAATATTACAAAAAATAGGAACTTATCACAAGTTATATTATTGTCCTATTTATATGCATGAAGAAAAGGATTACACTAGAAAAAACAGGCATAATGGGGAGGAATAAAGATGCATTTAATAGAAATAAGACGGCCGCTCGAGACAGACCGAAAAGAACTGCAGCATTTTTTTGATATCATGCTCAAAAGCACGTTTGATAAGAATGGTATTGCCAATCTTGTCGAGGACAGACAAACGGAGCTTCAAGAAAAGCTGGACCAGCTTAACGAAGATTTTGCGAGCGGCGGAAAGAAGCGATATTTTTTATTGGCAACTGATAAAGCTACTGGAGACTTGCTCGGCTGCATTGCATATGGCCCTGTAAGTGCATTAATAGTAAGAGAAACAAAGGGAGAATTCACTGATATGTTGGAGGTGGGCACAGCGTTTGTTCATCCAGATCATCAGAACAAAGGAATTGGCACACTGCTTTTGCAGGCCATCCTCGAAGTCTTAAAAAGCAAGGGAATAAAAGAATATTGCTTGGACAGCGGCTATCAGCTCGCTCAAAAAGTATGGACGAAAAAACTTGGCAGTCCATACTTATTGTTAGAAGATTATTGGGGAGAGGGAGCGCATCATATGATTTGGCGCAGGCAAATGGATAAGTGAATGGTCTTTTCTGTCTATTTACTAAAATTATCATTAGGTGTGAGTTTAGATGAACTTTGAAGAGCGAGTACATATGTTTGATTATAAGCTTAATGATACGGATGACCAAATAATAGAGTATATTCTTCAGCATAAAAAAGATTTTATCCATCATTCAATTCAAACCTCTGCAGCTGCTTTGTACACTGTTCCTAATACGATTACACGGTTATCTAAAAAGCTTGGCTATGACAGCTTTTCTCATATGAAAAACAGCATGAAGGATGAGCTGCAAGCGGCACAGTCAGAGGAGCATCTTTCATTCGCTTTTATAAAAAAGACATATGATCTTCTTGATGCAGAGTTGCTTGGAAAACTGGCGCGGAAACTTGTTTCTGCTAAAACTATCTTATTTTACGGTGCTGGTGACTCTGCTGATTTTTGTGAAATGATGGTAAGAAATCTTAGAGTAGTCGGCAAAAGCTCTGTCTATTTAAGTCACAGACATGAGCTAATGCATATGCTTAAATCGATGACAAAGCAAGATGTGCTGTTTACAATCAGTCTTTCAGGAGAAACACCGCTTGTTCTTGAAATCGCCCAATTAGCAATAGAGCAGAACATCCAAACGATATCTTTGACTCATTTTAGTCATAATTCACTACAAAAACTAACAGATTACAATTTATACTGTTATTCCCCTAAAAGGTTGAAAAATGGTTATAACATTACAGATAAAACACCTGTTATGATTGTACTTCAAGCGTTGTCAGAACAGTATTGGAGCATAAATTAAGTGAAAAATACACAAAAATTCCATAAACAATTTTTATTTGTGTAAAAACAAGAAGAAAAGCTGCTCTTCTTGTTTTTTTTGTTAGTATTAAACCGAAAAAATGAAATCGATTTCAAAAAAGGAGGTTAGTTCTATGAAGTTAAGAGACTTAACATCTGTCCGCTTATTGTGTACCGACAAAAATTTTGCAACGAAGCAGCAGGCAATTGAGTTTTTGACGAATTTGCTCTACAAGGAAGGAAAGCTATATTCTGAACAAGAATTTCTTAATTCTGTGCTGGAGCGGGAACAATTGTCACCGACAGGTTTTGAGGGGGGCATTGCAATCCCGCACGGAAAATCAACAGCTGTAAAAGAAGCAGCTTTTGCAATTGCTACAGTTAAAGTGCCGTTATTGGATTGGGAAAGTGTCAATCCAGACAATGAAGTAAAATTGGTTATTATGCTGGCGATTCCAGAAGATAAAGCAGGTTCTACTCATCTAACATTACTTTCTGAGTTTATGAAACGTTTATTTGATAACGACTATAAACACCGGTTATTGAATGCGGCAAGCCCTGTTGAGTTATGGCAGCAGCTTGATAACACGGACGAGCAAAAATCTTTTGAACTACCGGGGACTAGCAAAACGATTTTAGCGGTTACTGCGTGTCCAGCAGGCATGGCTCATACGTATATGGCAGCAGAGGCATTAATACAGGCAGGCAAGGAGCTGGGTGTTGCTGTGCTGGTTGAGAAGCAAGGTGCCAATGGTGTGGAAGACATGCATACGAATGCTCATTTAAATAGAGCAGATGCGGTGATTTTTGCAAACGATGTGGCTATTAAAGACGAGCAGCGATACAGCCATTTGCCTAAAGTGAAGACAAATGTTGCTGCACCTCTGAAAAATGCCTCTGCAATCATCACTAAAGCCATTAACATAGCAGAACGGCAGCCAGCAGAAAAAAATAGTTATGCGCAGACAGACGACAGTGATAGCTCAGATAACAAATCCTTTAAAACAGAGGTAAAAGACTCCATCCTGACAGGTATTTCTTATATCATACCTGTTATTGTCGCAGGAGGAATGACCTTGGCTGCTGCTGTATTAATAGCACAAGCATTTGGATTACAGGATGTATATGAGCTTGAAGGCTCATGGCTGTGGCTGTTAAGGCAGCTTGGCGGCGGAATGCTCGGGCAGCTGATGATTCCGATTTTATCAGCGTATATGGCCTATTCTATCGCGGATAAACCGGGACTTGCCCCAGGCTTTGCTGCGGGAATTGCAGCTAATTTAATTGGCAGCGGGTTTTTAGGCGGGATGCTGGGCGGATTTCTGGCAGGATTTTTGCTCAAATGGTTTAAGCACAGATTTAAAACGAATGGAATATTTGCTGGCTTTATTAGTTTTTGGGTTTATCCAGTTGCAGGAACATTAATCGTTGGCGCTGTCATGCTGTTTGTAGTTGGCGAGCCTTTAGCATGGCTGAATCAAGCTCTCAATGCTTGGCTGGAAGATTTATCTGGCGCAAATGCCATTATTTTAGGGGCCATCATTGGTGCGATGGTTTCGTTTGATCTGGGAGGTCCTGTCAATAAAGCTGCTTACACATTTTGTATTGGTGCGATGGCAAGTGGCAACTTTATTCCTTATGCAGCGTTTGCTTCCGTTAAAATGGTTTCTGCCTTCGCTGTAACGGCAGCTACTATTATTGGCAAGAAATTCTTTAATCAGCAAGAACGGGAAATCGGCAAACAAACATGGCTCCTTGGATTAGCAGGGATTACAGAAGGAGCGATTCCGTTTATGATGAACGATCCTCTTCGGGTTATCCCGTCCTTAATCGCTGGTTCCGCAGTTACCGGCGCCGTTGTAGCCAGCTCGCAAATTGGCTTGAACGTCCCTGGAGCAGGGATTTTCTCTCTAGCCTTATTGCAAGGAAAATCAATCTTTATGGCTGGTTTTATTTGGCTTGGCGCAGCATGTGTTGGAGCATGTATTTCAACAGCACTTTTAATCATCAGCAGGCAAAGAAAACTCAGCAAAGAAACAGGAGGGGAAAGATGAAGAAAGTACATATTATCCCACATATGCACTGGGATCGAGAGTGGTATTTCTCAACAGAAGAATCGCGGATCTTGCTTGTAAACAACATGGAGGAAATTTTCGAAATGCTCGAAAACAACCCAGATTATCCAGCATTTCTGCTAGATGGCCAAACAGCTATTTTAGAAGATTATTTAGCAGCAAAACCAGAAAACCGCAACAGAATAACAACGCTTGTGCAAAAGGGGAAGCTGTTCATTGGACCTTGGTATACACAAACAGATGAAATGATTGTTGGAGCAGAGTCGATTGTCCGTAATTTACTTTACGGCTTAAAGGATTGTGCTGCCTTTGGCCAGGCAATGATGATCGGTTATTTGCCTGATTCCTTTGGCCAGTCATCGCAAATGCCGCAGCTATTAAATGGCTTTGATATGAAGCATTTTATTTTTTGGAGAGGAGCTTCTGAACGGCACGGAACGGATAAAACTGAATTTTACTGGGAAAGTGATGAAGGCTCCAAAGTACTTGTTCAGCTGCTGCCGTTAGGATATGCAATCGGCAAATATTTGCCAGAAAACAAGGTGGCACTCCGCGAAAGAATGGATAAATATTTGCCAATATTGGACAAAGGCAGCACGAATGGGAGTGTTATTTTGCCAAATGGCCATGACCAGATGCCAATCCAGAAAAATATCTTTCAAGTTATCGAGAACTTGAAAGAAATCTATCCAGATCGACAGTTTTTATTAAGCAGCTATCAAGATAGTTTTGCAGATTTAGCGCAGCATTTGCCGACTATAAAAGGTGAGTTGCTTGATGGCAAATACATGCGAGTTCATCGCAGCATTTATTCAAGCAGAATGGATATAAAGGCAGCCAATACCCGAATTGAAAATAAGCTAGTCGATATTCTTGAGCCATTAGCAGCTATCGCTTATTCTTTAGGATTTGAATATCATCATGGCTTAATCGAGTTGATTTGGAAAGAAATCCTGAAAAATCATGCTCATGACAGTATTGGCTGCTGCTGTTCTGACAAAGTTCATGCCGAAATAAAAAATCGTTTTTTGCTGGCAGAAGAAAAGACAGACAGATTGATAGAGTTCTATAAGCGGAAAATTACTGATTCTATTGATACAGACCGAGAGGAGGATTTGCTCACAGCCTTTAATCTTCTTCCTTATAGCAGACATGATACGGTAAATGCAGTGATTACAACGATACATCGCTCCTTTATTTTAGAAGATGCAGATGGTTATGAGGTGCCGTTTGAAATGATAGCTAAAGAAATGGTGGACCCTGGCTTGATTGACAGGCAGCTTGTTCATTACGGAAACTATGAACCCTTTTGGCGTTATCATATTCAATTTAAGTCAACTATTCCGTCTATGGGCTACAAAACTTTTTTTGTTGTACCAATGGACAAAGAAAAAGAAGTATCCTTCGTTGAGAAGGATACTGTTGAAACACCATTTTATCGAATTACCGTTAATCTCAATGGGACGTTGACTATTTATGATAAGAGTATGGACAGAACATTTTGTAATGTGCTGCTTTTAGAAACGTCCGGCGATGATGGAGATGAGTATGATTATTCTCCTGTGTTTGCAGAGGAGCCTGTTGTTCATCATCATGCTGTCACTTCTTATGCGATTTCCCAAAATGACTTAGAAGCGCGAATAGATATGAAAGTCAAAATCGCTGTTCCAAAAGACGCTGAGGACAGAAAAAAGCATATAAACAGCTCACTCACAGAGATAACTTGGAAAATAATCATCCCTACTGATCAGCAAATAATCAAAGTGTCTGGAGAAATTAATAATCAGGCAAAGGATTATCGTTTACGGACGTTAATTCCTACAAAGATTGCTGCTGCTTTTTCTGTTGCAGATAATCAGTTTGGGTCTATTAAAAGAGGTGTTAGCGATCCAGCGATGCACAGCTGGGAGGAAGAAGATTGGGATGAGCGGCCTGATGCGATTTATCCAATGCTGTCCTATGTAAGCCTGTATGATAAGCATTATACGGTTAGCGCTATTACAAACAGCATTAGAGAATATGAAATTATAGGAGACCATTTTGACACGATTGCTTTAACGCTCTTACGCAGTGTTGGTTACCTTGGCAAGGAGAATTTAGTAAGAAGGCCAGGACGCCCTTCAGGAATCAAGCTTCCTACACCTGATTCGCAAATGCAAGGCATTCTTAACGTCGAATTTGCTATTTCCATCAGTAAAGGCACACAATATACAGCAAGAATCTCTAAAGAATTCAGAACCCCTATTGAAACATATAATAAAATTCCTTATCATGCGATGAAGCTTAACTCGTCACACAAGCAAACGCCATTATGCTTCAGTTTGCTTCAGGAAAAGGGAACTGGAACGGAGGTGTTAAGTACATTAAAAAAAGCAGAAAACTGCGACGGTTTCATAGTGCGGATGTATAACCCTGCTGCAACCGAAGGCGAAATTTCTGTCAGCTTCAACGCCGCTAGCCTGAAACAAGCCTGGCTCTGTCAATTAAATGAAAATATTGAATCTTTGCTTCCTATATATGACAATAGTTTCTCTCTCTCTATCCGTTCTAACCAAGCTAAAACTGTATTAATAGAAAAATAATCTGAAAAGTCTTGCAGATTTCCCGGGCAATGGCGCAATCGTAGGAAATACACAAAAAACGCCTCGTTTAGGAGGCGTTTTCTTCCCGCTCTTTCACCTTGCCATCTTTGTTATAGATAAATTAGAACAGCGACTACAGTCGTCATGATATTCACCAATTGATAAAGTGTTCATACCTTTTGCTTAAAGCAAAAAAAAGTCCAGCACCGACAATTAAGTTTGTCACTAAGTAAAGAGACAATTTTTATATGTAAAATAGAAGGTAAAAACTGTGCCGACAAGGATAGCCAGTCAAAATGCGATATTTTCTTTAATTATCCACCACTGACAGCGCTTTGTTGTTTGGAAAATACCGGTTAGTACTAAGGAATAGACATTGTATCACCTATAGAAGTGTGGAGAGTATATTGGAGGGAAATAGGACTTGGCGGGATTTGAACCCGCAAAATACGCTAAGCTGTTCTCATGTTAGAACAACCTGGTCGCTCTATCCGTTGAGCTACAAGTCCTGTTTATAGTATGGGCTGATTTTCGTAATTTTATTCTTTTTTTAAAAGCTTGATTCATTTCACCAATTCCTGCTTCTTAGATTGGCCCTTTTTTAGGTTGCTCAGAGAGAAATTTCTCGTTTTCTTTATAGACGATACGGATAAGTCTTCGCCTTTTTATTTCCTGTTTAAGCATTATTGTAAATGCTGGATCAAGCTGTAAACGAAGGGCATGCCGATAGGCGAGAAGCAAGGATTGATTACTTAAGAGTCTCAAGGAAGACATATTAACACCTCTCATAAGTATCATTTATCCCATTTTTCCCTAGCGCCGGCCCCACTAAACATTGTTTTCTACTAATTTTTTGTAAAAAAAAAGAGCTTATAAAGGCTCTGTATTTTTAAGGATGCTTTCTAAGTTTTCCGCAAGTTTTGCATCTATCATTATAATAGTCGAATTTGTGATACCTGCGCATATAGCAAATAAAAGATTTAATCATAGAAATCCTCCTTAAAAATATTTTAAGCATGTCTATGTTTGTATTTTTATTGTAGCTCTTATGAAAGTAGTTGCTAAGGTATTTTTTTCCTGTATTACAAAAAAATGTTATGGGTTTAAAGTACTAAAAAATGATGGAAGAAAAAAAGATACTTTTGCGAAAAAAAAAGGAAATGAATAGCAAATGTCGAAGTGAATATATAGGAGGTGTTTAAATGTTAAAAGAAGACTCTTTTATCAACGAAATGAAGTTATTGGCTAAAGCCCAATTTGAAACAAAGGCCAAGTCGATTTTAATTATAAAACAGCTCCAGCATGATTCAACCAACAAGAGCCTGCAGCAAGAATTAGCCAAACTGAGATTGGAAAGTTATGAACTGCACAATGAGGAAAAGGATTTACGCGTTTTTTTTAGAGAGTATATAAGCGTTATGGGCATTCGTTAAGATGCTCTTTTTTTTTGCATAAATTAGGAAAAGGGAGCTGACATCAGCTCCCTTTTTACACTTAATGAGACATTCTTTTACAGCTAGGGCAAGAAATTTCATGCTCCTGCTTAAATTCAATCCGTTTAAAATCACGTTTTTCAAGTGTTGCATATGGATTATACTTAGAACCGCACATGCAATACTGCCTATCTTTCACGATATGTCGAAGGCTGGTTTTTTCATTAAGAACAGTTGGATAAAACATACTTCTCCTCTTTTCTAATTTATTAAGGCAAATTAGACAGGAAGTGTCGTTCTTTAATAGGCTGCGTAATCAGGGATTTCTATCCTTAATTTTCGCGGCCTCACATTCTTTATCTGCAACCCGGCTGCCATTGCTTTTGCTTTAGGCCCGTGGCTTTGCGTCTTTTACTTTCGTAAAATTTGCCCAAGTCGATTCTATCATTATACGAAGAAATGTCAAGGAAAACGCATGCAGCTCCTGGATTCCTAAGGGGTGACTTTTATCACATATTAATTTTTTGTAAATGTTTTTTTTCTTCAACTGAGAAATTATACTCATTTTTAAGTTGGTGCATGTTTTTCTGCTTTTGCTTCCAAACGGCAAATAAATTTGTAGTATTTGACTACGATGATGAGCAGAAAAGGATCTAACAAAATGGAGTACCATATCTTCCACCAGCCATAATGAAAATAGCCCCAAGGCTCTGGCAGCAATGTTACTAGTTCATACAAGACTATGGCACAAGCCCAAACTGCAATGTAAACAGCTTTTGATTTTAGCTTTTTTTTGAATGGATAATAATTCAAAAAAATAATATTAACAGGAGGCACCAATAAAAATAGCTGGGGAATTGCCAGCCAGTCAATCCCTTTTGACAAATACCAATAGGCATGGTATTTCAAATCAATATATACATCAAAAATCAACTGGAACACGATGGTAAACATCCATATATGCAAAATTTGGTTCCAGGTTAAACGCTTTTTTATAAAATAGACGACAGCATTAAAAAGAATAATGGCAGCTAGCATACCAATCATAAATGACTCCTTGTGTAGATGAAGATATTCTTATATTTTCCTATTTCTAGAAGAATATCCATTAGAGGTCATGATGATTATTCATCGTCTTTGAGCAGTTCACTTAGCATCCTTTCTCGGTGCTGTAAAAAATACTTTGTTAACTGGTAATGGTCTGTGTCTTCATACTGTATTTCTTTTATTTCGCCATCGTCGAAGCTTAGGATGGATGCGTTTGGGTATCCAAGCAGGATAGGGGAGTGTGTAGCAATGATAAACTGACAATCTTCATACTCAGCCAAATCATAAAGAATACGGATAAAGGCTAATTGTCTTTGCGGTGAAAGCGCAGCTTCGGGCTCATCGAGTAAATAGATGGCCTGCCCGTTAAAGCGGTTTTGAAAAAGAGCTAAAAAGGATTCGCCATGTGATTGCTCAAGCAAAGATTTGCCGCCGTAAGCTCGGTAGTTAGTACGCGTTAATTTGTCACTTTCCAGTTCATCTTGATATGTCGCGAAATGGTAAAAGGATTCAGCGCGCAGAAAAAAGCCGTTTGTAATTTTAGGCATCCAAGATAACCGAATATAGTCACCTAAATCAGAGTTAGCAGAATGCACTTCATAATAATTGTTTTTCCCACCTCCTGCTGTATGAAAGCCGCATTTATCGGCGATCGCTTCGAGCAATGTCGATTTGCCTGAGCCATTCTCGCCGATAAAGAAGGTTACTTTATTGGTTAATTTCAATTCCCGTAAATTTTTAAGGGCTGGGATGGAAAAGGGATAGCTGCTTTTTGGCATGCTGTCTGCCAGAAGTGAGATTTTTTTTAGGAACATAGCAAGGGTACCTCCTTTTAAAGACTTTGCCATTTTGTTATTTTCGCTGAGCGAACAGGCAATTCCTTTATTTTATATGGCCGCCAAGAAGCTTGGCTCGATGTTTGGCAGTCCCGCCAGAGGTGTAGGAAACAGCACGCAGCAGGGAGGCAGGACCGTAACGGTTGCGGATACTGTCAACCACATAGCCGATTTTTCTCTTTTTCCAGCTGTTTGTATCAAATAAATCGAGCTGAACCTCTGTATCCTTCTCGAGCTTTCCGAGAGAAAGGGAGATTTGCCGCACAGTCTGGCCATTATAGTTCTCCCGCATCAGCTCCAAGCAGACACGGTATATATCCATCGTGATATTAGTCGGCTTGTCAATTGTCCGCGACCGATGGAATCCGCCGCCGAACTCCTCTTTGCTGTAGGCCAGGCTAAAGCTGATAGTTCTTCCTGCATGGTGGTGTGCCCTCGCTCTTTTTGCCACCTCTTCACATATTTCCAGAATGACCGATTTAATTTCGCTCTCATCCTTATAGTCGCGCAGCAGAACTTGGCTTTTTCCGTAGCTGATCTGGCCCTGCATAATCGGTGCACCGACTTCGGATAAATCAATTCCCCAAGCATGGTGGTAGAGCTGATTGCCCATTATGCCAAATTTTTTCTCCAACAAGGCCAAATCATAGCGGGCAAGCTGACCGACAGAAAATATCCCCATACTGTGCAGTGTTTTTTCCACACGGCTGCCAATGCCCCACATTTCCCGGAGCGGGGAAACAGGCCACAGCTTTTCCGGAATGTCTTCATACGTCCAGCTTGCAATGCCGTTCGCTGTCTTTTTTGCAGACAAATCAAGGCAAAGCTTTGCCATCAGCATGTTAGGGCCGATGCCAATCGTTGACGGCAAGCCGAAATCTAAAAGGATATCCTGCTGGATTTGCCTCGCTATTTCCTCTGGTGTGCCCCAAATTTTCTCAAGGCCGGTTACATCCAGAAAGCTTTCGTCCACAGAGTATGTATGAACGGCTGATGGCGGAACATATCGGAAGAACAGCTTCGTAATCTCTGTTGATACACGGACAAACAAGCCCATGCGCGGATTAAAAATTTTAATTTTTGGATCGTCAGGTATCTCGAAAAGCCTGGAGCCGGTTTTAATTTTGAAATCTCGTTTCATGGCAGGAGATGCTGCGAGGACGACACTGCCTGTGCGATCTGTATTGCCGACAACTGCAAGATGGCAGGTGAGGGGGTCCAAGCCTTCATGAACGGCGATAATGCTTGCGTAAAAGCTTTTCATATCCACGCACAGAATCGAGCGGTTTGGAAATTGAGTATAATCAAACACACGAAAGCATCTCCTTTTTTAATCTTTTTGAATGTTTACTAAGCTGCGGAAAGGAATCGGATGAATATTGTCTGAATCATCCTGAATGCGAATTTCCTGTTTCAGATGATCAATATATACGACATGGCCGCTGACATGCCGGATTTCACCATTTTTGAAAACCTCACAATGAAGGCTCCAGCCGTGTTCCATGCTTTCAAGGATAAGCAGCTCCATTTCGCGGATCTGGTCCTCGTCAAGGATAGGCTGGGTTAGTTTCTTATCTTCTGCCAGCGCTTCTTTAACGCTTTGGACATGCTCTGGCAGCATCATTGCTGTCCATTTAATCGCCCCTCTGTCTCGTATCATGAAAATCATCTCCTTATAGTGTTTAATATATCAGAACAAACGTTCGTAATCAAGAAGGCTTCTAAAAAAGTCTTACATGTAATATTAGGAAAGCAGCAGAAATCATGCTGGAAAAGGAAGGAAGCAGCTTGAAAATAATTTTACGCATTCAATGACTAATAAAAGACAGCATCAAAAAAGTTTGCAGCAAAGGTTTCAAAAAAGGAAGTTAACTTCTATAAATAAGCAATTGTTTGTCAAATGGAAAACGAAGGAATGGATAAGCCAGTAATTCACGCCAATTGCTATTAGAAAAGCTGAAGCGTGCTTTCCGTGCCGCTTCCGATGTTAAACAGGTGGAAATTCGTACAGCAGAGGTGAAAAGCCAGCAATATATTTTTTTACCGATTATTGTAAAAACAGGAAGATGTGTTATAATCTTATTAACCGATGGTCAATAAAAGGAGCAGCATATGTCGCCCAGAAAAGCAGGAACACAAGAATTAACGAGGGATATTATCGTGCAAAAGGCAAGGAGTCTGTTTGTGGAAAAAGGTTATCAAGAAGTTTCCATGCGCAGCATTGCAAAGGAGCTTGCCTGCAGTCACGGTGCTATCTACTATCATTTTAAAAATAAGGCAGCGCTTTTTTATGCAATAGTCGATGAAGGGTTTGCTGTATTAAATCAGCTTATTGAGGAAACGTTACATGGAAAGGAACAAGATATGAAAAAGCTGCACAAGCTGATGCTCAGATTTATTGAATTTGGCCTCGACAATCAAAGTCAATATGAAATGATGTTTATGCAGCGGGAGAGGGAAGTGGACAGTTTATCACGGGAAGCTGCCAATCTTTCTTATGAAAAGTTTGCTAAGGCTATTCAAGCTCTTTCAGCCAACAGGCTAAAGTTGAGCGGGATCTGGTCTGCATTTTTGTCACTTCATGGCTTTGTTTCCCATTATCACGGTGTTGTCGGTGGATTTGCAGAAGCAAAAACGGCTGCAGAATATCATGTGCAATTCCTTATACAAGGATTGGAAAGTCATGCATAGTTTTAGCTCTTCCATGAGCTAAAACAATTTTTTTACTTTTAATTGACCAGTGGTTAATAAAACGGTTAAGGGAGAGAAGGGCATGAAAAAAGCGTTAGTAGCAGGAGCAACAGGTGGAATGGGGTATGCACTCGTACAAGAGCTTAGACGCAGAAATATTGAAGTAATTGCCTTTGCCAGAGGCGAGCAAAAGCTTAAAGAACTATTTAACAATATGCCAGGTGTAGCGGTGCGAGCAGGGGATGCTTTATTGGAGAAAGATATCATTCATGCAGCAGACGGTGCTGATGTGTTGTTCCATGCTATTAGCTTCCCTTATCAAGAATGGGAGACGACACATCCGCTCGCACTAAAAAACATGCTGAGAGCAGCAAAAGGTCAAGAAGCTAAATTTGCACTTGTTGATAACATCTACGCTTACGGCAGGCAAACAGACAGTCCGATAGATGAGGCTGCGAAAAAAGAACCGCATACGAAAAAAGGCAGTATTCGTCTGGAGATGGAGAATGTAATCAAGACGAGCGGTGTGCCATATCTGATCGTTCATATGCCGGATTTCTACGGACCAAATGCGGGAAATACAGTGCTTAATGAAACATTAAAAAACGTTGCCTTAAATAAAACCGCCAATTTTATCGGCTCTCCTTCACTAGCAAAGGAATTTCTGTTTACAGAAGACGGGGCAAAGGCAATGATAGAGCTTGCCTTACGGGAGAATGCTTACAATCAGAATTGGAATATTCCCGGCGTGTCCCCAATAACAGGCAATGAAATGAAAGAACTCCTACAAACGGAATGGAATTACAGCAAAAATTTTAGAACTGTATCAAAAACAATGATTAAGTTCATGGCTTTGTTTAATCCGTTCATGAAGGAATTGATTGAAATGATGTATCTGTACGAACAGCCAGTACTATTAAGCGGTAAAAAATATGAAGAACAAATTGGCCCGCTTGCGAGAACCTCTTACAAACAGGGCATAAAAATAACGTTGGACTACATGAAAAGCAATCGTTAACAAGCTAGAAAGGGGCTAAAAAGAGTTTTTCGCACAGCTTTTTTTGCAGTCCCTTTTTTATAAGTTTAATACCACAAAAAATGGCTCTTTCTTTGAAACTTCGACAAGAAATAAAGGCAGAGCACCAGATAATTGTAAACATTTAGTAGCAAGTCAGTGTTTTTTTGCCAGATTTGCTGGGAAAATGGCGGAAAGATTGCGATAAAAGCATATTGACGCTCAAAAAAGAAAGCGTTATCATTAACTCAACATAAAGCCCTTACCCACAAGAAATTACTCATCTTAGTCTCATGTAAGTTCATGCCTCTTCTCTTTTTTCAATTCGTGTACGTTCACAATTTTAACCTTCACTTTATTCACGTTCTCTGTTACCTATCATTTTTTTTGAAAGTATGTTATTAGCACTGGTGATTGTATATGTAGAATGGACATGGTTTTTCGTGTACGTTCACATTTTACATATAAATATTAATCTTAAAAAAGGAGGTAAAACATAGAACCGCTTTAGCTGTTTGTTCAAACGCCAAAAAATTTATTAGTGGGGGAAAACAAGATGAAAAGATTAGGGTATGGTTTTCTTGCAGCATCACTTGCCGCTCTTGTTTTAGCAGGCTGTTCAAACAAAGAGGAAGAAGCAGCCGTCACAAAGGATGGGAAGCCGCAGCTTACAGCACTTATAACAAAGCATCCATTAACACAGGATGTGAATAAAATTGAATGGCTTCAAGATGTTGAAGAACGCCTCGGTATTGATATTAAATGGCAGGAAGTAACAGCAGATTGGGATCAGAAGAAGGGCGCACTGCTTGCCGGCGGTGATGTACCAGACTTGATCATCGGTCCTAATGCAATTACAGACGCTGATTATGTTCAATTTCCAGGATTGTTTGAGGACTTATCTGATGACGTTGACTCCAGTCTGCCGAACGTAAAGGCAATGTTTGATGCAAAGCCGGAAACAAAAGCGATAGCGACACAGCTTGACGGGCAAATTTACGGACTTCCAAAATATCAGCGATTCTGGCCGGGAACTGCGACAAGGCAATTCATCAACCAAGATTGGCTCGATAATCTCGGCTTGGAAATGCCGACAAATTGGGATGAATTATATATAGTCCTAAAAGCATTCAAAGATGAAGATGCGAACGGTAATGGCGACAAAAACGATGAAATCCCGTTAGACTTTTCACCTACAGGTACAACTGGATTTGGATTCTTTCAGCCGACAGTCCTCTTAGGAAGCTTTGGCATTACACTGACAGATGCCAGCGGTGCAGGCTACTATGCAGAAGACGGCAAAGTGAAGAACTTCCTGACAGACGAGCGCTATAGGGAGCTTGTTGAGTTTTTGCATAAATGCTATGCAGAAGGCTTAATCAACAAAGAAGTATTCACACAAGACTATACGAAATACCAATCTGTTGCCCGAGGCGATAAAGAGACAGCTAGAGTTGGATATACGTTTGGCTGGGAAGTGACAGACAGATTCGGAAATGAGCTGGCACCACAGTATGCTTCTATGGCGCCATTGCAGGTAACAGCAGATGCTAATGAGCAAGTGTCATGGGATTACGACTATAACGGTCTTAATTACGGTGTTAACATGATTACTTTATCTTCCCAGTCGAAGAATAAAGAAGCTGCATTGAAATTTATTAATGAGCTGTACGATCCTAAAGTGAGCATGCAGGTTCTGTTCGGTTCACTCGGAACTAATATTGAGGAAAATGCAGACGGCAGCTACAAAGTTTTGCCGCCTAAGGATGCGAACATGGATCCAGGCACTTGGAAATGGACAACAACATGGGCAGACAACGGACCAATGTATGTGGCAGATGATATTAAGCTGGAGCTTGGCACAGATATGCAGTCAGTCGGTAAGCAAACAGAGCCTCTGCAGCCGGCACTTGATGCTATTGATGTGGAAAATGATGTTCTTCCTAGCATGTTTATTAAATACAGCAAAGAAGACAACTCCAAGCTAAGTCTTAACAATACAAACCTAATGAATCTAGCGATGGCGAAATATTCGCAATGGATTACAAAAGGCGGAATTGAAAAAGAGTGGGACGCTTATTTAGAAAATGTGGAAAAAACAGGCTTGCCGGAAAATCTTGAAATCATGCAGAAATATTATGATGACTACAAAAAGAATCAATAATCACCTATAAAAGAGGAAGGATGCAGACTGCATCCTTCTATAAAGGAGGTACAGCTTGTGGCCGTAGTTAATCCGGAAGCAAAAAAAGCAGCGCCAGGCTTCCAATCGAAGCCGACAAAAAAACGGAATATCTTGCAGAGCTTGAAGCGAGATTACCAATTGTGGATTATGATTCTGCCTGCTATAGTCATCATTTTCATCTTTAATTATATCCCTATGTACGGCGTGCAATTGGCATTCAGAGAATATGACTTTACGAAGGGAATCACTGGCGGTGAGTGGGTCGGTCTTCATTACTTCAAGGAATTTATCAACAGTTACATGTTTGCTGACTTGATGAAAAACACTGTTGTAATCAGTCTTGCGACCATCATCCTTGGATTTCCTGCACCGATTATTCTTGCTCTTATTATCAATCAAGTGATTTGGAAAAGATGGAAGAAAGCAATTCAAACGACCGTTTATTTGCCTCACTTCATTTCCCTTGTAGTTATGGTCGGCCTGCTTAATGTGCTATTGTCGCCAAACTCTGGAGTGGTCGGCCATATTTTGGCGACCTTCGGCTGGGACATTAACCTCCTCGCTTCTGAAAAGGCGTTCGTGCCTGTATATGTTCTTTCTGATATTTGGCAGCATGCAGGCTGGAACAGCATCATTTACTTAGCAGCCCTGGCAAGTGTTGATCCGCAGCTCTATGATTCTGCTAAAATCGACGGAGCCAGCAGATGGCAGACAATCAGATATGTAGATTTGCCGGCGATTGTGCCAACCATGATTATCTTGTTCATCTTAAGTATGGGGAATATTCTTAACACCGGATTTGAGAAAATATTTTTAATGCAGAACCCTCTTAACCTCCCAGTCTCGGAAGTTATTGCGACATATGTATACAAAATCGGGATTATCTCGAATCAGTTCAGCTATTCCGCAGCGATTGGGCTTTTTAATACGCTCATCAATTTCGTATTCTTGATCGCCATGAACTATATCGCCAAGAGATTTTCTAATATAAGCTTATGGTAGGAGGGAAGTCATGAAGTTATTCAGCACAAAAGGCAAAACGAAGAGTGATATCGTTTTTGATACGATCATTTTGATTTTATGTGTATTTATCTTCTTACTTGTCGCTTATCCATTGTATTTTGTTGTCATCGCCTCTGTGAGTGATTCAACCTTAGTTGCCACAGGACAAGTGACTCTATATCCGAAAGGCTTCAGCTTATTCGGTTATCAAGAGATATTTAATGATTCAAGAATATGGATCGGCTACAAAAATACGATTATCTATACGGTTGTAGGAACATTTGTAAATCTCCTGTTTACATTGCCTGCAGCATACGTGCTCTCACGGCAGGATTTCAAGGCAAGACGTTTTTTAATGTTTGTGTTTGTTGTGACGATGTTCTTTAATGGCGGACTTATCCCAACATACTTATTGATGAAGGAGCTAAGTTTAATCAACAATATGTGGGTATTCATCCTGCCGTTTTCAGTCAATGTGTTCAACCTGATTATTACAAGAACCTTCTTTGAAAGCTCACTGCCGAAAGAACTGTTTGAAGCAGCACAAATGGATGGCTGTACACATTTTCAGTTTTTCGGGAAGATAGCGCTGCCGCTTTCAAAAGCAGTTATTTCTGTTGTAGGTCTTTACTATTTGGTTGGCCATTGGAATGATTTCTTCACAGGCTTAATTTATATAAGAGATTATAGTCTGCAGCCGCTCCAAATCGTCTTAAGAGATATTCTCCTATCAAATCAGGTATTTGCCGAAGGAGCAGGCTCAGGCGGTGCTGCCGGCGGCTATGCACAGAAATATGCAGATCAGATTAAATATGGTGTCATAATCGTGTCCACACTGCCAATCTTAATTATCTACCCATTTATTCAAAAATATTTTGAAAAAGGGGTTATGATTGGTTCTGTGAAAGGCTGATAGAGGCAGTTGTTCATGACGATCACTAATAATAAAGATAAGGAGAAATGTAATGGAATTATATGTATAATAGAATGATATAAAAGACAATTATTTGCATAGTTTCCGAGTATGCCAGGCATTCCTTCTAACAGAATGCCTAGGCTGCAAGGAGATAAAATGGAGGCATTATGAGGGTTACTATCAAGGATATCGCCAAGCATTGCGGGGTGTCTTCAGGCACTGTGGACCGGGCATTAAACAATCGTCCGGGTATAAAAGAGAAAACAAAGCAAAAGGTGTTACAGGCAGCAAAGGAATTGAAATATCGTCCAGACTTCACAGCGCGAAGCCTTGTAAAGGGGCGGACAATGACACTTGGGATAGTGCTGTTTGATTTGTACAACCGCTCGTTTGCACAGCTGTTAAACGCAGTCGAACTGAGGGCAAGGCAATATGGTTATTTTTTATACATAGCACTCACAGATAAGGATATGGAAAATGAAAAGCAATGCATTGAGTATTTGGCCAATCATAAAGTCGACGGTATCATCCTTTTCTCGGTCAATAAAGGTAAGGAGTTCGAGGAGTATCTGCAGGGACTGTCGATTCCGATTGTTACGATTTTTAATTACCTGTCGGCAGATTGGGAATATATCGGCATACCAGAGCGGGCAGCGATGAGAAATGGTGTCAGTCACATTATCAGTAAAGGCTATAAGCAGTTTATGTATATCTCGCCTCCTTTAAAATACGCAGGGCTGACTAATATTTACACACAAGAAGAGCGGCTCCAAGGCTTCCTTGAGGCATTGTCTGCGGAAAATCTGACAGAAGCAGAAATTATTAGACATAATGATTATCTTGCAGACTTAGATACAATTGATTTTCGCAGTCAGGCCAAGACAGCGATCGTTTGCTCCTGTGATTTATACGCGCTAGAAGTGATGCGTTTCTTAAAAAAGAAAGGCTACCAGATTCCTGAAGATGTAGGAGTAATGGGCTTTGATAATATTGATGTGCTCAAATATATTACACCGTCGCTCACGACGATTGAATATCCTGTGGAGGATATCGGTTATAAAGCAGTCGAGAGCATTGTTCATAAAATCGAAAATGGCAGTTACATAGGCACAGAGACAACAGAGCTATCGTACAGATTTATCGCCGGAGAATCAACCTAAAGCAAAATTCAAAGAAAAGAGGCTGTTGCTATGAATATTATCGACAGTAAATTTTATGGTGTAATTGATAAACTATCGAATCTCTTCATCCTCAATCTTTTCTGGCTTTTGTCCTGCATCCCGATCATTACAATCGCACCGGCTACGAGCGCTATGTACAGTGTCGTCAGGCAGTGGAAAGTCAACGAAGATAATAGTGTTGTCCGCAATTATTTTCATTATTTTAAAGAGAACTTCAAGCAAAGCATCTCGATTGGTGCCATTATGGCCGTTTTGCTAAGCATTTTGTTTTTTAACTTCTTTTATTTAAACCAAGATGCTACCTTTATGAAAATAGTAATGACCGTTCCAGTATTATTGGTCAGCTTCCTCTTTTTAGCGACATTTTTCTATATCTTTCCGCTGATTTCTCATTATCGCTTGCCGATAAAGGCGGCTTTAAGAAATTCCTTGCTGCTGTCGATGATGAATATTCATATAACTGTCTTGATTCTGGCGATGTTCGGTTTATGCAGTGTTATTCTCTTTTATATTCCGTTTACAGGCATCATCCTCTTCAGCACCGCCGCACTCTTGCATTACAGCTTATGCCACAAAGTGTTTGCGAGGATGGATGAAACGAAAATATTATCATAACATAATGTTTATTTGGGGAGAGGTGACTCTCTCTTTTTTGCATTTTAAGCGTTATAAGCAAATAAGTTTTTTTCAGTTGGGGAAATTGTTACTATAATATAGAATCTATTGTCAGAAAGGATTATTACAATGTCTAACATAAATATACCAGTCTCTGTCTTGAACTTGGCGCCAATTCGCCTTGGGCAGGGAGAAAAAGAAGCAATTGACGCAATGGTTGATTTAGCACAAGCAACAGAAGAAATGGGCTATTCACGCTACTGGATCGCAGAGCATCATAACTCGCCAACATTAGTGAGCTCTGCCACGTCTCTTTTAATTAAACATACATTAGAACACACGAAGAAAATCAGAGTTGGGTCTGGGGGCATTATGCTACCAAACCATTCTCCGCTCGTTGTTGCAGAGCAGTTTGGCACAATGGCTGTTCTTTACCCAGACAGACTGGACTTAGGTCTTGGCCGGGCACCGGGCACTGATATGAAAACAGCCAGTGCATTAAGAAGGTCCGCTCATGATTCTGTCTATACCTTCCCAGATGATGTGCAGGCATTGCTGACATATTTCGGTCCTGAAGAAGAGCAAGGCTATGTGCGCGCATACCCAGGAGCAAATAAAAATATTCCAATTTACATTCTTGGTTCATCCACTGATTCTGCCTACCTTGCTGCACAATTAGGATTGCCATATGTATTTGCATCCCATTTTGCACCAAGACAGATGGAAGAAGCGATTTCCATTTACAGAAGAAGATTCCAGCCATCTGCCTATTTAGCTGAACCATATATGATGGTTTGTTTAAATGTTATTGCTGCAGAAACAGACGAGGAAGCAAAAAAAGAAGCAACAACGATGCAGCAATTTTTCTTAAATGTTGTCAGAGGAACACGGACACCGTTAAGCCCGCCTGTGGAAAGCATGGACGCAATCTGGAGCCAAATGGAAAGAGAAATGGCAACCTCCATGTCCAGCATGGCATTTATCGGCAGCAAAGAATCCGTCAAGGAACAGCTTGAAAGCTTCCAAGAGAAGTATAATGTTAATGAGATTATGGCCGTTTCTTACATGTATGATCTTAAAAAGCAAATCCGCTCCTACGAAATCTTTAAAGAAATCGTGGACGGACGCTAATAAAAAAAAGCAGACCTTCAAGTTAATGAAGGTTTGCTTTTTTTACTTGTTAAACCAAAGCGGTTCTTTATCATCCACATCGCCATTATAATTAATTAATATTTCTTCTCCTGCTGTAATATCCTTATAAGCAAAGAAATCAAATGTATGCTCGTCAAAATTAATTTCATAAATAGCATTTGGTTCGTAAGAATGGTTAAACAGCATGCCATAGCCAAGTAATATCGCAGTATGATTTATTCCATATTCAAAGGCATAATCGGCAAGCAGTGTTTTTTCAATATGCTCATGCTGTTCATTCGGATAAGAAATGACGGGAGCCTTATGGATTAGCTCACCTTTTTTGATGTTTTCCGTAGCGAAAACACCTCTGTTGAATTCCCCATCACTTAATGGAGATACTTTTACTTCAATCATAATTGTCTATTGCTCCTTTACAGTTGTCACTTAACTGTACCATTTATTGCTGCTAAAAGAAATCAAGAACGCAAGTAGTGGAGTAATTTTATTCAAAAATGAACAATCCTAGTCCAGATAGATGAACAAATTCTATAATTGCGGTATAAGAATATAATAGTATCAATTAAAAGAAAAACCATTGATATAAAGGGATTTTACTTCATTTGTAATGAGTGGGAAAAGTGGGAAGATAGATGGATTGTTACCCAAATGTTACCTCAAAAACTAACAGTAGGCTACCCTTCACTTTTAAATTTTAAGAGAAAGATAGCCTACTGTTAAAATTTATGTTTAATCTTGAGATAAATAATTCAAAGAACCTTCTGTTATTTTTTCTAGATTAATAGGATTTTCAGCCATGTTCTCTATTATCCATTGGTAAATAGGAATATTATCTTTCATACAATTCTCTTTCAAATAGTCTTCAGAAAAAGCACTTAGTTCCTTTGAAATAAAAAATTCTACTTTATGATTAACTGCTGGCTTAAATTCAATCATAGTACTAGCAAGGAACAGCAACTCTTCCTTTTCTTCAGCAGATATATTTTCATATGTAATGACTCTCGCCACAATTAAATTACGAAAATCATCCCAATCCTCTAAAAAAACAGGATTTAAGAATTCGAAGTCTTTTGGGGTACCGGCTCTTTTCAAATCTTCAAGATATAAATACCCTATTAATCGACCACATCCTTTTTTCTCCTCGTTGATTGCAAAAATTATATGTTGACTCATATTTAATTCTAGCTGAAGATAATATCGTTTATTAAGCAAAAAAATCCTCCTTTTTAAATCAATAATAAGAATGCTCCCCAAGCTGCAATCGAGCTAGTCGCAAATATAACTAATCCTACCACTGCTACAAATATACCAATAGCAATAATTATATCGGTTGTCTTTTTTAAATTTAGTTTCTTTGATTTTATTTGGGATTTTGCCTTTTGGATTTTTTTTGCATCTTCTTGCCCCTTCTTATAATCTTTCAATCCTTTTACCTTTTTTTGGACACTATTTGGAATACCAGAAGAACTCATTGTTTTTTTATGGGATTTTGTACCCAATACGCTTTCTGCCCCTTTAACTCCCTTATTGTTCTCCACATGAACATGAGGTAATCCCTCTCCAGTATGCGGCTTATCTACTCTGGCTCTCCAGCCTCCTCCTAAGTTATGCGTCTGTCCATATCCTCTAGCTAAAGCCATACTTTCATAATCTTCAAGAGTAAAGTATGATGCTGCATCTATACCTAATTTTGCAAGCTCAGTTTCGAGTACTGCAACATCCTCTTCTGAAATGTCTTCTTGATTAACTATACTACTAATAATAATTAATGCTAACTGTTCATCTGTTATTGTAACAGTTGCATACGACCTAGTTGGAGATAAGGCACCTCCAATTGATAGTACAACAAGTAATACTATTACCAATTTTCTAACTCTTTTCATCATAATTTTTCTCTCTCCCTCTTTAAACTTTTCGTAAAAAATTTAATTTACGTGCTTTTGCGAGCGAAAGAGAACTACCTAAACCATTGAATGAGCGTGTTAAATTATTGGAACTCTCCTTTATAGACTGGGAACAGGAAGTAAATGTAAAAATTACACATGTCTATCAAGAGAATAGAACACTCAAAATGGTTATAAATAGCTTAGAAAAGCGATTAGTACAACTAGTGGAACAGCCTAAGCGTAAAGGGTTATTTGGACGGAAAAATTGAGAACGACAAGCCCACAGATTTGGGGCGAGTGCTAAACACAGAGCCCCAAAATCTGTGGGAAGCGTAGGCGGTCGAAAATTTTTCAACACCACCCTCTAACACTAGGTGGAATCTCCTGTAAATGTTGGTATATCAACGTTTACAGCAAGTGAGTTTTTGTAAAAACTAAGAAATTAAAAAATGAAAAGGGGGTGATGTAAATTGCAACACGAAAAGGATTAATTGCGGTTGTCGATTGGCTACAAATTCAAACAGTTGGAATGGAGCTTAAAAATATTGCTCGCAATATTTTGGGTATACCAGAAGAATATTTCAAGCTTGAAAAAGGGAGGTTGCAACATTACAACTATGACTGTTGCTATCGGTTCGGGGATATTCGTATCTACGATTACCTTGAGGAAGTATATACAGATAAAATGATTGTTCTTAGTGGTAGTGCCTGTGAGTTTCTTCGGGAGGTATGGTTGAAACAAAAAAAGCTATCTTTCAAAACATTCATGAAAAATCTACTAATCTTTGAAGATAGGGTGACTATAACACGAATTGATGTAGCCATAGATGACTTCAATCAAACACCATTTTTTACACCTATACAACTCACTAGAATTTGCAAAAAGAAACAATTCGTTTATGGAAGAAGTACAAGTTACCTCCCTTACGGAGATAAACAAACAGGATCTACTCTATATTTGAAGCCACCAAGTGCCGATGACCGTTTGAAGTTCTACGACAAACAAGCAGAGCTTGCAAAAAAGCAAGGGATAAGAAAGAAGGATTTATCACCACAGATACGAACAGAAACCTTATTCAGACGCGAAAAAGCGCAGCACTTCTTTCTAACATATGCGAACGGTGAAAAATCTTTACTTGAATTGTTCCAAGGCTATCTAAAAGTGAAACATCAAAGGTATCATTCGAGTTATTTGTAGAAAATGTTGTTCTTCCTCATTTTAAGCGAGGTTTAAAAAAAGGAACTTATCAGCAAAAAAAAGGTCATTGTCGTCATATAAAAAGATATTTTAAGTGAAAAACGTTTCAAGAGATAGGACAAAAAGATATTGCGAATTTCCGAAGCTACTTGATGGATTTGAAGAATTCACATGGAGAACCATTATCCTCTATGTTTCTCAATCTAGTATTAAGTACATTAGGGCAGATTTATGATTTAGCATGTGAACATGATGTAGTGAAGGAGAATATCGCCCAAATATCAAGGGGTTGCGGCAAATAACAAAAAAAAAAGTTCAATATTGGACATATGAAGAGTTTCAACGCTTTCTGTCTGTTATTGAGGAGAATAGCTATCTTGGTTGTTTAAAAAGAACAGGATTCTACTTTTTATTTTTCACTGGTTTACGGATAGGAGAAATGATGGCAAGAAAATGGACGGATATTGATTGGGATAATCAGTCTATTTATGTAGATAGCACTCTCTATTACCGAAATAAGGAAAACTGGTCGGCAAGTACAAAAGATGGAACAAAAACAGCTAGTAGTACAGGTTGGGTCAAATTAACCCCGAAAATTATAGAAATGTTGAAAGAATGGCGTGAAAAACAACGTGATATATTTGGAGACATACCCTATATATTTATGTGTGATGGGACGATGTATACACCGACAAGATGGAATTGTTGGAAAACAACTTTAGTAAAGAAGTGGAATAAGACAGCGAAAGAAAACGAGGTATTAGAAAACATTAGAGTACATGATTTGCGAGATAGTCATGGAATGTGGCTACTAAGCCAAGGGATAGATATTAAAACGATTCAAAAGCGATTGTGTCATGCGAAGGCGACAACAACCATGAATTATTATTTGGATAGGTTACCCGAAAATGAAGAAAAGGTACTCCAAGGATTTAAAAGTAGATGGTTACTCTTTTTGTTACCTCGTAAGGGGATAGAATCCTTCTAATCATTGGTATTCAAGGATTATTGCGGAAATCGTTAAAATTGCGGTATAATATTATTCGTCTTAGCAATGATTTAGCATTGCTTGAAAGAAGAAATTTACTAAAAAAACGCTTATAGGCATTGATGTGCCGCCCAGAAGTTATCTATAATAGATAATGGATGGAAAAACCAGAAAGAGAGTGTTCAAAATGGGTCGTAAATGGAATAACATTAAAGAGAAAAAAGCATCAAAAGATGCAAATACTAGCCGTATATATGCAAAGTTCGGCCGTGAAATTTATGTAGCAGCAAAACAAGGCGAGCCAGATCCAGAATCAAACCAAGCGTTAAAGGTAGTTCTAGAGCGCGCAAAAACATATAGTGTACCAAAAAACATCATTGATCGTGCCATTGAAAAAGCGAAGGGCGGATCAGAAGAAACATATGATGAGCTTCGCTATGAAGGATTTGGTCCGAACGGATCGATGGTAATCGTTGATGCTCTTACAAACAATGTAAACAGAACAGCTTCAGATGTTCGTGCCGCATTCGGTAAAAACGGCGGAAACATGGGTGTGAGCGGATCTGTTGCTTATATGTTTGACGCAACAGCGGTTATTGGTGTTGAGGACAAAACAGAAGAAGAAGTATTAGAGTTATTGATGGAAGCTGATGTAGATGTTCGTGACATTATTGCAGAAGAAGACTCTGTTATCGTTTATGCAGAGCCAGACCAATTCCATGCTGTGCAAGAAGCATTTAAGACTGCAGGTGTAACAGAGTTTACTGTAGCAGAATTAACAATGCTTGCGCAAAGTGATGTAACGCTTGATGAAGAAGCACAGGCAAAATTTGAAAAAATGATAGATGCTCTAGAAGATTTAGAGGATGTTCGCCAAGTTTATCACAATGTTAACTTAGGAGAATAACAACTTAAGCCTTTCTCGTTTTAAGAGAAAGGCTTTTTTATTGCTGCGGCATGCAGCAGTAGTGCATGTAACAATTTGAACTTTCTGGCATTATCGCTAAAGAGATACAAAAAATTTAAGACCATTAAGCAGGCTTTTAAGAGGGAGAGTGAAAATAGTGAACCGTCATTTTTTTGCTTTCGGAAGCGGACCGCCTTTTACAGACAAATTGGCTGAAAAGTATATCGAGCTGACTAGCGGGGGACCGATTGCTATTATTTTAGTAGAACGGGAAGATTGGCAATCTTTTATGCCTAACTATACGAAGCGACTAATAGCAAGTGGTCATGACAGATTTTCCTATATTCCGCTGCCAACTATTCAAGAGAAACAAGCAGTAGCAGAAATCAAAAAAAGCGGAGGTATCATTCTGTGCGGCGGAGAGACTGACCGTTATGCAGACTATATTGTCGATACAGCAATAGGTGCCGCTATTAAAGCAGTGTATGACCAAGGAGTACCAGTTGCGGGATTTTCAGCAGGAGCTTTAATCAGTCCACAACAAACAAGCATATCAGCTAAAGACAATAGAGAGAATGCCTTTGTCGAAAGAAAGGGCATCGGACTATTAGAAAATATTTTTCTAGCAGTTCATTTTTCAGAGTGGGATGAGGAAAGCCATTTACAGCAACTAGCAGCAAAGCATCCATCCTCTATTCATTACGGAATCGATGAAAACACAGGGGTGTATTTTCATAATGGCAGATTGGCGACAACCGAAGGCAGGGGAGTTTATCAAATGGTAGACGGCAAATGCAGGAAGCTGCCTGGATAAAAAAATAGAGAGTACGAATGTACTCTCTAACGATTCTTACTTTTCAGCTGCTTCATTGACCATTTCCAATAATTCATCATAGCTGTTGCCTTCAAATTTTACTCCATTAACATAAATGGATGGCGTGCCAGTAATGTTCAAGCTTTTCACATCATCCATATCATCTTGGAGAGAACTTTTGTATGTTTCATTTTGGAAGGCCTCTGTTACTTTCGTAGCGTCTTCATCAGATGCACCAGCATCCTTCAAACGGTCTGTTAAGAATTCTTCCGTATACGTTTCGACTGTTTCATTGTCAGGCTGATTAGCGTAGACAGAATCATGGAATTTCCAGAATATCTCATCACCAAGTTCATTAAAAACAGTTTCGCCGTACAAGGCAGCAGTCGTAGAATCTGCATGAATAAACGGATAGTTCATGTAATAGAATTTAGCTTTTCCAGTGTCGATCAAGTTTTCCTTTAAAACTGGGAAAAAGGACTCGTTAAAGTTTTTGCAGACAGGACAGCGGTAGTCCCCAAATTCAACGATGCTCACGCTCGCTGATTCTTCACCTATAACAGGCTGATTGTCATAATCAAAATCAAAGCCTTCTTCAGGCAAATTTGCTAAGATGATAAGCCCTGCGATACATGCGACAACGATGCCGATGATCCAATAAATGAAACTAGAAGGCTTGTTTTTTTTAGATTGCATGTTATTTTGTTTTTTCTTCGTTTTTGCCACAATGACTTCTCCTTTTATTTACCAAGCTTTTTAAACATTCTGTTCTTTCCTCTTACTAGATAGTATAACATTTTCTACAGCATATGCCTGTTCTTTATTTAAAACTAATAGCAGAGACATTGCAAGCAAAGCCAAATCGAATTCATATCCGCCGACAAATCCATTTTGCAGATTAACTGTTGCAATTGCGACTACCATGATAGCAGCAAATAATGCAGCAATGATTCTTGTAGCAAGACCAAGAATAATAAGAGCACCGCCGATTAATTCTATACCAGCGACAATGTAAGCAGAGAAGCCTGGTAAACCTAAACTGCTGAAGAAGCCAGCTGTATTTTCCAGTCCTCCTTGGAATTTAGACAGTCCATGAGCGAAAAATATCGCACCTAAAACTACTCGAATAATAGCGATTCCGATATTTGCGTTTTTCATTTTTATTTGCCTCCTTATAATTATTGTATATAAAACACCACAACAGCAGTGTGTATATTAAATAGATTAGATACACTACATTGTGTAGTGTAATAGCTTAAAAAAAATTAGTAGCGCAGCAATTGTGCGAAGATTGCATTAAGCAGGACGAAAATAGATAGGGATGCAGTAGCATTTAATAGCGGCCATTTAATTCGATTGCTAGTATTTGGCTCAATCATGTTTTGAATACGGTAGTTTACAGAGCCATCTGCAAAGGAAACAAAACTTGCCGGTTTTAGTTGCGTACTGTTAATCATTTTCAAAAGGGCCCTTGATATATGCAGGCGCTGTCCGCTTTTTTCAATAGCATAATTATCTGCGAGTACTTCTCGAACAATTGAAAATTGCTGTGCCAGCCATTTCAAGATAGGAAGGAACCAAAGCACCTTCGCAAAAAGCTCCATAATAAAGGTTTTTCCTGGGTCTAACTGATTTAAGTGATGAAATTCATGATAAATCACAGACTCAATCTCTTCATCAGATAGAATTTCCCATAAGCCGGTTGACAAGACAATCTTTGGCTTAAAAAACCCAATTGTAATCGCAAAAGGCTGTTCAGATTGGATGACTTGAATACGGTCTGTCTCATACCGATTATTCCATTTACGGCTTAACTCTTCTATTGCCAATCCACTCATTTTCTTTTTAAGGTTGTGCAGCTTTTTTATCTGTATGGTGCAGAACCACAGAGAATGCAGGATGGTAAATAAGACAAATGCAAGGAGAATATACTCTAGAAATGGAACGCCAAACATTTCAAACAGCGCTTGGCAAGCTTGGAACAAGTTAAAACCAACGTCAAAATTACTTGTGAGCGAATAAATATACCAAATCATCTGAATAAGAATACTGCTGCTAATCATTATGCTGATCAGCAGCAGGCCAATAGCATAATTTCTCGTCATCTTATCGATCCTTTTTTAAATCTTTTATTTTTTGTTCCAGTTTTGCTACTAAACCTTCATCGACATTTTGCAGTGCATCAAGCATATGGTTGACAACGACACTAGATCCGAACTCATCCATCAGCTCATGTGTAAGCTCCTTTGATTGCTTATTTAAGAAGTCATCTCTAGTGAGAATCGGCGAATAGAGGGATGTTCTCCCTTCATGGCGCTTTTGCAAAAATCCTTTGTCTGTTAAACGGTTCATGACCGTCATGACGGTATTAAAGCTTACAGTCTTGTCAGGTTCTAAGTATAATTGCACCTTTTTTATGGAAAGCTCATCTTTTTCCCAAAGCAATTCCATAATTTTGGCTTCTAAAGGGCCAAAAAAACGATTTAATCCTTTTTCATGCACTTTGAATTTATTAATTCTCATGATAGTTGCACCTCACACTACATATTGTAGTGCAGTAAATTAGGCATAGTCAAGGAATCAGGTGCAGTGTAACAAAACAGTAAATAAATCGTAATAACTAAAAACCTTAAAAGAGCACACCATCAGCAGTGTTTAACAAGATGTGTGCTCATCCTATAGAAGTGATTTACAAAACAAGCTGGAAAAGTGCCTCATCTTGTTCGATGTCTTCTGAATAATTAATTCCTAAGTAAGAGAAGCCAATTCTGCCTAGAACATTTAAAGCATGTCTATTTTCAACACTTGCTTTGGCGATGATACTTTTTGGTTCATACACTTCTGCTGCATATTGAATACAAGCAACAGCTGCTTCAGCTCCGTATCCTTGCCCCCAAACATCTTTAATAAAATGGAAGATAAGCTCGATGTCCTCTGATTTTGCTTCTAAATCAAAACCTGCTGCACCGATGATTCGTCCTGTCGCTAATTCTTCTACAGCATATACAGAAACACCGAAATCCTGGTGTGTTTGTTCATAGAAATGAATGACTTGCGGCAGTAGGGCTGCCTCAATGCTTCCACCTGTATAAGCCATAACTTCTTCACTGCCCCAAAATGACTCGCATGCTTTTAGGTCCTCATCAGTCAAAAAGCGGAAGCCAAGCCTTTCACTTGTAAATAGATAACTCATATTTAATACTCCTTCAAACAATAAATGGGATATACATAGAGTAGCAGAAGTCGGACCATTCGTCCAAAGGAAAAGGGCAACCTTAAAGTCAGTAATTTTGGAGGTGGTGAAAAAGAAAAAAATATGTTAGCATTTTGCAGTATGCTCAAGTATCTTATCAGCCAATTCGGTTATGTCGCCTTCATACATGTGAAATTGCAGGGAGGCTTGAATATATTCATTTTGTTTCACTTCGTCATCGCTTAGCTGTAACTCTGCAGACCAATGGATGGTTGGAATTGCTACTATAACTCGTCCATCTTCCGTACGGGTTATATAAAGCTCCGTATCTTTCTGGCCTAAATTTGTGTCTAATACAATAGCCATAGGATTACCTCCTTTTGGGATTACAGACAATTATACGCTTCTTTAAATACCATATCTTGCATATTTGGCAAATTTAATCAAATTGTAAAGGAATTTGCCGAAATATAATAAAACCGATATATTATCCATGTTTATTTTTGCCTGTTTAACAGGTAAAGAGGGAGCAGACAATAAAGTGCTAAAAGATTTGGCCGAAACACCATAACCTAGGCGTTTAGCGGTATCCGGTTGGCGGAGCCGGCCATATAAATATGAAAAAGGTGATAGCTTATAAAAAATTTATGGAAGTTACTTTCTTTTGCCGGAACGGTGTTACTGGTCGGTTTCTTGTTATATGAACTCGAAATTTTTCATGCAATCAGAAACGGGAAGCTGGAGGAATTTACAGCTTATTATCGAAATAACGAGATTTATGCACTTATTTTAAGTTTAATTATCATGATTGTACAAAATAGCTTTACAATCATACCGTTAATTCTTGTCATTACCATTAATTACTATGCCTTTGGCTTTTTTTATGGATTTCTTTGGAGCTGGGTATCAAGTATTATTGCGGCAGTTGTTGTATTTATAGCTGTACGCTATTGGTTTCAGGATTTTGTCCAAAAAAAAGCGCATGGCGAAGCACTTAAGAAGATCGAGGATAAAGGTGGTCATTATGTGTTTTATGCACGGATATTTCCGCTTTTCCCTACAAGCATATTAAATATATTGGCTGCAGTAACAACTATCTCTCTTAAAGGGTTTGTAACAGGAACAGCTATCGGTAACTTTTTGTACTTTTTTGTTTTGTCTTTAATACCATACGGCTTTTTGTCAACCGATATTAATCCGATTTTAATCGTACTGATCATCGTAGTAATTACAGCCGGCCTTTATTTCGTGCAAAAGCAAAGGAAAAATAAAGTAAAAACTTCATCTAATCCTAAATAAGTAAAAGCTGCCGGGAAATTTTCAGGCAGCTTTTGACATTTTTGGTGAAAAAGTTGAAACTATATGAACAGTTAATCCGTATAACAATAAAAGGAGGCTGAAAATTATGTATATTGTTATCTTGTTAGTCATTATTCTGTCAGTTATATCTCTATTTACGAACAGCTCAAAGGCATCCAAGCGTTCCCGATCTTCTCATGCAAGCTATACGCCTTGGGACTTACCTAATAATGGTTTCCATGATGGAGGACATAGCTTTCATTCTTCCAATGATTGTGGTCCATCTTTCGGAGATGGTGGCAGCTGTGGCGGTGACGGCGGCGGAGGAAGCTCGTAATTTACGAAAAAGTCCAGTTTTTACTGGACTTTTTTTGTTTTTATAAATCCTGTTATTAAATAAGGGGAGGAAAAAGGAACAGCAATAAAGAAGTGTAGTAAGATTACAATCTGTTAGCGGAAAGCAAGAAAAAACAGGCAGGGAAATACCAGAAAAAGCTAATATAAAATAAAAGGATGTGATGTAAGTGACATGGCTGGAAGGATTGCAAAAGGCGCTTGATTATATCGAGGATCATCTTGATGAAGAGCTTTCGACAGCAGAAATTGCTAAGCAGGCTTGTCTGTCTTCATTCCACTTTCAGCGGACGTTCTCTGTACTGACAGACACAACTGTCGGAGAGTATATCCGGAGAAGGCGGTTGTCTGCTGCCGGGCAGGAGTTGATGAATAAAGATTTAAGAGTGATTGATGCAGCAATCAAATATGGTTATGAGTCTCCTGAGGCATTTACGAAGGCTTTTCGCAAGCAGCACGGAATAACACCAAGCGCTATCCGCAGCGGAAAGGGGAAGCTTACGATTTACAATCCTTTTGCTATACAAATCGTTTTGAAGGGAGCAGAACCAATGAATGTAAAGATTGTCCATATGGATGAGTTTCAAGCAATTGGGAAAAAGCAGTCCTATTCGTATAAAGAGGGAGAGAACCTGAAGGGAATTCCGCTTTTTTGGGAGGAAGCTAATCGTGATGGCACGATTGATTCCCTTGCAGAATGGAATGATGGTTGTGTTAAAGGGATACTGGGAATTTGTGCGGAGATTACTAGCTCAACTAAAGATATGGATTACTGGATTGCAGTAGCCACAACGAAAGACAAGGCAGAAGGATTTGAAACCATCACTATTCCACAATCAAAGTGGGCTGTGTTTGAGGTACATGGACCAATGCCTCATAGTATGCAAAACACGTGGAAGCAAATATATGCAGAGTGGTTCCCGAAAAGCGGCTATATCCAAACAAACTCGCCACAGCTTGAGGTGTATGGAGAAGGAAAGGCGGATAGTGAAGATTATTATTCAGAAATATGGATTCCAGTTGACAGATCATAAACTTTAGAGGAAAAGAAAGGAGAACAGATGTATTCATTATTCCAATATAATTGGCAAGTGCGAGATGAATGGCTGAAGTGGTGTGAAACCTTGCCGGAAGCAGAGCTCCTCCAGAAAAGAACGGGAGGAGTGCAAGGAATTCTCGTAACACTCGTTCATATTATCGATGTAGAATATAGCTGGATAGCAGCTCTTAGCGGCAAGAATGCAGATGAGTTTACGCTGGTTGACTATAACAGTCTTTTGAAGGTAAAGACATTATCGGATAGAATGAAGCAGGAGATAGAGGAGATACTGACAGCACAGCTTGCTAAAGACCTGCATGAGCATATTAAAGTACCATGGAATAAGGAGACATTTACAAGAGGCGAAATTATTAACCATTGTATCGCCCACGAGATTCATCATATCGGCCAGTTGTCTGTGTGGGCCCGTGAACTAGGAATAGCGCCAGTTAATCCTAATTTTATCGGCAGAGGATTATTCTAAAATAAAAAGTTAAGTAAAAGTTAAGACTCTTAACTCATAATGAACCTACATTATGAATTAGGAGAGAAAATAAATGAAAAAACTACAACATTTCGCCGTAATTGCCGCTATGCTATTATTGCTTGCACAATCAGTACTAGGAATCACATCTTACTTCAGCTCAGGATCTGTTCCAGATGGAGCACAGATGGGAGGACAAGCACCAAGTATGCAAATGAATGGAAGCAGTACCGACACGTCAAGTACTAATACAGTACAAAGCACAGATACAAGCACAACAGATACAGAAGCTTCTACTGACAGCACAACTTCTGGTTTTGATCCAAGTCAGGGAGGAAATATGCCTGCCATGAATGGCACAAATGGTCCTGGAGCAGCAGGTGAGAAGAATATCGGAGAATTAGTACTGAGTATTGCCGGAATAATCTTTTCTGTCGGCGGCTTAAGCATAACTGTGCTTGGGTGGAGAAAGCCGAAAAATACAGCACAAGCACCAATTGTCTAAACAAAAAAAGCATTTCGTTCTATATACGAAATGCTTTTTTGTTATGGATTAATGGCGATAATACGGTGGATAGTAAGGATAATAATGGTAAAATGGGTTTGGACTCATATAGGCAGGAAACTGCTTATATGGATAGATAATAGTTGGATTACCTGCACCGAAGCCTGATGTTGGTGCCACAAAGCCAGTCAATGCTCCAGGCATGTGTGCGGCTACGGGTGCAACATGTACACCTGCTACTACAGGTGCGCCCCCATGCAATCTTGTTGTACGATACACTGTCATTTTCCCCTCCTTTACCGATACTTTATGAAGGTGGTGGATAATGGGTGATAGGTTATCAGATAGAACTTATACTAAGGGAGGGGAAGCCGAATGAGCAATTTTGAAGAATATGAAAACCCTGAACGATACGACGCGGAAAATGAAGCATATAAACCAGAGCTGCCGTTATTATCGGAATATGCCAAGCTTGTCTGTGGTCCAATAACTGATCTTGCATGCGGAACAGGACGAACTGCCATTCCGCTGGCAGAATTAGGGTTTTCGGTGACAGGCGTTGATATCCAAAAGAATATGCTAAACCGCGCCAAGGAGAAAGGCGCTCAGCGGAATGTATCAATTAATTGGCTGCATGCAGATTTAACGGACTTTAAACTAGCAGAAAAAAGCAAGCTTCTGTACATGGTCGGCAATTCCTTTCAGCATTTTTTGACAAATGAAGATCAGGATAACTTGCTCAAATGTGTCACAGCTTCCCTCCAAGAAGGAGGCTATTTCATCTTTGATACCAGATTTCCATGCAAAGAAGAATTGCTTCAGCCTGTTACAGAGGAATATTGGAAAACATATAAAGAACACAAAAGCGGTCTGTCCGTCCAGCTTTCTACCATCAGCCATTATGATGATGTAAGACAAATTCAGCATTATGTAACAATCCGTAAATTTATCAAGGAAAACGGGGAAGTGCAAAAAGAAAGCAGAACGAATATTAAGCTCCGCTATGTGTACCCGCAGGAGCTGAAACGACTGTTAGCTAGTCATCAGCTTGAAATGGTTGCTATATATGAGGATTGGAACAAAACCCCTTTAAAAAACGGCAGCCAGAACATGATTTGTATTTGCAGGAAATAACAAGAGGACAGCAACACTGCTGTCCGCCCCTTTTAAAAGTCAGGATTGTTTTGCTTAAAACCAGCCCAAACTTTCGCTGTTTGTTCATCATTTTCTTTAATGGTTGCATGAAGGCGATCAGCAGCTCCTCCGTAAGCAATTTCAGTTAAGCCCAATTCTAATCCTTCAAAAATTCCATTCGCAAAATCGTCAAGCGGAGCACCGAATGTATGAAGTCCCGCCCCTCCTAAATCTGTATTGACAGCTGGCGGCAGCACTTCGATTACTTCAACACCAGCGTCTTCGAATTGAAGGCGCAACGACTTTGTGAAGGACCGTAAACCTGCTTTTGTAGCACTGTATATCGGCACCCATACACCTGGAGTAAGAGACAGTCCAGAAGTGACATTCATGATTGCTGCATTGTCTTTTCTGATTAAATGGTCTGCAAGCAGCAGTATCAAATGAATCGGAGCGTTGAAATTAGAAGTGATTTCTTTTTCATAATAGCTCCATGACTCTGCTGCATTTTTTAAATTTACTCGCTGCTGGATACCCGCATTGTTCACTAAAACATTCAAAGACGGGTATTCTGTAAGAACCCATTGAGCCAAATCAATCCGGGACTGCTCATCCGTCAAGTCGCAGGATTTCGTTATAAGTCCTGGATAGGCTTTTTTTGCTTCCTCTAATTTTGCTTCATTTCTGCCCACAATAATGACTGTATTGTCTCGTTTCAGAAAGCGCTCGGCAAAGGCAAGTCCTATACCTGAGCCTCCTCCTGTAAGCAGGATTGTATTACCAGTCAGCTTCATATCCCCCAGACTCCTTTTACAAAAAAATGTTTTCAAAATATACTATAAAGCTTTTCCTATATACAGCAAAAATAATTGCTTAAAAGAACTTTTATTTGATCCGATGAATGATAGCGTCGCATGTTACAAGAATAATCGATTTTGTCACGATATCTTGTATTTCCCACAAGCCATTGCCGTGATCATAAAAAAAGTAATGAATTTTATGTTTGTATATTACTTTTTGCCCTAGTTGCATATCCATCACCTGATTCTAAAGAATGTAGTTACTACAAGCTTACTGCAAATATTGGCTATTTTTTAAGGGAGGAAATTACTAATTTGTGACAGTTATGTGACTGTTAATACAAAAAATAGATGTTATTTAAATCTGCGTTTTAAAAATAAACTTTTTGGCAAAAATGGTCATGATGAATTATTCACAAAACAGACACATTTTTAATGTGAAGCGCTTTATAATTCTGTTAAGATAAAAAGGACTTATTACTATTCGCATAGTGTTTAGTTACCAGCACTTGTGAAAAAAAGAACAAAAGGAGTTAAAAGCATGATACATACGAAAAGAAAGCTAACGGCGTTTTTAGTCGCGTTTGCGGCAGTTTTCTTCATTGCACTTCCAGCGAGCGCACATGTTACCGTAAAACCTACTTCTTCTACTACAGAGGCATGGGAAACGTATACGGTTAAAATACCTGTTGAAAAGGATATTAATACAAATAAAGTTGCTATCAAGATTCCTGAGACTGTAGATTTCAAAATGTATGAGCCTGTTGAGGGTTGGAATGTAACTACAGAGACTAATGATGATGATAAAGTAACTACTGTTACATGGGAAGCTGCAAATGATGATGCAGCGATTAAACCGGGCGAATACCGCCAATTCAGCTTTACTGCGCAAAACCCTGCTGAAGCAGGGGACGTTGCATGGGATGCATTCCAATACTATACAGATGGAAGCATCGTTGAATGGACTGGGGATGAGGATGCAGACCTACCGCACTCTGTGACAGAAATTGCTGCTTCAACAGCAACAACAGACAGCCACGGACACACACATGAAGATGAAGCTGAAACGGATGAAGCAGATGCAGGTGATGAGGACCAAGCTGGCTCTTCGACTAGCACAATCTTATCCATTGCTGCGATTGTTATATCAGTGATCGCCATTATCATGACATTTATGAGAAGAAAATAAGCCATCACTTTAAGGGAGCAGACAACTGCTCCCTTTTCTTTAGGTTACTCTTCTTTTACTTCAACAGGCAAAGGGGAGAGAGCCTGCGTTTTATCTACATGAATAAAGCTGTCGTAACGTTCGGAAATGCTGGAGGGCACATAGTTGCCGTATTTTTCATATTCAGGATGATACACGACACCAACTGCTCGATGTCCTACTCGTTCTTCAAAAAGATGCTTGTTTTCATCTGTGAAAATTAGGAATTTATCATGCGCACCTGCCCGATGCAGCAGCTCTTCCCAGCTGCCGCGCATTGCTTTTGGCAACGGCATGATTTCAAAGGGCGCTCCCCATTTTTCGGCAGCAATCACCGTTCCAGTATATGTCCCAAACCCGACTGAAAAGATGTTTTCCTTGCCAAATTTTTCACGAGTGATTTGACCGACATTTTCTAAGCCTTCTAACTCCATGGTTGTTGCCCGGGCATCACCAATATGGGTATTGTGCTCCCAGATAATTCCTTTTGCTTCACTGCCATAAAATTTGCTGATGTTTGATAATGCTTCAACCATATGATGATCTCGGATATTCCATGATTCCTGGTCATCTGTAATCATTGTTTTATAATAGTTTTCGGCATTTTTGGAAACTAATGAATTGATTTCAAGACTTAGCTGCTCCTCTGAATTTGACTCACTGTTCTTGCGGATGGATTGCAGCACGTCAAGCACTTCCTGTCGGCAGCTTTCCCCTAAAAGAGCAGCTGACATTCCGTATGTTTGTGGTTTGCGATTATACGGCTCAAAGCATTCAATCGCTTTTAAAGCTTTATCAATATGTGGCGAATTTGTTTTTTGCAGATATTGAATAATGGCCTCCATAGATTCCCACAGACTGTAGACATCCAAGCCATAAAAACCTGCCATTTTGTCTGAATCTTGCTTGCTATTGTAGTTTTTGAGCCATTCAAGGAGTGGGATGATTTCTTGATTGGCCCACATCCAAGTAGGCCAGCGGTTAAAATGGCCTAGCACATCTTCTGCCCGATCGGCTGTTGAACGATTCTTAATATAACTATTAGCCTCAAAGCAAGAGGGCCAGTCTCCTTCAACAGCAACAAAAGAAAAACCGTGGTCTTCAATCAGTTTTTTCGTAATTTCAGCTCGAAGGGAATAAAACTCTGACGTGCCGTGTGTTGCTTCCCCAAGCAAGACATATTTTGCTTTTCCTGCTTTTTTAATTAGTGGGGCGAGATCATCAATAGTGTGAAAAGGTTTACTATGCTTTTGAATATTTTCAATCTGCTTGTTGATTTTTATCAGCATTTCTAACTCCTCCGTATAAGTAATGGTATAAAAATAGCTTGTTCTTTCCTATCAGATGTATGCAATAGGATAGAAACCGAAAATAAAAATAGAAAAAACGGAAAAAAACTGCAGAATTCGCGAAAAAATGAAAGGGTTTTCACTGCGTGAAAGAGAATAATACCATTGTTTGGCATTAAAAAGGGAGGGGGATGTCCGTACAGATTTACAACGCTTTTCATTTTGAGAAAAGAGGGGATAACGATGAAAAGGAAAGGGAAAAAATTTTCGTTTAAAATTGCTTTACTTATCCTTGTTGCTTGCTTCTCTATCACTAGCTCAGCGTCAGCCAGCTTTTGGAATTTAACAGGAGATTTGCAAATACATGATCCGTCTATCATAAAAGAAGGCAACACATGGTATACATTTGGAACTGGAAGCCCAAATGGCATTAGAGTGCTTCGTTCAGATAACGGCACAAACTGGTATCAAGCGCCGACGATTTTCCCGACTGCTCCAGCATGGTGGGCTAATTATGTGCCTAACTATGAGAAAAACCAATGGGCACCAGATATCAGCTACTATAATGGAAGATACTGGCTGTATTATTCTGTATCTTCCTTTGGTTCTAACACATCGTTAATCGGATTGCTTTCCACACCAAGTATCTCGTCCGGACAATGGCGCGATGATGGTCTTGTTATCCGTTCCACTTCGTCGAATAATTATAACGCAATCGACGGCGATCTTGTCATTGACAAAGATGGAAATCCATGGATGTCATTCGGATCATTTTGGAGTGGCATCAAGCTGACTCGTCTTGACAAGACAACGATGAAGCCGACAGGCAGTTTGTATTCCATTGCATCAAGGCCGAATAATAATGGTGCAGTTGAAGCGCCAAATATCGTTTACCGTAACGGTTATTACTATTTATTTGTATCCTTTGACAGCTGCTGTCAAGGTGTGAACAGCACATATAAAATGGCGGTTGGCCGTTCTACATCAATTACTGGACCTTATGTAGATAAGAATGGTGTCAATATGTTAAATGGTGGCGGTACAATTTTTGATACAGGCAATGACCGTTGGAAAGGGCCGGGTCATTCTGATATTTTGAACAATAACATCATTGTCCGTCATTCCTATGATGCACTGAACAATGGTATGCCGACAATGCTGATCAATGATTTGTATTGGGATTCAAGCGGTTGGCCAACCTATTAGCGATAATATAACAATATAAAAAGCAGCGGGTTTTGGACAATTGTTTGAAAACCGCTGCTTTTTATAGTATGTTTCCTATTATTGTTGTTGTTTTTAGAGTGAGCATAAAGTATTGACTTATAATTATTGATGTGAAATAATACTAACGAACGGTCGGTAGGTGATTTTGTGAAGGAGGAACAGCAATGAATCGACATTGGATAATGGTGCTTGCCGCAGGCTTAATGGAGGTTGTGTGGGTGTCCGGCTTAAAGCATGCCAACAGCGTAATAGAGTGGGCAGGCACTATTGCTGCAATTATCATCAGCTTTGTCGTGCTAATATATGCGACAAGATATCTGCCAGTAGGAACGGTATATGCTGTATTTACAGGCCTAGGCACAATGGGGACAGTCATTGCGGAAATGGTCTTTTTCGGTGAACCATTCCGCATCATAAAGCTCGTGCTTGTTGTTGTATTACTTGTAGGAGTCGTCGGCTTAAAGCTAGTCACAGACGAAAACAGCACAGAAGGGGAAGGATCATAATGGCTTGGTTAGCATTGGTTGGAGCAGGATTATTTGAAGTGTTCGGTGTCGTGAACATGAAAAGGGCAGCCATGAAAAAATGGGATGCAGTGGTTTTGCTGATTATCGGTTTTGCATGCAGCTTTTCTCTGCTATCATATGCTATGAACACTATTCCGATGGGAACTGCCTACGGTGTTTGGACAGGAATCGGCACAGTCGGTTCAGCACTGCTCGGCATGTTCCTGTACGGAGAACCGCGCGAAGCAAAAAGGCTGTTATTCATCGGACTTATTTTAGCAGCGGCAATCGGCTTAAAGTTAATTGGCTAAAGGAGGAGTACGGTGAAAAAAGACGATTTAAAGGTAGCAGCCCTCAAGCATTTCACACAGTCTGGCTATGAAGGAGCTTCCCTTTCGAAAATTGCCGAAGAGGTCGGTATAAAAAAATCTTCCATTTATTCACACTTCAGCAGTAAGGACGCTTTGTTTCTTGAGGTACTTAGAGAGGCGAAAGTAGCTGAAATTGAGATGAAGCAAGCTTATTTCAGCGAGACGGAAAATAGTAGTCCGAAAACATTTTTATATAGCTATTTAGTAGCAGTTAAGCAAATGTTTGAAGAAAACCAAAGCTTGAAGTTTTGGCTGCGCATGAGCTTCTTTCCGCCAAGCCATCTATATGAAACGATTTTAGATGAGGTGCTTGAGGTAGAAGTACTCCAAGAAAACATGCTTGAGCAATCTTTCAGAAAATGGCTGGACGAAGATTTAATTACAGGACCTGACGCAAGGTCGTTGACTATTGCTTATACAGGTATTCTAATGAGTATTATGGTTGAGCTCGTTTATGACCATACAGAAAAAAAAGCAGAAGAAAAGCTCGAGGCTTGCTGGAAGATTTATTGGCAGGCATTGGACAAGAGAGAGGGAATCGCCTGAAAAAGCGACCCTCTCTTTTTATTTTACTGCAAGTGCTTCAACTGTTTCCATAAAGGCTTCCACATGAGCAGGTTTTGTTTGTCTGCCGAATGAAATGCGAATAAATTCTTTTGCACTTCCATCACATAGCCCCATTGCCTTCATTGTTTTGGAAGGAGCTTGTTGTCCTGTTTGACATGCGCTTCCTGTTGAAATCGCAAATCCCCTCCTGTTGCATTCAAGCATTGTCCATTGGCCTTCTAATCCATGAATCCTCATCCCAATAATCGACGGAAGCTGGTGTTCACACTGAAATACAGTTAATGAAATATTGTGTTTTGCCCGTTTTTGCACCATCTCTCTTAATCCTTGATAATGCGCCCTTTCTGCTGCTAATGTACGTACAGATTTTTGTGCGGCTGTCGTCATTGCAGCAATCCCGGCAATGTTCACCGTTCCTGCCCTAAAGCCCTTTTCATGAGTAGAGCCAGGAAGAAAGCCAGTCCATGGAATCAAGGGGGAGACATACGCTAAACCAATTCCCTTTGGTCCGTAAAACTTATGGCTTGAAATCGACAAGGCATCCACTGTATTAGAAATGGAGCTTATATCTATTTTCCCAAAGCTTTGAACCATATCACTATGAAAATAGATATCTTTTTCTTTTAAGATTTTGCCGATTGCTGCGATCGGCTGAATTGCCCCAATCTCTGCATTAACATGCTGAATCGACACGAGCACTGTTTCCGGCTTAATAGCAGCTTGCAGCAAATCGGCATCAACCATCCCTTGAGGTGATAGTGGCAAATACGTAATCTCGTACCCTTGCTTTTCCAGCCATTTCATCGTTCCGTGAATAGAAGAATGTTCACTTTCTGTTGTAATAATATGATTGCCTGCCTTTTTTTTCACAGACAAAAGGGCATGGATTGCGAGAAAATTACTTTCTGTTCCGCCGCTTGTAAAGTATATGCCTACTCTTTCAACGCTAAGCAAGCGTGCCATTTCCTCCCGGCAGCTTTCCAATAAATCAGTTGCTTTTCCGCCGATAGAGTGGAGGCTGCTGCTGTTTCCAAAATAGTCGCTTGCTGCCTCGATATAGGTCTTGCCAGCATCTGCATCAAGGGGACATGTTGCTGCATAATCCAAGTAAATCATTTCCTCACCCTTCCAAGACTTTTCTAAAAAAACTCTTGTCAATAGTGTAAATCTATGTAAATATATGTGTCAAGACACCTGTTAAAACAGGAGGGTTAAAGATGAAGGTAAATGTATTAATAATTGGCAGTGGAATGGCTAGCTTACAGCTGGCACGGAAGCTATCTCCACATTTAAATGTGATGATTCTCACAAAAGGCACCATTTTCAGCAGCAATTCTTACTTAGCGCAAGGTGGAATTGCCGCAAGCATAAGTGCTGACGATAGTTTTCAGCTGCACGCCCTTGACACCTTGGAAGCAGGCAGATTCCACAACCATGCCGATGCTGTCAAAAAGGTAACCAGCGCGGCACCAATTCTTCTCCATGATTTGGCGGCAGCGGGCTGTCAATTTGATCAAGATGTCACAGGGAGCTGGAATCTCGGCATGGAAGGAGCTCATTCGAAAAAACGAATTGTCCATAGCGGAGGAGATGAGACAGGGAAAAAGGTAATGGAGTTCCTCGCAGCAACGATGCCGCTGCATGTAAAGGTGACGGAAAACGTGTTAGTTCATGAGCTGATTCTGTCAGAATGCGGCAGCTGCATCGGTGCAAAAGGCATTCTGGATGATGGTTCAGAGAAAAGCTTTTATGCAGACCAGACAATTATTGCCACGGGAGGCTGCGGCCAGGTTTATGAATATACCTCAAATGCCCAAACTATTACAGGCGACGGCATAGCGCTCGCTTATTTGGCAGGAGCGAATATCGCAGACATGGAGTTTATTCAATTCCATCCGACCTTGCTGTATTTAAATGGCAAAACCGCAGGGCTTGTCTCTGAAGCGGTCAGAGGAGAAGGTGCGGTGCTTGTAAATGAAAAGGGAGTTCGGATTATGGAGGGAGTCCATCCTTTAGGCGACTTAGCTCCAAGACATATCGTTTCACAGGAGATTTATCGATACTTACAAGCAGGGAAATCTGTTTATTTAGATATTTCGACTGTACCAAACTTTACAGCCCGTTTCCCCGCCATCTCCTCTTTATGTCAGCAGCATGGCGTTGATTTGCGACGAAACAGAATTCCGGTTGCTCCAGGCTGCCATTTCCTAATGGGCGGAATTGAAACAGATTTAGGGGGCAGAACATCGATTAACGGCCTTTATGCAATTGGCGAAGCAGCCTGCACTGGCTTGCACGGTGCTAACCGTTTAGCCAGCAATTCTTTGCTTGAAGGACTGTATATGGGCAGCGAGCTGGCGAACCGGCTGAATGAACAGCCCTGTATAACTTCTGCCTGGAAGGAAGCGGCTTCCCGCCAGCACTATGTGACTAGGCTTCCCAGCAGAAAGGAACTGCAAAAAAGAACGATGGAAGCAGTCGGGATTGTGAGGACAGAGCAAAAACTGCAAGACCATTTATTTTGGTTAGAGTCTTTGCTGCGCGGGGAAAAAGGAGAAGAGCATACAACCAATTACACCAAGGAAGAGCATGAGACATACTTCATGGTGCTGACAGCACAGTTAATCACAAAGGCATCTTTGCAAAGGACAGAAAGCAGAGGCGGTCACTATCGCAGTGATTATCCACAAGAATCAGACAGCTGGAGAAAGAAAACAATCATTTTAAATCGATACGAAGAAAAGGGTGTGGCAAATGAATCAGCTAAAATTGCGACAGCAACTTGAACAATTTTTTATGGAGGATATTGGCGATCGGGACTTAACAACAGACATCATTTTTCCAAAGAAACAAACAGGAGAAATTATATTCCTGTCCAAAGCAAGTGGCATTTTTTGCGGAAAAGACATAATTGAACAAGGTTTTCTTATTCTTGATAACTCAATCAAGATCCAACTGCATGTAGAAGACGGTCAAAAACTGGAGCCTGGTCAGCCAATTGCAACCGTTAGTGGCGCTGTTGTCCATTTGCTGAAAGGAGAGCGAGTTATTCTTAATCTGATTCAGAGAATGAGCGGTATAGCTACCATTACAAACAAGGCAGTTGAAGCACTTAACAGCGGCTATACAAAAATATGCGATACAAGAAAAACGACACCAGGCCTAAGAATGCTTGAAAAATACGCCGTCACAGTCGGGGGCGGATTTAATCACCGGTTTGGTTTATACGATGCCGTCATGATAAAGGATAACCATATTGCTTTTGCTGGCAGTATTACGGAGGCCGTTCGGGCAGTCAAAAATTCTATTGGCCATATGGTTAAGGTGGAAGTAGAGACAGAATCATTTGCACAAATGACAGAGGCACTTGCAGCAGGAGCAGATGTAATCATGTTTGACAACCGCACACCTGCTGAAATAGCAGATTGGATTACACATGTTCCGGAAACAGTGACAACAGAAGCGTCTGGCGGCATAACATTAGCCAATTTAGCTTCCTATAAAGATTGTGGTGTTGATTATATTTCACTAGGCTTTTTAACACATTCTGCACAAGCACTAGATATTAGCGTCCAAGTAAAACTGGACTAGAGAAGAAATAGGAGGGGGAGATAGCTTATGAACTTACTAGAGAGCCTTCAGGCAAACAAAAGACAAATACCAGAACATTATTTAACCATGAACGTTACAGAACTGGAAGAAAGAGCCTGGGCTGTAAAACGGAAGCTTGGTGACCGATTGTTTGTTCCAGGACATCATTATCAGAAAGATGAGGTTATCCAGTTTTCCGACGCAACAGGAGACAGTCTCCAACTAGCTCAAGTGGCTGCCGCAAACCGAAAGGCTGAATTTATCGTCTTTTGCGGTGTCCACTTTATGGCAGAAACAGCCGATATTTTGACAACGAATGAGCAAAAGGTGTATTTGCCTGACATGAGAGCAGGCTGCTCAATGGCTGATATGGCAGACATCCATCAAACAAATCGGGCGTGGGAGGCGCTACAGGCCCAATTTGGCGATACGATTATCCCATTAACATACGTCAATTCAACAGCCGCCATTAAAGCATTTGTCGGAGAACACGGCGGTGCGACAGTAACCTCCTCCAATGCCGAAAAGATGGTAGAGTGGGCTCTAACCCAAAAGGAAAGGCTCTTGTTTTTGCCAGACCAGCATTTAGGCAGAAACACAGCATATAAGCTCGGCATCCCCCTTGATAGCATGGCTGTTTGGGACCCGATTCAAAGCAGCTTACAATATGAGGGCGACATAGAAAAAGTAAAGGTAATCCTGTGGAAAGGGCATTGCTCTGTGCATGAAAACTTCACGACAAAAAATATCGAGCAAGTAAGAAAACAGCATCCTGACATGAAAATAATTGTTCATCCAGAATGCAGCCGTGAAGTCGTTGCCCTTTCCGATATGGCAGGCTCAACCAATTACATTATCACCGAAATAGAAAAAGCGGCACCAGGCAGCTCCTTTGCGGTTGGCACAGAAATGAACCTAGTGAACAGAATCATGCACCAACATCCTGACAAGCATATTATCAGCTTAAATCCATATATGTGCGCATGCCTGACCATGAATCGTATTGACTTGCCGCATTTTGTGTGGTGTCTTGAGTCAGTTGAGGACGGATTTGAGAGCAATCGTATTGTTGTGGAAGAAGGGGTTGCAAAACTGGCAAAGCTAGCATTAGACAGAATGCTGAAAATCTAAAAATATCATTCTTCCTAACTGTTTTCCTTCATGCGCGAGGAAAACAGTTTTTTATTTAAAATGTCACAATTTAATGACTTTTCTTTAACCTCCCTATAAAATGGTAATGATGGAATTCTATACAAAACTATCGTTTTAAGAGTTGGAATTGTTTAATAGAAAGGGAGTAGTGGATTGGCGAGTATGAATAAAAAGCAGGCAGAGATCACTTTCCTATATCAAGAGCTTGAAATAATTGCAAGAATGGTGGCGGATGAGGAAGCGGAAGCTGCCTTTTTAATAGAAGAAACAAAAAAGGAAGCAAGAAACGCTCTTTTTCCCATCACGTCTGAACTAACACTGCTAAAACTGTTCTGCAAACAATTAGAAAATACACCATATAAACAGAAAGACCATGATAGGGAATATAGAAAAAACAAGCCTTTGTCCCTGAGTTTGCAGAAAGTGGAAAAGCCAGCAAGATTGCTGCTCGTGCTGTATTATTATAAAGGTTTTAATATCCGGCAACTTGCGAAAATTATGGGTTGCTCTGAAAAAGAAGGGAAGCAGCAACTAATGACTGTGCTGCCAATTTGGAAGTCTTCTTCGTTTGCAATTGAAAATTCTCAAAATTTGCAGCAACAGTGGCGAAATGAATGGAGAGATATAGAGATATCCTCTTTAAATAATGACGAACAAAAGCATGCTTTCAAGAAAAAACGGCTGCTGTCAGTGGCTGCTGTGCTTTTGTTTCTGTTTCTTGGTGGTACAGTTAATGAGACGCTTAAAGCGGAAGCAGAGGTTAAGCCTGGTCTCGATTTAATGAAGTTATATAACGAGTCAAGCAGAATAACAGAAATAGAAAATGAAATTGCTGAGATAATTAGTGAAGCTGGTTATGAAAATGTGAGTTTTTACATAGATAGTCAGGTCGAATATGCTTATTTGGACATAGAAGGGAAAGAAAACGAAGCGAAGCAAAAGGATATTATCACAATGGTTGAAAATGAAATGAAAGAAAGAAACCTTTCCTATTATTTAGAACCACAATTTTACGTAATGGAGGAAGCGGACATAGAGGAGGTTGACGCAGAGGCAGACGAAGAAACAGACATTTCATCTGAAATAACGGACAAGCTATTAAATAAAATCGATGTAGAAATGGGGGGCTATGGTTCTTGGGTCTTTTGGACAGCTGACGCCTGGTATATCCATATTCCGACGGAACTAGAAGCAGACAAAAAACAAAAAGTTAAAAATATTGCTGAAACTGTGCTGGAGGAGTACGAAGATAAGCGGAAACTAATTTTCGAAGAATACAGCTATAAGGAACAAGAAAAACAAGGCCGCTGGAATAATGTCGGATACTTTATAAACACAGCTTTTCTTATGGAAGAAGAATACTTATTCCAAAATATCAACATATATTCTACTGGCGGAATAATGAAAATAGAAATAAATCTGCAATTGACTAATGCTGACAAGGACAGAGAGAAAATTGCCCGAGAAGTAAAAAGAAGTATTGCTATATTTTTGGAAAACAAAAAAATAAAAGAAGTCACTGGTGATGACCCTTATAAAATTGTTATTCTTGGAACAAATAATAAAGAAATTATCACAGATTAAGCCTCAAATCTTGGTATATTTCCGCAAAACCCAGGCAATAATGGTTAGATGTTAAACTATGGCAAGCATTTATGGTACAATAAACAAAGTCAAGATTACTTGTGCTAAAAAGTTAAAAAAGGCAGTTGAATGGTTTGACAGATAAGGAAAAAATAATCGTATTAATTGGTCCAACAGCTGTTGGGAAAACGAACTTAAGCATTGAATTGGCTAAAAGATTCAATGGAGAAATCATCAGCGGCGATTCGATGCAAATCTATAAAGGAATGGATATCGGAACAGCCAAGATTACAGAGGAAGAAATGGAAGGTATTCCTCACCATCTGATTGATATTGTCAATCCAGATGAAGCCTTTTCTGTAGCTGAGTTTCAAACACTAGTCCGCAGCAAGATTGAGGAAATTAAAAGCCGCGGAAAGCTTCCCTTTATTGTCGGCGGCACAGGCCTATATATTCAATCGGTGCTGTATGACTATCAATTTCAAGAAGCGCCTACAGATTTAGACTATCGGAAATCATTAGAAGCACTTGCCGAACAAAAAGGCACTTTAGAGGTACATAATATGCTCGAACAGGTCGATCCGGCAACAGCAGCAAGCATCCATCATCATAATGTCCGCAGGGTCATTAGAGCGCTGGAAGTTTATCATGTTACAGGCAAACCTGTCTCAGAGCTTCAAGAAAACCAAAGCCCGGAAATGCTTTATGATGCAGCCATTATTGGCTTAACGATGGACAGAGAGCTCCTATACGAAAGAATTAACAGCCGTGTTGATAAAATGATGGCTGAAGGGCTGCTCGCTGAGGTGAAGCATTTTTATGATGCAGGCCTTAAAGATTGCCAATCCATCCAAGCGATCGGGTATAAGGAAATATATAAGTACTTAGAAGATAGATCAACATTGGAAGATGCAATCGCTGAATTAAAGCAAAATTCGCGAAGATATGCCAAAAGGCAATTGACTTGGTTTCGCAATAAAATGAGTGTAAAATGGTTTGATATGACAGATAGTGTCATTTCAAATGACATTTCTAAAAAAATAATGGAAATTTCGCACTATGTAGAAGGAATGCTAAAAAAATAAGCGAATACATAATAACAGAGAGAAAAGAGGAGGATTTTCATGAAGCAATCAGTAAATATCCAAGATCAATTTTTAAATCAATTACGTAAAGATGGTACTAGTGTAACAGTGTTCTTACTAAACGGTTTTCAAATTCGCGGACTTATAAAAGGCTTCGACAACTTCACTGTTTTATTTGAATCTGAAGGAAAGCAACAGTTAGTATACAAGCATGCTATTTCAACTTTTGCACCGCAAAAGAACGTCCAGATTGATCTGGAAGGCACACAAGCATAAGAAAATTCCAGGCGTAAAGCCTGGAATTTTTTTTTAAAAAAAGCTTGCAGTAATTGTCTTCGCTGTCTCATTTGTGTAAATAGGAGTCTCACTTTCCCTTCCCTTCACTCGTCTTTTTCCCCTTAACTTTAGTAAATATCTAAAATTTCACTAATGAATGAGTCAACTCATGAATATATATTACTTATGGAGTAAAAGAAACAGGCGAACATGCCTTATGCCAATTAGGCATATCCACGTTAGGAGGTGTGGCTTTTGGAGCATCCGATCCGGATGAAGAATAATGGACAGATAAGTGTTGTGATCAATTCGCAGAAAAAGAAGGTTCTTCCAAAGGAATTGCCAGAAGCTGAATCGATACCGAAAAAAATGACTAGTGAGCATAGCGCACTTAAGGAAATAGAAGAAGAGTTAAGCAGTCTTGTCGGCATGGACGAAATGAAAAAAATGATTAAAGAAATATATGCCTGGATTTATGTAAATAAAAAAAGAGAGGAGCATGGTCTGAAGGCAGGCAAGCAAGCTCTTCATATGATGTTCAAAGGAAACCCCGGCACCGGCAAAACGACAGTCGCCCGCTTGATTGGCAAGTTGTTTCAAAAAATGAATGTTCTGTCTAAGGGACATTTAATTGAAGCAGAACGAGCCGATCTTGTCGGAGAATACATTGGTCATACCGCCCAAAAAACAAGAGATCTTGTAAAAAAGGCCCTTGGCGGCATCTTGTTTATTGATGAAGCGTACTCCTTAGGCAGGGGTGGGGAAAAAGATTTTGGCAAGGAAGCAATCGATACACTTGTTAAGCATATGGAAGATAAACAGCATGACTTTATTTTAATTCTGGCAGGATACTCACGGGAAATGGACTTCTTTTTATCATTGAACCCGGGACTTCACTCTCGTTTTCCTTTAGTCATCGATTTCCCAGATTACTCGACAGACCAGCTGATGGAAATCGGCAAAAGAATGCTGGTTGAGCGGGAGTATACATTGAGCCATGAAGCAGAAAAATCATTGAAAACACACTTGACCTATGTACGAACTGTGCAAAATGGACGGAGCTTCTCAAACGGCAGGTATATCCGCAATGTTTTAGAAAAGTCTATCCGTGCTCAAAGCATGCGCTTGCTTATGCAGGGCAACTATGACAAGCATGAGCTGATGACATTGAGAAGCAATGATCTTATTTACGAAGGAGCAGCCATTCAAAAAGAAGAGATGCCCTTCATGAATAACGGCTTCTAAACAAGGCTAAAAACAGGAACAGGAAACTTAATGTTCCTGTTTTTCTTATATATATTCGTATTTTTAAGTCTGTTTTAATAGGAATAGTTAGGCTGTAAAAAAATGCTGTTTTTCTGACAAGTAATATGCTACTGTAAAGGAATGCGAGTGGCGAAGCGTGTTTATTAAAGGAGAAATAATCGCATACTACTAGTTGCAGGAACAGGAAAGTAAGCGTTATTTTTGCTATAATAATCTTAAAAGGTAGAAAGAGGGTTTTCTTTTGAACGAAACAAAAGAATCGACAGAAAAAGTTATTCTTGTTGGCTGTCAAACGACAGATGACACAGCAAGATTTGAATATTCAATGGAAGAACTCGCTTCCTTGACGGAAACCGCACACGGTGAAGTTGTCGCTTCCTTGACACAAAATCGAGACAGGATTCATCCTTCAACATACATAGGTAAAGGGAAAGTCGAAGAATTGGAGACATTGGCTGAAGAGTTGGATGCAGATATTATTATTTTTAATGATGAACTGTCCCCAAGCCAAGTCCGCAATCTTTCAAAAAACATTGATGCACGTATCATAGACAGAACCCAATTAATTTTGGACATTTTCGCAGGCAGAGCCCGTTCAAAGGAAGGTAAGCTGCAAGTCGAGCTTGCGCAGCTGCAATATTTGCTGCCGCGCCTTGGCGGACAAGGACTCCAGCTTTCCAGACTCGGTGCCGGTATCGGTACAAGAGGTCCTGGTGAAACAAAACTCGAATCAGACAGACGGCATATCCGCCGCAGAATTGATGATATTAAAAGCCAATTAAATGTCATTGTGGAGCATCGTGACAGATACCGGGAAAGAAGAAAACGCAACAGAACCTTCCAAATTGCGCTTGTCGGCTATACAAACGCTGGTAAATCAACACTGTTTAACCGCGTGGCAGAAGCTGATTCCTTTGAAGAGAATATTCTGTTTGCGACACTTGATCCAATGACAAGGAAGCTGATCTTGCCGAGCGGCTTCAGCGCGCTTATTACTGATACAGTTGGTTTTATTCAAGACTTGCCAACAACTCTTGTCGCTGCCTTTCGTTCCACATTAGAGGAAGTAAGAGAAGCAGATTTGCTGCTGCATGTTGTCGACATGTCGAATGAAGAATATTATCAGCATGAAGAAACAGTGCATAAACTGCTTGCAGACTTGGAAATTCCGGCAATTCCGCAAATTACTGTTTACAACAAGCGTGATCTTGTTCATTCAGATTTCGTGCCAAGCTCTAAGCTCGACAGCATTGAAATCAGCGCTTTGAATGCTGACGACAGAATGAGTCTGAAACAGAGAATTGAAGACACGATGATCAAGAATATGGAATATTATGAAGTTGTCGTTCCAGCAAGCAACGGCAAGCTGCTGGCACAGCTGAAAAATGAGACTATCCTAAGAAGCCTTGCCTTTGAAGAAGAGGAGCAGCAATACTCATGTAAAGGCTATTGTTTACATGACAGCAGCTTGTCAGGACAGTTAAAAGCTTATAAAGCAACACGATAGGAGAACAGAAATGTACGATCAATTAACATTTGGCGATAAACTCCGAGTACTTGTCGGAGAGGTAGAGGAACAAGTTAAAGAGGTTCATAAAAAAATCGATGAGCGCATTGATGAAAATCAATTTAGAGTTCTGCAAAGCTTCCAAAATAACAGAGTGAGTGAATCTCATTTCATCCCGTCTACAGGCTACGGCTATGATGATCTTGGCAGAGACACACTTGAAAGAATCTATGCAGAAGTGTTCGGCGGTGAAGCAGGACTTGTCCGTCCTCAAATTATCTCGGGCACTCATGCAATCAGCATTGCCTTGTTCGGTGTGCTTCGTCCTGGGGATGAACTGCTTTATATTACAGGAAAACCTTATGATACTTTAGAGGAAATCGTCGGAATCAGAGGAAATGGCACAGGGTCATTAAAGGAATTCGGCATTTCGTATAACAGTGTTGACTTGAAAGAGGACGGCCGCCCGGATTTTGAGAGTATTGCAGCAAGCATTAAAAGCAATACGAAGATGATCGGCATCCAGCGTTCAAAAGGCTATGCAACAAGACCGTCATTCACGATTGCAGAAATTAAGGAAATGATTGCTTTTGTTAAAGAGCTTAAATCAGATGTAGTCGTATTCGTGGACAATTGCTACGGTGAATTCGTAGAAGCTCTAGAGCCTTGCCATGTTGGCGCTGATTTGATGGCAGGATCGTTAATTAAGAACCCAGGTGGCGGCATTGCCAAAACAGGCGGTTATATCGTCGGGAAAGAGAAGTTTGTAGAAGCCTGCTCTTACCGTATGACATCACCGGGAATCGGAGCGGAGGCAGGAGCCTCTCTTTACAGCCTGCAGGAAATGTACCAAGGATTTTTCCTTGCGCCTCATGTTGTCGGCCAAAGCTTAAAGGGTGCCGTGTTTACAGCGGCAATCTTAGAAAAACTCGGCATGAATTCATCGCCGAAATGGAATGTACCGCGCACAGATTTAATTCAAGCTGTGCAATTTGATGATAAGGATAAAATGGTCGCATTCTGCCAGGCAGTGCAGTTCGCATCTCCTGTAAACTCCCATGTAACGCCATATCCTAACTATATGCCAGGATATGAAGACGATGTAATCATGGCAGCAGGAACATTCATTCAAGGTGCGAGCATTGAGCTTACTGCTGATGGTCCAATCAGACCACCATATGTTGCTTATGTGCAGGGTGGATTGACATATTCGCATGTGAAAATCGCTGTTTGTATGGCAGTAAACAGACTGCTTGAACAAAAGCTAATAACAATTTAAAAAAAGAGCTGCATCCAGAGGTTAGAAATTGTAACATTTGTTGACAATAAATCTCTCGAAAACTATAATGAAATTGGGTAAATTTAATCTAAAGGAGCCGAATCGCTATGTCTGGTAGTCAAATTCGTCGGTCGATGCCTCTATTCCCAATTAGTATTGTCATGCAGTTAACGGAGCTGTCCGCTCGACAAATTCGCTACTACGAAGAACACGAATTAATTGCTCCAGCAAGAACGGATGGCAACAGAAGACTTTTTTCCTTAACGGATATTGACAAACTATTGGAAATTAAGGATCTAATCGATCAAGGTGTTAACCTCGCTGGAATTAAACAAATATTCTCAGTGAAGGAAAAGCAAGTACTTACAGAAGATGTAAAGAAAGAAGCTGAAAAGGCTCGCAGAGAGCTTACAGATGAAGACTTGCGTAAACTTTTGCGCAAGGAGCTGTTGAATGCTGGACGTTTTAATAATGGCGGCAATTCAATGGGACAGGGAGGATCTCGATTTTTTCAGAGATAGATATTAAAGGGACTAAGAGGAGGAAATAGCCGTGGCAAAGAACTATACGAAAGAGGATATCAAACGTTTTGCACAAGAAAGCAATGTAAAATTCATTCGACTTCAATTTACGGATATTTTAGGAACTATCAAGAATGTTGAAATTCCAATCAGCCAGCTTGATAAAGCCCTTGATAACAAAATGATGTTTGATGGCTCTTCCATCGAAGGATTTGTAAGAATCGAAGAATCAGACATGTATCTGTATCCAGATTTGAACACATGGGTAGTTTTCCCATGGACAGCAGAAAAAGGAAAAGTTGCACGACTAATCTGTGATATTTACAATCCAGACGGTACACCATTCGAAGGGGACCCGCGCAACAACTTGCGCCGCGTACTTAAAGAAATGGAAGACCTCGGCTTTACTGATTTCAACTTAGGGCCTGAACCAGAATTCTTCCTGTTTAAATTGGATGAAAAAGGGCAACCATCCCTTGAATTAAACGATAACGGAGGCTATTTCGACCTTGCGCCAACAGACCTTGGTGAAAACTGCCGCCGCGATATCGTGCTTGAGCTTGAAGAAATGGGCTTCGAAATTGAAGCATCTCACCATGAAGTAGCTCCAGGACAACACGAAATCGATTTCAAATACGCGGATGCCATCACAGCATGTGACCAAATCCAAACATTTAAATTGGTTGTAAAAACAATCGCACGCAAACACGGATTGCATGCAACATTCATGCCAAAACCATTGTTCGGCGTAAACGGATCAGGAATGCACTGTAACCTTTCCCTATTCAAGAACGGTCAAAACGCATTCTACGATCCAAACACAGAATTAGAAATGAGCGAAACAGCTCTTCAATTCATCGCTGGAATCAATAAGCATGCAACAAGCTTCACAGCTATCACCAACCCAACAGTAAACTCTTACAAGCGTTTGGTGCCAGGCTACGAAGCACCATGCTATGTTGCATGGTCAGCACGCAACCGTTCACCATTAATGCGTATTCCAGCATCACGCGGTCTAAGCACACGCGTAGAAGTGCGCAGCGTAGACCCAGCAGCAAACCCATACCTAGCTATGGCAGCATTGCTGACAGCAGGCCTTGACGGAATCAAAAACGAATTGACTCCGCCAGCACCAGTAGACCGCAACATTTACATCATGAGCAAAGAAGAACGCCTTGCAGAAGGCATCGTTGATTTGCCATCAACACTTGCAGACGCATTAACAGAACTAAAGCAAAATCCAACAATGATTGACGCTTTAGGAGAGCATATTTTCGTACACTTTGTAGAAGCTAAAGAGATTGAGTGGGATATGTTCCGCACACAAGTGCATCCATGGGAAAGAGATCAATACATGGAAATGTATTAAGAGTAAGAAGCCTTGACGCTGTAAGCGTCAGGGCTTTTTTTATGGGGGCAACTATTCTATAAAGAGTTATCCATTTGATTTGTGCCCCAATTCTGCCCCCAAAATAATATTTTTCGTGTGGTTTTCAAAACGTTCTATAGCATCTGTTTCAATCTTTTTACTTACATGAGTGTAAATATCAGAAGTTATCTGCATAGATCCATGCCCTAATGTTTCTTGGATATATTTCATTTCTACATTTGATTCCAAAAGAAGTACTGCATGTGTATGACGTAGCGTATGTATACTGAGAGCAGGGAGGTCGGCCTTTTTAAGAATTCTACGAAATGCATTAAACAAAGTGGACTTTGGTAATGGTGTTCCATTCTCTCTACAAAAAACCAGATCTAATTCATTTTTATATGCTTGTTTTAATCTAAAGATATTATCGTTCTGTCTTACCTTATGTGAACGAAGATCCATTGCCAAACGATTAGTTATAGGAATCTCTCTTACAGAGTGATAAGTCTTTGTATCGCTGAATAATTCCTCTTCTGAATCTGCTTCATAATCTAAAGACTGGACTATACGTATTCGATTAGAGGTAAGATCAACATTACTCCACTGTAAGGCAAGTGCTTCTCCTTTTCGCACACCTGTTTCAATTAAGAAACGAAAGAAAATATAGTAAGTATAGTTATCAGAAAGTGCAGCTTCTAAAAATGCTTCAATTTTTTCATATGGAATAAATTTTATTATTGCTTTATTTTCCTTTTCCCTTTTTTCCTTTGCAGAGTAGATGGAAACATCTGTGCAAGGATTGTCATGGATTTTCTTTAATATCTTTGCTTTCTGCATTGCACCGTACATTGTGCCATGTATAATTTCAACTGTTCTTTTGCTATACTTCAGTTCAATTAAGTGGTTAATAAACTGTTGATATAATTTATAGCTCAAATCATTTAGTTGAATACTCTTGAAGTAGGGTACAATGTGATTTTTAATATTACGCTCGTGTAATCTATAAGTGTTTTTAGCTATTTTTCCTTCTTTGTACTCTTTTATCCAATACTCCAGAAACTCCGCAAGTGTTTCGTTAGGAGCTGAGTCGAACCCTAATTGTATGTTTCTCTTTAAGTGTTCGTATTCCTTTTCTGCTAATGCTTTGGATTGAAATCCTCTTCTTTTAACTTCCCGTTGTTCGCCTGTGATTTTATCTTTATATTTATAGCGAAATGACCAATTACCGGGGGATATTCTTTTAAAACTAGCCATGTATATTCACCCTTTTTATTATTAATAGTATGAAAACAAATGGAACATATAAACTTGTCTTTAGGTACTTAATTTAATTATAATATAAATACCGAACATATGTTTTTTTTAAATTGATAATCGAATAAAATAAACTTGTCAATAATAACTTATAGATAGGTATTTATTAATACATCTGTTGGAAAGAATATTTATAATTAATCCGGTATATTTTATGATAAAATGTTTATTCAGGAGGAATAAATAAAATGATTGAAGAACTTTTGGATAAAAAACAAAATAATACGAGTCCATATTTAGATACTATAACTACAATTGAGGATAGTTTGGTTTCATTCTATCATGAGAGATACTTGTTGAATGAGTATAATAAGAAAGGAGAAATTATCTTAAGAGAAGTAGATTGTTGGCAAGGGAGAGCAGATATAGTAACAGCAAAGATAACTGGTGAATTTAAGATGACTTTTGATCAAGCTGAATGTATTTCTAACTTAACAAATGCTCAAGTTCTCTCTCTTTTGCATTATAATTCTCCAAGAACGTTCCAATATATTAAATCCAGATTACTCCTTGCAGAACAGACAATAAAAAAGTCGATTAGGTTACTAATAAACTCTGGAATTGTAAGTCAAACTGAAAAAAAATCTTATATATTATCTAAGGATTTTGTACTACCCAAGATTGAGTTTAATGCCTTTGAAGCAAAGTTACATAATTGGAAAAGAGCACTATACCAATCTACACAATATTACGGATTTGCTCATTACAGTTGGGTAGTTATGCCTGAAAAATATATAAAACCTGCAGTAGAAAATATACGTTATTTTGAATCAAACGGAATTGGACTTTTGAGTATTGATGAAAAGGGAGTAAAAAAATATTATGTAAGAGCAAAAAAAAACCAACCAAATAGGAAGGCTTTCTACTTAGTTGGTATAGGAAAATTTATGATGGAATTTTTAAACGTTGTGTAATTTACGAAAAGACTCGAGTACTTTTTGCCATGTTAACAAATGATCTCCATTAGAAGCCCTTTCTAATTGTAATGGTAAATTTTCAAGTAATTTATAATGACCAATTGCTGTAGCAATATGTTTTTCTAAGTCGTCTAGCCTATCAGAAATGTCATCAGGATTAGTAAATATATCGTTGGTGGCATTTTTTAAAGCTGACCAATGTTGTAAATGACTTATTCCTCTTGACCAGGTTTCGGAAGGATTCGATCCAGCTTTAACAATATGTTCATAAATTGAATTACTTAAAAGAATGTTAAGGTCTAAACTATTGTTTTTATATTGCTTAGCGATTGAATCTAACTCAGATATCAAGATAGAATTTAATAGGGGGATAGAAGTATATCGTTCACGGGGCATTCTGCCACCATTACTAGGTAATATCCTTTGTTGTACAGTGAATTTTCTCGAACTATTATACCAACCTGTAGCAAATCCTTGTGCGCCAACTGCTGTGTAAAGAATCCCTAAAATATCAGAGTAACCCATAATTACTTTATATTCATTAATTTCAGATAATGAATAAATAAAGGTTAGTAAGTTTAATAGGGTTGTTTCTGAATCGAACTTCTGGTTGTAATCGGTATTTTTTCTATCAATAGTGATGTAAAAGCCTTCAACATCAAGTGTTGTTAGTTCATTTAAATAATCATTTACATTTCGTGATTCATTTAAGGCGCTTTCACTAAAGATAAGAGAGATAAATATTTTTAATCCTTTTTCACTAGCTATGTTTGCAGATTCTTCTGCCAAATTTAATGCTATTTGAGCCTGTCTATCGCCAAAGTTAGGAATAAGAATATTAGGAGATACAACTGTATTCAATCCTAAGTTTTCTTGATGTTCTATAGTTTTCCTTGCATATTCTGATACATTTTTAAATGATCTTAAATCTGATAGTTTTATTACTCCAGGATAATAGGTGCAGTTGTCTAAATTTTTACTTGTTCCATCAATATACATTGAATAGTAGAATTGAGGATCAAACAAAATATCTGTTTCTGGAAATTTCAGTTGTACTTCTTTAACAAATGCTTCCATTTTTTCTTTCTTTTCATCACGAGGAGATAAAATAATACCGTCTAAATAATTATTTTTTAACCCCTGATGTATTTTATCCCCTTTACCGTATCCCTGTTGAGCATAAACATTCATTATAATTCCTCCCTTACTTGTTTCAACTGTTTTAACAACTGTTCACATGACTTATATCTTAAATGTGGTTCTTTCGCTAAAAGTCGCATAATTATTCGTTCAAGTTTTTTAGGGGTATCTAATATAATATTTCTAGGAGATTCAGGTGATCTGGTAGTAATATTAGAAAAAATTTGTAGTGTATGCTCACCTGAACTATAAAATGGGTGAGTACCAGTAACTGCTTCATACATCACAATACCTAATAAGAATAAATCAGATCTAAAATCAAGGTCTTTTCTTACACCAATTAATTGTTCTGGAGATATATATATTTTAGTTCCAACTAAGTGGAAAGCAGCTGTCAATGTTTCTCCTTGCATATCAAATGCTATTCCAGTGTCTAGTAAAACAAATTGTCCATTACTATTTATCATTATATTTTGGGGTTTGATATCTCTATGTACCATATTAATATTCGCTAAGTGTTGAATCGCAGTGGTAATATCAATACCTAAGTCGACTGTTTGCTTAAAATTAAGACCATTTGAAGATTTCAGTATTTTTGATAAGTCAGTACCGTCTATATACTCTTCAGAAAAATAAATTATTTTTCTGTTTTTATGCTCAATTAAATTCAAGCCTATTGGTCCAAGTTTTACTAGATGGGGTGTATTAACTTTTTCCATAATTTCAATTTCTCTTTTAGCCCTTGAAACTACAGTATTATCTGTATTCTGTGAATCACTTTCATCATTATTTGAATCTGCATCTGACATTTTTGTAACATCTATAAATTTTAAAGCATATATATTAGTATTTATTTTGCAAGTAAATACCGTTTTTTGACCACCTTTATCAAGATACTGTAAATCATCAACAGTGTGTTTGGAAGATTTTAATATTTCACTTGCATCTTCAATAGTAAAATTGGTCTGTTGCATTTAGACTCCTCCTAAAAAATTTATATTAAACTCACTAACTGGTAAAAAACAGTAAATGAGATTAATTGAATCTATTATAAGATTTCTAAACTCCACAATTGCTCCCTCAGCTGTATAAAACCATCAATTTTGTGTTTATAAATTAATTCTAGACGGTAGTGTGCAAATTCTTCTGTAACTAGAAAATGGTCTGATATATCACTAATCAGAATAGGTTCACTCATAGCAGCTGTATATATTTCTTTTAAAAAGCGATGTGGCATTAGCAAATATGCAGCCATCCGTTTTGCTTGGCTTTCCTGTTTGTTTAGTGTTAGCTTGTCAATACTAAGTTGAGAAGAATAATGGGAATATATATGACAGAATTCCTCTGCTAACAATATTCTTTTTTCTATAGGATCTAAATTAGGAACAATATAAATGGTTCCTCGACGAGCTTTATTACTTGGAATTGAATATGATTTTAAATTATTAATAGAGGTATATTCTTCGGTGTCTGTGAAGTAATTCTGATCTAAAGGCTTAATGACAATACCATATCTCCAGCAAATGTTATATAAATCAATTTCATCTGCATTTTGATAATTAAAATGTGAGAGTACTTTATTAGCTCGTTGCTCCCAGTCATCAGTCTTTTTTTCTAAAGTTTGCATTCTCATTTACCCCAAATTTACATGTTGTGTGTTTTATAGAACAAAAAAATTCTATGAATTGAACAAAAATCCAAAAAAAGTTTATTTAATAGTAGAAAAATCCTATATGTAAATTAAAAATTAACACGATCATTAACTATTAGATCGTGTTAGTCTTCTAATTCTCCAAATCCATCATCATGATTGTTTTCTTCGTCATCATCATTTAATAAGATATTTCTTGCTTTTTGTAATTTTATTAGTTCTTTTATTTTTTTTTCAGGATTCTTCGCTAAATCATGAAAAAGGATAGGATATTTTCTTAGTTCTTTAAATATCTCAAATTCTTCTGGAGTTAAAGTAAGATTTTTTCCAGCAACTGAAACATCAGGATCTTTAATTGGAGTTCTACCTAATAAATAATCAACAGATACATTAAAATAATCAGCTATTTTTTGTAACATTTCATTGTCGGGTTCACTTCTACCATTCTCGTAATGGGAGTATCTGGCTCTAGAAAGACCTATCTGTTTGGCTACTTCTTCTTGAGTAACCTTACCTCTTAGCTCCTTCAAAATCTCTGGTAGCATAATAATACCTACTTCCTATTATTAGGATTATTTAATTATTATTATAGATACTTTATGTATCGTTTTAAATAAATGATACATAAAGTATCAAATAAATATTGACGATACATTACGTATCATTTATAATCAGTTTATACTTTGATACGATTTGTATCGAAAGGAGGTTACTATGAGACAGAAACTAGTTGATGAAAGAATAAAAATGGAATTAACACAAAGAGAAGTTGCTCGAAAGTTAGAACTATCTGAAGTATTTGTTAGAAAAATTGAAAAGGGTCTAAGAAATCCAGGAAGAGAAACAATGCTGAAATTTGAAAAGTTATATTCTGTTTCAGAGAGAACACTTTTTCCTGATCTTTTTTTTATCGTTAATGATACAGAATGTATCGATGGTGATGATTAATATAGTAATTTTATTAAACTATGTGACACAAAACTATGATGAAAATGTGACAAAAAAATAAAGGGGGAAATGATATGGCCATTGGCGATTTGTTATCAAAAGCAAGAAAACGCCAAGGCATGACGCAGGAAGATTTAGCAGCCGATGTAAATTACAGCCGTGAAGCGATTGCCAAATATGAAACAGGTGCAAGAAAATTGCCGAAGGAGCTTTATCAAGAAGTGACACTATCGGTTGATGACCCACAATTTTATTTTGAAACATGGGAGGCTGCTAGTGGTGTAGTAAGTATCCCATACTTTGATGGTGATTACATAGATCCACATCCTGCTAGTATGCATTACTTAGTAAGAAAAGAAACAACTGAAGCATTGGAACAACTTAATAGTGTGTGTTGGGTAAAACCAGCGAGTGTCCGAACAGAAGATGAAAGAGAAGAAATGAAAAAAGTATTAATGGAAGTTTTAGATGCTGCAGCAAGCATGATTAACTTAGTGGCTTGTGTTTGTAAAGAATATCGTTTTTCAATGAAAGATATTTTTCGAGCTTGGAACGTAACAATGAAGATTAGAAAATTTAATAAGTAGTGAGGGAGAAAAAATGCTAAGTATTCAAATTGATCAGGAAGAAGTTAAGCAAATGTATATGGAGAAACTAAAAGAAAAAATATCAGAGGTTGATGCTGAACTAGTTTACTGGGATGCCAATGAATTAAAAAGGAGAACTTGTATGTGCTGGAATACTATTCAAAAAGAATTTTTTTTTGATCCAAGATTTCCTAAATATAAAGTCGGGAACAAATGGTATTTTCCTGCTGATAATGCTAAGCAGTTTTTATTGCAATGGATTTCAGAACGCTAATAGGAGGACATTATGAAACAGTCAATTTTTCTATTTCAAAAACAGAAATCAATGTTAATCAGAGCTATGAATTATAATCGTTCGACCTTACAAGGAATGAACAAAAAATTATTTGATATTGCTTTTAATAAAGTTAATCAAGAGAATAATCGAGTGGAATTAGACGGAATGGAAATGATTTTAGTTTCTCAGTCATTACATAAATACGGGAAGTTTTTGAGTAATTCTAATCAAATAATAGAATCCAAGCAATATCGTATTTATGGAGAGATTTTTGAGAAAATACGGAAGGATTTTCAAAAGCAGAAAGGGCCGAAATTAAAAAAGTCAATAACAGCTTAAACTAAAACTCATTTATAAAAGTTACTCGATTACTTTTTACGCAAATATCAGTTTGACAAGTACTTATCGGGCTTGTCGTAATGGCTAGAAAGATGATTATATTTCTTCTTTCTAATTATTACGGTGCGCGCCGATCTACTAAAGAGGAGGGAATTATGCTTTATCAGGTTGATTTTGTAATAAGAATAAAAGAATCGTTTCAAGAAATATATCAAGCTATTATATTCGGTCTCAGTATAAACGAAGTAAAAGACCAAGCCAATGATTTGAAAAGAGAAATACCAGGACAGTCAAATCCTCAGCAAATCCAAATTTATATTTGTGAGCTTTAATAGATAAATTGGTTAGTGCTGGAGAGTATGAGGGGAGCAAATTTAGGTGGCTAGTAAAACAAAAAAGGCGATTATAAAGGAAGAACTAGTCGAGCTAACTGGAGATTTTAAGCTTGCTATTGTTCTAAATCAAATGATTTATTGGTCTGAACGCAAGGAAGATTCAGAGGTATTTATAAAAGAAGAAATAGGTCGATTGCAAAAGTATTCTGAAGATGTAAAGGATACAGAGGAACTAGCAGTCAATTTATTAGAAAGTTCCGGTTGGATCTATAAGAAAGCAGAAGATTTATCTGTTGAGACGATGATTAATGTTAAGCCAAAAGCCATGCGAGAATATTTAAAAGTACTTGTTTCTAATGGCTGGCTGGATGAAAGACGAAATCCAAAATTAAAAATGGATCGTACACTGCAATACCGTGTTAATATCCTAAAAATACAATTGGATTTATATAATTTAGGATATAGCTTAGAAGGTTACCCTTTACCAGTTGTATTTAGCGAAAAGGAAAATACGTATTTTCTTAAAGAAAATACGATAAGTGAAAAAGAAAATTCAAAGGGTGTAAAAGAACATAGAAAGGTCGAAAAGGAATCTGGAAAGGTCGAAAAAGAAAGAGCAATACCAGAGATTACTTCAGATACTACTACAGAAATTACTTCAGATAATATTGAAGAAGAAAAAGATAGTCTGCCGGCAGGAAACCCATTTGAATTTTATGAGCAAAATGGATTTGGAACGATTGGCAGTCATATATCACAAAAGATTATGCATTGGTGTGGTGATCTAAATGCTGAATTGGTACTAAAAGCAATGGAGATTGCAGTTGAACGTGGTGCTAAGTCATTTGCTTACGTTGAAAGCATCTTGCGTAACTGGGCAGATAAAAATATTACTTCGGTAAAACAAGCTGATGCATTTATTCAAAAGTATAAGGAGCAGCAAACTAAGCAAAGAACAAATGGTAATAATCGAAAGCATATTCGAACTGAAAAAATCCCTGAATGGTTTGGTAACTCTCTGAATACAGAGCCTATGTCTGTTGAAGAGGAACAAGTACTGTTGTTGGATTTGCAAGAAGAGATTAAAAATCTTAGAAACTAGGAGTGGTTAGTATTATGGAAAGGCATTTATTAATTAAAGGAGAAAGAAAAGAGTTTGTTATCAGTGAGTTGATATACTTTGAAGTTACTAAATTGGCAGATGGTAGACAACTATACGAAGCATCACTAGCAGAGTTGGAATTATTGCATATCAGGGAAAAGATTAAACAGGCTAGAAAAGTGACGGTGGAGCAGATCATATGACTGTATTAACTTTAGGCCAACTTTACTATTTAGCAAGATATTCAAATGACTATCGGCATCGAGCGCTTGATGAGTTATTCCGGAGGATAAACCATGCTATATAGCCAATGTAGCGGCTGTGGTAAAACGTTTGATGTGAAGGATAATAATTATTTGTTTTGCTCAAATTCTTGTGAAAAAAATCATGATATCTTTCAAATGAATATTACACAAACCTATCTCCTAAAAAGAAAAAAAGTCAAGCAAGTGCCCGACCATACGTTGTTTGAACCTACCATCATTATAACAAAAATGGAGTGTTCAATGTGAAAAGAACTAAAGAAATTGCTGTTAATCCTGATATGTCCATCCAAGAAATTATAGAACCAGGGAAAGTTAAAGTTCTTGTACTGGACGGTAATAAGGGTACAGCCTCCTACTGTGAAGCTGTACGTCATGGAGAAACGATTATAGAGACTGTTGATGGGAAAAGTCGTCGGATTCACTTCAGGGAAAGTGAACTAATATAATTGTTTCAATCTATTATGTTTAGTTTAATGTAAAATCAGTACCAATAAAAGGGAAGTTTTGGTACAAATTATAATCAGAAAGGAGCAAAGGTAAAGGTAGGAGATATCATCTAGTCAGACTATACTTCCTCTGCTCCTCAAGGTTAATTATTTGTTAAGAAATTTATTTTATACCTTTATTAGGGATTTATTATTAGTCCAAGACCGAAAGCGTGAGGACACTGATAAAACAACTTTCAATTGTTGTTATATCGGTGTCCTTTTTTTATTTATCAAAAATTTGGCTGACTGTACAGCTTTTAAATAAGGAGTTGCCCAACTAATGCAAAAAAAGAGCAAGCAACAAAGAACCCAAATTCAAAAACAAAAACGAAAAATGATTTTCCAGTTTAAATGGGGAGTAAATAAATATCGACTAGACAAAAGGACTGGACCAACGACTGTTCACCCTAGAAGCAAATACACTTCACATTTGATGGAAGAAGAAACAAAAAGAATACGTGGAACAAATTGAACAGCAATGTATACCTATGCAATCAAATTAGAAAGTACCTTTAGATAACATTTCTTATGTAAACAAGCTATCAGAAAAACCTTTGATATATAAGGGTTTTAAAATATCGGAAATAAGGTCGGGAAATATTCTTTATACATTGTTGATATAAAGCCATTTCCCTTTGGGAGATTAATAGGTATTTCCCAAAAAGAGTGTATAACAAGCTGCATATTTTCTGCTGGGGAAAAGGGGGAAAATCAGGTGGAAATGTCCTTATTAGAGAATTGGGAATACAGAGAATTGTCCAATGAAGAATTAATCAAGCAATATCAAGAAACGCTCAATCTGGTAAAAGAGCAAAGAACAGAATTTAAAGATGAAATAAAACAACTAAAAGAAATTTTCAAAGAGAATAAATTGCCTGGACAATCTATTCGGCTTTCAAATAAAAGAAAAGCAGCAATGAAAGAAAGATGGCAAGAGTTGGAAGGAGAAGATGCTCCCTATTCCTTGATACAAGGAAATTTGGAGTATGCTCTTTCTTGGTTGAAAAACGGACATGCTCCAGGAACAAACAGAGGAATAGAAAGGAGATCCGTTTACCAAAATACAAAACCTGTTGATCCATTAAAGATGCAACGATATTTCAGAAGTAAGCAACCAGAATTCGCATGGGAAACAGAACCAAAGGAGAATGTTATTACTCCATCTGAAAGAATGATTCTAGATAAAGCAATGAAAGCTCTGACTAAAAATGAATTAGAAGTGTTGTTGATGTATAAGGGGAAGGGATTATCACAATATGAGATTGCTAAATTATTAGGGATTTCTAGATCCAGCGTTCGTTCCAGGTTGGTTAAAGCAAATGAGAAAGTTGCTAAAATACTGCAGGAAGAAAAGGATGGGGAGACAGCATGAAAAAGGTTCATCCAATCAGAGACAAAGAGATTATTGAAGACATGAAAGTATATCTGAAGGAAAAGAACGAAAGAGATTACGTTCTATTTGTGTTAGGGATTAATACGGGATTACGTATTGGTGATATCTTAAAGTTAAAGGTTGGAGATGTGAGGGGAGATGAGTTCACGGTTACAGAAATGAAAACAGGAAAGCTAAAAGATGTACCCATTAATCGCTCATTGAGGACAGCATTGAAGCCATATATAAAAGGAAAACCAGACGATGAATTCTTATTTCTTAGTAGGAAAAGGGACAGAAAGAAAAAGGGAAGACCGATTGATAGGAGCACAGCTTACACGATAATTAAAGAGGCAGCTATTGCGTGTGGATTTAAGAATAATTGTGGAACACATACGATGAGAAAAACCTTCGGTTATATGCATTATAAAAAGAACGGAAATATCGCAGCCCTACAGAAGATATTCAATCATGATAAACCATTAACAACTTATATTTATATTGGATTAGAGAAAGATTATTTGGACAAAACATATATGGATTTGAATTTATAAAAATCCATTTCGTTTTGTCCTTTTTTCTTCGAAAAAACCCTCAATATAACAAAAAAAGTGGGTTTGTTGATAAAAAAATAAAATTTTCTTAAGAGCTAGTGTTTTCAAGGCCTCACGGCCTTTTTTTGAATCTAACACAATTCCATAGATATGATAGGTTCGAAAAAATAGACCGCCCATTTGCCAACTATAAGTGAGAAGAAAAAAATTAAAAAATCAAATTCAGCACTGAAAAGTGCCGACAAACGTTGATATAACAGCATTCGCAACACATTTTAAATAAATTCCAACAATTTACAAAAGACTTAGGTTCTTTGGAGTTTTTAAAACTCTTACGGGTGCTATCGAGCCCAAAAACGGTCTAGTTTCTGGGTAAAATAATTCATTTCGCTTTCGCAACATGAAATTTTGGGAAATAATTTTGGGAGGTGACGAGAAGCCTTGGCATATAAGGATTTTGTTGTAAAACCGAAGGCCGTAAGTACAGCTGAAATTAGCGAAATGCTAGGTGTTTCAGTGCGAAGAATTCAGCAATTAGCCAAAGAAGATGCCCTTGTAAAATTGGGACATGGAAAATTTGATTTGATTAAATCCATAAAAAGATACATTGATTATCAAGTGGACCAGCGATCTCCTATGTTGGAGGATGAGGAAGAATTAAATCCTCAAGTTGAACGAGCGCTATGGACAAGAGAAAAAAGAAAGAAGACGGAGCTGGAAGTCAAAATTATAAAAGGAGAGCTGCATCGTTCGAAAGATGTGGAACGAATAACAGGAGATATGCTTGCTTCCTTTCGAGCAAGGCTTCTTAATTTGCCCGATAAAGTAGCACCTTTGTTAATTGCGAAAACAGATTTGCAAGATATTAACGATACTATACGATTAGCTGTTTATGAAGCATTAAACGAATTAGCGGAGTATGATCCAGAAGTCTATTACGATTACAGCAGCGATAAGTTGTTCTTAGAAAAAGATGAGGACGAGGAAGACGAAGACGATATGGATGAAGAGGTTGTTCAAAAAGTTGGAAAATCTAGAAAGTAAGAAAAGGACAGCCGCCTTATTCAAAAAACTAGTTAGTGAGATACTTCCTCCTCCTCCCGAATTAACTGTTTCAGAATGGGCGGATACCTATAGACGCTTATCCAGTGAGGCGAGCGCAGAACCTGGACAATGGAGAACATCAAGAGCTCCTTACCAAAGAGAAATTATGGATGCTGTAACAAGTCGAGATTATGAGGATATTGTTATTATGGCATCTGCGCAGGTAGGGAAGAGTGAGATTATAAATAACATAGCTGGATACCATATGCACCAAGATCCAGCACCAATTTTGCTCATTCAACCAACTGTAGATAAAGCAAAAGATTACTCTAAGGAAAGGATTGCTCCCATGATTCGTGATACGCCAGTATTACGGAATTTAGTTTCAGATTCTAAATCAAGGGATAGCGGAAACACAGTATTATCTAAATCCTTTCCTGGTGGATTTCTAGCTTTAACAGGCGCTAATTCTCCTGCAGGTTTAGCATCCAAACCCATTCGAGTTGTATTAGCAGATGAAGTTGATCGCTTCCCTGTTTCGGCAGGTTCAGAGGGTGATCCAGTAAACCTAGCTGAAAAAAGAACAACGACTTTCTATAATCGTAAAAAAATAAAGGTATCAACACCGACAAATAAAGGTGCTTCACGAATTGAAAAAGAGTTTGAGAAAAGTACAAAGGAGTATTACAACCTACCTTGCCCATCATGTAAAGAATACCAACCTTTAAAGTGGGCTCAAATTCATTTTGAAACAGTGGAACATGCTTGCAAAGAATGTGGGGCACTTCATAACGAATATGAATGGAAACTGCAAAAGGGTAAATGGATTGCGGAAAATCCAAAGGCTAGGATTAGAGGTTTTCACCTGAACGAGCTTTTGAGTCCTTGGAAAAAGTGGAAGGAAATTATCCAGGCATTTAAAGATGCCAAGGAAGATGGTCCAGAAGCTATGAAAGTTTGGGTGAATACAAGTTTAGGTGAAACATGGGAAGAGCAAGGTGAGCAGCTGGATGATAGTGATTTGTTTAATCGAACTGAAGAGTATGAAGCTGATGTACCAGAAGGCGTTAAAATCCTAACAGCATCTGTCGATGTTCAGGACGATCGGTTCGAAATTGAGGTGGCTGGTTGGGGTGAAGGTAAAGAATCCTGGGGAATTGAGTATCACACTATTCGTGGAGATTTAAGCCAGCCAAAGATATGGGATGAACTAGATGAGTACTTATTGCGCAGCTGGTCAAAAAGGGATGGAAGAAAGTTTTCCATTCTTTGTACTTGTATGGATAGCGGTGGACACTTTACGCAGGAAGTTTATAAGTTTACGAAAGCTAGGGAAGCAAGAAGGGTTTATGCTATCAAGGGGAAATCAACTGGAAAAGGTGAGTATGATCCAATAGTTGCTGGAACAACGAGAGCTAAACCATCAAAAACGTTACTGGTTCACTTAGGAGTAAACGAAGGGAAAAGCAAAGTCATGTCTAACCTGAAAATAGCTGAATTTGGTCCTAATTACTGCCATTTTCCAAAAGGAAAGGGTTATAACGAGGAATACTTCAAAGGATTAACAGCTGAAAGGTTAGAGACAAGATATGAAAGAGGCGTTCCTTATCAAGTTTGGGTAAAAACAAGGGCACGAAATGAGCCGTTAGATTTAAGGGTTTATAATACAGCTGCTTTAGAAATTCTTAACCCTAACTTAGAAAAAGAATATGCTAATTCTCTGCAACAAAAGAAAAAGAAACGGAGACGCACAGCATCGAAAGGAGTTCAATAATGGAAGGATTGTCTGACTTAGAAATAGCTAAAATGATGTATCTGGATTGGCTTTCTGCAGAATCAGCAGTAACTACAGGACAAAGTTATAGTATTGGTACAAGATCTTTAACAAGAGCCAATCTAACCGAAATTAGAAAATCGATTATTTATTGGAAAAATGAAATTGCAAAATTAGAGGGAAAAGCAACGGGAAAAGGCAGAAAAGCCATGAGATTTATGCCAAGAGATTTATAGAGGATGATAGCTTATGAACTTTTTAGATAAAACCATAGCCTTTTTAAGTCCTAAAGCTGGCCTCAATCGAGTTCATGCTAAAAAGAAAATGGAAATCATTAATAGTGGATATGATAATCACGGCGCTAGTGCTAAAAAGAAAGCAATGCAAGGATGGATAACTAGCACTGGTTCAGTCTTGGAAGATATTGAGCAAAATATTCCTGTTCTTAGAGAGCGTTCCAGAGATTTGTATATGGGGGCACCAATAGCAACAGGGGCACTAAAAACCATGAGAACCAATGTAGTTGGTGCTGGTTTACGACTAAATGCACAAATTGATGCTGAATATTTAAATATGTCAGTCGAAGAAGCGGATGCATGGGAAACAAAAGTAGAAAGAGAGTTTGCTTTATGGGCTGATTCCATTAACTGTGATGCTCAAAGGATGAATAATTTTTACGAATTACAGCAATTAGCTTTTCTTTCCTGGTTAATGAGCGGAGATTGCATGGCTTTACTTCCTATGATGCCTAGAGTGGGTATGCCTTATGATTTGCGAGTAAAAATTATAGAAGCTGACAGGGTTTGTACTCCATATGATGCCATTACGACTGACGATAAAATTATTAATGGTGTAGAAATTAACAAAATGGGAGAGGTCGTTGCTTACCATATAGCTGATAAACATCCTTATTCTTTCACGGCAGCAGTAAATAAATGGAGCAGAATTCCTAAGTTTGGTGCTACATCTGGAAGAATAAATGTTATTCATCTAATGGAAAGCGAAAGACCAGAGCAACGCCGAGGTGTCCCTGTACTTGCTCCTGTTATTGAAAGTTTGAAGCAATTAGCCAGATATTCTGAAGCAGAATTAATGGCAGCTGTCATTAATGGCATGTATTCTGTTTTTGTTACTACAGAAACAGGACAAGGAGACAGCACATTTAGCCCTTTAGATACAGAGGATATGGTTGACGAAGAGGACGATTCCACTATTGAGCTAGGAAGTGGAACCGTCCATTTTTTAGGTGAAAACGAAAAGATTCAGGAGTCAAATCCAGGAAGACCAAATCCAAACTATGATGGATTTGTTACTTCTATTTGTAGGCAAATAGGAGCGGCTTTAGAGATACCTTATGAACTGCTTCTAAAGAATTTCACATCTTCCTATTCAGCATCAAGAGGGGCGCTTTTAGAAGCATGGAAAATGTTTAAAATGCGCCGTGATTGGCTTTCAAATGGATTTTGCCAACCGATATACGAAGAGTTTCTTGCTGAAGGAATTGCCAAAGGAAGAATATATGCACCAGGATTCTTTACTGATCCAATGGCTAGAAAGGCATATTGTGGAGCGGAATGGAACGGACCATCTCAAGGTCAATTAGATCCATTGAAGGAGGTGAACGCAGCAGAGAAACGTGTAGCAAATGGATTCTCCACACGTTCTCAGGAAACTGTTTCGATGGGTTATGGAAACTTCTTTAAGAATAACCAGTTAAGGGCGTTGGAGGAGAAAGCAAGAAAAGAAGCTGGTCTAATTCAAGAGAATATTACGGCTTCAGCAGATACTTCAACAAAGGAACAGGATGAAGAGGAGGTGAAAGAAGAATGAAGTTAAGCATCAGAGGACCAATCATTCCAAGTGATCACCAGTGGATTTATGATTTGTTTGAAATGGATGCAGCAAGTCCAAAGAAAGTGAGAGATTTTTTGGACAGTATTGATCCAGATAACAACGAGGACATCATTCTAGAAGTGAATAGTGGCGGAGGCTCTGTAATGGCAGCTTCTGAAATGTATACGCTATTGAGAGAGCATCCTAACAATGTAATTTCGAAGAATTTGGGACTAGCAGCAAGTGCAGCATCTTATCTTTTATTAGCTGGTGACAAAGTATTGATGTCACCAACTGCTCAAATTATGATCCATAACGCTTCTACTGTAGCAAGTGGTGATTATCGAGATATGAATCATACTTCTACTGTTTTAAAGAACGTTAATATCTCGATTGCCAATGCCTATAAATTGAAAACAGGTAAGACACATGATGAATTGTTGGCCATGATGGATAACGAGTCATGGTTAACTGCACAACAAGCAAAGCAGATTGGATTAATTGATGAAATTATGTTTGATAATGGGGATTTAGGTATTGTAGCTAGTGCAAATCCAACCTTTAGTGATGGGGTAATTCCACAAGCAATTATAGACAAATTCAGGAATGAAAAGTTAGGAATACAAACACTGGATAGTCAAATCCCGTCACCTTTAACTAATCAAGTTATCAATCAAACTACTATAAATCAGAATCCAGGAGAAGATCTGGTACAACCAAAGGAGGAACCTAAGAATATGGATTTAGAAACACTAAAAAATGACCATCCTCATTTATTTGACCAAGTTAAAAATATTGGTTATCAAGAGGGAGTAACTGCAGAGAACAAACGCATTAAAGATATTGAAGATTTGCAGTTACCAGGAAATGAGGAGTTAGTAAATAAGGCAAAATTCGAAGATAAGATGGAAGCAAGTGCCCTAGCTGTTGAAATTATCAAAGCAGAGAAAACTAGAGGGACTAATTATTTAAACAACGTGCAAAAGGATGCTGAAATTATCAATCAAGTTCCTGGTGGTGATGCTCCAGCAAACAATAACAATAATGCTGATTTCGCAAACGCACTAAATGCTGCACTTAACGGAACACACGAAGGAGAAGAAAACGAATTGAGCAATAAGTTAGGAGGTGCATTAGGATAATGGAATTGAATGGAGTAGTCGGAGAAATTGGTTATGACAATTTGTTTGCAGGAACTTCTGTTCCAGTAAATGTGAAAGGCGTTCGGTTGAAATCGGGACAAGGACTCTTGGTTCGTGGTACTGTTTTAGCAATTGAAGCAGCAACTGGATTAGCAGTTAAAGTAGATAGCACTAAAACAGGTGGAGTGGAGTCAGCAGATTGCATTCTGACAGATAATGTTGATACAACTTCATCTGATGTGGTTTCTACAGCATACAGTTCTGGTCTTTTTAATCGGAAAGCCTTAGTTTTCGGTGGAACAGATACTGCCGACAAGCATGAAAAAACATTAAGAACATTAGGCATTTATCTAAAAGACAACCTATAAAATGGAGGATTTGACGTGAAATTAGATCTATATAAAACAACAACTATGTTGCCAGCGGTTCAAAGAATGACGGCTCCTACGAGCTTTCTAAAAAATACATTCTTTCCAGATGGCGCAACATTTTATACAGAAGAAGTACTGCTGGATTATACAAAGGGGAAAAGAAAAATGGCTCCATTCGTTGCTCCTAGGGTTGGTGGGATAACGATGGATAGAGAAGGGTATAAAACTTTAAAATACCTTGCTCCTAAAATTTCTCCACAAAGAGCTATAACTATAGACGATTTAGTTTTAAGAGGATTAGGCGAAAATGTTATTAGCAGCAAAACACCTCAACAAAGACAAATTGATCTTTTAGCAAAAGATATTAGAGAGCTTTCTGCAATGATTTCTAGAAGACAGGAATGGATGTCTGCCCAAGCCCTGCTGAATGGAAGAATTGTTATGAAAGGATATACAGATCGCAGTGATAAAGATTATGTAGAAGATGTTCTGGACTACAATTTCACAAATAAAGAAATATTAGAAGGAACTGACCGTTGGGGACAAGGCGGCAATATTTACGAAGATTTAGAGAGCTGGAAACTGGAAATTACACAAAAAACAGATGTTACCGTTGATATGGCCATCATGGGAAGAGACGCATTAAAAGCGTTCCGCAGTGATGCTACTATCCTAAAACTAATGGATATTAGAAACATGAACAACATCGAATATAAGCCAGTTTACAAAGGTGAAGGTGTAAGTTACATTGGCAGAATTGCAGAACTGAACTTGGATATTTACACTTACGATTCTTGGTATTTGGATGATGACAATGTATTAAAGCCTTACATTCCTGCTAATACTGTTATCCTGGCAAAAGCTAATCTAGGTGAAACTTTATACGGTGCCATTACTCAAATGGAAAAGTCAGAGCAATTCATTACGTATGAAGGAAAAATTGTTCCTAGATCATGGGCTGATGTAAATGCAGAGACTAGAATGATTCGTCTAGCGAGCCGTCCTGTTCCAAAACCAAACGATGCAGACGAATGGTTCGTTGCACAGGTGGTGTAATAATGATTATTGAATTTAAGATGAAAAGTCGTTATAACGGGAAACGGTTTAATCCAGGTGAACAATCAGATATTCCAGAAGACGTAGCAAAGCGATTGGTAAAATGCGGAGCTGCTTTTTTTATTGAGAAAAAAGAAGTTGTTGATTTAAACGAGGATGCGGAAGACGAAACATTAACTCCTCCAGCTAATCCAGTTATGGATGATTTCGATGAAAACGACAAAGATTACGCCAAACTTTTGGATAAAAAGTTTCTGAAAGATGTCTTGAAAGAAGCGGCAATGGAAGTGGGAATCTTGGTTCCATCATTTGACCAGAAAAAAGATGAATTAATTGCTTTAATCATTCAAGAAGGAAAAGCAGAGGAAGTATTAGCACTTCCAAATGATTTTAATGAGTAATTTTAAAGACTTTCTGACTCAAGATGTAAAAAACACCTTCTTTAATGAGAATGAGTTTGCTCAAAAGCTTGCTGTTAATGGTAAGGAAATAACCATAATTCTGGACAATGAACAGCTGCAACAAAGACAGTTTGGGAATGGTGGAGAGGGGCTCGAAAAGGCAGAGGTCCTTTTTTCTGTAGCTAAAGTGGAGTTGGATTTCAGACCAAGAAACGGGGAAATCATGCAGCTAGGAAGCAAGAAATACCGTGTAATGAATGTTTCTAGTGATGATGACATGTATGTCATAACGTTAGGGAGGAATCAATAATGCCTTTAACAGTCGATATTGATCGCACTTTATTAAGCAATGTTCAAAATCGTCTGGGTCCATTTCCAAACAAAGCTCCCGATGTCATAACCAGAGCATTAAACAGGGCAATGACTAATGTTGCAGCAAGTATTTCACGGGAAGTAAGACAGGAATACAACATAAAAGCCAGTGACGTAAAAAACACCTTGAGTAAAACAAGAGCGTCCAAGTCTAGATTGTCTGCCATTGTAACATCTAGGGGGCAAGTAATTCCTATTGACCGTTTTAAAGTGTCTCCTAAAACGGTTCAACCAAGAAGGAAAAAACCAATCAAAATGGCTGTTAAAAAAGGCAGTGGATTGGTAGCCGTTAAAGGTCCTTTCGTTGTAAATATCAACGGAATTAAGGTATTTAGAAGGGAAGGAGAGAAACGTTTACCAGTTAAAAGAGTTATGGGTCCTTCTGTGCCACAAATGATTGGCAATCAAGAGGTTGTTAATAAGATTAATCAATCAGGCTATGAGACATTCCTTAGTCGTATGGATTATGAGATTAATAGAGCCTTAGGAAGAGGATAAGGATTAACATGATACCAGAGAATTTACAGAGCGAGTTAATCAAACGATTCAAAAAGGTATTTAAGGGAGATTTGTTCAACGGGGCAAACGGGGAAAGAGTCCCTGTTAAAGTCTATGAGCAACATTTGCCTATACCGAAACGAAATGAAAACCCACATGATGAATTTGCAGAAGAAGATGATAGCTCATCTAATTATCCTGCAATCATAGTGCAATTATTTGAAGGAATCCAAGAACAATGGGATTCTAAACAGATTGTGACAGTTAACATCATTGTAGGTGTACATGATGATTCTGAAAGTAGAGCTGGATATAAAGATGTAACAGCTATTCTTAGAAAAATTCACATGGATTTAGCGAAGAATCGTCAAATGAAAAAACAGTATTCCTTACCTGTTCCGCCAAGGTGGAAAATACATGATGAGGATACACATCCATATTATTTTGGAGCAATGCTATTGGAGTTTGAAGAAGCCATACAAATTTTAGATGAGGAAGTGAACAAGTTAATATGACTCGTAAAAAACCTGAAGTTGAGGAAACAATTGTGTCTGGTGCAGAGGTTGAGGAAGCAAAGCAAACAATTGTTGAAAAAGAAGCTACTCCACAAATAAATGTAGAGGTTGCTGCACCTGAAGAGGGCAATGCAGATGTTCATGAAACAAGAAAAGCAGAAACAGTTCAGACGCTTATTTATGTTGGTCCAAGCCTTCCTGGTAATGTTCTGCCGCAATATTCTAGCTTTACAGATGGATTTCCTGTCCAAGTAAAAGCAGAAATTGAAAAATGCCCGTTTATTCAGGAATTAATAGTGCCCGTTGGCAACCTATCACAAGCAAGCGCCAATATTGGTATAAAGGGAACAAAAGAGCAAGTCATGTATGAAAAAACGATAGCATTTTATAAGGAGGCTTCTAACTAATGGCTTATGAACATGGAATAAATATAAAAGAAAATAGTACGTCCGTAACGCCTCCTGTACAAAATATAGGAGGCGTTTTAATTGCAGTCGGAATTGCTCCAATTCACTTGGCTGCAGATCCATTGGCTGTTTCAAATGTTCCTGTTTTGGCAAACACTTTTGGAGACGCAGAATCCAAACTTGGTTATAGCGAAAATTATAGTAAATACACGCTTTGTGAGGCTATGTATGCTGCCCTGCAGGTCGCTTCGGTTGGCCCTGTAGTATTTATTAATGTTCTTGATCCAACAGTTCATAAAACAGCCGTTACAGATGCAGCGTTAACTATAGCTAAGGGAACAGCTGTTATCAATGATGAGGGTGTTTTGTTGAGTACGGTAAAAATTAAAAGCTCTGATGGTACTAAAACGTTTGTTAAAGATACGGATTATACAATCAGTTTTAACGCAGCTGATAAACCAGTTATAACAGTTTTTACAAGTGGAACCATTGGGGCTGCTACAGCAGCAAAAGTGACATACGACAAAGTAGACGCTTCTAAAGTAACGAAAGCAGATATCATCGGAGGATATGATAGTGCTGCAGGAAAGTATAAAGGGCTAGAATTGATTCAACAAGTTTACCCAAGATTAGGCGTTGTTCCTGGCCTATTAATCGCACCTGGATTTTCTCAGTATCCAGACGTTTATGCGGTTATGGTGGCTAAAGTACAAAAAATCAATGGAAGTTTTAATGCTGATGTAGCTGCAGATGTGGATACTACAACAGTTTTAAAATATGAGGATGTGCCAACTTGGAAAAATGATAACGGATATACAAACGCTAAAAGTACAGTATTATGGCCAAAAACCAAAATTGGGACAAGGATTTTACATGCTAGTTCTGTTTATGCTGCTTCTTTAAAAGCGTTGGATGCAACAACAGAGGATGTTCCAGCGAATTCACCATCTAATAAACCAATTGCAATTAGTGGTGCATGCCTAGCGAATGGCACTGAAGTTTATTTAGATCCAGTTCAAGCTAACTATTTGAATGGACAAGGAATTGTAACCTTCATTAACTGGGGTGGTTGGAAAGTATGGGGGAACAATACCGCAGCATATCCAGGAACCACAGATCCTAAAGACCGATTCATTAACTTACGCAGATTAATGAACTGGTGGGGAAATAGCTTTGTTGTTACCTTCTGGAACGACATTGATGATTTAACAAGCACTCGATTAATTGAGGGTATTGTAGACAGTGAAAACATTCGAGCAAATGGATTAGTTGCTGCAGGGTATATTGCTGGAGCTAGTATCGAGTTTAGAGAGGAAGATAACCCTCAAACAGATATTTTGAACGGTAAAATACAATTCCTGACGAAAATTGGTGGATATACTCCAGCAGAACAAATCGTTAATACTTTAGAATTTGATCCAACATTCATGACTAACAGTCTATTTGGAGGTGCGTAAGCATGATTATACCTGATAAAGTGGCCAATTTTAACGTTTATGATGATAAGAGCAAACTAATAGGGATATCTGGGGAAATTACACTACCTACATTAGAGGCCATGACTTCTACTGTCAGCGGTGCTGGAGTATTAGGAGAAATTGAAACGCCTAATGTTGGACATTTTGGAAGTATGTCTATTGAAATTCCTTGGAGAACATTGTTAGATACAACATTTAACTTTGCTACCCATGCTGGAAAATCATTAGTGCTAAGAGGAGCCATTCAACAAGTAAACTCTAATAACGGCGCTTTATCCTATCTTGGTGTGAAAATTACCATCAAGTATATGTCAAAAGGACTTGATCTTGGTAAGTTATCGCAAAACTCTGCAATGGAATCTAAAAATACATTAGAAGTATTTTATATCAAAGTGGAAATTGGCAGTAAAACTACATTGGAACTAGATAAATTAAACGCTGTTTATAAATTAAACGGCAAAGATCAATTAGCAGCAATTAATAAACTAATCTAAGAAAAGAGGAAACTACAATGCCAGAATTAAATAAAACAGCTGAAACTACAACAACAGAAGCAAATTTGAAAGGTCTTGTTAAATTTAACAAGCCTTTTTCTTTTGACGGAGAAGTCCATGCGGAAATTGATTTGAGTGGTATTGAAAATTTAACTGGTCAGGACTTGGATGATGCGGAAAACATGCTGATGCGTGTAAATAAGCCTTCTATGGTGCCTGAAATGAGCATGACATACTTATTTTTCCTTGCTTCTAAAGCAACAGGAAAACCACAGGAGTTCTTTTTTCAGCTACCTGCAAAAGATAGCTTGAAAGTAAAAAGAACGGTGACGAGTTTTTTGAACTCAGCGGAGTAATTAGCTTTCAAGATGGAAAGTACAAGAAAAATTATGATCGAAAAACCTTAAATAAAGTCTTCATCAAGTTATCAATAGCAACGAAAACACCTAAAACATACTTCCGAAATCTTACTTTTTTAAATCTTTTAAGAGAAATAGAAGATGTTAAAGAGGTGTTAGATGACAAATGAATAATGAAAGAGCCTTTCAAATTGCTTTTCAGCTTGGCGGAAATATTGATCCTTCTTTCCGTCAGGCTTTTTCTACTGCAAATGAAGCGTTAGGAAACACTCAACAAAATACAGAATCACTAAGCCATAGCACGGAAAATCTTCATACTGGTATGAGCCTTTCATCCAAAGCTGCCATTGCAGCTGGAGGAGCCATCGCTGCAGTCGGTGTGGGTTTAGGAGCAGCTGTTATTTCTGCTAATCAATTTTCAAGTGCCATGAAACAGGTGGAAGCTGGTACAGGTGCAACCGCCGAGGAAATGAAGGAGATAAAGGAAATATCTAAAAACCTTTATAACAAAAACCTCGGAGAAGATTGGAATGATTTAGCACAAGCAATTCAATCAGTTAAATCAGTCACTGATTTATCTGGTAAGTCATTAGAAACGGCAACCAAATACGCCATTCAATATAGGGACGTTTTTGGAGAGGATATTGCAGAATCCATTAAAGCCAGCGATACCATGATGAAAAACTTCGGTATTACAGCAGAGCAGTCCTATAATCTTTTATCACAAGGGGCACAACAAGGGCTTAATAAATCTCAAGAGCTTTTGGATAGTGCAAACGAATATTCCGTTTACTTCAAAACCCTGGGTTATGATGCAAATCAGATGTTCGACATCTTCAATGCTGGATTAGAAAATGGCGCTTTTAATCTGGACAAAGTGGGCGATTTAGTAAAAGAGTTTGGCATCCGTATAAAAGATGGAAGTACAGCTACTTCCGATGCATTAAGTTATCTGTTTCAAGCAGACGGATTTGACGATTATATGACCAAACTTCAAAATGGTGGAGCTTCTACCAAGCAATTTATGGAGCTATCTGCCAAGGTTGGGAAGGAAAACGCTGCTGCCCTTTTAAAAGACTTAAAGAGTAGCGGAAAAGCCTCCGAAAAGGCGTATAAAGACATTGAATATACAATGGGTGGAGCAGGTCAATTTCTGGATGCTCTTTCTTCTGGTGCATTAGAAGGTAAGGATGCGATGCAACAGGTTATCCAAAAAATCTCTGAAATTGGTGATACCAGTGTCCAGTCTCAAATGGCTGTGGCGCTTTTTGGTACGCAAGCAGAGGATTTGGAAATGAAAACCTTGTTAGCCCTAGGTAATGTTCAAGAGTCCTTTGATATGACCAAGCAAACCATGGAGGAAGTAGGGAAGATTAAATACGATACCATCGGAAACGCAATTAAAGGCATAGGAAGGCAGTTTGAAACCGAATTTCTCATTCCAATTGCCGAAAAAATACTGCCTCACTTAAATGTGTTTTCTAACTATTTAGCTAATGATGTATCAGAATCTATTAAAAGCTTTAAAGAGGCTATGAGCGTCATTGCACCTATCGTTTTAGGCTTATCTACATCTATCTTAGTGTATAAAGGAACTCTAATGGGAGTTGCTGCAACGCAGGTTGCTTTTAATGCTATTCAGAAAGCAAGCATTGTTTTATACCGAGCACATCGAGCAGCCATGATTGCTTATGCAATATATGGTGGAGGTCTAAAAGGTGTTATTGCTGGAATGAGAGCAGCTATGATTGGTTTGAATGGAGCAATGCTGATTAATCCATTCGTACTGGTTGCTGCTGCCCTGGCAGGTTTAGTGGTTGCCTTTGTTGCTGCTTATAAAATGTCTGATACTTTCAGAGAAAAAGTGGATAGCGCCTTTGCAAGTGTACGAGCGATTGTCTCATCGTCCGTTGCATATGTGACTACAATGGCACCAATATTATGGCAAGGATTTCTGGATTTCACAGAAAACACATTTGCTCAGATCCAATCAGCATATAGCCAAACTGCTGATTACATTGGGTCCAAAACAAGTGCGGTTGCTCAGTGGTTCAATGGATTACAAGGTCCAGCAAAACAAGTAGTGGATTATATAAAGAATTCCTTTTCAACAATAGGAAATACGCTTGCTACCCTTTCCCCATTAATTGCTCGATTCGGGTTATCCTTCTTAGGAGTAACTGGTCCAGTAGGTTGGGTTATTGCCAGTGTTATTTCAATAGGAGCCTTTTTATATAAACTCATTAAGACAAATGATGAAGTGCGGTCTTCTCTTGTTGGCGCATGGGAATCCATTAAAAATGCAATGGCACCAATAGTTCAGTTATTCGGTGTTTTTGGTCAAACTTTGTTATCCATGCTAATGCCAGCAATATCTGAAATAGCTTCTTCCTTTGCAACATTAGGTCCTGAATTTGAGAAAACGGGACGAATAATAGTGGAAAGCTTTGTTCCACTAGGACCAGCGTTTGCGGAATTAGGCACTACATTTGGTCATTTGTTTCAAGCGGTAGGTGGGTTATTTGCCGAATTTGCACAGTCTTTAATTCCATTGCTCATAGATGGAGTAACGACTTTACTTCCTATTTTGGTTGGTCTTTTCACAACATGGTTTTCTTTAACATCTGAAATAGCCAGCATTATGCTACCGTTGTTGTTAAGTGCAGTTCAACAAATTTTCCCGTTGATTGTCTTATTTATTCAATCAAGTATGCCTTTAATAGTAGAATTACTTGGTTTATTGATACCAGTAATTGTTGAAATTGCCACATCAATTCTGCCACTCCTTCTACAAGGAGCACAGTTGATTTTCCCAGTGATTTTGGCCATTATTCAGGCTGTTTTACCAATAGCAATTCAGCTAATCGGTGCTTTGGTTCCTGTTATTCTTTTGATAGCGCAAACTGCCCTACCTTTGATACTGCAAGTGGTCCAAATGGCGTTTCCTTTAATTTTGGCTATTATCCAGTCGGTAATTCCAATAATTACTATGTTGCTTCAAGGAGTGGCAATGTTTTTAACAAATATTGTCGTGCCAGCCATTCAGTTGCTGCTAAAAATAGTCCAATTTGTATTTCCGTTTATTTCTACAGCAATTAATAATGCGCTAACGTTTATTACTGGCATCCTGAAAACTTTCACTTCCCTAATCCAAGGCGATTGGTCTGGAGCGTGGGAAAACATTAAGGAAACTGCCAAAAATATCATGAATAATATCATTGAGTTCTTTAAGGCGATTAACTTATATGATACAGGGAAAGCCATTCTGAATGGTTTGATTGACGGAATTAAATCCATGGCGAATGCAACGATGAATGCTATCGGTGGCATAGTAAATGGAATTATTAAAGGAATCAATTGGGTGCTAGATAAAGTTGGCGTGGAAGTTTCCTTAAACCAATGGGAAGTACCTCAATATGCAAAAGGAACTGGATCGCATCCTGGAGGATTGGCAATTTTGGGTGACGGTGGAGGTCAGGAATTATTCCGTACGCCATCTGGATTTGTAGGATTGAGTCCAGGAACGGATACCCTTATGAATTTACCGAGAGGAACACAGGTTATTCCACATACACAAACACAGCAGATTATGAACAATTACAACATTCCTGCTTATAAAGAGGGCACAGGTGTAACCAATGCCTTGAAAACTGGATGGGGATGGGTGAAGGAGAAAAGTTCTGCAGCGTGGGATTGGACAAAGGAAAAGGGCTCCGAGATAAAAGATGCTGCACTTGATGTGTGGAGCTATATTTCGGATCCATCAAAACTAATGGACAAAGTTTTAGAGCAATTTGGAGTGAGTGCGCCTAACCTTTCTGGAATCTTTAATGATGTGATTGGTGGTTCTTTTAAATTAATCAAAGGCAAAGCGGTTGAATTCGTCAAAGGAAAGATAGAAGGATTCGGAAGCTGGAGCGGTGGAGGTGCTGCTGCATCTGGTGATGTTACTAAGTGGTTAACAGCTGCAATTAACATAACTGGCGTTCCAATGTCTTGGTTAGGACCATTGCAAACAATGGCCATGAAAGAATCTGGCGGAAATCCAAGAGCCATTAACTTGTGGGATATAAACGCTCAAAGAGGGATACCTTCCAAGGGGCTTATGCAAACGATTGATCCAACCTTTAATGCTTACAAACTTCCAGGAATGGATGATATATGGAATCCAATTCATAACGCTGTAGCGTCTATTCGTTACACGCAATCAAGATACGGCTCCATTTTCAACACTCCTGGTATTGCTTCAATGGCAAGCGGCGGAGGATATAAAGGATATTATCAAGGTGGAACTACTCCGAATACTGATTATTATTGGGCTGGAGAACGAGGACCAGAATTGATAAAACTACCTGGAGCAACACAAATAAACTCCAATTCGTCTAGCAGATCCATCCTGGATGGATTGCTAAGAAGCTTTATGAGTTTTAGCAGTGGTAATTCCAGCGTTGTTAATCAAGGAAATAGCGGGAACAAATTAGATATTAATTTTGCTCCTGTTATAAACGTAAACGGCAAAAGTGGCAACTTGTATAAGGAAGTACTAGACGCATTAAGAACAGCAGAAGGAGAACTGAAAGAAATGCTAATTCGTTTGCTACTTGAAATTAATAATGATAAAGATCGGACGAGTTTATCATGAGTACGTATGTAACTGTTAGTGGAGATACCTGGGATAAGATAGCACTGGAGCAAATGGGAAGTGAATATCTCTTCCCTTTGCTCCTTGCTGCTAATCCTCAATATCGGTTAACGATTATGTTTTCAAGTGAAGTGGAAATAACCATCCCTAATTTTGAATTAGAGGATATGTATGAATATCAAAGGCCTATTTGGTTAGATGAAGATTTAGACGATGAAACAGAAGCAGAGGAAGAATTAGAGTTTGCTAGTGAGGAGGATTCTTAATGACTGATGGAAGACGTATCAGCTATGATCTTAAATACAATGGTACAAGTCTCACAGCGGATATTAATCCATTTATCACGAGTCTCTCCTTTACCGATAACTTTACGGGTTCGGCAGATGATATAACTATTAATTTAGTGGATAAAGATAACCTTTGGATAGGAAACTGGATGCCTGAAAAGGGAGCTGCCATTCAAGCTGTTTTAGTTATTCCTCCTGGATGGGGAAACAAAAGTACGATTAAAAGAGATTTAGGCTATTACGAAATTGACGAATCAAGTGGCGGCGGTCCTCCTGCAGCTGTAAGTTTAAAAGCAACGTCCATCCCTCAAGAGTCTTCTATAAAAGGAGAAAAAAAGTCGAGATCATGGGAAAAGACGACGTTAAAAAAAGTACTTACAGATGTAGCTAAAAAGAACGGGTTAGGCATCTATTATGATGCCGCAGACAATCCAAGTTTTGACCGATTAGACCAAGAATACGAGTCAGATGGAGCATTTCTTTATCGACTCTGCAATGAAAATGGGTTGGCTTTAAAATTAGCCAATAAAAAAGTATATGCCATTGATGAGGAACAATTAGAATCAGAGGATTTCGTCACCACAATTAATCGTACAGATCAATTAATCAAAAAGTTGAGTTTTAAAGATACTTTGAACGGTAGTTACAAATCATGCAAAGTGACTTATACGGATACTCAAAAGAAGAAAACGTTTAATAAAACTTTCACACCTTCCAGGCCTCCCAAAACGGGCAGAACCTTGATAGTTAATGAGGAAGTCGATTCTGATGCTGCTGCCTATCGATTAGCGAAAAAGAAATTACGTGACGCAAATAAAGAGGCTACAACCGTCACAATCACTATGGCAGGAATCATTAACCTATACGCTGGACAAAACGTGAAATTATCGGGTTTTAGCAAGCTGGATGGCAAATATATAATTACTTCAATTTCAGGTAAGACTGGAGATTCATCTGAAATGACATTAAATTTAAGAAAATGCTTGGAGGGATACTAATGAGCATTATTGAAGGCAGAGTATCAGCAGCTTATCCAAGCAGTAATACTGTGAAAGTAAAAAGGGATGACAACGGAACCGTTACAAGGGAATTAACCGTCCTTAACCGAGGAGATAATTGGTTCCCTGTTGAGGGAGAATATGTTCTTTGTGTTATGGGGAAAGGTAACGGTTATGTTTTAGGAGCAATTTAAAAGGTGGTGGAACCGTGGCTAAAATCGGAAGTTTTGGCGGTATCACTTTTGAAGTATCAACTAGAAAGGTGTTAACCTTTGATAGTTTTTCTAGAAGTGGAGAGGCAAGATGGACAGAACATGAAGTGAAAGGAAAACCAATATCAGAGTTCATTGGTCCTGGACAAGAATCTGCATCATTCTCTTTACTTCTCAGTAGAAGTTTTGGCGTAGATCCTAGTGCGGCATTAGATAAGCTTCGGTCTTTTCGAGATAGTGGAAAGACTGGAGCTTTTATTATTGGAAGCAAATCCATTTCCAAAAATTATTGGTATATCCAATCATTATCTGAAGGGGAACCACAGATTGACGGAAAAGGACGAATTATAAGCATAAAAGTGGATGTCAATATAAAGGAATATGCCAAGGATATAAAAGCCGTAAGCATCAAAAAGCCCAAACCTAAACCAGCCAAAAAGAAAACAGCAACATCCAAGAAAAAAGTATATGGAACGATAACCATTAAAGTTGGAATGCTGAACTGTAGGGCTTCAAGGAGCCTAAAGGGAAAGATTTTGAAGGTCCTTCGCAAAGGACAAAAATTCAAAGTTTACGGTGTGAAAACAACCGATATTCCTTGGTATGATCTTGGTGGAGGTAAGTATTGTAGTGCCGTTTCGAAATATACAACTTTGAAGAAAGGATGATGAGCATGGGCACCTATCAAATTTCTCCATTTGGCAGCATTGATTTTGGAGCTGTCGGTATCAAAGCTAAATTGCAAAACGCATCCTTTCTTTTGGCTACGATGAAAGGAACATGTTTTATGGACCGAGAAGCTGGCTGGCTACCTCCTGTTGATGAATTAAGCGAGTCAGCAAAAGTCCAAATGACTGCTGATGTAGTGGAGCTTCTTCAAAATAATATTGAAGGATTAACAGTGGAAGAAGTCACCTTTCAAGAAAATCCACAAGAAGCCATTCTCTATCCCTATGTGAAAGTGGTGATTGATAATGGCTAGATTTGGATTACCTGATATTGATTTTATCGAAATAGATCCAGAGGAAATGGAAAGTATTGCAGTTTCTCGATTTGAGAGTATGACTGGCACTTCTTTGGATGAGTCAGATCCAAGGAGAAAATTTATAAAATCAATAGTTTTTCTTGCTAGTATGTTAGGAAACAATATTGATTTCACTGGAAAAATGAATTTATTAGCTTTTTCAGCTGACAACTATCTTGACCATTTAGGAGTTAAAAAGGGTGTTGACCGTTTAGAGCCCAGGGCTGCCGAAACAATTGGTCGTTTTGAATGCAATCCAATTGAGCCTTTTACCATCCCAAGTGGAACAAGGTTGTCTGTTGGAGATGTAGAATTTGCGAGTACTGCAGATTATGAGGTTAAACCAGGAATGAGTTTTGTAGACATAGTGTTAACCTGTTCTGAATTAGGAGAAGTTGGAAACGGGTATCTTCCTAATCAGATTACCAATATTGTAGACAATGATAATTTACCCTGGGTAACAAAGGCATACAATATTACTAAGTCAGACGGTGGACTAGCTTGGGAAGAAGATGATCCTTACGTTGATAGGATAAGACAATCTAATTCCCAATATAGTACTGCAGGTCCAGAAGACGCATATATTTATCATGCCAAATCGGTAAGCTCTGAAATAGTCGATGTGGCAGTTGATTCACCTTCAGTTGGAGTAGTCACCATCGTTCCTTTGTTGGAAAATGGGGAGCTACCAACCTCGGATATTATTAAAGCCATTGAAGAAAAACTGAATGAGCGAACCATACGTCCTTTAACGGATATGATACGCATAGAATCGCCTGAAATCGTTCGATATGATATTCAAGTGAACTTTTATATTCCGAGGTCTAAAACGAGCGTAGAATCGACTATAAAAGCTCAGATTAATACTGCAATTGATGATTTTATTAAGTGGCAAAAAAGCAAGCTTGGTAGAGGAATAGATGCAAGTGAATTGATTAGCAGAATAAAAGAAGCTGGTGGAGTCCGTGTAACTGCCAGCAGTCCATCGCAATTTATTGTTCTTAGTAAAACCCAAGTGGCTCATTCAAACGCCGTGAGCGCCAATTATGGAGGTCTGGTGGATGATTAAGACACTAGAAAACTTTGAATTAGGCGATTTGCTTTCTGATAGTCTTAAAAAGGATGAAAACATAGCAGCTCTGGCATATGCTCTGACTCCCATTTTTCAGGACATCTTTTCTAAGACTAAATTGATCCAAATGTTTGAAGGTATACCAGAACATTTATTAGATTTTGCTGCTTATGAAGAAGCAGCCGAATTTTACGATGTGAATATGACGAATGATCAAAAGAGAATTATCATTGCTAATGCGGAATCCATTCACAAAACAAAAGGAACCGTGGCAGCAGTTGAGGATGTTATTACTCCCTTTTTCTCTAAAGGGAAGGTAAGTGAATGGTTTGAATATGGCGGAGAACCATTTCATTTTCAAATCTACACAAATGAATACTTAAAGAATGAGCAAGACATTGCAAAATTGTTCCGAATGGTAAATACGGTAAAGCGAAAAAGCACACGTTTAGAGCGTGTGTTTTTTAATTGGCCAAATGGAATTGCTGTTGAAGCTATAGAAGCAGAAAAGAATATTGAAATCCATCCAATGGCTGGTACATTCCTTTGCGGTCAGTGGCCAGAAGTCTCGACATTAGGCAGGTTAATAGATGGCGGATTATCCGTGCAAAGAGAAGATTATTACAAAGTGGAATCCACTTACGAGTATCCTGGATTCTTTGCGAATAGTAAGGAAAGAGCCGAAATGCTCCAAGAAGAATTTAGCGGAACCATTCAAGTAGACCGCAAACCATTGGATTATTCAAATGTTGATTTCCTAATGGCGAACAAATCATTAATGGTAGGGGATTTTAAAACTGGAAGCACAGAAGTATTTGAGGATATTCAAGTTTCTGCAGAAAGCAATTTAACAATTAAAAGTGAGAAATATACTTCTATCCAGGATGAGTTCTTCAGAACGGGTCAGGTCTACACTGGCAGTAAGGAAGAAATTATAAACATTCAAAAGGATTTTAGTAACTTTATTCAATTAGAAAGGGCTCCTTTGGATTATTCAAATGTTGAATTCTTAATGGCAAACGGTTCTCTAATGGTCGGAAAGTTTAAAACTGGGAGCCAAGAGTTATTCGAGGACATCCAGGTTTCTTCTGAAAGTAATTTAACAATCAGAAGTGAAAATTATTCGTCCACTCAGGAGGAGTTAACTAGAACAGGTCAATTCTTTTTGGGTAGCAAAGAAGAACTTGAAAAGATTCAAAAGGAATACCTGCAGAACATTGAAATTGGAATGGTAAAGGACATGTCTCTTGTGGAGTATATGGCAGCTAGGGATGATCTTAAAATGAATTTTCTTGTTGGTTCCATTGAGACATTTGAACAATATACACGAACAACTACATCATCCTTAGAACTAACGGATGAAGAGAACACAACCGTAAGCAATTATAAGCTTACAGGTCAATTTTATGCAGGAGAGGGTGATTAAAATATGGCATTAACAACAACAGCTCATACCAAGCTAAAAAATTATATGAAAAGCATTGTGAAAGAAGGAAGTTACACCATAGGAGGAGTAACGAAGACTATTCCACTCTTTAAGGTTCTCCAAGAGGGTGATCAGATAACTTTCTATCTTTATTTGGATGATTCTATTGCTGGATCTATCACAAAATTTCAGTTAATTGATGTCGATGGAGCAGTGTTCGATGATCAGCCAGATAGTGTTTCAAAAAAAGATTTTAATGGGGTTCTTGTAGCCTTTCGATATTCATTGAAAAAACTATAGGGGAGTGACATAAATGGCAATAAGCTATGAAAAGGTCGGCTGGAAAGACCATGTTAAAGACAACACCACGGGAGCAGTATTACAACAAGGCACTCCAGTAAGTGCAAGTAATTTAGGGAAAATGGATGCTGGCATTGAACTTGCTCATCAAAAATTAGAAGGAGCAAATAGGCAGGTTCAAAGTATTGGCCAAGGCATGCAAGTTTTAAATGCAGATGTTAATGCTCCTGTATCCATTCAAATGGATGGACGGACGCTTGTATCCTTACAAAATACAGAACTAGATGCTTCTAAATTTTATGTTTTAGCTGATAAGCGAACAAAAATAAAATTTAGTGACAGTTTAATTGTTCAAGGCGTTAACAAATTTCAAGGCCTTAATGCCAAACCACAAATTATCACCAGAATCGCTAATTATGAGAATAAATCAGCTGGTAGTAATACGGATAATCCGCATATCGCAAAGAGTAATAGCCAAAGCGGAGGGACTTGGAACGTTTTGCAAGCACCATCTGCTTTTCAATCTGAATTTAGTGGTGCTTATTCTACTGTCAGCAAGTTAGACGGAGCCTTTACTCAACTAATTCAAACTGTTACTGGCAATATGGCGCAAGGATTATTGTCTTTTAACGTAGTGGAAGAAATAGAAAGAAATGTTGGAAGAATTCCACGGAACACTTTTGCCGAAAAAGTTCAATGGGTTAAAGAAAACGTTGCTAAAATTATTTGTAATTTACATGGTTATGGGAAAGGACCGTCAGGCTACAAAATTAGCCTTCAAAGATGGACCAGTGGAGCTTGGACAGATTCAACTTCTTCTGTTCATACTAGCAGTTCTGTTGCAAAAGTTGCACAAGGAGCATCGGATTCGCCTTCCGTAAATACTTTAGTACAAACGGATGGATTTGTGCATTTCATTGCCTTCACAGAAGCAGCAGATGCTACATCCCAATCACAAGTTAATATTGATTATGTGGAGCTGGAGATTGAATTAAAATCTACAGCTGTTTTACATGCTCCAAGAATTCCTTTATATGAGGTGTCAAAAGAGCATTACGACAACATTCTAGTTAACTGGAATGAGGAAGAAGTACTTCGCCGTTATCCAATGGTGGAAGGATATCAGCATGTGCAAAATCCGTTCATAATTGCAGAAGGTGATAACTTAATTCCCACTTTTAATGAAGCCAGTCTAAGCGTTATTAGCTCGGATTTTGTTATTAAAGGAGATTATGAAATTGATCTCCAAACCACGGGTCCACAAACAAATACAATTGAATGGATTATCAAAGTAATACCAGGACAAAAATATAGTTTCTTTGTAGAAGAAATTCAAAAAGGAACTGGTGGGGCTGTAGTTATACGTAGTTCTGATTTAGCCACAAACATTGTATGGCAAACACCAATTGCTTCTATACAAAATAAAATTACCTTTACGGTTCCAGCTGGTGTTACAAGAATTTCGGTGCGATTATTCAATAGCAATCAAGTGGCTAACGTGGCTGTTACTTTAAAAAATCCTATGTTAGTGGTAGGTGAAAACATTAAGCCTTTTGTTCCTAGAAACCCATCCTATTTGTTTGTGGAAGCAAAGCTTGGTTCCATTGGAAACTATCGTGATTTGCTGCTTGAAGAAGATGGGAAAATGATGATGAGAAAAATTATTGAAAAAGACTATGTGGCAGATGGAACATTAAGCTGGTTCTATCGTCCATCTGAAAGTGGAACTGGATTTAAAACTTTCGGCGGTCCTATCAGTGATGTTGCCAATGTAGCATATGCTCAATTCATTAAATACAATGGTGCATTATTAAGATATACAAGTGCTAATGCTGGCTTTGTAGGTGCCGATATTGGCTATGTTAACAACATAAAGGAATTTAAAGTATCTGTAAGTAATGCAGAAACTGGATTTGCTGAAACCTATGCTCCAGCTGTTGACGAAATAAAAGCATATTTTAATGGATGGAAAGTTAAGGCGTATGACGCTACCACTCTAAAACCGACTTCTTGGACAAGTTTGGTAGACGGTACAGATGCTCCGACACAAACATTAGCTTATGTAGCTGCTAATAAAGCCAATGGGTATATTCCCTATAAGATTTCTTACATGTTAAATAACTTGGTTCTTGTTGAATTAAGATCAGAGGGAGCTATCTCTGTAAATGGCCTTACTCAAGTAGAGGTTGGAAGCGGAAGTATTATTCGTGAGAAAGTGAGAGCCCTACACAATGCTGCTGATAGCTTAACATATATAAACGCTCTATTTAGCGCAAATACAGCCCAATTAAGCAACCCTGCGCTTGCTATCTTAGGTGTTTATAAGGGGAGTATGTTGGAATCAGATTGGAACATTCAGTCATCGATTAATGCAAATGGAAAAGTGTATGCTTCAAAGAAGACAAGTCTAGTTGATACAACAGCAGAATATTTTGTTTCTTATATTATCTATGACAAGAGCAAATTTTCTACAAATGTTGTTGGTGGTTCTGCCACTTTTGCCAATAATATTCGCACAGCATTAGACGATAATATCAAGCGCACAGAGGATAACAAACGGGATATATCCGTAAATACTTTGTTTATTTATGACATGCTAAAAAGGTTAAAGGCTGGTGGATTATAAGATGGATAAAGAAATTATGGAGCAACTTTTAGAACAAACTCTACAAAAGATTGGAAAGACCAGAGCAGAATTTGATAAAGAAGTAGAGGAATTGAAAGATAGCTCAAGTATTGAGGTAATGGGAAACTTGGTTTCCCTCATGATGGAAAGCATGGATGCTACGGCAAACATTCTTTCTTTAGTTATGTTGCAAAACGCAGAATTACAAAAACAAATTGACGAATTAAAAGGGGGAAACACCAATGCTTAACATGTTATGTACCGCAGTCAGGCTTAAATATATGTCTATCGATCAAGTCCCTTCTGCATTTCAAGCTGACGTTAAAAAGGAATTAGGAATCCAGGATGTTGTTGAGGAGCAGCCAACAGAAACAGTCGTGGAAACTCCAGAAGAACAGCCAGTGGAAGAGTCTCCAGTAGAAACAACACCAGTCGCAGAAACAAATGAACAATCAACGGTATCCGAATAAACAGGGGAACAAAGCGCTGCTAAATAGTAGCGCTATTTTATATTAGGGAGAGAATAGCAGTGTTTTCATACAAAGAGATATTTAACATTAGCGAACTATTCAATGTCAAAATGGGTGCCGCAGCATTTCTAGCGAGTGGAGTTGGTGGGTTTTTGACTTGGCTTTATGGGGGAACAACTTACAATTTGCTTTGCATGGCAGCTTTAACGCTTGTTATTGCATTTGATTGGACTAGTGGTTCCGTTGCTTCTAAGAAGGATGGCAGCTATGCCAGTGTCTATGGATTGCAAGGATTAGCAAGAACAATGGTAATGCTATTATTACCTGTCTTTGGTGTTTTAATGGATCAAATCTTTTCTATGCCAAACCTTATCTTCTTCTTGTTTTGGGGTGGCTTAATGTATCACACTTTAAATTCTATGACTGCGAATTTCACAAGAGCAGGATGGGATAAGTTTATTCCTAATTGGGCTATTGAATATGTCTCGAGCGAAATTGATTCCAAAATCAAGCGAGCTAACACCAGGGTTTCTATTCCAGAAAAAAGTGAAGATGAATCAATTAAATAGGAGTGAAGGAACATGTTACAAACATTAAAAAAGATGGACAAAGGCACTGTTATTCGGACAGTGCTTTTATTATTGGCTTTTGCAAACCAAGGATTGGCTGTTTTCGGGAAAGAAGCTTTGCCGTTCAGCGATGACCAAGTTTCAAGCCTAATCGAAATGATTTACTATGTTGGCAGTTTTATTCTTACTGCAGTTGCTACTTTGGTGGCATGGTTTAAGAACAATTATGTAACAGAAAAAGGACAGCAACAAAAGGCGGTTCTAAAAGCAAACAACTTAACAAACGCAAAGTAAGAGCAGTCAAAAAGGCTGCTCTTTAATTTAAAAATATGGAGGATGATCTATTATGGCAAAAATTTTTATTGATCCAGGACATGGCGGAAGCGATCCAGGAGCTTTAGGAAACGGGCTCCAAGAAAAAGACTTAACGTTGAAAATTGCTAAAAAGATACAAGCATTGTTAAAGGGTTATAAAAACGTTTCCGTAAAATTAAGCAGAACGGGTGATACGTACCCGACTTTAACCCAACGTGCAGTAGACGCAAATAAATGGGGAGCAGATTTCTTCTTTTCTATCCATATTAATGCTGGTGGAGGAACTGGATACGAGGATTATCGCTGTTCACAAGTTTCTGCTTCTTCTAATACGGGGAAAATTCAGAACACTATTCATGATGAAATTATGAAATCGATTAAGGGTTATGGAGTTACAACACGAGGGAAAAAGGCTGCTAATTATGCCGTTTTAAGACAAACGAATATGCCAGCTTTATTGACAGAAAGCTTATTTATTGACCGTGCCGCAGATGCTAAATTGCTTAAAGATGATTCTTTCTTAGATGCAATTGCTCAAGGTCATGTGGATGGTTTAGTAAAAGCCTTTAATTTAGAAAAGGCGGAAAAAGAAAAGCCAGCAACTATAACAAGCAATACTTATACAATCAAAAAAGGAGATACACTTTGGGGTATTGCTCATAAAGAGAAAGTATCGGTTGCTCAGCTTAAAAAGTGGAATCCTGCTGTAGAGGAAAAAGCACTGCAGATTGGAGATAAACTTCAACTTGGAGAAAAGGAAACTGCTAAGACATACAAAATTAAGAAAGGGGATACTTTTTGGGGAATTGAAGTAAAGTTGAAGCTAAAGCATGGTATATTGTCTAAACTAAACCCAAAGGTAGATGCAAAAGAATTGAAGGTAGGACAAACAATTAAACTTAAATAGCAGAACATATTTTTAAGAGTAGAAGTAGTAAAATTAAAAGAAGAATTAGCTGAAGCAAGAAAACAGTTTAAAACAAAAAAATGAGCCTTTTCTCTCTTTGAGAAAGGCCTTTTTTATTCCCAGGCAGCTTTCCATTCTTCCAAGGCTATTCGGGTTTCTTTATTTAAAACATTTTTCATTCCTTGTGTAATATCATGCTCTCCATTGTATTTAACACTATTGATTGTAATATCATGTGGAAATTCTCTACGTACTTTATCAAACCATTGGTAAGCAACTCTTAATGCTTCTTTATCTGGATTTATTTTATATTGTAATACATCTACGCCAAAACTGGCTTTCTGTTTACCTATGTTTTCTTTTGTCCAATATTCCAGGTCAATGACTATGTTCAAGTTATCCCTCCTTTTTTTCAAAATTTAATAGGTAGCCGCAGTAATCAATTCATTTGTTTCCAAGGAGATAAAATTCAATCTTATTTAATGATAACAGAACGTATGTTCATTCAAAAGGGTTTAATTGTATTTATTGATTTCTTAATGTTTTTGGGGTCACAGAGACTTCATATAGAAATAAAACTTTCAAGTAGTCTTATTATAATTTTTAGAGACAAATTCATATAATAATCCTGTAACTGTTTGTATAAATATAAATATGGGTACAGAATAAGCGAGTTTATAGTGATGTTGATATGTAATTATATTTAGTAGTGTAAACACCCACTGAGATAGAATCCCAATAGCCACCCAAGTGATAATGTAGATTCCAAAGGTCTTTCTAGTAATTTTTAATTGTTTATAGAAATACATAAATGCATAACCAAACGGACCATAAAGTAAATAATAAACAATATCAAAGAATTCATAATGATTTGTATCATTTTCACTATAATAATCCAATAATCCCCCACCAATAGTAAAATCGAACATTATACCTACTGTAATTCCCCATAAAATACTCATTAATTTTATTTCTCTTTTTAATTTTTTCGGAGCAAGGAAAACAAACAAATAAGCAGCTGAAGTTATGAATATCAAGGATATTTCATTTAAATCAAATTCACCAATCCATTTCATTTTAAAGTGCTCTCCTTTTCCACAATATACTTAGAATATGATAAATGAAAAAAATGAATAACATAAATTAGACCAATGAAATAAAGGAAGTCAAACCCAAGATCCCAGTCTACTATTGTAAGGGCATTAAAAAAGATAGAGAATTGTACAAATATAGTTAAAAGAAGTGAAGCACTTAGAAAGCTAATTGTTCTTATTATTAATGGAGTTCCTTTTGGGATTAAATTAAAACATATTAAAATAATTATTGGTGTTAAAATACTACGGTTTATTAAGATAGATATATATTTGTGTGATTCATGTGAGTATTTTAGAAAAGCAAACTCCTCAATTATTAACCAATTCCAATTGATGTGAATAATAAGAATTAGTAAATAGAGAATGATGTTTTCCACAATAGATAAATTTTTTTTACATAAAAAAAAGATGTAAATTCCAAGCCATCCAAAGAAAAAATAAAAAGCTAAAGCCATAATAAATCCTCCTTTCCAATAATTTCTCCTTATTTACAACTATTTATGAAAACAATATGAGTAAATTTATAAGTAAGGAATTTAAGGAGCTTGTTGTAAGGAAGAATCATATCTTCTAATAGGGCAGCACTTCCTCTATGAGAAATTTACAAACCTTCTAATCAACAAACAGGGAGTTTTGTTTAAGTACATTTATTAACAAACGATAATAAATAAAGTTTCAAGATTGTATTATGGTACTAGACGTATCAATGCTTTTTGTAGCACTTTTTTTCTGGGAACATGTCGAGCAAATTGTGTTTAGTAAAGGGAAAACATAGGTAGGATTAATCATGATATAAATAACCAGCCTTTAGCAATGTCTTTACTAAACATATTATGTATTGATCCCACCATTCATATTCGGAGACAACTTTAGTGAGGTTGTCCCCTACATAAGTAAAAAGGGTATACCTAAATAATAGGTAACCCAGTAACTCAACTAAGAGTTAGGAGAAGTACGGATCCTTCCAATCCGTATCATACATATAGCGTGTGACCTGTACATCACACTATAATATATTACTTTCATTAATTTAATGAACGGCACTTTTCCATAAATGTGAAAAAATAATAATTGAACCTTAACAAGATACTAATTAATAAGAATATATAGACATATTTTCAGTTCTCTCAAGTGAGCTTCTATTATCGGAGACAAATGGCGGATTGTCTTCTTTATATAAAAGAATCTTAGTTAAGTTAAGTAATAACCCGATCCAACAAATTAATCAAACGTAGTATAAAGTATCCCTTTAAATCTAGAAGAACCCAACGGAGACATTTGTTCATTTCTTTGTCTCCGTCCCGTACTATAAATATATAACAGTAACTTGTTTACATAATATATAAACCAGCATATGATTATGTTGATATCTAACCCTATTCCTCAGAGTAGGGTTTCCTTTTTTGACACAAATACTCTCTACCCAATAATTTATGTACGGTTCAGTATTCAATAAAAGAACTCCGCTGGCATCGACGGAGTTCCCGATTCTTCATTACTGTGACTATTCTGACTTGAAAAGTCTATATATCTTATTCAGAGAGCTATCCTTGAGTACAGAAAGTTGCGATGTCGACTGAAAAAGAAATTTGAAAATGACAAATTTGTAAATAATCAGGGATTTTCTTAATTATTAGGAATTTTTTTGTGTGTGACTATAATGGCAAGTTTGTTTAATAAGAGATATTAAAAGGCTTTTAATACAAAACAATTACCCTGTTCATTTTACAATTTTTGTATAGTATATAGAAACAGATATTTCTGGCTACTCCCGATGTATCTGTTAACCATGTATAATATCGTAACATGTCCAAGATAAATTACAAAAAGGGTGTGCCATTTTGTGGTACATCCTTTAATGTTGTTAAGGATAATGCCGTTACACATTAGAAATAATTACATAAATTGATATAGGGAAGGTTTTTTAGCCATGAAAACAACCCTTTCAATTGTATTCAGTAAAACAAGGTGTATCTTTATTGATATACCTTGTTTTGCTTTATACATTTTGTAATGTAGAAAAAACCACTACCCATAGGGAGGGAAGTGGTTTTACATGATGTATGTGTTAAAAGAAAACAAAGAAAGGAGCATTTCATTTCATTGTTCCTTTTCCACAAGATATCTTATGAAGAAACATTAGAATTGTTCCATCAAAAAAAATCGGACTACCAAAATCAGTCTTGGTCCCTAAATGGTTATTAGGTGACTTATTTTATTTATGGGTAGTTATTTTATTTATTTTTTATTTGGTCAATAGGGACAAAATAAGTAAATAAATAAATAAAAGGGAAGCCTTTTTCTTTATGTTGCTAAAGGGGCAGCATTCCCGTAATAAGTGAAAAAAAGAGCTGTGAATTATTACACTTAAACTATCGGGATGAGGGATATTATTTCTAAGTAATTCAAAAAATATAAGAAGTGAATTATTTAACCTTAAGGAGTATTGTTATGAGGTGCTTAAAATGTATTTTTATTATTTGTTTAATATTCCTTTTAACGGGATGTTGGGATAGAAGAGAGTTAGGAGATGTTTCTATTGTTACAGGGATGGCTGTAGATAAAGGAGAGTCGTTTAAATATAAGTTAACTATTGAGACTACAGAAGCAAGAGAAATGAGTTACCAAACAGCAGCCGGTTTAGCCCCATCAACTGTTTCTTCATTAGAAGGGAATAATATCGGGGAGCTGACTTCTAAATTTAATATTGTTAATGCCACTCATCCTGTTTATTCCCATACAAGAGTGTTAGTTATTAGTGAGGAAATAGTAGAGGAAGGATTGTTAGAGTTCATGGATTTTTTCGATCGAAACAGAGAAATAAGAGATGATTTTGCTATTGTAGTTGCAAGAGGTTCCAATGCTGGTGATATCCTGAAAGTGAACAATATGTACAAAAAAAGCCCTTCACTAAAACTCTTCACTCAATTAAATACGATGCAAAAAGAGTGGGGAGGAGCTCCAGATGTTAAGTTAAATGATTATACTCGTATTACTAACTCATATGGACAAGCACCAGTACTTCCTGCTGTAAAATTAGTGGGTGATCCCAAAAAAGGTGGAAATGTGGAAAACTTGAAAAGTGAGGATCCAGAAAGTGAAGTAGACGTTGAATCCATGGCGGTTCTTAAGCTTGGAAAACTTGCAGGATATGCATCGTTTTTTGAAATTCGCGATATGCTTTTTGTGCAAAATAAAATTAAAAGTACAACAATAGCATCCAATTGCACCAATGGAAAATTTGGATACAATATTACTTATTCTAAAACAAAGGTTACTGCCAAAGAGGTAAATGGAACTCCTCATTTTTATATTAATATTAAAACAATAGGTAATTTAGATGGAACGGACTGCCTTCAAAATTTTAAGGACCCTTACGCCTTTGAGGGATTAGAAAAATCTATTAATAAAAAGATGGAAAAAGAAATAAAAGAATTTGTTCAAAAAACAAAAGAGGAATTTAATGCGGATGTTTTTGGTTTAGGAGAACTTATGAGAGAACAGGATTATAAGCATTTTAAAAAATACAAAGATACCTGGGATGATGGTTATGCTAAAGCGAAAATACATATTAACTTTAATGCGGAAATAAAAAGAACTGGATTAAGAAAAGATCGGTATATTATAAAATAATCACAAATAGTACTATCCAGTTTTTTTTATATTCTACTTCGAGAAATAAAGAAAACGAACAAAAGGACAAGCGCCGTGGCCGAATTGGATGATGCTAATAATATAAAATTAGGTTAACGCAACTGTATGTAGAGCCTCCTCCTCAAAGGTGTACAATGTCCACGTACACCTTTCTTATTTTTATATAACTATATTTTAAAGTTTCTTTATGGAATATTGCTTATCCGATATAATGCAAAAAGTGGAAACTTCGCAGACCAGTCTCCATCTTTGACACAATGAATATTTGTGTAAAAAATTCACCTAGACTATATGGTGCATTAATCCATTATTTATTGCTTCGGCACTAACGTGGCAAGTTTAGTGAAATGGCGGAAATTTATCAGGAACTAAACTGTAAGTAATAAGTATATGTAAAATAATGTGTTTTTTAAAAGTCATAGTTGCTTTTTTTATCTAATGTAGGAAAATATAGTAAATACGATGATAATATTTATGGAACTTTTATTTAAAGGTCTTTATGCCATTGGGGAAGCTATTGCAGTTTTTCGCTATGTCAGCTTGGAATAAGATCTACAAAGTTGAAAATAATTAATATATCATATGAAATAGCTAATAAACAAAACACTCTCTAGATGGAGAGTGTTTTGTTTATAAATAAATGAATAGCTCTATTCTTATGTCACAGTCAGGGCAGCATTCCTGTAATAAAGGAAAGACCAGCTTATGGAAGAAACCGGCAGGTTTGCAAAAGAAGGGTAAAGTAAAACCATCAATGCTAATTATTGATGGTTTTACTTTACCCTATAAATGAGTGATTTTTGTCTAACTAAAAAAATAGAGTTTGTATTAGGATCTATGATTTCTAATAATCTATTTTCATGATTAAAGAAACAAAAGTGTATTTTACTGTTGTATATAACTTTTTGACCGAACGTGATATTACTAAAATGGTCTAAATTCTTGGCTGTTGACATGACTATATTTTCTTAGCCTCCTTCACTGTATAAAGGGAAGGTGACTAAGAAAAGTCTAATAGGACCCAATATAATAAGTGATGTATTAAAACGGTAACATAGTACGTGCCGATAAGTAAATCCTGTTTTACTTATCAACTGATAGAAATTAAACTAAAAAATAGTCTGTCATAGCATGCGTTACCGATTTACTGTTTAACTAGACCTAATAAACTGAATATGCTAACATGGTGAAAATATATATAAATAAACTAATGTAATTGGAGGAGCCTGTCACCAAGAGACAACTATGTCTTTTGGTGACAGGTCCTTTTTGGTTAGGAGGTGAATAGGGTGTCCAAAGGATTAAAGGTTGTTTTAGCCATTCTTGCAGCTCTATTAGCTATTATCGGAAATATTACTGAAAGTATTCTAATATGGGCATTTATGTATTTATTTTTAGGATTATTATTTCTTGTTATAGGAGCTACCGAGATAAAAAAGGAACATAAAATTGCTCCACTTGTAATGATAATTCTGGCGTGTCTCTATATAATTGGGTCTGTTTTCATTCTATTTTTTGAAACTTAGGGAAGGGTTAACCTTAAAGACAATTTGAATTATAACTAGACTTTATAAGAATGATCCATTAAATCAGAATGAAGATATTTATTATTATGTTAAACTTAGAGGAATATCCAAATCTAAAAAACGAATAATAACACTAAAATTATATTTTGGAGGTTATTATGGATTTTGAGGGATATATTCTTATTGTTTTTTTTATTATTTGTATAGTCACTTTAGTAAAATTTGTTCCAAAGAAAAAAAGAAGAGATGCGTGCGTAGTATTTTTATTTATTCAAGTAATAATATTGCCGGTTGGACTAATTGCTGTTCAGTTGGGGTTGATTGAGTATTCAAAACTGTTACAAATAAATGGCGTGGTTAATCCTACTTTTTCTTTTGAACTTATTTTCTTTCCAATAACAGCAACTTTGTTTAGCTTATATATTCCTAGTGGAAGAGATTTATGGCATAATTTGTTTTATTATATAGCTTTTTCTAGTTTTTTTACCCTAGTGGAGGTAGTACTAGAAAATAAGACAAAATTAATTGTATACCATGAATGGAAGTGGTATTGGACTTTCTTTTTAGTTATTCTTTTCTTATTTATAAACCAAAAATTTTATAATTGGTTTAAAAAACGTCTTGTTACAGTTTCGGATAATTAGTGACTATCCGAGTGATAATTTTATACTTCTTATACATAAACAAATACTTACAGGAATCTGAAGAAACCTGTCACGGGGGTATAAATATCCTAATGACAGGTTGTTAAAAACTAAGGGGAAAACAGTGAATGTTTTAGAAAACTCTTCTAGTCCTTAAATATTCTCTAGATTGAAAACTTTCAGCTTTTATCTTCATATATATATTCATTTCATTCTCCATTCCGATTAATTCTTCCCATGTATTATCATACACTAAAAACTCTACTTCCTCCGTATAATTCAAACGCCAAAAACTTAGGATTAATAAAAAAAATACAAATATGGATACAAAGATTTTAATTTTCATAATGCACACCACCTATTTTTAGGTTGGGTAAATGGATGATTTTTCATACAAATTAAAAAGGATTTTTTTATTAAAATGGGTATTAGAAAAAACATTAACCCTTGAATAAAATATAAAATGCTCAATAGTGTAGCAACACTTTCTATGAGTTTAAAGTCAACTGTTAGAAAAACTAATGTGCAGTATTCTCAGTTAGTTTGGAATTGAAATTAATAAGATGTAACGTTTAGGATAATTAATCCCGAAATCCATAATATAATAGGAGTTATATAATTTTGATTGTTTGGGAAGTCCTATCATGCATTGGTCAAAGACAATTTTGTTCATTTGTTGAACGTTCTTATTAACAGGGTGTTGGGATAGACGGGAATTATCTAAAACTTCCATCGTTACAGGGATGGCTGTAGATAAAGGAGATTCGTTTAAAAATAGATTAACAATAGAAACTACGGAAGCAAGAGAAATGAATATAAAAACAGCAGCTGGTTTAGCTCCATCCAATGTTGCCTCATTGGAAGGTAATACTGTTGCGGAGATTGCTTCTAAGTTTAACATAGTAAACGCCACAATCCCTATATACTCTCATATGCGACTATTGGTCATTAGTGAAGAATTGGCTAAAGATGGATTGCTATAATTTATGGATTTCTTTGATCGCAACAATCAAATGAGAGATGATTTTTACATTGTCATTGCAAAAGCGGAAGGAGGAGTGCAGGGGATGTTTTAAAAGTGACTAACATGTATAAAAAAAGTGCTTCCCTTAAATTATATACCCAACTAACTACTATGCAAAAGGATTGGGGTGGAACTCCAGATGTTAAGTTGAATGATTACACTCGAATTTATACTTCGGAGGGACAAGCCCCAGTAATCCCTGCTGTAAAAGTAATTGGTAATCCCCAAAAAGGAGGAAATGTTGAGAATATGAAAAGTAATACGCCAGAGAGTGAAGTCGATGTGAGCTCTTTGGCGGTATTAAAGAAGGGAAAGCTTGCGGGATATGCATCACTTTATGAGGTCAGAGATATGCTTTTTGTTCAAGGAAAGATAAAAACCACTACATTAACTGCAACTTGTGAAGGTGGTAATAGGAAATTTGGGTATCGAATTACTCAAGCAAAAACAAAGATAACAGCTAAGGAGATAAATGGTATACCTAACTTTCATATAAAAATTAAGACAGAAGGGTCGTTAGATGGGAGTGAGTGTACTCAGAAGTTAGAAGAACCTTCCTCTTTTGAGAGTTTTGAAAAAAGTATTAATCAAAAGATGGAGAATCAGATAAAAGAGCTTGTAAAAAAAACCAAAGAGGAGTTTAACGCGGATATATTTGGTTTAGGTGATATGTTACGAGAACAGGATTACCAGCATTTTAAGAAGTATAAAGATACTTGGGATGATGGGTATGCTAAATCGAAGAAGTGGTTTAAGGAAAGATCGCTTCATTATTAAATAGAATTAGTAAATAGCTGAATTTAAATCTTTCTTGCGTTAATGATTCTTTAATATTACCTAGAGTTGAATATCTAACCCGGAAAATATCTAATATTTTATTATAACTATTTGAACTGGAACATTTATCGGCTGCCGATTGGTAGCTTTTTTCTTTAATTTGAAAACAGAGTTTGTGAAGAAATTCACTTAAACAAATGGGGGCATTAGTGAAATAAGGTACCATTTTCTTAAATTATAACTTTGCCCCCAATTGTGCCCCAAATATGCCCCTGATTGGTAAAAAGATATGAAACAAAATAAGAATTTCAGATTTAAAACTTAGGAAAACTACGTTATTTTTATACGTTATGAAGTGGAGTAAAGAGAGAAGGCATGTTCCGCACACAAGTGCATCCATGGGAAAGAGATCAATACATGGAAATGTACTAAGAGGAAGAAGCCTTGACACTGTTGGTGTCAGGGCTTTTCTTATTTATAAAGTTGTTTTTTGAGCAATTGCTAATATCCTAACCCTGAATATCCAATAAACTAGTGGTCATGAGATGAATACATTTTCAAATCTGTTGAATTTTATCACTTTATAATTCTATATTATCTACAAAATAAATTGGATCGTCACTTTCTAGTAGGATAGTTTTTATTACTTTCAGAGTAGTAATATCTCTAACTGTAATTATTGTTTTATCATTTACGTATGAACGTGTATATACTTCGGGTTTTGAGTCATCAACATTTAATATTTGTTCATCTGTATTACTAGAAATGATTTGCATCGTAGGTGTAGCTTTATCAAAGTTTAATTTAGCTAGATAGGACTTATCTTCATCATTTAGTTTAAAGTTTATTAGTATTGTGTTATTGTCTATGCTAACATTTTTATTATAAGTTATAATCTTAGGGTTACCAGAAAAGGGAGCGAAAGAATGGAATGGAAATTTTTTGATATTTAAGTCGCTGTCTATACTAACTATATCTCCATTGAACATAAATAAATAAAGTTTTTCATCTGGACTAGTATAAGTAAAATAATTAGGCATATTATCCAAGTGTATTTCTTCTAAAGGTTTAAAGTTACTATCCATTTTTTTAATTTGTAAGATACCTTTTTGATCATTAATTGCAGATTTGTTTATACCTACCGCAATTACATAATTTTCTAGTACGGTTATATCATGTGTTCTGAATGCTTCTGATAAGTAATTGCATTTTTTTAAAGTAATATCGCAATATTCATTCTGATTATTGGAATCAAGAATAGTTATTATAAATTCAGAATTACTTTTTTTAAAATACTTTTCTATATATTTTTTTTGTTTTGTTTCTATCAAACTCATTTTCTTTGTTTGGGGATTATAATTAATAACTTTATTGTCATTTGAATATGCACCGCTGGCAAAATAAAAATTGTTATCAAATTTAAATACATCTGAAGGAGCGAAGAGTGAATCTTCTATATTGTACTTTTGAATTTCATTTCCATTTAAGTCAATCTGTTTTATATATCCATCTTGGGTAAAAGGTGTATGGAAATGAAATAGCAAATAACCGTTATTTTTTTCTAAAGAAAACTTTCTTATATCAGTTACAGGTTTTTCTAATTGGATACAACTACTTAGTGTAAATACAAGTGAAATTACTAGGAAAAACTTCATATCATTCTCCTTCCGTCAGGATAATATAGAAAAGCATTTAAACAGAAATCGTGTACAGTTATTGCACACGATTATCAAGGTTACTTAGTATGGATTTTTTTTTATATGAAACGGTGTCATAATCTGCAGCTATATCATAAGGTAAAACAGTTATTAATTTTGGTTCACCACCTCCAATACTGTATCCAGCAGACTTCCAAGCTTTATAAACTAATTTAGAGCAATACCACTGTGATTCATTACCTATCGTAGTTTTCAGTTTATAAGGGTCACCTACTTGTTTCATCGCATAATTTACAGCATTGATATATGCTTTATCAGGTGCATTTTTTACATAATATTGTTGTTCATCAGGAACAGTTGACCAATACTTTGAGGCAGATTGATGTACCACTCCTGGTTTAGGGAGAGCTTCAATTACTTTATCTTTCGTAGTACTTAATATCCCTGCATGTCCATGAGCAAAACCACCTGTTTTAGCCCTAAAACTTATCAGGATATCTCCTTTCCCACTCCAACCGCTTATGGCTCTTGAAGCACCTACTTTAGATTCATTAACGAACTCAGTATTTCCTTTTTGGTTTGCAACATCATATAAAAGACTGTCAATTTCATTTAAACTATTAATTTAGTAGAGGTTTTGTCAGCAACCAAGTCTGGATCATTTTCTAAAAATTCTTCGACAATATCTGTCCCTTGCAAACTAAAGTGCTGTTTTTCGTCCTCTGTCATGTTTTTATCGTTCTTTATCTGCTCTTTAATTGAATCAAGTTGTAACATCACTTGATCATAGGATAAATTTTGTTCCTTAGCATTACTGCTTATTGGATTAAAGCTACTTCCAATAATGAATGCAGCTAAGGTAAAAGTAGATATTTTTTTAAACACATTATTTCCCCTCCAACATTAAAAATGTCTAATGAACCGGTTCATGGAAATATTACCATATTATTCAGTTAATTAATTTGGTTTTTGGTTTTTGTTATAAAGAATTCAAAAATAGAATTATAATACTGTTTACATAAATCTATTTAATAATTTTATCTCAGTTAGATAGGTGAAGTGAGAGAGAATTAGGATTAATAGTAAAGTATTGTCAGTTGTTTTGTAACTGGAGAGATTAATAAGTCGATGTGGGAGGAGTCTTTTTCTAAGGCTGGTGTACTAAAGAAGAAGGGAAATAAGATAATAGATATTGCTGAGGAACAGGGAATTGACCCTGTTCTTTTTACGTCCATAGCTTTTCATGAAACAGCATGGGGAACGTCTAAAGCTGTAATAGAAAAGAATAATCCCGGCGGCTTAATGTCCAGTAATGGTTTATTTGTCTTTGTTAGTTTAGATGAAGGGTTAGAAGCAATGGGAGTTACACTTCATAACCGAATCTTAATCGACGGTAAAAGTACAATTGAATTGTTAGGACAAGTGTACGCGCCGATTGGGGCAGAAAATGATCCAACAGGATTAAATGTTCATTGGGTTCCAACAGTATTGGAGATAGTCGGAAAGTTAGGGGGACTAACAAAAAACTGTGATTCATCCAGTTTGGGAACAGGAAGCTATATCGTGCCTGTAGATAATCCCGTTGTTACTTCTGGGTTTGGCATAAGATGGGGAACGCTTCATAAGGGTATTGATTTGGACATCCAATTGGTAGACCAGTAAAAGCAGCTGATGCAGGAACGGTTACAGTTGCGAACACTCGTGTAGTGCCAGGGTATAGTGGCTATGGACATGTTATTCAAGTTCAGCATGGAAGTGAATGGACACTATATGCACATTTAAGTGAAGTGCATGTAAAAGTTGGGCAGAAAGTTAAACAAGGAGAGGTTATTGGTGAGGTGGGGAATACAGGAGACAGTACGGGTCCTCACTTGCATTTTTTATATTAGTAAAACGTACTAGGTGGACAAATACATCCTGCACCTTTTATGAGATATTGTAATGAATAACGAAGTTTTAAATATGAACATTAGAAAACGGATGGACATGTAGAACTATAGTATAAGCTAAAGAATATTATATTGTGATGTAATACTATTAATCTGTATAATAAAAAAGAAGAGGTATTTTTTCTTATTGTGATGGTGCAAATAGGATATAAATAAGTTTATCTTAAATACATTATTATATCTTGATATTTAAACCATTTCGTTTCATGAAAAATTGAACGATAACCCAGCATTAATCTCTGTTAACATCCCGAGTTTAATAGAATTATTATAGGAGAGTACTAAAATAAAAATGAACTATTTAATCTTACTTTTAACGACCATCTTTCTTGTTGGTTGTACCAACGTAGAAGATGTGTCTATCACAGATGAAAAGACAGATTCACAAGAAGTAACCACAGTTAATACAGATAAAACTAGTGAAAAAGAAGAAGCTGATACTGCGTTGGTTAATGAACCAGTGGAAGAGGAAACACCAACCGAAACAAATAAGGAACTGTTCTCAGGGTACAAACTTATTGAAGTGGATGGTGGTGATTTGTCTGGATATCGTGAACCTAATGTCGTCGTTGACATTGGTTATGGGGACCGTAAATATTGGGCATTTACTAATGAATACGGGCAGCTAGTTCGTGTTATTGCTGATGAAATCACTCTTCAAGATGACGAGAACGAACCTGTATTATCGTCTGGCAGATATTACTCTGATGAGGCAAAGGTTCCTGGTGTCGAAAGTGACGTTTTAGATGAAGGACATATCATTGCTGATTCTCTGGGAGGGGTATCGAATGCTTACAATATTACTCCACAAGATAGTACGCTTAACCGACATGGTGATCAAGCTTATATGGAAGACGCAATCCGTAGAGCAGGTGGAGCCACTAATTTTGAAGCAATAATCACATATCCGGATACGAAAACGCAGATTCCTTCAAGTTATCAGTATACCTATACTTTAATGGGGAACGAGATTGTAGATACATTTGACAATGTGAACCCTGATGAAGTGAACGCATCTCTCGGTTTAACAGGCAGTAAGCCTTCTGATTCAACTAGTTCAAACACAGATGGTGATATTTCTAGTGTTGATACAGACGGTAATGGACAGGTGACGATTAAAGAAGCAAAAGCAGCAGGGTTCAGTATGCCAATAACGAGTGACCATTGGTTATACCCCTATATGCACGATGCTGATAAGGACGGTTTGGTAGGAGAGTAAGCCCTAGAATTATGAGGCAAAATAATATAGGAATGAGAGAACATTTAACTCGTTGGAAGTTTTATAACAATTTGCGAATGGATGTTTGTATATGAACAACTGAAATCAATGGTTGTATCATCTAGATTTGTATGGTTATTATTTTTCGTTAACAAGAGCATCTATCCAAAAAGGATGAATGCTCTTGTTTCTTATGTCTAATATCTCAAAAATAGAAAATAAATGAAACGTTGTTTTGGAATTTATGGTAAAATGTGGATGTTGACTAATTTTGAGGATGGGTGACGTAATGGAATTAGCGGTTTTTAGACCTGTTTTTATTACCATGATTTCGGTTTTGTTATTGTTACTGATTTTAATTCAATTTAAAGAGAAATGGAAGCAACTCAATGGATTTACTGTTATAAGTATTTCATTAGTATGTTTAATAGTGGGTGCTATTAATATCTGGCAAGAAGGTATCGTTGTAGATGAATTTAATTTAGTAGGAGATGCTGTATCATTTGTAATGTTTCTTGTTATTGTAGTTCTATCTTTCCTTAATCCTGTATTGTTTAGTATTAAGAGATAATAATTTTTATTGCTGTTTCTAGATAAGGTGAAATCAGAGTTGAAAAAATCGAAACGAAAAAATCCAACTATTATATACAGAGGTGGATTTTCAACAGCATATAATTTACACCCAACAAAATACAGGTAAAAAGCGTAAAAAAATGTAAGGGTAGTTTTGGAGAAAGAAAAAAATGCATCCCATTAAGAATACATTTTTTATGTAGATTTATCCTTTTAGGTCAATAGAATTACCTAATGTTGGATGTGGAGCTTGAAGCATTTCCATCATTTGTGTTGCAGTTTGCTGAGTATTATCCATAGACATTTTAGTTAATGCTAAGCTTACACTTTGACTAAGTGAAGCTTGGTGCATGCTAACTGATAAAGCTGGAATATCCAAGAAACTCACCTCCCTTATTATTATCGGCAAAATATAAAAAATCTAAATTACTGTATAGAATGAAATGCAGCTTGATGTGGAAGGGAACAGCTATAAAATGTAATGGATGATTAGCACTTGTACAGTTAGACTTAAAAAATGCTACAGATTCACATCTCCTTTAAAGCTAAATTTCAGCGAAGGGAGGTGAAGATTTAGGTAGAGTAATGTGGACAATGAGTATGTTGAATGAGATAAAATTCCTACAGATTTAACCCATTTGCAATAAAGTAAATGGCTTTAAATCAAGAAAAAAGGGTCTTGGTCAATGGAGTAGACATTTCTACAAATATACTAAATATATTAAAAATGTTAAAAAAAGGTGGTGTTGAAGTGAAGAGATATTCTGCTGCACTTTCTATTGTCTTTACGTTAATAGGTATTAGCCCGTTATTTATCTATGACATTGGCGAATGGTTTTTACAAATATTAATCGTTTCCATGGCAATATCCTTAATATTTGCCTTGTATGCTGAAAAAAATATTTGGAGAAAGATTGCTCTTTGGTTTCTTGGCTTAGTGTTTCTTGTACTCGTACTATTTTTTCTTGCAATGACTATACTTTGGGATGAACCTTAATTTATATAGTAAGATATCTGTTTTAGACAGGTGTTTTTTTATTTTTGAGATATAAAGGAGTAGGAAAGGGGAATTGATTGTTAAACTAAATTAGCTTATTTAAACGATAATAAAATAGTAAGTACATAAACTGACTATTATAGAAGTATGTAAAAATTCTCCCCCAATGGTGAACATAACTTATTTTGTCTGTCTGCCTTAGGGGGGAATATACTATTAGTTGATATAGGTGTTTCCAGAGTAATCTAACCTTTGGGTAATCTTTAGGGAGGATTACTCTTTCTGCATGTTTAAAGGATGGGTATTGTATGTGTCTCAATCGATATTTTTCTATTGTTGAAGTACACCAGCAAAAAGGGAAGAAACCCAGTAATATAGAATAATTAAGGTGAAAATTGTAGCAGGAGGAATTACTACGGCTGTTATTTTGATATAATCCCACCAACTAATGAAAACTTTACCTTTTCTGACGATATGCATCCACATTAAAGTGGCTAGTGTACCCATCGGCAGCAGTAATGCTCCCATGTCGCTGCCTATTACGTTAGCCAAGTAAGCAACCTTCAATTCAAGCAAACTAAGATCCATATGTGTCAAGGTAAGGGTACCCACCATTAAGGCAGGGTGGTTATTGAAAATATTGGAAAGAACTGTTAGCAGTGTACCCATTAATACACTCGCTTGAAGCAGACTTCCTGAAACGACAGGCTCCATAAAACCAATCAGCCAGTTAGTCAAGCCAATATTGTTGAGGCCGTAGATGATGGTATACATACTAAAGGCGAAGACGATGATATACCACGGGGTTTTCTTTAGCATATCAGCAGGGGATATTTTTAAATATATCCATCTCCAGGCTAAAAGAACGAGTGATCCGATGACAGCCATCACAGAAATCGGAATGTGAAGATAGGAGGCAAGAAACAAGCTACAGCGGACAGCAAGAACAAATAATAAAATATTTCTCATAAATTTTGAACGAGCTTTTTCTGATTCGTGTTGGATGACGGATTTTAATGGGTGATAGGAAGATCTAGACAGACCGGAAACTTGTACTGGAATTTTTTCGGGCAGGACTTTTTTAAACCGCAGAAACAGCAGGAAGGTCAAAAATAATAATCCAATACTTGATGGTACAAACATCATCGCTGTATGGAGCCATAAGTCCATATGGACAATTTTTAATGCAATTAGATTGACGATATTGCTTACACCAATTGGAGCACTTGAAGCAGTTGCAATTAGCGCCCCAGATAGTAAATAGGGGATTTTTTGATGATTTTTTAAGCGCATGTTGTTTAACAGCATGAGGAGAATCGGTGTTGTAATGAGTATGCTACCATCATTATTAAAAAATAGTGTCATTAGGAAACATAATAAATTGACATACCAGAATAAACGAATTCCTGATCCTTTTGCCATAGCTGCCAGTTTTTCTGCCACCCAATTAAAAAAACCAAAGCTTTCTAAAACAATTGCCATAACAATTGTTGCCATGATTGTAATAGCGGCGCCGCTGATTGTGTTCAATATGATGCCTAAATCGGAGAATGATACACTGCCGCAAAGCACAACAATAACTGCACCAACAGCTGCAGGCACTGCTTCATTCAATCCTTTAGGTCTCCAAAGTATTAACCCGAGGGTAACCAAAAAAGTGGCAATGGTTATCCAAACGGTGAAGTCGGCCATAAAAATACTCCTTTCATGTGATGAATAGTATGAATCTTTTTTGAAACGAAAGGGCATTTTCTCCGTTTGTAAGTAAATCCACTAATGTCTCTCCGTTTCATTTATCCCTCATGTGGTGCTGTACTATATCTATATGTATCACGATTAAGACAGGCCTTAGGTTTGTACCCTTTTTTCAATAAATCCACTAGAGTCTAAAAAATTCTACTCAATTACACAGAAGTTAACTGATACAAATGTAAAGGATGGAGTTGATGGGTGGTTTTGTCTGTGATTTCATTATGGAGAGATTTTTCTTAGATAAAGAAAAATCAGAAAGAGCATATATGATTGCTTCCTTCATGCTTTAATTTTTTATCTTGAAATTATTAAAAGGTAGAATTGGCTCAATGAGTTGGACAGAAAGTATTAGGGCTTGGAAATGGTAAGTCTATCTTGTTGATATATAATTAAAATCTTATTGGATTTATCTATCACGGATTATATAAATAAGAGTTTCCTTATGTAGTAAATATAGGCTTACAAATAGCAATCTAAATAAGCATGTTAGATGAGAAGAGGCGAATGGTAGAAAGAATATTTTTTTATCACAACAAATATTGGCCGAGTACTAGTTTTAGCAAAAGGCAGTATTGATGCGATTAATTTATGGAGTGATTATAGAAAGAAGCAAGCTGAAGAGGAGGGAATTTTTTTGAAGATATCCAATAGTTGTTGGCTGATGAAATATGAACTTTTAAAACCAAATTAATGCAAGCATTCGAATAATCTGGTGTTTTTGTTTTAGAAAAAATTTTCAGTCTCACCTTTTTTATGCTCCTGAATAATATGCCTTGAGTTTAAAAAAAGGGGAGATTGGGTATGGAAAACGTTAGAGATTTTGATGAGTCCTCAAGTCAACAGCACCATAAAATGAGTCATCATCATGAGCATCATAAACACAAGCATCATCAAAAATGCCATAAACTTTTATTTCAGTTTGTTCAAATTGAGACAAGAGACGATGAGATTCACCAAGGTATTCTTCACAGTTATGATGATGAGAATGTTTATATATTAGTATCAAACCAAAGTGGGAATGATAACAATCGCTTATTTATTCCATTTGGAGGGTTTGGTCTGTTTGGATTCCCGTTTTATGGTATCAGAAGATTTGGACCTTTTTATCCTATTTGGTGGTAAAAGCTTGCTCACATAGAATAGAGTGAAGCTAATACATTTAATGAAAAAGCCGGATATCTATTTTTAAGATAAAGCATGGCTATATAGAAATTGAAAAATCCCTGATGCAGAATCAGGGATTTTTTCAATTTCTAGAAAGGTTTATGACCATAACTGAATTTACTTAAATTCAAATTTCCTATAAAAAATCTCCACCCCAATATCCTTTTGCAAATAGAAATGATATCATAAACAAATGGAAGAGAGGTGTCTATAGATTTGGTTAAATAGAAGTTAATATGGAATTGTGGGCAATAATAATACAGTATTTTTAACTTTTGCCAAGTCTATTTAGTTATGCAATTTATGGATAAATACTCTGACTTAGTGTTTTTCATTATAGCTGTTTTTTACTTTTATATGCGTGTTGTAAGAGATATAACATTTAACAGCTGGATACAAGTTTTTGTAGATGTAATTATGATTATTGGTGCTGTTATGTTTGCTATTTCTGTGTCTCTTACTATCCTCAGACGATTAAGGGAACGGAAAAACAATAAGGTAGGCTGAACAATTACTAGAAACGGAAGCATTCCACAACAACTGTGGATGCTTTTTCTTTTGCTGAATTCTTTATACTTTTTTTATACTTTTCTAGTCTAATTATTTATACCTCTCACTTATTCTAATAACATCTACAATGAAGGGATGAAATTTATGGCAGAAACAATTCTTAAAGCTGCAAATGTTTCGAAGGTATATGGCAAGCATAAAGCGCTTGATAAAGTATCAATTGAAATTAAGCGCGGGATGATCTATGGCTTGATTGGCGAAAATGGTGCAGGTAAATCGACTTTTATGCGGACGGTAATGGGATTGATATCTATTGATAGTGGGGAAATGGAACTATTTGGGCAATCAGGTGTAAAAGGCTTGCAGCGGGCACGAAGGAAGATGGGGCAATCTATTGAAACGCCGGCTCTTTATCCTGAGTTAACCGCACGGGAGAACTTGCGTGTTCAAGCGGCAAATGGCGGTGTGAGTGAACGTGAAATGGATGCTTTGCTGCAGTTAATGAATTTAAGTAATACAGGCAAGAAAAGAGCAAAAAATTTCTCATTGGGAATGCGCCAGCGTTTGGCGATTGCGTCAACACTTATTACTAATCCTGAGTTTCTCATTTTAGATGAACCGACAAATGGATTAGATCCGTCAGGAATTGTGGAAATGCGTGAGATTATTCAACGGTTGGTAACAGAACGAGGGATTACTGTGTTGCTTTCTAGTCATTTGCTTGATGAGCTTTCCCAAGTTGCGACCCATTACGGTATCTTGCATGATGGCAAACTGATTAGTGAATTTTCGCGGGAAGAGCTTGCGAAAGAAACTCGTCAATATATTGAATTAGAAACAACAGAGGTCGAAAAAGCTATTGTCGTTTTAGATGAATTAGGAATAAAGGATTATACAGTTATGAATAGGACAGAGATTAATATTTATGAACAGCTCGATGAAGTTGCTACTATAAATCGTTCATTAGTGCTGGCAAATGTAAATGTTTCACGAATTGGCACAACGAGACAAAAGCTCGAAGATTATTTCTTGCAGTTAACGGGAGGAAATAAAAATGCTTAATCTTTTAACAGCAGAAAAGATAAAATTAGTACGCAGTAAAAAGCTATGGATTGTTCTAGGCATACTTTCCATACTTCCTGTCATGCAAGCTATAAATAGTAAAATGATGGTCCATTATGGTACAGAACTCATTCAAGCGATTGATACTGTAGTAAATGGTGCATCCAGTGTTTTGATGATCGAGAAAAATGCTTTAACTATTTTGCTTGTTATGAGTGCCTTTATCAGCTTCTTTATCGGCGAAGAATTTCAAAATGGTACGATTCGAAATGCATTATCTTTAGGGCGCAGCCGGACGCATTATTATTTGTCTAAGTTAATTGTAGCAGCACTGCTAGGCATTATTGGAGTGCTGGCAATGACTGGGTTTGGCATAATCAGCTTTTCAGCTGTATTTGGCTTTGGTGAGCTTGGAGGTATTAGCAATTACAGCGAATACGCCTTTAAGGCTTTTAGTATACTGTACTTATTAATTCTGGCTAATGTGTCTATTTATGTTATGATTACGTTTATGACAAAAAACAGTGGGATTTCCTTGATTTGGAGTTTCCTTTATACGATGGCTACAGGTTTTGGTGCAGGGATTTTTCAGCAAACAACGCACTTTAAACAAGTAACGTTTTGGTTTACAGAATCCTTTCTGTTTTATTCAGATTTCGCCAGCAAAACAGATATCGCAAAATTTCCTGAGATGATATTGGTGAGTCTTATTACAATCATGTTATCATCAGCTATAGGAATCATTCTGTTTAATCGAACAGATATAAAGTAGGTAGATTAGTGTGGCAGTAATATTAATTATAGAAGATGACACCGCCGTTCATTCTTTGATAAAAGAAGCAATGGAAATAAATGGCTTTAATACACTAAGTGCTTATTCAGGCACAGAAGGTAAAATGTTAGTCGAAAATAACCAAGCAGATGTCATTCTTTTAGATTTGATGCTTCCTGGTATGAATGGTGAGGAATTTCTACAACATATTAGAAGTACTTCTAGCATTCCTGTCATTGTCATTTCCGCAAAGATTGACCAGCCTTCTAAGTTACAATTGTTAACGAACGGTGCAGATGATTACATCACGAAGCCCTTTGATGTAAAAGAGCTGCTTGCCCGAATTGATATTCAACTGCGCCATGCAGCAAAGGTTACAGCTGAGCATCGGCAAGAAATTCATTATAAAAATATCAGCCTTAATTTAGATACCCGTGAAGTAAAGCTAAGTGATCGGGCACTCCACCTTACTGGTCGTGAATTTGCAATCCTTCAATTACTTATGGAGAATCCCCAAAAAGTTTTCAGTCGTGCTAATATATATGAAAGTGTCTGGAACGAACCTTTTTTCGATAATGATAAAACGATTAACATGCACATAAGTAATTTACGAAATAAGCTTAATAGTAATGGGACCAACTATATTAAAACTGTCTGGGGCATCGGCTTTAAATTTGATTAATGAAAGGGCGTGAATGTTATGTGGATATTGTTCTTCTTCTTAGCATTGGCGCTGCTTGTTTATATATTTTTCTTAAAACGAGAACTGCGAAAATTAACAAGGGAAGTAAAAGAACTATCAACCCGCGCGAGCTTCGGAAGCAGGCTGTATCTTGATTTCCGCGAGAAGGCATTAATTCAATTAGTTGATGAACTAAACCAAATGATAGATGAATTTGAGCATAGGAATCACCAAGCTAAACAGATGGAAGAGAATGTGAAGTTATCAATTGCCGGGCTTTCCCATGATTTGCGAACACCGCTTACTTCCATCAATGGCTATGTGCAACTCTTAAATGTAGCTGCAGATGAAGCTAAGAAAGCCCAATATATTAGTATTATCGAACATTCCGTTCAGCGTTTAATTGAAATGACAGATCAATTTTATGACTTAGCACGAATGGAAACAAACCAAAAAGACATAGAATTAACTTCGCTTTCGCTTGTCACTATAGTCGAGGACATCTTTTTGTCTTTTTATGAGCAGCTAGAAGAAAGGAAGATTGAACTTCAATTCTCTGAACATAAACAGGATAATAGGATAATTGCAGATAAATTAATGTTAATACGTGTCATTCAAAATATTGTGCAAAATATCCTTCGTTATGCCAGTAGTCATGCAGCGATTAGCTATCGAATGGAAAAGGAGTATTTTCTATTAACGGTGAAAAATGATATAAAACCAGATAGTAAAATAGCGATTGATAAAGTATTTTCGCGTTTTTATACTGAGGTCTCTAGTCGAACAAATACAGAATCAAGCGGGCTAGGTCTTTATCTTTCGAAAAAGCTCGTGGAAAAAATGAATGGGAAAATGGAGGCGGAGCTTAAAGGGAATTGGTTTATTCTTACCATACAGCTTCCAGTACATAGAACGAATATTAATACTGTTTAGTAGTTTATTATGGAAAAAAGCAAACGATTCTTCTTTGAGGAGAATCGTTTTTTGTATTCTATAATACCTAATTCTTATAATCGTTAACCAAACTTAGGGGTTGTGCCTTCTCATAGATTTAATAACTTGAGTTAGTAGACCTAAATATTATAGGTTTATCCATTATTTTGAAAATGTACTATCAAAGCAGAGGTATGCGCATAAACGGTTTTTTGATTGCTTCATACAATACCTTTGTATTCTAGTTTTTTACAGAAAGGAGAATGAGAATGAGTTTACTAAATTTAATTGGGAACAGTGGTTTTGAAACAGGCGATCTAAGCAGCTGGATTTCAGAGAATGCCTCTGTGACTACCCAGTATTCCCATTCAGGTGCATACTCAGCACTTCTTGAACAAGGAGAAGGATCGACTTATTTAGGGCAGTTTGTTTCAGCATCTGCAGGAGAAAATCTTGAGCTAATTATATCGTTAGCTAAGCTTGATGATCTTCCAGCACCAGCAATGCTGTTACAATTGTTCTTTTTTGATGAGAATTTCCAGCTTCTTAATACAGGATTGTCCAACTATATTCCTCCCGGTAGATTACCAGATGCGGGAGTCAGTATTTGGAAGGAAGTCTACTTGACTGCAAGCAGTGCACCGAGTGAAACACGCCAAGCATATTTATTAATCAGCGTTATTCCTTCGGAGGGAACTTCAAATGTGCTAGTAGATGATGTAGCTCTTCTAACAGCAACCGGCATTATAGGCCCAACCGGACCGACTGGACCGACTGGACCAGCGGGAGCAACAGGAGCAACAGGCCCAACAGGTCCAGTGGGAGCAACAGGAGCGACAGGCCCAATCGGTCCAGCGGGGGCAACAGGAGCGACAGGTCCAATCGGTCCAGCGGGAGAAGTAGGTCCAACAGGCCCAGCCGGTCCAGCAGGAGAAGTAGGTCCGACAGGAGCAACAGGCCCAGCCGGTCCAGCAGGAGAAGTAGGTCCGACAGGAGCAACGGGCCCAGCAGGAGAAGTAGGTCCGACAGGAGCAACAGGCCCAGCTGGCCCAACAGGAGAAGTAGGCCCGACAGGAGCAACGGGTCCAGTGGGAGAAGCCGGTCCAACAGGAGCAACAGGTCCAGCGGGAGAAGCCGGTCCGACAGGAGCAACGGGTCCAGCGGGAGAAGTAGGTCCAACAGGAGCAACAGGCCCAGCAGGAGAAGTAGGTCCAACAGGCCCAGCCGGTCCAGCAGGAGAAGTAGGTCCAACAGGCCCAGCCGGTCCAGCGGGAGAAGTAGGCCCAACAGGAGCAACGGGCCCAGCGGGAGAAGCCGGTCCAACAGGAGCAACAGGAGCAACAGGCCCAGCGGGAGAAATAGGCCCGACAGGAGCAACAGGCCCAGCGGGAGAAGCCGGTCCGACAGGAGCAACGGGCCCAGCAGGAGAAGTAGGTCCAACAGGCCCAGCCGGTCCAGCAGGAGAAGTAGGTCCAACAGGCCCAGCCGGTCCAGCAGGAGAAGTAGGCCCAACAGGCCCAGCCGGTCCAGCGGGAGAAGTAGGCCCAACAGGAGCAACAGGCCCAGCGGGAGAAGTAGGTCCAACAGGAGCAACAGGCCCAGCGGGAGAAACAGGCCCAACAGGTCCAGCTGGCCCAGCGGGAGAAGTAGGCCCAACAGGAGCAACGGGTCCAGCAGGAGAAGTAGGCCCAACAGGAGCAACGGGTCCAGCGGGAGAAGCCGGTCCAACAGGAGCAACAGGCCCAGCAGGAGAAGCCGGTCCAACAGGTCCAGCCGGTCCAGCGGGAGAAGTAGGTCCAACAGGAGCAACGGGTCCAGCGGGAGAAGCGGGTCCAACAGGAGCAACAGGCCCAGCAGGAGAAGCCGGTCCAACAGGAGCAACAGGTCCAGCGGGAGAAGCCGGTCCGACAGGAGCAACGGGCCCAGCGGGAGAAGTAGGCCCGACAGGAGCAACAGGCCCAGCCGGTCCAGCAGGAGAAGTAGGTCCAACAGGCCCAGCCGGTCCAGCAGGAGAAGTAGGTCCAACAGGCCCAGCCGGTCCAGCAGGAGAAGTAGGTCCAACAGGCCCAGCCGGTCCAGCGGGAGAAGTAGGTCCAACAGGAGCAACGGGTCCAGCCGGTCCAACAGGACCGACAGGCCCGACAGGCCCAAGCGGTGATCCTTCTGTTTCTGCATTGTTCTTCGACCAAGCTGCCGCAGCATTGGCTTTACCTTTAGATGCGGCAACTGTTGTGAATACTGTTGCTGTTCCTGTCACTGCTGGTAATGAGGTGAAAATTGATACGTCACAGCAGCTGGATTTTGTTACTGCTGCGGATTGGGGTATAGATTTTAATGTAAACATCAGCAGAGATGGAACGGTGATTGATACGCAAGGAATTAGCCGGGACGGAGCAGCTGCCGGGACGCAGCGGTTTATTGCTTCTGTTACTGTTGTCGATGTTCCAGCGGAAACGGGGACAGCTACGTATACGGTAACGATTGAACCAATTACAGCTACAAATGTTACTGCAGCCACTTCGGAAAATCGAAAGACAAATATCATTCGCTTTGTATAAGGATATGTATTTGAAAAAGGAGTAGGTTCGCCTACTCCTTTTTTTATTTGGGCAAGAAAAAGGATGCACTGTTTTGGATTGCATCCTTAAAAGTCTTACTATACATTTATTTTACTAATGTGATGCCTTCAAATATTGACTGCCATAGATGATCGTTTCCGTCCCAAATTTCATCATTTGGTAATTCAAGTACACAGACATTGCTGATGCCCCAGTCCTGCTCGATGATTTCTTTTACTGGTGCATGGTTGACGATTAACAGGCGATAAGAGTTTTTAACTAGATGGGATAATTCATTATTTAACTCAGTCGCTCCTTCTAATGTTGCTTCTGTTCTAATAAATAATAGGTTTGGGGATGCGGACAAAGCTTCCATGAAACGATTGATTCGTTTTTGATATTTTTCTTGAACTTGCGGCAAACTTCCCAGGTGCTCCAATGTGTTAACATCTTTTTTAAAATCATGATTAAAGCCAATATTATATAGTTTATCATGTACAAGTATGTCATCCTCATTAACATACTGCAGCGGCTCTAGGTTTTCTTCTTTAAGAAAATCGGCGAAATTTGATTGAAATAAGATGATAATCTTAAATAAATTCGGTGTGCCTACCCAATCGAATGGTCCAGCTTGTTGTCTCAAATTAAATTTCCTCAATTTCAAAGCAGGAATGCAGTTTTCTCCTAAACTAAAAATTTGATTATATTCTCCTTTAATATCAGCAAGTTTCATTCGTTTTTCCCCTACGTTCAAATTTTTATAGTTTGTAAACATTTACTTTATACTATATTAAATGGTTATTTTTACAAAAGGCTAAGCTATATGTGGATAATTTTTAAAAAGGGCAATCATCACTAACAACTGGATAAATATGGACAGTTTTTTCTTCTTAAATAGGGGAATGTTTATAAGGAGGTGATAGTGATGGATGAAAAGAAAAAGTCAGGCCTAAATAATGCTCATACAAATATGGACAACCCTGAACAATATCCTACCGAAAACGAAAGCCTATTTGATAAGTTTGAAAGTGAACAAGCAGTGGATTCATTGCCGATGGAAGATATAAAAGAAGAATATCGGGAAGAAAAAGCAAAGCATGATACGAAGAATACATCTTCTAGTGAAAAGAAATATAAAACAGGAATGTAATGAAGATAGCAATAGCAGCTGTATGTTTTAACAGCTGTTTTTTTTATTAATAGGAATATAAAAAAGACTCGGCATATTATTGCCGAGTCTAAAGTACGTTATGGCTTAAGTATGACTTTAATTACTTCATCCTGATGATCATTAAACATTTGATAGGCATTGCTGGCGTCATCAAGGGAAATTCGATGTGTAATGATTTCTGTCGGGTCAATTTCTCCTGTTGTTATCTTATCAAACAGCATTGGCATATAGTGAATAACAGGGGCTTGGCCAGTTTTTATGTTAATATTTCGTTCAAATATTTGTCCTAATGGGAACATATTGTATTTAGAGCCGTAAACACCTGTTAATTGCATCGTTCCGAATTTACGAACAGCATTTAGTCCGATTTCTATAGCGCTTAATGTCCCGCCCTGGATTTTCAATTTTTGTCCGATTGCTTCAATTGTTGATTTTTTTCCATCCATTCCAACACAGTCAATCACGACATCTGCTCCACCGGCGGTTATTTCTTTAATGAAATTTCCTGCATCCTCATGTTCGTCAAAATTAATTGTTTCGACTTTATTCATGTTTTTGGCATGGTTTAAGCGGTAGGGGATATTATCAACAGCAATGACGCGCTTTGCACCTTTCATCCAGGCGAATTTTTGGGTCATTAAGCCGATAGGTCCGCAACCTAATACGACCACTGTGTCTCCTTTTTTTACTCCAGAGTTTTCGATACTCCAGTACGCTGTTGGCAGTACGTCAGACATAAACAGCAATGCTTCGTCTTCCAATTCGCAGCTTTCAGGAATTACAAATGGCATAAAGTTTCCGTATGGCACACGCAATAATTCTGCTTGGCCGCCTTGATAATCGCCGTAACGTTCTGTGAAGCCAAAGTATGCACCAGTATCGGTAATTTGCTTGTTTGGGTTAGAGTTATCACATTGACTTTCCATATCATGTTCACAATAATAACAATGGCCGCATGAAATATTAAATGGAAGTACAACGCGGTCTCCTTTTTTGACTTTTGTTACCTCAGATCCTACTTCTTCGACTATTCCCATTGGTTCATGCCCAATTACATAGTCCTTCTCAGCAGGAATAGCGCCTTGATAGATATGCAAATCAGATCCGCAAATCGCTGTCGAAGTAATTCTGACAATAATATCGTCCTTTTTATGAAGCTTCGGATCTGCGACCTGCTTTACTTGTACATCTTTTGTTCCTTGAAACGTCACTGCTTTCATGTCAAAGTATCCTCCTCTTTAGTAGGTGTTACTTACTACTTACCCAAACTTTTATATGGCAAACTATTTTACTATAGAAATAGTCTTTATCAAGGAGGACGAAAAAACTGTCCTGTATGCAGGACAGTTTAAATCATTGTTTAAATTCATTCAATCTTTCATATGTTTCCAGCAAAAAGTCATAAAATAATTCCTCTGTTGGCAAAAGCTTTCTTTGCGTCGGATAGATGACACCAACCGTTCTGGTCAGATTGCTGTCTGCAATCGGAATAATAACGGTAGAGCGGGGCGTATTGTCGACCAGCGTCATCTCAGGCATTAATGCAACCCCTAAACCAGCGGACACTAACCCTTTTAATGCATCAATATCCTTGCCTTCAAAGGCAATACTCGGTGAGAAGTGAGCGTCCTTGCATGCTTGTACGACTTGTTCTCGAAAGACGAAACCTTCTGGCAGCACACAAAAGGGCTCATCCTTTAAGTCACGAAGTCTTATAGAGGCTCTGTTTGCTAATGGATGATGGTTTGGAACTAATGCAACAATATTTTCCGTGAAGAGGGTAGCTCCTTTAATCTTCGGCTCTTTTTCCTGATTTGGCATTGGCGCCATCATGGCTAAATTGAAATCACCTTTGATAACACCATCGATTAAATCATAATAAAGAGCATTGCTCATTTGAAATTTAGCCTCAGGGTATCTTGTCCTAAATGCATAGATGATCGATGGCAATGTGTGTGCTGCCATGCTGATTGGAAAGGCAATTCTGACGGTTCCTTTTTCAGGGTCTAAATATTCCTTTACCTCTCTTTTGGCATCCTCCATCATGTTCCACACCTGTTTCATTCGTTCAAAAAAGATTTTTCCTAAAGGTGTCAGCTTTACACGGCGGCCTTCGCGGATGAACAACTCGATTCCTAATTCCTCTTCTAAATTGAATATTTGCCTGCTGACAGAGGATTGCGCAATATGCAAAGCATCTGCTGCTTCTGTTACATGTTCCCGTTTTGCGACTTCTAAAAAGTATTGAATTTGCCTTGTTTCCATGTTTTCAACTCTCCTAATGCGTTTAACGCATGAATCTCATCCGAAATTAGTATTGGAACTATCAATTATAAAATTATAAAATGAAACCACATTTAAGAAAAGGGAATTTTCTAAAACTTAAAACATCTTTAGGAGCTGAGTTCGAATGAAAGTGGTGGAATATATGGAAGTAGCACAAACAAATGAAGTTGAAATCGCAAAAGACTATGTTAATCATTTATATAAACAGGTAGTGGAGCGTAATCCCCATGAAATAGAATTCCACCAAGCGGTAAAGGAAGTACTGGACTCTTTAATTCCTGTTCTTGCGAAAAACCCTGAATATATAAAAAAATCTGTGCTGGACAGAATCGCAGAACCTGAACGGATGATTAGCTTTAGAGTGCCGTGGGTTGATGATAATGGTAATATCATGGTGAACAGAGGATTCCGCGTACAGTTTAACAGTGCGATTGGTCCTTACAAAGGCGGACTGCGTTTCCATCCGTCTGTTAATGCAAGTATTATTAAATTTCTAGGGTTTGAGCAAATTTTCAAAAACTCTCTAACTGGCCAGCCAATCGGCGGGGGGAAGGGCGGCTCTGATTTTGATCCAAAAGGAAAATCAGATATGGAAATTATGCGCTTTTGCCAAAGCTTTATGACAGAGCTAGCAAGACATATTGGCCCAGATACAGATGTGCCTGCTGGAGATATTGGTGTCGGAGCAAGAGAAATTGGTTATATGTTCGGCCAATATAAAAAACTGAAAGGCAGCTTTGAAGCAGGAGTGCTGACAGGAAAAGGCATCGGTTATGGAGGAAGTCTTGGCAGGAAAGAAGCAACTGGTTACGGTCTAGTCTATTTTGTCGAAGAGATGCTTAACAATAAAGGCTTAGGTTTTAAAGACAGCACAGTAGTCGTATCTGGTTCTGGAAATGTAAGCATATATGCAATGGAAAAGGCCATGCAGCTAGGCGCAAAAGTTGTAGCTTGCAGTGATTCAAGCGGCTATATTTACGACCCAAACGGAATTGACTTAAATACAGTAAAGCAATTAAAAGAAGCAGAATCTAAACGGATTTCAGAATATGTTAACGAGCATCCAAGCGCTACCTATTCTGAAGGCTGTGCAGGAATTTGGCAAGTCCCTTGTGAGATTGCTTTGCCAAGTGCTACGCAAAATGAGCTGGACAAGGAAGCTGCCAATATCTTACTAAGTAATGGAGTAAAGGCAGTCGGTGAAGGTGCCAATATGCCGTCCACACAAGAGGCAGTCGATCTTTTTATTGAAAACAATGTTTTATTTGGACCAGCAAAAGCAGCGAATGCTGGCGGAGTTGCTGTGTCAGCATTGGAAATGGCACAAAATAGTGCAAGGCTTTCTTGGACACAGGAAGAAGTCGATCAAAAGCTCCAAGTAATTATGAAAGATATCTATAGTAAGAGTATGCAAGCTTCTGAAGAATATGATGTACCAGGCAATCTTGTAGCAGGTGCTAATATTGCAGGCTTTAAAAAAGTGGCTGATGCTATGCTCGAACAAGGTGTTATTTAAGTAAAAGTACAGAGATAAAAAAAGCAGGTCACTTTAAAAATGACCTGCTTTTAGTTATAGGAGGAGAATAACCTGTTCATTGAATTACTGGGAAATTACGGTTCCTCATTAATGTGGAAGAGCAGCTTATAAAGCTTTATTTAAGTTAATAACAGGAGTTTAAATATTAAGATTGAATCAAATAATAACCTTTTATCTTACGAGAAATAATATATTAGAATAGTATTTTTTAAAAGGGTTATGTTTGTTTAGATAGGTTATGGTGTATGCGGTTTTAATAAAATATATTCTTTTTGCATAGAATGTAAGGAAGGAACGTACAAATTGCATTTTTTATGAACGAAGCATATTGACTGATAGAGGAAGGAAAGAGTGCTTTATATAGGGATTTTTTCTTAAATGGCAGGTAGAATTAGAACTTATCCTTTTTAAAATGATGTAAATAGTATATAATTATCAGATAAAAGAAGATATTTTTATCTGTAAATAATTATAATAGATAACAAGAGTGTCATAATGAAAGACAGAAATGGTGTGTTCATATCGAGCGCCAGCATCCTTTCTGCGAATACAATAATGTAAAGGGAAGGTTAATATGAGCGAAAGAGAAACTAACACAGATGTTTTCTTAATTGGTACTGGAATTATGAGCGCAACATTGGGGACACTTCTGAAAGAATTAGTACCTGACTGGAAGATTACAGTATTTGAGAAGCTTGCTAACACTGGAGAGGAAAGTTCAAACGAATGGAACAACGCTGGAACAGGGCATGCGGCACTTTGTGAGCTGAACTATACGGTTGAAAAGCCAGATGGCTCCATCGATATTAGCAAAGCAATTAACATTAACGAACAGTTCCAATTATCCATGCAGTTTTGGTCTTATTTAGTAAACAGTAAGCGCATACATAACCCGAAAGACTTTATTATGCCATTACCGCATATGAGCTTAGTGGAAGGGAAAGAGAATGTAGAATTCTTAAGGAAAAGATTTAAAGCGCTGTCAAACAATCCCTTATTTCAAGGCATGGAGTATTCTGAAGATCCGCAAAAACTGAAAGAGTGGATTCCCCTCATCATGCAGGGAAGGAATATAGAAGAACCGATAGCAGCAACTAAAATTGATTCTGGAACAGATGTTAACTTCGGGGCACTAACAAGGATGTTATTTGATCATTTAGGCAGCAATGGTGTAAAGATTAAATACAAACATAGTGTTAATGATATAAAAAGGACTCGTGATGGCTTATGGGAGCTAACAGTCAGAAATCTTGAGCGAGGAACGGTCGAACGCCATAAGGCTAAGTTTGTCTTTATCGGAGGCGGAGGCGGAAGCTTGCATCTTCTTCAAAAAACCGGTATCCCTGAAAGCAAGCATATTGGAGGATTCCCGGTAAGCGGAATTTTTATGGTGTGCAACAATCCAGCTATCGTTGAGCAGCATCATGCAAAAGTTTACGGCAAGGCAAAGGTTGGCGCACCGCCAATGTCTGTTCCTCATCTAGATACAAGATTTATTGATAATAAAAAATCGCTGTTATTCGGACCTTTTGCCGGCTTTTCACCAAAGTTTTTGAAAACTGGTTCTATGTTTGATTTAATCACCTCTGTGAAGCCAGACAACATTATCACAATGTTATCAGCAGGTGCAAAAAATATGGGATTGACTAAATACTTAATTCAGCAAGTTATGTTATCAAAAGAGCAGCGCATGGAAGAACTGCGAGAATTTATTCCGAATGCAAAACTAGAAGATTGGGATTTAGTAGTAGCAGGGCAGCGTGTGCAAGTGATTAAAGATACCGAGGATGGCGGCAAAGGAACACTGCAATTCGGCACAGAAGTTATCACTGCCTCCGATGGTTCGATTGCAGCATTGCTCGGTGCATCACCAGGTGCTTCAACAGCTGTTCATGTCATGCTTGAAGTAATCCAAAAATGCTTTCCGCAGCATTTTAACGAGTGGGAGTCAAAAATTAAGGAAATGATCCCATCCTACGGTCTATCCTTAATGGAAAACCCTATCCTTTTAGAAGAGGTACATCATGCAACAGCAGAGGCACTTCTATCGAGTGCAAAAGAACCTATTCTTTAGTTGAAAAGCTAGTAGAGATGCTTTCTATCAGGAAAGCATCTTTTTAGTGGAGTTAAGTACTATTCTGGTATATAATGGAATTCTGATATCAGAAAAGATTATGCCAAGGGAAGTTTGGGTAAAGGATTATAAGCTGCAAAGAAACAAAACATTTCATTGGAGGTTAGAGAGATGCCAAAACTTACAGTTGATACAGTCAATAATGCACCAGTTGTTTTAAATTATGAAGACCATGGAAGCGGAAAACCGATTATTTTAATCCATGGCTGGCCGCTGAGTCTCCGTTCATGGGAACTGCAAGTGCCTGCCCTGATTGAAGCAGGGTATCGTGTTATTGCATATGACCGCAGAGGTTTCGGAGGGTCATCTCAACCTTATGAAGGCTATGACTATGATACTTTTGCTAAAGATTTGCATAAATTAATTGAACATCTAGATCTTCAGGATGTTACACTTGTCGGCTTTTCAATGGGCGGCGGGGAAGTGGTCCGCTATATTAGTACATACGGCGTGGAACGTGTGAAAAAGGCTGTATTAGCAGGTGCGGTGCCTCCTTATCTGTATAAAACAGAAGGTAATCCAGAGGGTGCTCTTGATGATGCAACAATTGAAGAGTTTTTGAATGGTGTGCAAAAAGACCGTATCGCTTTCCTTGATAACTTTACACATAACTTCTTTTCTGCAGGAGAAAGAGATGGCCTTGTTAGTGAACCATTCCGTCTTTATAATCGTGATATTGCCGCGTTCGCATCACCGAAAGGTACGCTTGAATGCATTAAAGCATTCTCCTATACCGATTTCCGTGAGGATGTAGCAAAAATCAACATCCCGACTTTAATCATTCATGGCGATTCAGACAATGTCGTTCCATTCGAAGCAAGCGGAAAGCTGTCCCATGATATGATTGAAGGCTCTGAACTTGCCGTCATTGAAGGTGCCCCGCACGGTTTTAATGCGACACATGCAGAGCAGTTTAATAAAGAATTACTTCAGTTCCTTGCTAAATATAATTAATAGTTAAGACAGCAGATACGTTTATCTGCTGTCTTTTTTTTACCGCTAGTTAGAAAGCGTTCCTGAGCTTTAAGAAATAAACTACAGCAAAAATAAGCTGTGCAAAAGGAGTTTATATATAAAAATATCTAATCAAAAACAAAGATAAAGCGGCAATATCCTTTTAACAACCTACTACTTATCAAGGATATTCAAGAGCTGATAAAGATACAAACATCCTTAATAAAAAGCAGCTTAAATGTGCAGCAATCAGATTAGAGCAGATTATCACCAACTTTGCTAGTGAAAGAAGAATTGGATCATCAAATTAGCATCTTGCTAAAAGAAATGAAAAGTTAACTTACATAATATAAGACGAAAGAGAGGCATATACTTAAAAATCTGCCTCTCTTTCGTCTTGTTTACCAAATAATCTTGATTTTTTATGTAATTGGAAAAAGAGAATTCTTTCCTAGCAGGATGTAGTGTTTAATTTATTTGCTGTGATGTGTGGGGCAATTGTTAGAGCGGGCTGGTCAGTGATGCTGTTTTTCTTTTCCACATCTTACACATCTGTCGGAGTAATAGCTGTATTTATGGTTTCTTTTAAAAAAGCAAATAATGGACATTAGCTTCACATTAATCACCTGCCCTTTAGCTAGTTTAGTTTCATTCTATGCGGAGAATATGAACAACTTGTTAATGATTCGTTAATAAATTATAAAAAGACAAGAACTAAAAAACAGAGCAATATATTGCAATAAGGTTGCTTTGTTCCTTTGTGCATATATTGAGGGTTTTGAGAGCAGGTTAAAAGATAATATGTTTATCGGGAGGGACCATGGATGTTAAAGGGAGAGAAATGTGAAGGCCTTGCGTGTAAAGTGCGTGGCGCTGATAAGCTTTTCCCCTTTACTTCATGGGATAAGCCAGATAAAGTTTATTGGTTTTGCAGTGAACATCTTAAAGCAGCTGCAGCATTTAGTAATAAAGAGAAACAGGCATTTATGCACTATTACTCCGATCCAGAAAAACGAAAATGGCTTCCGGAAAAGTCACGGCAGCTTTATGAAAAATATAGTAAAAATATGTAATCGTCGCGCCTTTTGTTCCTTAAAAATACTCAAAACTGTTTAGTACGATACTTTACGGGTATTTAATGAACAAAAAGGAGTTTTAAGGATGAAACTGAAAAGCAATCGTTCCTATTACGCAGTAGCTGGTATTTCTACGGCCATCGTTATAATAGCTGTATTAACTTTATCCTCTAACTCTACTCCAAAAACAACGGCAGAGTCAGTTTATAAAGAGCCGGAAATTATTACAGAAAATAATAGGAAAGTAATAGAAGATAATGATGAAGCAAAACAAACAATCTCTGCAACAATTATCAGCAAAACACAGGATGGGCAACATTTTTCAGCAGTAAATAATTATGATGAAAAGGATATTGTTCTTATTGATAAAACAGAAGCCTTCCAACAAGGTGATAAAGTATACATCACATTTAAGGAAGAGAAGGTGGATAATATAAAGCTCATTAAACGAGCACCTTAAAATCAGTTCAGCCGATGAGCTGATTTTTCTTTTTACTCTCAAACAAAAAGCATCTTGATATAATAGGAAATATCCACTTAAAGGAGATTAATATGATGGAAAAGTCTATTATTATTGCAAGAGGCGGAGAACAGCAAAGCAGGCTGGAGACTTACTTTCAGAAGCTAGGAGCAAAGACAATGTCCTTCCCTATTTTGAAAAGCACGGAGCAAGAGTTACCTATTGAGGTATTTTCATTGATTGCGAAGAAACATCGGTTGATTTTTTTAAATCCAACAAGCATCCAAATCTTTTTCAGGCAATATACAAAGAGCGGCATAACAGCAAACCTTCCAGAGCAAATCGAATATTTATCAGAGAAATCAAGAAAGGTATTAGAGGCAAGAGGAATAAAAGCAAATCTTGCTTCCTATCAGAAGGAGCAACACGCTGTTCTCCTTGGGCATGATTATCAGCACAGCAACGTATACTCCGAAGATGATTTACTTATACATACACATCATATCGGACTAGACTTCTCTTTTGAAAAAGAAATGAGTAAAACGCTGAACGAAACAGATTGGCAAACAGTCATTTTCCCTAATATGCTGTCTATTGATTTCTTTGTAAAATATTGTAAGACGGTAGCAGATTTTGATTATACGCAGCTTGCACTTGCTACAGTTGGGAAAAAGGTGCAGGAGTATGCTTTTGTGCACGGTTTTAGCAAAATTGATTCAGAAATACAGGCTGAACTCTTAAAAGGTGACTGGAAAAATCTATAACAAAAAATGCCCTAGTCTTAAAGAGACCGGGGCATTTTTCGCTTACTTCTAATTAGCCTAGATAAGATACACCGATGATGATCAAAAGAATAAATAGAACAACGATTAGTGCAAAGCTGTTGTTATACCCTCCACCATTTTCTTCATAACCTCTTGACATGCCTCTCACCTCCGAACATCAGGTATACAACATCATATGAAGTTCTGTAAAAGAGGAAATGGACAAGAATACAGATTAGGATGAAAAGGAGAAAAATGAGCATTCTAACTAGTAGAACAAAGAGAAATGTGGAATAGAGGTGAACATACTTTGAATACGGAGCAATCGATAAAAACATTAAATAAGTTTCTACAAGGACAATTCATGGGAATTCATGCATATGAGCATTTTATTGAGAACTTAGAAGATACGTCCTTAAAGCAGTCCTTTTCAGACATATTAACAGAACATACGAAAAATGCCCATATCATTTCAGACAGAATTCACCAACTAGGAGGAGAACCAGTCACGAATGAAGGGGTAGTCGGCAAGGCAGAAAGCTTTATCGGCAATTTATTTGATCCAGACAATGGGGATGAAGTGATTATTAAACATGCCATTAAGGGTGAAAATTTGTACGGAATAAAAATGTCTGAACAGCTTGTTCGCAATAAACTTGATGAGGACAGCCTTCAAATAGTTCATCAAGTTTTAAATAAGGACCGTGAACATGTTGATTATTTAAAATCATTAATACATTAAGCTCTTAAAGAAACACTAGAAGGCAGCGAAACTGCATTTTAGTGTTTCTCCTGTTTTACAGTGAAATTTTTATCAAGGAATATTTGGAAGCCATAGTTCAGCATAGAATAAGCAAAGGCCGTATAAAACAAAAATATTGGTTTCACTTTTTTTAGTTTATATAATCCGATTTTATCCAGAAAATAATGTAAAGGATAAGCAAACAGTAAATCAAACACTAAGTTGAAAATGGTATAGATCCAAAACCTTCCGTAAGTAAAATGAAACGTCCATAAATTTGCTGCGAAAAATGGACCGAGAATAAACGTCAAGGCATTGTTCGTTGCTGATTTTTTCCCGCCTTTTACCTTCCACAATTTATATGTTCGGCCAATCATGTCTTCAATTAACAGGACGGCAGTAGAAAAAATCGTTACTGGCAAAAATTTAAGAAAAGATTTTCTTGGCAAAAAAAAGATTGTTGACCATGACAAGAGTATCATGCCGCATCTTATAAATAGCGTGACCATATGAAAGACTCCTTTTTTCACAAAAAATGTATAATTAATTTGGTAAAAAATCCATCTTCTAAGCATTAGCTTTTGTCAGCACGTCCTTCTTTATGTAAATTATGAAGGTTTTTTGTAAAAATAGTGATAGCTGTTCCTAATCACCTCATAACATTTTATAATAAGAGAGGAAGAGTCCGTTTATTAAGTAAGGGGGAATTTATGATGAAAAGAGTAGCAGTGTTTTGTGGTTCAAGCAATGGCAGTTCTCCTATTTACGTACAAGCAGCAAAAGAATTAGGAATGGAGCTAGCCAAAAGAAAGATAGAGCTAGTTTATGGAGGTTCAAGCATCGGATTAATGGGCAGTGTTGCTGACGCTGTATTAGAAGCAGGAGGTACAGTGATTGGCGTGCTTCCTGAGTTTCTTGAAAACAGAGAAATTGCACATAAAGGATTAACCGAATTGATTACTGTGCAATCGATGCATGAAAGAAAAGCAAAAATGACCGAGCTGGCGGATGGATTTATCACATTGCCAGGCGGTGCTGGAACAATGGAGGAGTTTTTTGAAATTTTCACATGGGCACAGCTTGGATTGCACCAAAAACCATGCGGCATTTTGAATACGAATCATTATTATGATCCATTAGTCAAGCTTATTAACCATATGGCTGATGCGGAGTTTCTGCAGGAGAAATACAGAAGTATCACTATAGTCGAAGAGGACCCTGCTGTAATAATTGACAGGTTTCTTACATATAATCCCCCTAGTATTAAGACATATATTACGGAAAAACAAACTTGAATTCAGCAGTTAAGAGGTGAAATAATGACAGATTTACGATATCCAATTGGACAATTTACTTGGAATGATGAATACACAGAAGATGTGATTGCCTCCTGGCTTGATGATATCGAGCAGTTGCCTGCACAATTGCATCAAGCTGTAATTGACCTTACTGATGAGCAATTAAATACACCGTATCGTGAAGGAGGCTGGACAATACGGCAAGTTGTCCATCATGTTGCAGACAGTCATTTAAACGCATATACTCGCTTTAAGCTTGCTGTAACAGAGGATAGACCGGTCATTAAACCGTATGCCGAGGATAAATGGGCTGAAACGCCTGATTCATTTTTGCCGGTTGATGTTTCCTTACAATTACTAGCTTCCTTGCATTTGCGGTTAATACAATTACTTCGGTCTTTATCACAAGATCAGTTAGACAGAGCCTTTCTTCATCCAGAGTCTGGCGAAGTAACATTAAAAAGAAATATCGGAATTTATGCATGGCACGGTAAGCACCATCTTGCCCATATCACAAGCCTAAAGAAGCGGCTAGGCTGGTAAATGAAAAAAGGATGCAAAAGCCATGAGCTTTTGCATCCTTTCTATATTTTTTTATCTGTTGTCCACTTTTTCTGGATACAGATCGTGGTTCATAAGACGGTGTGTAGCCATTTCTTCAAACTTCGTGCCAGGCTTGCCGTAATTGCAGTATGGATCGATTGACAATCCACCTCTTGGTGTGAATTTGCCCCATACTTCGATATATCTAGGATCTAATAATTTAATTAGATCGTTCATAATAATATTAACACAGTCTTCGTGGAAGTCACCATGATTGCGGAAGCTGAACAAATACAGCTTCAATGATTTACTTTCCACGATTTTTTTGTCCGGAATATAGCTGATATACATTGTAGCGAAATCCGGCTGTCCAGTAATTGGCTCTGCGATAAAACGCAGGTGGACTATATCATATACATATATTCTTACGGTAGAATATAAGCATCCTCGCGCTTCCATCCTGATTGGATGTACTCTACTTCCTTCTTCAAGCAGTACTTTTACCCGATTCCTGTTTGAATGGTTTCGATAGTCTCTGCACCTTCCTCTAGTTTTTAGAGGCTTGGCTCAGGATTAGAATTTCCTTCCTTCCCTGAGTTCACGAGGTTTAAGCGACAGTGTTTCCACTGAAGTGTGCCCTTATTGACACAAGCTAGTAAATTCTGGACAGTTGAACTTAACGAAATAATCTCTGTTGACATGCAAGTTGTCTACAGACTCTAATATTTCTGGATTGTATTCGTAAAGATAGGTTGTTCCTTGGTTACCAAGTAAAGTTAAATCCTCAAGACCTTCTTCATGTTTTCTGCCTGACATTTTTCATCTCTCCATTTCATTTATGCGTTACACTCGAGAATAGCAATCTATAGATATGGCCGGTTTTTTAAGCAAAATAAAAGCCACATCCTTATGGACATGGCAAGCTCACCTGTATCCATAGTTTTTTATAGAGGGTATCTGCTATGAACCTCTTGGATTATCATGTACAGCCATATATTATAGCAAAATCACAATAACGTCAATATAACTGCCGAAACACTGCATGAAGCAAAATCAAACTCCATTTTATTAATTTTTTCAGTAAATTGTTCATATACATTAGTGACTAGATGGGTAGAGACGTACAAATTACTGCCTTTTCTTAAAGGAGGTATAAAATACTTGCATATAATTGGAAAGAGCGTATTGCGTAAGGAATCGAAAAGCAAAGTCACCGGTTATGCCCACTATACTGCTGATACAACAACAGGAGAAGCGTTGTTCGTAAAGCTTGTCAAAAGTAAATATGCACATGCCAATATATTAAAAATAGATGAAACGAAAGCGTTGCAGCAAAAAGGAGTGCGTGCAATAGTCTTGGGAAAAGGCTTGCCTTATGTCGGAGAGGAAGTCCGAGACAGGCCGCCGCTTGCGTACAGCAAGGTTCGTTACGCTGGTGAAGTGGTTGCCCTAATTGTTGCTGATTCGTATGACGCAGCAAATAATGCTGAGGTGCTGCTTGATATTAAGTATGAGCCGCTTACAGTCGTAAATTCGCCGCTCACAGCCATTCAAGCAGATGCTCCGCTCATTCATGAGGGCATAGATAAATACGATAAAGATCCAGGAATATATCCAATTACAGGGACAAATATCATTAATAAAACGAAAATCCGCAAAGGCAATATGGAAAAAGGCTGGGCCGATTGTAGTGAAATAGTGGAAGCGTCTTTTTCTATCCCAATTTCAGACCATAGTGCGATGGAAACAAGAAGCGCCACTTGTGAAATTATGCCTGACGGAGACGTACGGATTATGACGAGTTCCCAGGCACCGTATATGGTCAAAAAAATCCTCAGCAGAGACTTTCATATCCCAACAGGAAAAATTGTTGTGCAAACTCCATTTGTCGGGGGCGGCTATGGGGGCAAGGCCTCGGTGCAGCTTGAAATATTTGCTTATCTTGCAAGCAAAGCAGTTGGTGGCAGGTTCGTTAAGTTAGTTAATACAAGAGAAGATGATTTTCTTGTATCTCCTGTTCATATCGGTTTAGAAGCAAAAGTAAAACTTGGCTGTTCTGCAGACGGGAAGCTGCAAGCGGCCGAGCTTGAATATATTTTTGATGGCGGAGCTTACGGAGATAAATCTCCTCATTTGACAACGGCAGGGGCAGTTGACTGCACTGGGCCGTATAAAATAGACAATATATTTTGTGACAGCTTATGTGTGTACACAAACCATCCATATGCAGCACCATTTCGCGGTTTTTCACATGGTGAGGTTCATTTTGCCTTCGAGCGGGGAATGGAATTACTGGCGAAAAAGCTGAAGATGGACCCACTGATGTTCAGGCAGATTAATGCGATTCGCCCAGGAGATCAAACGCCAACAAGAGTGGTGTTAAACAGAAGTACTGTCGGCAATGTGGAAGCATGTATTAGTCGCTTGAGACCATTGATTGGCTGGGAAAAGGGGCAGGTTGAACGAATAGGGGAGCATGTGCTTAGAGTAAAAGGAATCAGCTGCAGCTGGAAAAACTCCACTATTGGTCCTGATGCAGCATCAGGTGTTGTGCTTACCTTTAACTCTGACGGCAGCATTAACCTTATGTCAGGTATAGTAGAGATTGGCACAGGCACGAAAACGGTGCTGGCACAAATACTGGCAGAAGTGATGAAGATGGATATAAATGATATATATGTGCGAATGACAATTGATACACAAACAGAACCAGAGCATTGGAAGACAGTGGCAAGCAGAGGAACATTGATGGCAGGCAGAGCAGTGCTAGCTGCTGCAAATGATGCTATTCAACAGTTGAAATCCATTGCTGCAACAGTAATGCGTGTGCCTGCAGATGATCTCGAGGTCGGTTATAAAAAGGTGTATCTGCGAGATAATCCTGATTCCTTCTTGGATTTCAAAGATATTGTGTACGGTTATGTTTATCCGAATGGCAATGCAATCGGCGGGCAAATTGTAGCAAGAGGAAAATATATTTTGAGAGGCTTAACAAATTTAGATCCAGAGACTGGGGCAGGAAACCCGGGCCCTGAATGGGCAGTTGCAGCTCATGGAGTCGAAGTGGATTTTAATACGAGAGAGTGTACATATCGAATTCGCAAGGCTGTAACTGTAATGGATATTGGTGAAGTTCTAAATTTCAAGGCCGCAGTCGGCCAAGTAAAGGGAGCCATGAGTATGGGGCTGTCATGGGCGGCCAGGGAGGCATTTTATTTTGACAAAAACGGCAGGATTCTTAATCCCCAATTGCGGACATATCGGCCCATCCGGTTTGGTGAACATCCAGAATATATCGCTGACTTTGTCAAAACTCCTCATTTAGAAGCACCATTTGGAGCAAGGGGAGCAGGCGAGCATGGACTTATTGGCATTCCTGCAGCTTTAGCTAATGCGCTGTCATTGGCTGCAGGAGTAGAGCTAGTTAGACTTCCGCTCATTCCTGAGGAAATTTGGAGAACAAAAAGGGAGACTGCCAAAAATGATCTTTGATTATTTCAGACCAGAGCGATTGCTGGAGGCGACGGAATATTTCACAGAAAGGCGGAAGGAAGGAGGAATTCCGCTGTTTTTTGGGGGCGGCACAGAAATAATAACGATGCAGCGCCTGCATGAGATAACACTTGACACAGCGATAGATATTAAAGCTATAGATGCTGTCAACATCCATGATATAGTGGAAGGCTATGTTGCGATTGGGGCGGCAGTGACACTGACAGAAATTCAGAACAAAAACCTTTTCCCTCTGCTGACAGAGGTCAGCAAAGAGGTTGCAGACAGAACAGCACGCAATAAAATTACGCTCGGCGGCAATATTTGCGGCAATATCTTTTATCGGGAAGCTGTACTTCCCCTTCTTTTAGCAGACAGTCTGATCGTAACAGCAAAAGAGCGGGACATTAGGATGGAATATATTTCGGCAAAATTTAAGCAGAAAATGCTATTAGAGGAAGGGGAAGTCTTTGTCCAAGCCTTTGTGGAAGAAAAGTATCGAAAGCAGCCGTTTTATACTAGAAAGAAACGACAGCAATGGGAAACTGGTTATCCGCTGATTACAGCTGCAGCATTAAAGGTCGACCAAAAAATACGGGTTGCTTTCAGTGGATTATGTGCATTTCCATTTCGTTCAAATGAAATGGAGGCTGCACTAAATGAAGCAGAATTAAGTGCTGAGCAAAAAATAAATAAAGCAATTCAAACTGTGCCAGGCGAAATTCTCGATGATGTGGAAGGTTCTCGTGAATACCGGTTATTTGTGCTTAGAAATCTGCTCGAGGAAATCTTACAAAGCTTGGAGAGGATGTAGCATGCATATACCAGCAAAAAAAACATTAATAAAGCTGTTTGTTAATGGGGAGGAAAAACAGGTCGCTATTGTTCCAAATAAAACACTTTTGATGGTGATCAGAGAGGAGCTTCATTTAACAGGCAGCAAACCAGGCTGTTTAAATGGTGATTGTGGTGCATGTACGATGCTTGTCGACAATGAGCCTATGAAATCATGTCTTATGCTTGGAGTTGAAGCAATCGGCAAGGAAGTTGTAACAGTAGAGGGTCTGCATGAAGCTCCTATCCAAAAAACCTTTATGGAGCAATTCGCCTTTCAATGCGGTTATTGCACCACAGGGTTTATTATGAATGCCCATGCCCTGACACTTGTGCCTGATCCTTCAAAAGAGCAGATACGTGAATGGCTGTCATCCAATATTTGCCGTTGTACGAGCTACGAGGAAATAGAGCAGGCAGTTATTCAAGCGATGAACATAACAAGGGGAGGGCAGTAGCCCTCCCTTGCTTTTATGGAAGTCCGATCTCATTTAGCGGATATATGCGCAAAACAACCTTGCCAATAACAGATTTGTCACTTATAAAGCCGAAATCTCTGCTGTCTTTACTTTTAAGCCGGTTATCTCCGAGCACAAACAGACTGTTGTTCGGAACAGTTTTCTCACCAGTTTCCTCTTCAAGTGTAAAGTCGCCAGTCAGCTTTGCTGTGGTTGCTCCTAGCTTATTTTCCTTTAAATAGAATTCTGTGTATGCCTTGCCGTTAATGTATAAAACGTCGTCTTTCATTGACACCGTGTCTCCTGGAAGGCCGATAACCCTTTTGATGTAATTTGCATCCTGGTCAGGTGCATGAAATACTATCATATCAAAATGCTCAATATCACTGATTTTGCTCAGGATAACTTTATTGCCGTCCTCGAAAGTCGGAGACATGCTTTCACCATGAACTACACTTGGACTAAACAGAAAGTTCCTGCAAATCACTACAATAATAAAGGCAAAAACAAAGCACTTTAGCAAAGAATAGAGTTCTTGCTGCCATCGTTTTTTCATCTATATTCTCCTAATATTTGTTATATATATATTCTAACTAGAAAAGAATTGGAAATCAATGATATGATAAAGAGTAATGATAACAATAAAGATTGGACGAGCGTGTTATGACAGAAGAATGGTTGAAAGTATTTGACGAGAACTATGCAGCAAAGGGGGTAGCAACAAGAACAGATATTCATACGCAAGGACTTTGGCATGAAACGGTTCATTTCTGGCTGATGACGAAAATCAACAGCAAACATTATGTATTTCTGCAAAAGAGAAGCAAAAGCAAAAAGGATTATCCTAATCTTTATGATATTACAGCTGCTGGACATTTATTAGCAACAGAAAGCCCGGCAAATGGAGTGCGCGAGCTTCAAGAGGAATTAGGCTTTTTCAGTGTAAATAAGGATCAGTTACATAAGCTCGGAATTGTCAAGAATATCATTCATACAGACCGATTAACAGATAATGAATTTAGTCATATTTATGTATATTTCGTGAATGATAATATTTCTTTCCATTTACAAGAAGAGGAAGTTTCAGAAATGGTAATAACCGAGTTTGAATGCTTTTATAATTTTTGTACAGGTACAAGAGCAGAAATGGAAATTTACCCTTGGCAAGCTGGAGCAACTAAAAGCAAGGAGAGTTTAAAAATAGGGAAAGACAAGTTTGTTCCCCACCAAGATTCTTATTTTAAGGAAATTGCAGCATTGCTTAAGGGGTATTTACACAAATAAAAGGTCAGCTTACAAGCTGACCTAAAGGGAAGAATTGTTAAGATTGCAGCATTTCTCTACCTTTATCACGGAAGGAAGGATCTGCAGTATGTTCCACTGTAAACTTCCCATTTTCATAGGAAACTACAGACACACAGCAATTATCATGATGTGGGAAGGTTTCTAATTTTGCAACAGACATGATAAAGTAACCAATTGTCACACCATGAGAAAATAGCAGGATGTTACCGCCTGTGTCCTTATGTTTTGCAATGATTTCTTCTACCGCGGCTTTTGTTCTTGTTAATAAATCGGTAAATGATTCTCCTTTTGGTACTCTGAAGTCAATATCAGACATAGAGAATATTCTCTCTAATATATTGCCGTGCTCTGAAATGATCTCTTCCTCTAACAATGATTCGAGAACACCGAAATTCATTTCCTTCAGACGTGCATCTGTTGATACAGAAAGCTCTCTTTCACCTAATGCAAATTTAGCTGTGTCAAGCACTCGCTGGCTTTCACTTGCATAGACCGCTTTAAAATCAATGGAAGCAAGACCGGCACCTACTGCTTTCGCCTGCTGTATACCTTTGTCGGTTAAAGGGGAATCACAAAACCCTTGCATTCTTTTTTCGATATTGTATTGTGTTTCTCCGTGACGTACGAAGTACAGAGTTAATTTAGTCATTTAGTATGTATTCTCCTATCATTATATTTCAAACATAATCTTACTGTTCAAATATTCTTTATATCAGAGCAGAATACCTTCCATTACCGAAATATTTGCAGCAAAAAAACAAGAGTTCTATAAAAAATGGAGATAGAACTCTTGTTTTTGACAGGTCTTATTTGTCTTTTTTATGAAGCATATCCTCTTCTTTTGTTTCCAGCATACCCCATAAGCCATTTATTTCTTGCTCATCCATATCAACGCCTAATTCTGCTTGCTGTCTCGCCAGTTTTTGTTTTAATTCTTCATTTTGGCTGTTATTGTTGTTTTCCAAAACAAATCACCTCGATTGTAGGATGCCAGCTTTTTATCATTTATATGCACTCGCTATGTGCTGTCTTTTAAGCTCTGGATTAGCTCCTTTTTTATCCCTAAAAATAATAGTCGTAAAAATATGCCGAGGAAGATAAAACCGAAAAAAGAATAGCTATGTTTCCAGACAGATCCAAGCATAAACATTTTCCAAGCAACAAATAACGGTTCAAATATGTATGAAAACAAGACAGCCCAAATGATGGTACCCGCAATAAACGTTTTCCATTTATTTGTATACTGATATACAAGCATAGCAGTAATCGGAATCATCACAAGATCCGCTGGTATTAATGGCGGTATCCATGGGAGTAGCTTGTCCGGATAGCTCCAAAGCATCATTTCAGTCCCAATAATATCTAAGACAATAGAAAAGCACCCGCATAAAAGCCCATATGTGAAAATCTCGTAAAAACGGTTTTTATTCACTAATTTCCACCAAATAAAATAGGGAAGTATGGTGGCACAAACAAGTATCCACCACTGAATAGAAAATAGATCATGGTGAAGCCAATGGTTTAATGTCATATCGGCGAGATTTTTTTTCGCCTCATTAATCTCTGTATGTGTCGGCATGTCATGAATAAGGAATATCATGTTCACTCACCACTCATATAGTTTAGTAAGCCAGCTTATCAGTTACCAGGAAAATTAAATTAGGCGTGTTAAGCCAATTTACAGCGTGAATATTTTTTTATTATTGCTCTTACCTCTGTAAATTATGATTCCAATTGGGAAAAACCTTTTTACTGCATATAAGAATATGTCATTGGAAAAGATATGCAAAAAAGGGAGTGAACGAAATGAAACTTGGAAAACAGATGAAGACCTATCTGCAAGGTGCATTTTTTCTAATGTTTATGGGCTCCATTGTTATTCTTAGCTACGTAATCGGTTTTAAAGATTTTAAGGAAGTGCTTGGTTTATAGACTAAGCACTGATATCTCTAGTCTGTAATGAGATAAGTCACCTGCTAATATGATGGAATATAGGAGGTGAGAGTCATGGGTGTCATTAAAGCGACATCTGCAGATATTGATTTGCTTGCAAGACTTCTCAGGGCAAAAAGCAGAATGCGAAAATATCTACAATACTTTTGTTTGAAATAGAAAGAGCGGAGTTGCCAATTGCCGGCTGCGCTTTTTTTGTATAGAAGTTTGACGTTTGAAAAAAAGGGGCACAGAATGGTATATTTGAATTTATTGATAAATGAAAAAACTTTGGGGGATTTATATGTCATTAGAGAATGTTGTAACACACTTTGCAAAGTGGGAGAAAGAAAAGGAAATCATGGAATTTCAAACATCAAGCGCAACCGTGCAAGAGGCAGCAGATACTTTAAATGCAGAGCCTGCCAGAATTGCTAAAACACTTTCCTTTCGAAAAGGAGAAGAGGGTGTGCTTATTGTAGCTGCAGGTGACGCTAAAATTGATAATAAAAAATTCAAGGCTGCTTTTTTAGAAAAACCTCGCATGCTCACAGCTGATGAAGTGTTCCAAAAAACAGGCCATATGATTGGCGGTGTCTGTCCGTTTGGACTGACAACAAACATGGACGTTTACTTAGATGAATCATTACAGCGTTTCTCTACTGTATTCCCAGCGTGTGGCAGCAGCAATTCGGCAATTGAACTGACATGTGATGAGTTGTTCCTGTATGGAAACGGGAAAGGCTGGGTAGATGTCTGCAAAGGTTGGAGAGAAGAATGAGAGAGACAATAATGAACAAGCTGAAAGAGCTCGAACAAGAGCATGCTATTAAAATTTTGTACGCCGTGGAAGCTGGCAGCAGAACACAGGGTTCATTTTCTTCTGACAGCGATTATGATGTTCGGTTTATCTATATGCACAAGAAGGAATGGTACTTGTCATTAGACAAAAAAAGGGACAGTCTGGAAGATAAGACTGGAAATTTGGATATAAGCGGCTGGGAGCTGGCTAAAACTTTAAGACTTTTGCGCAAATCAAATATATCACTTGCTGAGTGGCTTCAATCGGATATCGTGTATATAAGAGATAATCAATTTGAAAGCGAGCTGCTGGATCTATACAAAAAGGCATTTAATACAAAAACAGCCTTTTATCATTATCTCCAGCTCGCAAAGAATAACCGGAAAGACCTTGAACAAAAGCCGGGGACAATAAAGCTTTATTATTATTGCTTGAAATCAATTCTTGCATGCAAGTGGATTGACAGAAATAAAGAAATGCCTCCAAATGATATCCAGCAACTGCTCTTTGAGGTTAACGACAATGGCGTACTTCATTCTGAAATCACTAAGCTGATTAATAAGAAAGCCAGTGGAAATAAGCAAGAAGTTATTTATCCCATTCTTAATCAATTTATAGCAGAAGAATTAAAGCTTCTTCAATTAACAGCAGATACAATGCCTGTAAGCATCTACAATGAAAGAGAAATCACTTTAACACTGGACAGCTTCTTTCGAAAAATACTCAACATCCATGATTGGCATTAATAAAAATTAAAGGAGACTATTCATAAATTAGTAATTAGAAATAGTCTCCCAAATAATATCCTTGTGCCTGCTAAACAAGGCTCAGTATTACAGGCAGCTCTATTTTTACAGCCTTTTAACACACTATGGAAAAAAGATTGAGGGTCTTAACAGTCACTTTAGACTAGTTTATATAACAGCAGGCAGGACAGAAATCAACAAGAGGATATCGGACAGTATCAGCTTTTTGACTGTGGGGTTATTACAGACAAGATATTCGCGGTTCAAATGCTGCAGCTCTTTAACGAACATCCTAATCTCTAAATCATGCATTACATCACCTTTTATCATTTGATAGTAGAAATTTACCCCCATTTACAGAGAGTAAACACTAATCAGCGGGAACATATCCAATAAAAAGAGATGTCGACCACTAAGGACGACATCTCTTTTTATTGGATATGGCGGTATACGCCAATAACTTTTCCAAGGATGCTTACATGACGAAGGACAATTGGCTCCATCGTAGAGTTTTCCGGCTGAAGACGAATCGAATCCTTTTCTTTAAAGAAGCGCTTGACTGTCGCCTCGTCATCTTCTGTCATTGCGACAACAATTTCTCCGTTATTAGCGGAATTCTGTTGTCTTACAATTACATAGTCCCCGTCAAGTATCCCTGCTTCAATCATACTTTCTCCCATAATTTCCAACATAAATACTTGTTCATCACTTGGAGCAAGTCTTTCAGGAAGAGGAAAATACTCTTCTACATTCTCAATCGCTGTGATTGGTAAACCTGCAGTTACCTTACCGACAACAGGAACATTGATAATGTTGTATTTTGGTATATTGTTTTCTTCCAAATCTAGTATTTCAATTGCACGTGGCTTTGTAGGGTCTCTTCTGATTAGGCCTTTGCTTTCCAATCTTGCCAAGTGCCCGTGTACAGTTGAACTTGAAGCAAGTCCGACAGCTTCCGCAATTTCTCTTACGGATGGCGGATAGCCTTTGAGGCGGACTTCTTCTTTTATGTATTCCAATATATCTAGTTGTCTTTTAGATAGCTTTTGCATTGTATGCACCTCGACTATTATTTCTTACAGCTAGTATAACATGGAATAAATATCGATACAAACATAAGTTCTGATTTTTTTGTTGACACAAAACATCCGTTCGTATTAAAATGCAAATATAAGCGAACGTACATTCTAAATAAAGGGTGATTTACAATGGTCGAAAAAATTTGGAGAAAACATTCATACTCTATCATACTTATAATATTCAGCTTAGTGACATGCTTTATCATCGCATTAAAGTCCAGTCATGCAGATACAGATAAATACATAAAGGTAACGGTTAGCAAAGGGGATTCCCTATGGGAGATTTCTGATCAATATGAGGGTTTATACAGCATGCCAAAAAAACAGTTTATCAAATGGGTGGAAGACCATAATGACATTGCCAGTAATCAGATTCAAACAGGAGAAGAGCTGGTTATTCCAGTCCTGCTAGAAAAGCAGAACACAATGCTTGCAGCAGACTAAAGCAGTAATAAACAATATTATGTTAATATGGATTGCAGATGCCGCTTGCTTATAAATTGCAGGCGGCATCTGTGTATTAAAAACTTGTTAATGGTGGTTATAAAATGGACGTTGTAATATATTGCAGAGTATCTACAGACAAAGAGGAACAGGCAACCTCTTTAGTAAGACAGGAAGAAGAGCTCCTCCAGCTCGCCAAAGAAAAGAATTTTCGTGTCTGTCATATCATTAAAGAACAGGCAAGCGGTTTCGACCTCGAAAGAGATGGCCTGCTAGAGCTGCTTGAAATCATAAAGGAAGAGAATATCGCAGCCGTCTTGATACAGGATGAGACAAGACTGGGGAGGGGGAATGCAAAGATTGCTATACTGCACTGCATCTTGCGTGAAAAGGTAAAGCTTTACAGCATATCACATGCAGGTGAGCTGGTTTTATCTGATGCAGACTCCATGGTGCTGCAAATCGTTAGTCTTGTGGAAGAATACCAAAGAAAGATACATAATATTAAGATTAAAAGAGGTATGAACAGAGCGATTGAAAACGGCTATAAGCCAGCAGAAAACCTGCGGAATCAAGGTGTTCATTCAGGAAGAAGCCGCTTGGAAGTTCCAGTAGAAGAAGTGGTTAAGTTGAAGAAGAACGGACTAACCTTCGCAGAGATTGCGTCTACCCTTCGTGGTTTAGGCTATGAATTTTCGAAAGCGACGATTCATAGAAGATATCAAGAGTTTATGGATGAGAACAAAGACGCTGCCAAATAATGCTGATAAATGTAAAGCTGCACTTCTTTATGTTATAATGAATTTTTCATAAATAACTTAACTATGTTTCCATATATATTTCGGGGATTTCCGTAATGGAAGAAGGAAAGGAGAAAATGCAGATGATTTCAAATGAAAAGCTTAATCGCATAAACGAGTTGGCAAAAAAGAAAAAAGAACAAGGCTTAACTGAAGCAGAAGCAAAAGAACAAACTGCATTAAGAGCTGAATACTTAAAAACATTCCGTTCTAACATGCTTACAACACTAGAAGGTGTTAAAATCTATGACCCAAATGGTGATGATGTAACTCCTCAAAAAATTAAAGACATTCAAGAAAAGAAAAAATTGCACTAAAAAATCATGGCTTAGTTTGCCATGATTTTTTTTATTTCTGACGATTAACGGAATTTGTTAAAAAGTTGAAGATTTCACTTTCAATAAAGATGGTTAATGGAATCACAAGAGGTGAGAATGGAATGGATCAAACAGAAATCAAGGTGTACTTTAAAATCTACGCAGATGATTTTCCATTGGAGCAGGTTACAAAACGCTTGGATATATACCCAACAAAAATTTATAAAAAAGGTGACTTCATTAGAAAGATAAATGAAACGAAAAACTTAACTAGAAGCTATACATCTTGGGAACTCAGTACCGGGTATCAAGAATCTCTTGATACAGGAGAACTGATATCGCAAATTATAAGACAATTACAGGGGAAAACTACTGTTATAAATGATCTTAGAGAGGAATTTGGCTTAGAATGCAGTTTCGTTATCGTGATAAAAATTAATGATGGATATTCACCAAGTTTGCATTTAGATAGCCATTTAGTAGAATTCGCTTCCAAAATTGAAGCAGATTTTGATATCGATTTATATGCCAATCCTTACTAGAAAACATAAAATTTCTTTGTATGAAATTCAAAAAAATTTTAGGATTTTTTGTGAATTTGGTTAAGATATAATGAAAGAATTGGTAAACAGGGAGATTAAATAGTCATCATGGTATTTTTTTTTACCGAAATTGGGTTTATACTATAAAAGTCAGACATCTTATAATCTAATGAGTTGTGTTATAAAGCCGAGACATTTATTATAAGTATGTACGATTTATAAATGAGAGGATGTTAGTGAATGACAGAAACAATTGATAACTTAGCTATTAGTTCAATCCGCACATTAGCGATTGATAGTATTGAAAAAGCTAATTCCGGCCATCCTGGAATGCCAATGGGTGCAGCTCCGATGGCATATAAATTATGGACTTCTTTCATGAACCATAATCCAAAAAATCCAACTTGGTTTAACCGCGATCGCTTTGTTCTTTCTGCAGGCCACGGTTCTGCATTGCTATACAGCATGCTGCATTTATCCGGTTATGATTTATCAATCGAAGATTTGAAGCAATTCCGCCAATGGGGAAGCAAAACTCCTGGACATCCAGAATACAAGCACACAGCTGGTGTTGATGCAACAACAGGTCCACTAGGTCAAGGTATTGCCATGGCTGTTGGTATGGCAATGGCTGAAAGACATTTGGCTTCTGTTTATAACAGAGATTCATATCAAGTGGTAGATCACTTTACATACGGCATTTGCGGCGACGGCGACTTAATGGAAGGTGTTTCTGCAGAAGCAGCTTCACTTGCAGGTCACTTAAAGCTTGGAAGACTAGTTGTTCTTTATGATTCAAACGATATCTCATTGGACGGAGACTTGGACAAGTCCTTCTCTGAAAGTGTAGAACAACGCTTTAAGTCTTATGGATGGCAATACTTGCGTGTTGAAGATGGAAACGATCTTGCAGAATTGACAACTGCTTTGGAAGCAGCTAAATCAGATGAAAACCATCCAACATTGATTGAAGTGAAAACAGTTATCGGATTCGGTTCTCCAAACAAATCTGGTAAATCTGCTTCACATGGTGCTCCACTTGGTGCAGACGAAATCAAATTGACGAAAGAAGCATACAAATGGACTTTCGAAGAGGATTTCTATGTTCCTGAAGAGGTTTACGAGCATTTCAAAAAAACAATCGCTGAAAATGGTGCGAAAAAAGAGCAAGAGTGGACAGAACTTCTTAAACAATATGAAGGTGAATATCCAGAGCTTGCTAAACAATTCAAGCTTGCAATCGATGATAAATTGCCAGAAGGCTGGGATAAAGATATTCCTGTTTATGAAGAAGGCAAGAGCCTTGCAAGCCGTGCTTCTTCTGGAGAAGTGCTTAACGGTATCGCTAAAAACGTTCCTTCCTTCATTGGCGGTTCTGCTGACTTGGCAGGAAGCAACAATACAATGATTAAAGGAGAAAAAGATTTCACTCCTGAAAACTTTGCAGGCAGAAACATCTGGTTCGGAGTAAGGGAATTCGCAATGGGTGCTGCTATGAATGGTATCGCTCTTCACGGCGGATTAAGAATATTTGGAGGAACGTTCTTCGTATTCTCTGATTACCTTAAACCAGCAATCAGACTTGCAGCAATCATGGGCTTGCCTGTAACTTATGTCTTTACACATGACAGTATTGCAGTAGGTGAGGATGGTCCTACACATGAGCCGGTTGAACAGCTTGCTGGTTTGCGTGCATTGCCAAACCTTTCCGTAATTCGTCCAGCTGATGGTAATGAGACAGCAGCTGCTTGGAAGCTTTCTTTAGAATCAACGGACAAACCAACTGCTTTAGTATTGACTCGTCAAAACTTGCCGACTATTAAAGGGACGGATGTTAACGCATACGAAGGCGTTTCTAAAGGTGCATATGTCATTTCACCTGCAAGCAAAGAAACTCCAGATGCACTTCTAGTAGCAGCTGGTTCAGAGGTAGGACTTGCGGTTGAAGCACAAAAGGCATTAGAAACAGAAGGTATTTCTGTATCTGTTGTCAGCATGCCATCATGGGATCGCTTCGAACAGCAATCTGCTGAGTATAAAAACAGCGTGCTTCCAAAAACAGTGAAAAAACGTCTTGCAATTGAGATGGGAAGCTCACTAGGCTGGCATAGATATGCTGGAGACGAAGGCGAAGTATTGGCAATCGATACTTTCGGAGCTTCTGCACCAGGAAATAAAATTCTAGCAGAATATGGCTTTACAGTAGAAAATGTTGTAGCACGTCTAAAAGCAGTGCTTGATAACAACTAATATATACAGAAAAAAGAAGAGCAGATTGCTCTTCTTTTTTTTGAACAGAATCTCTCGAATATGCCAATAAATTTCGAATTCGACAAAACTAGTCTGTTTTTTTAACAGCTTGAGACACAACTTGTATATTTGCTTCCTTATAATAGAAGAAAAGAATGCAAATAGGCGGGTGTGCAAAGGGTATGAGAAAATATTATTTGTATTTGATTAAAGAGGATATAGCAACTGATTATCTTGGGAAAGAAAGAATGTTTTACAAATTATTTTCTGAGCATACTAAAACAGATGATTCCTTGCTTAAATTAGAGACGGCAAAGCAAATCGACTATATCACACTTCCTATATCTGTGTGGAGACTCCAGAAGCTATTGTTTGGCGATCTGCAAAAAAACAAAAGCTTCAAGCAGCAGGACAGCCATACATATTACATAGAAAACGGCAATTTAAGCAGTGCGCAGCTGAGGCTCACCAAACAATACATAGTTATTGAAGCAGAAGGATATTATGATGCTGAGTCGATTTTCTTTGAAATTTTGCGAAAAAATGAACCGTCCTTTTTGGCGATTGACGTGGAAAATGCCCGATTTGGCTGGTTAAAACCAATAAAAGAAAGAAATTTGATATGAACATGAGAAATTATTGGACAAATATTGTATAATATTCTTTGGTCTAGTACACTAAGTAATAGACAACATGAAGGAGGAAAAGATATATGCTATGGCTTTATATTCTAATTGGTGTTTTGGCACTGATTGCTGGACTAGCTATTGGGTTCTTCATCGCGCGTAGATACATGATGACTTACTTGAAGAACAACCCGCCAATTAACGAGCAAATGCTTAAAATGATGATGATGCAAATGGGAATGAAACCATCCCAAAAGAAAATCAATCAAATGATGGCTGCAATGAACAAACAACAAGGGAAATAAACCTTTGTGGTTGTAGGTTCTACGCTGTTACATAGCGTTTAATAGATAAAGGTTTCCCTAAAAATGCCTTGTAGAGTGAATCTTTCATCTAGAATTTACATCGCATTTGGTTTAACCTTCTGGTGTAACTTTCATCAAACTAATTTAAAACCACTTTTCCTGTGAAAACATAATCATAGGGAAAGTGGTTTTTTCATTGGAATTTGAAGATGTATTAAACGAGTATTTATATCATTGTGAAGCAATGGGTTTTACCCCATAGACCATGGTAAATAAACGTCAAGAGTACAAACAACTCAAACAGTACCTAAATGAAAAGCTTGGAATTGAACAATTAGAAAACATAACAATATTTGATTTAAAGTCCTATGTACGGCTAAAACAGAAGGATGGATTAAAGCCACAGAGTATAGTGTCTATGTTTAAGATGGTATCAGCTTTCTTTAGTTGGTGTGAGAAAGAAGGTTAATAAAAACAACTTTTATTTAGACTTTAGCTAAGTTTTTGAGAGATGTTTAAAAAAGCAATTAGAAAACTAATTTTATTATTGAAAGGAAATAATTATAGTGATACAAAAGTACTATTATTTGTCTTATTTGGTTGAAATAATGAGTAATTATTACTATACTGTAATGTTGAGAAATAATTACGGAGGTTGGAAAAATGTTTTTACGCAATAAACGATTGGGATTGGTTTTAGTATTATCTGTTGTATTACTTCTAGCTGCTTGTGGTGGCTCTACTAAAGATAAATTAGTGGGAACTTGGAAAGTTGTAATAGATGGGGAAACTGCTGGACATCTAGAAATAGGTGAAGAAAGATTAATAAACAAGGATGAATCAGTGACTGCAGAGTACATAGTTACCGAATCAGAAGATGGTAACTTTTTGCTAGAAGTAATTAATCCGGAAGACGGAACTAATGAATTATTATTTGAAGGTTATTTTGAAAATAAAGACAAAATCATTGTAGTAAAATCTTCAAGTGGAACAGAAGAAGATTCCCAGTTAATTAGAGAGTAGATAAAAGAGAAAGATGAAAGGTGCGTATTACGTTTAGTATATGCCTTTCATCTTTTTTTAATGTTAATAATAGTACATTAACCTTTGGGTGTTTTATTGATAAATGCAGACTTTTTATTAGTAATAATATAAGTGAAATTGAACACTAATAATAGGAATGGTATAATTTTTACTTGTACAGCATTAAGAGGGAGATGTAATAACCATCATGGATGTCATAATTGTTGATCTAGAAAATCAAATTACTTTCAACAAAGGGGAAAAACAATACATTATAGAGATTGGAGCTGCAAAAGTTAGAAACTCCAAAGTCATTTCTACTTTCAGGCGCATTGTTTTACCAAAGACAGGACACATAAGAAAATCATCTAGAAAAATGATCGGTATTACAGAGGCTGAAATGCGCAAGGGAATCCCTTTGGCTATAGCGATGAAGGAGTTTGAAAAGTGGATAGGTGAAGATGATTACTATATATGTACGTGGAGTCCATCTGACCTCAATATATTAATTAATAATTATTCAATTGACGCATATCCTATTTCCTGGTTAAAAAACTACACTGACATACAAAAACCAATTTCTAAAGTATTAGGAAGTCATCATCCTGTTAGCTTAAAAAAGGCTTTAGAATTTGCAAATATTAATCATGAAGGAAAGTTACATTCTGGACTGGATGATTCTATAAATACTGCACACTTATTTATTAAGTATGAAAATAAGATTCACTTATTTGAAAATAATATCAATGAATTATTAGTAAGTAATCTATATAAGAAGTGTCGAGAATGTGGGAAAATCGTATACCATAACGAAATTGAAAAAGGCAAATGTAAGCAATGTAGTAGTAAAGTAAGAAAAAAGGTGACTTTATAAAACAGGGAATTTAAAATGAAATTAGCCCATTATAGGGCTTTTTATTTTATAATAATGTAAAAAGTAAATGGGGATTATTATGATTACAGAAAAGTATAACTTAAATCAATCAACGTTGGATTTTTTAATGGAATACACTAAGTTGGTTAAATCAGGTGTAGTTATTAGTAATCAGGAACTTATAGATATATTCAAAACGTCTAAGTTTTATAGTGAAGAAGTGGAAACATATTATCCAACTGCAATTAGTAAGTCATTATGGTATGCAATACATAGAAGTGACCAGTGGTTAAAGTTAGGGAAAGGTAAATACAAGCGAATGGAAGTACAGTAATGGGCTTTTTGTTTTGGATAAGCGTATAAAATAAAAAGCCTTCACTTGTCCTTAGTGAAGGTTAGATCGGTGTATAACTTACTTCGCTTAATTATGTAAGTTACAGTAAAGTATATTATGGGAGTTTATGGTATGTAAACGAAGAACAAACACTATTTTTATTAATTCTTTTGTAAATAAACAGAGATTTAAAAAAAGGGACATCGTTAGCTATTGAAACTGTTTATACATGACAGAAGGTGAGAAGTTTATCTACTATTGGTGGCTTGGGCTTTCTATTATTTTTGTTGGTGTGATTATAGTGGGAATATTTGAGTTTAGAAAAGAGAGACGATGAATAGTGAGTATGAATGAAATGGTTTGTGAACTATTGGCTAAAAAGATTTAAGCTTGTAATTGAAGATATAGCTAATCTACTTAATAAGGCGAGAATACCGCCAAGTTATAAAATTTTTAGTAAGGTGTTCGTTATTAAGAAGGAATTGTTTGTTATATCACCGAATACTAATAATAGTGGAGGTGTATTCAATATGAAAGAATATATTGTTTATTTTACTTATGGAAATGATGAAAAAAGAAGCTTGGTTATTCGGCACAATCATTTAAGCAATGCTACAGGCTTTATTTTAAAGAATCAGTGGATTCAGGATTCAGTTACAGGAGAATATTTTAATTTTGATAAAGTGTTAAGCTTCTCTGTTGAAGAAGCACCTAATGATTTTACGAGAGAGATGTATTGAGATAGAAAATTAGTACAAGGCATCCTGTTGGATGTCTTTTTTATATATAAGTCGATTATTAGCAATGGTGAAAAACCAATAAATTTGTCGTTTTTTGCGATTGCCGGGGGAATAATTGAATATATTATTCCTCAAGAAAATCCCCCTCTTTTCATAAAGTGGGGGATTTTTTATTTAGAAACTTTTTTGGGATTAGCGGTAGTTTCCATTAATTTATTTATAAGTATATCTAGTTCCTGACTGCAGCTGATTACAATGGGTGAAGCAAAACCATGTTCTTTTGCAGCTTCAACTAATTTTTGTCTTTTTATTTCTATTAAGTAAACCAATTGCTGATTTGACATGGTATTAGTCCTTTCTAGCTTTATGATTCGTCGAACATCCTTGTTACTTAAATCATGTACATGCCGCCGAAATCTTATGCATCAAAAGTGTTATCTATTTCTTAAGCTATTAAAAAACTTTTACTATGCATGTCTATATCTTGATTATAGCGATTTATGGAATTTAATGCAAAAAATCTGTAAATATCATATTAAGGAAAGCTTGTCATATAGTATATGGATGGACATAAACAGGAGGGATTTGATGAGTGATATTAATTTGTTTATATCCTTAGGAGCAGGCTTCTTAAGCTTTCTATCTCCATGCTGTCTTCCGCTTTATCCGGCATTTCTCTCCTATATTACAGGAATGTCTGTTGGCAGTATGAAAAATAATGCTGTACTTCTACAAAGAACAAGCATTTTGCATACAATCTTTTTCCTGATAGGGTTTTCTTCGATTTTTTTTGCTTTAGCATTTAGCACTACGTTAATAGGGACATTATTTGAAGAGCATATGGAGTTGTTGAGAAAGGCAGGATCGATTATTATCATTGTTTTTGGTTTGTTTATATTAGAAATAATCAGACCGAAATTTTTAATGAAGGAACGGAGAATCACATTCCGTGAAAGGCCAGCTGGTTTTTTTGGTTCCTTTTTAATCGGAATAAGTTTTGCAGCAGGCTGGACACCATGCTCTGGACCAATTATAGGTGCTGTTCTTTACTTAGCGAGCACAAATCCAGCCTCGAGCATTCTCTATATGTTTGCCTATATTTTAGGGTTTGCGATTCCCTTTTTGCTGCTTTCCTTTTTCATTGGGAGTATGCCTGTCATTCAACGATACAGCAGGTCTTTTATGAGAATAGGAGGAGTTTTTATGATAATTATGGGAATTATTTTGTATTTTAATGGGCTAAATGTCATAATTCGAGCTCTTTCGCCAATCTTTGGAGGCTTCAAAGGCTTTTAAATTTTTTACTTTCCTGTATAATAATAGGTAAGGGAAATGCCCGCAAACTTATCAAAAAATAGTGATTGAAAAGATCACAAAGATTCGATATATTGTTTAAGGTGCTAATTTATAGATGGAAAAGTATTTGTCCGTTTTTTGTTGAGGAGGAACAACTATGGCAAGAATATTAATAGTAGACGATGCAAAATTTATGAGATTGACACTCTTTAACATACTAACCAAAGCAAACCATGAAGTGGTTGGTGAAGGAGAAAACGGGAAAGATGCTATTCGCCTGTATAGGGAATTAGATCCAGATCTAGTCACTATGGACATTACAATGCCAGAAATGAGTGGACTTGAAGCAGTCAAAGAAATAAAAAAAGAATTCCCAAATGCTAAAGTTGTTATGTGTTCAGCAATGGGACAGCAAAAAATGGTAGTAGAAGCAATTGAAGCAGGAGCAAAGGATTTTATTGTTAAGCCGTTTGATGAAAACAGAGTTTTAGATGCTGTCAATAGAGTATTGAGCTAATGTATAATGGAGTTTTTAGGGTATGATGCAAATCATATCCGTTTTTTAATTCTTTTAAAAAAAGCTAAATTTTGTTACTATATAATAGGATTAAATGATAATAGCCAATCGGCTGGCTTAAATAAAAAGGAGAGATGAGCAATGACATCAGTCATTCTATCATCAATTGTAGCTATTTTCATGGGGACATTTTTTATGGTCGTCCGAATGAAAGCGGCAAAAAAACCAGTATCAGCAAAAAAAATTATCTTGCCTCCTGTCATGATGAGCACAGGCGCGCTCATGTTCGTTTTTCCGATGTTTGCGGTAACGACAACGGAGATATTGGAATCTTGTATTATAGGTATGCTTTTTTCTATCTTGTTGATTAAAACCTCAAGTTTTGAGATAAAGGAAAATGATATATACTTGAAAAAGTCGAAAGCCTTTATTTTTATTTTATTTGGGCTTCTTGCTGTTCGGATTGTCGCTAAATTAATCTTAAGCAGCTCCATAGATGTGGGAGCACTAAGCGGAATGTTCTGGATTCTTGCTTTTTCGATGATTGTACCTTGGAGAATAGCGATGTTAGTTAACTATAAAAAACTAGAAGCACAGCTTAAAGCTAGTTAAAGCCTTATCCTTTTTGGATAAGGTTTTTTATTATAGCAGGCTTTTCAAAAAAAGACGAGAACTAATACTGGGAAAGGGAGGGCGATGCAGGTGGATGGAGTATATTATGTTTATCATCTAGTTACAAGAAAGAAAATGGCGCTTGGCCAAGTTCTGAACTTTGATAAGAATGAAGCTAATAATCTTTATCGATTCTCTTTCGAAAGAGACTGGAAAAATTCTCAAGGAGAAGACTTTATGAGAATTTTCTATAATAACTTTTCAGCAGATGAACTGAACTTAAAGGACGAAGATGCAAAAGTTGCCTTTGAATATGTTGGCCAAACCGTTCGCGCTATTAGAGAAGTAATTGTAGAAATGGTAAGGCTTCAAGAATTTCCCGAATATCCTTCACGATTGTCTTGTTTGTATGCTGCCAAAAGCTATGAAGATGCATTAAAGTGGAAAGTATTATTTGATTCTTTTAACCGCAATGTTTTGCAAATTGTTAAATTAAAGGTTATAGGCAGTTGTTTTGAAGGTGATGGCAGTCTTCTGCCAAAAGAAGATGGGGCAACATTTGCACATAAGATCAAGGAAGCAAGAGAATATTGGAAAGAAAATATAGGAAATGAGCTTCCAGAACTTTTAATAAACGGCAGGATAGAAGTGGTAGAAATAGTAGATGATTATACATCCGAAGCATAGCTGCATAAAAATTTTTATAGTAGCAAATTACATGTTTTCCTCTATGGTTTGTGTGTTAGTAAAAACACCTCCCATTTCTGCAAAACAGGAGGTGTATTAAATCCTTCTAGTGAGGATAGTTATTCCGATTTTTCCAATCTTCATAGAAATTCTTCAATGTGCCGTGGATGCCATGTAAAGCTAATAATATTAAGTACAGCATCATAACAGTAGCAATCTCTCTTGTGATAAATGCAATCGCAGCAATTAACAGAGTGGAAAAAGTAAATAGCAATTTGTTATTCATCGTTTACCTCAAAAAGTATATGTATTTGAACACTAAGCGTGAACTAATTCATTTTAACATAATATTTACCATATAAGTCTAAGATTCTCATGACTTTTTTATATCTTATAGAAGTAAGCTGAAGTATAATGAAAGCGTATACTTATAATTGGGAAAATAGGAGGTAAATGGAATATGGGTAATTTGCTTCTCGATGAAAAGTTTGAAAATACAAAGTTGAACAGCTTGCTTCAGTGGCGGTGTGAGCCGCGAAAATGGTACGTCGATGAAAAAAGCTCGCAATTAGTGTTAGAAACAGATCAGGAAACAGATTATTGGCAAAAAACACATTATGGCTTTCAAGCAGACAATGGGCACTTTCTGTTTATAGAAACAGATAAGAACTTCAGGATGACAACAAAGGTAAAAACATACCCAAAATCAAAGTATGATCATGCAGGTTTGATGATTCGCTATTCACAAGATGTCTGGGTTAAAACTTCTTTAGAATATATCACAGATGAGCTCAGTAAATTAGGAGCTGTCGTTACTAATCAAGGGTACTCGGACTGGTCGACTCAAAAAGCGGAATCTAATGAGACAAATCTGTACTTCCGAATATCGAGAATAGCTCAAAACTGCTATGTTGACTTTTCGTGGAATGGTAATGACTGGTCGCAAATACGTTTAGCTCATTTGGATATTCCCAATGACGCACCAATTTCTGCTGGAGTATTCGCATGCAGTCCTCAAGGAAAGGAACAAACTGTGCAATTTGAATTTTTGACAATAGAAGAGCTTTCAGCAGATCCGAACGAAGCTTACCTTTAAAAGTTGCCAATAGGCAGCTCTTTTTTTTACTTACATCCAGTCTGCTATTAGACTTTTACCTCCATCGCTTTTCTTTTTTCTATGAATCTTATTCCTTCATCTATTACAAAAAATAAAATAGAGCTGATTAATGAAAATAACGTAAAAAACCATAATAGAAAGAAGGGAAGGAAACCAAATAAAATATGTAATCCAAAGGTAAATGCCATTCTTCCTTCAGGAAGTTTGTTTGCTATTTTTTCGATAAGGATGGAAACAGGGAGACCGTAAAGCAATAATCCTAACCCTATATAAACGGAATACATAAATAAATCACCAATAAAGTCTGATTGCATTTCCATTTCAGAAAACCATAAATTTGCAGGCAACAATATTGTAATGAATGAAAGAGATAAAAGGAAGGTAAACATGCAAGCAAGTAATTTTCTTTTTAACATAGTTTCTGCTCCTTATATTTCTGAAAAGATATTTCTTTTGTATTTGTTTTAGAAAATTATACCATATCCATATACACTTTATTCCACTTTCTGTTAAAGTAACAATAAAAACAAAAGGAGGAGGTCTATATGAAACAAGTTCCCCGCTTTACAGATTATTATGATAATCAACTTCTCGAAATTGATGAACAAATTTGTTCTTTATTACAACAACGTAAAATCCTTTCCAACGATAATCCAGGTGTACCACCTGAAGAAATTCTTTCTAGCTGGGCAAATCAGTACGAACTTTATCCGAACTTTTTATATCAATTATTTGGAGCAATGAATTATGATCACATATTTAAATCGACAATAGAACCAGTTGGTTTCAGAAAACAGATTGCTGTGCAAAAAGTAAAGGAGATAGCTGGCCGTTTTTATTCCTTAACCGTTATTCGCCAGTATGAGAATACTAGTGTCATAAAGCTTCATGTTGACTGGGAAGAGTCTGAAGAGACGCCAATTATGACCAGAATCAAGAAACAAAATCCTACCTACGCTTTAAATATTACCGACAAGCAATATGAGTGCCGAAACAATCGATCAGGCGGTTCAATAGGACATTATACATATAGTTTTATTGTTTCTCCAGCCCTACCAGATGATGTTTCAGGCATTCGTTTAGTATTTAAAGAATATAGAGATTTTTTAATGGATGAACCAACAGGGCTTGAAATAAAAATGAATCTATAGAACTGTGAAGGTTCTTATCAGCAGAGCCTTACTGTATCTTCGTTTACCAAAATTAGGGGAGGCAGAGCTTGTATCAAGTGTGATATGGAAATATCAGATAGCGGTAAGGCGATGAAATACTATAAGTTGTATTTCTTGCGTTTCACCATTAATGAACAAATAATAAGCTCACTAGTTCCTTTCTTCACCAATAACAAGAAAAAAGAAAACCAGTAAAGGGGTTTAATAATGGCTAATAATACGCTCATAATTTCCATGATTGTTAATTTATTTCTGCAATTAATACCTATTATCATTATAGGAGCTATCGCTTGGATTAGTCTTTCCCGAATAGCCAAAAGACTCGAACAAAAAGCGGAGGAAAGACTAATGCTAGAAAGGGAAAATTCAGCAAGAATAAACCAAAGATTAGATGAATTGAATCAAAGATTAGTAGTTATAGAGAAGATGCTTAAAGAAGTTGAATAACTTAAGAAATGATGACAAACAGCTTCCTAATCCTGGGAAGTTGTTTTTCATCATATTTTACAAGGTAAGAAGAGGGATTTATTGGATATATCCCGAATTGTTCTCCTATATACCATGATAGATTATTGAGGTGCGCTTATGAAACTCGGGTTGAGAAGAAATGAAGTGAAACTAAGTCAGTATTCGATGCAATGGGATAAAGAATACATAAAAATAAAGCAGGCTATTCTGCATGTGCTTCCACAATTAAGGAATAGAGTGGAGCATATTGGCAGTACAGCAATCAAAGGAATGACAGCTAAACCAGTACTGGATTTAGCAGTAGGAATAGATGATTTAACAAAAGTTGACCAAAAATTTTTTTATGCATTAAAAAAATTAGGTTTTTTCAGGCTGCGTGTTGAAAGGCCGGAGGAAATCGTACTAGCAAAATTTACAGACGATACCTTTGAAGAAAAAACTCATTATCTCCATCTTGTTGAATATAATAAAGACCTTTGGAATAATTTCATCTTTTTTAGGGATTATTTAAATTCAAATAAAACAGCACGAGACATGTATACAAATCTTAAGACTAGTTTTATAGAGAAATATCCTACTGCCGGTATTGATAAATATACGGACTATAAGGCGCAATTTGTAGAAGATATTTATAAACGGAGAAAGGATTAATGGGTGCATGAACACTATTGTTGGAGGCGATTATGTCAAAAAATAATAAAGCTAAAAGCGGCATTGAAATTAAGGATTATGATGAAAATTGGGAAGAGAGTTTTGGTCTTATTAAGTATGTTATAAAATCAGCTCTTCGTGACCTTATACTCTGTGTGGAGCATGTCGGAAGTACAGCAGTAAGAGGGCTTGGAGCGAAACCGATTTTAGATATTGATATCGTCATCGAAGATTATCGTATTCTTCCTGCTGTAGTCAAAGGACTGGAGGAAATAGGCTATTATCATCAGCAAGAATGGAGCTTTGAAGGCAGAGAAGCGTTTGGGAGAAGAGATTGTTTCGTTCCATGGGATAATCATTGTACAGATTGGCTGGAACATCATTTGTATGTATGTGATAAAGGAAGTGAAGAATTAGCTAGGCATCTTGCCTTTTGCAACTACCTTCGTAAGAATGCAGAAGCAGCAGCCGAATATACTAAATTAAAAAAAGACCTTGCAAGAACGGCAAAAGACAGGCAAGCATATACAAATGGCAAAACGGAATTTATCAGAGACATATTAAATAAAGAATGAAAGTGGAAAGGACTGTAAAAAAGGTCTAGTAGTAGTTTTTACAGTAAATTAATTACGTTTTAGAAACTTTTCCCAAATGAGTCCGTAAAGATACATGTAATAATTCAGGAGGTGTCTATATGAAAGAAAATAGAAGGGTCACACCAGAAGAATTCGCACATAAATTTTTAAATGGAGATTTTTTAAGCATTTATTCTCAAACAACAGAAGAATTTAAACAGGAAGTATCATTTGAACAATTAAAGGAACTCGGAGAATCCTTCAATATCGGAGTAGACTGCTTTTCCTTAGAAATGAAAACAAATTTGAATAGAGATTTAACACAATATTTGTGGTTAGACAGCAGCCGGGACAAGGCTATGGTGGTTTTCTTTGCCCCGGATAATGTCATACATGGAATAAGACTTGCCCCCTTTATTTCCTATCCAGAAAGTGACCGTCAATTTAGCCGAAATGCTTATATAATGCCAATTAAAGAAGAATGGTTTGTTTTTTGGGGCGGCACTAATCAATTTATTAACTATCATTATCCTTATGAAAATCAAAGATATGCATATGATTTAGTCATTATGAAGGATGGTCTATCCTACCATGATTCTAGAAACAATCTGAGTAATTATTATGCCTTTAATAAAGAAATAACTGCACCAGCAGATGGCAAGATTGTAAAAATTGTAGATGGTATGAAAGACAATGCTATAGGTGAATTGAATTCGGAATATCCTGAAGGAAATTGCGTAATCATGGAACACCGCAATAATGAGTTTAGTATGCTTGCCCATTTAAAACAGGATTCCATTGTTGTAAAAGAAGGAGATTCAATAACGAAAGGTCAATTAATTGCTTTATGCGGTAATTCAGGTAATTCAACAGAACCTCATTTGCATTTTCAAGTTATGAATTCATCAAACTACCGAGAGGGTTCATCCATTCGTATTCGGTTTGAGAAAGGGTTAGATCCTATCCAAGGAGATTTTATTAGTCCTGCTGTCTTTTCCTAAAATAGAAAATGTTAGTTGCTGCAATACAGCCATTTTTGTATTACGCCTAGTACGTTATTCGGTCGGAGGAGAAAATAATGAATTTAGGGAATCCAATAGCTACAGGCAATACAGCCAATCTATATTTATTGGACAGTAAAATAATGAAAGTTTTTAAAGATTTTTTACCGCAGGGTGAAGCTTATTATGAAGCTAAAAAACAACAGTATGCTTATTCTAAAGGGCTTAATGCTCCTAAAGTACTGGAAGTGAAAAATATAAATGACAGTCAGGCAATCGTTATGGAGTATATTTACGGGGAAACATTGGGGCAGCAATTATTAAATGATTTAGAGCATGCGGAGCGATACATGAAGCTTTTAATTAACGTACAAACATCCATTCATGCAGTTATAGTTGAAGCCGATGCATTAGAGCCTCTGCCAGAAAGACTCAAATCTAAGCTTCAAGCGGTTTCTTGTTTAAATGACATACAAAAGCAAGCCTTGCTTCTAAAATTGAAGAGTTTAAAGCATGAACACAGACTTTGTCATGGAGATCTTCATCCGTTTAATCTAATTGCAACAGACAAGGAAGTTTATATCATTGATTGGGTGGATGCTAGTGCTGGTGATAGGCTGGCAGATATATGCCGAACTTATTTATTGTTTTTGTCATTTTCTATAGAGTTAGCCGAGCTTTATATAGATATGTATTGTAAACATACAACCATTCTTAAAGGTGAAATACTCGAGTGGTTGCCAATAATCGCAGGAGCAAGGTTATATGAAAATGTATCTGCGGAAGAAAACAAACTATTGATGAAAATGGTAAACGAATACTGCAGCAGATAAAGCTGATTTTTACAGGATATACGTAAAAAATAAACTTAGAAAAGGAGGATAATGGTGAGTGAAAAACTAATAAGAGTAGGCACAACTTATATCCCAGTTACTAATGTAGACCTTTCTGCAGAATGGTATGTACGGAATTTAGGTGCGGAGTTGAGTTATAAGGATGCTGATAAGGCTATCCTAAACCTGGCAAACCAAAGCTTATTTTTAGTTGCATCCCAACCTAACCAAACTGCAAACTTTTTGGATATATATGGTCAAGAACATTTCTCCATGACATTCGAAGTTAATGGATTACGCGAATTAGAAGCATTACATAACGAGTTTGTTTATAAAAAAATCCAAGTTGGTGACATAGAAGATAGAGGACACTCAGGACGTAACTTTGTATTTTCAGATATTGATGGCAATAAATTTGATGTTTGGAGTGAATGTAGTCCCAGTTTTAATATTTAGGTGAGTAGTTGGAATGTTAAGGCTGCAGTCTAGCAAATAAGAGATTAACAGCGCATATCGTTTATGATAATGAGTATATTTGTGGTCTATTAGATGATGGTCTTTTTAATGAAGGGCATGTTGAGGAAGCTTAATACAAATACAGCAAATTCTGTCATACAAGCTTCTAGATTATTTGCACAAGCTCTTAAAAAGCTTTACCAGCCGGATTGTATAACGAGATGCCAAAATCGCGGCATCTTTAGCGAGTTATCTCATTTTCATATGCATGTTGTACCACGCTATAAGCATCAATCTTTTGCAGATTTTTACTTGGATACCTATCACAATAGCCATTTACAGAGAAGATTAGCAGAAACAAAGGAGAAACTAAAAGAAACCATTAAAAAATAGAGAAGGAAGATTTATGGCCCAATACTTTATAGATAGAAAATGCGAAGCAGAGAACTGTGATTCAAGGGGAAATCGTCCATTGAAAAATTGGGAAGGAACAGCATTAAACTGGTATTGTGAGGAGCACTTAAAAGTATATTGGCTGCGAAGAAACGCTAAGTTAGAAGCATTCATTCAATTAAATAGAGATATCGAGAAACGGAAAACGCTCAGTGAGAGGCATTTAAAACTATATAAATTATATACAGAGGAAAAGTCTTAAAAGTTGCTAGAAGGACAGATAATTAAATAGGTCGGTACCTTTCTATCCCAGTTGGATACTCCGATCAAAAATCAATAAATATTAGTCTAACTATATGAAGGGTGATTAACATAAAACGGATAGCTAAAAAGGGTCACTGGCTTTTGTTCATATATGTTTGTTTTTCTTTTTTGAAAGATATTACTTCTGCTGTAAACATATCGGTAAAAATACTTTCAGGTCTATGTTTATTGGCAGGATTATTTGTTGTATTAGTTATAGAAAAAAGGATAGTTAAGGAATAAAAAATTTGTTGTGCTTAAAACGCAAAATGAAAGGCAGGTGCGCACCTCCCCTTAAGGGATGCTTTGCACCAGCCTTTTTTATATATAAAAGATGTTTAATATCATCTGAATGGGTTGTGTTGAATGATTTGATGTCCTAATACAGCTACACCTGTTACTAATACTCCATTTATGATGGCTGAAAGGTTAAATCCATAAGCAAAAGTTCCAAGAATGATGGAGAATGCTAGTAAAATCCAAATAATTAGCCAATTAGGGATTTTGGGTGTTTGTTTAAGTGCATATCCAATCACCCATAGAACTGGTATGAAAACATAATAATTTTCGTTTATAAATGCCTTTAGTAGCTCCAATTCCATGTAGGTTCCCTCCTTTAATCCTCTTATGCTTCCATTCTATGAAAAAATCCTTTCTTTCGTTTGTTTGCATACCTATGAATAAAATATTTATAAAAATAACGGTGCATTCCCCCTGTCCTTTTTAGCACCATATGTCTATATAGAAAGGGAAAGGAGGTGATGTTAATCATGGCACAAATTGTGTTGAAAGAAACTAGTATTAAGCTGCATTTTCAAAACGGTGTTAAGGAAAATGGTGACCCCCAGTTAATCAGCAAAACCTTTAATCTCGTCAAGCCAACTGCTTCTGCTGATCAGATTCTGCAGGCAGCCGACTCTATTGAAACGATTGTGAGTTTCCCTGTATATTCTGTAACAAAGCATGAAAGCTATGATATTTCAAGATAAAGAAATCTTGCATAGAAAGGTGGTGAAAAGAATGGCGAAAACACTTGAATTGACCTTTAGCGCCGCAAATGGCAAACAGTCTAAACTAACTTTAGGTGAGCCGCAGGAGCCAATAGATTTGGAAGCTATGAAAACGGCAATGGACAGCATTATTGCAGCCGACGTTTTTACTACAGCTAATGGTGATTTAATTTCCCCGAAAGGTGCACGGGTAATTGAACGAAATGTTACCGAGTATGAACTGTAGCAGAAGAAGGGGCAGTTTTTTTCCTGTCCCTTTTTAACTAAAAGAAGAGGTGAAGGCAATGACTGAATGGATGGCAGTAATCAGTGAAGCTGGCTTTCCAATCGCTGTCAGTATGTATTTACTGTACAGGATTGAAATAAGATTAGACTCGATGATTCAGTCAATTGATAGTCTGCCAGATAGGATGAAATAATAGTAATAAAATTTCTGGGGTAATTATCTGAAAAATGAAAGGGTTTTCTATTGACAATAATAACTAAAAATGTTAAATTTACATTAACCGTTAGTTAACGTATTTACGTGTTACAGCCTTTTTTTCATAGTTTTAAAGATTGGCATTCGTAATAAAAATGCGGGATAAAATGGTAATTTTAAGGGAAGCTTTTTAGCTAATAGGAGGATATTTTCATGAACAACGGCAAAGTAAAATGGTTTAATGCAGAAAAAGGTTTCGGATTTATTGAACAAGAAAACGGAAACGACGTATTTGTACACTATTCTGCTATTCAAACAGAAGGCTTCAAGTCTTTAGAAGAAGGACAAGAAGTTGAATTTGAAGTAGTAGAAGGCGCACGTGGCCCTCAAGCTGCTAATGTTAATAAAAAATAATATACTAACATAAATATATTAGGGGATGCTTCCACAAGAAGCATCCCCTAATTTGTATTGTCAAAAAATCTCATAAACTGCAAAACTCAATTGTTTGCTATAATGAAGGATAGTCTCCATAGTAATACTAGATAACGAAATTTTAATATATATAGTTTTTTGAGGTGATAGATTTGAAATTCATTCATACTGCAGATTGGCATTTAGGAAAGCTTGTTCATGGTTTGTATATGACAGAGGACCAAAGGCATATGCTTAATCAATTTGTTGAGCTTGCGAAGGAAGAACAGCCGGATGGCATTATTATTGCCGGGGATTTATATGATCGCTCCATACCTCCTACAGAAGCAGTGAACCTGCTTGATGAGGTGTTATATACCATTAACGTTGAATTGAATATTCCGATTCTAGCTGTTTCTGGCAATCATGACAGTGCAGAACGATTGTCTTTCGGAAGCTCATGGTATAAACAAAACAAATTTTTCTTAAACGGCAAAATCGAAAATAGCCTTGCGCCAATTCATATGAAAGGCGTTAACTTTTATTTAGTTCCTTATTGTGAGCCGGTAACTGTAAGAGAATTTCTCGGAGATTCTTCCATCGTTAATCACCATGATGCAATGAAAGCAATCGTCGGCAAAATAGAAGCTCAATTGAATGCGAGCGAACCGAATATCCTTATAGGACATAGCTTCGTTCTAGGCGGGAAAACAACAGACTCAGAAAGAGTCCTGTCTGTTGGTGGTTCAGGCTGTGTCGGTGCAGAATTGTTCGCGCCTTTTTCGTACACTGCTTTAGGCCATCTTCACAGTCCAGATGCTTTAAATCATCAATCAGTTAAATATTCAGGCAGTTTAATGAAGTATTCCTTTTCAGAAGCAAAACAGCGTAAATCTGTATCTATTATCGAAATGGATGATAAAGGCAACTTCACAGAGCGCTTCCATACCTTTACACCAAAAAAAGACATGCGAGAATTAGAGGGATATATGGAAGAATTGCTCGATCCAAGCTTTTATGGGCAGCAAAAAATAGATGATTATTTAAAAATAACGATTTTAGATGAAGGAGCCATTTTGGATCCTATTCAAAAGCTGAGACAGGTGTACCCAAACGTTCTTCATCTTGAACGTAAATTAGAAAATATTGATAAAAAGAAAAAGTCATCTTTAACAGAAAAAGACCAGAAGCGAAAAACAGAGCTTGATTTATTTATGTCCTTCTATGAAGAGATGACAACAGCTGAGTTTACAGAAGAAAAGCGCCAGATGATTAGTGATGTCATCAATCAGGTCAGAAGGGAGGAAGCGTTGAAATGAGGCCTCTAAAATTGACAATGCAGGCCTTTGGGCCGTATGCAAAAACAGAAGTAATCGATTTTACTAAGCTTGGAACTCGGACAATGTTCGTTATTTCAGGCAAAACAGGTGCAGGGAAAACGACGATTTTTGATGGCATAAGCTATGCTATCTATGGAAAAGCAAGCGGAGAAGACCGGAATGGCCCTGAATTGCGAAGCCAATTTGCAAGTGACTCTTTATCAACAGAAGTGAGCCTTGATTTTAAATTAAGGGATAAACGGTATCTTATCACAAGGTCACCACAGCAGGAGAAGAAGAAAGAAAGAGGCGACGGCTTCACAACAATTGGCGCAAAAGCAGAGTTATATGTGTATGACGAAAATGGGGAATTAAAGAATATTGCGTCTTCCATTCGTGATGTTGAGGAAAAAATTAAAGAGATAATGCAAATTGACAGCAATCAATTTCGCCAAATTCTTATGATACCACAAGGAGAGTTCAGAAAGCTTCTCACTTCAGACAGCAAGGAGAAGGAAGCGATTCTTCAGCGTCTCTTCCATACCGAAATATATAAATATATGGAGGAAAAGCTGAAGGAAAAATCCTCTCATCTAAAGAAGAATGTGGAGCAGCAGCTGTTAATGCGCGCATCTGCTCTTTCCAATATTACTAGCCTATTTGTAGATGAATTGAAAGAATTGCTTCTGCAAGGTAATGATAATGATGTTGTCCTAATGCCGCTTCTTCAAAAGGAATTACAAGCAATGGCGCAAACAGCAGTTCAGTTAAAAATAGAATTGGAAGCAAAGCATAAAGAACGGGATGACCTTAACAATAAAGTGTTTGAGGCAGAAGCTGTTTTAAAGCAAATGAAGCTAAGGGAAGAATTGAAAGAGCAAAAAGATAAGCTCGAACAACAGCGCGAAGCTGTCGAAACGAACGAAAAGACAGCATTATTGGCCCAAAAGGCTGCATTGCTTACCCAACAGGAGGAAATTTGCCATCATTTAAAAAGACAGCTGGACAGATGTGAGCAACAAAAAAATGATTTGACTGCTATTCTTGAAAAAATTTCCGAAAATATAATCCAAGCAGAAAAAGCTTTTCACCAGGAAGTGGATAAAGAGCCGGAACGAAAAAAGCTGTCTGAATATATTGCTTATCTAAAAACAATCCAGCATGATGTGGAGCAGTTTTCTAAATTAGAAGAAGCCGTAGTCAAGGTGTCTGCGCAAATAAGCCAGCAAGAAGCAAACAAGCAGTTTCTAGTAAAAGAAAAAGCCCAGCACGAAAAAGACGTTCAAGCATTAAAAGCAAACAAGCAAGAACTTGAAAAAAATAAACTTACCCTTTTGGAAAACAAAGGAATATTAGCAGATAAAAGATACTTATTGGAAAAGCTTGAAAAGCTTATATCCGTTGAAAATAAAATTGCAGAACGCACAGTAGAAGTCCAAAACAAAACGAAATTGGCAGCCCATAATACGGCCCGCTTCGAGGATGCTAAAGCGCTTGTTGAGAAACTAGAGGAGAACTGGCTTGCAGCACAAAGCTACCATTTAGCTCAAACACTTGAACAAGACAAGCCATGTCCTGTCTGTGGCAGCACGCATCACCCTAACCCTAAAAACAACCATGGAACAATGCCGACACAGGAAGATATTAAAAGTGCGAAAGCAGATTTAGCTGTCATTGAGAAGGAAAAGATTGCTGCAGAAAATGACTTGCTGCAGACAAATTCGCAAATTAGCTTCCTAGAAGAGCAGAAGACGGCAACAAGAGTGGAACTAGAAGAGGTTAGACAGGATGCTGTAAGTAAATCTGCTGCAGACATGAAGCAAATAGTACTACAGGAAACAGAAGAATTAGAGCTTGAGCAGCGCAAGTTAGAGCTTTCTGCAAGCAAGCTCGAAAAGCTTGATAGTACGATTACAGAGCTGGAAAAGGCAATGGATGTAAATACTGCTCGTATGGAAAAGACAACAGAGCAAATTCATCAGTTAACCTTAAAAAAGACAGAATCAGAATCAGCCCTTAATACAATGAGGAATGCAGTCCCAGAAAATCTGCGGAACAGTGCTAGCTTTAAACAGGAGCTCTCAGCCTCTGAGTCTAAGCTTGCTCTTCTGGAGGAAGCATACAGCAAATCACAGGCTGCCTTGCAGGAAATGAAAACGAAACAGCAAAAAGAACTTGGCATTATGGAAAGCTTGGACAAGCAGCATAAGGATATTGCTGCGAACCTGCAAACAGAACGGAAAATTTTCTTGGATAAGATGACAGGAGAAGGTTTTTCCACATACGGACAATTTCATCAAGCGAAGCTGCCTGCAAGTGAGATTGAAGCATTGCTGGCTAGCATACAGCAATATAAGGAACAATACCGTTCAATTAGGGATCGCTATCATGATTTGGACGAAATACTTCGGGATGTGAAAACACCTGATATGGAATCACTGTTGGCAAGACGGAAAGACTTGGATGAAGTCATCAGCCAGAAGCAGCAGGAGCATACAAATCTGCTCATAAAAGAAAATGATAATAAAGAAATTATGAGCAAGGTGGAGAAAATCAATCAAGAAATTAAAGAACTAGAAGAGAGCTATAAGCTTATCGGTCATTTATATGATATTACAAGAGGGCAGAACACATACAGAATGACGTTTGAGCGTTATGTATTGGCGGCATTCCTTGATGATATATTAAAAGAGGCCAACAGCAGGCTTGTGAAGATGACAAGCGGAAGATATCAGCTCATGAGAAAGAAGGACAGATCGAAAGGAAATGTTCAAAGTGGGCTTGAGCTGCTTGTCTTTGACCAATATACTGGACAAGAACGGCATGTTAAAACTTTATCAGGCGGAGAAAGCTTTAAAGCTGCCCTGTCGTTAGCATTGGGACTTGCAGATGTTGTTCAAGCATATGCTGGCGGTGTTTCTTTGGAAACCATGTTCATTGATGAAGGATTTGGAACATTAGATCCTGAATCATTAGATCAAGCAATTGAAACATTGATGGAAATTCAAAGCTCCGGCAGATTGGTTGGAATTATTTCTCATGTGCCTGAGTTAAAGGAAAGAATTGATGTACAATTAGAAGTTATTGCAGGACAAAGCGGAAGCACCACTCAGTTCCATCATTTGTTTTAATAGACAGATAAAGTAGCAATACACTAGGGATATACTCCTAGTGTATTGCTTTTTTTGCTTTGCGCTTTCTTTCTTTTATATGGTAATACAGTAATCATCCGGAAAAATACTAGGCTTAATATACTGTTTTCTGTGAACGTTTATAGTATTTTTATACTTGCTGCTGCAAAAAAGGAAATGAACACCAAAACATCCAGCTTTTACGCATAGGAATCTAGCAGGTTAGTTATTAGAATAAAAGTCAGATAGACAACAACACACCAAAAGGAGAATGCTGCTACATGAAAAAACAGCTGCTAACTGTTTGTGCAACAGCGACTATATTTTTTGCCGGATTTCAAACAAATGCAAGTGCTCATGAAAAGAAGTATGTAGTAAAATCAGGAGATACATTATGGAAGATTTCTGCTGCCAATAATGTTTCTGTTGCGAATCTTACTGCTTATAATAATTTAAATGGTTCTATTATTAAGGTAGGACAAGAGCTGACATTGCTTCCGACTCATATTCATTACACGGTGAAAAGCGGTGATGCATTGTCTAAAATTGCAGTCACGTATAATACTACAGCAGCAAAGATTAAAGAATGGAACGGTTTGACAAGCGATATCATTAAAGTTGGTCAATCATTAATGATCGTCACGTCTCAAGGTACAGCTACGAATACTACTGAAACAGCTTCAACAGTGACAACGTACAAGGTTGCCAGCGGAGACTCGTTATGGTCGATCGCAACAAAGTTTAAGATTACAGTCGATCAATTAAAAACGTGGAATAAGTTAAGCACAGACACCATTTATGTTGGACAAGCCTTAAATGTTAAGGCACCTGCATCTGGCGAGTCAACTGCTCCCACTCAAAACACAGCTAGTAAAGCTGATGCATTAATTGCTGAAGCACAAAAATATATTGGTGTTCCGTACGTATGGGGCGGAAGTACACCATCTGGTTTTGACTGCAGCGGGTTCATTAATTATGTTTTCTCAAAAGTAGGTCTTTCTATTCCTAGAACAGTTGCAACAATTTGGAATGCTGGAACTCAAGTTTCAACACCTGAAGTAGGCGATATCGTGTTTTATGAGACAACTTCTGGTCCATCACATGCTGGTATTTATATGGGGAATAATAAATTTATTCATGCTGGATCTTCAACAGGTGTTACAATTACAGATATGAGCAATTCATACTGGAAACCACGTTATTTAGGCGTAAAATCATATTTCTAATAAATAGAGAACTCCTTTCTATATCAGTATTGCTCGGAAATCTCGAGGAGCTTTAATTGCTAATAAAGAAAGAGGCTTTCTAAGATAATTAGGGCATGGCTTTTTATCACAAAAGTGATTTTTAGCACATGTCCTTTTTGGTTGTCCTGCTATAATGGACGGTGAATAAGCGTCCTATATTTTTTTATTATTTGACTTCTGAATAATAAGAAAAATAAAAAAATACAACGAAATGGAAAATTTGTAGTACTATTTTGATAAAAAGCGACTTAAACATAGTTTCAAAATAGATTTTTAGTTAGTACACATGTTTAATTAGTATATAGGACAGTTGCGAATAGCTGCAAAATCTGGCCATTATTAGTAAAATGGAAAAAGGGGCATAATGCATGAGATTTTTTTTAGTAGATGATGATGGAGCAATCCGATCTGTAATGAGGCATATCATTGAGGGTGAAAAGCTTGGCTCTGTTATTGGAGAAGCGGAAACAGGCTGTAAAGTGACAAGCAATGTATTGCAATTTAATGATATCGACATTGTCATCATGGATTTACTGATGCCAGAGCGTGATGGTATTGAAACAATAAAGTCCTGGAACAGAGAGTTTAAAGGCAAAGTTATCATGCTTTCTCAAGTTGAAACAAAAGAATTAATCGGCGATGCCTATGCTGAAGGCGTTGATTATTATGTGACAAAACCAATTAACAAAAAGGAATTAGTTGCTGTTATAAATAAAGTGATTCAATCCATTCAGCTGGAGAAAACCGTTAATGATATTCGCTGTTCACTTAACAGTTTATTGACTTCAAATGGGAAAAACACCGCAGACGGTACAGCAGTTGCTCAAGCAAGTGTAAAAATTGTCGAATCAGCAGAGTTTTTGCTGTCAGAACTTGGTATCATCGGGGAAAACGGCAGTAAAGATTTACTGGAAATGGTTCAATATTTATATGAACATGAAATAAATGATGGGTTTGATCTTCATTTTCCTTCTTTAAAGGAGCTGTTTGAAAAGCTGTCATTTATGAGACTTGGCGAAGCAGCATCACCACTTGAGCTGAACAGAGAGACGAAAGCTAGTGAACAGCGGGTGCGGAGGGCCATTTATCAATCGATTACCCATTGGGCGAACATTGGTTTAAGTGCGTCAACTAATGCAAAATTTGAAAATTACGCGACAAAGTTTTTTGATTTTTCAACTATAAGGTGTAAGATGACAGAGCTCAGCAATGAACAGGAAGTTTCACCAAAGCAAGTGAAAATTCACACGAAAAAGTTTATCCAAGTGCTTTATTTTGAGGCGAAAAAGTTAAGCAGCAGCAGGTGATATAAATATGTGTTGCTATTTGTTAACTAAGCAATAATATTATAGAAGAAACAAGGAGAGAATTATTGAAAAAAACAAATAAAAGAAAGAGCAGGAATATTGCCAGCTTCCTTTTAGTTTGTCTGATTTTATGTCTATTTGTTGTTGTGTACTGGCAGGAAAAGCAGCCTGTAAAAAAAGAAAATGTTCCAATGCCGACAGAACTAAATGAGACCGTTGCTAAAAAAAGAGATGAGCTAATAAGCTTAGCAGCAGACAAAGGAATCAATGTGGTTATAACGGCAGATTTCAGAAGCGCAGAGGAACAGGATGAACTGTATGCCCAAGGCAGGACTGCAGATGGAGATATTGTGACAAATGCTAAGGGCGGCGAATCCTATCATAACTATGGATTGGCAATCGATTTTGCCTTAATGAATATAAATGGGGAAGTCATTTGGGATATGGAATATGACGGAAACGGCAATTCAAAAGATGACTGGTCGGAGGTTGTCGAAATAGCTAAATCCTTAGGATTTGAGTGGGGCGGCGATTGGATCAGCTTTAAGGATTATCCACATTTTCAAATGGACTTCGGTTTATCGATTGAAGACTTGCAAAATGGGGAACGTCCATAAAAAAACAGCAGCAAAATGACATTGCCGCTGTTTTTTTTTATGAATAATTTAAGTTATTTAACCATTTCACTCCATACATAAGCATAAATTAAGTTTGCCGTTGCCTCAATCGAGGAAAAATGCGTTCTTTCATACGCATGAGATGAATCAATTCCAGGACCAATTAATCCATGTATAATATCATGTCCTGATCGGATGGCAGCAGAAGCATCGGAGCCGTAATAGGGGTAAATATCAAGCTGGTATGGAATACTGTTATCTTCTGCGAGCTTCACCAGCTTTTTACGGAGCCCTAAATGATAAGGACCGCTTGCATCTTTTACGCAAATGGAAACAGTATACTCATCTGTTGATTGGCCATCACCCATTGCACCCATATCAACTGCCAAATACTCAACCGTTTCTGCTGGTATATTGGAATTTCCGCCATAGCCAATTTCTTCGTTATTGGAAATAAGGAAATGAGTTGTATAGGGTAGAGTATCTGTTGCAGCTTGCAGTTTCTTTATAATATGCAAAAGAATTGCAACACTAGCTTTATCGTCTAAGTGACGAGATTTAATAAAGCCTGATTTAGTCATTTCTACCCTTGGATAAAACGATACAAAATCACCTACAGCAATTCCTAATTTTTTAACATCCTCTGCAGTAGAGACACGTTCGTCGATTCTGACTTCCATGTTTGCCTGGTTTCTTTCGGCCTTGGCTGCATCTTTATATACATGAACAGATGCTTGATGAAGCAGAATGGTTCCTGTGTATACATCGCCTGTTGCCGTTTCGATGCGGCAGTTTTCTCCTTCAATGCTGTTGTAGGTGAAGCCGCCTATTAAGTCAAGACGAAGCCTTCCATTTGCTTTAATTTCCTTCACCATTGCTCCTAGTGTATCGACATGTGCAGTCAGCATCCTATGTTTGTCTGAGCTTTTACCACCAATGGTTGCAATCAAGCCGCCTTTATTATTTCTTTTCGTGCTGATTCCGTCAGCTTGCAGCTGATGTTCTATGTATTCAATAATGGTATCGGTATTGCCAGAAGGGCTGCTTATATTTAATAAGCCCTCTAGTGTCTCAAAGAACTCCTCTTTGTTCCAGTTATTCATGCTAATTCCTCCTGCTAAAGTATCTATTTTATTATACTTGAAAAATTCTGGAAGATATAGTTTAAAGAAATCCCTGAAATAGGAGGGAAAAATTAATTTGATTAACGAAGTATTTTGATTCTTTTTACTTATAGTATTTCACTAGCATTTTTTTTGTAATTAATGTAAGATGGGTTTAATTTGAAGAATTTATATGCTTTTTGTAAACACTATGTGAAGGATATTAGTGGAAAAGAAGGCATATTTATTTATTTCTCTTTGAATCATCCTGTGTTATAATTTTAAACGGTATTTTGATGTAAAGGCAAAACACATCTCGATTAAGGCTGAACATAGGCTTTTACTAATTGTATTAGGATTAGACAATAAAATTTACAAAAAAAAGGCTAAGTAAGAAGCCGATGAAATCAGTATTGGATTTTTTGCTACAAACTTGAATTGAGGTGAATATGATTGAAAGGTACAGCGGAATTAATGAAGAAATTTTTCTCTAAACATTCTTCTTTCTTTTTAATCGCCATTATTTTATTTTGGATGAAAACGTATATTGCTTATAAGGTTGAGTTCAGCCTTGGAGTCGAAGGTGCACTGCAGCAATTCCTTCTGTTCTTAAACCCGTTAAGCTCTGCTTTATTCTTTATAGGACTTGCTTTGTTTATTAAAGGAAAAGCACAATCAATCATGATAGTTGTCATAAGTGGAATCATGTCTGCATTGCTTTATGCAAATATCGTGTACTACCGATTCTTTACAGACTTTATCACCGTTCCTGTTGTTATGCAGGTGAAGGTGAACGGTGGCCAGCTCAGCGACAGCATCAACTCGCTGATGAGCATATTTGATATCCTGTACTTCCTGGATGTGATTATACTAATAGTATTGCTGGCAACGAAAGTTTATAAACCTAAAGTTCAAAAAAATAGAAGAGCTGCCAAATCTGTGTTTGCTCTTGCAATCTTGGTGTTTATCATCAACTTAGGTCTTGCAGAAGCAGATCGTCCACAGCTTTTAAGCAGATCATTTGACCGAAACTATTTGGTGAAATATTTGGGCGCATATAACTTTACGATTTATGATGTCGTGCAGAATGCCCGCTCAGAAAGCCAAAGAGCTCTTGCTGACAGCAGTGATATAACGGAAGTGCAAAACTATATCAACGCTAACTTCGCAGAGCCGAATTCCGTTTATTATGGAAAAGCGGAAGGCAAAAACGTCGTTTATATTTCTCTTGAATCACTGCAAAGCTTTATTATTAACTACAAGCTTAACGGAGAAGAAGTTACGCCGTTCTTGAATTCTCTCGTTGGTAACCAAAACACATTCTATTTCGAAAACTTCTTCCATCAAACAGGCCAGGGGAAAACCTCTGATGCTGAGTTCATGATGGATAACTCTTTGTATGGAATGAGCCAAGGCTCAGTGTTCGTGAACAAAGCGCAAAACACATTGCAGTCTGCTCCAGCTATCCTGAAGACAAAAGGCTATGTTTCTGCGGCGTTCCACGGTAACTACAAGACTTTCTGGAACAGAAATGAAATGTACAAATCAATTGGTTATGATTATTTCTTTGATGCAGAATACTATGATATGTCCGAAGAAAATACAAAGAACTACGGTATGAAGGATATTCCTTTCTTTAAGGAAAGCATGCCGCTCTTAAAATCATTGCAACAGCCGTTCTATACAAAATTCATCACATTGTCTAACCACCATCCTTTTGAAATGGATGAAGGAGATACGGACTTCCCTGCTGGTGATTTTGGCGATTCTGTTGTAAACGACTATTTCCAATCTGCTCATTATCTTGATGAGTCGATTAAAGAATTCTTCAGCTACTTGAAAGAAGAAGGTTTATATGACGACACAATGGTTGTCATGTACGGAGACCATTATGGTATTTCTGAAAACCATAATACTGCAATGGCAAAGGTTATGGGTGTTGATGAAATTACACCGTTAATGAATGCGCAGCTGCAACGTGTCCCATTATTCATCCACGTTCCTGGTGCTGAAGGAAAAGTTGTCAGCGAGTATGGCGGCGACGTTGATGTTATGCCGACAGTGCTTCATTTATTAGGCGTAGACACAAAGGATTATCTGCAAATCGGATCTGATTTGCTGTCAAAAGATCATCGTGAAACAATACCGTTCCGTAACGGAGACTATGTGTCACCGACCGTAACAAAAATCGGAGACAATTGTTATGATACGAATAGCGGTGATTTATTAGACAGCAAAGAATGTGCACAGCAAGCAGAAAGTGCAGCAGCAGAGCTGCAAACATCTGATGCTATCGTAAATAAAGATCTGCTGCGTTTCTATACGCCAAAAGGGTTCACGCCAATTAATCGAGATGATTACAGCTATGTAAAAAATGGTGAAGATTCAACAGAGTCTGAAACAGAAACAAATGCAACAACAGATAGTGGCGAATAAAAGTATAGCCGTTTATCCAATTGGATAAACGGCTTTTTTATTTGCAAACAACAGCTTTTATTCCTTTTATATAAGCTTTATAAAAATTGTACTTTTATTTCTCAAAAAGTACTTGTAACAGCGATAGGATGGGAGTATTATTACTAGTGGAAAAGTTCAGAATTCGAAATAAATTTTGATAGGAAAAACTATTCGATAAAAGGATGGATTCAATAATGGATGAGCATGAACAGGTGAATAGCGCTAATGAAAAATGGAGTATTAAAAACGGGATTTATACTACTCTCATTCTTAATATCTCTAATAATTATTTTCCTCTTTTCGCTATTAGTGTTCTTGGTGTTAGTAACTATGAGCTTGGACTGATCGGCTCATTGCCGCAATTTGTTGGAATGTTTGCGATGATTATAGGTTCCGTCATCATGAACAGGCTGCAAAGTAAAAAAATGTTTACAGTATATTCCTTTATGATGGCGCGTATCTTTCTAATTGGGATGGCATTAGTTGTTTTCCTGCCAGAGACAATGCAAAGCTGGACATTTATTCTCCTTGTCGCTTTGATGAATCTGCCTTTTTCCTTTGCTAATTTATCATGGCAGGCTTTAATTGCTGATATCGTTTCAGAAACGAGGCGAAATATATTTTTTAGCACGCGCAATAAGGTTATGACAATTGTAGCAATGATATCAACTTTCCTTGTCGGTTTGTTTCTGCAGCTGTTTGATTCAAGCAATCCGTTGCCATACCAGCTGTTATTTATCGCTGCCTTCCTTTGCGGAATAGTTGAAATTATCTATTTAAAAAGACATGTCGAACCGATAAAAGAAAAACCAAAAACAGCTGTTAAAAAATCATTGTTTGGTTTAACAGTTTTTAAGCATAAACCTTTTTTATATTTTCTGCTATGCAGTTTGTTTTTTAATTTTGCATGGCAAATGTGCTGGTCATTATTCAGCATCTATCAAATAAAGTACGCTGGAGCTACTGGTTTATGGATCAGTTTGTTTGCTGTCGCCAACTCCATCGGACAAATTGTCAGCTTTAAATGGTGGGGCAGGATGGCTGAAAAGCATTCCCATTCTAAAATGCTTGTCCTTGTATCGTTAGGGATGGCAACAACTCCATTTATGACGGTGCTATCCACTAATTTACCTTATATAGTTGCTGTTAATCTCCTTGCTGGACTATTCGTGTCAGGAACGGTTCTGCTATTGTTTAATCAGCTGCTGGACAGCACCAATGAAGAAACAAGAAGTCAAAGTATATCAAATTATAATATCCTTTTGGCACTTGTTGCATTTGTAGCACCCCAAGCAGGTGTAGTGCTGCTGGAAATGACGAATATATACAGTGCGATGAATATATCATCTGTTTTGAGAGCGTTAAGCGGTGTATTTTTCTTTGCTTATTACGTATACTTAAAGAGAAAAGATACGCTTCTTTTGAAAAGAACCGCGGCGAAGATTTAAAAAATGAAAACGCAAAAAATCCCATGCTTCTTATTAGCATGGGATGATTTCTATAGATATGTAAAGAAAATTATGATATACTTGAAAAGTTATAAATAACAACATATAAAAATATTTATAACTATCTAATATTATATTATCATAAAAAATCCTGCTTGTCAAATAGTAAAGTACAAGGAGTGGTAGAAAAAATGAGCAAAAAGGATATAGAAGAAATCTCAACAGAGCAACAAAGAGCAGATATGGTAATACAGGAAATCGGCAAAAAAATAAATAAATTAGAAGCAAACAGAAAAGAAGTTGGCGGTGATGCAGGACACCTTCGTGAAACTTTTTGGGAAGATGTCACGGTTAACCTTGACGAGCCTGATGACGTCTTAGAGACGCATATCAGTCTTAGACAGCAGGCAGAACTGTTGGGTGAAAGAGAGCGAAGCATCGGCCAAATACATAAGCAGCTAAAGACATTAGAGAAACTGCAGTACTCACCATACTTTGGCCGAATTGATTTTAAGGAAGAAGGCGAAGAAGCAGAAGCCATTTATATTGGCATTACTTCCTTGATGGACCAAAACGAAGAAAATTTCTTAATATATGATTGGAGAGCGCCTATTTCCAGTGTCTATTATGATTATTCGCCAGGTGCGGCTGCATATATGACACCAGAAGGAGAAATTGGCGGAGAGCTTTTATTAAAAAGGCAATTTCTGATTCGTGATGGAAAAATTCTAAATCTTTTTGATACTGGCGTAACGATCGGTGACGAATTGCTCCTTGAGGTGCTCGGCACTAATGCAAGCTCGATGATGAAAAGCATTGTCGCCACCATTCAAAAGGAGCAGAACAAAATCATCCGCAATGAAACGAGCAAATATTTAATCGTTCAAGGCGTCGCAGGCAGCGGCAAAACTTCGGCTGCACTGCAGCGTGTCGCATTTCTCCTTTACAGGCACCGTAAGACACTTAAATCGGATAATATCATGCTGTTTTCACCCAATCCGTTATTTAACAGCTATGTCTCCACCGTTCTTCCTGAATTAGGAGAGGAGAATATGCAGCAGACAACTTGGCATGAGTATATTGTCAATCGTGTTGGAAAATCATTAGAAGTGGAAGATCCCTTTTCCCAGCTGGAAGCTCTTCTTTCCGATGAGGATGTGCAAAGCCATAAGCTCCGTCTTGCAGGGATTCAATATAAGAGCAGTCTTTCCTTTAAAAATGAGCTTGATAAATATGTAGAAGGATTAATGCAGGAAGGGATTGTTTTTAAAGATATCTCTTTCCGAAAGAAAGTCCTGATTTCTAAGGAAGAATTAGAACGGAAATTTTATGAGTCCGAAGAGCATATCACTATACCTAATAGAATGCAGCTTCTAAAGGACTGGGCACAAGCAGAAATGCGCAAGCATGCGAAAACAGAAAGAAAACAGAGCTGGGTCGATGAGGAAATGATGCTTCTGGATAAAGAAGATTATTTAAATGCCTTTAAAGAAGCACAGAAAAAAAATAATGACTTAGATGAGTTTACTTATTTTGACAAAGAAGAAGTTGTTCTTCGCAGGGTAATTGTGAACAAACGGTTTAAATCAATTTATAAAAGGATAAAAAATCTCCGGTTTATCGATTACAGCCAAATATACAAAAACGCATTAAGGGAGATTACGCCAACGCCAGCAGAGCTGTCAAACACAGACTGGGACAAAATTATCACTGATACATCGGAGAATCTAGAAAAGAGATTGCTTTGGAATGAAGATGGAACACCTTACTCCTATTTGAAGGATAAGCTTGAAGGGAAAAAAGCAAGCACAAGCATCAGGCAAGTGTTTATCGATGAGGCACAAGACTATTCCGCTTTCCAAATCAGCTATATAAAAGAGCTTTTCCCGTACAGTAAAATGACATTTTTAGGTGACTTAAACCAGGCTATCTTTGCACATGGAAATGATGAATTTATACGGGATGGCAATGAAGACGTCGAGAAAATTACTCTAACGAAAAGTTATCGTTCCACGAAAGAAATCATCGAGTTTACTAGAAGTTTAACTCATAATGGGGATGACATTGAGCCATTTAACCGTCATGGAAATAAGCCAGTCGTTAAGGAAGCTGCTGATAAAGCAGTAATCTTGGCTAATTTGCAAGGAGATTTGCAGACATTAAAAGAGGCGGGTCATAAAACAATTGCAGTCATCTGTAAAACACAAAAGGAAAGTACAGAAGTATATGACTCCTTAAAAGGATTAGGCGGTGTCCGCTTATTAGAAAAGGGAACTATTTCTTACGAAAAGGGTATTTCTGTTGTTCCTGCCTACTTGGCAAAAGGAATTGAATTTGACGCTGTTATCCTTTATAACAGCTCAGCATATGTGAATGAGCTCGAAAAAGAACTTTTTTATACTGCCTGCACAAGAGCAATGCATGAATTGTATGTTTATAAAGAAAAAGATAAACCTAGTCCATTCCTAAATAATATTGCGGAAGATACTTACACATATATAAAAATTTCAAATTAATCTTAATCGCTGCTTAGACATAAACCTAAGCGGCTTTTTTATTACTTTTGTGCATAATATTGAAATATCGTATTAAATAATGTAAAATTACACATTATGTACAAAATGATCATAAGGGGTTAATAGAAATGACAGAAAATCCATTTTTGACTAAGCTTGCACTGCTTAAATCGCGTGGATACATACGGGAACAAACGTATGATGAAGTGTTAGGCGGCTATACCAGCTATGTTGATGATGAAAAATTAGCAGCAGCAGAAAAGGCTAAAACGGCGGTTTCAACCTATACAGAGAAACAAGTAAACTCCAAGCCGGTTCAACCGAAAAAACCAAAAAAAATCCGCAGCAAAGAAGAAATACGCGAAAGAAATATTTCGTATCTTTTGTATATCGGCGTCTTTCTGCTTATAATTGGCGGGCTATTTGTTGCTACAAGCAATTGGAGCACAATGGCAGATTGGATGAAGGCTGCGAGCATCTTCTTTGTGTCTATTTTGTTTTTCGGCTTTGGCTATGTAGCCAAAGTATTTGTGAAGATTGAAAAAACTGCTTTTGCCTTTACTGTGCTAGGCGGTTTGTTTTTACCAATTGGATTTCTGTCAGTCAGCTATTTTCGCTTGGCAGGCCTGTATCTTTCAGTCACCGGGGATGGCAAATATTTATTTGGTGTCATGGCAGGAATTATCCTTGTTCCTGTCTATCATAAATGTGCACAAATAACAGAATCGCTCATTTTTCGCATATTAGTATTAATCGCTGTCTCAGCAGCTTTTGCCTTTGCGTTTGCAGCATTGTATGTGCCGCTTGATGTATTTGTCTTGCTGATGGTTATTTTTAATTTAGCAGTCATTCTGTTCATGGGAATAAAGAAGAAATACAAATGGGCTTCAAGCTACTATCGTTTGCTTCCAGTATATTTGCTTGTTCATATGGCAGTTACAACCCTTTTTCTAAGCTTTTTCTATGAATCTGCTGTTTTTCAAGGTTGGAACTTTTTGTTAATGAGTGCAGTTTATTTCTTATTTTTATTACAAACGAAAAAAAAGGACTATCATTTTTTTGTTACAGTGACCGCTGTTGCCGGGACATATCAGCTTTTTTCAAATGATCTTATTTTCAATTTCCAGCCATTAGCCTTTGCTGCTTTAGGAGCTGTATTCCTTTTGCTCAAATTGGTGAGGAATGACTTGTACTTAGGGAAAACATGGGAATACACGAGTATTGCTGTGGGCTTGGCGTCACTGCTGTATAGTGCTGTTTTTCATTTAGAACTATTTTGGTATGGTTCTCTTATAGTTTTCTGTACGTTTTTACTGCTTGGAGCACAATTTGTTTATTTATCTCGATACTATCATGGCATCATTGCCTATTTCCCAGCAGTACTTTGGGGAAGCAGTCTGTGGCAGCTTGCAGTAAAATGGGATTTTGTCACCAATTTAAACAGTTTTTTAGTGACTTGCTATGTCATTGCCTTTTTCCTTTTGCTAGTTTTAGGGATATTTAATAAGTTTTCCATGCTTCAGTTAATTAAAAGAAGTTCAACAAATATCTCCATTTGGGCACTTGCTGTTTGCGCATATGGAAGCGGGATGTTTTTCTTTGGAGGATGGGAAGTAGTATTTATGCTTATCCTTCTTGGAGTAATATTATTGTATATCCAATATAAAAAGGTAGATATGATTGGTTTTTCATTACTGGACATTGTTATTCCTATTGTCGGATATTTTGCGTTTGCAGCATTATACACAGCTGTCCCAGTCATTAGAGAGCTTGGGATAGCATGTCCAACTGCACTTGGCAGTATCACATTATTATCGGTGTGCAAATGGTATTCTAATAAAAATCAAAAACTAGGCATAAATGGTTTTTATATTAGCCAAATCATGTATATGGTCTCAATCTTGCTGACTGTTACATCACCATCTACTCATGATTTCGCACGAACAGCAGTATATGCTGCAGGCATCTTTGTCTTTTACCTGTTTTATAGGAAAAAACGGGAAAAACCATTGGCTTGGCTTGTATCAGCAGTAGCTTGTTTTACTTATTTTTCGGCCATTGACCTATTATTTGATTCATCTGACTGGTTATTTGAAAAAGCAGCACTATATGGCTGGATATTCCTAATGACTGCCGCCGTGCTTATAAAAAACAAAGACTTTAAAATGCCTTTAAGTTTTATTGGTCATTTGTATTTGCCATTTGCATTACTATTGGATGTTTGGTTTAACTATAGTGACGCAAGCATTCATTTTGTTTTTAGCTTTTTTGCTTATGCGGCAAGTGCTTATTTTGTTAAACAGAAGTATTTTAACGTGCTGCTGCAATATGGGGCTTATCTATCTTTCTTTTTATTTTTTACTTTAGAAAAGCTGCTTGTAATTGACAGTGTCCCTGCCGTATCACAAGCCTTTATATTTACAAGTATACTTTTGCTCCTGCACAGAGTTGTTTTAAGCGCAAGCAGCAGATCATTGCTCCTGTTTTTTATCCCATTTAGCATCATTGGAATCATTTCGTGGCAAGTGCTTACAGTATTTTCTTATTCAGTCTTTTTTGCCACACTGTTTTATCTGATTATATACTTAGTTATTACGCATCTGGACAGGAAGCATTTTCTTGTCGCACCTGCAATGCTGCTCCTGTTCATTAGTGCAGAACGGTTAATATACGCAAAAGGGTTTCTGCCAACAGACCGCTTTATTCTCTACACTTTAATTGGTGTCGCACTTGTCTGTATTGGTATGTATCTTTATAAAAAAATCCTTCTCATTGAAAATGGAAAAGTGTTATCCATTGATTTCTACACTATCAGTGGCTTTATAGCCTTCCTTTTCTTGGTGTTTTCGCACGTGGATGTATGGTGGATGAAGGCAGTGCCTGGATTGCTTATGGCATTAACTGCATACATCCAGAAGGGAAGAGTTAGCATTAAATTTACGTGGACAGTAAAAATGCTTGCTTTGCTGTTGTTGCTGCAGCCATATTATATATTGCTCCATGAATGGCAGATATCAGTTTATTATCGAATGGAGCTTCTGCTTTTCCCATGGTTTTTGCTATTTTGGGCAAGCAAAAAAATCATGGCGCCATTTAAGCAATTCATCATACGAGCAGAATGGGGCTTCCTGCTTATTGCTGCCGTTAGTTTATGTGTTGACGGATTGAGAACCTCTGCTATAACAGATGCTATCATTTTAGGGACACTTTCCTTACTGTCTGTTATCGGCGGATTTTATTTCCGGTATAAATCCTACTTTTTCATCGGCATAGGGGTGCTTCTATTAAATGTACTTCTGCAAACAAGACCATTTTGGGGTGTTATGCCATGGTGGGCGTACTTGCTTATCGCAGGCACAATCTTAATTGCGTCTGCCAGCCTGTATGAAATGCAAAAGCAAAAAAGCGGAAGAAATATTAGTTTATATTTAAAAGAATGGAAAAATAAACTAGCGGCCATTTTAACGAAATGGAATTAAAAACCATGCGTTTGCATGGTTTTTTGCTTGGATAAAGGATATTTTGCTTATATCAAGAATATAAACAAAGGATAAAAAAGATGAGGGAGGCTTAAGGATGAAAACAGAATTACGGAAGGTATTCGATGCTTTATCCACTATTTATGAAACACAAGTGGATAGTTCTAGTTATTATAATGCAGAATACGAAAGACCGGGAATGCTTGCTGAAATCGCAGAGAACCTAAACGATAAGAGCATACTGGATGCCGGTTGTGCAGCAGGCTGGTATACAAATGAACTGCTTGTTAGGGGCGCTAGCGTAACTGCGATTGACATCAGCCCGCAAATGGTTGAAGCGGCACGAAGGAGAATTGGTGAAAGGGGTAAAATTTACTGTGTGGATTTAGAGCAAGCACTGCCATTTGCGGATGCTTCCTTTGATATCATTGTCAGCTCTTTAACCCTCCATTATATCCGAGATTGGAGCAGCACATTTAAAGAGTTTAACAGGATATTAAAAAAGGGTGGTGAGATAATCTATTCTGTTCATCATCCATTTATGGATATAAAGAATGCAGGCGAACAAGGCTATTTTGAAACGGAAGCTTATGTAGATTCTTGGCATAAAGACGGACAAAAATTTGAGGTTCCGATGTTCCGCAGGCCGCTGCATGCTATTATTAATGAAACAACAAAAGCATTCAAGCTAAATGCAGTAAAAGAGCTAAAGCCTACAGAGCAGCTAAAAGAATTGGCTAGGGGAAGTTATGATTACTTGATGAGTCATCCGCATTTTCTTGTTGTAAAAGGAACGAAAGAATAGCCAAGATAGTAGCATCTTGGCTTATTTATTTATTTCCTGTTTTATTAAATCTGCCGTTAAAATATACCGATCAGGCGCATCGCCTATATAGGAAAAAGGGAAACAAGTCGTTAACGTTAAAATCGGTCTGCTTTTAGGTGTTAATATATTATCAGCCGAAGCAGAAACAATATCGGTTTTTCGGATACGGTAGGTGAAAATCCCTTTTTTTGTTTGGATAATAATTTTATCATTTTTTGATACATCCTTCAAAAAACGGAAGTACGTATCACGATGTCCTGATATAATTGTATTATCACTGTCTTCAGGAGAAGCGCTGGCTGAATAATGACCAGCCCCTTTCGATAAAATATCGCTGCTTGTGCCTTCATAAATGGGCACCTTTTTATTTTGGCTCGGTGCAATTAAAACACCGAACCATTCGCCTTCTTTTAATGGTAGATCCTTTTTATCGAAAGAGGGAATGTCTGTGATGTCCTGTACAGGTATCTGCTCATGTGTTCTTAACAGAATAATGGAATTAAACACGATGAATGTCATTCCAATAATCACTAGGAAGTAGGCAAGCAAAGATAGGCTATTGACAGCTTTACTTTTCATAAAGCTTTTTGCTCTTTTTACCAAGAAGGATAAAGCAGCCGATTAATACAAGCAAATAGCCGATAAATAAGTATAACGGGACTTTTGACGCTGTGTTTGGCAGCTGAGACTCATAAAGTGTTGTTAAGTTACCGCTTAATTCAGCAAGATTTACGACTTTGTCAGCAGCTGCAACAGCAAAGTTGCTTGTTAATTTCTCTGGAGAAATGACAGTATCGACAAGCAAGTCGTTATTGTTGTCGAATACTTCAAGTGCGACAGTGTCATACTGCGGTGCTTGGAGAAACTCATCTAAAACAATTTTTTCCCGCTTGCCATTGTCATCAACAGAGTAGAAAACAGGTGTCAATTCGAGCTGTTCACTGACACTTTTCCACATCGACAGCAATGTCTCTTTGCTAGAAGCAGATAATTGCTCTTCCTGATCCATCGCAGCGAATCCTTGCAGTAATTCCTTCCAGGCTGAAATATTTTCGGCAAGTGTTTGTTTATCCAGCTTTTTAAAATGGTGGTAAAGATTTGCCGTTTCTTCTTCCGTCATTCCTGCATTGAGAAGGAATACCTCTAGACTTTGCATTTGCTCTTCGTGATTCTGGTAAAAATCAATCGCAACGTCTAAATCCTCAATAAACCAGTAATCTTGAACATTTTCATTAAATCCTGTCAGAAGAATATCAAGTTCTTCCCTTGTCATATTATAGTTTTTTAATAAGGCATCTAAGTTATTTGGCGTAATTGGTGTGCCGAGATAATCCTTCAATTCCTTAATGGAATCAAACTCCTCTACAGAGAGCTCTTTATCGCTTAAGTAGTTTTCTAAATCATCAACTGTCCAGCCGAGGGAGTCGGCAAGCTGACTGACTTCTTCACCAGTAGGAGCAGCAAACGCATCGAGCGGGTACATAACAAACAAACAGCAGGCAAGCAGTGCAAGAGTATAACCTTTAAACATAGGAAAGACCTCCAATAAATCTAATTATTGGTATTATTTGTCGTTACGAGAAAAAAATACAGTCTTTCCAAAAAAAGTGCTTAAAGTTGATTTTTTCCTTGTATTTATTCAGACAGGAAGTTGAAGAGAAGGGTTTTAATTGACAGTGATAATCTTTATCAATAAAATATATGTATATATAATTGGAAAGGGGATAGAGTTATGTTTGTTGTTACACGAAATATGGTAGTAAAGGAAGGAACATCACATCTTGTTGTGGACAGGTTCAGTAAAGGGGGAATAATTGAGGAGCAGGAAGGCTTTGTCGACATTAGCGTATATGTAAAAAAAGTCCGCCGCGGTGACGAAGAAGTGCTGATATTAATCAGATGGGAATCAGAAGAAGCATGGAAAAATTGGGAAAAGAGCCCGGCACATATTGAAGGACACCGCAAAAATCTTGGTAAGCCAAAGCCGGATCATATAATCTCTGTGACTGTCGGCAAATATGAATTAAAAGCAGTTAAAAAAGGGAAGCAATCTACAGAAGCAAATTAATAAAAAATGGGGCTGATTGGTTTTAAACACACAAAGAGCCCAAATTATGTACAGTTAAAAATTAGTGATAGAACTGTCGGTGCAAACAATCGTTAGTGTCGCATTTTTCGGGAGGGGCTCTGCTGCTCTCGTGGCGACATCAAGATCATTATTCACTGCTAGTAATGTTGCACCTAAAGAAAACACACCAAGTGCAGCGTCTTTATATGTAATCCATTCTGGCTTGGCTTTTATGTGATGCCAGTCAGAGCCTCTTTCATTTGACAGAAGATCATTAAACAGAGTCGCACTTCCAGAATGCAGACATTCTCTGGCAAATAGCAGCCCGACAGATTCATAGGAATAAATGAAACGTTCTACATTCGCATGTTTAAAACGCTCCTTATGTGCTGCTTTACGAATTTCAACAGTAGTATGCATATTTACATGATAAGCACTGGATAAATCCTCAACGCCTAATGCAATCAGCGCAGTTGTTCCATCCGCTGCTAAATCATCCTCTATCCTTTCATCTGAGAAGATAAACACCCGTTCAGCAACAGGCAAATTTGCTTTCAGTAATGTTTTATCTTCGGCTGGATTTCCACTTATAAAGAAAACATAATCATTATCATATGGGTTTTTGGCAAGCTTGCTGTCAATCAGCACAATTGCCATCTCAGGGCTGGCGTTTTTTATCTCTTTCAGCGCAATCATTGTCTTTTTTCCATAACCAATAAAAATAATATGACCTGATTTTTTGTAGTCCAGCTTTCCTTCCTCCTTTAATCTTTTATAGTCAGAAAGCATTTGCTGCATTTTTCCGATAAAAACAGTCAATGTCATAATACCGTATAAGAAAAAGACCATTGCAAATAAGCGGCCTGGCACACTTTGAGGATAATAGTCTCCATAACCAACGGTTGTAGAAGTGACCATTGTAAACCACAAGCTATCAAAATAGGTTGGGAATGTAGCAGGCTCTAAAAAGTGAAACACCCATGCAGCACTTATTAGAACAATAATGGTAACGAGCAGTATCGCTGAAAAGCTGAAGCTGATGATCACTTTCCAAATTCGGCCAAAGAAATACATGCAAAGCCTCCTTTCTTCAAATAAAAAAACTATCAAATAATGAATATTCCCGCGAATGGCCGTTTATCCATTCCTTGCGAAAAATATATCATTAATGATAGTTTTTTAAATTAATTAGTTTTGATTAGACCATTCTTCCACATTCCAAACCTTTGTAACCCAATCTTCATAGAAATCAGGTTCATGGCAAACAAGAACAACAGTGCCTTTATAAGCTTTCAGCGCTCGTTTTAATTCTTCTTTTGCCGTCACATCTAAGTGATTCGTAGGCTCGTCAAACAATAGCCAGTTGCTTTCTTCCATCAATAGCTTGCATAGGCGCACCTTTGCTTGCTCGCCTCCGCTCAGCTGGTTTAATGGTCTTGAGATATGCTCGTTTTTCAACCCGCAACGTGCAAGGGCAGCACGAACTTGGTGCTGATCCATGCTTGGAAATGCATTCCAAACATCCTCGATTGGTGTTAAGTTTCCTGCTTTAACCTCTTGTTCAAAGTAAGAAGGGTACAGGAAGTCACCTCGTTCAATTTTTCCGCTTAACGGCTGAATTTTACCAAGCATTGTTTTCAGCAACGTAGATTTTCCGACACCATTACAGCCGACTACAGCAATCTTTTCGCCGCGCTCAATTGTAATGGACATTTTCGGCAATAGCGGAGATCCATAGCCAATTTCAAAATCTGACCCTTCAAAAACATAACGGCTGCTGCCGCGTGATTCTTTAAAGTCAAATGTCGGCTTTAAGGCAGTTTCCGGACGGTCAATGCGCTCCATGCGGTCCAATTGCTTTTGACGGCTTTTTGCACGTCCTGTTGTTGAGTATCTCGCTTTGTTTTTCGCGATGAAATCCTCTTGTTTTTTAATAAATTCCTTTTGCTTTTCGTAAGCATTCAAATGCTGGTTTTTATTAATTTCAGCAAGCTCAAGGAATTTATCATAGCTTGCAGTATATCTCGTCAGCTTCGAGAATTCGAGATGGAAGATAACATTTGATACTTGGTTCATAAACTCTGTATCATGAGAAATCAAGATAAAAGCATATGGATATTCTTTTAAATAAGAAGCAAGCCATTTAATATGCTCTACATCCAGATAGTTCGTTGGCTCATCAAGCAATAGCACTTGCGGCTGTTCAAGGAGCAATTTTGCGAGTAAAACTTTTGTTCTCTGTCCACCGCTTAGTGCTGTTACGTCACGGTCTAGTCCGATTGCATCAAGACCAAGCCCGCGCGCTGCTTCTTCAATTTTTATATCAAGTGTATAAAAGCCGCCGGCATCAAGTTTATCTTGAATAACTCCCATTTCATCAAGCAGAGCTTCCAGCTCTTCTGGAGTGGCATCGCCCATTTTCGCCGTTACTTCATTCAGCTTCTCTTCTTCCTTAAATAGAGGAAGGAATGCGTCCTTTAATGCATCGCGAATTGTTTTTCCAGGTGTAAGAACTGTATGCTGATCTAAATAGCCGTAATGAACAGAAGGAATCCACTCTACTTTGCCTGAGTCATGAATCAGCTGTCCTGTAATAATATTCATCAGTGTTGATTTTCCAACCCCGTTTGCACCAACAAGACCGACATGATCTTCCGCTAATAAACGGAAAGACACATCTTTAAATAGGGTGCGGTCTCCAAATGTATGGCTTAAATTTTCCACATTCAATAACATATTTTTGTATCCTCACTTCATTATAAAGTACATGTAAGATGACAGTTTGCTATTTCTAAAATCAATAAATAGCAGTATCCATTTCTTCATAATACTAAAATAATGAACAGAAAACTAGACTAGTTCCTTCATTTCTATTATTTTCATCTTAAATCCATTGAAATCGTTCGTCCTAGCGAGAATTTTGTCTTTGCATCAAGTGGATTTTCCTTGCCCGTTATCGTTGTTGGGCAAAGTTTATAAATTGCTGTTTTGCTGCCTAAAGAAGACCGATATTTTTCTAAATGAGACGAAGCAAGAGGTTTGTTATAGTAATCTGGTACATATTTGTTCAGCATTTCCTGCATGATATTCCTAGCTTCCTCCATTTCACTTACCTTCTTTATTTCTCCGAATGCCATGATACTCCAATAAGCAGTATCCGTTTTTGCAGGAACAGGATTGCTCATTGTGCCAAGCTCTTCGCAAATGGTGAAGCAGCCTGCGGGGTTTGCTTCGATAATGCGCACCTTTCTGCCTTCATCAGCACCGTGAAAGTAAATGGCCTTGTTATACCAAACATAATTAAGGGGAATAACATAAGGTTCAGTGCCATCACTCAAGCCAAGATAACCGGTGCGGCAACTTGTTAAACAGCTGTTGATTTGTTCATCATCGGTCCATTCCATTTTTTTCTGTCTCATTTGTTCCATCCTATCCATCTCCTTCAGTGTTATGTTAGAATCATTGTAAAAAAATAGTGTCATAGAAAAAAGTGCCAGTTTGCGAAAAAAACATTGGGACAGAATGGAGAGGGAAGATGGTTTCCTGTTTTATTGAAAAAGACAAAAAAACACCAATTTATAAACAGCTGTACGATTTCTACAAAGAAGAAATGCTCAATGGGAACATAAAAGAAGGCACAAAACTTCCTTCTGTCAGATCCCTTTCTCAAACGTTAAGCATAAGTAAAAATACAGTAAATGAAGCATATCAGCAGCTTTTGGCAGAAGGATTTATTGAAAGCAGAGTCAAAAAAGGGTATTGGGTTGTCCCTAATCTTGAATATTTACCTGATACAAAGCAGGAAGTACTTCAAGAGGAGAATAAAACTATTGCAGCGAAGGAATTTACCATTGACTTTCAATACGGAGATATTGATCTAGAGCATTTCCCAATGAAAACCTGGAAAAAATGCTTACAAGACAGCTTACAGGAAAATGATAAAGAAATCCTGCTATACGGAAATAAATTAGGCAGCATTTCATTGCGAAAACAGATAGCCACATATCTTTACAAATCGCGGGGAATTCATTGCACATATGAAGATATCGTAATATCAGCAGGAACAAATCAGCTTGTCAGAACAGTTATTTCCCTTCTTCAAAAGGATAAACTAGCTGTTGCCATGGAGAGCCCTGGCTATGATGGGGTAAAAAATACTTTCTTAACAGAAGGCTGTATGATTGTTGACATACCTGTTACAGCAGACGATGGGTACGATGTCCAAGCATTAAAAAGCAGTGGCTGCAATGCCGCGTATATCACACCATCCCATCAATTCCCCCTCGGATGTATCATGCCAGCTGCCAAAAGGTTGGAGCTGTTAAAATGGGCTGAAGAGACAAATGCTTATATTATTGAAGATGATTATGACAGTGAGTTTCGTTATGAAGGGGCACCGGTTGCAAGTTTAAAAGGCTTAGACCGGCAGGACAGAGTTATTTATGCAGGGACTTTCTCAAAATCATTTTTGCCTTCTGTTCGGATTAGCTATATGGTATTGCCAAAAAAATTATTGGAGAATCTGCATGAAGGGTTCATTGATTCCCAAAATGCTTCACCCATTTTTCAGCATGCATTAGCACTATTTATGGAAAGAGAACACTATGAGAGGCATCTAAGAAAAATGAGGAAAATCTATAAAGAAAAACATGAGATGCTGCTGTCATCCCTAAATGAGTATATGGGGGGATTTGTTAACATAATCGGTGAAAAGGCCGGATTGCATCTGCTTATAAATGTTGAAAATAAGCAGCATTCCCAATTGATTGAGGCAGCAGCACACCAGTCTATTGGCATATATTCTACTGCAAGCTATTATTCCAATAAATCAGTAGATGATTGTCCAATCATATTAGGGTTTGGAGGATTAACACTGCATAAAATAGACGAATACATAAAGCAGCTTGCGAAAGTTTGGTTTAATTAGTAGAGAAGAGGGTGGGTGCTTTTGACAGTTATATATGTAACAGCAATCATTATGCTTACAGCGATTCTATTTTTACGATTACTTGCTTATCATTTCGAAAAAAAATCACGGAGCAGCAAGTGGATAGAAACGTATTTGCGGCTTAGAAAACATAACCCGTATTATGGCTATATTTATGCCCTTGCTAATAAGGATGACAAAGCTGTTATTGCCAATTATCGCAGAGCTGTGAAACGCCCTAATCTCAGAAAGTATTATCCGCTTTTGACCATTCTATTTTGCTTTTATTTTCACAGTACGAAAGGAGTGAAGGAAGAAATAGCAAAACTTAGCAGTGATAACAATAAAAAATTTTTTATGCAGTGGTTAAAAATCAGACAAAACAAAGATGAATTTAATGATTCAAGCTTAGCGTCCGATCATAAATGGATGGAATATACAATCGCTGCATTAGATTATCAAGAGCAGGGGAAATGTGATTCAGCAAATAAGCAGTTGATGAAGGCGTGCAACCATTCAAACGGAATCATATACTATATATTAGAGAAAGAACGATTAACACTGAAGTATTCCTAATTTTTAAAGATTTTTACTTCTAAAATATTGTTGGTAAAGGCGGAAGTAATAGCATTATTTTCAATCTTTTGAGGGAAATAAACTGTCCTTGATTTAATGTGATTGTCTAAAGTACGAACCCTTACAGTCAGGTGGTTGTCTTTTACAAAGATCTCCATACTATTAGGAGAGATGTATGGCAGAAGGCTTTCAGCTAAATAGTAAGAATCTGCTTCATATAAATCGACAGGAAATTCTGTTTCATCTAAATAGCTGCTAATAGAGTTATATCCTTCCATCAAGGGAAATAATTGCTCATCACTCATTGTGAATTGCTCCTTTTTGATGACAAGATATTCGCAGCTGCCGTAACCTGTGCATAGAAAATTTTTTAGCAGGCTGATGATATATCATCAGCCTGTGTTTATCTATTTATTAAAAGTCGTGTCCGCTGTTGTGCTTCTGTCTAGTATGGTTGCGGTTTTTCACTTTTTTGCTCCCGCTGAGAGGCTCAGGCTGTCCGCCGTGATGGCCTTTCGGTGAATTTTTGCGCATATCTTTACCGTCGTTTTTATTCAAGACCTTCATCTCCTTTGCCATTTGAAAAGCAGTTTGCTCTTCACTGTTTAGAATGGGAGAAATATCTCTTGTTTATACAGAATATTTTTTTGTGTCTTTGAGCAATTTAACTGTAGGATTTCTTTCCTGCTTACAACCACGATTCTTATGCAAAAATAGATAGGAGGAAATACAGTGTTTTATCACAGCAATAAACAAGAAGCTTTCCAAGCTGCCCAAAATAACATGCGTGAAACGCAGACATTATATGAAGATATTGTAAAGGATTCTGCAAGCTACGGTCATCAGCTGAAGCATCTGAAACAAGAAATAAACGAAACATATGAACAAATCGAAAATGCTTTAGAAACTGCGTCTGAACATCAGCGCAAACAGCTAGAGACATTCCAGCAAGATTTAAAAACGATTGTCAGTGAGGTAAATGATCTTTCGTAACTTTAATAGCTGCACCTTTTCTTTTGGAAAGGGTGCTTTTTAAATTAGGTCATAAGTAGCGCTTATTATAAATGATAACTTTCTTATTATTTACTTATCAAAGCTGCTGTATTAAAATGAATGAGGAAATAAAAGACTAAAAAGATAGAAAGTACGAAATATTCGACTATTTTTCTATTTTTGGTATATGATTACATGGAGGGGGTAATACATATGGCAAAAGATACTTACAATGCACGTAAATCATTCGAGGTTGATGGGAAGCGTTATCATTATTATCAATTGGATGCATTGGAAAAAGCGGGAATCGGCAATGTTTCCAAATTGCCGTACTCTATCAAAGTTCTATTGGAATCTGTATTAAGACAAATGGATGGTTTTGTCATTAAAGACGAACATGTGGAAAACCTTGCAAAATGGGGAACAGATGAACTGAAAGAAATTGATGTGCCATTTAAGCCTTCAAGGGTTATCCTACAGGACTTCACAGGAGTTCCTGCAGTTGTTGACTTGGCTTCTTTAAGAAAAGCCATGGCTGATCTTGGCGGAGATCCAAGCAAAATTAACCCGGAAAAACCGGTCGATCTTGTTATTGACCACAGTGTGCAGGTTGACAAATATGGTACGCCAGATGCGTTGACTGCAAATATGGATCTTGAGTTTGAACGAAACGCAGAGCGTTACCAATTTTTGAGCTGGGCTCAAAAAGCTTTTGATAATTATCGTGCCGTTCCGCCTGCTACAGGAATCGTACACCAAGTAAATTTAGAATATTTAGCAAATGTTGTGCAAGTAGTCGAAAATGAAGATGGAGAGTTAGAAACTTTCCCTGATACATTAGTAGGAACAGACTCACATACGACGATGATCAACGGAATCGGCGTACTTGGATGGGGTGTCGGCGGTATCGAGGCAGAGGCTGGCATGCTTGGACAACCATCATATTTCCCAGTTCCAGAAGTTGTGGGTGTGAAGCTTATTGGTGATATGCCTAACGGTTCAACAGCAACAGACCTTGCTTTAAAAGTTACACAAGTGTTGAGAGGTGAAGGGGTAGTAGGCAAGTTCGTTGAATTCTTCGGACCTGGTATCTCCCAATTGCCGCTAGCTGACCGTGCGACAATCGCTAACATGGCTCCAGAATACGGAGCAACTTGCGGATTCTTCCCAGTTGATGAGGAATCATTGGCTTATATGAGATTAACAGGCAGATCAGAAGAGCAAATCAAAGTGGTAGAAGAATATTCTAAACTTAATGGACTGTTCTTTGATCCTAGTATTGAGCCAGTTTATACAAAAGTAATTGAAATTAATCTTTCAGATATTGAAGCAAACCTGTCTGGACCAAAACGTCCGCAAGACTTGATTCCATTATCGCAGCTGCAAAAAGCATTTGTTGATTCTGTGACTGCACCTGAAGGAAATCAAGGCTTCGGCTTGAAGAAAGATGAGTTTGATAAATCAGTAGATATCAAGTTTGCTAACGGGGACTCAACGACAATGAGGACAGGTTCTGTTGCAATCGCTGCTATCACTAGCTGTACAAATACATCCAACCCGTATGTGCTTGTTGGTGCTGGCCTTGTTGCCAAAAAAGCAGTGGAACTTGGCATGGAAGTGCCTAAATTCGTTAAAACTTCTTTGGCGCCAGGTTCAAAAGTAGTAACTGGTTATTTAAGAGATTCCGGCTTGCTGCCATACTTGGAACAAATCGGCTTTAACCTTGTTGGTTACGGCTGTACGACTTGTATCGGAAACTCTGGTCCATTGCGTGATGAAATCGAAATGGCAGTTGCTGATTCTGATTTGCTTGTTACTAGTGTGCTTTCCGGTAACAGAAACTTTGAAGGTCGTATTCATCCGCTTGTAAAAGCAAACTACTTGGCATCACCGCCGTTAGTTGTGGCTTATGCACTTGCGGGAACTGTTGATATTGACCTGCAAAACGAGTCAATCGGCAAGGATAAGGATGGCAACGATGTATTCTTCAAGGATATTTGGCCATCAACTGAAGAGGTTAATGAAGTGGTAAACCGCACTGTAACTCCTGAACTGTTTAAGAAGGAGTATGAGCGTGTGTTCGACGACAACGAGCGCTGGAATGAAATTCAGACTAGCAGCGATTCATTATACACATTCGATGATTCAAGCACTTATATTCAAAACCCTCCATTCTTTGAAGGGCTGAAGCCTGATCCTGAGAAGGTGCTTCCGATTAAAGGGCTTAAAATTGTCGGCAAGTTTGGCGACTCTGTTACAACAGACCATATTTCACCAGCCGGAGCAATCGGTGTCAACACTCCTGCAGGTAAATATTTAAAAGCAAACGGAGTAGAGGTTCGCGATTTCAACTCTTACGGTTCTCGCCGCGGTAACCACGAGGTCATGATGAGAGGAACATTTGCGAATATCCGTATCCGTAATCAGATTGCTCCTGGTACAGAGGGTGGGTTTACGACATACTGGCCGACAGGTGAAGTGACATCCATTTATGATGCTTGTATGCAATATAAACAAGATGGAACTGGCCTGATGGTTCTTGCCGGCAAAGATTATGGCATGGGATCTTCTCGTGACTGGGCAGCAAAAGGTACGAATCTCCTTGGAATTAAAACAGTTCTTGCTGAAAGCTTTGAGAGAATCCACCGCTCTAACCTTGTGTTAATGGGTGTGCTTCCATTGCAATTCAAGGATGGAGACAGCGCAGAGTCTCTTGGTTTAACAGGTAAAGAGACGTTTAACATATATGTCGATGAAACAGTTAAACCTCGTGATTTCATTGAAGTTACTGCGACAGATGAGGATGGAAACAAGAAGACATTTGAAGTGCTTGTACGCTTTGATTCTGAAGTAGAGATAGACTACTACCGTCACGGTGGAATCTTACCGATGGTGCTTCGAGATAAATTGAAGAACTAATGATAGAAAGAGACTAATGAGTGACTAATGACTCATTAGTCTCTTTTTCTTTTAGTGAGCGTACATTCTGCTAGGTAATTAAGGAAAAGTTTGCTACTATAGATATGTAGGAAATTACCATGAAGGAGTGATTGGAATGGCGTTGACATTCGGAAAATTATTAGAAGAAGCAAGAAGCAATGTGAAAGGCATCTCATCAATTGAAGCAAAAAAACAAATGGAAGACAAACCTAATACATATGTAATTGATGTGCAGGATGCTGAGGATGCAGGAGCTTGCGGATTAATTCCAAGCAGTGTAAACATCTCACTAGGCATGCTGCCGATTCGTGCTGATTTGGAGCTTCCTGAAGAGCTTCGCAATCCAGAATTAGCTGATCGCAACAGACCGATTCTAGTAACATGCGGTTTAGGCGGACAAGCTGCTCTTGGCGCTTATTTGCTTAAACAAATGGGATTTGCTGATGTAGCTTTCATTGAAGGCGGAACAACAGCTTGGAAACAAGAAGGCTACGAAACAGTTTAATATCGAAGGAAAAGAGGAGCGCTAAATGGTCGCTCCTCTTTATATTTTAATAGCCAAGCTCTTTATTAACCAAATTAAGTAGCTCTTTGCCTTCTTTAAATCTAGTGACATTCTCTAAAAATATATCCATATAACGATCCATGCTTTTCGGAGAATAATAGGCATTATGGGGAGATATTATGACATTCTCCAATGCCCAGAAGGGGGACTCGCTTGGTAACGGCTCCACCTCAAATACATCAAGAGCAGCACCTTTAATTCGCTGAGCTGTTAACACTTCCAGCAAATCAGCTTCTGCAATTGTATTGCCTCTGCCGATATTAATCAAGTAAGCAGATGGTTTCATAAGCTTTAGCTTCTCTTTATTTATGAATTGGTACGTTTCCTTTGTTGAAGGCAAAGCGAGAACAAGAAAATCAGCATTTTTAATGACATCATCGACTTGTTCAAGTCCAACCACCTCATCTGCAGGATCATTACTTGTTGTAATGGAAGGTCTCTTTCGGCAGCCGACTACATGCATGCCAAGAGCTTTGCATCTTTTCGCAATCTCTTTGCCAATCTCTCCATATCCGATAATTCCTATAGTGGCGCCGTCTAAGTCTTGAATATCCGTATTGCTCCAGATTCGCTTGTTTTGATTACGCAGCATGGTTGGCAGCCCTCTTGCAAACCCAGAAATCATGGCAACAGTATGTTCGGCAATCGGTATAGAAGTGCAGCCCTTTGTATTGGTAATCAGTAGATTACTTTTAATTGTTTCCTCATGAAGCAGAGCATCCAGTCCAACACTTAATGATTGTACCCATTTAAGCTTTGGGGCGTTGTTCCTAATGGTAAGAGGGTCCATTAAACCTAAGGTAAGGATAATATCACACTCACTTAAATCGAAGTTCACTGCTGGTTCTTCTTTACCAAATTGCCAAGGATCAAACAAAACGGTTGCACCTAAGGCTTTTATTTTTTCGATATACTTTTTTGGTATATTGTACCTAACATAAATGACAGGGGATGATGAATCCATCAGTTAGCTTCCTCCATCGGCAAGGTGCGGATATATTGGAAGTAAGTATCCGCAAGCCGTTTAATCGCCTCTTTAATTTTCTCCTCACTACAGTATGTGAAACAAAGTCTCATTGTGTTAAAGCCTTCGTCTTCAAGGAAGAAATGCTGTCCATCCAAATAGGAGACACCAGCAGTCATTGCAGCTTCCACAAAGTCGCTTGTATTTATGCCAGCAGGGAATGTGAGCCAGAGAAAGAAGCCTCCTTCTGGTGAAACAAAGCTGACCTCGTCGCCGAAATGCTCGTTAATGGCTTCAACCATTGCCTCTTTTCTTGATTTATACGTATTGCTTAAATACTTGATATGTTCTTCGATATCCAGCTGGTCTAACACATTGTGAACAACTTCCTGTACATATACGCTAGTCAGCCCGTCTGTTTTCAAAATACGCATCTTAGTGATAATCTCACTTAATCCAATTGCCCAGCCTAAACGGATCCCAGGTGCAATTACTTTAGAAAAGGTGCTTAAATAGATGACGCGCTCAGGACCGAAGGAGTGGATAGAAGGGAGATAAGTGCCATCAAAGGAAAGCTCCACATAAGCATCATCTTCCAAAATGAAGAAATTATATTCATAAGCAAGCTCTGCGAGTTTCCTTCGTCTGTCTACAGAGAGATTGACACCGCCTGGATTATGGTAATTGGGCATGATGTACAGAAGCTTCGGAATTGGCTTTTGCTGAAGAGTGGCTTCTAATAATGCTTTTTCCACATAGTCAACCATTATTCCATTCTCATCAATCGGAAATGACCGTAATTTTACCTGCGCCAAATTAAATGTCCGAATTGCACCAAAAAAACAAGGAGCTTCAATCCAAATTTCGTCACCTGGGTCAGTGAGTGTTCGTGCCACTAAATCGATTGCCTGCATGCTCCCGGCAGTTACAAGGATTTGGTCCTCTTTTGCATGTACGTCACGGAGCTTTGATCGTTCGAGAATCCAGTTAACAATATGACTTGTGCCTGTTCCGCCGCTATAAGACATAGCACCAAACCCTTGCGTTTTCATGGCAGCTTGTGTTGCAGCAACCATCGTTTCTAATGGAAAAGACTCTGGAGCAGGAAAACCATAAGACAATGGAATAACATGGTCTAGTGAACCGGCGAAGGAGGAGCCGATAATCGGCATGTTCGGAAATCTTTTACTAAATGTAAATTGCTTTAATGAATTCATACTATAAACACCATCCTCTTAAAAAATAATTTATTTTAAAAATTAACACTATTCAAATAATTTATAAAGTAATTTATTTCAAAAACTGCTTTTAGTAGAAAAGGATTGCTTGTTAAAGGCTAATCATAAATCCTTGATTCACTACCTCCATGTACTGTTTTGCAAATTCCTGATTTATCTTCCATGAATTGCTAATAAGCGAAGAAAATCTGACAAGATTAATGGTGCAGACATTCCTAATGGGAAAAGAAGCTGCCGATAGCAAAACTGCATGAAGCCAAGCCAGTTTGCTCCTTTCGTCAGTAAAACGTTTGGAGAATTACTGAATATAGAGCCAACTATATGCTATTTATTTCGAATATGGAAATATTAAAAGACGGCGAAAAAACGAGCATTCAAAAGAAAATAAGCAGTTAATTTCATTTTTTACAGAATTTTCGGATTTTTATAAAAAATAAACCAAACATAAAAACAAAAGAATGTAAACGCTATCTTATAAAATATTTAAAAAATTTTAAAAAAGATATTGTATAACTATAAATAATTTCTTATAATGAATTCAAGTTAGATAATAGAACATGAATTGTGAGGTAAATTGACATGGCTGAAATTACATTAGAACAGATTCAAAGTATCATTAAAGGAAAAAATGTAGAATTATTGCATATGCAATTTGTAGATATTGAAGGGATTTTGAAAAATATCACAATTACAGCAGCTCAATTAGATGATGCAGTAGAAGGGAAAATCATGATTGATGGTTCTTCCATCAAAGGTTTCTCACCTATCAATAAATCAGATTCTTATTTAGCCCCAGATTTAAACACATTTGTTGTGTTGCCTTGGACAGAAGAAGAAGGATATTCAGAAGCACGCTTCCTTTGCTCTGTAACAAATCCAGATGGTACATTATTTGAAGGTGACACACGTAATGTTCTTAAGAAGACAGTGGCACGTGCAGCAGAACAAGGATATACGATTTCTGTAGGTCCTGAATTGGAATTCTTCTTGTTTGAAACAGATGCACAAGGTTACCCAACGACAGTCCTAGGTGACAGAGGCGGATACTTTGAGCCATCTCCTAAAGACTTAGGTGAAAAGGTTCGTGTTGAAATCTTCAAAACTTTGCGAGCAATGGGCTTTACAATTGAAGCATTGCACCATGAAGTAGCAGAAGGCCAGCATGAAATTAACTTTAAATATGCAGATGCTCTAGGAGCTGCAGACCTTGCGACTACTTACAAATGGGTAGTTAAAACAATCGCAGCACAATATGGCTTGCATGCAACATTTATGCCAAAGCCAGTATTCGGCATCAACGGTTCAGGAATGCATGTTAACATGTCGTTCTTCAAGGATGGCGAAAACATTTTCTTCGATCCGTCTGATGAACTGCAGCTTTCAAGTGAAGCTTACTCTTTCATCGCTGGTATCCTTGATAATGTTAAGAGTTTCGTAGCTGTTACAAATCCGCTAGTAAACTCTTACAAACGTCTAGTACCTGGCTATGAAGCACCAGTATATCTTGCTTGGTCTGCTTCAAACCGTTCAGCTTTAATCCGTATTCCAGCTAAAAAAGGCATGGCAACTCGCGTAGAATTGCGTTGTCCAGATCCAGCATCAAATCCATATTTGACATTTGCAGTAATAGCATCTGCTGGTCTTGATGGAGTGGAAAAAGGATTGCAAGCTCCAGCACCTGTTAACGAAGATATCTTCCACATGACAGATGCACGCCGCGAAGAGTTGGGCATCGACAGCCTACCAGGTGGCCTAGAAGCAGCTATCGCTGAACTGGAAGCAGGAGAAATCGGTCTTAAAACACTTGGAGAGCACGTATTCTATGAGTATGTTGCAGCGAAAAAAGAAGAGTGGGATAACTACCGTACACAAATCCATGCTTGGGAAATTGAAAACTACCAATTTAAATTCTAATAGTTTGATAGATAAGAGAGGGCATCAGCCCTCTTTTTTTTGTTGTGCTATCTTAGTAGTTTATGTCAAATGCTTCTTCGCAAAAATACAATTCCGATAAAATAAGAAGGAGATTTTGTCTATCGATTATTTATTTTTGCTAGCGATATGATACAATAAATACATTGGATAACAAGTGCATCCTTGTTTATCTATGTCAATAATTTCAGTTACAAGGAGAATTAAAGAATGGGAAAAGTTTTAGTTTTTGGTCACAAAAATCCTGATACGGATACGATTTGTTCTGCTATCGCTTATGCAGAATTGAAAAAAGCTTTAGGTGTAGAAGCGGAAGCTGTTCGCCTGGGAGAAATCAATGGCGAAACAAAGTTCGCTCTAGATTACTTCAAAGCTGAAGCTCCAAGATACATACAAAAGGCGTCAGAGGAAACAGATTCTGTAATTCTTGTAGATCACAACGAATTCCAGCAAAGTGTGGAAGATATTAAAGAGGTTTCTATCCTGGAAGTTATCGACCACCACCGTATTGCTAACTTTGAAACAAGCGATCCTTTATATTATCGCGCTGAGCCTGTTGGCTGTACTGCTACAATTCTTAACAAGCTTTACAAAGAGAACAATGTTGAAATCAAAAAAGACATTGCAGGTTTAATGGTTTCTGCAATTATTTCCGATTCATTATTGTTTAAATCTCCAACTTGCACAGATCAGGATGTTAAAGCAGCACAAGAGCTTGCTGAAATTGCTGGCATTAATTTGGACCAATATGGTTTGGACATGCTTAAAGCTGGTGCAGATTTAAGCGACAAAACAGTAGAGCAACTAATCAGCCTTGATGCAAAAGAATTTCCAATGGGGTCATATAAAGTGGAAGTTGCTCAAGTTAATGCAGTGGACACAAATGATGTACTTGCTAAACAAGGCGAACTGGAAGATGCATTAAATAAAGTGATTGCTGACAAAGGGCTTGATTTATTCTTGCTTGTTGTAACAGATATCTTAAACAATGATTCTGTTGCCCTCGCACTTGGAACGAAAACTAGTGCAGTGGAAGCGGCATTTGGCGTAAAACTTGAAAATAACACAGCCTTGCTTAAAGGTGTTGTATCACGCAAAAAACAAATCGTTCCTGTATTAACAGAGGAATTATCAAAATAATCCATAATAGTAAAAAGAACTTGCTTGTGTAAGTTGATCATAAAGATCACTTATTCAAAGGCAAGTTCTTTTTTTATGTGCGTGTTTACGATAATATCAAAGTAAAGATATGACTAAAAAACATTTCCCCCAGAGATGTAATAGGGAGCTGAGGAAGTTTGCCAAAGGATAAAATTCTTGTTATTGAAGATGAACAAAAAATCGCAAGAATCATTACGATGGAGCTCGAATACGAAGGTTATGAAGTTCACGCAGAGCATTCCGGTGTTAAAGGTTTAGAGAAAGTGCTTGAGGGAGGCTGGAGTCTTGTCTTGCTTGATGTAATGCTGCCAGAATTAAGCGGTTTAGAGGTCTTAAGAAGAATCCGCAATGCAGCTGTGCATGTTCCGGTTATTCTTTTGACTGCAAGAGGTTCTATTCCAGACAAAGTAGCAGGCCTTGATTTAGGGGCAAACGACTATATGACAAAGCCATTCCAAATAGAGGAGCTGCTTGCCCGAATTCGGGCAAGCCTTCGCGTCAGCAAGATGCAATGGAAACAAGAGCAGGAAAAAGTGCTAGAAGTGGATGATTTAAAAGTATTTGTCAAATCTTATTCCGTAAAGCGTGCAGACATCGATATTGAACTGACACCAAGGGAATTTGAGCTGCTTCTTTATTTAATGGAAAATAAAAATATTGTGTTAAGCAGAGAACAAATTATGAATCATGTTTGGGGTTATGATTTTATGGCAGATACAAATGTGGTGGATGTTTATATAAGATATTTACGCAAGAAAATCGATTATCAATTTGATAGACAGCTGATTCAAACAATTCGCGGGGTTGGCTATGTCATTAAGGAATCTTCTATATGAGAGTCAGAACGCGCATCCAAGTTTTTTCAACATTGCTGCTAATCATAATGATGGTTTGTCTTAATACGACCATTTACTTCGTTTTTCAAAAGGAAATCCTTAAAAATGAAGTGAACGAAACAGCAGGCAAGTTGATGCAGGCAGCAGGAAATCTTGACAGTGCAACAACAGAAATGACGAGAAATTCCCTCCTGCGTGCCTTCGTCCCAGCAAATGGAATGATTCGTGCAATTGACGAAAATAATGCAGTGATTTTTACAAGCACGAAAGAATCAAGCTATGCTGATATAGACCATTCCTTTTCAGCTGGCCAATCGGAAAACGTTCTAAAACAAGATGGAAGCTCGTTTGCCGTTGCTTCACTGCCAGTCATCTGGAATGACGGCAGTGTAGTAAAGCTGGAGATGGCTGAAAATATCGACAGCTCACTGCGTATATTGGATGTATTAAGACTGATTCTGATAATCGGGACTGTTCTCGTTATATTGCCGACTTTTTTGGCTGGAAGATTGCTATCAAGTTTCATATTGACACCAATTCAGTCTCTTATAAAAACAATGGAGGAGATCCAGTCAAAGGGCAGTTTTCAAAAGCTTGAATTGCAAGACAGAAGTAAGGATGAATTGTATCAGCTTGGGAACACCTTTAACAAAATGATATCTATATTAGAATTGCAATATGATAAGCAAAAACAATTTGTCTATGATGCCTCGCATGAATTGAAAACTCCGCTTACTGTAATTGAAAGCTATGCCAGCATGCTGAAGCGCTGGGGAAAGAATAAGCCTGATGCTTTAGAGGAAGGAATAGATGCCATTTTATCAGAGGCGGTGCGTATGAAGGAAATGACAAATGAAATGCTTGAGCTGGCAAAAGCCGATGATCATCTTGTCTTGCATTTGGAAGACTTTGAGCTGAATAAGCTTTGCATCAAGACTGCGAAGAATATGGAAATGGCGACAGGACGGATCGTGTTAGTTGAAAAGGCAAGCACGCCAGTCATTCTGTATGGTGATAAGCAAAAAATAAAGCAGCTTCTTCTTATTCTCCTTGATAATGCCTTTAAGTATGGAGCAAATACAGTGAAATTGGCAGTGAACACTACACAAGAGAATATTATTTTAAAGGTTGAAGATGATGGCATCGGTATTGATAAAAAAAAGCAGCCGTTAATATTTGACCGCTTTTACCGTGCTGATATGTCGAGAAATCGGGAAAACGGCGGTGTTGGGCTAGGACTGTCGATCGCAAAACTTATCATGACTGCTCATGATGGTATGATTGAAGTGGAAAGTGAGTTAGATAAAGGAACAACGTTTACATGTATGTTCCCTGCAGGACAAAAGGCGGTGGACAAATGATGAACAAGAAGAAACTTCTCCTCATTAGCAGCTTCCTCCTGATTATTGTCCTATTGGTTTTAGGGTATTTTATCTTCTTCGCCGATGAAAGCAGTACTTTAACAGAGGATGCGGCAAAAGATTTTGTCTTGTCTAATTATGGAGGCACAGTAAGTAGTGTTTCACAAAGGGATGGAGAATCAGGACCTTCTTATCGAATCATTTTTGAAACAGACAGTGGTGTATACAATATAGTGCTTAACAAAAAGACAGGCAAAGTGGAGACCTTAATTCAACAATCTGTGAAGGATACTACCGACAAAGCTAGTCTCATCCAAGAAGAAGAGGCAAAAACGTTGATACAAGAGCAGATAAAAGGTGATTTATTGACAATTGAAGAAACAAACCAAGATAGTATTTCCTATTATTCTTTTATTATTAAAACAGAAGCTAAAGACACAGCCTATTTGCTAGACAGGGAAACTGGAGAAATTAAAGAAGATGCGGCAGACGGAACTACAGAATATATCTCAAAGGAAAAAGCAGAGGAAATAGCTTTACAGGAAATCGCAGGAACTGTTTCAGAAATCGATATGGAAGAGGATGAAGATTTCGGTCTCGTTTATGAATTGGAAATAGAAGCGGAAGGCGATAAAGAAGTAAAAATGTATATTAATGCCTATACAGGTGCCATTGAATCAATTAATTGGGACAATGATTAAAACGCTCCGATGAATTCTCATCAATTTCTCATATTTCTGCTAAAGTCTTATCATTTTCTCAGGATAGGATAGAAGTATAAGAAAAAGGAGGAATTAAAAAATGAATACAATAAAAAAAGCGTGGAGCAAAATTATACAAACTAAATGGTTAAAATACGGTATCGGTGCAGCAATCATCGGTTTTGGCGGAGCAGCTGCATATGACCTGATTGATGACAGAGATGTCTATGCAAACGGTGGTATTGTAAAAAGCTTTACAGCAGAAACGGCGGCTGTATCAAAACAAGAGGCTGCTGAAATTGCTTCAAAAGAAAAGAATAGTGCTGTAGAAGAGGTAGAGCAAGAGTATACGGAAACTGGAGCAGGTGTATACCAAGTAGAATTCGCTGATGACCAAGATGATATATATGTCGATTCAGAAGACGGCACCATCATTACAAAGGAAATGCTTGCTGATAAAATTAAAGTAACAGAAGAGCAAGCGAAAGAAATAGCATTAAAAGAAGCAGATGGCACCATTACAGAATTTGAGTTAGATGATGATAACGCTCAATTCATTTATGACCTAGAAGTAACAGCAAAGGATGGCATGGAAACAGAGCTGAGCATTTCAGCAGAAACAGGAAAAATATTAAGTAAAGAGCAAGACAGGTTTTAATCTGACTATAAGAAGCAGCCTCATTTAGGCTGTTTTTTTATTTTAATCCTAATTTATGACAATATTTGCAACATTTATTATATCCTATATATTTTTCTGTCTATACCTGATAAGGTGTAAGGGACAGGAAACAAATGAGTTTTAAATGACGACGTGTCAGGCATGAAATATGCTGATTTTACTCATTCCTATAACCTTATAATTTTACGCATTCAAAGTCCCTTCCAAAAATAAACATCGTAATTAAAATAAAAATGGAAAACTTAAATGTAAGAAATGATTATAGGAGTGGTCTTGATGAAAAAAATAATCGTATTTTTATGTATCCTTGTTAGTGTAAGCCTTTTACTGGTTGATATACAAAAAGCTTCTGCCGAAGGCACTGGAAAAAATATTGGAGTGAATATTGGAAATATCGCACCTGACTTTATTTTGAAGGATATGAAAGGGCAAAAAGTGCGGCTTTCTGATTTAAAAGGTAAAAAAGTAATGATCAATTTCTGGGCAACATGGTGTCCGCCATGCAGACAGGAAATGCCGGAAATCGAGAAGTTTTTTCAAGAACAAAAGGGAGATATAGAGATACTGGCAATAAATATTGATGGCGGAGCTCCCAAAAACGTTGCTGATTATATAAAAAAAATGAAGCTTACTTTTCCTGTCGTGCTGGATGAACAAGATAAGGTAAATGAAATGTATAAGGTAATCACTATTCCCACTACTTTTTTAATTGACGAGAAAGGAGTTATTGTCAATAAATACTATTCTGTCATGTCATTAGAGATAATGAGGGAGTTAATAAGGAAGAAATAATTTCTGAAAGCGCTTTACAACTATATGGACATCACGTATAATGAGAGCGTATCAAAAGTATACATATGAGTATTGTTTTCAGAAAACAATTACTTTTCAAACTTTTAAAAGAATTTCTTCAAATGCGTATTAAAAACAGGCAATTTTGGGAATTATGAAAATATAAAAGGATAAAGGAGATAAAAGAGATGAGAAAACCTCGTAAACGGTCATTTCAGGAACTAGTGTCAGAAAATAAACTGCAATTGCTTCGAGACAGAGAAGCAATTGAGAAAATTGAAGAGCGCATTGAAAAAAAACATTTGAAAAAAGCAAGATAATCAATTAGTGAAAAATTTTGCCACACATCATCCATTCCTTTATAGTGCAAACTTTATATAAAGGAGGGGATGAATGATGAGCAATCCAAAAAAAGACAGCAAGCATTTTGTGCCTAGCCATATTGGAACTAAATCGAGAGGTTTCGGCGGCAATAAAGGCAAAAAAATGCAGGATACTTCAGGTCAGCATGCCCAAGTGATCCAAACAAAAGGTGAATAAACTTTTTAGCTTCTGTACATATGTGCAGAAGCTTTTTGTATGTATAAACGAAGGAAAACAGCTTAAATCATTAACGAATATTCACGATTATGATACTATAAGAAGATGTAAATAAACTTATATGTAAGTGAAGTGAAAGTAGATAATGGAAAAGAAATTCGAAAATACAGTCAGTCAAACAATTGCTTCTCTTGAAGAGGAATTTAAGAATACAGGTACTATTAACAACGAAAAAGCAGTTTTGTCTGCGATACAATCATTAAATGAAGCCGAGAAGCCAGAGATTGTCTCCCGATTGCTAACAATGGCGGCAATCTCCCGATTAAAAGCAAATGAAAAGGATTCAATTGCAACAGCATGGCTTAAAAAGGCGAAAGATTTAGATTCAAGTAATAAAGAGGCAAATAAATACCTTTCCCAAAACGACTGGAAAAACTATGAAGGTCTGTTGGACATGCTTAATTTCCCTGCGATTAGAGAGACAGATAACCGGACAGCGAAAAGGAAAATTGCTGAACAGTATATTAATAACTGCCGGAAGTTTCTTGATATGATTGATGATGAAAACGATAAATTAACAGAAAACAGTGCAGCAGCATCTATTTTTAATAATACACTTGCTGTGACTAAGTACAAAGAAATTATTACATTGCTGGATGAAGTAACGCAAAAAACATCTCAGCTTCTGCAATCATCTGAAGAATATGAAGAATCCATAAGCGGTGTTTTTCATACATCTATTTATTATGACAGTGTTAAAAAGCTGATTGAAGAGCTTAATGAGTTAAAGGCTGCTTGGTTGAACATTTTTAAAGAGGAAGACTCAAGCGAGGCAAAAGCGGAAACAACCTCAGCCTTAGAACAGCTTCAACAAATGATTGGCTTAGAGAAAGTTAAAAATAGAGTAAAGGATTTTTATCAATTCTTAAAGTATCAAAACTCAAGGAAAAAGCTCGGTTTCACCATTCAGGATGAATTAAGTCTTAATATGATTTTTACAGGAAATCCTGGTACAGGAAAAACGACATTGGCTCGGTTAATGGCTAAAATTTATTATGAACTAGGTGTGCTGCCTAGTCAGGAGGTTGTTGAAACAGACCGATCCCAGCTAGTCGGAGGCTATATGGGGCAGACAGAGGAAAATGTGCGCAATGTTGTAAAGCAATCTCTTGGCGGTGTGCTGTTTATTGATGAAGCCTACAGCTTAAACAGAGATGGACAAGGCAATGATTACGGACAAACAGCGATTGACACATTGGTTTCCTTAATGACTAGTTCTGAATTCGGCGGGAAGTTTGCTGTTATATTAGCAGGCTATCCGGAAGAGATGAGACAGTTCCTTGACGGCAATCATGGATTAAGCAGCCGTTTTCCATCATCTAACTTTATTCATTTACCTAATTATTCTGCAGAGGAACTTGTTGCTATCGGAGAAAAAATTGCCAATGACAATGATTATGTCATCAGTGAAGAAGGCAAACAGCAATTAGAGCTGCGCCTTGAAAAGGAACAGGTTGATGAAAGCTTCGGCAATGCCCGTGCAGTTAAAAATATTGTCCTAGATGCGATTTTTAACAAAGGTTCTCAAGCACAATCAAACAAGCAGTTCCTCACATATACCTTGCTTGACGGCAATGATTTTGCTGCGTCAGAGGAGGAGGCTTTAGAAAATCCAGCGGAAGAACTTGATTCTATGATTGGTCTGACAAAGGTAAAGGATGAAATGAAAAAAATTATTTCATTCGTTAAAGTTCAGCAAGTCAGACGAACGAATTCTAAAAAGAACTTGCCTATCCAGCTTCATGCTGTATTTACGGGAAATCCAGGTACAGGAAAAACGACAGTTGCTAAGCTTTATGCCCAGTTCTTAAAGGATTGCGGGATTTTAAAGCGTGGGCATCTCGTAGTAGCAAGCAGAGCGGATTTTATAGCAGGATTTGTGGGCCAAACGGCGATTAAAACGAAAAAGAAGATCAGAGAAGCATTAGGCGGCGTTCTATTCATTGATGAAGCATATTCTCTATTGTCAGGATCTAATCAAGATTTCGGCAAAGAAGCTATCGACACACTTGTGATGGAAATGACAAAGCATAATGAAAATCTTGTTGTCGTCTTGGCCGGTTATCCTGATGAAACAAAGGCATTGCTTGAAAGCAATCCAGGTTTAACATCACGCTTCAAGAAGTTTATCCATTTCGAGGATTATAATAGTGAAGAATTGATTCAAATAATGGAAGGTTATGCGGCAAAATATGACTATCAGTTAGAAAATAATGCGAAGCTTGCCCTTCAGACAAAGCTTGCGTCATTTAACTCAAATGGAAATGGGCGATTTGCGACTAATCTTGTAGATGAAGCTGTCCAGATGCAAGCATTGCGAATCATGGAAGCTAATGATGATAGCCTTGATTATTCTATTCTTACAGAAGCAGATATGCTTCATGCACTAGATTCCTTCAGCAACAGTGCAAACACAAAGCAATCATAATAGTAAACAAAAGCGGCTGTCTTTACAGCCGCTTTTTTATATAAAAAAGGACTATCCCATAAGGATAGTCAAAATCAGCAGTTTTTATCTCAGGTGTGTAGTTTATGTGAAAAACTGCAGACTTTATTGTACTTTTTTTAAAAGCAAATAACAAAGGTAATTTAAACCAACAACTGTTGGTGGTGTGGGGATTAGCGTTGTTTATATCATGTTTTAAGAGGTTAAAAATGCACTGTATGAGGTCTGACTAATAGTGAATGCTAACATTTTCACAAATTCAGCTTATTTTTGCTCCAATAGTTCACCGAAGAAATAAATCTCATCTGTTATTTTGCTTTTCATCTCGTAATCTTCACATTTTTTACACTCATTCACTAGAAAATATATATGTCTAATGAATAAAAGCATTTCATCATCTTTAATCATCATTCTAACTCCTTGTAGACAGATAGTACCAAAAATAACGACATAACCTATAAAATATTGTTTTTTATTTCCATTAAGTGGGTATTTATAATTATAACAAAATAAACTACTAGGAGTAAAGAATTATGGGTCTCATTGAAAAGCTGCAGAAGAAAATAGTAGAAACAGATTGGACAGAGCTAGTTGCAGAAGGGAAAGTGGAAGATGAGAAAAGAGAGGAAAACAGCAAAGAAAAAAGTGGAGAAGCTCCCTAATACTTAAAGCTTTACATAATAGTGCGAGCTAAGGTATATTCGCGAAATAAAAAACACCATTTTGGTGTTTTTTATTTCGAATTATTAAGGTAATATTAATAAGTAAAAATGTCAAACGTATCTACATAAAAATCGTATGAAGCTTATAAAAAAAATAGATGAAAGAAATCATTCCAGCTGTCTAAGAGAACTTAAAACTATCTAAGTTCGATAGACTTCCCTCCATTAAAATATGGTAAAATGGATAAATATAACATTTGTCCTGGGGAAGGAGTTCGTTTTTTTGAGAAAAAGATTGACGCTATGTATCGTATTTAGCTGTACATTATTATTATTATATGGAAACAGCGTAAAGGATATTAATAGTAATAGTAATAGTAATAGTAATGTCGAACGGCGAGAACTGGATACTGTAAATGTTTCTGACACTGAATTATTGTCTGTTGCTGAAATAAAAGATATTAGCGAGAAATCGTATAAGCTGGCAGAATTGGCCAAAGACTATGCAGAACAGAATCAGCACCTTACTATGGAACCCTTTAAACAGGCATTGCAGCCTTACTTTACGGAAGCTTTCATAAGTAAGCTTAATACAGTAGAATTTACTGTCCCTACAGGTGGTAATTTCCCAGCAGATTTTGATTATCAGCAGCATTTCATCGTGAAAGATCATTCAAAAAATAAGATTATCGTGGAGACGGCACAAACGTCATACAATAATATGCTCCTAATCTATACAATAGAGGCAGAAAAAGAGCAAGGTCAATGGAAGATTAACAATCTTGACTATATGGAACATACAGATGGCAATGAATACTGCAAAAATCACAGAGAAAGAAGCAGGTAAATTAGTTGGCGGTTATTTGCTGGGAGACGAATATATAATTGAATCAATCAAGCGGGGAAAAGAGAATGTTTTTTACATTAATGCATTTGTAGAAGTAAGTTCTACACAAATGATTGGGGTTTCACTGAAAATGGATAGACTTACTGGAAAGATAACAAGCTTGATGGCAGTAAATACATAACACGCTATGCTGTTTAAAACGCTTAACATGAATACATATTAATAACTGTAGAAACAAGGTAGATAGATTTGATTAGTTATATGGAGGGGAATATGACTGATTTAGATACAGAGTATAAGCTCTTGCAAATGGAGATTAAAAAGCTTTCCATTCAGATGGAGAACATGCCTGTAATGGCAAAAGGATATAAAGAGCTGTTGCGGAAAGAAGTAAATTTGACAAAAAAAATGCAAGAGCTCATTAATAGGATGGTTGCGGAGTAATGTTGAAGGTGGCACTTTCCTTGATTAGTTGCTGAATTAACCATAATATTAATAAGGAAGAAATAATACAAAGGAAGTGCAAGCAGATTTGGAATACGTACATAAACTAGATTTAAAGATCGATTATGCAGATACCGACATGATGGGTGTCGTGTATCATGCGAATTACTTAAAGTTTTTTGAGCGCGGCAGAACAGCGCTGATAGAGGATATTGGCTATAGCTATGTAGCGATGGAGGATGCTGGGTACTTCGCTCCTGTCTATGATGTACAGGCTACGTATAAGAAGCCGTTAAGATACGGAGAAAAAGCGTATGTGAAAACATGGATAGACTTAAATGATGGCATTAAAACGGTTTATGGATATCAGATTGTAAATGAGCAAGGAGATCTTTGTGTAGAGGGTACGACTACCCATATCATTGTCAGTAAAGATAGCTTCCGCCCTAAATCATTTAAAAAGACCTTTCCGGAATGGTTCCAAAAGTATGAGGAGCTAAAAAAGAAATAACCGTTTTTTAAGGAGACTAATACTATGGCGTTTGGCATCAACCGAAAGGAATTGGCAGACTGGAAAAGAAAAATAGATGAAGGCCAGATTGCTTTTTTGACTCATTATTGGCTTGATGACCGCTTTCCAGGCTGCAAGACAGTCACGAAGGTTGGCTGTTCGGATTTGAAAAGGCTCGAGCAATGGGGAGCGAAGTATGGATTAAAAAAAGAGTGGATACATAAAAGGAAAGATGGCTACTCTCATTTTGATCTTCTTGGCGATACCCAAAAAAATATTTTGGAGAAGGAAGGAATCGATATTCTTCTCAAGTAAAAAGCAGGCTAATTAAGCCTGCTTTTCTGTGTAATGATATTCCGGTTCCTGTGCAGCTTCATTGAAGTTTGCGTATAAATCATTGTTATCAAAATACCAAAGATCTTTTTCTTCAATATAATAACGGATGCCGTCTTTTTCTGTGCTAACTGCTGAGTTCACAGGCTTTTCGTTAGAAATTCCTAGTGAAAATCCCTGTTGGACAGTGCTGCATCCTCCGTATCGGGCGAAAAATCGTACATAATCTCCTTCGTTTAGAAGCATTTCATCTTTATACCATTCTGCTGCTTTATCGCTAACTACTATTTTCATTTCAAGCACCTCTTTTTTGAGATTAGATTAACCCTCACTTTTATTATAAAGGATAAACATATACTATGCACATAATTAAACTGTCTGTAAGTTTATTTAGGCTGCACATTTTTCAGCATATGTGTCATGATCTCCTTATAGCTTTCCTCACTGTCAGGCATTCCAAGACTACCAGCTTCTTCTAGAGGAACCATTTTATAGTCTTTATCATTTTTACTGTAGACATATGTTGGGTAAAAGGATGGAACCTCTATTTTTTTCGTCACTTTACCGCCCAGTTCAGTTTTTGTCACTTTGACAGTGGCCATTCCACCAATATCTCGATAATCATCTGCTTGTCCTGACAGGAAATTGCCGAGAGAATAGACGACTAAGGACTTTTCTCCGTTTTTGTCATACATCCATTCCATTGGCTGCAGAACATGTGGATGTCCTCCGAAAATAATGTCGACACCTTCATTAACGAGATATTGGGCGAGAGTTTTTTGTTCCACATTTGGCTTCCGTTCATATTCTGTGCCCCAATGTATGCCCATTACCACAAAATCAGCTTGTTTTTTTGCCTGCGCTATCTCTTTTTGCATTTTTTCCTTATCAATAAGATTGACGATATAGTCGTCCTTTTTGGGAACAGTAATACCATTCAAACCATATGTGTAAGAAAGATAAGCAATTTTTATGCCGTCATGCTCCATTATGCGGAGCTTTTGTTGGTCTTCTTTATTTTCAAATGTACCAACATAAGGAAGCTTGATTTTTTTTAAGTACGCAAGAGACTGCTTTTGGGCATCAACACCTCTGTCTAAAGAATGATTATTAGCAGTTGTCACAATGTCGACACCTGCATCAATTAGCGCATCTGCGACTTCATGTGGACTATTGAAAGCAGGATAGCTGGATAAACCAATTTTCTCGCCTGCCACAATGGTTTCCTGATTAGCCAGAAGGATGTCCGGCTTTTGTAAGATTGGCTTCACTTCTTCAAGCATAGGCCTAAAGTCAAAACCGTCTTTTACTTTTGCTTCATTATATACCCTATCGTGGATTAGAATATCCCCGACAGCACCTAAAGTGACTTCTTTGCCAATGCTTTTTGTGCTGAGTTGTGTTTTTTTTGAGGGCTGATTGCTGCTTGTATTGCTGTTTTGCTTGATTAATGTTGCTTCATCAAGCTTAAAAATAAAAAAGGCTGTGATCGAAATACCGATAAAAGCAAGCAATAGATAGAGCTGGATTTTTTTCATTATTCATTCCTGCCTTTAATTGCGTTTTCCTAAAAAAGATAAGTTCCTTTATAGGATAACAAAAAAGCACGGTCGATTCGACTAATTTCGCAAAATGGAAAAATAATGAAATTTCTGATAAAGGCTGACAGAATTGCTTAACAGATAGGCAGTTTTACAATAAATTCTGTTCCTGCGTCAAGTTCGGAGTGAACAGTGATTTGACCGTTAGCTTCATGAATAATTGATTGACATATGCTCAAACCTAGTCCTGTTCCAGTCCGTTTTGTTGTGAAATAAGGTGTAAATAGCATGTCTAAAGCTTCTGGCGGAATACCAGGTCCATTATCCTTAATGGAAATAATGCCAAATTGTCTTTCTGTGTAGGCACTAATAGTAATCCTGCCATTTGCTCTGCTTGCTTCAATGGCATTTTTTAAAATGTTTGCAAGCACCTGTGCCAGCTGCTGTTTTGGTATTTGTACATTAAAGTTGCCCGCAAAAAATGTTTCAAGCTGAAGGTTTTTAGATTGAATGGCTTGCTCAAAAAGAAGGGTAGTTTTCGTAATCGCTTCCTTCATATTAGTTGTTTCCTGCCTGTTAGCTTGTGGATTGTTGTGCACCATTTCATAGAGCAGACCATTTGCTCTGTCGAGTTCTTCTATGGCGATTTCTGTATATAGAGATCTTTTTAATGCAGGTAAATCTGGATTGGCAAGAAGCTGAAGAAGGCCGCGGACTGCGGTTATTGGATTTTTGATTTCATGAGCATAGCCAGCCGCTGTTTTGTGAGGATTGTTTAGAAGTTTGTGGTTATCTGACATAAAGTTCAACCGTCCTTTTCGCATTAGTTAGTAAACTTTATGACGAAATTAAGCTATATATGTCAAAAAACCAAAAAAACCATCGCAAGGATGGTTTTAATTATTTACAGCCAAGTAATTTTCGGCTCTGTCTTATTTATGATTCGTTTAATATTTGCTCGATGTCTATATACAACAAATATAGTTAGAATAGCAAGGATGGCAATCAGAAGCTTGTCATCCCAAAGGATAATTGAATAAACCAACCCGGCAGCTCCTGCAATCATGGATGACAGAGAAACATACTTTGATAAGTATAGTGCCAGGAAAAAGACAGCAATAATTATAATAAATAACAGCGGTTCATGCCCTAGCAGAATACCGGCAGATGTTGCGACTGCTTTACCGCCTTTAAAGCCTGCAAATATTGGATACATATGGCCGATTACCGCAACTACTCCGAAAATTAAGGGACTTACACTGACATCTATATCTGTGAACAGACCAAGCAAAACAGGCAGGCATGTTGCCAGCGTTCCTTTTAAAATATCAGAAAATGTCACGACAAAGCCCGCTTTTTTGCCAAGCACCCGAAACGAATTCGTTCCGCCTAAGTTTCCGCTTCCGTGTTCTCTTATATCTATTTTATAAAAAGCCTTACCAATAATTAACCCGGAAGGAATGGATCCTATCAGGTAGGCTAAAATAATTAAAATGGCAATGATCAATGCTAACTCTCCTTCGTTCTATGTATATGGATATTGTACCACGTATTTATAAATTCTCACTCTTTTTTCGAAAAAATCTTCTAGTCATTAAGTTTATCGCTTCCTGCATAAAGGGAAAAAGATTATTATTATTTTTTTGTAAACTTGGGGGAAATGAAATGAGAATAACAAAAAAGTTAGCAGCAAATATACTTGTCGTATATTTCGCCGTCTACATAAGCGTAATAGTATATCATACACTTAAACCATTGCCTCAAGGGCTGTCATATGAAGGTGAGATACATTTAGTAGAGGATAAAGATATTGAGTTTGTGGAGGATACAACCTATAAGGATAAGAAGGGCAACCAACATTTGAATCAGGAAATAATTGCCCGAATGCTTGATGAGGTAGATAAAGCAGAGCAATTTATTGTGATAGACATGTTTTTATTTAACAGCGATACGAACGATGATCAAACATATCCAAAAATTACAGAAAAGTTCTTGGACAAGCTTGTGAAGAAGAAACAAAAGAATCCTGATTTAAAGCTTATCTTTATAACAGATCCTGTAAATACCACGTATCATTCCTACCCGTCTCCTGAGCTCGAAAAACTTAAATCTATCGGCGCGCAAGTGGTGGAAACGAATATGGAAAGCCTGCGTGATTCGAACCCACTGTATTCTGCTTTCTGGAGGATGTCGATGAAATGGTTCGGACACGGTAAGGATGGTCATCTTCCTAATCTTTTAGCTGATAGCGGACCAGATGTGACATTGAGGTCTTATTTAGATTTGCTGAATGTTAAGGCAAATCATCGCAAGGTGTTAATTACGGAAAAATCAGCCATCGTTTCATCAGGTAATATTCATGATGCGAGCGGATATCATTCTAATATTGCCTATACAGTTAAAGGAAATATTATTAACGATTTGTTAGAAACGGAGGATAGTGTTTATCAATTAATGGATAAGACTACTTTTCCTGTCGCCAAAAAAACAGAGGAAAAAGGCGATATTAAACTACAGCTTTTGACAGAAGGAAAAATAGCCAAACATGTTATACAAGAGATTCACAATACAGCTGCCGGTGATACTATTTGGATTGGTATGCTTTATCTTGCCGACAGACCAGTAATGGAAGAGCTGATAGCTGCATCAGCAAGGGATGTTAATATCCGGCTGATTCTTGACCCTAATCAAAACTCCTTCGGAAATAAGAAGGCAGGCCTTCCCAATGTTCCAACTTCTGCTGAGTTGATGAAAAAAGGCAATGGTCATATTGCGATAAGATGGTATAACACTGGGATGGAGCAGTACCATTCTAAGCTGATGCTTATAGAAAGAGATAAGGAAAATGTCATAATAGCAGGATCTGCCAACTATACGAGAAGAAATCTTCATGATTTAAATTTAGAAACAAATATAAAAATAGCAGCTGCTCCAGACAAAGATATAATGAAAGAAACAAAAAGTTATTTTGATAAACTTTGGTCTAATAAAGACGGAGAATATACAAAAAATTACAGCACAGAAGCGGAACTTCCTGCATTTCGTTATTTGCTGTACCGCCTGCAGCGCCTGCTTTGGTTTACAACTTATTGAAAGGTTCTTCGGTCGGGCAGTTTCATATACAAGTAACAAAGAGTCCTTTATAATAAAAAGGAGAGAGTCAGACAGTATATAACAAGAACTTTTAGTGCGGGAGATGAAAAAAGGTGACTGCGAATTTTTCACAGATGAAGGAACTTGGCGAAAGACTGGAAGCAATGGAAAGGTTGGCAGTTAAGTTTTCAGAAAGAGCAAGGGAAGTGGATGAAAATGGAACTTTCCCATATGAAAATATTAGCGAACTTCAAAAGAGCGGTTATACATATTTAACAGTGCCAAGTGAATATGGCGGCAAGGAGATATCTGTTTATGAAATGGTACGGCTGCAGGAGGCAATTGCCATCGGTGATGGCTCAACAGCCTTATCCATTGGCTGGCATATGGGCGTTATCCGCAATATGTACGAAAATAACTGGGAGCCGTCGCTTCTTGAAGAAATGTATACAGCAATTAAGGGTGGAGCACTTATTAATAGTGCTGCTACCGAGCCACAGACTGGGAGTCCAACTAGGGGAGGGAAACCTCAAACGACAGCAGAGCAAAACGGAGATACTTGGGTAATTAATGGACGCAAATCCTTTACATCCATGTCACCGATGCTTGATTACTTCATTGTCAGTGCATCTATTAAGGATTCAGACGAGGTAGCCAACTTTTTAATTGCAAAGGATAACCCAGGCTTAAAAATTGAAGAAACTTGGGACAGCATCGCTTTAAGAGGAACAGGCAGTCATGATGTGTACTTCGAAAATGCAATCATAGAGAAGCGTTTTTTAGTGGAGAAACTAGGGGGAGCAAGAAAGATTAATCCATGGCTGCTTCATATCCCTGCTTGTTATTTAGGGATTGCTGGGGCAGCTCAAAAAGAAGCGGTCAGATTTGCAAAAAGCCACTCGCCCAACAGCATAACAGGAACAATCAGCGACCTTCCGAATGTGCGCACGAAAATCGGCGAAATGGAGTTGAAAATGCAGACTGCCAAGCATTTCCTTTATTCCGTCAGCAAAAAATGGGATGCTGCACCAAAGGAGGAGCAACAAGCTTTAGTTCCTGAAATGAGCGCTGCCAAGCATTTTGTAACAAACACAGCGATTGAAGTAGTCGACTTGGCTATGCGTATTGCAGGAGCACGAAGTCTGTCAGCAAGCAGCTCGCTGCAACGATATTACCGCGATGTGCGGGCAGGACTTCATAATCCTCCGATGGATGATATGACAATTTCTCAGCTAGCAGAGAAATCATTAAGAGAGATTTAACATAAAAAAAGACCCAAGATTTTCTTGGGTTTATTTGTATTAGACTTAGGCTGCATGGTTCTCTGGCCGTTTTTTTCTGCGTAGAAGAGACATTCTCTGTTTCAGAAACAACTCCCATCTTGCTGGTCCATGTAAATAGCGCTTTACACTAAAAATAATGGTTTCCTCCAATAAAAAGAAAAAAAGCAATCCCCAAAGCAAATATTTAATGATAAGCCCTCCCTTGTTGGCTACATAAATCACCTAAGCTTAGTAAATATGTTATTTATTTAATTATCTGTAATATATATCCATTGTATCATGAAATGGTAAATTTATGTTTAAAAGAACCTAAACCTAAATTTACCATTTCAATTATTTTAGGAACGATTTATGCTAAATTAGATAAAATATAAAAAACTGATGCAAAACTATTGAAAACAGACAAAAAATGACGCATAATCTATTCTTGTAACTTTCAAAGAAGTACCAAAAAATTTTTTTGTTAAAGGGAGATGGAAGATGAAAATAAGAGTTTCTGCCGTGCAGTATATGCTGAAAAACATTAAGTCATTTGAAGATTTTGCAAAGCAATGTGAACACTATGTCCGAACGGCACAAGAATTTGGCGCTGAGTTTGTTTTGTTTCCTGAATTTTTTACAACACAATTATTGTCAATGGGCGATGGTCAAAATCCGTTAACCATTAATGAGTTGCCTGGGTTTACAGAACAGTACCAAAATCTGTTCCGCACATTTGCTGTACAAACTGGCATGCATATTATCGGTGGAACTCATGTTATCCGCAGGGATGACAAATTATTTAACGTCGCCCATTTATTTTATCCAGATGGAAAAATAGAGGAGCAGGCTAAGCTTCATATTACTCCAACAGAAATTGATGAGTGGAATATGGAAAAAGGCGACAGCTTCCGTATTTTTGAAACAGATAAAGGGAAAATTGCAATTTTGACATGCTATGATATAGAATTTCCGGAAATTGTCCGGATGGCAAAAGCAAAAGGTGCTGATGTTATCTTTTGTCCTTCTTGTACAGATGACCGTCACGGTTTTCATCGTGTTCGTTACACTTGCCATGCAAGAGCAATTGAAAACCAAGTGTATGTAGTCGTAACAGGAACGGTCGGCTCCTTAACTAATGTTGACTTCATGCGTGCGAATTTTGGCCAGGCGGCTGTCATTACTCCAAATGATATCCCATTTCCTCCAAAAGGGATCATGGCAGAAGGCGAGCTTAATGATGATATGATCATCACAGCAGATCTTGATCTATCTCTATTATACGAGGTGCGTGCTAAAGGTTCTGTGACAACTTGGAGAGACAGACGTACTGATATGTATACAGATTGGGAAACAATAGAGGGCTGATATGTATTACAGCAGCAGCTTTTATATATATGAAGGAAATAAATTAAAAAAATGCAAGGTCCGTAATTATCAGGAAGCAGATTTTGCTGAATTGATCAAAATTCAGGAAGAATGCTTCCCACCTCCGTTTCCGTCAGAGCTTTGGTGGACGAAGGCGCAATTGGCGAGTCATATAGCTATTTTTTCTGATGGAGCCATTTGTGTGGAAGTTGACGGAATATTAGCTGGTTCCATTACCTCTTTATGTGTGGATTATGACGAAAAGCATCCGCATCATTCTTGGAGTGAACTGACAGATGACGGAAATATTACTACACATAATCCAAATGGGAATGCTATTTATATTGTGGATATAAGTATCAGGCCAGCTTTTCGCTCTCTAGGATTAGGGAAAATTATGATGCAAAGCATGTACCAGATAGTTATTGAAAAAAATCTCGATCGACTTCTTGGCGGCGGCAGAATGCCAGGTTATCGAAAATGGGCAGATCAGCTTACTCCTGAAGCTTATATAAAGGATGTTATTGCAGGTGAAAAGAAGGACCCTGTCATTTCCTTTTTGCTGAGATGTGAAAGGACTCCTGTAGCTGTATTGCAGGACTATTTGGAAGATGAGGATTCTTTAAACTATGCTCTGCTGATGGAATGGAGAAATCCGTTTAAACATAATTAGCTAAACCTCTGTTAAGTATACAGAGGTTTTTTTTTGGCATGATAACAAAGGGAAAATACACTTGTATTTCGCAAAGCAAAATACTTTATTCCCAGGACATATTATGAGAAAATAGCAGCGTACATATTAGGAGGGATTAGGGATGAATTTACAGTCAACGGTAAAGTTAAATAATGGTGTGGAAATGCCTAGATTCGGTTTAGGTGTTTTTAAAGTGGAAGAAGGTCAAGAGGTTATCGATTCTGTAAAATCAGCCATTAAAGCAGGTTACATAAGCATTGATACAGCGGCTGTATATAAGAACGAAGAAGGTGTTGGCCAAGGCATTAAAGAGTCTGGCGCCAACAGAGAAGATTTGTTTATTACGACAAAAGTATGGAATGCAGACCAAGGCTATGAGTCTACATTAGCAGCATTTGAAACGAGTATTCAAAAGCTTGGCCTTGATTATATTGATTTATATCTTGTGCACTGGCCAGTAAAGGGCAAGTACAAGGAAACGTGGAAAGCACTTGAGAAATTATATAAAGATGGAAAAGTGAAAGCAATCGGTGTCAGCAACTTCCATCAACATCATTTAGAGGATCTGTTGGAAGAGGCAGAAATCGTGCCAATGGTGAACCAAATTGAGCTTCATCCATTGTTAAGCCAAGTAGAGCTACGTGATTTCTGTAAGGAAAAAGGCATTGTTGTAGAAGCATGGTCTCCGCTTGCACAAGGAAAGCTGCTTGATAATCCTGTTCTTGTTGAAATTGCTGGGAAATACAATAAGTCTACCGCGCAAATTATCTTAAGATGGGATCTGCAAAATGATATTGTGACAATACCGAAATCCATTAAAGAACACAGAATCATTGAAAATGCTGACATTTTTGATTTTGAATTAACGAATGAGGACATCGACAAGATCAATGCCCTTAACAAGAATGAACGAGTAGGTCCAGATCCTGATAACTTCAACTTTTAATTTTTAGAACAGGGAGTATTGCTCCCTGTTTTTTGCTGTTTGAAAGGATAAATGCATCATTTTACTAAAATTAGGCGAATGCATTTAGCTCTTTTAGTTGTACTTGCTATAATAAATAGTATACTTTTTAAAATTTAACCGCATCAGCAGCAGTGATGGACAGAAAGCAGGGGTAATAAATGAAAATCATCTGTTTTGGGGACAGTCTGACTAGAGGCGTGACCTTTGTAAAAGGAAGACCGCGCATACTCAAGGATAATTATCCTTCCATCCTCAACAGTCTCTTACAGGCAAATGGTCATACTGCAGAGGAGCTGCTTGTTCTTAATAAAGGGGTCTTTAATGACGACTCCACTTCTCTGATGAACCGTCTCGATAAAGATGTTCTTTATGAAAAACCGGACATTTGTATAATTGGAGTAGGCGGAAATGATTGCAACTTTAAATGGGAAGAGGTTGCTGAGTTTCCTGAACTCGAACATATACCAATTGTACCACTTCACGATTACACGGAAAATGTAAAAACAATTGTCCTTAAAGTGAAAGAATACAATATCATACCTGTAATCTTGACATTGCCGCCATTGGAACCAGTTAAATACTATAAGTTTCTTGCAAGCAAATATGGAAACTCCATTGGCCATTGGATAAGCCTGTGCGGCGGAATTGAACATTGGCATGGACTGTATAACAATCAGCTTCAGAAACTGGCGAAGAAACTTGACGTTTTTACAATTGATGTCCGGACTAATTTAGAAAAGGCAGGGGATGTTTCTGATTTTATGAGTGACGACGGTATCCATTTGAACGCAGATGGCTATAAGGAGATGGCAGCCACTGTGTTCTTAGAGTTGAATAAGCTAATAAACGGTGAGTAGGCAGAGATAAATAAATGTATGAATTTTAATGTTGGCAACTACCATACTTTTGTTATACTAGAAAGAGAGTTTTCCCAGAAGGAATATGTCATAAAAATCTAGCGAGGAATTAGTAATGGGCAATATGTATGAAAAAATCATTGAGGTTTTGGAAGAGAATGGTCCAATACCAATCAGCACCATTTATGAAAAGATGGTGTCATCAACTAATATTTCAGCTGATAACAATAAGGAAATTCAACTTTCTTCTGTTAAATCAGTGATCAGCCGCAAAAAAGACTTATTTTCCGTCCATAATAATATTGTTTCCATCCATCCTGAGAAAGAAATAAGCCAAATTACATTGGATGTAAAAAAAGGAAATCATTTTTATCGGCTGAAGGTAGACTTTCTTTTTGAAATTTATCATATTCAGTCATGGACGTTATTTTCTGATAATCAAGGCTTTACTCCTAAGGATGTCTTATTTCCGTATTTCTCTTATTCAGATTTGAAAAAGGATCTCTATAAATTAAAAATTTGGGATTGGGAAAGCGACGAGGGAGCGTATGGCAGAGAGAGCCTCTATACGATTCAGCTTAAAACAACGAACAAAAGCTATGTATACAGTTTTATTGATATAAAGGCAAAAGAATGGAAGCAAATGACGAAGACTTTATCGAAATACATGGATCTAAGTAACATCTTTCTAGATTAAAAAGACGATCTCCTTATGCTTTACTGGAGGTCGTCTTTATTTATTGAAGTTACCGATGCATCGCCCATAAACCGATCTCATTAAACCCGATTTTTGTATAAATTCTGCCTGCATCAGGATTATCATAAAAAAGACAGACACTATGCTTTTCCTGAAGTAAAATGTTAATCATTTCCGACAGCAATCCAGTAGCATAACCTTTGCCCCGATAATCCTTATGTGTGCAAACAGCAACAATCATAGCAGAATCAGAGGTTTCTGCTGTGGTAGAAGCCGAGCAGACGATTTCTCCAAAATTATTCTCGAGATAAAAGCTGCGGCCAGTATTTGTTGCGATCGCTTTATAAAGCATGTCACGGCTGTTCTTATTTTGCTTAAATTCGGATATGCCGTAACGCAAGTCCATAATTCTGTCTACGTCTGCTGTTGTTGCTTGTTTAATCGGCAATGTGTTTGTCTTCATCTTAACTGAGTTTGTACATTCTGCAAAAAATTGTACGTTTTTGGATGCAAGTCTGCCTCCAAGCTTGTCTTCAAGCTTAGCGACAATATTCGCCTTGCCAGACAGCTTGATGATGCTATCAGTGGATGTTAACAAGCTAGCAAAAGCATCCGCATCATAAGCTTCATCTTGAGCGGTGATTATATAGCTGTCATAGAACTTCAGTAGAATAGCTTTAAGGCTTGAATTAGTAAATTCGCCCCATAAAGATTGAAAGGAAGTCTCATATCCGAACCCTTCTATATCACCAATAATGAAAAGGTTTAGAGAAGGGTCTTGATTTAAAAACTTCATCACTTGTTGGTGGTCTTTAACCGTAAGCTGCCGAAGCATCAGCATACCCTCCTTTACAGGTTTGTAGATGGCAAAAAATTCAGGACATGTAAGTCCTGAATTTTTTTATTAAATATAATGAAGTTCTGCTGTTTTCTTTAATGCAGCTTCAAAGTCTGCAATTAAATCCTGTGGATTTTCTAAGCCTACTGACAGGCGAAGTAAGGCGTCGCTTATTCCTCTTTCTTGACGGGCTACTGGATCCATTGCCGCATGCGACATTTTAGCAGGGTAGGAGAGGATGGACTCGACAGCTCCTAAGCTTACTGCAAACACTGGAAGCTCTACATTTTTTACAAAAGTTCGCATCGCTTCTTCACTGTGAAGCTCAAACGAGAATACCGCGCCAGGGCTTGTAGCCTGCTCTTGTTGGATATCATATTGCGGATGATCTGCAAACCCTGGATAATAGACTTTTTTAATGGCCGGATGATTGTTAAGATAGGTAGCAATCGTTTCGGCAGCCTCACTAGAATGCTTCATGCGCACATGTAGCGTTTTAAGTCCTCTCATTAACAGCCAGCAATCTTGAACTCCAAGTACTGCTCCAAAGGAATTTTGGATGGAGCCGAGCAGTTTGCCAAGCTCTTCATCTTTGACAACTGCAAGACCGGCAATAACATCACTATGGCCAGACAAGAATTTAGTGGCGCTGTGCAGAACAATATCTGCACCAAGATTTAACGGTTTTTGCAAAGCAGGTGTTAAGAAGGTATTATCAACAAACGTCCAAGCATCGTTTTGTTTTGCCAATGTGCTGACTGCCTTGATATCCGTAACCTTCATAAGCGGATTAGATGGAGTCTCGATATAAAAAACCTTCGTATTAGGCTTCACGGCATTTTGAACTGCAGCAAGATCGGTCATATCGACAAAAGTATGTTCAATACCGAATCTATTGAGCACTGTTGTTACCATGCGATAAGTTCCGCCATAGACATCCTCAGAAATTAACACATGATCTCCTTGGGAAAGGAGGAGGAAGGCGCTAGAGATAGCGGCCATTCCTGATGCAAATGCAAAGCCTTTTGTACCATCCTCTAAATCTGCAATAATCTCTTCCAGTGCTTCTCTTGTAGGATTAAGACTTCTTGCATAATCATATTTTCCAAAACTATCAATCTCCTGTTGATGGAAAGTGGAAGCATGCTGAATCGGCACACTTACTGCACCTGTGGCAGGATCGAATTTATGTTTGTTGTGAAGCAGTTTCGTTTCAAAGGAATATCGTTCGCTCATTTTATTACCTCCTTGGCAATCGTAAAGGCTTTATCCAAATCTTTAATTAAGTCTTCAATGTTTTCAATGCCGACAGAGAAGCGAAGCAGACGGTTGCAGACACCTGTTTCCAGTCTGATTTTTTCTGGAATATCTGCATGTGTTTGAGTAGCAGGGTATGTAATAAAGCTCTCAACACCGCCTAAGCTTTCAGCAAATGAAATTAATGTAAGGTTTTGCAAGAATGGATTTACCCATGCTTCATCATGGACTCTAAATGAAATCATTCCACCTCTGCCTGGATACAGGACATCAAGCACTGCATCATGACCTTGCAGGAATGTTTGAAGTGCTTTCGCATTTTCTTCATGCTTTTCCATTCTAAGGGCTAATGTTTTCATTCCACGCATTAACAGCCAAGAATCAAATGGGCTCAAGACAGCTCCTGCAGCATTATGATGCAGAGCAAGCTCCTGGCAGATTTCCGCGCCTTTCGCTACGATCAGCCCTGCAAGCACATCATTATGACCACCAAGATACTTAGTGGCACTATGAATGACAATGTCTGCGCCAAGGCGTATCGGCTGCTGGATAAGAGGAGTATAGAAAGTGTTATCCACAATCAGCAAAATATTATGCTTTTTAGCAAGCTCTGCTGCTTTGGCAATATCTGCTGTTTCCATTAGAGGATTAGTAGGTGTTTCGATGAAAATAGCTTTTGTGTTTTCCGTAATGGCTGCTTCAATGTCCTCAATGTTTGAAGTATTTACATAACAACATCGAAGGCCCCATTTTTTAAACCCTTGTTCAAGCAAACGATAAGTTCCGCCGTACAAATCTTTCGATATAATCCATTCATCGCCGCTTTGGAATAAAGCTAAAATCGTTTGAATAGCAGCCATACCTGAGCTGCAGGCAAAACCGCGGTCGCCCTCTTCCAAGTCAGCAATTGCCTGCTCAAGGATTTCTCTAGTCGGGTTGCCTGTGCGTGTATAATCATATCCAGTAGATTCGCCGATTCCTGTATGTCTGAAAGCCGTTGAAAAATATACGGGCGGGTTGACTGTTCCTGTTGTTTTTTCACTTCTGTTGCCGATTTGGGCTAATTTAGTTTCTACATCATACATATTGATACACTCCTTCTTGTTTCACGGACAATTTGAAATATATAGTCTATTTTTAATAGTTTGATATTGTCCGAGAGTATTATCTTTCAAGGAATAGAAGGAAGGCGAAGTGAATTTTAGCAATAAAAAAGTCCTCTTCCTAAAAATAAGAAGAAGACGTAATGTGTTATCATTATGGCCATTCTTCTTATCTTTCAAGCATTCATTGCTTGATGGAATTAGCACCTTTTCAGTCTTGGTATACAAGCTGAAGGTTGCTGAGGTTTCTTCGGGCCATTCCCTCTACCTCTCTTGATAAGAAAATACTTATGTAATTTGAATTTAATTTACTATACCTTTCCATAAATTGCAACATTTTTTTTGGTTTTTCACTATTTTTTGAATAAAAAGGTATTTATTGCTCTTCAATAAGTTGCAGCACATCTACTTCTAATTCTTGGTCTGGATTGTTCTTCGTATAAATTCTTGCTGTTCTTGCATCCTCATCGACATTTTGAATGAAAATCTGTTCTCCTTTATAGCTTACATGCACTATTTCACCAGCATTCATAATTTCAATAGCTCTTCCAACATTCATCTTATATCCTCCTAATCCTTGCTAGCTTATCCTTTTTTAGCTCACCCCAATTGGTTCGATTAGTAGCTTTCGTAGTTTTAAAAAAAATATTCAGCTGAAAACGCGTTCTAATGTTTTTTTAATGTTTCTCTCATTGGATTTTTTGAATAGGGGTGTAATTTAACAATAAGAAAAACAAATGCAACTTGGAAATAGGGTTAATCATTAACCTACACTACGGATTAAAGGAGGAAAAGTGATGGTATTTCGATATGCGATGATTATTTTTTCATCCTTAACTGCTGCTTCATTGTTCGGAGTTCAAATTGTGGGCATAACACACGCTATAAAAGACACATTTATGTATAGAAAAAACAAATGATAATATAATGAATGAGGCGGGGTGGGACACATCCCGCTCCTTCTTTTTGTATACAATAGATCTGCACACTTTTTGTCTTTATACATTGCATGATAAACTAGAAGTATGCTTAATTTGGGATGTGAGTGGTGTAAATGAAGAGAATTCTTATTATTGAAGATGAAAAAAATCTTGCTCGGTTTATTGAGCTGGAATTAAATTATGAAGGCTATCATACAGAAGTTTGTGCAGATGGAAGAAGCGGCTTGAATAAAGCGATCGCAGAGCAATGGGATGTTATTCTCCTTGACCTAATGCTGCCAGAACTGAACGGGATGGAAGTTTGCAGAAGAATTAGGCAAGTGAAAAATACGCCGATTTTAATGATTACAGCAAGAGATAATGTTCTTGACAGAGTATCAGGTTTGGATAGCGGAGCAGATGATTATTTGGTTAAACCGTTTGCAATTGAAGAGCTTTTGGCAAGATTGCGAGCATTGTTCAGAAGAATAGATACTATATCGAGTGAACAAGCAGAGCCGGCACCAAAAATGACTGTTCTTACATATAAGGACATAGTACTTGAGCTAGAATCACATATAGCCAAAAAAGGAAATGAGGTTATTGCTTTAACAAAAAGAGAATATGATCTTCTCAGCATGTTTATGAGCAATATCAATATTGTACTGACTAGGGATGTGCTCTTAAATAAAATTTGGGGTTATGAGTCAGAAGTCGAAACGAATGTTATTGACGTTTATGTTCGCTATTTACGCAATAAATTGGATCCGACGGGGCAGGAGCAATATATTGAAACAGTAAGAGGAATAGGGTATGTGATGAGATGAATATCGTAAAAAGACTATCTCTCCTTCCTTGGAAATGGAAGCTAACACTCGGGTTGTCAACCAGCATTTTTTTGACTTACAGTATTTTTACCTTTTTTGAATTCCATACTGTCTCTACTTGGCTGATGAACCAGGAGGAAAATGACGTCAGACAAACGATGGATGAGTTTGTTGCCTATTTGGAATCAGAAGATAAGTCAATTACGGAAAAGGATGTTAAAAACAGTCTTTCGACATTAGAAAAGCTGAACACGAAGAATCAGCTCATTCGTGTCGTTGACGATAACGGAAATGTGATTATATCTCATCTTAACGGCGATTTTCCCATACTTGAACCTGACATAATCGACAGTAAACAAGAGTTGAAATACATTTCCATTGGCGAGGAGCAATCATTAGTATACAGTTACCCGATAAAGGGAAAGGCATTTTCGGGAGAAATAGAAATTATCAGGCTGCTTGATTCCTATAAACTCGTAATGAAGCATCTGGCCTTTGCGATGATGCTTTTTGCAATTGCGGCCATCTTAATCAGCGCGATTATCGGCTACTTATTATCAAGAGAACTGTTAAAGCCACTGAGCATTATGACAAACACAATGAAGAAAATAAAAAGTGCAGGCTTTAAAGAAAGAATGCCTGTGTACCCGCAAAAGGACGAAATTTCCGAACTGTCGACGATATTTAATCATATGATGGATCGGATAGAGCTATCCTTTCAAGCACAAAAGCAATTTGTAGAGGATGCTTCTCATGAACTGCGCACCCCGATTTCTATATTGGAAGGTCATCTTTCCATGCTGAACAGATGGGGTAAGCATAACCCGGAAATATTAGAAGAATCTTTAAAGGCATCCCTTGATGAAACAGAAAAACTAAAAAAACTTGTTCTCAATTTGCTGGATTTGACAAGATTGGATCAGCAGCGGCTTGAAAATGATATGTCACCAGACAAGGTGGAGGAGATTATTAGCGGGGCCGTTAAGGACTTCCAAATGCTTCACCGTGAGTTTAAGTTTCATGTTAATCTGCAGTCTAATGAGCTTTACGGTGTAGCTGAACAGCATTTCCAACAAATACTGACAATATTAATAGACAATGCTATTAAATACTCAGGAGCTGTTAAAGAAATTTCCATTTCCACAGCAAAAAAGGACAAGCAGTTCTGCTTAGAAATAAGTGATAAAGGGATAGGAATTCCCCATGATGAGCTCGATAAAGTTTTTGACCGCTTTTACAGAGTAGATAAAGCACGCAGCAGAGAGCGGGGCGGCACAGGACTCGGTTTGGCCATCGCTAAAAAAATCGTTGATTATTATTCTGGAACAATCGAAATTAAAAGCAAGCTTGGCGAGGGTACAAAAGTAATAATTACATTGCCTGATCCAAAGGCTTTAATAGAAAAATCTGCTGCCCCCTTTTAAAAAAGAGGAGTGGCAATGAATTAAGGAAAACCCAAAATATCATATGCATGATTACATTCTAAACTGCTTTTATAAGGCAGTTTTTTTTTATAATTTAATCCATTTTCCAATAATAAAATTAATGTACATTATCCGAAAATCCCTGGCATATTTATTAATATAAAAGGTTTTTAGCCCAATTAAAAACAATGTGAAAAAAATTTACAATATTTTTACTATTAAAACGGGGAAATCTTTTGTAACGAAGGCAATACCGTGTTAAAATAGAAATGTAAACGTTTTATTTTTTATCAGACAAGCGCCTAGAAAAGTGTAAAAGGCGAGCATATGGGGAATATAGTTGTTACTAATTATGGTGGAGGGAAATTTTCATGGGAAAGCCAGCTAGTGGTAAAAGCTCCTATCAGCCAGCATTTTATGGACCAAATCTCGGGGTCGCAATGGAGCTGTACGACAAATACTTAGAAAATCCTGATTCTGTTGATGAGGAAATGCGAGATTTTTTCGCAACATGGGGTTCACCAATAGAGCAGGAAGTCACAGAACGAAAACCAGCAGTAACCTCAACTAACCAAATGGACATTGAAAAAGTCATTGCAGCAGTCACATTAGTGAATAAAATCAGAGCTTATGGCCATTTAGCTGCAGATATTTACCCTTTGGGAGATGTACATAGGCAAGAGGAATTGTTCGATTTGTCCCGCTATCAGCTAACAAAAGAAGATCTAGAAAAAATGGATGCATCATTGCTTTGTCAAGATGCACCAAGCACAGTTAAAAACGCCTATGAAGTTGTTAATTACTTAAAGGATGTTTACATGAAGAAAATCGCTTTTGAATTTTATCATGTAAACGATATTAACGAAAAAAACTGGCTCCAAAAAAAGGTAGAATCAGGAAGCCTCAAACCTGCTTGCAATAAAGAGCTGAAAAAGAAGCTGTTAAAGCGAGTAGTAGAGGTTGAAGAGTTTGAAAATTACTTACATAAAACTTTTGTCGGCCAAAAGCGTTTCTCGATTGAAGGACTAGATACAATGGTGCCATTGCTTGATGAGATTATTTCCCAGTCTGTTGTTAATGGTGCAAAAAATGTACATATCGGGATGGCGCATAGAGGAAGGCTGAACGTATTGGCGCATGTCCTTGAAAAGCCATATGAGATGATTTTTGCTGAATTTCAGCATGCTCCAAATAAGAATCTTGTTCCATCAGAAGGATCAATCGGAATCAGCTTCGGCTGGACTGGTGATGTGAAATATCATTTAGGCTTGAACAGGCAAATAAAGAAAAGCAGCACGTCAAATGTACGGTTGACACTAGCCAATAATCCAAGTCATCTTGAGTTTGTCGGCTCCGTTGTCGAAGGATTTACACGTGCATCTCAAGATGATAGAACGGCACCAGGCTTTCCAGAAGAAAACCATCAATCAGCACAGGCCATTCTCATCCATGGCGATGCAGCATTCCCAGGCCAAGGAATTGTTGCAGAAACACTTAATCTGACTGGGCTGAAAGGCTACCGGACAGGTGGAACAATTCATATCATTGCCAATAATACAATTGGCTTTACGACTGAATCAAGCGATTCTAGATCTACAAGATATGCAAGTGACCTGGCTAAAGGCTTTGAAATACCGATTATACATGTAAATGCAGATGATCCAGAGTCTGTCATCCAGGCTGCTAAGCTAGCTTGTGAATACAGAGCAGCTTTTAACAAGGATTTCTTGATTGATTTAATCGGCTATAGAAGATACGGTCATAATGAAATGGATGAGCCGATGACAACCAATCCATTAATGTATAAGAATATTAAAGAGCATCCTACGATTACAGCAAGCTATTTCCGCCAATTACAAGCAGAAGGAGTATTGTCTGAAATAGAATTCCATGGGTTCAAAAACGAAGTAGTTGCCAAGTTGAAGCAGGCGTATGAAAAGGTGCCAACAAAAGAGGAAATGGACGAAGAAGCACTGCCGCCAAACTCTGTGAAAAGAGATTTGCCATTGATTGATACAACTATTTCAGCTGAAAGACTGAAAGAAATCAATCATGAACTTATTTCGTTCCCAGACAACTTTCAAATTTTCGATAAACTCGGGAAAATTTTAAAACGGCGTGAAGCTGCAATTGAAGATGGCAAAATTGACTGGGGAATGGCAGAAACCTTAGCATTTGCCAGCATAATTCAAGATGGAACGCCAATTCGCTTGTCAGGACAGGATTCAGAACGAGGCACGTTTGCTCACAGAAATATTGTCCTTCATGATAGTGAAACTGGAAGGGTTTATTCACCGCTTCATTTGCTGTCAACTGCCCAAGCATCATTCGCTGTCCATAACAGCCCCCTTTCTGAAGGTGCCGTTCTTGGCTTCGAATACGGATATAATGTGTTTGCACCAGAAACACTCGTTCTGTGGGAGGCACAGTTTGGTGATTTCGCGAATGCTGCACAAGTAATTTTTGACCAATTCATCTCTGCTGGTAGAGCAAAATGGGGTCAAAAATCCGGTTTGGTTATGCTGTTGCCTCATGCATATGAGGGGCAAGGTCCAGAGCATTCCAGCGGCCGAATGGAGCGTTTCTTGTCTTCTGCTGCCGAGAACAACTGGACGGTTGCAAACCTTACGACATCTGCTCAATATTTCCATATTCTGCGCAGGCAGGCAGCTATCCTGAATAAGGAAGAAGTCAGACCGTTAGTAATCATGACACCTAAAAGTCTACTGCGAAATGCTGATGTGGCATCTAGCACTACTGCATTTAGCAATGAAACATTTCAATCAGTGGTAGAGGATGAACTTACTGGCAAAAATCCGCAAGCCGTTAAAAGGATTGTTTTATCTACAGGTAAAATAGCGATTGACCTTCATCAAGGAATTAAGCAGCTCGAGGATTCTGATTGGGTGCATAGTGTGCGCATAGAAGAACTTTATCCTTTCCCTGCGAATAAATTGAAGGAAATCATAATAAAATATCCTAATTTAGAAGAAATCAGATGGGTGCAAGAAGAACCGCAAAATATGGGAGCATGGAGCTTTATGGAACCACGTGTGAAAAAGCTGCTCCAAGATTCTGTGTCCTTCGATTATATCGGACGCCGCAGAAGATCGAGTCCTGCAGAAGGGGATCCAATTGTTCACCGCAAAAATCAAGCAAAAATTATTAATAAAGCATTGACATGGACTGAATAGAGGGGGATTTTTAAGATGGGTGAGATTAAAATACCAGAACTAGCAGAATCAATCACAGAAGGAACCGTGGCACAGTGGCTTAAGAAAACAGGTGAATATGTAGAAAAAGGCGACTACATAGTAGAATTGGAAACAGATAAAGTAAATGTTGAAATCATCTCTGAAGAAAGCGGCATCCTGCAGGAACTCAAGGCAAATGAAGGCGATACAGTTCAGGTAGGGGAAACAATCGCAATCGTTTCTGAAAATGCTGCACCAAGCAGCAAACCAGCTGAAGGTCCAGCAGCTGTAATCGAAACAGAAGCAACAAAGGAAGCACCGCCTGTTAAAGAACAGCCCCAAGTAAAACCAGAAGCAAAAGGCTATCCAATTGCTTCACCATCTGCCAGAAAGCTGGCTAGAGAAAAAGGCATTGATTTGAATCAAGTTTCTTCCATTGATCCTTTAGGAAGATTGCGTGCACATGATGTTATCGAGCATGACCGTAAGAAAGACCAGCCTGTCCAAAAGGCTCCAATTGAAAAAGAAGCACCGCAGCAGGCTAAACAAGCAGCAGACCCAGGAAAACCGACTGAGCGCATTAGAATGACGCGCAGACGGCAAACAATTGCTTCAAGGCTTGTTGAGGTACAGCAAAATACGGCAATGCTTACAACCTTTAATGAAGTGGATATGACTAATATTATGAACCTTCGCAAAAAACGGAAGGATCAATTCCAAAAAGAAAATGATGTAAAGCTTGGATTTATGTCCTTTTTCACAAAAGCAGTTGTAGCATGCTTAAAGAAATCACCGCTTTTAAATGCTGAAATCCAAGGGGATGAAATTGTCCTTAAGAAGTTTTATGACATTGGTATTGCGGTGTCAACAGATGAAGGGCTAGTTGTACCAGTTCTTCGCGATGCAGATCGCAAAAATTTTGCAGAGATCGAAAGTGATATTTTAACGTTCGCTGATAAAGCACGTAATAATAAACTGTCGTTATCAGACCTGCAAGGAGGCACATTTACAATAACTAATGGCGGTGTGTTTGGTTCGCTACTGTCAACACCTATCTTAAATGGACCTCAAGTCGGGATATTAGGAATGCATAAAATCCAAATGCGCCCTGTTGCGATCGATAATGAAAGAATGGAAAACAGGCCGATGATGTATTTAGCACTTTCTTATGATCACCGTATCATTGACGGCAAAGAAGCAGTAACCTTCCTAGCAAGAGTTAAGCAATTGCTGGAAGATCCAGAATCCTTACTGTTTGAAGCATAATAATTAAGGGGATGCTTAAAAATAAGCATCCCCTTTTTGTTTATTCAGACATTATATTTGGCTTAAGTCCTCGTTTGTCCATTTCTTCCTTTAAAATAAGAATCCATTCCTCTTCATTTCCGGCCTTTAATGCATCTCGATAAGAAAAAATCAGCTGTTCATTGCTCATAATCTTCATTTTGCATCCTCCTTAAATAAATGGATTGAATATTCTTACAATGTTTATACTAACGCAATGCTTGGACAATGAAAAGCGATAAGGTGGAGCTGGATAAATTTAACGATATAGGAGTGGTATGGAATGAGACATGTTATAGTTATGGATAAAAAGGATATAAGTTAAGTTATATACAGAATTAGGAGAGGAGAGGCAGGCTATGATTCACAAAAGATTGGAAACAAAAGAGCACACGATGTTGTATGAAATAACAGATGATATTCAACAAGCAGTCACTGAATATGGAATGAAGGAAGGAATAGTCATTGTGTACTGTCCGCATACGACTGCTGGAATTACCATAAATGAAAATGCAGATCCAGATGTAGTACGTGATATGATTCGTCGTTTTGACGAAGTATATCCTTGGACTGTCAACGAAGACAGGCATATGGAAGGGAATACAGCAGCACATATGAAAGCAAGTACTGTCGGAGCATCTGAGCTTGTTATAGTAGAAAGTGGGCGTTTATGCTTAGGAACATGGCAGGGTATTTATTTTTGTGAATTTGACGGACCAAGACACAGAAGCTATTCACTTAAATTTATGCCGAGCTAAAAGCTTTAAGGAGAAGAGATAAAAATGAAGATTTATCTATTTGTTTACGGCACTTTAAGGAAGCAGCAAATCAATCACTATATGATGAGAAATTATCCTTGTATTGCTGAAAATATGTGGATTTATGGCAAGCTGTATGATGCAGGGGTAGGCTATCCTTTTTTAAGTTTAGATAAAGGTAACGAAAGGGTGCGTGGTGAAGTATTTGAAGTCCCGGCTGCAGATTTGCATCTATTAGACGAGTTTGAAGATTATACACCAGGAGACCAAAACAGCCTCTATATAAGAGTTGAGGTAGAGGTTTATGGACAAGAAAAACCTTTAATGGCTTTTACATATGCTTGCAATAAAGAGGAAATGCTTTTGGAGGAAATTGAAGGCCATGATTGGACTGCTTTTTCAAGATTCAGCCAATAAAAAATAGGCTTAATCATGTTTAACGGACAATTTGCCAGTGGTATATATATTCTATACGACATCATAGAAAGAAGGTCATATATGATGAATATACAGGCAAATAACATATTATATTCGATTAAACAGGAAAATCAGACATATGAAGCAATGGAATTTAAAAGGATGGACTGGATAAATAAACAATGCTATATCACTTTTCAACAAGCTTCGACAGGAAAATGGTATACGTTCAACCGAAGCAGCATTAATTTTCTTTTCGATAATGAAAAGAATTTAGTGTCTTAAGCTAAGGATTTGTTGCGTTGAAGGGCTTACTGGCTATATACTAAAGTAGTATATAAGTGAAAGGGGCTTTATCAATTGATACATGAAATTTGGAATGACAAAAACACTGTTAAAAAAGTAAAGTGCATACATACAGATGCAAGCAAGTATATTGTTAATAGAGTATTGACTGTCGGTCAAACATATGAAGTTAAAAATGAAACAGAAGAGTTTTACTTCATTGTTGATAACTCAGGAAAAGTAGGCGGTTTTTATAAGGATTATTTTCAAGATTTATAAAAGCGGGAACGGGAGAAAGCAGCTGATGTTTTCTCCTTTTTGAATGGAAAGAAGGGATTACTTCATGATTTATTTGTATGTAGGAATAGGCGGCATAATTGGCAGTGTCGCCAGATTTTTATGCAGCATAGGGCAGGGAAGCTTTCCGTTACATACATTATGTATTAATATAGCAGGCTCTTTTCTTCTCGGTGCTTTAACAAAATATGCTGCTGGCCGAGTCAGCTTTCCGCCAGAACTTGCAACAGCGGTCGGCACAGGCATTCTCGGTTCATTCACGACCCTTTCGACCTTCAGTCTCGACACACTGAACCTTTTGCAATCAGGTAAAATACTGCAGGCATTTATGTATATGGCAGCAAGTGCATCTCTCGGCCTAGCAGCTGCCTATATCGGAATGAAGACAGGATCAAAGCTTGCAGAAAGAGGGCAGAACGATGGTTAACATGATTGGTGCAGTCGCCATCGGCGGATTTATCGGCGCAATCAGCCGATTTTGGTTAATACAATACATAAAGTCAAAAATCACTACTGTTTTGCCAGTTGCCACTCTGATAGTTAATTTAGTTGGTTCTTTTTTATTAGGATTACTTTCAGGACTGCATGTGAGTGAAATGGTACATTTGTTGTTTGCAGTCGGGTTTTTAGGGGCATTTACGACCTTTTCTACATTGGCTGTTGAGGCAGTTCAGTTGTGGAAGGAAAACAACAAAATAACCTTTTATAGGTATATAGTGCTCTCGTTTGGCGGAGGACTTGTTTTTGTGTGGTTTGGTTATTTAACTGCGAATATTGGGTAAATAAAAAAGCAGACGGACTAAGGTCCGTTCTGCTTTTTTCCTTATTGTTTAACTTCTTTCGTGCTTTCAGTCACTTTGGCAGGCGGATACAGCTTTCTTCCAAGCATAGACTGGAAGATAAGGAAGATTCCGCCGACTGTCCAATATAACGGCAGGGCAGCTGGAGCATTAAGAGAAACCATAACAATCATGATTGGGGAAATTAATCCCATAAATTTCATTTGTTTTTGTTGTTCAGCAGTCATCGTGTTTTGAGTAACACGGAATTGTAAATAATAAACAATACCAGCGATAGCTGTTAAAATAAGGTCTGAATGGCCAAGATTAAACCATAGGAATGAATGGCTGGCAATTTCCTGTGAGCCTCTTATCGCGTAATAGAAGCCCATGAGAATCGGCATCTGAATAAGCATAGGCAGACAGCCCATTGATAATGGATTGACACCGTGTGTCTTATAAAGATCCATCATTTCCCGTTGTAGGTTTTGCTGTTCTTTCTGGTCTTTCGTCGCTTTTATTTTCTTTTGGATTCTGTCCATTTCCGGCTTGATTATTTCCATCTTTTCTTTCATCTGCTGCTGCTTTTTGTATTGTCTTAACATAAGCGGCATCAATAGAAGGCGAATAATAAGGGTAATCAAGATGATGGCAAGACCGAAGTTGCCGTTAAACATCATTGCCATTCCATGTATTAAAGAAGCGAAAGGCTCTACGACCGTGTTATGGAACCAGCCACCGCTGTTCCCGCTTCCGTTTCCTGCTGTTGAACATGCGCTAAGCATAACGGCAGTTAATATTGTCATAAATACTAATAAAAGTTTTTTTGCTGATTTTGTCATTTCGACTCCTCCTAGTTCGTTGAAAAAATTTTGTTTAATTCAGGAGGAGAAGCGGTTTTTCCGGATCATCAGCGGAACTTTCCATTCTTTTGCGGATATTCTTGCATATCCATTGCAAAATAGGAGTATTGTATTTTTGAACATTAAAATTTACCGTCGTGACGACTCTTTGCAAGTAAAGGCCGTCTGATGCGATAAAATCATCATTAACAGTGATTTGCAGGTTGATATCCCAAAAATATTTAACCATTAATCCAATCATTACGGTAATGTAGATGGTTTGATAGCTTGGAATGTTTGTCAAATCTATTAAGAATTCGAACATTTATACACCTCAGGTTCGTTATCAACAAATAAATTATATCGAAAATAAGCCTAAATGGCAATCGTGTTCTATTACCAGTCATACTTTGTACATAATTTACTCAAATGACTGAAACGGTGATTGACAGGGGGAAATACCTAATTTTTATTAAAAATTTGTCTCAATCTAAAAACTTTCCTTAATAATTGTCATAATTAGGTGTATGATAGAGTTAAAAATACATCACTTACAAAATGGAACAAGTTTAGTTTATGGTAAAATGAAACGAAGTTCGGTATAATGTGTTCACATATTTTGGCGTAACCTTAGGAGGCTGCTCATAAGTGAAAGCACTAATAAATATAGATTATACTTTCGATTTTATTGAGGGAGCTCTGCCTTGCGGAGAATCTGGAATGAAAATAGAAAGCACTATTTCTGCTATTACCAAACAATTTATTGAAGAAGGTCATTTTACTGTTTTTGCTATTGATTTACATACGGAAAAGGATCAATATCATCCTGAGACAAAGCTGTTTCCGCCTCATAACATTAAAGGAACAAAAGGCAGAAACCTTTATGGTTCATTAAAGGAAGTGTATGAGAAAAACAAGGAACTGGAGCATGTATACTGGATGGACAAAACTAGATATAGTGCCTTTGCCGGTACTGATCTTGAATTAAAGCTGAATGAAAGAAACATAAAGGACGTGCATTTAGTAGGTGTCTGTACAGATATTTGTGTACTTCATACAGCTGTAGATTGTTACAATAAAGGATTCAACCTTTTCATTCATGAGAATGCGACCGCATCCTTTAATGAACCAGGTCATATTTGGGCCATTGATCATTTTAAAAGCACATTAGGTGCAGTCATTTTGTAAGGCGAATTGGTTAAACCGCAGGAGGAAAAGCATGAGTTTTAATTTTCGTGATGACAGCTTAATGCTGCATACAGATTTATATCAAATTAATATGGCAGAAACATACTGGGAGGATGGCGTTTCGGAAAGAAATGCTGTATTTGAGGTGTACTTTCGCAAGCTTCCTTTCAATAATGGATACGCTGTTTTTGCAGGATTAGAAAGAATAATTCAGTACATAAAAGAATTGCATTTCACAAGCAGTGATATTGAATATTTGAGAGAGAGCGGCTTTAAAGAGGACTTTCTGGAGTATTTAAAGGATTTTCGTTTTACCGGGAACTTGCGTTCAGTAGAGGAAGGAGAAATCGTTTTTGCTAATGAACCATTGTTAAGAGTGGAGGCCCCGCTTGCTCAAGCCCAAATAATTGAGACGGCATTGCTAAATATTGTGAATTACCAAACATTGATTGCGACAAAAGCATCTCGCATTAAGCATGCTATCGGTGAGGGAGTCGTAATGGAATTTGGCAGCAGACGCGCCCATGAACTGGATGCGGCACTTTGGGGTACAAGAGCAGCGTTTATCGGCGGATTTAGCTCCACGTCCAATGTTAGAGCAGGCAAGCTGTTTGGCATCCCTGTATCTGGAACGCATGCTCATAGCATGATTCAGGCTTACAGAGATGAATATACGGCATTTCATAAGTATGCACGACGTCATAAAGACTGTGTCTTTTTGGTTGATACGTATGATACTTTGCGTTCAGGAGTTCCCAATGCCATTAAAGTGGCAAAGGAACTTGGTGATGCTATTAATTTTGTCGGCATCAGATTAGACAGCGGCGACCTTGCTTATCTTTCCAAAGCTGCGCGAAAAATGCTTGATGAAGCAGGTTTTACAGATACGAAAATTGTAGCAAGCAATGATTTGGATGAATATACGATTATCAACTTGAAGGCTCAAGGAGCTCAGATTGATGTATGGGGCATTGGCACGAAGCTGATTACTGCTTTTGACCAGCCTGCTTTAGGCGGAGTATACAAGCTTGTTTCAATTGAGGATGAAGAGGGTAATATGCAAGATACAATCAAAATCAGCGGAAACCCAGAAAAGGTGACAACACCTGGCATTAAAAGGGTATACCGCATCATCAACAGCATCAACCATAAATCCGAAGGTGACTATATTTGTTTGGAAACGGAGCATCCAGAAGAAGAGGAGCGCTTAAAGATGTTTCATCCAACACATACTTATATCAGTAAATTTGTTACTAATTTCCATGCGAAGGATATTCATAAGGATATTTTCCAAAATGGAGAGCTTATCTATAAGTCACCGACAATTTTTGAATCACAAAAATATGCGGAGGATAACTTGGATGTGCTGTGGGATGAATACAAGCGTTCACTCAATCCGGAGGAATATCCAGTTGATTTAAGCCCGCTTTGTTGGGAAAACAAGATGAATCATTTAGAAAAAGTAAAAAGCAACATTAAAAATAAGGAATAACAGGAGGAATGCTGACATGAGCATACAAAATCAAATTATCGCTGAACTAAACGTGAAACCTGAAATTGATGCTAAAGAAGAAATAAGACTGCGCATTAACTTTCTGAAAGAATACTTGAAAAAGACAAAAGCAAAAGGATTTGTATTAGGAATAAGCGGGGGCCAGGATTCATCTCTTGCAGGCAGATTGGCTCAGCTTTCTGTGGAAGAGCTTCGCAGTGAAGGTTATGATGCTACATTTGTTGCAGTAAGATTGCCATATGGTGTGCAAGCAGATGAAGACGACGCTAACAAAGCACTGAAGTTTATTGCAGCAGATAAAGAGCTTGAATTCAATGTTCGTGGTCCTGTTGACGAATTTAAGAGAGTTTATGATGAAATGGCCGATACTCCACTAGCTGATTATCATAAAGGAAATATCAAGGCTAGAGCGAGAATGATTGCGCAGTATGCAATTGGCGGTCAGTTAAATTTACTAGTAATTGGTACAGATCATGCTGCAGAGGCAGTTACAGGCTTCTTCACAAAATATGGAGATGGCGGAGCAGATGTACTGCCGTTAACTGGTCTTACAAAGCGCCAAGGGAAACAGCTGTTAAAGGAACTTGGAGCAGAAGAAAGAATTTACTTAAAAGTACCGACTGCTGACTTGCTTGATGAGAAACCAGGTCAAGCAGATGAAACAGAGCTTGGAATTTCTTATGATCAGTTGGATGACTACTTAGAAGGTAAGGAAGTCCCACAAGAAGCAGCTGAAAAAATTGAAGCTCGTTACTTAATTACAGAACATAAACGACAAGTGCCTGCATCTATGTTTGATGATTGGTGGAAGAAATAAATGGATTAACCTCTCGTTATAAAACGGGAGGTTTTTTTGGTGTGAATAACCAAAACTGGTTATTCACACAGGCATGTCCTAGATGTTTTACATAAGTTAGCAGTGTAAGTAAAAAAGATGCTCACTTTTTAAGTGAAGAAATAGGCAGGAAAAATAGTAAGAGGGAGGGAAAACTATGACACTATTTGGTGTGAACTTAAGCATGCTGCTGCTGAACGTACCAGTTAACTTTACATGGGGATTATCAGTAGGAAAAGGTAAAGTTGAAGATTCTAAAGAAGACGAAGAATATGGAGAAGACGAAGAATAATCACATTAGCTGTCTTTTGGCAGCTGTCATAAATATAAAGCCTCGAGCTAATGATTCTTTTTTGCTTGAGGCTTTTCTCTGTCGAAAAATCATCTTAATTATTTATTTGAGAGCCTGTAAGCATGTTATATGCGAACTGGACAGAGGCTTCACTTGGAGGTTCAATTCCTTTTAATGGGTATTCTAGACCAAGCGATTCCCATTTATAAACACCTAGTTTATGGTAAGGAAGGATTTCAACTTTTTCGATATTAGACAATGTCGCAATAAAATCTCCAAGCATACTCAAGTCTTCTCGACTGTCATTAATAGTTGGTACGAGAACATGCCGTATCCAAACAGGTATCTGTTTTTCAGACAGAAAGGTAGCAAAGGCAAGGATATGGTCATTTCCCATTCCTGTTAATTTAATATGTTTTTTACGGTTGATATGCTTTAAATCTAGTAAAATTAAATCTGTAAAGGAAAATAGCTCTAGTAGCTGTTCTTGAAAATGAGGTGCTGTTGAATAGCAGCCTCCTGATGTGTCAATTGCTGTATGAATACCTATTTTTTTACATTCTTTAAACAGTTCGATTAGAAAGGGGAGCTGCAGCAGCGGTTCACCTCCGCTTACTGTTATTCCTCCTCCTGATGCATGAATAAAAGGGAGGTAGGCTGTTAAATCGTCGATGATTTCCTTTACTTCAACTTCTTTGCTAACATTCATTTCCCAAGTATCTGCATTGTGGCAAAATTGGCAGCGCAACAAACAGCCTTGCATAAATAATACATATCGTATGCCTGGTCCATCAACGGTTCCAAATGTTTCAATGGAATGGATATTGCCTTTCATGATTATGCTCCTTTCTGTGTGTGGGGCAATTTATTAGGCATACAAGGGAAAGAAGGGGTCTCACTTTTCCTTGTATGCCGGTTTTTTATAAAAGCAATCTTCTCAGGCTAGCAGCAATTCTTACTGCAAGCCTGAGAGGGGAGAAATTACATAGATTCGTGGAATGTTCTGTTAATGACATCCAATTGCTGTTCACGTGTCAGTTTAATAAAGTTGACGGCATAACCTGAGACACGAATAGTCAACTGCGGATATGATTCTGGATGCTTCATTGCATCTAGAAGTGTTTCTCTGTTAAATACGTTTACATTTAAATGATGACCGGCCTTTACTCCGTAACCGTCTAATATAGATACAAGATTGGATGCACGGTCTTCTTCCTCTTTGCCGAGTGCTTTAGGAACAATAGAGAAAGTATTAGATATACCGTCCAAAGATGAATCATAAGGAAGTTTAGCAACAGATGACAGAGAGGCTAATGTGCCTTTTGTATCCCGGCCATGCATTGGATTTGCTCCAGGTGCGAACGGTTCGCCGGCACGGCGCCCATCCGGTGTGTTTCCTGTCTTTTTACCATACACAACATTCGAAGTAATCGTCAGGATGGACATTGTGTGCATAGAGTTGCGGTAAGTCACATGTTTCCGCAGCTTTTTCATAAAACTTTCGACAATAGAAACGGCAATGCTGTCAACTTTATCATCATTGTTTCCGTATTTCGGATAATCTCCTTCTGTGGCAAAATCAACGGCAATGCCGTTTTCATCCCTGATTGCTTTCACTTTTGCATATTTGATAGCGCTCAATGAGTCTGCCACTACGCTTAGTCCAGCAATTCCAGTTGCCATCGTCCGTAATATTTCTGTATCATGCAAGGCCATTTCTATTCTTTCATAGCTGTATTTGTCATGCATATAATGGATGACGTTTAATGTATTGATATAAAGACCTGCCAGCCATTCCATCATTTGATCGAATTTCTCCATCACTTCGTCATAATCCAAATACTCAGAAGCAACAGGGCTGTAGTCAGGGCCGACCTGTACTTTCAATTTTTCATCTTTGCCTCCGTTAATTGCATATAGAAGACATTTTGCAAGATTCGCACGAGCGCCGAAGAACTGCATTTGCTTGCCTATTTCCATCGCAGAAACACAGCAGGCAATTCCGTAATCATCACCCCAGTGAGGTTTCATAATGTCATCATTCTCATATTGAATCGAGCTTGTTTGAATGGACATTTGAGCACAGTACTTTTTAAAATTCTCCGGTAACTGGGTGGACCAAAGAACTGTTAAGTTCGGTTCAGGCGCAGGTCCGAGATTATCAAGTGTATGGAGAAAGCGGAATGAGTTCTTTGTCACAAGCGGCCGTCCGTCATTAGCCATACCCCCAATTGACTCAGTTACCCATGTAGGATCGCCGCTGAACAGTTCGTTATAGTCTGGCGTTCTGGCGAACTTAACAAGGCGCAGCTTCATGATGAAATGATCGACAATCTCTTGGACTTGTTTCTCTGTTAGTAATCCCAGCTCTAAATCTCGTTCAATATAAATATCAAGAAAAGTGGAAACACGTCCAAGACTCATTGCTGCCCCGTTTTGCTCTTTAATTGCTGCCAGATAAGCTAAATACAGCCATTGAAACGCTTCTTGTGTATTAGCAGCTGGTCTGGACAAATCGAAGCCGTAGCTTTCTCCCAGCTCCTTCAGTTCAGCTAAAGCACGGATTTGCTCTGAAACTTCCTCTCTAAGACGCATAACATCTTCTGTCATAATTGAGCTTGTTGCTTTTTTGTCTTTTTGTTTTTCTTTTATTAAGAAGTCAATACCGTATAAAGCTACACGGCGATAATCGCCGATAATCCGGCCCCGTCCATATGCATCAGGGAGCCCTGTGATAATTGCTGCTTTTCGTGCAAGGCGCATTTCATCTGTGTATGCATCAAAGACGCCGGCATTATGTGTTTTTCGGTGTTTAGTAAAGAACTCTTCTAATTTTTCGTCTGCTTTATAACCGTAAGACTCACACGCTTGCACTGCCATTCTGATGCCGCCGTTAGGCTGGAAGGATCTTTTGAATGGCTCATCTGTTTGAACACCGACAATCTTTTCCTTTGTTTTGTCCAAATAACCAGGACCATGCGATGTAATTGTAGAAGGGATGTCAGTGTCGAGATCATAAACACCGCCTCTGTCTCTTTCTTTCTTAGAAAGCTCAAGAACTTGTTCCCACAGCTGCGTTGTCTCCACAGTCGGACCGCTTAAAAAAGAAGAGTCGCCGTGATACGGTTTGAAATTCTTTAAGATAAAGTCGCGCACATTCACTTCCTTTTCCCAACTGCCGCTTTTAAATCCATTCCAATAATTTGTTTCCAGCTTTTCCATTACTAGTCACCTCTTTTTTTGTATAACAGATATTAAAAATATTTCTAAATTAAATATAACAGATAATAATGTGATGTATTTCACAAAATTATGTATAAGTTAAGGCAATTCTGTGACTAATCTGTGAACTGTTGATATGACAAGACTTGGGGAGGGGGGAGAAAAGTGAAATAGCATAAAATCTTCGTATTTTAAAGTGTATAACAAAATTGCTTCTTGTTAACTGTTATATAATAGAAAAGCAAAATAGTAAATCTGTTTTAATGGGATTTTAAATTACCAGTGAACTATAGGATTAGCAGTAATGTGACTTGTGCATAATTTTACTAATGGAAAATGCATGTAAAAAAGTTAATTTTTATTTTCCGCACAGCCGATTTAAGATATGATAGGGGAGTATGTATTTTTTTCTCCTGGTTTGTATTCTTATTTTTATCTGCCATTCATTGGTCTTTCATGTAAGTCAAAGGCAATGATGGACATGCTTTAATGATTACTAAATATCAATTGAAGCGCAAAAAATTTTTTGAGGTGTTTTAATGTCGTTTATAACAAAAGACCGAATAATGCTGCTGCTGAAAATACTATTTCCAGTAACCTTGCTGCTGCTTGTTTCATTGGAATTCAGGGATATGTTCCTTACCATCGATTTCGGGCTGTTAATGAAATATATTGATAAATTGGACTTTTTGGAGCTAGTCCTCATCGTTGTTTTTGGATTTATAGCGTTATCGCCAATGTATTTTTATGATCATTTTTTAAGCAAATATTTAAATGCACAAATATCAGTGAAACAGCTGACCAAGTATTCTCTTATCAGCAATTCCTTTTCTAATCTGCTTGGATTTGGCGGATTAATTGGTATCGCCTTAAGAACTTATTTTTATAAAGAATATGAGCAAGACAAGAAGAGGCTGATGAAGGGTATTGCTTTTATCACGATGTTTTACTTAACTGGAGTTAGTTTTTTAACTTGGGTGATTTTATTTGACAGCTGGAAGATGCCGCTCATACAGAATCATCATTGGCTGATGGTGACAACCTTAGTCGTTTCGGCCATACTGCCAATCCTTATCATCAGCTATTTCATAAAGAAAACCAATTTACATAAGATTATTAAATCCCGTAACATGGCAGCTTCGCTGCTCGGTGCATCTATTTTAGAGTGGAGCTTCATTTATTTCTACTTATATTGGCTCGCATGCCTTGTTGACCTCCCTGTAGGAGGCTGGGACTTTCTGAAGATTTTCCTTATTGCTGTCGGTGCTGGGATTGTCAGCATGATTCCTGGTGGAATCGGAGCATTTGACCTTGTATTTCTATGGGGCCTTGAATATATAGGTGTCTCTACAGAAAAACTGCTTGTTGTGCTTCTCCTGTACAGAATAGGCTATTATTTTATACCGTTCTTCACTGGTTTGATTTTGCTTATTCGCGATTTATGGAAAAAGTGGAATAAATATTGGAACAATATCCCGCGTGCAGTTGTGCAGAATATCAGTCATTTCTTTCTGACAATTCTTGTGTTTCTTTCAGGAATTTTGCTGTTAATCTCAGGTGCAGTACCAGGGATTTTAGAAAGACTGCGCCTTACAGAGCAATTTATCAGTTTGCCTGTCATGAACATTTCCCATCACGTATCCGTCGGAGCAGGTCTTGTCCTTTTAGGTCTTGCTAGAGGGATAGAATACAGGGAAAAGAGGACCTATCATCTCACTTTATTCGTTTTGGCAATTGCGGCTGTTACGACATTTTTAAAAGGGCTTGATTATGAAGAAGCAACAATCATCGTTGTTGTGTTAATCCTTCTGCTGCTCTCAAGGGGCAAGTTCTACCGGGAGAGCTTTGTCCTAACCTGGGGGAAAATTTGCTTTGACATAATTGTTATATCCTTTTTTTCATTTGGTTATTTGACGCTTGGTTATTTAAATTTGCCAACAAGCATTGCAAGTGTCCCTAAATTTGTGAAGCCCTATATTATTTCAGATGCAAAAAGTCTGTTTTGGAGTGCATTTGTTTCTTTATTTATTGCTCTTATCATCATCCTTGTAGGCTATTGGATTAAGAAGCCGAAGAGCTTAACAAAATTGCCATCTAGAGAAATGGAAGCAGAGATAATGGAACATTTGGAAAAGTATAATGGCACCACTTTAGCACATCTTATCTTTTTGCATGATAAATATATCTTTTGGAATAAAGAGCGGAATGTGCTGTTTGCATATGAAACATATGCAGACAAACTGATTGTTTTAGGAGACCCTATCGGCGAAGAGAAAGACTTTGTAAAAGCCGTGGAGGAGCTTTATGAAAAAGCTGATATTTATGGATTTACGCCCGTCTTTTACCAAACGAGCCGAAATATGCTGCCGATTCTACATGCTAACGGATATGATTTTTTTAAGCTTGGTGAAGAAGGTCATGTAGACTTGAACAGCTTTTCACTGACAGGTAAAAAAATGAAAAATTATCGAGCGATAAAAAATAAATTTGAAAGAGAAGGCTATACTGTGCAAGTTTCTTTGCCAGAACATGATCTAAAACTTTTAAATGAACTGGAGAATATAAGCTACAGATGGCTTGGAGGAAGAAGAGAAAAAGGCTTTTCATTAGGTTTTTTTGAAAGGGATTATATAAATACATGTAAAATAATCTACGTAAAAGATCCTGATGGTAAAATAATTTCATTTTTAACACTGATTCCTTCCTATCAACAAAAACAAATGTGGTCGATAGATTTAATGAGAAGTTTGCCTGGCGCTCCATCTGGATCGATGGATTTTCTGTATTTGCATACCTTTGAGTATTTGAAGGAAGCAGGGACGGAAAGCTGTAATTTAGGAATGGCTCCATTATCCAATCTTGGGATTTCACGCTTTTCCTTCTTAAGTGAAAAGGTGGCCGCGCAAATCTTTAAGCACGGACATGTTTTTTATCATTTTCAAGGATTGCGGAATTTTAAAAACAAATATTGTGACATATGGGAGCCAAAGTATTTAGGGTATAGAAGGAAGTCATCCCTGCCGTTTACATCAGCACAAGTAACAATGCTTGTTGCTAAGGGTAAAAGGAGCTGAAATATTATTCAGCTCTTTTTTCTATTGTAAATTAAATAATTCTGCGCATTCAAATAAGATAATAAAAAACAAATTTGGTAATAAATTGGATTTTAAGTTAAAATAAAGTATATTCAAATGCTAGAATAGGAGGAAAATATGTTTTATGTTTTTATAATCGTAATAGTAAGCGGAATAGCTGTACTTGTTAATATGTATTATTCGCGGAAAAGGAAAAAGCTTATTTTAAGTTTATGGGACAAGAATGAGAAATTAGATCATACAGAAAATTTCCATGAAACATTTACATATCTCTATGAAAATGTGAACTTAAATAAAGAAAAGAATGCTGTCGTCGATCATATTACCTGGCATGATCTAAATTTGACTAAAATTTTTAAGACGATTAATTTCACCTTTACATCAATCGGTGAGGAATTGCTGTACTATCGATTAAAAGCACCACATGAAACGCATTTGTTTGAAGAAAAAAAGATAGAAAAAATAAGTTTAAACAAAGAATACCGCACGAAGTTATCACTGATTTTATCAGCATTAGGAAAAGCACCGTATGCTAACTCTTCCAAATATATTTATGCAAAACCTGATAGTAGTTTCAATAAAATATATATATTGCTAGGTTTGCTTCCGATTATAGGATTAGCAATCATTGGATTTTCCCTTCAAATTGGTTTAGGGTTATTTTTTATTAGCATATTAGTGAACAGTTTTTTATTCTACATAAACCGTTCTAAAAACGAAGCTGAATATGAAAGCTTGTTTTATTGCCTAACTATCCTGCTTACCTCCAGAAATATCGCGAAGCTAAATCAGGACACTGACTTTTTAAAAAAGACAAGTAAACTAAAAAGTGCTCCTTTTATCAGTGTTTTTTTATTGAAAGATGATCCGACGGGTACAAATTTAATACTGCAACTATTTACGATGTTGAAATCAATTTTTCTTATAGATTATTTTGTTTTTCATTACATCGTTTATCTTATAAACAATAACAGTCAAACATACGAGTTGGCATGGAGAAAAACAGCGGAAATTGATTTGTATTATTCGATTGCTTTGTGGAGAAAAACATTGCCATATTATTGTTTGCCAGAATACACTGATAATGATTCTTTGACAATTGTTAATGGCTATCATCCTTTAGTAAGCAACCCTGTTGGCAATGACTTTGAATTCACGCAAAATAGTTTGCTGACCGGTTCGAATGCTTCAGGAAAATCGACCTTCATCAAAACTATTGCTGTAAATATTATATTTTCACAAGCTTTAAATACAAGTACTAGCCATAAAATCAGACTTACAAGAGGGGAGGTTTACTCTTCCATGGCAATGTCTGATGATATCGAAAAGGGACAAAGCTATTTTTTAAGTGAAATTAAGGCATTGAAAAGAATCTTTGACAGAAGAAACAATAGCAGTGATATGTTATTGTATGTATTTATGGATGAGATTTTTAAAGGCACTAATACAATGGAGAGGGTTGCTGCCGCCGAATCAGTACTGGAATATTTAAATCATTGCAGCAATACAAAAATCATGGCGGCAACTCATGATATAGAATTAACAGAGATGCTTAATGATAAATACAAAAATTATCATTTCAGAGAACAGATAGTAGACGATGAAATCATCTTTGATTTTTTAATAAAAGAAGGTGCGTCCAACACAAGAAACGCAATCGAACTGCTGAGGATTACGGGTTTTCCAGAGAAAGTGTATCTTCATGCCGTTAATAAAGCAAAGGAATTAAATAACAGCTTAATCTAATGACAGGAAACACCGCTGACTTGGTCAACGGTGTTTCCTGTCATTTAAACGTTAGTTTGAAAAAATTTTCTAATAAATTATCCAAATATAGAAAATGATAATGAATTGAAACATATGATCGCTGTGCAATCAAGAGTAAAATCTGGTAAAATAGTCATGGTAATTGAAAAGAGACGAAAAATTAGGTGATTTACAGATGAAGATTAGTATTGCCGCACTTGTTCTTTTGAGCTTTCTTTTTGCGTCAACTGCATCAGCTGCAGGAAAAGAGGAGAAAGAACTCGAGTTAAAGAGCGAGTCGGCACTTTTGCTTGATGAAAAAACAGGTGCAGTACTATTCCAAAAAAACGGCTATAAAAAAATGTATCCAGCGAGCTTGACGAAAATCGCTACGGCCATATACGCATTAGAAAAAGGTTCTTTAGACGATATGGTAATGGTAAGCAAACATGCAGCAGAAGAAGAGGGGACCAGTGTTTATTTAGAGACTGGTGAAAAAGTCAGTCTGGGAAAACTGCTGAATGGTATGCTTGTCAATTCAGGCAATGATGCTGCAGATGCAGTTGCAGAATATCTAGATGGAAGTCCTGCGCAATTTGAACAAAACTTTAATGACTATTTGAAAACAGAAATAAAAGTAAAGTCGACTCATTTTACGAATCCAAGTGGTTTGTTCAATGAAAACCATTATACGACTGCTTATGATATGGCGCTTATCACAAAGTATGCGTTAAGAAATGAAGCCTTCCGAGCTATTTTCGGTACGAAAGAGTTGAACTGGGATGGATTATCTTGGGATACGACGCTTGTTACCCACCATCTTATGTTAAAGGGAGAACTGCCGTATGAAGGTGTCAACGGTGGGAAAACCGGCTATGTAGATCAATCCAAACAAACATTAGCAACGTCTGCTGCCAATGACGGGCTAAACTTAATTGCAATTGTCCTGAAAGGTGATTGGAAAGAGGATGTTTATGAAGATACAGAAGCAATGTTTGATTATGGCTTCAAAAATTTTATAAATGACACGTTTCCGCCAGGTATGCAATATCCAGTTGCAGGTAAAGTCTTTCAAACAGAAAAGACCGAGCTTGTCACTGTTCCGAAGGATAACAGCACACCAGTTATCACACCGACTGGAGAGCTGTTGATGCAGACAAAAGCTGGCGATACTATTCAATCACTTCAGCTGAAGGAAAAGGTGCCTCTCGATGTGCTTCAAGCTGGTGACACTTTAAGTAATAAGGAAGAAAGCGATAGTTCTTATCTTTCTATTAAGGTCATAGCTGGTGTCCTTGTTATTGGTATCATAGCAGCTGCTGTTATATACAAAAAGAAAAGATAGCAAAAGAAGACTGTTTGATAGTAAGCTTGATAAATTTATTGGTAAACTAGGGATGTTGATTAGCACTGCTGTGGTTCGCTTTCCAGTGGGACAAGGCTGTTTCGCTATTCTTGTAGGAGTCTCACCACTTCCGTTCATTTTTTGAATAAAGACTTCTATTACTCCTATAAACGTATTTTGGGTATTTTGTATCACTTTAACAAATAAGTTAAAAATACCTACTAACCCATTATCAATATTATAGTGCAATAAAAAATGGGCCCTGCAACAAGCAGGGCCCATTTTTTTGTACTTATTTATACATTTCAGCTACTTGCTTTTGCAGCTGTGCATCTTCCAAGTACTCATCATAAGTTACTTGTTTGTCTACTAGGCCGCTTGGTGTAATCTCAAAGATTCTGTTTGCGATTGTAGAAACAAACTGATGGTCATGTGATGCGAACAGCAAGGAGCCTTTAAAGTTAATAAGGCCGTTGTTTAATGCTGTAATGGATTCAAGATCCAAGTGGTTTGTTGGTTCATCCATAAGCAGCACGTTGGAACCGCTAAGCATCATTTTGGAAAGCATGCAGCGGACTTTTTCTCCTCCGGAAAGAACGCTAGGTTTTTTCATTACTTCTTCACCAGAGAACAGCATTCTGCCAAGGAAACCTCTCAAGAAGCTTTCTGTCTGATCATTTGGTGAGTATTGGCGCAGCCAATCAACTAGGCTTTGCTCGTCACGTGCGAAGTATTCAGAGTTATCTGCAGGGAAGTAGCTTTGTGTTGTCGTAATTCCCCATTTGAAGGAACCGCTGTCTGGCTCAATTTCTCCCATTAAAATGCGGAATAGAGTAGTTTTTGCCAGTTCATTTTTTCCAACAAGAGCAATTTTGTCATCTTTGTTCATGATAAAGTTGATGTTATCTAGAACTTTAACGCCATCAATTGTTTTTGACAGATTCTCTACACGCAATAGGTCATTTCCTATTTCTCTTTCAGGTGTAAATGCAACATATGGATATTTTCTAGAAGATGGTTTAATATCGTCCAGAGAAATTTTATCAAGCAATTTTTTTCTTGATGTTGCCTGCTTGGATTTTGATGCATTTGCACTGAATCGTGCGATAAAGTTTTGCAGCTCTTTAATTTTTTCTTCTTTTTTCTTGTTTGCATCATTTGCCATTTTAGAAGCTAATTGGCTTGACTCATACCAGAAATCGTAGTTACCAACATAAATCTGAATTTTGCTGTAATCCAAATCAGCAATATGAGTACATACTTTGTTCAAGAAATGTCTGTCATGGGAAACAACAATAACAGTATTCTCGAAGTTGATTAAGAATTCTTCTAGCCACTGGATTGCGCCAATGTCAAGATGGTTTGTAGGCTCATCAAGCAAAAGAACGTCTGGCTGACCAAATAGTGCTTGTGCAAGAAGTACCTTAACTTTTTCTGATCCGCTGATGTCTGCCATTTTTTTATTGTGCAGATCTTCATTGATTCCTAATCCTTTTAATAGGATTGCCGCCTCTGATTCAGCTTCCCAACCATTTAATTCAGCAAATTCACCTTCAAGTTCAGCAGCTTTCATACCGTCCTCGTCAGAGAAGTTTTCTTTCATATAAATAGCATCTTTTTCCTTCATTACTTCATACAGTCTTGTATGACCCATGATGACTACTTGCAGCACTTCATGCTCCTCGTACTCAAAATGGTTCTGTTTCAGGATAGCAAGCCTTTCTCCAGGGCCTAATGAAACATGACCGGATTGAGCTTCCAGTTCACCGGAAAGAATTTTAAGGAAAGTTGATTTACCGGCACCATTTGCCCCGATTAAACCATAACAATTCCCAGGTGTGAATTTAATATTAACATCTTCAAATAATTTACGATCACCATATCGAAGACCAACATTGCTAACTGTTATCATTTATATTTTTTCCTCCAAAATACAATATCCATAAAATTATACCATCATTAACAGGTAAGAGCGAATTTTTCTTAGAAAAACTTACTCAATCTCCGCGTTTTCCTTATGTAAGATTTGAGATTTTTTATAAAAAAAGGAGGAATTGTTTAATCTTAAGCGAATATGATTTGTAAGCGTTAAAATGACTAAAACGAGTTTTAGGTGCTTGGATTGGGGAATACGTAAAATATCAATAAAATTTTATTAAATGTTCATATTTTTTTCATATATTTTCTGTACACTACATATAACAGGACATAAAGGAGTAGATATAAATGGCTAGAAAACAGCTTGTTGATTTAGTAAATAAGATGAAAAAATCAGGGATCAAAATAAGCTTCACTAAACCTAGATCACATTTAATCGTTCCCATCCGCCAACCTAATAAATTGACTTCCTCTACAACACATTAAATTACACTGCTAAAAACATGTTCCGTTGTACATTATATGCTGTTTCCATCGTATGAATAGGAAAAAAGGCAATAAATGCTACAATTTTGTGAAACATGTTTTTTCTTTGTCATTCTCTCAAAAAAATAATATATAATGTCATTGATTGTTCAATAGTGAGCAAACTGTTGATTGAGAGAGGGTGAACACAAAATGGAACAGGAACCAATTAAGAAGGCGGTTGCCTATGCTTTAAAAAAGAAAGAGCTGATTGATTGCTCCTTTCTCCGGTATTTTACAAAAGCAATTTTAGCAGGTATGTATATTGGCTTTGCCCTTGTGATTTGTTATAAGCTGGCACAGCCTTTTTATGATGTACATTCGCCCGGAACTTATATGATGACAGCTATGTTTTTCGGCCTGGCACTAGTGCTTATCATGTTTGGGGGTGGGGAGCTTTTTACCGGAAATACAATGGCCTTTACAATGAGCACAATTGCCGGCAGAACAACCTGGAGTGATACGTTTTATAACTGGGTTACCGTATATTTAGGCAATTTTGCCGGCGCTGTACTTTTTGTGGTTCTTATTTACTATTCCGGGTTGTTTCATTTGGAGGAAAAAACAACTTGGCTGATGGAGGTCGCAAACAGCAAAATGAGCGCAACAACATTAGAGCTGTTTATACGGGCTATACTGTGTAACTGGCTTGTTTGTTTGGCAATTTGGATTCCAATGAATATGAAAGAAGATGTGGGAAAAGTATTAGCTACCATGCTTATTGTTTTCGGCTTTATGGTCTCAGGCTATGAACACAGTATTGCCAATATGGGACTGTTTTCCATTGCATTAATTGTTCCCCATCCTGAATTTATTACAATAGGAAACGCGCTTCATAATCTTATTCCGGTGACTATTGGCAATATTATTGGCGGAGGCTTGTTTGTCGGAGCAGTAAATATGTACATCCTTTCCGGAAAAAAAGGGAAGCTAAAAGACGTAAATGTAACTAGCAGTCAAAAGAAGATCGCTAAATAAGATAGCAGAATCTTAGGTCAGTCCAAGAGCAATCATTAAGCCGATACAGCTGATAAACCCAACAACCGGACCAGCCTTTTGGTAAGCTTCAGGCAGCATAGTGGAACAAACCATTGCAATTAGTCCTCCAGCACCAAAAGCTTCAATACTCGCAATAACTATTTCGGAGGCATTTGCCATAAATGAGTAGCCGATTAAGCTGCTTAGTGCGGATATACCTACAACACTTGCCCATAGAAATAAAATCTTTCTTTTTTTGTAGCCATCTTTTTTTAAGCCGACAGTAGAAGAAAGGGCCTCCGGAAAATTGCTGATTAAGATGGCGACAATAAACAGAATGTCGACATGGTTGGTTGCGATCAAGCTTAAACCGATAATTAACGATTCGGGAATAGCATCCATTAAAGTTCCGATGAATATGGCTATGCCTGAGTGGGAAGCAATATTTCCGGTTGACCGTTTTCTGTTTGTACCGCCTTTCATATACAAGAAAACTTCAATTAAAGTAAACAGAAGGGCCCCTCCAAGAAAAGAGACAGAAGTCATCAAAAGCCCGCTCTTTTCCATTGATTCGACAAGCAGGTCAAAGGCAGAAGCACCGATAAGCACTCCTGTCCCCAGTGCCATCAAATAGGCATTCACTTTTGCAGGTACCTCAAAACAAAGGCCGATTATACTTCCGATAAACAAAGACAGACTAGCGATAGCTCCCCATATTGCAGCCTCCAGCATAAATATAAGCTCCTTATTGGTTTTTTTCTGTAAATTCATTTCATGTATTCAGATGCTGATATATAATGGTAAAAGCAAAGGAGACCGGACTTAAATGAAAACACAAAAACAACTTTTTATCCTGCAATGCTTTTATTTTTTTGCCTTTTTTGGCAGCGGCAGCATAGCTCCGCTGCTTAGTGTCTATTTAAACAATTCGATTGGTTTATCTGGTTTTGAAATTGGCATTATTATGTCGATTGGCCCTGTTGTCACCATATTTTTTCAACCCTTTTGGGGAATTCTTTCTGATAAGACAAATGCGCCCACATCTATCCTTAAATTATGCGCATTTTTTGCTGGATTATGTGGTCTAGGGTATTTGTTTATGGACCAGTTTATCTGGATTTTTGTGATTGCGACATTGATTGCCGTATTCCAAAGTGCAATCGTCCCGATTTCTGACAGCATCACGATAAAATACACGAGTGAACATAATCTTGATTACGGAAATGTGCGGATGTACGGAGCTTTAGGTTTTGGGATTGCTGTCTTTGTAATGGGCAGGATTTCAGAAGTTTCCCCGAGCATTATTTTTATTTCCTTTTTCGCTGCATTGCTGATTTGCTCGCTTACAACAGTTAAGATGCCCCGTGAAAAAGCTGCTGCAAACAGCAATCCCCTTAAAGGAGCAAGCAAGCTGTTAGCCCATAAAAAGTACATGCTGTTTTTAATCATCACGTTTATGATTTTTAGTCCGAATCTGGCTAACAACACTTTTTTTGGTTTGTTTGTGGAAGGAAGCGGAGGTACATATACCGGAATAGGGATAGCCTTTTTAATAGCGGTCCTGTCAGAAGTCCCTTTTATGCGAATTGCAGGGGCATGGATAAAAAAATTCGGCCTGTTAGAAATTACATTATTTTCGGGAATACTCTCCTTAATCAGATGGATTTTTTATTTTACAGAACCGAATTTAACACTCGTTTATGCCACTGCTTTTCTGCAAGGATTTGGTGTGGGGCTGTTCATTCCGGCAGGTCTACAATATATTAGAAGAATAGCGCCAGTCCATTTAATTGCAACATCAATCACCTTCTATTCGGCGATTGGCAATGGGCTTGGCAACTGGTTCAATACTTTTATCGGCGGCATTATTTTTGATCATTACAGCATCTTTCATGTATATTTATTTTTCAGTGTCTTAACAGTGATTGGTCTAGGGCTGAATATATTCTTGCTTCGTCTGGAAAAACAGGAGGCTGTTTTAAAAAAACAATGGAATGAAAGTCCGTCATAACTCTATAAAGTCAGCACTTGCTAAAAATAAATTAACTTATAAGCAGGGCTGACTTTTTGCTGTTTTTAAGGGAGCTTTTTATTTTCCGCTAATGTCATAGGAAGGCTGTCCATACTTTTTTATAGCTTGGACATAAGATATAAGGAAATAAGTGGAGGTGGAAAGCGCGATGAACAATTATTATAATCAATGTTCGAAAGGTGTTGGAAAATGTGTCCGTATTCGTACACATAACGGCACAGTTCATACAGGAATCATTGATCGAGTTACTCCTAACAAAGTTTACATTAGGCCATTAGGCGGCGGCAGAAGAGGTTATGGCGGTTTTGGATTTGGTTATTACCGCGGCTATGGTGGCTATGGCGGCTGGGGCTGGGGTGCAGCAGCAGTTGGTTTTTCTTTTGGCTTGATTGCAGCACTTGCATTCATTCCTTTTTTCTAGTTCGGACGATAGGCAATTTTCCTTTTCAAAGGAAGATTGCCTATTTTTATGATAATTAATAAAAATGGACAAAAATAAAAAAAAAATAAAAATGTGCCCATTCGAGACAACCTGTATCTACATATGATGCTTATGTGCATGAGGGAGGTGGATTAAATGGGTGGTGAACAAACAGCAGGATTCGGCGGAGGCTTTGCTCTGCTTGTAGTGCTATTCATTTTATTAATCATTGTAGGATCTAGCTACGTTGGTTATGGTTATTAATTAAATTAATATAAAAAGAGGGAGTGTTTTATAAATGGCATACGGTTATGGTGGTTACGGTTCTTGTGGTTGTGGAGGATACAGCTATGCAGCTCCAGTATCTGGTGGATATGGTAGTGGCGGATTCGTATTGATTGTTGTTCTATTCATTCTATTGATCATTGTTGGAGCAGCTTGGCTGTAAAAACAGCATCAAAGGCATAAGCGATATCGCTTATGCCTTTTTGTTATTGTTTTAGATTAGATAAAATGAAGCTAATGTGTCGGTAATTTGGGCACGTGCTGATGATTTATCATATAGAGAATTGTTTAGCATGTACTTCTTGATTGTCAGCTGTTCATAAATCTCCAATTCTAGTTCTTTCCTTCTTTTTAGAACTTCCACTGTACCATTTAGACCAGTATGATGATGTTTTTTTCCGTAGCCTTGCTTTGTATAATACTCAATAAATCCGTTTCTCCATTCCTCTGGTCTTTCGTTGTATGCTTTACGGAATGACTTTGGAAGATTATCTTGGTCTACATAAAGTAACACTGGGTTGAGCTTGCGAATTATTTTTTCTAAAGAAAGTACATGCTCTACCACGATTTCCTGCGGGATTCCCCATTTTATCATGCCGATTGTTAATGGATTTTGGAGGAAGCAGCATTCGAATATATAAAGCTTATCATCTTGCAGCGCTTTTTCTGTAAATTCAGCCCATTTTTCAGCAGCTAGCATAGCATGCTGTTCAAATGGCAATTCATAAATGTCATGCTTATAAATATCGTTCAGCTGTTCTTTAGAAAAAAACATGCTGTCTTGATTGATTATTTTTCTGTAAGGCAAAAGGATATTGTCTCCTTTTTGCTGACCATACGAAACTAATGCATCCCATTGTTGATTGGTGTTCAAAAGCTGTTCCCATTCAGAAAGAGAAAAGCTGGCGACACCGTCATAATCAGCTGGATGGTCAAGGTTACCCTCAAGATATAGCTCGCTATTTATGTTGTTATTTCTTACTATTTCGTGTAATGCAGAAGCGGTTGTCGTTTTGCCGCTTCCAGGCAAGCCTTCTACTATAACAAGTTTTGTTCGCATATCATCAAGCCTTTCCATAATAGGCTAAAATCTAAACCTTCTAGTTTACATTAATAGACTACTCCATCGTACTCACCCTAATATGTTGATAATAGGAAGTTCTCTAAAAGAATAGGTAATTCCTTCATAAGTTTTGGTTAGTGCAAAAAAAGAATCTCTGAAGGCTTGAAGTCCTATAAAATTGTCGACTTTTTACATGCAAAAAAAATGTTACAATGGAAAGGACTAAGTTTCGGTTTATTAGGAGGATTAATATAAATGTTTGACAAAGCTTTATCTATTTTAAAAGAATATTTTGGCTATGATACTTTCAGAAATGGTCAGGAGGAGGTAATCCGCCAAATCCTCCAAGGCGAAAACGTTGCGTGCATTATGCCAACAGGAGGAGGAAAATCAATTTGTTATCAAGTTCCGGCGATGATTTTTCCTGGTGTAACGCTTGTTGTCTCACCGCTGATTTCCTTAATGAAGGATCAGGTCGATGCTTTGACAGAAGCGGGCATACCGGCAACTTTTCTAAACAGCACGCTTGACTCTTATGAAGCTTCTAAAAGAATGGAAGACTTAAAATCTGGCAAATACAAGATTTTATATGTTGCCCCTGAAAGACTTGATGGAGAGTTCTTTATTGACATGCTTAATGACTTGGAAATTCCGTTTATCGCAATCGACGAGGCTCATTGTATTTCCCAATGGGGACATGATTTCCGTCCGAGTTATTCGAGATTAGGCCAATTAATTAGACGGCTGGAGAAAAAGCCGATTGTTGCTGCCCTTACGGCTACAGCAACCCCAGTAGTTAAGGAGGATATTTGCGCTCAATTGGATATTTCTGTAGATAACACGGTTATTACCGGGTTTGAAAGAAGTAATCTGTCCTTCTCTGTCGTCAAAGGAGAGGACAGGCATCGGTATATTGAGAGATTTCTTAACAAAAACAAAGAAGAATCAGGAATTATCTATGCTGCCACAAGACAAGATGTGGAACGGCTATATGAACGATTAACAAACAAAGGCTATTCATTGGCAAAATATCACGGCGGCATGACAGACAAGGCAAGAGAAGAGGAGCAGCAGAAATTTATCACCGATGATTGTCAGCTTATGGTGGCAACAACTGCCTTTGGGATGGGTATTGATAAAAGCAATATAAGATTTGTGATTCATTACCAGCTCCCGAAAAACATGGAAGGTTATTATCAGGAAGCCGGCCGTGCTGGGAGAGATGGCCTGCCGAGTGAGTGCATCCTCTTATATTCTGCACAAGATATTCGGATTCAACGGTTTTTGATTGATCAGACTACACATGATCCTGATAAACAAGCACAGGATTTATCAAAGCTGCAAGCAATGATTAATTATTGTCATACAGAGGATTGCCTTCAGAAATACATCCTTCATTACTTCGGGGAGGAAACAACGGAAACTTGTGAACGCTGCGGAAATTGTAAGGATGAAAGGCATGTTGTAGATGTAACGGTTGAAGCACAAAAGGTGCTTTCCTGCATGATGCGCATGGGAGAGCGGTTCGGAAAAACAATGGTTGCCCAAGTGTTGACTGGCTCTAAAAATAAGAAAATAATTGATTTTTCATTAGATAAGGTAAAAACATACGGAATTATGAAGGAGCAGTCAGCGAAGGCTGTAAGTGACTTCATTGAATTTCTAATCTCAGAAAATTATATAGCTGTCAGCAGCGGTTCCCTGCCTGTTTTGAAGGTCACAGCAACAGGAAAAGAAGTGTTGCTTCAGCGCAAACAGGTGCTGAGAAAAGAGCAGGTGCAAACGAAGGCACTTACAGAAGATAACGGATTGTTCCAGCGTTTAAGAGCAATGCGAAAAAGTCTGGCTGATAGTGAAGGTGTCCCTCCGTTTGTTATCTTCTCCGATCAAACGCTCAAATTAATTTCCAGTCATAAACCGGAAAACGTAAATGAGCTGTCGGCGATAAAAGGGATAGGAGAGCATAAGCTCAACAAATACGGCGGCATTATCCTGGAGACACTGATTTCTTATAAACAAGAAAATCCGCAGGACTGGGAAAAAGGGCAAGAGGTAGGAGGAACAGAATCTAGTTCATTGCCAAAGAAAAAAGGCAAAACAGAAAACTCTCACTTAATTACACTCGAAATGTTGAATACTGGCTTAAATCTTAAAGAAATCGCAGAGAAAAGAGACATGACAACTATAACTATCGAAAACCATTTGCTTAAATGTGAGGAAGAGGGGCACTCCATTGATTGGAGCCAATTTTTATCACAGGAAGAGCAGCAACAAATTGAGGCAATGATCGAAAAGGTAGGGGGAGAGAAGCTAAAGCCAATTAAAGAAGAACTGGACCCCCATATCAGCTATTTTCAAATAAAGATTGCTCTTTCCCTGTATGTAAGAAAGCAGACAATATAACAAAGGAGAAGCTGTTAGGCTTCTCCTTTGTTATATTGAGCTGATTAAGCTGTCCATTGCTTTTTTCAAGTCTTGTTCACTGTCAAAGGTTGCTTGGGCTTGAGTGTTATTGCCGCCGCCTTTGCCGTTTATTTCGGCAAGCAATTCCTTCAGCAGTGCTCCACAAGAAATAGACTGACTGCCATTATGCTGAATTAATAATTTCTTATCTGATTCAGAAGCCAGGATTGCTATATAATCCTTTTCTTTAATAATGGTCTTAGCAAGAAGCTGTAAGTCCTTTAGTTGTTTATGTGCAAATGAAGCAGAAATGACAGTGCTGTCCGTATTGCTTGTCAGCTTTTCAGCTAAAAAAGCGGCATTTTCTAATTTGGCTGCTTCCAGCTCACTATTTAATATTTTCTTTTCCTTCTCCAGCTTGTCAATTCTGTCTGCCAGCATTTCCTTATTAGTTCGGAATTTGTCGCTGAGCGCCGTTAAGATTGTTTGGGAAACTTGGTAATCCTTCATTGCCCTGTGACCGCATAAGAAGAACAGCCTGGTTTGATTGCGATGCTTTTCTGTTTTAAGCAGTTTAATAAAACCTAATTCACCAGTCCTGGCAACATGTGTGCCTGCACATGCTGAATAATCAATTTGGTCAATTTCCACTATTCTAAGCTTGCCTGTAACACTTGGAAGCTTCCGCAAAGGTAATGCTGCAGCCTCTGTTTCTGTTACAAAATATGTTTTTATTTCTTTATTTGCAAATATGTATTTACTGCATAATGCTTCAATTTCCAGTAAATCTGATGCTGTAAGCTCTTCTATGTCTATATCTATTGTTGTGTAATCTGTTCCAAGGTGGAAGCTTACTGTTGCAATATCTTTCCACTCATGCAATACAGCTGACAGCAAATGCTGGCCAGTATGCTGCTGCATATGGTCATATCGTTTCTCCCAGTCAACTATGCACTCTGCAGTTTGCCCGGTTATCTCTTGCTCGACTAAGTGTAAAATGGTGCCGTCATCTTCCTTTTGAACATCCAATACAGTAATGCCGTTGATGGTACCTGTATCGCTTGGCTGTCCGCCTCCTTCAGGATAAAAAGCTGTTTCTGCTAATTCAACATATTCTTTACCATCTTTATGAAGTGTTTTTACGATATTTGTTGTCCAAGAAGACATGTAGGGGGACGAGTAATACAATTGGTTTGTCATGTTTGATTTCTCCTAAGGATACGTATTTGTTAGACAATCATCATAGCATAATTTCAACCCTTATCGCGATTCAGTGAACTTTAGAATAAGCATTTCGTTTATGTGACGGAAAGAAAATTCTAAAAAATCGTCAAAATACCTATAAAAACGAGTCTTTATGTTCATAATAAACAAAAAAGGGGGCTAACAGCATGTTTTTTAACAGAAAAGGAATGGATGATAAGCCTGAGGAAGTTTTATTGAATTTGGAAGTGTATGCTTGCAATTCCTGCAACGGTTGGATGAGGAAGGATTTTGCAACTGATGATTTGAAATGTCCGTTATGTGGAAATGAGACAACGATGGAAATGAGAGAATTGCCACAAATAAATAACTAATAAAACAAGACCCCATATTCGGGGTCTTGTTTTATTAAAAATAATTGTCTATTTCATCTTGATACATTTGGTTATAGGCATTTTCAGCATCTGATTCCGAGTGAAAGAGGGCATCATCATCTTCAATTGTATGGAATGTGTCGTTCAAAAAAAGTGCTAATGCATTTGGATCTTTTGGATGCTGAACGATTTCTGCCGGTTTTACATTAGATACAGATGGTGTATGGGGATTATGGTAAATGACATATACTTCATCACCTAATTGCAGATCTTTTGGATCAAGTGTGTCCATTGGGTTGTTCTCCTTTCTATTATAAATTTTCGTTCTGTTGACCAATTTCCTTTTCCGCTATCATGCTGTTGGCAGCTTCTAATTTTTGAAGCTGGTCGATAGAGTCTCCTCGGTCATCTGCTGAACGCTGCTTGTTGTTCATTTTAGTGTCTTTTGAATTCTTCATCATACTCTCTCCTTTAAAAACAGTGTTTGCTTGTGCGCAAAAAAATATGATGGAAAATAAAGCAAAAAAGGCATCTATCAAAGGATAGATACCTTCTTTATTTAAGCAAAGCTGTCTGTTAATTCATCGACAAGTGTGCCGACATATGCGACGGCCTGTTTTATTGCATTTGGATTAGACATATCCACTCCTGCGTCCTTCAATAACTCAAGCGGAGTTTTTGTTCCGCCAGCGCGAAGGACATCAAGCCATTTATCGACTGTTTCTTGACCATTTTCACGAATACTAGCCGCAACGGCTGTCGAAGCTGTTAACCCTGCTGAATAGGTGTAAGGATATAATCCCATATAGTAATGAGGCTGACGCATCCATGTCAGATAATCCTGTTCTGTAATCTCGACAGAATCTCCCCAAAATTCCTTCAATACGTTTCCTTTTACTTCATTAAAAACCCTGGCTGTTAAAGGTGTTCCTTCTTCAGCCAGCTTATAAACACGGCGTTGAAATTCTCCTTCAAGCAAATGTGTAACAAAATTATGATAGTAAGTGCCAAGGAGCTGAAGGATAGTCCAGCGTCTCATTCGGTTGTCATTTGTTTTGGCCAGCAAATAGTCAGCAAGCAGCATTTCATTCATTGTAGAAGGTGCCTCAATAAAATAGGTTGACGGTCTTGTATTGACAATACGTTGATTTTTATTTGCCAAATAGAAGTGACCGGCATGTCCTAGCTCATGTGCTAACATAAAGGCGCTTCGCATCGTATTACCCCAAGTAATTAAGATAAATGGATGAGAGCCATACGGACTAGAACAGAAAGCACCAGTTGATTTTCCAACATTATCAGCTATATCAACCCATCTTTCTGTTAAAGCTTTTTTCATGATTTCAGAGTATTCAGGTCCCATCACCTTTAATGCCTCTAAAATAATATCGCTTGCTTCTTCAAATGTTGTTTCAGGATTGAATTCATGATCAAGCGGTGCCTTTAAATCACAGAAAAGCATCTTTTCTAAACCTAACTGTTCTTTTTTCAAGCTTGCAAACTTTCTCATATGTGGTGCTAGTTCATTGAAAATAACGCTTAGCTGATTATGATACATTTCGGTAGTTACTTCTTGTGACTCTAACAGCATGTCTGTAACAGAAGCATATCCGCGAATATTAGCTAAAGTTACTTGTTTTTTTACTTCGGTGCTGTAAGCTGCAGCAATTGTATTGTTGTAACTTGCTAAAGTGTCTGTAAACGATTTATAAGCATTTCTTCTTATTTCCGGATCTGGTGAAAACTCATAAACATCTTCAAATAATGCAAAAGATACAGGAAGTTCTGCTCCGTTATTATCTTCAATGGAAGCAAAGCTCATATCAGCCAGTTTGCTGCTTTGGTACACTAAATAAGGAGAAGCATGAATTTGGCCTAATGATGCCAGTACTTTTTCTGTTTCACTCGATAATGCATATTTTTTTGCAGCTAAGATTTTCTGAATGTTGCGGCTGTAAACGGCAAGCTTCTGTTCTTCTTTCAAGAACTGAGCAATCAGCTCCTCAGGCATTTCTAAAATTTCTGATTGAATAAAGGACATGGTGCCGGCTGCCTTAGCATTAAAAGCTGCAAACAGGGAAGAGTTTGCTTGGTTTTCAGGATTAGTGCCATCTTCAGACTGCTTTAAGGAGGCATATGTACTGATAAGTACGATACTCTCAAGCAACGCTTCCTGTGCTTGCAAGCATTCCAATAATACAGAACTGCTTGTAGCAAGTTTTCCTTTATATTGATCAAAAGCTGCCAAGCTGTTTTCTGCTTGTACTAATGCAGCTTTCCACGCATTGCTATCTGCAAACAGGTCTTCCACCTTCCATTTTAATTCTTCTGGCACCTCATGGCGGTAGGGTCTTGTTTGTTTAGTTATTTGCAATCTGATTCCTCCCCTTATAAAAGGTATTTAGTGATACGAAATGATTATATCATATTATTTTGAATAGTAAGTATATTTTTGCTTCAAAAATATATGACTAATAGAGGATAGCTTATTAATGAGAAAGAATCATTTCCATGACATAAATAAGAAAAATACTTTCATCTATATTACATTTCCATTACAATCATAAGTGTTGTTATTTTGTCATAAAATTTTCATTTTTGTTTTTTAAAATGGTATGGGAGGATCTATTTTGTATAACTCCATTCTAGTCATTATCAGTATTATTTTAATTTATATGGCCAGCTACACTTCTTTTGATTTATTTCAGCTTGTTAAAGCCTCTGAAAAGAACAGCCGCTTTTTATTTTTAGCTAGCACCTTCTCTCTTGGCTTTGGGTTTTGGGTAATGAGTTTTGTTGCATTAATGGCCGATAATATATACGCAACTTCGAGCTACGATATTCCCATTGCCACCTTATCCATGCTGATCGGAATTTGCTTTGCCGGAATGGCGTTTTATTCTATGCTGGATAAGGAGAATAATAAGCATCGGATATATGTAAGCAGCTTGTTTTTCAGTTTTTCCATGCTGGCAGTATTCATATTAGGGCTTTATTCAATCGGTAATTCGGTGCAAGCTGAGAATATGCCTGCTCTATTTTTCAGCTTTCTGTTGCTGTTCAGCGGTTTTTCCTTTTCCGTGAAGCTGTCTTTTTATCCTGCTAAAAAGACAAGAATAGCTAAAGGTATCGTTAGACCGTTATGCAGCTTCATCATTACAGGTGTATGTTTTTTAAGTCATTTCATTCTTTTGCACAGCATGACACCGATTGAATATGAACCGAGCCACTATGATGACAGCTTTATTGTTTATGTCGTTTTATTCATTACTATATTAATCTTGGGCGGCCTTATTGGGACTAGTACATTGATAAGGGAGAAGCTTGCTGTCAATGATATAAATGTTCGCGATATGCAGTATGCGCTGGATGAGTCCTCGATTGTCGCCTTTACAGACAAAAATGGGATGATTACATATGTGAATGATAAATTTGTGGAAATATCGAAATACAGCCGTTCTGAATTAATTGGCCAAAATCACCGCATAATTAATTCCGGCTATCATTCGCCAGAGTTTTTTAAACAATTGTGGAAGACTATCAGTTCAGGGAATATATGGAAAGGTGAAATCCGCAATAAAGCAAAGGATGGTAGCTTCTACTGGGTGGATACGGTTATTGTTCCTTTCGTTAACAAAAAAGGAGAACCATATCAGTATGTTTCCATAAGAAGAGACATTACAGATCAGAAGCAAGACCAAATAAAGATGCAGGAAATGGTGCAAGAGGTGAGCGATATAAAGTTTGCCCTCGACCAGTCAAGCATTATTGCGTTTACAGATAAGCAAGGAGTCATCACCAATGTAAATGATAAGTTTTGCCGGATTTCAGGTTATTCGGAAGAAGAGTTAATCGGTCAGACACATCGAATCGTTAATTCCGGCTATCATTCGGCCGCCTTTTTTCAAGAATTATGGCATTCTATTGCCAACGGAGAGGTGTGGAAGGGAGAGATTCGCAACAAAGCGAAGAACGGATCGTACTATTGGGTAGATACCACTATTATTCCTTTTTTGGACAGTCAGAACAAACCATATAAATATTTAGCCATTAGAAATGATATAACGGAAAGAAAACGAACAGAAGAAATACTGCACAGACAGGACAAACTAGCGGCAGTTGGTCAGCTTGCTGCAGGTATAGCCCATGAAATTCGCAATCCGCTCACCTCTATAAAAGGATATACAGAATTCTTGAGTATGGATGAAACAGAAACAGACAGGCAGGAATTGTTTTCCATTGTATTAGAAGAGATTGAACGGGTTAATTCCATTGTCGAAGAGTTTATGCTCTTGTCCAAGCCGACTTCTGCCAGCCTGGAGAAGAAGGAAATCATACCAATCATCGCAAATGTTCTTTCCATATTAGACTACCAGTTAAGAAAGAGCAAAGTGCAAGTAGACTTTACTTTTGATGACAGTGAGGCTCGTCTAGAATGTGATGAAAACAAGCTAAAGCAAGTCTTTCTTAATTTTATTAAAAATGCAGTAGAAGCAATGCCGAGTGGAGGCAGCTTAAAAATAGCAGTGAAAACTACTGCCAAGAGTATTGATGTGCTGCTTCAAGATACGGGGATTGGGATGGACAAGGACCAGCTTCAAAAACTGGGAGAGCCGTTTTTCACTACAAAAAAAGAAGGAACAGGGTTAGGATTATTGGTGAGTTTTAAGATTATTGAGAACTTTAAAGGGAAAGTATATATAGAAAGTGAAAAAAACAAAGGAACATCTTTCCATATAACTTTTCCGAAAGCAGGAAATGATATAGGTTAAAAGACTTAGTTATTTCCAATATAGTCCTAAAATACTAAGAGCAAGGATATAACAATACGTACTATTCTGACAATTAGACTTTTAACTGTTAAAGGTTTGTCATATTAGTAACGGAATTGCTATCTCCTTGTTCTTTTTATTTGCGCTTTTCATGTTAAGATAATACCCGTTAGCTTGTTTAAGCTAGTTAGGAGGTAAAGATAAATGAAAAAACTATTATCATTTATTGCATGCGCAACAATTGCCACTTCCATAGGGACAGAAGCGAAGGCGGCAGAAGTCACTGTAAAAAAAGGAGACACACTTTGGAGCATTTCCCAAGACTATAATGTTTCCACAGGTGACATTAAAGATTGGAATGACCTTGATTCTGACATAATTAAAGTTAACGATACATTAGATCTCCAAGTGGAGAAAAAATATAAAGTCAAATCTGGCGACACTCTTTGGAGCATCGCAAGGGAAAATGACAATTCAGTAGAGGATTTAATGGAGTGGAATGATCTATCTTCAGAAAAAATCTATGCTGGTGAAAAAATAATCGTCGATAACGGAATCGACAAAAAAGATTCCGGTAAGAAGGAAAAAACAAAAGAGTCAGCTGCAAAAACAGTTAATAAGGATGATTCAGGAAATGCCGAGACATTGACTGTTTCTGCAACTGCCTACACAGCAGATTGTAAAGGCTGCTCTGGTGTTACTGCGACAGGGATTGATTTGAATGAAAATCCAAATCAAAAGGTCATCGCAGTTGATCCGAAAGTTATTCCGCTAGGCTCTACCGTTTATGTGGAAGGTTACGGTAAGGCTATTGCTGGAGATACAGGCGGAGCTATTAAAGGGAATAAAATAGACTTGTTTATGTCTTCAGAGAAGCAAGCACTGAAATGGGGAAGACAGCAAGTCGAGGTTAAAATCATTGATTAATCATGTCAGAGATGGAAGGATAGCATTTTGCTATCCTTTTTTTTGCTTTCTTATTTATTTTCCTTATCATTCGCCTTCACAAAAAATTGGTGTACAGGCATAACAAGTGATTTCATATTGTCCTCTAGCTTAGTTGCTAGAAATTGAATTCTTTCAAAAACGATGCCTTTAAGCTGATCCATTTGTCTTGTTAGTTTACCGACTTTCGCATCTGTATCTTCCATTTTCTCTAGGATTGTTTGCTGGAAAACCTCTTGAAGGTCTAATTTTTCTTCGATTTTTTGCTGCGTTTCTTCATTCGCACTTATTTTTGCTGTTAAGGAGTCAGAGCTCTGCTTAAATGTTTCTAATGTTTTAGTAAGTGTATGAAGCGCAGTTTCTTGGATGGTGAACTGATCGAGTATGGCTGTATGAACGAGCTGCTCTTCAATGAGCTTTTGTTCGGTGTCTGCAGCCAATCTTTCTGTTTGCTGGGTGGTCTGGAGAATCGTTTTTATGTCATCTTGGTTTCGTTTTGCTTCTTCAAGAATATCTTTAGACAAAGCTTCCTGCACAAAAAGTAATTCCTCCAAATGCTGTATTTTTTCTCCTTGCGCATTGCTGTTTCTATTTCCTTGAAGTAAAAGCTCCTCTAATTGCAATGCAAGCTGCTCGTTTTTTATCTGCTGGTTTGCTAAAACAGATTGCAGATAGTTATGATGATATACCGATTGGCACGTATCTGCGGTTATATTTGTCTCTGGCAAATACACAGATGTATTTCGATTATCATATTCAGGCAATTTACTTCCTCCTTTTTTATCTATTCCTTACAGCTTATGTGTTTCTTTGCAAAAAGGTTGCTATTGCTAAACAGCATTCTATCCGAGATAAAATTTAACATTTCTCGAGATTGTCCGATAAAAATATGTATTAATATTTTTGGAGGTTACTTATGTCATTAAAAAACAAAATGATTGGCATTACGAGCTTAATCATTATTGTGCTCATAGCAGCATCAAGTCTTGTGCAATTTGTGGAAACAAACCGCATGAAAAAGGATACAAAGGCAGTAATGGAAGAATTGGATGCCAACTCAACAAAAGATGTGGAAGAAAAGCTAACAGAATTATCAACGCAAATTTCACAGCATGTAGTAGTTTTAGAGGAGCAGTTAGACCAAGCAATGGCAAATGCTGCTTATACGCTTCAACAAATAGATGCGCAAAAAAATATCTCTAATCAAGATTTAAAGGAGATAGCAGAACAAACAGGGATGAATGATTTCTTAATTACGAATGAAAAAGGGGTTTTTACTCATTCAACAGATAAAGCATCCATTGGCTTTGATTTGCTTGCCATAGATCCAACCGTTAAGGGACTTCTGTCAGGTGAACTTAAAATCATGGAAGGTCCGCTGACAATAAAAAAAGAAAGTGGTGAGATCTTTAAATTTACCTCTATTCCAAGACTAGATGGAAAGGGGATAGTAGAGGTCGGTCAAAATGCTGAAGTTTTTGAAGAGTCTCTTTCTAAATTTATTCAAGATGGAAACGGTGTTCAGTCACTGTACTTAATTAGCAGCAGTGGTATTGTTTTGACGGAAACCTTGAGAGAAGGACAAGAGCAAGTGTTTGAAAAGGGTTCAACGATTAAGGATGAAACAATTCAAACAGTTATAGATTCAAAAAAACCGGCCTTATCCATAAAAGATGGAAAAGCTGAAACATATTATCCAGTTATCGTTAATGATGAAGCGAGATATGTGCTAATGGCGCAAGTGGATACAGCCTCTTATTTTGAGAATGCAAATATCGCAAGTGCGGCTTTGACGGATGTTCAAGACAGCTTGACAAAAACGAATATGACTTCCCTTATTTTGTCACTAATCCTGTCAATTGGCTTGATTGCCGCATTGGTTTATATTATTAGAAAAAGCTTACAGCCATTGGATCATATTAGATTGCATGCTCAAAAAATAGCAGAAGGCGACCTGCAAAGTGATGATGTGATTACGAACTCTAAGGACGAAATTGGCGAACTTGCCGCTTCCTTTCGTGTAATGACCGACAACCTCAGGGAGGTTATCCAAAAGGTGAGAATCAGCTCAGAACAAGTCGCAGCCTCAGCTGAAGAGCTGACAGCAGGCACAGAAGAAATGAATGCCGCTTCAGAGCATATTTCAACAACTGTCCATGAAGTGAGTGCAGCAATGGATAACCAAGTTGTTGAATTGACAAAAACAGATCAGTCTGTAGCTAATATGCTTAATTATGTACAGAAAATTTCAGTCAGCTCTGATGGAGTTGCAAAACGGTCTGTGGATGCATCTGCAAAGGCAGCAGACGGAAACAAAGCAATTGATACTGTTGAAGCCCAGATGGATACGATTAACACTAGTGTTAGAGAGACATCAAAGGTTATTAAAGAGCTTGGCAGCTATTCAAGTGAAATTGGAGAGATATCGAAAGTTATTACTGGCATTGCTGACCAAACGAATCTTCTTGCCTTAAATGCAGCGATTGAAGCAGCAAGAGCTGGCGAACAGGGTAAAGGCTTTGCGGTTGTGGCAGAAGAAGTCCGCCAATTGGCAGAGCAATCCTCTGAATCAGCAGGCAAGATAAGTAATCTTATCGGCAGAATCCAAACAGAAACCATAAAAGCAGTTGAATCGATGAATAATGCGACTGCAGAGGTGGATGGCGGTATTAAAGTAGTCCATCAAACAGGAGAAATATTTGGTGAAATAAAATCTGCGGTAGATGAAGTCAGTGGTCAAATTACGCATGTTTCTCATTCTGTTAAAGAATTGAACAATGGCATGGAACAAATGGTTCTAGCAATCAATCTTGTCAAACAAATGGCAGAGCAAACAGATCAAGGAACACAGAATGTTTCGGCAGCTACAGAAGAACAAATTGCATCCATGCAGGAAATTTCTGCATCTGCACTCTCTTTAAGTAAAATGGCGGAAGAATTAATGACATTAATTAGCAGATTTAAGCTGTAAATAACAACAAAGCCCTCGAGCGTACTCGAGGGCTTTGTTTAGGAAATAATCAGATTTTTCGTAAGAAAATGAGAGAAAAGAGGGAGATATAAGATTTATTTTCACTAAAAAAACTTATGTAAATAATAAATAAGCATTTTGTTAACTGGAAATTAATAAAAGAATGGAGAAGGCATTTTTAATTAGCAATAGAAGGAAAAAAGAAGGGGAGAGCAAAGTTGATAAGAAGAGCAAATTATTTGCCCCTCTTGTTTTGCTCGTTTTACATGAATGGAGGGATGCCTTTACTAAATTCAGAGATAATAGTAGTGATGGACTGTATGTCTTGATCATCTATGTTAAATGCCGTCTTCACCTTGTTCTCAAGCTCCTTGCTGACATTTCTTTTACCTACTTCCACAAGTGCAATTAACGCAAAGCTGCAATTGACAACCTTAGCAAAGTCTCTCTGTGTCATCTCATAGTTTTTTCGAATAAATTTAATAATTTCTTTGTTCATTTCGTTCACCTCGGTTTTACAAGCAAATACATCTGAACCTGGACATAAATCACCCCAGATTCTAAACATTTCTTCTCAACTATCTATATATCGGATAGATTGCTACATTCATAATAAAAAAACTAAAGAAATTATTCAACAGGTATTTCGCATCTGTAAATAAAATATCTTCATTTTGGTCTTATCTTAAAGAAAAATTAATAATAATTGTGTAAATTTATTCTAATCATGTATAATTTACTTGGTTGAAAATTACAGTTAAATAGTAAAAACAGACAGAGGGTGTAAATTTGCTAGTTTTGTATTTCATTTCCGCTTATCTACTCGGAAATCTTTTATTTGGTGTCATCATTGGGAGAATTCTGTCAGGGACAGATATACGTTCAGAAGGCAGCCAAAATGCTGGGGCAAGGAATGCTGGCAGGCTGTATGGTAAAAAAGCATTTGTACTTACGTTTTTAGGAGATGCCTTAAAAGGTGCGGCTGTTATTATAACAGGAAGATTACTTGGTTACTCGACTGCAGTGTTGCTTGCCGGCTTGCTGTTTGTTTGTATCGGGCATATTAAGCCGCTTGTTTTTCGGTTTAAAGGCGGAAAAGGAATCTCCACATTAATCGGCGGACTAATCGCGATTCATTGGCTGTTTGTCCCGATCATCATTGTCAGCTTCTTTGTTTTTTATCTTCTATACCGAGGTTTTACTGTACCAGGTTTGCTGAGTTTAACTGTTTGTGCCTTCGCTTTTTTCTTAATGGAAAAGGACGTTTGGTCAGGCTGCCTTGCTCTGCTGCTGGTAGCTGTGATTATACTCGCCCATCGTGTCAGCTGGAGGGAGTTTCTAGTTAGAAAAACTAAATAATAAGCTTATATTTCTTGGAGAGGGGTATTTTAATGGCGAAAAAAACTTCCTATTTATTCAAAATTGCTTCACATCCACAGGAATTCGAACAGATTTTTCGGTTAAATCATGAAACCTTTGCTGAGGAAATTCCCCAGCATGACAGAAATGAGCAAGGAGTGCTAATTGATTCTTTTCATGACCAAAATACATATATCATTGCCTTAAAGGATCATCAAGTAATTGGCATGATTTCTCTGGCAGATAAGCGGCCTTTTTCCTTAGATAAAAAGCTGGGGGATATTGGTATTTACTTGTCTGACATAGTGAATGTAAATAAGCTTTGCGAAATCAGGCTGCTCTCTATTAGGAAGGAGTACCGGAAAACAAAGGTTTTCGTTGGCTTATTGCGCCTGCTTCACCATGTCTTTATCGAGAAAGGCTACGATGGAGCTGTTATTAGCGGCATTCTCCGTGAGGAAAAACTGTATAAGCATATCGGGTTTATTCCGTTTGCCCATCAAGTTGGCAGTCATGGAGCAATCTATCAGCCTATGTATCTGTTAAAGGATAGAATTTTGCTTTCAGAAAAAGTATTGCCGGCAACGGTTTCTTTTTTGCCAGGCCCTGTTTTAGTAACAGACAATGTCCTTGATGCGTTTTGTCGCCAAGGTTTCTCCCATCGTGACAACTTATTTATGGAGATGATGGAACGAGTGCAGACAAGGCTGACAGATCTTACGAAAGCTAAATATGTTCAAGTAATGCTCGGAACAGGAACGCTCGCAAACGACGCTGTCGCCGCCCAGCTGTCTCTATTAAACGGTAAAGGCCTAATCTTAAGCAACGGAGAATTTGGAGAGCGTTTGGCGCAAAGGGCAGCAAGATTCCAGCTTCATTGCCAAGTTTTAAAGAAAGAGTGGGGCGAGCCGTTCTCAGAGGAGGAATTGAGAACAGCACTCAATGGAGGAGTGGAATGGATATGGTATGTTCATTGTGAAACCTCTACGGGCACTGTCATTCCGATTGAACATATAACCAAGTTAATAGGTGACAAGCCGATTAAACAGGCAGTAGACTGTATCAGCACGATAGGAGCACTGCCAGTCAGCCTTAAAAATGTATATTTAGCAACAGCTGTGAGTGGAAAAGGAATTGAATCAGTCTCAGGATTAGCTCTCGTATTTCATAATCATGCTGTTAAGCCGAATGAACAGCTTCCACCGTATTTAGATTTAGGACTGTACCATTCACATAACAGTGTCCCATATACCCATTCTTCCCCATTGCTTGCTGCATTAGAGCAAGCGCTCACAAAAGATTTCACAAAAAAGTTTAGCGATGTTGCCGACTGGTTTGCATACACATATAAAAGACTGACAGATGCTAAGTTTTATGTGTTGCCGGCAGCAAATTTGCACTGTTCCCCAATCCTGACAGTATGTCTTGATCCCGCTCTTTCCTCTGTTATGATTGGTGATTGGATGAAAAAGCAAGGTTTTCATCTCCATTATCAAAGCAGCTACTTGCAAGAGAGAAACTGGATTCAAATATCAATGTTAGCAAATGTGTCAATTGAAAATACCGAGGCAATGCTGCAAATATTTTTTAGCATTTGTTCTTATCTGCAACAATTACTAGACGACAACAGAGAAGCGCTGGCAAACTGATTTTTTACAATATATTAGCAGGTTAAATAGTTGTGCAATTTAGCTAATTCTAAATATTTTTATTATATAAATTCAACAATGACATTTTTTATGGAGAAAGATAATATTTTTTAATAACAAATGATGTTATATTTATTAACATGAGGGCGGTTATAAGCCCTCTTTCTTTAAATAGTTAGAGTTGTTTCTATCCCAGAATAGCCACCCATTTAGGAGGTTAACATGATGTCTTCAGATGAGTATGCTGTTATACACGCTGTTGCAGCTAGTTGCTCTGGCGGTTTTTTAACGACAATCATTGATGTAACAGGTTCTGCATACCGCAGAGAAGGAACAATGATGTTCTTTTCAGAGGATAACTGGGAAATGGGTTTGTTGAGCGGCGGCTGCGTCGAGCAAGATATTTTAGCAAGAATGGAAATCGAGGAGCATGATAGAAGATCATCCTTTTCCCTTATATATGATTTGCGTTCAGAGGATGATTTATCTTGGGGACAGGGCGCAGGCTGCGACGGCAGCATAACTGTATTGATGGAATATGTGAGCAGTGAGCTTAAGAATAATCTCACCTTGGTGAGGCAATGGCTCGAAAATGGCGATACAGTAGAGCATATTAAGGTGCTTGATGATGATTTAAACGTCATTTCAAGTGTGTTTATCAGTGAAACAGGAGAGAATGCTGGCAATTTTGACACTCATTTTGTGCACTCTGTTCCAGTGAATAAGCTGTATGCTGACGAAAAGACAGGCAGATATTATTTTCGCCAAACCTTCTTACCACAGCCAAGATTGATTATATATGGTGCAGGAGCTGATGCACGGCCAGTTTGTGAAATAGCCAAACAGGCAGGTTTCCAAGTAATTGTTGCTGATTGGCGCCAAAGCTATTGCACAAAAGAGCATTTCCCCCATGCTGACCTGCTTGTTAATGGCAATCCTTTGTCTGTGCTGGAGGAAGTTCATGTTAGAAGCAGCGATTTTATTGTTATCATGACACATAACTTTACGAAGGATAAAGAGCTGATGAACTATTTACTTGGTGGAGAGTATGCTTTTGTCGGTATGCTCGGCTCGAAAAAACGAGCAGATCGGCTGTTGGGCAATAAAGGCAAACCAGACTGGTTTTATTCTCCTGTGGGGCTGAGCATAAATGCAGACGGTCCTGAACAAATAGCAATCAGCATTGCAGCACAATTAATTGCAGTCAAAAACAGCAATACGGAAAGCTCGAAAGTGGTGAAAAGTTGAAGGTAATTTACCTCGCTGCTGGGCAAAGCAAAAGGATGGGCTGCAAAAAAATGGCACTTCACTTTGGAGGAGAAGCGCTGGGAATGAGGGCGTTAAAAACAATCCTTCATAATCCAAAAACCTATGTGTATGTTGTCGTGCATCCACAAGATAACTTAGATTGGATTTCTGCAGATGTGCAGCAACAGCTATCAGCTGGAAGAGGGGAATTAGTTGTCTCTGAAAAAGCCCATTTAGGGCAATCCTGCTCCTTAATTGCAGGCGTAAAAAAAGCAGAAAAGCATAAGGCAGACAAAGTGCTGATTTGCTTGGCAGATCAGCCTTTCATCCCTAAATCTATGCTGCAAACCTTGCTGTGGCAGTCATTGGAGAAAGACGAAAAATATATTGCTTGCTTAAATAACGGAGTCATTAAACCGCCCGTAGTGTTATCCTCTTTATTGTTTGATCGAATTTATGAATTGACTGGAGACACAGGAGCAAGAACTATTCTAAAAGACTCAAGTTTAAAAGGGAAGTTGCTTGAATTTATTGATGATGACTTTTTCGCAGATATCGATACAATGGCTGACTATCGAAATTATTGCCGTGTTTTAGAAGATAGGGGGGCAGATGATGAAAAGTTCACTACAAAATGATGATACAGCTGTTGATGCACCTGCGGGCTTAGGAGAGGTTTTTTCATTAAGACAGGAAGGTTCTATGTTTATTGCCGGAGGCACTCTTTTACAATTGAACTGGGAAGCTGGTCAGCCAAAACCACATCATTTGATCAGCTCCCACCGGTTAGAAAGCTTACAAGGTATAGAAGTAGAAGCAAATTTTTTGCGAATCGGTGCATCAGCTTTATTGTCTGATTGTATCCTCGACTCAAATATTCAGAAAAGAGCGAAAATTCTAGCGGAGGCCTGTACAAAAATTGCTGCACCTGCTGTTCGGAACAGGGGTACATTAGGCGGAAATATTTGCAGCAGAGTAGGAGATTCTATCCCTGCTTTACTTGTTTTAGATGCACAGCTGCATTTTTTTAATGGCGTTTCAACGTATGTTGTTCCATTATCACAATGGATTAAAGCTGGTCCGCTAACAGAGCCTGATTTGCTGGTTTCGGTAAATATCCCGCTATCCACCGAAAGCCGGAGCATATCCTTTTTTCAGAAGATAGGACGCAGAGAAAGCTTCACTGCTGCCATTATTTCTTCAGCAGGCAGGATAGAGATGGAAAATGGCGTCATTACAGATGCAAAAATGGCCATCGGCGGCGGCGCTCACCAGCCGCAAAGACTGTCAGACGCGGAAAGCTATGTACTGCAGAAAAGCTTAAAAACGATGGAGTGGCAAGTGTTACGCTCTATGATTGAACATGGCTTCCATTCTTATTCTGACCCTTTTGTTACAGACAGCTACAGAAGAAAAGCGGCTGCCAATATTATTGTTGCCAATCTTTATAACCTGCTAAATTCGGAGTATGTAAAGGAGGATGAAGGATGCGATTGACTAGAGCAGGCTCTCAAAACAGGTGGAAGGCAAGAAGAGATGGGATTCAAAAAGTAACGGGTGAATTGAAGTATCTTTCGGATATGTCCTTCCCGAACATGCTTTATGGAACTGTGCTCCGCAGTGAATATGCCTTTGCAAAAATAAACAGTATTGATACTTCAGAAGCTGAAAAACTTCCAGGTGTTAGTGCGGTTCTGACATCAAAAGATATTCCTGGCTTAAATGGCTTTGGCATTGTTATTCAAGACCAGCCTGTTTTTTGTGAGGATACAGTCAGATATGTGGGAGATGCCATTGCTGCAGTTGCTGCAGAAACACAGGAAATTGCCGAAAAGGCGGCAGCGCTTATTAAGGTCGAATACACTCCTTTGCAGCCCATTACAGATCCGGAAGTCAGCCTGTTAGCAAAAACGCCTAAGCTCCATGAAAATGGCAATCTTCTGCATAATGCCTTTTACAAACAAGGAGCTGATGTAGAAGAAGCGTTTGCAAACTGTGCTTGTATCGTGGAAGAGGTCTACTATACACCAAGGCAAATGCATGCATATATGGAAACAGAAGGTGGAGTTGCTGTTCCTCATGAAGATGGCTTAACGATATATGCTCCTACCCAGCATGGCTTTAAAGATCAGCTGCAGCTATCCAGAATACTAAATATGCCAGAGAGCGATATAAGAGTCATTTCAAGTCCGATTGGCGGATCTTTTGGCGGAAAAGATGAATTAAATATCCAGCCCTTTATTTGTTTGCTTGCAAGAGCAACTGGAAAACCAGTTAAAATCCATCAATCGAGAAGAACGTCTGTTAAAGCAGGCCTAAAAAGACATCCGATGAAAATAACCATGAAAACTGGCGCAGATAAGGATGGCAACCTGCTTGCACATAAGGTGAGGATATTGGCTGATACAGGTGCATATGCCACATTGGGACCTGCTGTACTTGACTTTGCTGTTGAGCATAGTACCGGACCTTATAGGATAAAGCATGTTGAGGTAGAAGGCTATTGTGTGTACACAAATAACGGTGTTGCTGGAGAATTTAGAGGTTTTGGCGGTAATCAAGTCACCTTTGCACTAGAAAGCCAAATCGAAAAGCTGGCTGAGATGTTAAACATAAGCAGCACAGCACTGCGCCGTAAGAACTTGCGGAAAACAGCAGATCCTGGGCCAGTGAATCAGCAAATCGTTCCAACCGCCGGAGCGGAGCAAGTATTAGATGAAATACTGAAATCACCGATTCTTCAAGACAAACCTCCTAACAATGAAAGTCAGCCATTTATTTTAAAAGGGAAAGGCTACAGCATAACCATGCATGGTGGAGGGCTTGGTTATGGCCGCTCCGATCCTTCAGGAGCTAGATTGTCCTTAAATGAAAAAGGTAAATTAGAGATTTCGTTTGGTTTTGAAGAATGTGGTCAAGGTCTGCTGTCAACGATTGAAATGATTATGACAGAGTCTTTTGCTTGTTCTGCAGATGATGTTGAAATAACAATCGGCGATACTGCAAAAGTACCTCACTCCGGTTCTTCGACTGCCTCTAGGGCTACAAATATGGTTTGGACCGGTATCAACAAAATGAAAGGTTCGTGGTGTGATAAGGTTTATTCTTTTGTTTCCCAACAGTCAGGAGTGCCCCTTGAAGTCTTAAAGACGGGACATGGAGGGATTTGGGAATATCAAGAAAATGGTAACTCAGCCCTCGTTATGACTTATAAAGAAGTAGCAGACAAAATTTCCGAGCTCCCAGTTGTTACGGCAAGCTATCACTTTCCGACAACTCCAGAAAGCATCGATGGCGGACATTTTTTATATTCCTTTGCTGGAGCAGCTGCAGAAGTAGAAATAGATGCACTGACAGGAAGAGTATATGTCAGTAAACTCGATCATGCCATTGCTGCCGGACCTGTCGTCAACCCGATGGGCTACTTAGGGCAGATTGAAGGTGGCGGGAGTATGGCACTCGGCTTTACATTGATGGAAGATGCCGTTATGGATAATGGCAAGTATATGACGGAAAACTTTGATTCTTACTTAATTCCAACCATTCTGGATATCCCCAAATCCACGAATGTGTCAGCTATCGAAGAGTTAGAGGACGGCGACGAGTATGGACCGCGCGGCGTTGGGGAAATTGGGACAGTAGCAGTAGCTCCTGCTATTGTTGCTGCCATTCATGATGCTACAGGCCACTGGGTTAACAAGCTGCCTATCTGTCCAGAAGAGATTATGGAGTTTGCCTTTACAAAAATCAGCAAAAATGATCAAAACGGATGGTTAGGAGGGGACAAAGGATGAAGGAGCAGCTGCAAGCTGGAAAGACAATCCGCTTTAATGTGAATGGCAGCTCAGTAGATTTATCTGTCCCTGCCACTTATAGATTAGTAGATATCCTTCGCAAGGAATTAAACCTGACAGGCACAAAAATATCTTGTGAAGTCGGCAGATGCGGAGCATGTTCCGTTATCTTGAACGGAAAGCTTGTCAATTCCTGTTTAGTCATGGCCTACCAGCTGGAAGATGCAGTGGTGCAGACAATTGAGAGTGTTAGTGCAGATGCATTACATCCGATCCAGGAAGCCTTTTTGCAAGGAGGCGCCTTGCAATGCGGATATTGCACACCAGGGATGATTATGGCACTAAAGGGCTTATTGGAACGTGAAAGCCAGCCGACGAAAGAAGAAGTTCTGCAAGGACTTTCAGGGAACTTGTGCAGATGCACAGGATACGAAGGGATTTTACGGGCGGTGGACATCTTGGCAAATAAAGCAGAGTAACTAGCATAGTAAGGAAGGGTCGATGAAATGTATACAATAGCAGCAATAAATGCGATGTCAAAAAATGAGTTTATTGAAAAAATAGGCTGGGTTTTTGAACACAGTCCGTGGGTCGCAGACAGAACTTGGGAAAGACAGTCAACTTTTGAGTCCCTGCAAACATTGCACCACGAAATGGTCAAGGTCGTTAGAGAAGCGGCAAGAGAAGAGCAGCTAGATTTAATTCGGGCCCATCCTGATTTAGGAGGAAAAATAAAGATGACACAGTCCTCGGTGAATGAACAAAAGGGGGCAGGACTAGATACGTTATCGAAAGTGGAATATGAAAGCTTTCTCCAATTAAATAACGAATATCGCACTAAATTTCATTTCCCATTCATTCTGGCAGTGAAAGGGCATACGAAGGATTCTATTTACGAGGCGATGAAAGGGCGTATCCATCATACAATGGAGGAAGAGTTCGAAACAGCATTATCTGAAATATTCACTATCACTTTTTTTAGACTGGAAGGAGTCGTCCAAAAAGTGCTCGAAGCATAATTATTAGAAAGGAGATTGTGAAATGAAGACAGGAATAACGACACATGTATTGGACCTGGTAAAGGGAGTGCCAGCAAGTAATATCCTTGTAGAACTGTGGAAATACAGCGGAGCGAATCAATCTGAGCTCATATCCAGCGGTTATACAAACGATGATGGCAGAGTCGAAACGCCGCTTTTGACGGAGCTTGTGCATGGAGAATATGAACTAGTTTTTTATGTAGAGGATTATTTTAAAAACGGAGAGATGCAAAACGTGTTTTTTCGAAGAATACCGATACGGTTTTTAGTGGCTGAAGGAGAGTCCCATTACCATGTGCCACTTCTTTTATCGGCATGGGGTTATCAGACATACCGAGGCAGTTAACGGTTTTTAATAAAGGAGGCAAGCGAATGGGTCAATATGATGTCGTCATAAAGGGCGGAATGATCGTATTAGAGACAGGTGAGATTCAAGCGGATATTGCCATTAAGGATGGTAAAATCGCAAATATCGCCACTGATATTGATATCGACAACGATGCTCAAATAATTTCCGCTTCTGGTTTGCATGTGTTTCCAGGTCTGATAGACTCACATGTTCATTTCAATGAACCAGGACGAACAGAGTGGGAGGGGTTTGCAACAGGCAGTAAAAGCTTGGCAGCAGGAGGAGTGACGACATTTTTTGATATGCCATTAAACAGTCATCCACCTACTGTCAATAAATATGGATTCGAAGCAAAGGACATGTTGGCAAACGAAAAATCATTAGTTGATTATAAACTTTGGGGCGGACTTGTTCCGCAAAATCTTAGCGAGCTAGAAGAGCTGCATGCTTGCGGTGTCATTGGCTTTAAGGCATTTATGTCAAACAGCGGCATTGAAGATTTCGAAGCAGCAGATGACAAGACCTTATTTGCTGGTATGAAAAAGATAGCAGCCCTTGACAGTATTCTTGCTGTTCATGCTGAAAGTGATGTTATTACAGAAGAGCTAAGCAAGGTGCTCGGAGCAGAGGATGGCGGGGCATTTTCTGCATCAAGACCAATCTATTCTGAATTAGAAGCAGTAAATCGCATTCTTTCTTATGCTGAAGCTACAAATTGCAAAGTTCATATTGTACATATTAGCAGCAGTGAGGTGCTGCAGCCGATATTAGCTGCCAGAAGAAAAGGGATTAACGTATCTGTTGAGACATGCCCTCATTATTTATCATTGACTGCCGATGATTTGAATCAGCTAGGCGCTGTTGCCAAATGTGCGCCGCCATTACGAAATAACCAAGAAATAGAGGGGCTGTGGAAGGCGATTGAGGAAGGAGCAATTGATATAATCGGCTCCGACCATTCCCCATCTTTAGTGGAGATGAAGCAAGGAAGTCTTAAAGAGGCATGGGGAGGCATTTCTGGCTGTCAGTCGTCATTGTCTATTCTGCTGGAGGAAGGTTATTGGAAACGAGGTATACCGCTCTCCGTGATTGCGAGGATAACAAGCACCAACCCTGCAAAGCGGTTTGGATTATATCCTAATAAAGGGAATATAACAGTTGGCAGTGCTGCAGACCTTTGTTTAGTTAATATAAGTGAGAAATATACATTAACAAAAGAAGATCTTTATTATCGAAATACTCAAAGTCCTTATATTGGAAAAACATTTCGTGGAAAGGTGAAGCAGACAATGCTAAGAGGAAGAACTGTTTTTCAAGATAAGTGAATGGTTAAGAAACACTTTTGAAGACTTCTATTTGATTGATTTGAAAGCAACTAAACTAATTAAATCGCTATCCTCCAAAGAGTGCCGATAAGCACTCTTTTTTATTTTTCTTCTAATCGGAAAAACCGAACTATATTTATATAACTTTATAAAATGTTCGTTATTTTTATAAAAAAACCTTGAAATTGATAGGTGAAGTACGTTATTATGCTCAATAAAGGAACGAACAATAGAGGGGGTTGTTTATATGTTCGGTGCAATAAATTCCAAACATACGAAAAAGATAATGCTTCTAGGAGCAGGAGAGTTAGGAAAAGAAGTGATTATTGAGGCACAGAGACTAGGAATTAACACGATTGCTGTTGACCGCTATGCAAATGCACCAGCAATGCAGGTAGCACATAAATCGTATGTGGTCGATATGCTTGATGGCCAAGCACTTAAAGAAATCATTATCAGAGAAAGGCCTGATTTCATTGTGCCTGAGATTGAAGCCATTGCAACTGAAATGCTCGTTGAATTAGAAGGAGAAGGCTTTAATATTATTCCGACTGCAAATGCTGTCCATTTGACGATGGACCGGGAAGGAATTAGACGACTTGCAAGTGAGAAACTGAATTTGCCAACAGCGAAGTATGAATTTGCAGACAGTTTAGCAGAATTGCAGAATGCCGTTGTTACTATCGGTGTACCGTGTGTAATTAAGCCGATAATGAGTTCTTCTGGTAAAGGGCAAAGCATCTGCCGCAGTCTTGATGATGTAAAGAAATCATGGGAAGAAGCGGTAGAGGGAGGCAGAGGGAAAAAAACACGAGTAATTGTAGAGGAATTCATCTCCTTTAATTCAGAAATAACATTGTTAACGGTCCGCTCTATCAGTGGCACGCACTTTTGTCCGCCGATTGGTCATATCCAAAAGGATGGGGATTATATCGAGTCATGGCAGCCTCATCAGATGACCGCCGAACAGCTTGAACAGTCAGAGCAAATTGCCGCACAAATAACAGACGCTTTAGGAGGCTACGGACTTTTTGGTGTAGAGCTTTTCCTAACAGATAATGGTGTGTATTTCAGTGAAGTGTCGCCAAGACCTCATGACACTGGAATGGTAACATTAGCAACACAGGATTTATCAGAATTTGCCTTGCACATCCGTGCTGTATTGGGCTTGCCTATACCGCAAATCAGGCTGAACTCGCCTGGTGCAAGTAAGACTTTAAAGGCATCACGAGAAAGTGCGGATTATGAAATCCATGGCGTTCAAGAAGCATTAGCATCTAAAGACAGCCAGATCCGAATTTTTGGAAAACCGAATGCAGTTGTCGGCAGACGCTTAGCTGTTCTTTTGCAAAGAGGAGAAACAGCAGAAGCAGCACTTGCTGATGCAAGAGAGGCTCACGCTAAGCTGTCGATTACTTATGGGAAGTCCGAACAATAGATTTTATTTAAGCCCAGAAAAACTAGACTAAGAAGCAAGGGAGACTGTTATGAAAACAAAAAATCGCTGGTTAATTGCCCTTTCAGCAGTTGGCATTCATATTTCTATTGGCTCTGTTTATGCGTGGAGTGTTTTTACAAAACCATTGGAAGAAACGTACAATTGGAGTTTAACAAGCATTTCCTGGACATTCAGTATCGCTATATTATTTTTAGGTCTCTCTGCAGCCTTTTTAGGACATTTCGTGGAGAAATTCGGTCCCCGTGCTGCTGGAACACTCTGCGCCGCTCTATTTGGATTAGGAATGGCAGGGTCAGGGTTTGCGGTAAGTATTGAATCCTTGCCCCTTTTGTATATCACTTATGGAGTATTTGGCGGAATTGGTCTTGGAGTAGGCTATATTACGCCAGTATCAACATTGGTGAAATGGTTCCCTGATAAACGAGGGCTGGCAACAGGGCTGGCTATAATGGGGTTCGGCTTTGCTTCCATGATCAGCAGTCCGATTATGAATAAGTTGATTAGCTCTGTTGGTATACCTTCTACATTTTATATTTTGGCAATCATCTATTTTATAATAATACTAGCTTCAGCTCAATATTTGGCTCCGCCTCCAAAAGGCTATGTACCTGCTGGCTACAAGAAGGCATTGGAGACAGGGACTGCTGCTCCGAAAGCTGATTTAGCTCAATCGACAGCGAATGAAGCAATAAAAACAAAAAGATTCTGGGCTTTATGGACAATGCTTTTCATTAATATTACGTGTGGAATTGCCATATTGGCTGTTGCATCTCCAATGGGACAAGAGCTTGCTGGAATGTCCGTTACAGAAGCCGCTGTATTAGTCGGTATTATGGGTGTATTTAACGGATTAGGAAGAATTGCATGGGCATCTGTTTCCGATTATATTGGTCGTCCTAATGTATACACATTGTTTTTTGCGATTCAAATTGCTGCCTTTTTTGTATTGCCTCATTTACAAGACGCTATTACTTTCTCTATAATAGTATGTATCATAATGTCTTGTTACGGGGGAGGATTTGCATCGATCCCTGCGTATATTGGAGATATGTTCGGAACGAAACAGCTTGGTGCCATTCATGGCTATATACTGACAGCGTGGTCTGCAGCAGGTATTGCTGGTCCTAGGTTTGTCTCATGGATCAGAGACACGACAGGAAGCTATCAGGAGACGTTGATTGTCTTTTCCTGTATGTTCATCGTTTCACTGACAATTTCCTTATTAATCCGTTTGGATATTAAAAAGATTAAGTTGATGAATAAAGAAATTAGTGGAGGCAACAGCATTTAATAGGTTGGGGGTAAACCCCTGACCTTTTTTTGAGTTTTCCTCTTATGATTGGAGATTAGCAATATGGAAAACTTTAATAATCAGTTTATCATTTCCTTCATTATAATTGCCCTAGGCTATTGTTTGAAGAAGTGGCAGATTCTCAAGGAAAAAGACGGGGAAGCGATGGCACGCCTTATTTTTAATGTTACGTTGCCAAGTTTAATCATCGTAACATTTCATCGTATAACAATCGATTCCTCCCTGATGATGCTGATGGTCCTAGGCTTTGTATATGGTATCATTGTCGCAATATTAGGCTTGTTTTTATTCAGGAAGGAAGAGCGGAGAGATAAAGGGATGCTTGGCATGCTGATCCCTGGGTTTAACATCGGCTTGTTTGCTTATCCTTTAGTTCAAGGTATCTGGGGAGAAGCAGGATTAAAGTATTTCGGCATGTTCGATATTGGTAATGCTATTATTACATTTGGAGTCAGTTATTTAATTGGAAGCTATTATGCAAAGGAAGGCGTTGTGCTGAACTTCAAGCATGTTGCCGGCAAAATGGGCAAATCAATCCCGTTAATGACATATGTGGTCATATTTATCATTAATATTACCGGCTTGCCACTGCCGACTGCTGTTATAGACATCAGTTCTGTCATCTCTCAGGCTAATATGCCTCTGTCTTTACTGCTTCTAGGAATCTATTTGAATTTTTCATTTAAAAAAAGCCACTGGAAGGGCATTGGAAGGGTATTGGGGTTGCGCTATGGTGTAGGTTTACTTGTTGGAACATTAGGGTTCTTCCTTCTGCCAGTCGATGATATGTTCCGCTATACAGTCCTGATTGGACTTATTCTGCCGATGGCCTCCTCTGTATTACCTTACAGTGTAGAGTTTAAGTATAATCAGAGATTTGTCGGCACAGCAGCAAACCTGTCTATCCTTATCAGCTTTGTCTTGTTATGGGTAATAGGAAATATGATTGTGTAAACAAACAAGGCTATTCCTTTTGCAGGATAGCCTTGTTTTTATTTTGTAATAAAGTTTTCCGTATAATACGGCTGTGATTTTTCATTGAAAGCAACACCGACACCTAGGTAAGTAAAGCCTTCCTGCAGAATATTCTCCCGATGTCCTAAAGAGTTCATTAAACCTTCATGTGCAAAAATACTGCTGTATTGCCCGTAAGCAAGATTTTCACCAGCCATTGTATACTTAATGCCGTCAGAGAGCATCCGGTCAAATGGGGACTCACCATCGAGGTTTGTATGGTCGAAATAGTCGTTTTTCGCCATATCCTCACTGTGCTTCCTTGCGGTTACCTTTACATTATCTTCCCATGTCAATACGCCAAGACCGTTGTTAACCCTGCTGGCGTTCGTTAAATCAAACAGCTGGAATTCAAAGCCCTCTTCCAGTTGGGCGCTTCCGTCTGTATAGAAATCACTTCTGTCCTCTTCAAGCTCAGTTGTCACAATCTGCATTGCCGTTACTGTATTGTTTTCATGCTTATCAAAAAATACGGTGACATAACTGCCGTCCATCTCAAAAACTTCATAATCTCTGTCTTCTGGAAATTTATAACGGACAAAGCCTTTTGTCAGTTCATCGAGGGGATTTCCTAACGTCTTCAAGACACTGTCTTTACTGCTGCCTTTTTTCACTCCGTTTGTAGAGGAAATCAAATCTTGATTTGTATACAGCGCTGCTACCTTTTTATTGGAATCAAATCCTACCATAACAAAATTTTGATAGTTTTCGTGGTACGTATTCCATGATATGCCGTACTCATTCATAGATGTACGCTGCGGTTTACCTAATTCCTGCTCAACTGCTTCCTCCGAATCACCCATTTGAATATTATAAATGGAAAAGGTCTGATGAGCTGGTGTCTCTAATTCCGGTTTTTCTGCCTGCTTCGTCTGTTCTGTTTCCGCACCAGTATCCCAGTCTGGGAGGATATCTTGTGTATCTTGGAAAATCTGTTTACTTTGCTCAATAAATTTTTCAATAAAATTAGCAGCTTCCTGCTCGTTCACTTCGGCTTTTGCATAATCAATCGCATTCGGTATCGTTTCCGTGCCAAATTTATGCTGTATATATTGCACTCCGACGTAGACAATTAAAATGAGCAACGCCAGTTTTATAAGCCTTCTCAAAATTAAATCCCTCCATTTCCTCTCCATGATTGCCTGAATCAGGAAAAAACATAAGCAAATGATTAATTTTTGCTAGAAATTAACGAATATAGACAGACGTTTGAAGGGAATATATAGTTTCAAGTATACCATCTTCCAATAAGTGAAACATCTTTTGAGTAAGAGGAAAAACTTGCTAATCTATTGGCGAAAGACAGTATTACAGGCTGTAATGTTCATGTAATTTGGGCGTAATGGGCTAATTGATAAAAACATGCTATAATGAGCATGTAAAACAACAGCATGGATATAGTTTCCAAGCTATAAAGTGCTACATACTTGTAATGCAGCAATGTAATAACTAGAGAAATAGTCGTTTAAGAATTGTTTCAAGGGGGCATTACTAAGCATGATTAGGCACTAAAGGAGGCTACAAAATGCAATTAATTAGAGCCGATATAGACCAGCTTCTGCAAGACACGCTGGATCTGGCTAGCTGTGTCAGTGAATGGAACATCAAAACTATTGAGATTGATGATCTGCTCGAAGATACGAAAAACTGGAATTAAACTTATCTAATAAAGTCTAAATCACTTTTGAAAAGACGATCTTTCTTTTCCGAACTGATTTAGATTTTTTTTGTGACTAAAATTATTTTTTTAATTTATAAAATATTTTGAAAAATAGCAGGTTTTTTTCTTCGGTTGGCGAAACAATAGAGTATCTAAATATAAAGGAGCTGGCAATATGGAAAAAATGGATTTACAAGCAATTGAAACGAAGACAAAGGAAAATTTAGAACAATCCTTTGCTATTTTAGAACAATATTTACAGTTAGAAACAGTATCTGCGCAAAACAAGTTCATTCCAGAAACAGTGGAGTATATTTCTGGTGTGATAAAGGATTTCGGAGGTGACGTTCAGGTGCTAGATGATCTTGGTGGAAACCCAGTTGTTTATGGATTTTTCCCAGCAGGAGAGAAGGGGGATTCGACTAGTACGCTTCTTTATTATAACCATTATGATGTGCAGCCTGCCGATCCTCTTGATGAATGGGTGACTGAACCGTTTGTACCTACCGTGCGCGACGGAAAACTGTTTGCAAGGGGAGTTTCTGATAATAAAGGGGACACAATCGCGAGACTTACAGCCATTAAAGTGCTACAGGAAACAGAAGGCGGTCTTCCCTGTAATATTAAGTTCCTTATTGAAGGAGAAGAAGAGATAGGAAGCCCTAACTTGACTCCTTATTTAGAAAAGTATGCTGAATTGTTTCAAGCTGATGCCTGCATTTGGGAATTTGGCGGAAAGGATGAACAAGAGCGGATCAGCATGGTAGCAGGCATTAAAGGGATGGCTTATATGGAGCTAACAGCAGTAGGTGCTGACATCGATATGCACTCCTCGGTAGGAGCGTATGTCGACAATGCAGCGTGGAGACTTGTTCATGCCTTAGCCTCTATGCGCAATGAACACAATGAAATTATTGTCGAAGGTTTTTATGATGGAATAACACCACCAACTCCTGCAGAGGAGGAGGTCGTTCAGTCATTGCCGTTCAATGAAGAAGCCGTTCAGGAGCTGTATGGGTTAAAAAGGCCTTTAATAACAGAGGCTTTAGGAAAGGACCCTCGTTATGCAATGGTTTTTGAACCGACAATGACAATTTGCGGGATCGAAAGCGGCTATACAGGGGAAGGAGCAAAAACAGTTCTGCCAAAAAGCGCAAAAATGAAGCTGGATTGCCGCCTTGTGCCTGGTCAAGATCCGAACCATATTTTTGAATGTGTTGTGAATCATTTGAAAAAGCATGGTTTCGATGATGTGTCTGTAAAGTTGATTAACGGTCAGAAAGCGTACCGCTCGGATTTCAGTCATCCGTTTATCAGTCATGTACAGCAGTCAGCTAAAGAGGTTTACAATAGTGATGTTGTGCTCGCACCAAACTCGGCAGGAACAGGACCGATGTTTGATTTTGGCAGAATTTTGAATTTGCCGATTGTCAGCACAGGAGTTGGCTGGGTCGGCAGCAAGGCTCACGCACCGAATGAGAGCATCCGCACATCAGATTATGAACAAGGAATTGTTTATATGGCCCATATGCTTAAAGGTTTTCCGGCAGCACTAAAGCAAGAGAAAATAGAACTGTAAGCAAATATTTTTTGGAAAGAAATATAGCGCCAGTCCATTTTGTGGCGCGTATTTCTTTTTATTTGTGCTATAACAATAAGATGGTTAAGCAAAAAAAGTTTTTAAAAAAATATATATTCCTCTTTTCCTCCAGAAAAGTTACGTTATAATAGATAGAAATAATAATTTACATATGAAGGAGTTTTTCAACGTGAGTGAACAAACAATCACAGTAACATTAGCTGCAGAAAAGAAACCGAAGCCAGATCCGTCTAAATTGGAATTCGGTAAAGTATTTACGGATCATATGTTCATGATGGACTATACAGTAGAGAACGGCTGGCATAATGCTCAAATTCTACCATATCAGCCAATCACGTTAGATCCTGCTTCAGTTATTTTCCACTACGGGCAAGCAGTTTTTGAAGGTATGAAAGCATATTTGACAAAAGAAGAAAAAGTATTGCTTTTCAGACCGGAAAAAAATATGGAACGTCTGAACAAATCAAATGAGCGTCTTTGCATTCCAGAAATTGATGAGGATTTCGCTCTTGATGCTTTAAAGCAGCTGATTAATATTGATAAAGATTGGATTCCATCAGGAGAAGGAACTTCCCTGTATATCCGTCCTTTCGTTATTTCTACACAACCATTTTTAGGTGTTGCGGCTTCTATCAGCTATAAATTCATGATCATCTTGTCACCGGTTGGTTCATACTACAAAGAAGGTGTTAAACCTGTAAAAATCTTTGTTGAAAATGAGTATGTCCGTGCCGTTGCTGGCGGAACTGGCTCTGCAAAAACAGCTGGTAACTACGCAGCAAGCTTAAAAGCGCAGCAAATCGCTACACAAAAAGGCTATTCTCAAGTTTTATGGCTTGATGGAGTCGAAAAGAAATATGTAGAAGAAGTAGGCGCGATGAACGTATTCTTCAAGATTGGTGATGAAGTTATTACACCAGCATTAAACGGAAGCATCCTTGAAGGTGTGACAAGAAGAAGCGTCATGGATCTTCTTAAACATTGGGACATCCCTGTAGTTGAACGCAGAATTTCTGTTGAAGAGATTTTTGAAGCTCATAAAAATGGTGAGTTGAAAGAAGCATTCGGTACAGGAACAGCAGCGGTTATTTCTCCAATTGGTGAGTTCTTATGGAATGAAACATCCATTACTCTTAATAACGGAGAAACTGGCGAGCTTGCGAAAAAAGTCTATGATACATTGACAGACATCCAAAACGGAAGAGCAGAAGATCCGTTTGGCTGGACAGTCGAAGTATAAAATAAAAGAGCCGCTGTCAATCATGGCAGCGGCTCTTTTAATTATGTTGTCTGTGTTTCCCTGTACAAAGGAAGTGTGCAGCAGCGGAAGGCTCCGCCTGACTTAATGATTTCCGTTATATCAACCTCTATCACTGTAAAACCGCGTTTGCGCAGCTCACTATTTACACCTTTATTAATGGGAAGACTGATGACTTTTTTATGACCGATAGATAGTACATTTGTTCCGAGTGTTGCTTGCTCTTCCTTTGTCACCTCAATGAGAGAATACCGCTTCTTTAACAATTCCAATTTATCTTTATCAATTTCCCCAGGATAAATCAGCGCATCATGCGGCGAAAGAATATTGAATACACAATCAAGATGTAAAAAGCTGTCTGTGAATGGAACAGCAATCACTTCATAGTTAGGCAGCAAGCTTTGAAGATGATTAATGGCTTGTTCATTTGTGCGATTGCTGACACCGACATAAATGGTCGAGCCGTCAATCAGCACATCACCGCCTTCAATCTTGTCACTGTTTAATTTCGTAAAAGAAATTTCCTGCTCGTTCAGCCAGTTTAACAGAACATGCTCTTCTCCTTTACGGACATCATGCCCCATTTTCGCAACGAACATTTGATCACCAAGTGTAAAGCCGATATCCCTAGTAAATACCTGTTCAGGGAATTGCTTCTCAGCAGGAAGGAGCACAACTTCAATGCCTTCAGCTTTCAAAGCTTCAACAAAGCCTTGATGCTGTTTAACAGCTAATTCTGTATCAATATTTTCTTTCATATACTGCTTTTGGATCGCATTTATTGGTTCTTTAATAGTCATATATAATGGAGATGTTAAAATCACTTTTTTTAATGGGGCATATTCGCTGTGGCTCCCAATCAACAATTGATCATTCTTCATATTAATCCTCCATTTTTTAAGTTTTGGGCAATCCATTCACAAGCTGACAAAATAAGCTTTTAAGCGTTTAAAATAAATTTTTCGACCGCTTTGGCAACTCCGTCATTATTGTTTGTATCTGTTACATAATCGGCTATTAGCTTAATGTCGTCAGGAGCGTTGCCCATTGCAATGCCAAGACCTGCAAATTCAATCATTGCGGCATCATTATAGCTGTCTCCCATTGCGATAACTTCTTCTCTTGTGATGCCAAGGCGATCAATCAATAATGATAGGCTTGTGCCTTTAGTAACACCTTTCTCCGTGAATTCAAGGAAAAAAGGTTTGGAGCGCATAACACTCAGTTGCTCTGAAAGTTCTGTCTGTAATACTTTCTCCACATTTTTCAGAATATCCTCTTCTTTAACCATTAATACCTTTACAACAGGGTCTTTTATGTAATCAACAAAGTTAGGCACAGCTTTGATTGGCAGCCCAGTTATTTGTGCTTCAATCTCCGTAAATGGATTGTTTTCTTCTGTCACAATAGTATCGCCAACATATGTATGAAGCCAAACCTTTTCTCTTTTACTCAATTCAAACAGCTGGTGTACAACCTCTGGTAAAAGCGTACTGCTGAAAATCTCTTCATTCGTTCGGCAATTGGTGATTTTCGCGCCGTTAAATGAAAGGATATAGCTGCCATAATCAGACAGATGTAGTTCTCTTGCAGTATCCCACATCGCAAACGTAGGTCTGCCTGAAGCAAGAACTACCTTAACCCCTTGTTCCTGTGCTTTAATCAATGCTGCCTTTGTCGCTTCTGAGACTGTATGGTCATCCTGAAGCAATGTGTCATCCATGTCTAGTACAATCATTTTATATTTCATTTGTATCTCCTTAAAAAAATTTATTCTACATCTTAAGAATACATGAATATCAGTTGAGATTATAGCGGAAAGGGAGATTTTTTTCTAATTAGAAAAAGGGAGAAATTACCTCGAAAAAGTATTTGAATTATCAGAAAATTGTTGCTATAATATAAAAAAGCAAAGGGGTTGATTCAAATGGAAAAGTATTTATTAAATGCACCACAACAGTCTGAAGGAAATGTAGTTGATTCTTTATTAGCTGAAATGGTCTTGGAGAAAGCCCTTTATAATTTCAAGAAACAGAGTCTAAAAAAGCAGATTGATGCAACATTAATCGCTGGTGATAAGCCTGAGTTTCTTCGTTTAACAGAAGAACTAAACAAGTTGATCTCCTAAATAGTTTTTAATAATAGTCGTTATATATCAAAGCATGGAGATGCAAATCTTCATGCTTTTTGTTGTTCGTTTGAAAAAAATGAAAAAGGACACCAAAAATGGTGTCCTTACGTTATTGAGGCAATAAACTGTGCTCCACATAGCACATTAGCGTTTATTGACTTATTCAATAGAGCTCATCGCAGAAATAAATATACCATATCTATTAATTTGTTGCAAGCTATTATTTTTTTATAGTCAAATTAGCTGCAATAAAGACGGAATATTTCTCCCAAAACCGCCCTTTTTTGCGTTATAATCTAGTTATACTATTGGGGTAAAGGGTGGGAATGATATATGACAACAATGTGTAAAGTGGCTGAGTACATAGAGGAAAATACAGAAGTCCTTGCTCATAGAATAGTAGAGGGAGTTCTCAGCAGTTTAGATTTAAGCATCCCTGATGACGAGAGAAATAATGCATTTCTCATGTACAAAGAGTTTTTAGGGTTTTTAGGCAAGTCACTTAATACAGGTGTGTCAGGAGTGCCAGCGGATTTAATTGCTTGGAGTAAGCACAATGCTGAACAGCAATTGAACGCAGGAGGAAGAATTTCAGAAATCGTTATCCGCTACCAGCCGACAAGGAAGATTTTTAATGAGCTGCTGACAGAGTTAAGCATTAAGTTTGGACTAGCTCTTAGTGAGAATGCTTTTTTAATAAAAATGGTTGACGATATACTCGACACTAGCTTAAGTGAAACAGTCTCCACTTATGAATGTTTATCAGAAAGTTACCGAAAGAAAGCCCAGCAGGAATTGGCGGAGCTGTCTGCTCCAGTTGTGCTTGTAAAAGAAGGTGTAGCTGTTCTGCCGCTTGTTGGCTTAATCGATGCCTACAGAGCTTCGTATATAATGGAAAAAGTTGTCCCCTATATAGCTGGGCTTCAGCTTGAATATCTTATTACAGATTACTCTGGCATTAAAAATATAGATTCGGAAATCGCTTCTTATCTGTACCAATTAGGCGAGGTGCTTCAGCTCCTTGGCATCAAGGTCATTGTAACCGGCTTGCGCCCGCAGCTTGCTCAAACAGTTGTGGAAACAAGATTAAATATGGCGGCAATCAAGGTTTATGCTAATCTTAAGCAGGCACTGGAGTCTTTGAAGTAACCGATTTAAAGTTATTTTTATATAAGTACAGCACCGCTTGGTAACACCAAGGGTGCTTTTTTGTTTTTGGCCGAGTTCAATCGTTTGACTATTTAAGTGCGAGAATATTAAGATGACATTACTTCAATAATTCACCCTGATAAAGGCATACTACAGGAGTGAAGCAGAAGTTCATTTAATCAAGAAACATTATGTAAATATAATTTAAAAGGAGTGTTAATTTTGAGCAATCAATCCGAAAAGCTTTTCCAACCATTGAACTTGGCAAATAAGCTGGAACTGAGAAATCGTTTAGTAATGGCGCCAATGACTAATTTCTCATCAAACGAGGACGGCACAGTTACCAAAGCTGAGGTTGACTATTATGCTAGACGTTCTAAAGGTGTCAGCATGGTTATTACTGCATGTACATATGTAACAGAAAACGGCAAAGGCTTCCCGGGAGAATTTGCTGCATATTCTGATGAATTCATTCCGTCTTTAAGAGAACTTGCATCTGCAATAAAAAAAGAAGGGGCGAAAGCAATTCTGCAAATCTTCCATGGCGGCAGATCTTGTCCTCCAAACCTAGTGCCTAATGGTGAGCTTGTAAGTGCCAGCGATGTTGCACAAGACAATAATCCAGCTCCTAGACCTTTAAAAGAAGAAGAGATTCTTGAAATTATCACAGCATTCGGTGAAACAACAAGACGTGCTGTGGAAGCAGGGTTTGATGGTGTTGAAATCCATGGCGCAAACGGATATTTGCTTCAGCAGTTTTATTCACCGCACACAAATAGACGCAACGACAAATGGGGCGGTACTCTAGAGAATAGAATGGCATTCCCGCTTGCTGTTGTTGATGCTGTGAAAAAAGAAGCAGAAAAAGCAACAGAGCCATTTATTGTTGGTTATCGTTTCTCTCCAGAAGAACCGGAAACTCCAGGTTTAACGATGGAGGAAACATTTGCCTTGATTGATGCACTTGCAGACAAAAACCTAGATTATTTGCATGCTTCCTTACAAGAGTTCTGGTCAGCACCAAGACGTGGCGCTGATGATAGCAAATCCAGAATTGAATGGATTATCGAGCGTGTCAATGGACGTGTGCCAGTGATTGGTGTCGGCAGCGTGTATACAGCAGATGATGCAAAAAAAGCCTTTGAAACAGATATTGATCTTTTAGCTATTGGCCGTGAGCTCATTATCGATCCTGATTTTGTTCAAAAAATCGAGGAAGGCAGAGAAAGTGAAATTGTTTCTGTATTAGATAAAAGCAAGCAGAAGGAACTGGTAGTGCCAGATCCGCTTTGGAATGCAATTATCAACTCTCCTGGCTGGTTCCCAGGAGTATAAGCAATTCTTGCCCCCCGGCGATTATCTCCGGGGGCTTTTCTTTAACAGCGCAAAAGATTCATGACAAATTAGTTTCCTGCATAAACTAATCATCTAAAGCAGAAAATTTTTCTGCTAAAACAATAGTGTTAATTTTTGGACAGGAGTAAATGCTATCCATTATGATGGAATAAACTTAATCAAATGAGGAGGCTGCAGATGATTTCTTATAAAGACAGAAATGAAGTAAAAGACATAGAGAAATGGAATCTTAGTGATCTGTACGAAACAGAGCAAGCTTGGAAAGCAGATTTGGACATAGTCAGTGAAAAGGTTGGCGAGATTGCTACCTACAATGATAATATAAACGATGCCAAAAGCTTGCTTGCCTATCTAAAGCTATCTGAAGAAATCGGTTACATATATAGGAAGGTTTTCGCTTACGGCATGCTGCTGCTTGATACAGATACCAGAAATAACAGCGCTCAAAGCCTTGTAGACCAAGCGAGAAGTGCAGGACAAAAATGGAGCAGCGCAAGCTCGTTTTTTATGCCGTATCTTTTAAGCCTGGAAGAGAGCCAATTAAAAGCATATATTGCGCAAGAAGAAGGCTTGAAATATTTTGAAAAGGATTTGCTGGAGTCGTTTGCCTATAAAAAGCATGTTTTAAGCAAAGAAAAGGAAGAAATCTTATCAGAATTAGGGGAGTCCCTGTCTGTTCCAAGCCAAGTGTTCGGGATGATTAATAATGCAGATATTAAGTTTGGGGATGTGACAGATGAGAACGGAAACAAAGTAGAGCTGACAAGAGGTATGTATTCAAAGCTGATGGAAAGCGATGATAGAGAAAAAAGAATCGAGGCCTACAAGGCATACTATCAACCTTATCTCGGACTCAAGAATACAATTGCAGCAACTTTTTCATCTGCAGTCAAAAATAATGTTAAAACATCCAAACTGCGCAATTATCCTTCAGCCCTTGAAAAAAGTTTGTTTGGTGATCGGGTTCCAAAGGAAGTTTACGAGAACCTGATAGAATCAACTAGAAATAATTTAAAATATATGGATGAATATATGCAATACCGCAAGCAAAAATTAGGTGTCGATGAGCTGCATGCATATGACTTAAGTGTTCCCCTTGCAGGCGAGGCAGCGAAGCAGGAAATCTCATTTGATGAAGCCTATGATATTATGCTGAAAAGCTTAGAGCCGCTTGGGTCTGAGTATATTGATGTTTTGAAAAGCTTTAAGGAAAAACGTTATTTTGATGTGAGAGAGACACCGGGGAAAAGGTCGGGAGCTTATAATCTAGGAGTATACGGGGTACACCCATTCATCCTGTTGAATCACCGAGATGACCTTGACAGTCTTTTTACATTGGCGCATGAGTGCGGCCATGGGATGCATTCTTATCTCAGCAATAAGCATCAGCCGGCAATCAGTGCAGGATACAGCATCTTTGTAGCTGAAGTTGCATCAACAGTAAATGAAGTCTTGCTGATTCGGTATCTGTTAAAAACAGAAACAGATCCGAAAAAACGGGAGCATTTATTGAACCACTTTATCGATAGCTTTAAAGGGACTTTCTTCACGCAAGTAATGTTTAGCGAGTTCGAAAAAGAGGTACATGAGAAAGCAGAAAAGGGAGAACCGCTAACACTTGATTTTTTCAATGAGACTTATGAGACTCTTTTTAAAGCTTACAATGGCAGCGAGCTAGTCCTTGATGATGAAGTGAAGCACGGGTGGTCAAGAATTCCGCATTTTTATCGTCCGTTCTATGTTTATAAGTATGCAACAGGCTTTGCTTCTGCTATTACAATTGCTGATAAGCTTTTGGAAGGCAAACAGGAAGACTTGGATAGCTATTTAGAATTCTTAAAGAGCGGCAGCTCAGATTTCCCATTAGAATTGCTGAAAAAAACAGGTGTTGACTTAACTACTCCAGAACCAATAGAACATGCAATGTCTATTTTCCACTCTCTTGTAGAAGAGATGACAAAAAAGGGTTAAAAATTGGTTAAAGCCGTATACTTTGTATACGGCTTTCTTGAAGCGTTAGGAACAAGTTGCATAAAAATTAATTATTTTGCATAAAATTTTTATTGGTATTTTTCTAGAATGGAGAAAAACTCAATCACGTAATGATAGAAAGTTTGTACAGACGGCGGCAGCTCTCGGTTTTTGGGAATGATAATACCGACCGTACGGCTGATTGCAGGATTCTCAATTGGCACCCTTGCTGTGAATTTTGGAACATTATCATAAAAGGTGCTTTCAGGAAGCAATGTCACTCCCATTCCAGCTGAAACTAACCCTTTAATAGCATCTAAATCCTCTCCCTCAGAACTTATATTCGGCAAAAAACCTTCTTGTTTACAAGCATCATAAGCTATTTTTTGCAAAATATAACCTTTCGGAAACAATACAAATGATTCATTTCGTAAATCCCTTAGCCGAAGTGTACGTCTTTCGGACAACGGATGATTGCTTGGGAGAAGGGCAAAGATTTTTTCTGTAAATAATATATTCCCTTTTAAATCAAAATCATCTGTCGGTACAGGGCCTAATAACGCTAAATCCAGATCTCGATTTTTTACCGCATCGATTAAGAAACTGTATGAGCCTTGTCGCAATTGAAAGGCTATGTTCGGATGCCTTTCTTTAAAAGCGGAAATTATCGTCGGCAGCAAATGACTGGCAAGGCTTGTCGGAAACCCGATTTTAATGGAGCCTCTTTCTGGATCTAAATAAGCATCAATTTGTTCTTTAGCACGATCTACTGCTTTCATAATCGCAAGGGAATGAGTTAAAAATATTTTACCAATTGATGTCAATTTGACATTTCGTCCTTCTCTTTCAAATAGAGGGACACCTAGCTCGTCTTCCAAATTAGCAATTTGTCTGCTTATAGCGGATTGCGCTACATGTAGGCGTTCAGCAGCTTCTGATACATGTTCTCTTTCTGCAACTTCGATGAAATATTTCAGTTGTCTTAATTCCATTTTTTAGGTTAATCCTCCTATTCATCTCAATATTAGATTACTTCTATCCAAATAATATATTGTATATATGAATTTGCATAGTATAATTGGGTTATCTGAAGAAAAAAAAGTGTTAGAAAATCTGACAGGGGTGGTTGAAATGACGTACAACCAATTAGCTAAAGCACAAGGTCTATACCGACCTGAATTTGAACATGATGCGTGTGGAATCGGGTTATTTGCTCATATTAAGGGGATGGCGACTCACGACATCGTTTCAAAGGGACTAAGCATGCTATGTAAATTGGATCATCGCGGTGGTCAAGGCAGCGATCCGTTGACAGGAGATGGATCCGGATTAATGGTTCAAATTCCAGATGCATTTTTCCGCAAGGAGATTACGGATTTTGAATTGCCAGAGCGCGGACAATATGGTGTCGGAATGGTTTTCTTTTCAAAGGACGATCCAAACAGACATGAAATCGAAAATAAGATAAATGAATATATCGAGCTTGAGGGCCAAGAGCTACTCGGCTGGCGTACTGTACCTACAGATGTCAGAAAAATCGGAAAAGTCGCTCAAAAGAGCTGTCCTGTAATTCGACAAGTGTTTATTAAAAATAATAATGGTTTAGAGAAGCTTGGTTTCGAACGCAAGCTTTATATTATCCGTAAATTATCTGAAAATTGGGGCAAGGCAGAAGAAAGAGAATTTTACTTTGCGAGTCTGTCTACGAGCACCATTGTATATAAAGGGCTGTTAACTTCCGATCAAGTAGAAACGTTCTATCTTGATGTGCAAGACCCAGAATTCGTGTCCGCATTTTCTATTGTGCATTCACGTTTCAGCACAAATACTTTTCCAAGCTGGGAAAGAGCCCATCCAAACCGTTATTTGATCCATAACGGAGAAATTAACACATTGCGCGGTAACTTCAATTGGATGAAGGCAAGAGAACAGCAATTTGTGTCAGAAGCTTTCGGTGATGACCTGCAAAAGGTTCTGCCAATTCTTGATGCAAATGGAAGTGATTCATCTGTTTTCGATAACGCCTTGGAATTCTTCATTCTTGCAGGCCGTAAGCCGGCTCATGCAGCAATGATGCTTATCCCGGAGCCTTGGACAGAGAACCCTCACGTGACTGGCGAGAAAAGAGCATTTTATGAGTTTCATAGTGCAATGATGGAGCCATGGGATGGTCCGATGGCCATCACATTTACAGATGGTAAGCAAATCGGGGCAATATTAGACCGAAACGGTTTACGTCCTGCTCGTTATTATGTGACAAAAGATGATTATATTGTGTTCTCCTCCGAAGTAGGTGTTGTACCGGTAGAAGAAGAAAACATTCTATATAAAGACCGTTTAAGCCCAGGAAAAATGCTGTTAATAGACTTAGAGGAAGGCAGAATCGTTTCTGACGATGAGCTGAAAAGCGAAATTTCATCTCAAGAGCCGTATGCAGAATGGCTGGAGGAAGTTGTTAAGCTAGAGCAATCGGAAAACGATGAAGCAGAGTCTTTCCAAGATTTACTGACACGCCAGCGTGCTTTCGGATACACGTATGAAGATATCCAAAAAAACTTGTTGCCTGTTGTAACAGAAGGCAAGGATCCAATCGGTTCAATGGGGAATGACACACCGCTTGCTGTATTGTCTGAAAAGTCCCAATCATTATTCAACTACTTCAAGCAGCTGTTCGCCCAAGTAACCAATCCTCCTATTGATGCAATCAGGGAGCATGTGGTCACATCAACATTGACTTGGTTAGGAGCTGAAAGCAACCTGCTGCACCCGGCAGCTGAGAATTGTCGCCGCATTCAGTTGGAAGGTCCAATCCTTTCTAATGCTGAAATCAATCAGCTGAAAGCAAATGAGCTGTACGGATTTACAGCACAAAGCTTTGCAGCGACTTTCACAGATAACTTGGAGATGAGTCTTCAAAGCCTGTTGAAGCAAGCAGAAAATGCCATTGCTGAAGGTGTTAGCCTGTTAATTGTAACGGATAGAGGAATGAATCAAGAACAAAAAGCTATACCTGTCCTGTTAGCAGTCAGCGCACTGCACCAGCATTTAATTGAAAAAGGACTTCGATCAAAGGTTAGTATCATCGTAGAATCAGGTGAAACAAGAGAGGTTCATCATTTCGCGAGCTTAATCGGTTTTGGTGCAGATGCTATCAACCCGTATTTAGTGTATGCGACTTATCAGAAGACAATTGAAGATGAATTGCTGAACATTTCCTATGAGGAAGCTGTAGCACGCTATAATCTTGTAATTACTGAAGGTGTCGTTAAAGTAATGTCCAAAATGGGTATCTCTACCGTGCAAAGTTACCGCGGAGCCCAAATCTTTGAAGCAGTCGGCATTGGCCAAGAGGTTATCGATAAATACTTCGCTGGAACTGTATCACAATTAGGCGGAATAGGTATAGAAACGATTGCAAAAGAAGCTGCTGACAGACATGATGCAGCATATGCAAATATTCTGGATGAGACTTTAGATTCTGGAAGTGAGTTCCAATGGAGAAAAGGCGGAGAACATCACGCGTTCAATCCAAAGACAATTCATACATTGCAATGGGCATGCCGAAAAGCTGATTACAGCTTATTTAAGCAATATTCAGAGGCAGCCAATGAAGAGAGATTAAACTTCTTGAGAAATTTGTTTGCCTTTAATGCTAACCAGAATCCAATTGATCTAGAAGAAGTCGAATCAGTTGAATCCATTGTAAAAAGGTTTAAAACAGGAGCTATGTCCTTTGGATCGCTTAGTAAGGAAGCGCATGAAACATTGGCAATTGCAATGAACCGTCTAGGCGGCAGCTCAAACAGCGGGGAAGGCGGAGAGGATCCAGCCCGTTACGAGCTTGATGTGAATGGCGACAATCGAATCAGCGCCATTAAACAGATTGCATCAGGACGTTTTGGTGTAAAAAGTCATTATTTAATAAATGCCCGCGAATTGCAAATCAAGATGGCGCAGGGTGCAAAGCCTGGGGAAGGCGGACAGCTGCCAGGAAACAAAGTATATCCTTGGGTTGCAGACGTAAGGGGCTCTACTCCGGGAGTTGGCTTAATTTCACCTCCGCCGCATCATGATATTTATTCTATTGAAGATTTGGCACAGCTTATTCACGATTTGAAAAATGCGAACCGTGATGCTCGAATCAGTGTGAAGCTTGTTTCAAAAGGCGGAATCGGCACGATTGCTGCAGGTGTGGCAAAAGGTGCGGCAGATGTTATTGTTGTTAGCGGCTATGATGGCGGTACGGGTGCATCACCAAAAACAAGTATCAAACATACTGGTCTTCCGTGGGAGCTTGGATTAGCTGAAGCACATCAAACATTAATGCTTAACGGTTTGAGAAGCAGAGTTGTCCTAGAAACAGACGGAAAGCTGATGACAGGTAAAGATGTTGTGCTGGCAGCATTGCTTGGCGCAGAAGAATTTGGCTTCGCAACAGCACCGCTCATCGTCTTAGGATGTGTAATGATGCGTGCTTGCCACTTGGACACATGTCCAGTCGGGATTGCCACACAAAATCCAGATCTTCGTTATAAATTTGCTGGAGATCCAGATCATGTTGTCAACTTCATGCGTTTTGTCGCAGAAGAAGTAAGAGAGATTATGGCACAATTAGGCTTCCGCACTGTTGATGAGATGATTGGAAGAACAGATGTATTAACTGTCGGTGAGAATGCTAAAAACCACTGGAAAGCAAAAGACCTTGATTTAACTAAGCTTCTTTACCAAGTGGATGGAATTAGAACATTCCAAACGCCGCAAAACCATAAAATTGCAGAAAGCATTGATATGAGAAAAATCCTGCCTGCAGTAGAAAAAGCGATTCAAAATGGCGAAAACATTGACCTGCACTACCATGTACGCAATACAGATCGTGTTATCGGTACAATTGTCGGCAGTGAAATTTCTAAAAAGTATGGAGAGCAGGGATTGCCTGAAGATACAATCAATCTGCATTTATCAGGGTCTGCAGGCCAAAGCTTAGGTGCATTTATTCCAAAAGGATTGACAATCCGCTTGAACGGCGATGTGAATGACTATGTTGGAAAAGGCTTATCCGGCGGTAAAATCGTCATTAAGACTCCATCAGTTGAATCGTTTTCTGCTCAAGATAATGTTATTGCAGGAAATGTTGCATTCTATGGTGCAACTAGCGGTGAAGCCTTCATTAACGGTAAAGCAGGAGAGCGTTTTGCAGTCCGAAACAGCGGAGCTAGCATTGTAGTTGAGGGTATTGGTGATCATGGTCTGGAATATATGACAGGCGGGGAAGTAGTCATCCTTGGTGAAGTCGGCAAAAACTTCGGTGCAGGTATGTCTGGAGGAATTGCTTATGTATTGCCAAGCGACAAGGACAGCTTTAAGGATCTTTGCAATATGGAAATGATTCTGCTTGAAGAATTGACAGATAAGGCAGAGTTGGAGAGAGTAAGGACTTTAATCAGTAAACATGCGGAACAAACAGACAGCTTCTCAGCACAGCAAGTGTTAAACAGCTGGGAGAAAAATGCTGCTAAATTCGTAAAAATAATCCCTAAAGATTACAAACGGATGATCAGCCAAATCCAAGAAGGCATTGACCATGGATTAACGCAAGAAGAAGCGGAAATGAAAGCTTTTGAGAGCAACTCAAACCAAGGCAAAAAAAAACAGCAAACTACTAAGATGACTTTAGCAGTTCGGTAAGAAAGGAGAGAAAACAATTGGGCAAAGCGACGGGTTTCATGGAATATAAAAGAGAGGAAGCGGAAGAAAGGTCTCCCCTCTCCCGCATTAACGATTTTAAGAAGTATTCTGCTCCTTTCTCTGACGAGGTGCTAAGCAGACAAGGTGCACGATGTATGGATTGCGCCACACCATTTTGCCATATCGGGATGGAAATCGGAGGAAGCACCTCCGGTTGCCCGATTCATAACTTGATTCCTGAATGGAATGATTTAGTTTATAAAGGAAGATGGAAGGATGCACTTGAAAGATTGCTGAAAACAAACAACTTCCCTGAATTTACAGGAGCAGCATGTCCTGCCCCTTGTGAAGGGTCTTGTGTCCTTGGCATTTCCGATCCAGCTGTAGCGATTAAGAATATTGAGAAAACTATTATCGATAAAGGGTTTGAAAACGGCTGGATTTCACCAAGAATACCATCACACCGTACAGGCAAGAAAGTAGCGATTGTCGGTAGCGGTCCTGCTGGCCTTGCCAGCGCTGATCAGCTTAACCAGGCGGGGCACTCTGTCACTGTATTTGAGCGCTCTGATCGTCCTGGCGGGCTGTTGATGTACGGTATCCCTAACATGAAGCTGGAGAAAAAGGATGTTGAAAGAAGAGTTAACCTCCTGACACAGGAAGGAATTGATTTTGTCACAAATACGGAAATCGGTAAAGACATTACGGCTGAAGAGCTAAAAGCTCAGTTTGATGCAGTTATCCTTTGTACTGGAGCGCAAAAGCAAAGAGATTTAAATATCGAAGGCAGAGAAGCAAATGGCGTTCATTTTGCAATGGATTATTTGACACAATCAACGAAGAGCCTGCTTGATCCAAGTCTAGGTAAACCGAGCATTGATGCAGAGGGCAAGGATGTTATCGTGATCGGCGGCGGTGATACTGGGGCAGACTGTGTTGCAACAGCACTTCGTCAAAAATGCAAAACAGTTGTTCAGTTCGGAAAACACCCACAGCTAGGATTAGCTCGTGCTACTGATAATATGTGGCCTGCTTTCCCTCATGTTTTCACACTTGATTATGCGTATGAAGAAGCACAAAAGCAATTTGGTAAAGATCCTCGTGAGTACAGCATCCAAACAACGAAAATGGTGCATGACGAAGAGGGGAACCTGAAGGAGCTTCATACAGTGCAAATGGAGAAAATCAGACAAGAGGACGGCAGATTTTTATTTAAAGAGATTCCTGGCTCAGAAAAGGTTTGGCCTGCTCAGCTAGTGTTTATTGCAATTGGATTTGAAGGTCCAGAACAATCTGTTCTTTCTCAGTTTGGTGTTGATACACGCAATAACAAAATTGCCGCTAAATATGGCGAATTTGAAACAAATGTAGATGGCGTTTTTGCAGCAGGTGATGCAAGAAGAGGCCAAAGCTTAATTGTATGGGCAATAAATGAAGGCCGAGAAGTTGCGTATAAAGTAGATCAATATTTGATGGGTGTAACTTGTTTGCCAACCGTTAATGCATAATTATTTTCTGGTATCCTAAAGGATGCCAGTTTTTTTTATGGAAGAAGAATAAATCATACATAAAATGGGTAAAAAAATGAAAATGTGTTTACCCTTTTTATTATCTTTTTTCATCTAATAGTATATAATGGGTAAAAATCAAGGGCTGTCCTCGTAATAGAGCAATTAATATTTAAGTTTTTTGGACATTGCCTGCAACAATTCAAGGGGAGTGTCGGAGATGAGAGATGTAAGACTGACAGATATTTTTAAACACCATATTGCGCAGAAGTATATTACGCGATCAGGATTAGCTCATGCTCTGGCCGTAGCTTATCATGCTTTTGAGTTGGCTAAAGAAAGAAATATAGATGTGGATAATGCCGCTAAAGCAGGATTTCTTCATGATATGGGACATTATACGTGGTATAAGGACGGTAAATGGGATTATCAGCTGTATAAAAAAAATGATATTCATCCTATTAAAGGGGCAGAAAGAGCACATAAACTCCTTATCAGACTCGGTGAAAATCCGGTTAAAGCAAAAGAAATTGCATTAGCTGTTTTGTTTCATACAGACAGTTTCATTCCTGGAGGAAATGTCATCCTAACACCGCTGCAGGAAATTGTTAAAGCAGCAGACGAAAAGGATGAGGAGCCAGGCGGGCATCACCATTACCGGACGATAAGTATTAAAAGAGCAATAGAGAGCTTGGAAAGACTAGACGAAAAAATTGATAAATATATCACCCAAGACGAAGATAAAACGGAAGGAAAGTAGGCAATTATGCCCCTTTTCCTTCCGTTTTTTTGCATTATTGCATAATTGCAAAGAGCGGAAAAATAATAAAGGGAAATTAACGAATAGGAGTATTATCATGACAGCTAAAATGATACTTTATATAAGTTTGCTTCTCCCGTGGTTTTCCTTGCTGTTTGCTAATAAGAAGCGCATTAAAAAGTATATACCTGTAATAATTTTAACGGTTTTTTTAATGACAATCATTTTTCAAATAGCGTTTCATTATAAATGGTGGATTATTCATACATATATTGTTCCATGGGGATATATGATTGATGTTAGCTTCGCATATGGGCTATTTCCGGTAGGAACGTTTTGGATATTTTATTTCACAAGCAGCCGCTTTATTATTTTTACGATTACGAACATCATCATGGATACATTAATGGCATTTGCAGTGCTGCCAGGCTTAAGTAAGCTTCATATTGCTGAATATAAAGGGATTGCTCCATGGCAGTATTTTTTAATCATGTACGGACTTTCGTTTATCATATATGGTTATTATGTTTGGCAGCAGAGGATATACAAGGAAGACCTTTGAGTCTTCCTTTTTTCATTCATGATGACAATTTGGTGCTATAATAAAAAAATCATTAAGAAGTTAGAAGGGAATACAATGATAAGCACCTCTAGATATATAAAAGAATGGCAGCTTGCTCTTCAGCAGGAAATAAATCATTTAAAAAGGTTCTCCAGTACGAAAATAGCGTTATTTAATGGCCAACATCTTCAAACAGAGGAGAACTATACTTATTATTTTGAAAGCATTTCTTTCGTTAAAATACCTATCGGTTCATCGGTTGTCCTTACTTGGGGGAAAGCCAAGATTAACGGCCGCATTCTGTCTTCAGATGGTAAAAGCTTAATCCTCCAGATTGACAAATCAATCGGCGATTATGTGTCAGAAGCTTTTGTCAGCCACGATCCTTGGGAGCTTTTGGAGCAGCTGATGATCCGGTTTGATGCGATTAAGGAAAATAAGACGAAAAGAATGCGAATTAAAAGGCTGATGAATCCTTCCATGCCTGCGAAGCATCCCCAGGATATGATTAAAAACCATGTTCATGATCTTTCCTTGAGAAGCAAGTATAATCCCATCACCTTTGTATGGGGACCGCCGGGAACAGGTAAAACATATACATTAGCAAGAGTTGCCCTCCAAAAATATTGGAAGGGAAAAAGGATTCTTCTCCTGTCTCAAAGCAACCAAGCAGTAGATGTGCTCATGAAGGAAATAACGAAAACAGCACAAAGCAAAAAAAGATTTAAAATTGGCGATATTCTCCGGTATGGAGGCAATGCAGCAGAAATGGATTTGCACGATGAAAAAATAACAACAAGTGCACTTCTTGACGAGAAGGACAAAGCTTTAGCTGTTCAAAAACAAGAATTGTTAGATGAAAAGATTAAATTAAAAAGAGATTTAGCGAGATCCTTCAGTAGCAGAGATTCACAAGCTCTACTTAAAATGGAGGAACAGATTGCAAGAGTATTAGAAAAAATACGAAAAAAAGAATTGCAGTTTATTAAAAAGGCGATGGTAGTTGGCACTACACTTGCTAAAGCTGCGACAGACCCAGCTATTTATGAGGATGAATATGATCTTATTCTCCTTGATGAAGCAAGTATGGCCTATGTGCCGCAAACAGCCTTTGCAGCTTCACTTGGAAAGCGATTGATCGTTTGCGGCGACTTTAAACAATTGCCTCCGATTGCAGCAAGCAGAAGCGAAGCAGTGAATAAATGGCTGAAAGAGGATATTTTCCATGCGTCAGGCGTTGCCGACAGTGTAGCATCCGGGTCCCTTCATCAGCATTTGCTGTTACTGAATGAACAGAGAAGGATGCATCCAAGCATATCGTCTTTTACTAATAAGCATATTTATCACTCACTTGTTTCCGATCATCCAACCGTTTCATCATCGCGAAAAGCGATCACAGAAAAAGGTCCTTTTCCGAAAGAAGCCAATATCCTCTTGGATACAAGTAATTTTGGCTATTATGGCGGCTTTGAAAAAGGCACAAAATCACGTATTAATCTCATGCATATGCTGCTCTCCTTACAGCTGATTGTAGAAGCATGGAAAAGCGGAATAAGAAGCATTGGCTATGTGACGCCATATAGAGCTCAAAGTGAACTGATGGACGCTGTTACCGCTGAACTGTTCCCTAAGCAGCTTGCTGATAGCAGTATTCAGATAGCGACAGTCCATCGTTTCCAAGGCAGTGAAAAGGATATGATTATATTTGACAGCACAGAAGGGTACCCTCATGAGCGGCCGGGAATGCTGCTGCTTGGAAAAGACAGTGACAGATTATTGAACGTGGCAATTACGAGGTCTAAGGGTAAGTTTATTCATATTGCTAACTGTGATTTCATCAAAAGAAGAGTAGGCAGAGATAAGGCTGTAAGAAAGCTTGTGGAGCATCAATGGAGTGAGAATTTACTAGTTGAACAGCAGAAAATCGGCACATGGATTAATTCCAGCCACCCGTATCTTAAATGGCAGCATGCAAAAAACACGAAAGATATATGGGAAGATATGAAGAATGGAAAAACCGTTGTTGCTGCAATGCCGGATATAGTTCAAGTTCCACAAGACTGGCTGCAGCTTTTAGAAGCAATTGCTGCAAACACAATATGCAAAGTATATGGTCCAGTAAAGAGTTTTAAAAATAAACGTGTCGATAGTATGGAATATGACGCACCCTTTCCGTTTGTCATTGTAGATGAACACATCGTATGGATTGGTCATCCACTGCAGCTCGTGCCAGGAGCAAAGCCACCTTCCATAGCAGTCAGAATAGAATCGAAACAGCTTGCCGCCTATTTGCTTAAACAGCTGTCGTAAAATTTACGATGGTTGTTTACAGCCTTAAAGGAAACAGGGTATCATTTAATAGTAGTTTGTAAATTTTTCTGGAGGGATTGCTAAATGACTTTAAAAGAAACGGTTGGGCAAGTGCTCACAACAGAAGATGCTGTAAATAAAGCACTCGAAACATACGATAGTGAAGGGTATATTACTGTCACTGACAAGGAAGCACAAGAGCAAATCCTTGCTAAGCTTGAAGATAATGGATTTTATGTGTATGATGAACAATTTATTGATGGAGTTTACCGTATCTATATTGAACTGTAAGTACATTTGACTGATTTAGATTTGTTTATTTTTATCTCTTTATGTACAATTAATTCGTCAAGTATATAGGGGGTGTAATATGGAACAGAAGAAGAAATTCCGACAAAACAGATTATTGCTTGCATGTTTGTTGTTGCTAACGATGGGACTTGCAGCATGCGGCAGTACAAATGAAGCGGAGGATTCAAAAAGCTCTACATCTAATTCTCCAACTATTGAGGTAAATCCAATTGTGACCATTACCATGGAAGATGATTCAAAGATTGAAATCGAATTATATCCGAAAAAAGCGCCGAATACTGTCAACAACTTTGTTACACTTGTAGAAAAGGGTTACTATGATGGATTAACATTTCATCGAGTTATTCCTGACTTCATGATCCAAGGCGGAGATCCGGCGGGGAATGGCACAGGTGGTCCTGGCTATGCGATAAATGGGGAGTTCTCAGACAATGGATTTGACAATGATCTGAAGCATGAACGAGGCGTAATCAGCATGGCAAGATCAGGCGATCCAGATTCAGCAGGCTCTCAGTTTTTCATTATGACTAAAACGACAGAAAGCTTGGATGGCCAATATGCAGCATTTGGTAAAGTCATTAGCGGCATGGAAGTAGTCGACAAAATCGTTGCCGTTGACAGAGATGCTAATGATAAACCGAAGGAAGATGTTATCATGAAGAAAGTAAGTGTGGATACGAAGGGCGTTAATTTTCCAGAGCCGCAAAAGGTAGAATAGCACTAGCTTTTTTTATGGACAAGCAATACATTTTATTTCTTGATAGAATGTATGGTATGATAAGTTGAAACATTTGTCCCAACAAAATAGGGACAAAGATTAAAGGAGATGTAAATAATGGCAGAAAATGGATACATACTAATGCAAAACGGTGAAAAGATCGAATTCGAACTTTATCCGAACGAAGCACCAGGAACAGTAGAAAACTTCACAAAACTTGCTAAAGAAGGCTTTTATGATGGATTGACTTTCCATCGCGTTATCCCAGGCTTCGTAAGCCAAGGTGGAGACCCTAACGGCAACGGTACAGGCGGTCCTGGTTACACAATCAAATGTGAAACACAAGGCAATCCTCATACACACCAAGAAGGCTCATTATCAATGGCTCATGCTGGTAAAGACACTGGCGGTAGCCAATTCTTTATCGTACATGATCCTCAACCGCATTTAAACGGAGTACATACAGTATTCGGTAAAGTAACATCTGGAATCTCTGCTGTTAAAGCAATGAGAAACGGCGATGTTATGGAGAAAGTTGTAATCGGAGAATAATTATAGCAATACTTAGACAAACCCCTATCGAACAAAAGGATCGATAGGGGTTTGTCCTATTCTAACTGTAATTATAGATTTTACGCATCCAAAAAATCACTTTTTTATTACTTAAAGAAGTAAATAATGATCAACAATATACTGAACTATAAGCGGTCTGTACATTGCCTCAATGACCTGCATTTCTGCAAGCATCTGCTGTTGGTATTTAGTTGTACCAGATTCAGAATGGGAGCGGAACTGTGTCAATGACTCTTCCAAGTAAACAATATGCACCCCTTTAGACAGTAAACGAAACCACATTTCATAATCATGTGTATATACCATTGCAGGGTTAAAGTCTCCATATTTTTCAAAAATGGTTTTTTTGATTAAAATGGTACATCCGTTTATTGGGTTAGAGTATAAATAACCTTCATATACTGCCTTCATAGTTGAATAGTTGGCACCATTAGATGGGATTCGTACATTATTGTTACTGTCGATAATATCATAGTTTGTAAAGCTTGCGTCTAATCCTCTTTCCAACATAAATTCCATTTGCCGCTTAAGTTTTTCGGGCTTGAAAAGATCATCTGAGCTAAGCCATGCTATATACTCACCGGTCGCTTCTGCAATGCCCCTGTTCAAAGCTGTTGCAGTACCACCATTTTCTTTTCGAATATACTTTATTCGTGACCTATATGGCATAATTTTTTCTCTGTATTTAACGGAGCCATCGTCAACTAGAACTATTTCTACATTCGGATAGGTTTGATTCAAGGCACTCCTGATGGCTTGATCTACATAAGCGCAATTATAAAAAGGGATGATGATTGATATTTTCGGATACAACTTACTTCCTCCTTCTTTTTATTCCTCTGTTTGTGTAGAAATTCTTTTCAGTAATAGTAATATATGTATATCTCCTGCTTGCTGTATAGGTATGTGCTTGACTGAATTACATCATTCATCAAAGTTTTTTCTCCTTAAAAGACAAAAAAGAGGTCAAATTGGAGCACTTTTCCATATCCTATTAGAAGCATGTTAAAAAATAATGATATGAAGGGATGCTGGAAAACAACAATGAATATTCTATTTGTCTATTATGTGCCGAGCGGCGGGGTGGAAACATTAAATCGCCAACGTTCAGCTGCCCTTAAACAGGCTGGTATTAACAGCCATTTCCTATATTTCCGCAAAGCAAGAGATTTAGTTAATGACCATGAAGGACCAACATTTATCACAGATGATGATACAGAAATTAAAGCAATTTTAGATAAAGGCAATTATCAATGGATGGTAATCATTTCAGACTATAAATCGATTCCGCGCTTTCGGAATTTCGGATACACTGGCCCTATTATTTTGGAAATACAAGGGTATGGACCAAAGCATGTGGCCAAAACCGAAATGACGAACGCAGTACCATATGTGACAACACCAAAAGTTGGGTTACTCAATCCTAAGACACCCCATATTTCTCAAATTTTCAGTGAATTATTTCCGTCCCTACCAACCTACCAATTTAATAATTGTTTCGACAGCAAAAAATTCGCGTATAAGCGCCTGCCAAAATCGGAGAAACCGATTGTAGCTTGGATTGGACGATTGGAGGACAATAAAAACTGGAGAGAGTTTCTGCAGATAGGAAAACAGCTCTTAAATGGTGTTAATAATGGTATTCAGCTTTATATGTTTGAGGATCCTACATTATCGACACAAGAGGAGAGAGCAGCCTTTCAACTTTTAGTGGAACAGCTCCAGCTAGCTGAACATTTGACAGTATTGCCGAATATCCCGAATGAACAAATGGCAGATTATTATTCGGTGATTGGAGATTCGGGCGGTTTTCTATGCTCTACATCTAAAGTGGAAGGTGCACCTTATTCTGTGCTCGAAGCATTCAGCTGCAAATGTCCTGTACTTACAACAGACTCTGATGGGGTGAGAAGTTCTATTATCCATAATGTAACTGGAAAGTATTATCCGCTAGGAGATATTGAAGCCGCGTGTAAGGAAGCGAAGGAGTTGATGTTCTCCGTACCCTTGAGGGAACATATCCGAACAAGTGCTTACTTGCATTTGAGACGTGAATTCAGTCCAGAACAGTACTGCCAGAACTTTGTTTCCATGATGAGTGATTTTGGTGTAAAACCACAGAACTAGAGAAATCAACTGGTAACTACTAAAGAGAGTCGCGCATTTCATGCACGACTCATTTTTTATCCTTGATAATAATTGATCATATCAACTAAAGAAGATGTCAGTGACCTTTCCTGCTGCCAGCCTAACCCTTTCAGTTTAACAGGGTATATCACAGGAGCAGTATCGGAAGCATCAGAACAAGCTGATTTTATATCAATAGTTCTTCCTGTTAATTGTTCCAGATGCGCTAAAACATTTCCTAACGACTGGCTAACACCTGTTGTAATATCATACACTTCGTTTTTGCTTCCTTTAAGCAAGATATATTCATATGCAGACACAACATCGCGAACGTCGATAAAATCCCTTGTTGCATTTATATTTTGAACCTTGATAACTGGTGTTCTTCCATCTTTTAAAGCCTCGAGAATATTTTTAATAAAAATTGCACAAACGCCGTTAGAATTACCAGGGCCAATCAAGTTTGTTGGTTTTGCGACTCTAATGTCCATATCATACAGATTAGCCCAAGATAGAGCAATCATTGTTTGGATTGTTTTGCTTAAACTGTAAGGGTGCGGGATAGCGGATATATCCTGTGGATTGGTCTGCAAGGCTGAACCGACAATTAGAATTTTACAGTCTGGCCTGTGATTAGCTGCTGCCTGAAGCAAATAGGCTGTTGATAGCGCATTTATTTCCAGTGTTTTAACAGGATTATCCCAGGAGTCTCCGACATGATTTTGTCCTGCAAGATGCAGCAAGTAATCCGGCTTGCATGTTTCAATTAATTTATCCACATCCTGTTCGTTAGCTAAATCACATAGTAGGAGCTGTTTAATGCCAGGAATGAGGGAATTTGGATTTTTAGCTGCTCCATAAACATGGTAGCCTTTTTCTGCAAAAAATCTGCAAGCGTGGATTCCTGTAAAGCCGCTAGCACCGGTAATTAAGATTGTTTTATTCATTTGCTTTCATCCAAGTTTTCATTTCCTTTAGCATATCCAAGTATGAGGGGGGAGTGTAGACATAATCTGTCCTCGTATTTACGATTGTCCTGTCAAGTTTATTTTCCTTATCAGGAAGGATTTTCACATCCTTTTTGTCAAACACTGTTTGGAACAGCTTTAGCAATTCGTACTTTGAAATTTTTTCTTTTACACATAAATGATAAAGACCTGTTACATTATTTTCAATCATCTTTTCAGTTGCTTTCGCCAGCTCTATGGTTGTTACACCATTCCAATATACGTGCTCATATCCATTAATTTCACCAGTCTGCTTCATAAACCACAAGAAGAGGCCAATTCCGTGTTCTTTTTGTTCAGGGCCAATTATCGAAGTTCGAATAGTCAGGTTTTCATCATCTTTAATTTCCCCGTATTGCTTTGTTTTGGAATATTGGGTAGTACCATCTGGAATACTGTCCTCTGTATAATCTCCTTCATCGCCGGAAAACACACAATCTGTACTAATATGAATCAATTTTCCGCCGTTTCTTTTCGCTAGTTTGACGAGCTGATGCGGTAAAAAGCTGTTTACTTGCATGGCAATAAAAGGATTTTTCTCGGCATCTTCGTTTAAGATGCCGATACAGTTAATGATTATATCTGGTTTTATAGATTCAATGATTTTCTCCAAAGAAATCAGATCGGTCACGTCCAGATAAATACTATCTTTATCCTGCTTATCCCTTGATGTGTAATAGACTTTAAATTTCGGATTTTTTCTGAAATAAGCTACCATTACATGTCCTGCCATCCCTTTGCCACCAAGGACTAAGAGCTTCATTTAGATAAGACCGCCTTTCGATAGCATCTCCTTGATTTCCTCTTTGCTGATTAAGCCGATGCCAGAATTATACTCATCCAGGTCAACAGGAGAGCAATTTTCATAATGTTCTTTTAACCCATCAATATGAATGGATGGCAAGATAACATAATATTCCTCATCATAAATGCATGTTGTAGTACACTCATATTTGGACAGCAGCAGCTCATGAATTTTCTCACCTGGGCGGATTCCGAGTATTTCGGTTTTTACATTTTCTACTTGTGAAAGTTCGACTATTACATCAGCTAAGTCTATAATTCGGCATGCAGGCATTTTCATGACAAAAATCTCGCCGCCAAAGCTTTCAAATGTTGCTTTAAATACTAGTTTGATTGCCTCTTGTACGGTCAAAAAGAATCTTGTCATTTTTAAATCTGTGATGCCGACCGTTTGCTTATCACGAATTTGCTTTTTGAAGACATGGATAACACTTCCGTTTGTTCCGAGAACATTACCACCGCGAATGCAGACGAATTTCGTATCTGTATTAAGTGTGTTCGCATGAATGATTAATTTTTCTCCCATCGCTTTTGATAAACCATAGAAATTAGACGGATCAGAGGCTTTGTCTGTTGAAATATAGACGACCTTGTGGACATTTTGTGCAATCGCAGCATCTATGACATTCTGGGTGCCAATGACGTTTGTTTTTAATGCTTCAAGAGGCTGGTGTTCACAAATTGGCACGTGCTTTAAGGCTGCTAAATGGAATAAATAATCGATATTTTGGCATGCATCCATCAAGGTTTCTTTTTCTTTAATGTCACCAATAATAAAATGCAGCTTAGGATGATTGTCAAACTCTTGTTTCATCATGAATTGCACAGATTCATTTCTGGAAAAAATGCGAATTTCCTCTGGATTTTCATTGAGCAGCTGCTTCACCAGCTCATGTCCCCATGAACCAGTTCCACCAGTAATTAAAATCTTTTTATTTTCAAACAACTTTCATTCCTCCCAATACAATTTTTACTATTTTATCTGATACATTCACATGATCATAGCCTTCAGGAAAAGACCATTTTCTTGATTGATTAACCATTGCCTGCACACAGCTTGTGATGTGTTTGCCATTCAGCCCGGACAGGATATTACTTCCGCATTCAATTGTTTCCATCCGTTCTGTAGTCTTGCGGATTGTTACAGTCGGAACATGGAATAAGCAGCATTCCTCCTGGACAGTTCCACTGTCAGTAAGCACACATAGGGCGTTTTGTTCTAGCTTCACAAAATCAAAAAATCCAAATGGCTCATAAAATTCAATTAAAGGATCAATCTTCAGCTCTTTGTTTTGTTCTATACGAGCTCTCGTGCGGGGATGTATGCTGCAAATAATCCTTTTTTTATACAATTTTGCTATCGAATTGATGCCAGTAATGATTTCCTTTAACCGATCTTTATAATCGACATTTTCTGCTCTATGTGTGGTAACAAGGAAATAATCTTGTTCTTTAAGGGAAAGTTTTTCTAATATCCGACTAGAATCAATTTGTTCGCCATAATGAAGCAGTACCTCGTAAATGGGATTTCCAGTCACAAGTATTCTGCTCGATGGGAATCCTTCCTGCATAAGATTCTGCTTGCTTTGTGGTGTGTATGGGAGATTAAAGCTAGAGACACTGTCAATTAGCTTTCTATTTTTTTCTTCTGGAACTTCCAAATCAAAGCATCGGTTTCCAGCTTCCATATGATAGACTGGAATGCCCATTCTTTCTGCTAAAATGGAGCTTAAACCACTGTTTGTATCACCAAGTACCAACACTTTATCCGGCTTTTCTCTATTTAATATCAATTCTAATTCTTTGAATATGACGGCAAGCTGTTCTCCCAACGACTGATGCTTTTCACTAAGCACATAATCTGGCTTTCTTATTCCCATTTCCTGAAAAAATATTTCACTTAATGACGAAGTGAAGTTTTGTCCTGTATGCACAAGGATATGTTTATCTGCCAATTGATCGAGTTTGCCAATTATCAAACTAAGACGTATAATCTCTGGCCTTGTCCCCAATATTGTCAATACTTTCATTTCTCACCTCTCGTAAAGCCTTTAATGAAGAATCTCTATAACATATGCATGTCCGTACCGCATGTTCTAGGCAGCAAACCTTTTTTAATAGAAAATTATGTTAATAAATGCTCTTAAGTAACAAAAAAACTCCCCGCTAATAAAGTGGGAAGCATAAACAGTTATTTTAAGTTAAAGTGCAATTACTTCGTTAACCGTAACCTGTCCTAAATAATTTCCAGTGCCTGCTGCGCCTGATGTTACTGTTGAAGTAATAGTCAAAACTGCGTTAGTGCCGAGAAGCTGCAATGCAAGAAGGGCATCGCCGGATGCGATTTCTACACTTAAAGGTCCACCTGCATTCACAACATTCGTAAATACCGGTATTGTCGCAATAACAATGCCTAATAGGTTGACGACTTCTAATATTCCGCTAACGATGACTGTTTCCGTTCCAGAAAAGGCATAGTTGACACTGACTGGCAAAGCAACATTTAAAAGACCTAACGGAAAAGTGAATCTGCTCACGAAGGTTACTGTTTGGTTCGTTGCACTATTAGGGGCCCAAATATAAGCATTGCTCCCGTCAATGAATGGGGCAGTGGCAGACGGTGTTACCACAACTGGTATTTGTGGAAATGTTCCGCCAGCAGTATTTGCGACAATAGTTGTATTGGCCGGAGTAGTATAACTTTGTAAAACGATTGGCATTTTTTCACCTCCTAGTTTTAATCTATCAGTTAGTTTTTAGGTTTAGACAATTGTTTGAACAGTGATTTCTCCTAGATAACGGCCAGTGTTGACTGGTTCGTAAGGAGTCGTGATAGGTGCAGTCACAACAGCATCAATGGTAATGTTTATCGTGCCGCCTAGTATACTAGCCGCCAATAGAGTATCAGCTGCAATTGTGCTTACGTTTAACGGATTTCCTAAATTCGTATCACCTGAGAATAAAGGAACTGTAAGAACAATGATTCCTAATACATCCAGTACCTGTAATGTTCCTGTAACAGACACAGTTTGATTTCCAGCATATGCATAAAATACTGTTAATGGCAAAGCTAGACCCAACGCTGGAGCACCTAATGAAAAGACACTGCGGAATGTTACTGTTTGGCCAGAAACACTGACTGGAGACCAAATGTAGGAGCTGTTTCCATCAATTAACGGAGTTTGTGGGCCTACAGTAACAACAGGACCAGGTGCTGTAGCAGAGTCTGCAATTCGGACAGTGTTTGTTGGATTTGTAAAGGCTTGTAATGCAACAGGCATTTATTTCACCTCCTTTCAATTTCTCGGAAGTTACAAAATAGCTTATGTGCAAAATACTAAGAAGCTTGGACAAATATTATGGGTAAAATATGGATTTTTTTAGAAAGTCCACCCGTTTTACAGGCAACAGCCTATACTAGTTTTATTTATTTAAATATGAATAAAGAGACAAAGCGGAAAGGGGCTGTATATATGAAAATCCTGCTTGCGACATACTGGATCGTTCCACATGTCGGAGGAGTATGGAATTATATGAACCAATTAAAAAAACGACTTGAGGTATTAGGTCATGAAGTAGATTTATTAGGATACGGAGAATTGCATAAGTACACATATTTTGTATCAGAAGAAAAAAAGATTTTTAATGATGATTTACAAGTAGAAATAAACAGCCGTTTAGCAAGCATCCAGCATAAACCGTATATGGCAGATCCAGTTGTCACTTATTGTGAAAAACACCGGATTGGATATGAAATTGCCATTTCCAGTCTCGATTTGCTTAAGTACGATATCATTCATACACAGGATGTGTTTTCAACAACTAGCTTTGGGAAGCTGCAGTTGAATGGACCTAAGTTAATTGCAACCTTGCATGGTTCAGTTGCACACGAAATGAAAGATCATCTTCTATATGAACATGTTACAGCAACTTCCCAAATAGGCTGTACGTATTTCGATGAATTGGAGTATTTAGGAGCAACTTCTGCTGATGTAACAATTGTTGCAAACAATTGGCTTAAGGATATTCTCATCAATGAATTTCATGTACCAGCAGAGCAAATGACTGTCCTCCATTATGGATTTGATATAGAAGCTTTTTTGAACAGAATCGATCCGCAGGATAGGAGCATAACAAAACCAATTGGGAAACAAGTAATTCTTTTTACTGGAAGACTAGTTGCATTGAAAGGTGTGCACGTATTAATTGAAGCATTAAAACAGCTCAGAGGTTCTTTATCGAATTGGGTATGCTGGATTGTAGGAGAAGGTGAAAAGCTGAATGAACTTAAGCTTCAAGCTGCAGAAGCTGGTTTGGGAGATATGATTGTATTCTTTGGAAAACGAGAAGACATCCCGCAGTTTCTATCTAGGGCAGATGTCTATGTTTTGCCAAGCATGATCGAAAACCAGCCATTATCTGTTATTGAAGCACAGATTGTCGGCAAAGCATGTATTGTGAGCGATGCAGGGGGACTCCCTGAAATGATTACACATGGGTTAACAGGATTGATTGTTCCAAAAGGGAATGTCGAAGAGCTTCGGAACAGTCTTTATATGCTTTTAGTAAATAAGCAATACCAAACGTTTCTTGGAGCTAACGCCAAGCAATGGGGACTAAAGCATTGGTCCTTAGAAACTGGAGTGGAGAATATTATGGCGATTTATCGCCAAGCAACCACCCCTTAAGACTTAGAAATATTACAGTAAAGGAGAATCGAAAAATATGAAAATACTATTTGCAACCTATTGGCCCATTCCCCATGTCGGAGGAGTCTGGCATTATATGGAACAACAAAAAAGAGAATTAGAAAAACTCGGGCATGAAGTAGACCTGCTCGGGTTTAATGAAGATACAAGTGTTGTATATATCTACAATAAAGATATCTCCATTGAGAAAGAAAAAATCATGCCATTGCTCGAAGCGAAGCTGACAGAAGAAGCATATCCAGAGATCCATGCTAATGCACTAGTGAAATACACTGAATTTCAGCGCTATGTTTTTGAACTTTCAGCGGCTTATCTTGGACTTGCAGAATACGATGTCATCCACACACAGGATGTCATTGCAACTGCAAGCCTTGCAAGAGTGTTGCCAGAGGGAACCGTGTTAGTTGCGACACTCCATGGTTCAGTGGCGCATGAAATTAGACACCAGCTGAAAGGAATGCATAAATCATCTACCGGTTATATGGCTCGAGCCTATTATGATGAAATGGAAAAGGTTGGTGCTACTGCTGCGGCGTATACAATTGTAGCAAACAACTGGATGAAAAAAATTCTAACAGAGGAGTTCCAAGTGCCAGAAGAGCAAATAAAGGTGCTGCACTATGGTTTTGACACTGATACATTCCTTTTGGAAACACAAAAGGTAAATGAATCACTGTTACTTCCTGAAGATAAAACAATTATTACCTATACAGGGCGCCTTATTGAAATGAAAGGTGTACATCATTTAATTGCTGCCTTAGGTAAGCTTAAGGAAGACAGAGACGATTGGGTTTGTTGGATTATTGGGGAAGGCGATAAACAGAAGGAATTGGAAAAACAAGTAATAGAACTAGGATTGGAGGATGATGTATTTTTCTTTGGGAATCGGAGTGATGTCCCGTATCTAGTTTCCCAGTCCGATATTTATGTATTTCCTAGTCTATTGGAAAATCAGCCACTGTCACTGGTAGAAGCACAAATTGCCGGAAAGCCTGCCATTGTAAGTGATGCAGGAGGACTTCCTGAAATGGTTGAGGACGGGGTGACAGGTTTGATCTATCCGGCTGAAGATGTAGATGCATTATACGGTTTGTTGCAGCTGCTGTTAAGTACGCCTGAATTTCAATCCATTATTGGAAATAATGCAAGAGTATGGGGACTAGAGCATTGGTCATTATCTAAAGGAGCTAAAAGTATTCTGGAAGTGTATGAGCTTGCGTTAGCAAAAGGGAGGGAGGAAGGAAGGTAATGAAGTTTCCTTGGAAACAGAACATCCATAAAATTCTCCCCTTTTCTGTAAAAAAGGAAGATGTGGACAAGACGAATGATCTTAATAAAGAAGAAAACACAAATAATCATACAGATGAAAAGAAGGCTAAAAAAACAAAAAGACCGCTGCAATGGCGTCAACATCAACAGTGGCAGAATTATCAAAAATGGTTCGAACAGCAGCGAGAGCAGGAAAAGCAACGAAAATTAGAACAGCAAAAAAGATTAGAACAGTACCAGAGAGTAGTAGAGCAACAAAGACTTGAAACACAACAAAGATTAGAGGCACAACAAAGTCGTAAGAACCAGCAGAAGCTCGAAACTCAACAAAGGCTTGAAACACAGCAGAAGCTCGAAACACAACAAAGGCTTGAGGCACAGCAGAAGCTGGATACACAACAAAAGCTTGAGAAACAGCATATGCTCGAAACACAGCAGAAGCTTGAGGCACAGCGGAAGCTGGAAACACAACAAAAGCTCGAGACACAGCAAAGACTCGAAGCGCAGAAAAAGCTTGAAGAGCAGCAAAAACTCGAGACACAGCAAAGACTCGAAGCGCAGAAAAAGCTAGAGGAGCAGAAAAGGCAGGAAGAACGGCAAAGAGTGTGGGAAAAAATCAATTCTGTTCTTCCTTCGGATTACAACATGCCAAACGAAAAATCGATATCTGTTTTTCAGCCGATGAAGGCAGATGCGTATCAACATTTATTTATTAGGAACTCCCCTGCTAATACCGCAGCAAAGCCGTTATTTATTGATAATCATATTATGGACCGACTTGGTGAAGTGCTACCTCAAGACTATCTTCTTCCTAATATCGGAACATTAGAGGTTTTCTCTAAGATGTCAAGTGACGTCTATAAATCTCTTTTTGTTAAAAAGCCGGGAGCAAAGCCGTTCTTTGTGGACCGGACAATATTTGATAAAATCGTAGCAGCTTTACCAGCTGATTATCACCTTCCTAACTTCCGCATGATAAAAATATTTGATGAGATGTCTAGTGACAACTATGATGATTTGTTTGAAAAAAGGGGACATACAAAAAAAGCCTTCGTGGATAGACGTTATGTAGATGAAATAACTTCGGCATTACCAATTAATTATAGAATCCCTGACACAACGGCAATCAACAAGATACCATCAGAAAAATTATGAGTTTTTTAGCGGATGGTTTGTCGCCATTCGCTTTTTTCTTATAAGGAGATGTCCATTTTTGGCTCAGTATGGTCACCCGCCATATACACGGAACACTCGAATATCATAAGCTATTAAAAATGAGTAGAGGAGCAGAAGGATGAAAGTAGCAGTTACTGGTGGAGCAGGTTTTATCGGCTCTCATTTAACAGATTATTTATTAAAAGAGGGATATGAAGTTCATATACTGGATAATTATTCGTCAGGCCATTATTTCCCTGAACATCCCAATGTGGTATTGCATGAAGTGGATATCCGCAGTGAAAGGGCGCAAGCAATAATCGAAGCCGAAAAACCTGCATTCGTATTCCATCTAGCAGCACAGGCAGATGTTACAAGATCGATTAACAATCCATGTGAAGATGCAGATATCAATATCAACGGCACTATTAATATATTGGAAGGATGCCGGAAAGCAAATGTGAAAAAAATTATTTTTTCCTCTACATCTGCAGTGTATGGCAATCTTCAAAAAGAAACGATTGAAGAACACGATCGTACATCACCAATTTCCTATTATGGATTATCTAAATTATCTGCTGAACAGTATATTCAACTTTACCAAGTATTATATGGACTGGATTTCACCATCCTGCGCTATGGAAATGTATACGGTCCAAGACAAACTGCCAAAGGAGAAGGCGGTGTTATTGCCGTTTTTATGGACAGGATTAAAGAAGGAAGCTGTTTAAAAATCCATGGAGATGGAAAACAGACACGAGATTTCGTATTTGTTGAGGATGTTGTGAAAGCAAACATCGCAGCAATGACAAGCGGCAGCAATGATATTTTTCATGTAAGTACAAATAAGCCAACAAGCATTAATCAACTTGCTGAGATTCTATTAGAACTTCATCCAGACAGTCTAGAAACCATTCATGTTACCAGCCGGACAGGTGATATTAAACACAGCTGTCTTTTAAATGAAAAATGCTGTGAACAGCTTGGATGGAAACCGGAGTACAGCATAAGTGAAGGCTTACAAAAAACCTATCATTATTATAATAATTAATAACCATTCTCCATATTGTGTTTCCTTTTCCTTGTAAAATTCAGTTTATAGTCGTATGCTGCTAGCCCCCTCTTCCATCACCTGTTTGCCTCTATGAGTTTTCATTTTGATAATGGCACACTAGTGTTATTAAAAGGAGTATGTACATGAAGCTTCATGAAATTAAAGGTGAATATGATGCTATTTATAGTTTAGGTGAAAACTGCCTGCCAGCCATGAAAATGAGACAGTTTCATCTCAGGCCATTTGCCGGTCCGCTAGATTGGGTAGGGATAAGGTATGTGCACAATGTAGCCAAGCTGATTCGCACTTATTTTACCGGTTTTCTTGCAGAAGAGAACCTAGTCACTACCGGATATGCTTCAGACTCCGATTTGCTTGTATATGATATTGATAATATCATCAGCTTTAACCATGATTTTAAAACAGACAGGAATACGATTGATAATCTGATGGATTTGCCGTTTGTTAAGGAGAAGTACTACAGAAGAATCACCAGATTCATTCAGAGTGTACAGACTGATAAACGTATCTTATTCATTCGGTCAGTAGCATCCATTGAAGAAATTATTGAACTCCAATCCGCACTTCGTGAGGTTGTCAAAGGTGACTTTACACTATTAGTCGTTAATCACTATCCAGTTTCTGATCTTATTGTGCAAGAATGCAATATTGATAATGTTTGTTCTATATGGCTGCCAAATGAAGATATATGGGATGGAAATAATCATCACTGGCAACAAATTTTCGATGGAATTTCTATTCGTCCGAAATGAAGGCATGTATAAAGGAGACTTAGAGTATATGAGTGTACAAGATATGAAAGGAACATATGACGCTATTTTCAGTTTAGGAGATTTGTGCTTGGCAAGCATCCAATTGCGTAAATTTAATTTGCGTCCATTTGCAGGGCCGCTGGATTGGATGGCTTCAAATAACCTGCCAGATGTTACTAGACTGCTGGCTAACAGATTTTCAGGATATATGGAACTTCATAACCTAAAAGCAACTGGAGAGTACTCGACAGGCATCAACTCTACAGATCCACATTTAGTCATTACAGATACCGCTTACAATATTGTTTCCAGCCATGATTTTCGAGCAGACAGCAATACATTTACAAACTTTCCGGAATATTCAAAGGTAAAACAGAAGGTAGATAGACGTGTGGAAAGAATGTTAAAATTCTTTGATGAAGGAGAACGCTTGTTATTTGTTAGGACAGAAGCATCATTTTCAGATACACTTCAGCTGCAAGCTGTCTTGTCTGATATTGTGAAAAATCAGTTTCATATACTGGTCGTCAATCATAATGACAGAGAGGATATGGAAGTGAAAAGCTGGCCAATCAAAAATGTTACAGTAGTGGAAATGCCTGTATACGAAAAGTGGACAAACAATGATGATTATTGGGAAGCTTTGTTTGAAAACATTAGTGTTAAAGAACTAGATGAATAAAAAACGCTCCATTATATGGAGCGTTTTTGCTTACTTTTTTTAATCTCTTGCAGGTAATTGCCCTTGTTAGTACGATAAATCTAAGTATCTAATCGCTGGTAATTTAATTTTAAAGTGTTAATTTTTGAAATGTCTGTATTCCTTTATTACAATAATAATGAAATGTAAAAACTAAAATGGATGGGAACAAAAAGGATAAAGGAGACAGCGATGAAATTTTCAAATCAAGTCGTCATCGTAACAGGCGCAAGCAACGGAATCGGTCAAAGCATTGCAGAGCACTATTTAAAGGAAGGTGCTAAGGTTGTTTTTGCAGATGTGGATGAAGCTGCGTCTAATAAAATAATTGAAGCGTCAGCTTATTCTGAAAATGCAGCTTTCATTAAAACAGACGTAAGGCAGGAACAGGATATTATTCGGCTGATGGAAGAAACGAAACAGAGGTTTGGCAGGATTGATATTTTAGTCAATAATGCAGGCAAGTCTCTGTTTAAATCTTTTTATGATCTAACTGTGGAGGAATGGGATGACATTATAAATACAAATTTGCGGAGTGTATTTTTATGCTCCCGCGAGGCAGCTAAGATAATGAGGCACAATACAAACGGCGGCTCAATTGTGAACATGTCATCGACAAGGGCATATATGTCTGAACCGAATACAGAAAGCTATAGTGCAAGCAAAGGCGGAATTATGGCAATTACCCATGCATTGGCGAACAGTCTTGCAGATGACCGGATTGCTGTTAACAGCATTGCTCCTGGCTGGATTGAAACGAAGCATTATGATTCATTAAGGGATGTGGATCATGAGCAGCATTTATCCAAAAGAGTTGGTAAACCTTCTGATATCGCTAGAGCATGTCTATTTTTGACAGACAGAGAGAATAATTTCATCACAGGAACAAATCTTACAATAGACGGCGGGATGACGGTTAAGATGATTTATGAAGAAGATTGATTTCTAAAAAAAGCAAGGAGGGTGCAATAATGCTTAATAATTTTGATGAAGTAGTAAACAGGCGCAATACATATTCGGTTAAATGGGATGGCGGCAAGCTCATTAAGGAGATGGGTCTCACTGAGCGCTATGATGAAGAGACGATTCCCTTATTCACTGCTGACATGGACTTGCCAGTACCACAGGCTCTTGTTGATGCCTTGCATAAGACAGTTGAAAACAGAATTTACGGCTACTCCATTTTTCCAGATGAATATTATAAAGCCATCCAGCAATGGTTCAAAAAAAGACATGATTGGGACATCGATAAAGATCATATTGTGTATAGCCCTGGCACTGTTCATGCAATTAATATGGCAATCCGTGCCTATACAGAGCCTAACGACGGCATTATTATTCAGCGTCCTGCTTATCCGCCCTTCACAACAGCAATTGAGGGGAACGGCAGAACAGTTTTGAACAACGCTCTTCTATATGATGAGCAGAGCTATTATACGATTGATTTTGCAGATTTTGAGGAAAAGGCAAGTCAAGACAGCACAAAAATGTTTATATTATGCAACCCTCATAATCCAACAGGCAGGATTTTCCGCGAAGATGAACTGAAAAGATTAGCGGAGATTTGCAAAAAGCATCAAGTATTGATCGTTGCTGATGAAATTCACGGTGATTTGATCAGAAAAAATGAAAAGTTCATTCCAATGGCGAAAATCGCTGATAATGAGATGTTAATTACTTGTACAGCCATCAACAAGACCTTCAATGTTGCTGGTCTTCATTGCACAAATATGGTCATTCCGAATTTAAAGCTGCGCAAACAATTTATAAAAACAATGGGTCACCAAATGGCATCACCGTTTACCATATCTGCGCTTATTGCTGTTTATAACGATGGAGAAGAATGGCTCGAAGATTTGAAAACATATATTGACGGCACGATGGAAATGGTGAAAGAATTTATCGATAAAAAAATGCCGAAGGTGAAAGTGGTCATACCAGAAGGCACTTATATTATGTGGATGGATTTTTCCGCCTATAATATTACACCTGAAGAAGTCCATGATCGCATCTATAACAGAGCGAATGTCCTGTTAGAGGATGGAAGTATGTTCGGAGAAGAAGGCACAGCCTTTCAGAGAATTTGTATTCCATCGCCGCGTTCACTCATTCAAACAGCGTTAGATCGAATAGCAAAGGAATTTGAAGATTTACAATAGTATATAACAGCATCATTACAAGGGCTAAGCTTCCAAATACTGTTTAAAGGTTTGCAGTTGTGTATTTTTAGGAGTATAATATTTTCATTATCGAAATTACATTACTTATATTTGGGGGCTTTTTCATTGGACATACTACATCAAATACTTTCCACTTATGCTTCCTTTTTTGATTGGGACATGTGGGTAGAAGTATTATCAGATCCAGTTTCGTGGGGATTGATTGGTTCATTAATCATCCTTGAAGGACTACTTTCTGCAGATAACGCGTTAGTACTTGCCATTATGGTCAAGGATTTGCCGAAGGACAAACAAAAAAAAGCACTCACTTACGGATTGTTTGGAGCGTATTTCTTCCGCTTTCTATTTATCGGACTTGGTGTATATTTAATCAAGTTCACATGGATTAAAGTCCTTGGTGCCGCTTATCTTGCGTGGATTGTTATTAAACATTTCTGGCTTGACAACAAGGATGAGGACGCTAAGGGAATTAAAAAAGACAGCTGGACTGTCCGGATGTTTGGTTCATTTTGGGCTACGGTCATTTCTGTTGAATTGTTGGACTTAGCATTTTCAGTTGACAGTATTCTCGCATCATTAGCTGTTTCTGAAGAAATTTGGATTCTGCTTCTCGGTGGAATGCTTGGAATCTTAATGATGAGAACAGTAGCGAAGCTATTCCTTGTATTAATTGATAAAGTGCCTGAATTGGAAAACACTGCATTTGTGCTAATTGGCATTATTGCTCTTAAAATGTTTGCAAGTATCTTTGGCTTTGAATTAGATCATTATATCTTCTTTGCTATATTGATTCTTGCGTTCATTATTACGTTTATCATCCACTTCATCAACAAAAACAAAAAGATGTCAGAAGAAGTGGCATCAACAAAAGAATAACAAATTAAGCCTTGTTCCAGTTTGGGACAGGCTTTTTTTATGTAAAAAATTATTTCGTATATTTATTAGCATAACTAGAGGCTACAAACGAATCAGGCTTAATCTTCGGTTCAACTCCAATTGATTCAATTCTTGCAACCATTTCATTAACAAACTCACTCGTTTTATTTCTTGAGCCGCTGCCAATATCTATATGTCCTTCCATTGAAAATGTCGCTCCACTATATATAAATGGCAGAACAATATCAATCAGTTCGTTTTTCCGTTCTTCTGTAAACAGAGACACCACTTCCTCTGTTAAGGTTGTTTCATAAGAAATTTTTTCGTGCAACGCCAGCATTTTGCGGGGAACGATTATTTTTCTAATGCATGCCCAAGCTCCTTTACCCTTGTTCTGGATTACAATGCCCGTTATAAAGGTAGTATGCTTAGGGTGAACCTGAGAATCAGTGCCAATCATCAACCGATAATTTCCCCGTGGATTTCTTCTCATAAAATTGGAAATGCGCTGAAAAACAACATCAAATGTCATCGACTTTTCTTGAAGATTCTGAAATGCCATCTCTGACCATCTTTTCGCCGCCATTCATTAGCTCCTCCTTCAAACGTCTAAACACAAGCAATGAAGTACTTACTATTAACTATTGTATGAGCACCCCTGAAAAATAGCACCAAGCATAACCATGTCATATTGTATGCAATGCTTTACATTTGGAGTTGGCGGAGGCCTAGTAAAACTAAGAGGAAAGGAAAAATAAATGAATGGAGTGTAATAACAGCTATTTTAAAAATAATCAACTAGAGAAGTAATATAAGTAGATAAAGCACCGTTCCTAAACGAAAGAGATTAATAAACTATTATTTCCACTTAAAAATTTTCACGAAACAGGTTTAAAAAAATGAAAAACAGTGTATATAAGCTAGGTGAATATAACAATAATAGAGAAAAGAAAACTGAACGGAAAAAGGGGATTTACATGAGCAATAATTCTATTCATATTGGTGGTTTACACTTTGAGTGGGAATTAGAAAAGGGCAGGTTTTTGTTTGAAGAGCAAGATGCTGTTCTTTTTTGGATTTCTAGTGCGATGAAAACTTTTTTTGATACGATTGAAGAAATATCTGGTGAAGAGGCTTCTAACTTAGTGTTTGAGGCAACCGGTTATCGTCAAGGTCTAGTCGTTGGCGAGTATTTTGAAAAAATGAAGGATGTAGATGTGAAGGAGGCGGCGAATCTTATTACCGCTACATATGCATCGGCAGGCTGGGGTGTGGCTGAAATTTTTGATTTGAATTATCAAACGAAAACTTTAACCGCTCATATTAAAGACAGCTGGGAATATAAAATAAATGTAGAGCAAGGAAAAAAGAAGGGCGGATGTTATTTAGCTGCCCATTATGCTGGTATATTTACCAGATTACTCGGCAAAAATATTTGGTACAAAATTATTCAAGAGCAGCTTGAAGGCAATGAGTGCAGCATTATTGAATACTTCCCATCAGAAATTACTGTTACGAATAATATCCATGAGCTCGCGAGGAAAAAAGAATCCGAACAGATTGCTCGATTAGAACAGGTTGTTGAGGAAAAAACGAAAGAGCTGAAGGAATTAGTCAAAAGAATTTCTTCTCCGATTATTCCCGTTCATGATGACATCGTAATTGTTCCGCTCCTTGGAAAGTATGATGAAGACCGTTCTGAACTGCTTGTTACTAATACACTAAATAATTTACCTCAATATAAGGCAAGCTATTTAGTATTAGACTTAACTGGTTTGGACCGGGATATCAGTCAGCATACTGCAAGTCTTTTGGAGAAAATCGGTTCGGCTGCAAATCTTATTGGCATTCAAACGATTTTAGTAGGAATTTCTCCAGAACTGAGTATTGTCGTATCACAGGCAAATATTAATTTATCTCAATTTGATTGTTTCCAAACGTTAAAGCATGGCATTCATTATGCATTGGGACAGCTAGGCAGGAAAATAATATAAGAAAACTCCTTATCGTTAAGATAAGGAGTTTTCTTTCTTTACAAAATCCTGAACCATTTTAATTGTAACGATTTTTCGTGTTGGAATAGTTCCTTGTTTTGCTAATTCATTAATTTGCTCTGTGACTGCATTAATATTATCGACAGTGAAGGGATATTCGTTTTTGCAGAGAGCAATTGCTTCTTCAATAATGAATTCTCGCTGCTGATCTAATGCTTGGAACTTTTTTACACGAACATTCACTTTATTAACATGTTTGGTAATGGCTTTATGTACATTCATGATTAAAACACCTTTAACAGTAATTTAGTTTTTTTTATATACTCAGATAAAGAGTGAAAAAAACTAGTTTACATAATATTATTATCTTCTACTTTAATTACGTATGAAATCCAAGTTAGATGGACAGCGAAAATACTTGCATATAATAACAGGGGAACAATGAGAATAATCGTCCATGTTTTTACATGTTTTGTTGAAAAAGTATAAGCGAAAATAAAGAGTAAGATTGATAAGAAGAATTTCAAAGCTAAAAACAAAAAAGGAGATATCTCCTAGACAGAACTCATTAACGGGTTTGCTTCATCTATTAGCTCAAGCTGTATCCCAATATAGGTTAATAACCCATCTGCTAAATTTAAAAAACTGATTATTAAAAAGAGTATTTTCACAAAAAAACACCTCTAGTTCTAGTAGTTAACAGCTAGTTATTCTTACTAATTATCCCAATAAATAGCAACAAATTAAATAGGTCATAACACGGAGAAGATAATTTCATTCTTTTGTAGCAGTTTTGACTGCATTACCGCGCATAATATCTCTTATGTGCGGTTTATTAAGGAATATAGTATAATAAATAATAGATAAAAGTCGAAGATTGGTGGATTATAGAGATGGATAATAATTTATTAGCAAGTTGGTATGAGGATGAAATTACTATCTTTCAAACAGAGATGGACAATAAAGATTACAGCAAATTTACAATAGAAAACTACATACGTGATATTTTCTTATTTTTAGAATTTATAACAAGAAAAAAGGCAGCAAAAGTAGAATTAGGGGATGTAAAAAAACTTCATATAACTTTATTTATGAATGAGCTTAAAACGAAAAGAGGCAACAGTGCTGCATCAAGAAATAGACGGCTGACAGCATTGCGCTCTTTCTTCAAATGTTTAATGGACTATGAACTTCTCGATAAAAACATTGCCGCTGAACTGGTAAGTGCAAAAGAACAAAAAGGAAAGCTGCCGAGTTATTTAGAAAAGGATGAGTTGAAAGCATATTTTGAAATGGTCGGCATTGTTTCCCAAAAGCAGCATCAGCGCAGAAATAAAATCATGATGGGCTTGATGGCTTTTGCTGGTTTGCGGGTTTCTGAGATTCATATTCTGAACATATCCTCGATTCAATCTGGCAAAAGAGGGTTGCACGTCTTAGGTAAAGGTAATAAAAATAGATATATTCCTTTGCCAGCAAAGCTTTATGATGAGCTGGCGGCCTATATTAAGGAAGATAGAATTCTGCCAATGAAAGGCTATGAAGATGCATTATTCATTTCCAGAAGAGGGAAAAGGATCTCAAGAAGAAGGATTCAGGAAATAACAGAGCGTATATGTGCTTCGATTGAAAGCGAATATCCAGAATATAACTGGAAACAAAAATCTATCTCCAGCCATAAGCTTCGCCACAGCTTTGCAACACATCTTGTCAGGGACGGCAGAGATATCAGAACAATTCAAGAGTTGTTAGGACATACAAATTTAAATACAACCCAAAAATATACACATGTCTCTGATGCGCAAAAAGAAAAAGCGATGGAGATGGAGCTGTCAGATTACTTTAATTAATTTTACGATAATAATATTATGTAAACTAATAAAATTATTGTCAGTATACATACTTTCTTCCTATATGAATATGCATAATAATAGACATATGGAGAAGGAAGTGTTCATGTAAATGCCAAGCAGAAAACATAGCGTTATAGTAAAAGCACCAATGGAGAAAGTATGGGATTTTGTTCGCTCAATGGATAATTGGGCTCCGCTTGTGCCAGGGTATATACAGCATCAACTTATCTCAGAAATGGTGTCAACATGGGAATTCAAGACAGATCTAGGTATTCTAAAGAAGAAGATCTTGTTAAGAGTTGATATTCTTAAATGGGAAGAACCTTCTGAGGTTTCTTTTAAATTAACTGGTATAAATGAAAAGTTTATGGGAAACGGGTATTTTTCAGCCGAGCAAAGCGGAGTGAATGAGACGAGGATGACTGGCTACTTGGAAATCAATGCGTTTGGAACGTTTGCACCAATGGTAAATAGTGTTCTCCAGCCGAAGCTCGATGAAATCACTCAAGAATTAACGATTGAAGTGTGTAAGGCAATTGAAAATGGTTAAATATAATATTATTATGTTAACTAGGTAAAGATGTGTTGTAACTAAACACATCTTTTTTTGTTGTTTCTTCCTTTATAACCATATTTTACATTTAACAACTATGATAATAGTAGTAGGAAAATAGATTGAGAAAAGCTATAATATAGGTAACTAAATTACATCTGAAAAGGGCAAACTTGTTGAAAAGCAAGGACGCAAAGCTATGGGCCTAACCGTTAGTAAAAACGAATGGCTGCCAGGCTGCCAGACTTCTCCTTTGGATTAGTCTAGGCTTTTCTAAAAGGAGAAGTATATATATGAAGAAACTAGTCATTCTTTTTCTGGTGGTGGGATTAATGCTGCCTGCTATTAATGCAAATGCTGCAGAAAGCAGTAAAACAAATGCTACTTGGATTTGGAATCCATGGTCATTAACATCAGCAGCTGGTCAAAATAAAATCATTAGTTTCCTAGTGAAAAATCAGGTAACGGATGTTTATTTGCAGGTTGACCAAGAGGTTGCACGGAAGGTATATCAACAATTTATTACTAAAGCGACTAATAATAAAATTAGTGTTCATGCATTAGATGGTGCACCGAAATGGGCTTTGGACGGCGGTCAAAGTTATGCTGACAGCTTGTTTCAATGGGTGAAAAGCTATCAAAAAAACAGTACGGAAAATCAACGTTTTACAGGTGTTCATCTAGATGTAGAACCATATATTTTGAAAGAATGGAATACAGACAGAGCTGACGTTGTATTAGCATATCAAAAATTAATCAAACGCAGCGGACAACTAAGCAATAACTTAAACCTTGAGTTTAGTATGGACATTCCTTTTTGGTTTGATGAAATAACATTTGCCAATACGTATGGGAAAAGCAATCTTGCAAAATGGGCTATTAAAAACAGTGATTTTGCCACAATTATGGCATACAGAAATGCAGCAGCAGGAATCAATGGTATTAATGCTCTTGTAAAAACAGAGGTGCAATATGCGAAAGACTTTGGCAAAGCAATCAATATTGGTGTTGAAACAGGAGAGTCTTCTGAAGGAGCAAATATAAGCTTTTATGAAAAGGGTAAGTCTTATATGAAAGGTGAGCTTGCGAAGGTAGCTAAAGCGTATCCACAAGAAAATATAAACTTTGCAGTCCATTATATCGAAACATGGATGCAAATGAAATGAGAAAAGGACCTTGAAGGTCCTTTTTTTATCCTTTAATGTTAACAATTATTCTTCCGCGTACAGAGCCTTCCAAGATGGTTGGCAAGACAGAAGGAAGCTCTTCGAGCGTTACTTCACTTGAAATAAATTGGGTTAAATCAGCTGGTTTTAAGTCTGTAGCGATTCGGTTCCAAACCTTTTTTCTTGTTTCCATCGGGCAGTAGACAGAATCTATCCCCAGTATATTAACACCTCTTAAAATAAAAGGATATACTGTTGCCGGGACATCACCGCCGCCTGTTAAGCCGCTCACAGCTACCGAGCCGTTATAAAGAAGCTTGCTTGTGATCGCAGCTAATGTGCTTCCGCCAACAGGGTCGATGGCAGCAGCCCACTGTTGTTTATCAAGGGCTTTCAACTTGCCGTCATAAATATCTGTGCGGGAAATGATTCTGTCAGCACCTATAGTTTGTAAATATGTATGCTCCGATTGCTTGCCTGTACTTGCATCGACCTTATAGCCCAGCTTTGCAAGCATTGCCACACCAAAGCTTCCGACACCACCTGTTGCACCTGTTACGAGTACTTTGCCATTTTCAGGAGTCAAGCCGTTTTCTTCAAGTCGTTGAATGCTTAAGCCTGCAGTGAAGCCTGCTGTCCCAACAATCATTGCTTCTTTTAATGTAAGGCCATCTGGAAGGGGCACAATCCAATCTGCAGGGATATTTGCATATTGACTGTATCCGCCGCTGTGCGATACGCCAATCTCATAGCTTGTGGCAATAACTTTATCGCCTTTTTGATAGCGTTCATCATCAGATGAGACTACAATGCCTGCTAGATCAATGCCTGGAATATGTGGAAAGGAACGGACGATTTTGCCGTTTGATACACTTGCAAGTCCATCTTTATAATTTATTCCAGAATAATGAACCTCAATAAGAACATTTCCTTCTGATAAGTTATCTAGGCTGACTTGGTCCACTTTTAAAGAAAAATCCTCGTCTTTTTTATCTACAACTACTGCTTTAAATGAATCTATCATTGTCGTTTCACCTCGTTGCCATCTTAACACTTTTTCTCCAGATTGGTCAAAACATCCATTTTGAATAAGTGAACCTGTGCTAGAATAGCTTGGTTTGTTTAATTAGGAATGCTGAACTTTGGCTTTTTTTTCAAAATACAAGAACAGATTTGTCATCCATTTTGCTGTTAAGGCAACAATAACATAGCCAATAAATAGATGAAGGTAATTTGCACCTTTGCCAAACTCGAACATGCCTATAGCAACAAACAAAGGTTTTAAAACAAATGCGAAAACAGCAGATAATATTATTGACCATACATAATAATTCTTTTGTTTTGCTTGAGACCACTGATATATGAAGCTAAAAAACACCGGTACAAATGAGGCGTCCAATGCAAAGCTGGATGGAAGGATTGGCAGCACCTTATAAGGATAAAACCAATAACCATTATTAGCGCCATATAAATCGATATAGGTAAAGAACACATGAACATTGTATCCATAGAAGCCGAGCTGGAGGGCATTACGCTTATTTATCAATAGAAAAAAAGCAATTAACGGCACTATTAAAAGAGCAAGTCCAATCCAAAACTGCCAGTGATCTGGTCCTGAATAGCCGAGCCAATATTCAAACCACTCTTTAGAGTGACTCCATTCATCTTTTTTTAATTCTTCAAGCAGACTTTTTTGCTGTGTATTCATTCAAAGCATCTCCATTAAGTGTTTAAGTTTAGTGTTCGCTTTAACGGAAAATTACATGTATCCCTGAAAAAAATAAATCGAATTACAGTGTCAGAACAAAAATATTGGCAACAATAATAGGAAAAAGGAGAATCGAACATGAAAATAGCCACAGATGTATATGGATACAGAACAGCTATCGCAAATATCGCATTCATTTCTGGACTGGGCAAAAATAAAGATGAATGGGTACTGGTTGATGCAGGGGTGCCGTATTCTGCTAAATTTATCTTGAAATATGCTTCCACGTTATTTGGCAGCAAGAAGCCAAAAGCAATCGTATTAACACATGGCCACTTTGATCATATCGGGGCATTGCCGGTTTTGCTTAAAGAGTGGGATGTACCAATATATGCCCATCACGAGGAGATGCCATATTTAACAGGAGAGAAGGAGTATCCAAGACCAACACCATTTATTGTTAAAGGACTAATGTCGTTTTTATCGCCGTTTTATCCCCGTGATGGTATTGGGCTTCACTCTAATTTACGTGAAATAGAAACTGGCACAGAGTTAGAATTCATGCAGGGCTGGGAGGGCATTCATACACCAGGGCATACGAAAGGACATATATCGTTATACAGAAAAGAAGATGGACTGATGCTGGCAGGAGATGCTTTTGTTACCGTTAAACAAGAGTCATTACTTGCTGTATTAACGCAGAAAGAAGAGATACATGGACCTCCTGCTTACTTTACACCAAACCGTGCAGAAAGCAGAGAATCAATCATTAAACTGGCAAAACTAGAGCCAAGCACCATTTATACAGGTCATGGAAAACCGCTATACGGTAAAGAGCAAATTGCTAAAGGTCTTTATCAGCTTATTCGCCATTATGATGTTGGTTTTGCTGAATCGCCAACCGTTGTATAAACGGCAATCTTATCCCATGCTCATAACAGCAACAGGGATAAGATTTTTTTGTGTTTAAATTGGAAAAAGGATATTACTTTATTGATTGCTAGTTTCATGGTAATCTATTAATTTAGAATGATTATTATTAATAAGGAGCATTACAGATGAAATTAGTAACATGGAATGTGAACGGCATAAGAGCATGTGTAAAAAAGGGCTTCTTAGACTTTTTTCATGAAATAGATGCAGATATATTTTGTATACAAGAATCAAAGCTGCAGGAAGGCCAAATACAGTTAGACTTAGAAGGCTATCATCAGTTTTGGAATTATGCGGAGCGAAAAGGCTACTCTGGCACGGCTGTATTTACAAAACAGGAGCCAATCAGTGTCACTTACGGCATTGGGGAAGACTTTGAGGAATTAGAAGGAAGAGCTATTACACTAGAATTCCCTGAATTTTTTTTGCTGAACGTGTATACACCCAACTCGAAAAGAGACTTAAGCCGACTTGGATATAGAATCGAATGGGAAAAACAGCTAAAAACCTATATAAAAGAACTTGATGCCGTTAAACCGGTTATCTACTGTGGGGACTTAAATGTGGCCCATCAGGAAATCGATTTAAAAAACCCAAAATCAAATCTCGGCAATTCCGGCTTCACAGTGGAGGAGCGGGGAGAAATGACGAGCCTGCTTGATTCAGGCTATATTGACAGCTTCCGCTATCTGTATCCAGACAGAGGTGATGTTTATACTTGGTGGTCTTATATGGCAAAAGTAAGAGAGCGGAATATCGGCTGGAGAATCGATTATTTTATCCTGTCTGAACGTTTAAAAGATAGACTGATAGATACAGAAATTCATTGTGATGTCATGGGCAGTGATCATTGTCCGGTAATGTTGCAAATAAATATTTGATGAAAGCCCAAGCTGAATGCTTGGGCTTTTCGCTGGCCATTATTCCTGCTCGATTATATGTATGTCTGCAGAAATCGAGAAGATAATAGTTTAAGACATACAATAAATTCATAAATAATCCAATTTTTAAGTTAAAAGTATTTGACGAAATATCAGTTTAGTTATAAACTAAGATTATAAGTTTACCGCTAAACTCATAATTAGGTGAATAAAAATGACGAAAACAAACAGAAATGTAAAGCTAGGCGTATTGTTATGGTTCCGGCTTTCCCGGTTTTATAACAAAAGCAACAGAAAAAGCAACCAGCACTTGAAAGAATTCGGACTGAATGTTGCACAGCTGGATTTGCTGGCGCAAATTGGTCATAATAAATCTATTTCCCAGCAAGAGCTTGCAGATAAATTACTTGTTTCAAAAGGGAATATTGCTCAGCTTTTAAAGAAGATGGAGGAGCAGAACCTGATTGAAAGAAAACAGGAATGGAAAACGAAATACGTATCGCTCACAGAAAAAGGAACTAAGCTGTACAGCGAAGTGATTCCTCAACAAGAGATGTTTCAAGCGGCTCAATTTGATGCATTAACAGATACGGAAAAAAAGCAGCTGCTTCATCTGCTAAAAAAAATTCAGAAATAGAAAGAAGGAGTTAAGATGAACTTTAAAGGCATTCATCACGTGTCAGCCATGACAGCAAAAGCAGCGCAGAACTATGATTTTTACACAAAAACTTTAGGCATGCGCCTTATTAAAAAAACAGTAAATCAAGATGATCCATCTGTTTATCATCTTTTTTATGGTGATGAAAAGGGCAATCCAGGGACAGAGCTTACCTTCTTTGAAATTCCAAATCTTGCTCCGAACAAAGAAGGTGTCAGCAGTATCTCTGCACTTTCTTTACGTGTGCCGAGTGATGCATCCTTACAATATTGGGTGAACCGTTTTGATGAGTTGCAAGTCACTCATGGGGACATTCTCGAAAGAGCGGGACGGAAAACACTTGAGTTCAGAGATTATGAAAACCAGCGTTTCTTCCTTGTTTCTGATGAACAAAACAGTGGGGTAGCAGGAGGAATACCATGGAAGAACGGACCAATTCCGCTAGAGCATGCAATTATCGGCCTTGGACCAGTTCAGCTGACCGTCCGCCGAACAGAATCAACCGTACGTGTGCTTACAGAGCTAATGGGGTTCCGTTTAAAAGGACAATTTCCTTCCACTATTAAAGATCAGCCTGATGTATTAGTGTTTGAAACGGGAGAAGGGGGAACTGGCGCAGAAGTTCATATTGAGGAAAGAACCGATTTGCCTGTGCAGCGGCTAGGCAGAGGCGGAGTCCATCATGTTGCCTTCCGTGTCGATGATGAAGAAGAGCTGTATGCATGGATCAATAAAGTCAATGAATCAAGATTCCAAAACTCAGGCTTCGTAGACCGTTTCTATTTCAAATCTCTCTATTTCAGAGAACCAAACGGTATCTTGTTTGAACTGGCAACAGATGGTCCTGGCTTTGATACAGATGAGCATATTGATCATCTTGGAGAGTCATTGGCACTTCCGCCGTTTTTAGAGCCGCAGCGTGAACAGATTGAAGCAAGATTAAAACCCCTTGATACAAAGCTAGATGCAAATAAGGAGTGAGCTTTAGCTCTCTCCTTATTTTTTGTGAGGCAAAAAGGCTGTCTATTAGAGAAACGAAAAGTTATAATACTAAGAGTATAGTACTTAAGGGGGCAAACAGAATGAAATGTGTATCCATTGATCTAGACGGAACTCTGTTAGATGACCAGCATCTGATTTCCGAAAATAATAGAAATGTTATTAAACAAATGAAGGACAATAATATAGAAGTAATTCTAAATACAGGCAGACAGTATGCAGACGTTATTAAAGTTGCTGGTGTCGCTGAATTGGAGCTGCCAATTTTCTGTTTGAACGGAAGTATGATGTATTCAGAAACAGGGGAGCTGCTTTATGAAACTACTCTTTCCAAAGAATTGTACTTTGAACTTTTAGAAAAACTAAAGCCGTTAAACGTCGGTATTCTTGTTTATACAAATAGAGGAGGATTCCCAGGTACTTTACCTTCCTTAAGAGGGAAATCATGGGACCAAATTGAAGAAATGTTCAGCAGCCAGGATTATGAAGGCATTGTTGACATGGAAGATATTAAGATATATAAATTGATAGCTGTAGTAAATGAAACGGAAATTGAGCGAATTGATACAGTTAAAAATAGTTTAAAAGAGATTTCCAGCGTATCCTTTTCATCCTCTTTCCCAAATAACTGTGAAATCACTTCAAGTGCTGCTCAAAAAGGCAAAGCAATTAGAAGATATGAAAACATGAAGAAAATGGTATTCGATGAAATTTACTCATTTGGAGATGGCGGCAATGATTTAACACAGTTCGAAGTGTCTACAAGATCATTTGCAATGGAAAATGCTCCTGATGAAATAAAAAGAAGAGCAAGTGATATAACTAAGAGCAACAATGATGATGGTGTAGCTTATGCAGTCACCGAAATTCTAAAGTTGGTCTAAGCAATGCCAGGAGCATAGACTAAGGTCTATTGCTCCTTTTCTTTTGAGAAATTTACAAAGAAACAGAGGTTTTCAGTCAAGAATTCTTCACATATACTTGCTATTTTCATCATAAAAAGCCAAAATAAAGAATGGTTGGCTACATTAAGTCAGCCAGTAGAAAGTAGGGATATGAATTGACAGATTTTAAAAGCTTAGGAATCAATGATAATGCAATAAACCTTTTGCGAAATAGAGGTATAATAGAACCTTCTCCTATTCAAAAAATGGTTATTCCATCCATTTTAGAAGGAAAAGATGTGATAGCACAAGCCCAGACTGGTACAGGTAAAACATATGCATTTGCTTTGCCAATCGTACAAAAGCTAAAAAAAGATGCAGACTATATTCAAGCATTGATTGTCAGCCCAACAAGAGAGCTAGCGATCCAAATCGCTGCCGAAATAGAGAAAGTGAAACCAGATTATGCAGAGGTGCTCACTGCTTACGGCGGGCAGGATGTAGAGAAGCAGCTGCATCGGATGAAGGATAATATCTCCATTGTTGTTGCAACACCAGGCAGATTAATCGATTATATGAAACGCGGCCACATTAAGCTCGACCGCTTGAAAGTGCTAGTGTTAGATGAGGCAGACCAGATGCTTCATATCGGCTTCTTAGAGGAAGTCAAATACATAATGCGTAAATCAGCAGCAAACAGACAAACTTTAATGTTCTCTGCAACGATATCAGATAATATTAAAATGCTTGCCAAGAAATATATGAAAGAAGCTGAATATATAACAGCAGAGAAAAAACAAGGTCCTGCTGTAACGGTAAAACAGTTTTCGATGCACTCAACAGACAGAGCGAAACAAGGAACATTAATGAGTCTAATTACATCCTTTAATCCTTATATGGCTGTTGTCTTTTGCCGTACGAAACGACGTGTAAGCAAATTGTATGAAGTTCTCCGAAACAATGGCTTTGAGTGCCGTGAATTACACGGTGACCTTTCCCAAGCGAAACGTGAACAAGTGATGAAAGATTTCCGTAATGTAAAGTTTCCAATTTTAATTGCTACAGATGTTGCAGCAAGAGGGTTGGATATTGACGGGATTTCACATGTATTCAATTATGACATCCCAGCAGATGCAGAAAGCTATGTGCACAGAATCGGACGTACAGGAAGAGCTGGCTTAGAAGGATTTGCGATTACTTTATATACTTCTGATGACAGACAAACATTGGATATGATAGAAGATGAGCTTGGCATTCGTATTGAAAAAATGCAGCAATTAAAAAAGACGGATGATAAAAAAGTTCAGGAGAAAAAGGCCCCAGATAGTAAACGAAAAACTGGCTTCCGTGCTGCGCAAAAAGCAAAAGCTGTTCAAGGAAGAAAAAAACAGTCTTCGAATGAAGATAAAAAGCAAGATAGTGGAAAAAGAAACAGCAATAGTGGAACAAGACAGGAAAAAGGGCGCACGAATGGTTCAAATGCAAGCAGGCATACAGGCAGTGCTGTCTATAAACCAAAAAGATCTAAAAAGAAATAATAAGGTAAAGGAGCTATCAGGAACGTGATTAAAGCAAACATGATGAAATACATTGAAAAAAATGCAACTAACAGTAAAATCTCCGTTCTTCCATTAGAAAGAGCATACGTACTTGAAAATGAGTTGGCAAAGGAAGAAAATATCGCTGTTAGCCAGTTAACTGACCGACTTGGTCAAACTTATATGGAGCTTGCCAATAAAGAGAGTGATGAAGTTGTTAAGGACAACTTGCCTGCCTCTTTTTTGAATGACAAGATTTCACTATTAAAAGCAAATCTTGAGGAATACTTATACATCGAGTCTGATTTATTTGACATTATTCAAGTGGAAGGACTGACATTGGAAGTAGATTCTGTATTTCGCAAGTATGATGCATTGTTCGGCTTCAAAGCACCTAAAAAACAGGAAGCCGTAATCCGTGCCTATTTTGCTGAACAGCTGGGAGAAGAGAATTCTTACAGCTTGATGTTTAACGGACAGGACGGACTTTGGGATGTAAACCTTCCGATTGAAAATGTAGCTGGTTTTACAGAGGATTTAACAATCGCACAAGCGTTAGAGCTGTTTTACCAATTCATGTTTGGGTTAGGAAAAAAGCTGGAAGAGAAATAAAAAGGGGAGAGAGTAGCGATGGGTGACTCTATTATACGTACACAGGTTGATTCAACTGTGTTTACTTGGGATAAAGAAAAAGGTGTATTTACATTTGACGGAGCCCCATCTATGCTGTTTTGGGACTCCGCGATAGAATTATTCATCAGCACGATCATTGAGATATCAGGGGAAGATGTGTCTAATACCGTTTTAGAGGCAACTGGATTCCGAATGGGCGAGCTGGTGAGCAGTTATTACAAAGATAGAATTGATACACGAAATGTACTTACGCAATATATCGATATTTATCGGAATGCAGGCTGGGGGAAAATTAATGTCCGCCATTTTTGTCTGGAGGAGAAACGAATTATCCTGCAGCTTGAAAACAGCTGGGAGCATCGCATCTATCAATCTCTCAAAAAAGAGCAGGCGCTCGTTCTTTTACCAAGCCATTGGGCTGGAGTGTTTACAGGCTTATTGAAGGAAAACATGTGGTATAAAGTCAATAAATCGCAGCTGTCTGGCAGTGAATATGATGAGATTGAAATTTTCCCATCCTCTATTACACCTAATGATAATATCCATGAGCTTGCACGACAAAAAGAACAAGCATATATCAGTGAGCTGGAACAAAAAGTAGCGGACAGAACGCATGAGCTGACAGATCTTGTCAAACATTTGTCTACACCGATTATGCCTGTGTTAAAAGGGATATTAGCAGTCTCCCTTGTCGGGAAATTTAATGATGAGCGATTTGAAGGACTGCTCCAAACAACCTTATTTGAGTTTTCCAAAAAAAGAGCTAGTTATTTGTTGCTGGATATGACGGCAATCAGTGAATTTGACGAGTATATTGTTTTTCGCCTGCAGGGCTTAGTAAAGGCAGTGTCCCTTTTAGGCGGGGAATGTATCCTTGTTGGCATCAGTCCGACATTAGGTGTGCAAATTGTTAACTCAGGAGTAGATTTAAGTACTATTCCAACCTTCTCAACATTAGAACAAGGTATTGAGCATGCAGTCGACTTGCTTGGCTATGAAATCGTAAAAAAACGGTAAGCATTCTGCTCCATCTTTGCAAAGTCAAAGATGGAGCTTTTTTTGTGCATGAAAAGAGCAGCAGAGTCAGATGATAACAAGCAAATACTAATTTAGGAGGCTCCATAAATGCCTGAATTACCAGAAATGGAAAACTATAAGCGCAATCTAAATCAGTTGATTCAAGGTAAAGTCATATCTAATGTAATAGTTAACAGAGAAAAATCTATTAACGTTGATCCGCAAAATTTCATACAAGCAGTTCAGGGAAATACTGTTAGTCTTGTTCAGAGAAGAGCTAAGCATCTGCTGTTTCGGTTAAGCAACGGTAAAGTACTGCTGCTGCATTTAATGCTGGGAGGCTGGATGTTTTATTCAGAGGAAAAAGACAAGCCAAAGCGAACGGTTCAAATCCAGCTTTCATTCGGAAATATGCATCTGTATTTTATTGGACTTCGGTTAGGCTATCTTCACCTATATACAAACGCTGAAGCAGAAGCCGAGCTTGCTGATTTAGGACCTGAACCACTTGACTTAAGCTTTACTAAAGAGGATTTTCTGGCATATATAGAAAAAAAGCGCGGCACATTAAAGCTCAAGCTAGTCGATCAGCATTTCTTATCAGGCATCGGAAACTGCTATTCAGACGAAATCTGTTATCATGCAAAGCTGCTTCCTGAAAGAAAGCTGGAGGACTTAACTTCTGAAGAAAAAACAGCATTATATACGGCTATTCAGACTGTACTTAAAGAAGCGACTGATATTGGTGGCTATATGGAACATCCTCTATTCATTAACGATAACAAAACAGGCGCATATAATGACCTTTGCCGTGTTTATGATTGCGAAGGCCAACCATGCCAAAGATGCGGTACAAAGATTGTTCAAACAGAGATTTCCTCTAAAAAAACCTTCTATTGCCCTAACTGTCAGCACTAAGTGTCTAAACAGCTGCTCTTGTGGTCATAATAGTCTTTTATAAATGCATCTGCCAAGGAGTGAAGTTGGATGTTGAAAAGACGTAAATTCGTACTGCTTCCTGTTATGATTGGAATGATTGTGTTACAACTGAGCGGAACCATTTCCTTTCATGTGGAAGCAAATGCTAAAGGAAATGAGGGCGAGCTGAACAGTCAAATGAACAGCTTGCTCAACACCATCCCTGAATTAAAGGGAAGTCTCACTGGTATCAGCATTCGTGATCAAAACAGCGGCCAAGTGTTGTTTGAACACATGGCTGAAACGAGATTAGCTCCTGCTTCGAATTTAAAGCTGTTAACAGCAGCTGCTGCTCTTTCGGTTTTAGGTCCTGACTACCGTTTTCAGACAGAGATTTACACAGACGGAAAGCTGGAAGATGGGGTGTTGAGTGGGAATGTCTATCTGAAAGGAAAAGGAGATACAACATTACTGGCAAGTGATTTAGATAAAATTGCTGAACATTTGCATGCTAAAGGGATTAATCAAATTAATGGCAGTATTATTGGAGATGCGAGCTGGTATGATGATGTGCCGTACTCAGTTGATTTAGCCTGGAGTGATGAATCCACCTATTATGGAGCACCAGTTTCTGCTTTGACTATGTCACCAGATAAAGAATATGATGCAGGCACTATAATGATGAAGGTGAAACCTGGGGCAAAAGCTGGAAGCAGCGCAATCGTCAGTGTTTTGCCTTCTTCACTTAAGCTTGAAATGAACAATAAAACCACAACTGCCGCACAAGGAGCAAAAGAGGATATAGAGGCAGAAAGGGAGCATGGCGGGGAATCTATCAGCTTAAAGGGAAATATCCCAATAGGTGCAGAGGAAACAAAGGTTTGGGTAGCAGTAGAAAGTCCTCCGGATATGGTGCTGGATGTCTTTACACAAGCATTGGCAAAACAGAACATTACTTGGACAGGTCAAGTCAAGGAAGGGAAAACTCCAGATTTGTCCACTCCAATTATTGTGCATAAATCCATGCCGCTGTCAGAACTGCTTATTCCATTTATGAAGCTCAGTAATAATACGATAGGAGAAACACTCTTAAAGGAAATGGGCAGAGTGGAAAAAGGGGAAGGCAGCTTTGATGAGGGAATTGCTGTTTTGCGGGACCAATTGACACAATTTGGTCTAGATAAAAACAAAATACTTCTGCGCGATGGTTCTGGCATTTCGCCAATTGATTTAATAACAGCAAACGATTTGTCAACATTGCTTTTCAACGTGCAAAAGCAAGCATGGTTTCCGATTTATGAAAAGGCACTGCCTGTCTCCGGCAATAAAGATAGAATGATTGGCGGCACACTGCGCAACCGTCTTTTTTCTGAAAATACAAAAGGGGCAGTTAAAGCAAAAACAGGTACATTATCTGCAGTCAGCTCCCTGTCAGGCTATGTTAGAAGTAAAAGCGGCAAAACATACATATTCTCGATTTTGTTGAATCACTTAATGGATGAAAAGCAGGGCAAGGTCATAGAAGATCAAATTGTGGAATTGTTAGCATCCCAATAAAAAGAAGCCAGGAAGGGGAAGCCTTCCTGGCAATTCATGTTTACGTAAATACTATCCCATCTATTTCCGGCCAAAATCAGCTTTAATCTCGCCGTGAAGATGGGTTTCCCACTTGATAATTTTGTTTTCATAGCTGTTTTCCTTCAGCCATGCTTCTGCACGTTCAATCATTTGCCAAAGCTGTTCTGTACGGCTGTCTCGAGTGAGACTTGTATTGGCTTTTTTATTGCGCACCCATGACAGTGCAGTCATGCTGTCACTGTATATGGTTGTGTTTTTTCCTTGTTTTTTAAGCATCACAAGGGCATGGACAATTCCTAGAAATTCGCCAATATTATTTGTGCCAAACACAGGACCGTAATGGAAGATTCTTTCACCAGTTTTTGTGTCGACACCTTGATACTCCATCATGCCAGGATTTCCGCTGCATGCTGCATCTACTGAAATGCTGTTTTCGTCAATCGGAAGAGAAGAACTGCTACTAGCTGCATTGCTGCTTTTTCCTGCTGCGGAGGACGAACTGAATCCGCCTTGCTTATATGCTTGCTCTGCTTCTGCCAATGTCGGAAACGATTTAAAGGACGCACCTTGAAAGCCCTTTGTCTGCCTTTCGCATTCAGCCCAGGTTTTATAAATCCCCGGCTTACGACCTTTCCACACGACATAATATTTTTGTTTTGCCATAAAGAAGTTGCCTCCTCAAACTAAAGTCATTTCCTAATCATAACACAGCTTGTCACAAAAAGAACTTGCTAAAAGTATTAGCAAGTCCTAAATAAAGCTTTAGTTTGGAACTCCGTATTGTTTTTGCAGTAACCCCTGCAAATATTCAGCAAGCTGCAGCATCCCGAATATACCAGCTTCTTTTTCAGCATCCGCATTATAATTAGTGTTTGTGTTGATATCGTACGTATACAAGTTTCCATCTTTATCTTTCATAAATTCAATTCCTGCTACTTTAATTTTTTGTGCTTGCAGAAACTGTTCATACTTTTCAATGATAGGCTCATTAAACTCTGTTTGGATGGTGAAGCTTGGCTTGTCTTCCACCTGTTCGCCGACAGGGCAGAAGAGATCATTGATCTGGCACGCATCTGCCGGGCACAGTTCAAAGCCGCCTGCTGTGTCAACCTTCACTGCATACACAAACTTGCCGCCGACAAACTCGCAGCGTGTAATGCTTTGGTCAGGTGTTTCAATATATTGTTGAATAAGCGTGATTCCATCAACAGGCTCTTCAAATTCAGGGCCATACACATATCTTTCCAGCTCTTCGATTGAATGGAACAGGCGGACACCTAAGCCTTTTCCTGCTCTGTTATGTTTCGTAATAAAAGAAGGATCGCCTAGTTTTCTAGCAGCTTGGATAATTTGCTCACTTCCTGTAGCCACAAGCGTTCTAGGTGTTTTAATACCATGTTTAAACAAGGCCGCGTATTGGGCCGCTTTGCTCACTTCAAGTCGAAGTGCGCCCGTTCCATTTATCACAGTTCTGCCGTATGATTCCAGCCATTCGAGCACAGCAGAAGTATATTCTGCCGCATAGCGGTGGCCTCGCGTATGGGAGGAAGCGCTCATACGGCTGTAGAAAATTCCTTCAGGCGGTGCTTCAGTTAAGTCAAAATTGCCTTCTGACAAATCCCATTCCTCAAATGGAATATTAAGCTCCTCCAAACGTCTCGTTAAATGAACAGTCCATTCACTGTTTTCATGGATAACATAAACTTTACTCATCACTTCGTCACTTCTCTTTCTTTTTTTAATGATGCGACAAGGGGCATAACTTGTTCTGAAAATCGTTGCATTTCTTCGAGCTGAGGAGAGAATTGCAGCAAGAGCAGCGTAATGCCGGCATCTTCGTATTCAACAATTTTTTTAGCAATTTGCTCTGGAGTGCCGATAAGTCCTGGTCTCAAGCCTCTGTTAGAAACAGAATAATCTTGCAATTTAATTTGCTGTTCTAGCTGTGATTTATTTACAAAATCATCAAAGCCTGCATAGGCAGAGGATTCTTTCACATCTGTAATTCTAGCAAGCTCTTCTTGTGCTTCTTCCTCTGTATCACGGCAAATAACATAGGCAGCCATTCCAAAGGACGTAAACAAATCTTTTCCAAACTCTTTCCTTTTCTTCTGCATATCTTGAATTTTTAGAGAAATCTCATCGACTGTACCGCCATGCATCACATAAGCATCGCAGGTTTCAGCAATGACTGCTTTGCCTTTCGGGCTTTCTCCGCCTGCATAAAGGATTGGATTAGGCTTCTGCACAGGTTTAGGAGAAAGCTTTGCTTCTTTAATGTCGTAGAATTTCCCTTTATAACTGAATGTTTCTTCTGTCCATAATCCTTTTAAAACAGCTAAGAATTCCTCTGTACGCTCATATCTCTCATCGTGCTCTGTGAAGATCCCGCCATACTGCCTAGCTTCTTCCTCCCACCATGCAGACACAACGTTTAAGGTGAATCGGCCGTTGCTAATATGATCGATATTGGCGGCCATCTTAGCAGCAACTGCAGGATTGTGAAACCCAGGACGGATCGCTGTCATAATTTCTATTTTATCGGTAACTGCTGCAAGTGCAGCGGCAGTTGACCAGGCTTCTAATGAATCTCTTTCAGGGCCTTTAATATCATTTAAGTATAGTTCTGCAATCAACGTTGTATCAAACCCCCAACTTTCTGCACTTTGAATGACCTTTTTTGCATAATCGAATGTAGGCGGCATGTTTTCATTTTCTACATTTCTAAGCCATCCGCCAAAAATAGGCAGCCAAAATCCATATTTCATGTTGATTCTCCTTTTTATGTAATCTGATATTTTAGGACGCTAAAGTTTTTAGAATATTTATAATGTTATTATAGAGATATACTAACTGTCAATAGAGCGGACACTTTAAATCCTATATAAATACTCAGATTGCTTTGAAACTCGTATAAATCCACAAAAAAAGCATTTTCTTATGCATGGAAATACAGATATTTTCAGGAAGGAAGAGTAAATCAAGATTAAACAACCAAACTATAAAAAAGGGGGAATTTGTTTGTCTTGGTTAATTTATGCTATTCTTTCAGCCGTTTGTGCAGCATTAGTTGGTATCTTTGGGAAAATTGGCTTGCAAAATGTTGATGCTAATACAGCAACAGCTGTCAGAGCAATGATTATGACAGTTTTTCTCTTCATCATTGTAGCGATAGAAGGCAACCTGCATAAAATTCCGAGCATTATTTCTGATAAGAAGAATTTCATGTTTATTGTATTGAGCGGCATTGCAGGAGCTACTTCGTGGCTGTTCTACTTTCTAGCATTAAAAACAGGAAAGGTCACACAAGTAGCGCCAATTGATAAATTGAGTGTCGTTTTGGCTGCACTTATCGCTATCATTTTCTTAGGAGAAAAGATTAGTCTTCTGAACGGTGTAGGGATTGGATTAATTACAATAGGTGTTATTTTAGCAGCACTTCATTAATTTATTTTCAGGAAGGATATCCTTCCTGATTTTTTTATTGTTATCGTAGTGAAATCCTCTCAACAAAATACGGAATTGTACCGATATAAGAGTGTAAATAGGGTGCAAAATCCTTATTTTCCTTCTTATTAAGGAGGTACATGAGACGATTGGAGAGAGCAACAATGATCTATAAAAACAGTCAAACGAAATGGATCATTACCCTTTGTTTATGTGTTGTTCTATCAATGCTTGTAAATATCTTTTATCACTTTCTAAATCATGTTGTATTCATTTTACTGCATCTTCTTTTCAGCCTTATTTCCATCTTTTCCTTGATGGTGCTGTTAAAGAACATTTCTGCCCTTATAATAGAGCTGAAAAACAGCAGCACTAAATTGCAGACTATTTTTGAAACGATGGATATGGCAATTTGGTTTCACGATTATAAGATAGGAACATTATTCATCACTTCGGGAATGGAAAGAATTTATGGTCGATCAACAGCAGAATTTTACCAAAATATTGATTTATGGAAAGAAGTAGTTCATGAAGACGACCGAGGTCTGATAACGGAAAGACTGGAAGCATTAAAGACCGAAAAAGAAGTCACAAGCATATACCGAATTATACGGCCAGACGGTCAAATCCGCTGGATTAAAGACAAGGGCATTCCCTTATATGACGGTAATGGCAAAATGATAGAATTCACTAGCATTTTTTTTGATATAACGGAAAGCAAAGAAAATGAAGACCGTTTTAGTACACTTGTGGAAATGTCGCCTGACATAATTGCTGTTGTCAGTAACTATGAAATGCTTTATATCAACTTTGCAGGCAGTAAGCTCATTGGCGCATCCAATCCATTAGAGCTCGTTGGCAACACCGTGTATGAGTTGCTGTCAACGGAAGACTATGAAAAGATTAATCACGAGTTTTCCATTAACGGCGCTAAAAATTTGAGAGTAGAAGTGCAAATTAAAACATTACAGCAAAAAGTAATGGATGTTGAGTTGTCCTGCATGCCAATTTTATTCGCGGGAAGTCATGCCGTGCTTGTTGTTGGGCGAGACATTACAGAACGAAAGAAATCTGATACTTTAATTAAGCGTTTGGCATATAATGACACGTTAACCGATTTGCCGAATAGAAACAGCTGTATGGTCTATTTGCATGATCGTATCCACTGTCTTGCTGTTGAAAGCTTGTATGTGCTGTTTTTGGATCTTGACCAATTTAAGCGGATAAATGACACGAGGGGACATTCAACAGGAGATATGATTCTAAAGGAGGTAGCTAATCGCCTGAAATCTTCTCTTGAAGAAGGTGATTTCGTCGCAAGGCTTGGGGGAGATGAATTTGTCATAATCCTCGAAAATGCAGACTTACAGGAAATAAAAAGTAAAGCAGACAAAATTCTGGAGGCTTTCACGCAGCCGCTTTTCATTAAGATGGAAGAGTTTTTCGTCACACCAAGCATTGGCATCAGCCATTATCCATCTGATGGTAAAGACCAGGAAACATTGATTAAAAATGCAGATGCGGCAATGTATTTGGCTAAGGATAATGGCAAAAACAATTATCAGTTTTATTCCCACGCACTGGAGGAAAGCAGTTCGAGAAAAATGGTGCTGGAAATGGCTTTAAGAAAAGCGATTAAGCTTAATGAGCTTTCTTTAGTTTATCAGCCTCAATTTAACATTATTACAGGTGAGATTTTTGGGGTGGAAGCATTATTGCGCTGGAAGCATCCCCAATTTGGATTTGTTTCTCCAGCCGAATTTATTCCAATCGCTGAGGAAACAAACTTAATTATTCCAATTGGAGACTGGGTTATAAAAGAAGCATCCAGGCAGATGATGGAATGGAACAAGCAAGGCATAAATGATATTAAAATGTCGATTAATATATCGCCAAGACAATTTCATTGTCAAGATTTTGCAGAGATTATCAGTAATTTTGCAGAAGAGTACAGCTTGAACACAAAAATGTTTGAATTAGAAATAACAGAAAGCACGCTGCAAAATATTGATTTATCTTTGAATATCCTGCATAAGCTGAAAAGTTTAGGTTTTAATATTTCAATTGATGATTTTGGCAAAGGCTATTCTTCTTTAAGCTATTTAAAGTATTTGCCGATTGATACGATTAAAATAGACAAAACATTTGTCGATGATATAACAGATCCAGTTCATAAAGGGTCGTTAGTAAAAGCAATTATTGATATGGGTCATAATATGAATTTTTCTGTTATTGCCGAGGGGATAGAGAACGAAGAACAGCTAGATTTCTTAAAAGTTAATCATTGTGTACTTGGACAAGGCTTTTATTACAGCAAGCCGTTGCCGAGACAGGAAATAGAACAACTGCTGTTTGCACAGGCTTCAGCAGGAAAATCAGAAAGGTCTTGAATAAACTCAAGTCCTTTTTGTTAGGATAATAACCAAACTTGGCGATTGTTTCCATTCATATTGTATAGTATAAGTATATAGAAGTCCGCTATATTTAAGTGGAAGTTTATTTCTTTTCGATAAGGAAATAAATAAGGAAATGAAATGAAAGAAGTTGGTGATGATGTATGCCATGTAAAACAGTAGATGAATTGAAAGCAGTTCTAGAGGAAGCAAAGGTATATACGAAAGATGGAAAAGTCGCTGACTACATACCAGCATTGAGCCGAGCAAATGGTGATGATTTGTCGATTGCGGTCTATTATCCGAACGGTACATGTTATTCAGCAGGGTGTATTAAGGAAAAAATCACCTTGCAAAGTATCTCAAAGGTGCTTACTTTAGCACTTGCATTAATGGAGTCCGGAGAAGACACTGTTTTCCAAAAGGTAGGCTATGAACCGACAGGAGACCCCTTTAATTCCATTGTTAAATTGGAAATGAGCAATCCGTCGAAGCCGCTTAACCCTATGATAAATGCAGGTGCATTAGCGGTCACAAGCATGATTAAAGGAAATTCTGTCGAGGAGCGTTTAACACGTATTGTAGATTTTGTGAAAAAACTGGCAGGCAATGATGACATCAGCTATTCAGAAGAGGTTGCCCGCTCTGAGTTTGAAACATCTCATCTAAACAGAGCTTTATGCCACTTTATGAAACAGCACGGCATCATCAATGAAGATGTGGAAGAACTGCTGGACCTTTACACGAAGCAATGTGCCATTGAGGTTAATTGCCTGGATCTTGCAAGAATAGGGATTATTTTTGCAATGGATGGTGTAGAGCCAGTAACGAATAACCGGATAATGCCAGCGCATGTGGCCCGAATCTGCAAAACCTTTATGGTAACATGCGGAATGTATAATGCATCTGGGGAGTTTGCAGTTCGTGTCGGCATTCCGGCAAAAAGTGGTGTTTCCGGCGGAATTCTAGGCGCTGTTCCTAATCGTTTTGGTATCGGCATTTCCGGTCCTGCCCTTGATGACAAAGGAAATAGTGTGGCAGGAGTCAAGCTGCTTGAAATCTTAGCGAAGAAATATTCTTTAAGTATGTTTTGATTGAGTTGTCGCCATCTGAGTAAATGATATGATCCATTCTATTTCTGCTTTTGGTTATTTTCAAATAGATAGGGGTAACATAAAACTATTTGAGAGACTAGTTTAAAGCAGAAATAGGGGGAATACAAACATGAGCTTAACACCTGAGCAGCGTATAGAATTGCATGGCTTTAATAACCTGACAAAATCGCTGAGCTTTAATATGTATGATATTTGTTATACAAGAACAAAGGAAGAACGAGAAAGCTATCTGCAATACATTGATGAGCAATATAATGCCGATAGGTTAACAAGTATTTTAAAAAATGTCTCCGATATTATTGGGGCACATGTTCTAAATGTCGCAAAGCAGGATTATGAACCGCAAGGAGCAAGTGTCACCTTATTAGTTTCAGAAGGCCCTGTGGCGGAAGCTCCTAAAGAGGTATTTGAAGAATCACCAGGGCCGCTGCCTGGTTCTGTTGTAATGCATCTTGATAAAAGCCATATAACTGTTCATACTTATCCTGAATACCATCCTGATGAAGGAATCAGCACATTCCGCGCTGATATAGATGTCTCCACCTGTGGAGAAATCTCTCCATTGAAGGCACTCAACTATTTACTTCATTCTTTTGATACAGATATCATGATTATTGATTACCGCGTCAGAGGCTTCACCCGTGATATTCATGGACATAAGCTGTTTATAGATCATGACATTAACTCAATTCAGAATTATATTCCCGATGAAGCGAAAAAAACCTTTGATATGATTGATGTAAATATTTACCAAGAAAATATTTTTCATACAAAATGTAAGCTGAAGCAGTTTGATTTAAACAATTACTTGTTTGGATATACAGCTGATGAATTAAGTGAAAAAGAGCAGGCAGACATAACAGAAAAGCTGACAGTAGAAATGAACGAGATTTTCTATGGAAAAAATATCAACAACTAATACAGGGACAGGCGTTTAGCCTGTTCTTTTTTTGTATAAATATGCTTGAAATATAATTTTTAATCATTTTATAATGTTAATAGCCAAAAATTTTGGTAAGATAGTATCATAATAGGGAGAAGGGAAAGGTTTACTTGAAACAAACAATCATCGATGCAATTGATCAGCATAAAAAAACATTTGAAGAAATCAGCATATATATCGGCGAAAACCCTGAGCTTGGCCATGAGGAATTCAAGGCAAGTGCAGTCTTAATAAAAACATTATTAGAACATGATTTCAAAGTAGAAAGAGATTTTTGCGGACTGCCAACTGCGTTCCGTGCCGTTTTTGACAGCGGGAAGGAAGGTCCAGTCATTGGCTTTATGTCAGAATATGATGCATTGCCAGAAGTTGGCCATGCATGCGGCCATAATTTAATCGGCACGATGGGAATTGCGGCAGGTATTGGTCTGAGCAAAGTCCTGGCTGAGACTGGCGGTAAAGTTATCGTTTATGGAACGCCTGCAGAGGAAACAAAGGGCGGCAAGGTTACCATGGCAGAACAAGATATCTTTTCTGAACTGGATGTAGCCATGATGGTCCATCCTCTTGATAATAATATGAAAAGCGGATCTTCCTTAGCGATGGATGCGATCCAATTTGAGTTCTTCGGGAAAGCAGCCCACGCTGCTGCAAGCCCTCATATGGGAATTAACGCATTAGATGCAGTACTGCAAACATTTAACAGCATCAATGCCCTTCGCCAGCATGTTACTTCAGATGCACGCATTCATGGCATCATTCCAGAAGGCGGCAAGGCAGCCAATGTTGTCCCTGATTATGCAGTTGCCCAATTCTATGTACGTGCAGCCAGACGAGACTATGTGAACGAGCTTGTTGAGAAGGTGAAAAAATGCGCAGAAGGTGCTGCATTGCAGACTGGTGCAACATTAACAGTGTCTAACTATGAATTCTCTTATGATGATATGATTACAAACGATACGCTTTCTGAAGCATTTAATAAGGAATTAGTTTCACTTGGCATACCTGCACAGGAAATCTATGAGCAAAGAGACGGATCTGGTTCCCTTGATATGGGTAATGTCAGCCAAGCTGTGCCTTCAATTCACCCATATATTAAAATTTGCAATGAAGCATATGCATGCCACACACATGAATTTAGAGAGGCTGCAATGACAGATCAGGCGAGAGAAGCAATGATTGTTGGGGCTAAATCGATGGCGTTAACTGGCTATGAAGTATTAACAAACAAAGAGCTGCTTCAACAAATTAAAGATGAATTTAACCGCAATAAATAACAGAAACCTCCTGGTGCGCTTGCCAGGAGGTTTTTTTTAAGAAACGCTTTTCCATAGTTTTCGTTTTTTGCTTGTGTTTAAGGCTATAAAAATAATACACACTGTTGAAGCAATCAATGACCCATGAAATATCCAAACCATCTGCTTTAGTGAGGTTGCTTCAAGGATGAGTGGAGCGATAACGAAACCTAATGCAAATCCAAGAGATTTGAGGAGCATGCCAACACCAAAGATTCTTCCTCTAATATGATTGTCTGTTTTTTGAAGCAATACAGCATGCAGGGTAGTGAAGGTTGCATCAAAAATTCCTGTGACAAATGCAAATATTAAGATAATCCAGCTGTTTGTGTTAGAAAAGAATGTAATAAAACCTGCTGACATCAACATAGCAGACACGAAACAGGCATAATAAATGCTTCTTTCCGTCTGGAACTTAATTTTCGGCATAATCATTGTTGCAAAAACAGAACCAATTCCCCAAGCACCCCATATCAACCCATAATAAAGACTTTGTTTTTCTCCATTAATCACCTCAGCAAGCAAGGGAATTCCTAAATTATGAGAAGCACCTGCAAAGGAGCCGATTAAGAAAACAAGATTAACTAAAAGCAGCATTGGTGCTAATAAAATGAACGCATTGACTTCTCTCAGGTCATTGCCAAGACTTGTTAATACGCTTTTCATACTGCTAGCAGCAAGAGGAGTTTTCGTTTGTGCGGACGTTTGCCACTTCATCCGCATTAAGATAAAGGCAGACAATATATACGTTGCCCCATCAATAATTAGTGTGGCTTGATAACCGATAAGCTCCGTGATTATACCTGCGCCAATAAATCCAAACACAAGACTTACAGAAGTAAGCCGTGCGATTAAGGCGTTTGTATTAATCACTTTATCCTCCCCGAAAATTTGCGGGATTTCCGCACTGTAGCTGACAGCAAACAGGCTGGTCGTTAAGCCGATCAGAAAGCATACAGTCACAATCATAACTGGATTTGGGTAAATCAACAGCAAAAGAATAATAGCTGCCCGCAAAACATCTGCTGTTATCATGATTTTCCGCCTGTCAAAACGATCAGCAAGTACCCCTGAAAATAGGCTCGAAAGCACGCCGCCGAGTGTGCGGAACGCCATTGTCGCTGCTAGCCAACCAGTAGATCCTGTAGCAACATACATTAAGACATTTATAGCGATTAAATCCATAAAGGTCCCTAAGTCGGAGAATGCCTTCACATATAAAAAAACTTTCTTATTCATCGCTGCTCCTTTAATATCAGTTATTTTAGACTATTCAGTTTTATTGTATAAGCAATACACTTATTTCGCAATGCGAAATTCAATCGCGAAAAAAATTTTCTTAATAACCTGCTAAGTGCTTTAAAAAAACAAAAATTGGGGTACTTATTACTCATAATCTTAAACTTTAAAGGAGTGTTATTATGGAAAATAAAACGATTATGCAGTTTTTTGAATGGCATTTAGAAGCAGATGGGAACCATTGGAAAAGATTAAAGGAAAGAGCTGGTGAACTTAAGGAAGCAGGAATTGATGCTGTCTGGATTCCTCCAGTAACAAAAGGAATCACTGGTGATGATAACGGATATGGAATTTATGATTTGTATGACCTTGGTGAATTCGACCAAAAAGGAAGTGTCCGGACAAAATACGGAACTAAAGACGAATTAGTGGAGGCTATCCAGGCATGTCATAATGTTGGAATCGCTGTTTATGTTGATATAGTAATGAACCATAAGGCAGGCGCTGATGAAGCGGAAACCTTTAAAGTGGTTGAAGTGAATCCAGAGAACAGAGAAGAAGATATTTCTGAACCATATGATATCGAAGGCTGGACAAAGTTCACCTTCCCAGGAAGAAATGGTAAATACTCTGATTTCCAGTGGAATTACAACCACTTTAATGGAACAGATTATGATGCGAAAGAAGAGAAGGAAGGCGTCTTCCGCATTCTTGGTGAGAATAAATATTGGAATAAGAATGTCGATAAGGAACTAGGAAACTATGATTTCTTAATGTTTTCTAATATAGATTTTAATAATGAGACTGTCAGAGAAGAGATGTTTAAGTGGGGGAAATGGATCAGTGAAACATTATCGTGCAACGGCTTCCGTCTTGATGCGATAAAACATATAAATCATGAATTTATTAAAGATTTCGCCCTTGAGTTAAAGAAAGAACGAGGCGACGAATTTTATTTTGTCGGTGAGTTTTGGAAAGGTGATATTGAAGAGTGTCAGCAGTTTTTAGAAGAAATGGATTTCTCTATTGATTTATTTGATGTTCCGCTTCACTATAAATTACATACTGCTTCCATCCAAGGCAGTGAGTTTGATCTATCCACCATTTTTGAGGATACGCTTGTAAACCTCCATCCAACACATAGTGTTACATTTGTCGATAATCACGACACACAACCGAATGAATCGCTAGAATCTTGGGTAGAGGATTGGTTTAAACAGATTGCATACAGCTTAATTTTGCTTCGTAAAGATGGGTATCCATGTGTGTTCTACGGCGATTATTACGGTATCAACGGTCCAGTGCCTGTTGATGGCAAAAAAATAGCAATTGATCCACTGTTATATGCTAGAAAAAGAAAAGCATACGGAAAACAAGACGATTATTTTGATGATAAAAATGTCATCGGTTGGGTTCGCCATGGCGATGAGAACATCGAAAAATCCGGCTGTGCTGTAGTTATATCCAATAATGTAGAAGGCAGCAAAAGAATGTTTGTCGGTCAAGAGCGTGCTGGAGAAACTTGGATAGACTTAACAAATACAAGAGAAGAGCAAATTGTCATTGAAGAGGATGGTTTTGCCGATTTCCCTGTTAATGGGCAAAGCGTGTCTGTTTGGGGATTGGCGGATTAAGTTTAAATTGATAAGTCGATGGATAATCGGATTCAACTGTTGATTTATAAGATTACTAAAAATTTTCTAGCTGTTGTGTAGGAAGGAGGCGAACTTGTTTAGTTCGTCTTCTTCTATTTTCAGTGATATTCAAATAGTACCTGCGGTTGTTTTTATTGTTTTGTGTCTACTTGTGGCCGGAGTAGTTTCCTAAGTAATGAAAAGATAATAACCTCTTCATTTTGCTTAACACGAACATTTTTTTATGTATGTGACAAGTTTTGCTCAGTTTTATTGCCCGCTTAAATGTAAGCGCTCTATAAAAAAGTATACAGTTGAATCTTTTGCAAACTATTGGAGTCCTATTAGTAAAAAGGGGGTTAGTACTACGGTTTGTGGGTGAAAGGTGCTTCAAATACAAAATGATATAGATTCAAGCCTACTTATTCACAATACTTAAAGATATTGAGGTGGCTTTAATTATGAAAAGTTTTCCTGTGCTGAGTTTTAATTTTATGTTGTACCATTTTACTAACCTCTTGCTCAAGTGATGATGGTACTATAGATAATTTTAATAAAATGGATGAAGCGGAATACTCAGTATCTTTTTCAAATTTATTTACGACTAAAGGGTATTTGGCAACATTTAATAAAATTGCTAGAATTTACTCAATACAGGAGTCAAGTAAGTTTTTAAGTAAACTTGAAAGTTCAGAAGGCTTTATTGGTGATATCCAAATTGAACAAAATAAAATATATTATCTTTATCAATATCAAGTAGGTAAAAAAAATCAAGGAGAAATTCATAGCTATGCATTAGAAGATGGTAAAAAATAGGGAAGACAGTTCTAGAAATGGATAAAGATTGGGAGGATATGACGTTTGTTCTAGTTGATGGAGATGGAATGCTACTAGTAAGAAAGGAATGGCTTCATACGCCATTCCTTTTTATCGTTTAAAAAAGACTGTCAATTCCTTGATAAGCAAAGTAGGCACCGAATAATAATAAGGTGATGCCAGAAATGATAGAAATCATTCTTAATGTTGTGAGATTTAGGAATCTCCTAAAACTTGAGGTTAGTGCAGCGACAATAACGTCCCAAATTATCAGCCCTAAAAATATCATACTGCTGTACACTAGCAGCATACCTGTACCGTTTTCACTTGCTGTTTTCGCTAAAATAGACCCATAAATTCCAAGCCAAAACAATATAGATAACGGGCTAGTCGCAGACATAATTAAGCCAGTAATAAAGCATTTGAACAAGGAATCTCTTCCTCTTAACGAATCAAGGGTAATGGAATTGGAGCCTTTAATACTTTCTATGCCTGTATAAATGAGGATAAATCCGCCGAAGAGCCAAAGAAATACTTGAATGAATGGTATTTCCAGAAAATTGACCATGCCAATATAGACCATTAACATAAAAAGCCCATCAGCAACCATTGATCCAAAACCAACAATATAGGCATGCCAAAACCCATTTTTAATACCTTTATCAAGACGAGCAGAATTAACTGGTCCTATTGGGGCAGCTAATGTTAACCCTAAAAGAATATAGCTGAATAAAATACTTAGGCTCAATCCTTTTCCTCCCATCACAACTGCTTGTACATCCATTATTATGTTTTAGTGGAGACAAATATGTTTCATGCGAGCATTTATCTGAATCTGCTTTTTTACAGAAAAGTTTAATCAGCATATGCTTTTGTCTGGCAGTCTGCTATTCTATAAATAATAAAATAGAAAGCGGTGACAAAATGATACGTTTTGGAATTGTTGGGTCTAATTGGATAACGGAGAGATTCATTAAAGCAGGTAGACAGCATGCAGATTTTACAGTAACGGCTGTTTACTCACGGACAGAAAAAAAAGCAAAAGAGTTTGCTTGGAAGCATCAAATAGAAAATGCATTCAATAGTTTAGAGGAGATGGCGCAATCTAGTGAGATTGACGCAGTATATATTGCAACACCGAACAGCCTTCATTGTGAGCAAGCAGTGCTGTTTATGAACAACAGCAAGCATGTGCTTTGCGAAAAACCATTTGCTGCAAATAAGCTGGAAGCAGAAATAATGATTACAGCTGCAAAGGATAATGGGGTTACGCTAATGGAAGCAATGAAATCAACGCTCATGCCAAATTTTCTTGCGGTGAAGGAAAATCTACATAAAATCGGTAAGATTCAATCGTATTTCTCAACGAATTGCAGATTATCGCCTTTTTATGAGCAATATAAACAGGGAGAGCTGCCGAATCTTTTCAACCCTAAGCTTGCTGGCGGATCTCTAATGGATTTAGGTGTATACACAATAGCCCCAATCGTAGATTTATTTGGTGTTCCAAAAGCGGTGGATGCAAGCGGTAACGTGCTAGATTCGGGTGTGGACGGAAATGGGCAAATTACCCTTCACTACAGTAATTTTAAAGCGAATGTTATGTTTTCTTGTATTTCAGAATCTACGTTGCCGACAGAAATTCAAGGCGAGGACGGAACAATCCTTGTTCATCATATTTCTAGTCCTAAAAAAACAGAAATCCTTTTTTCAAGTGGGGTAGCAGAGGATATAAGCGAACAGGAGCAATTTGATCCAATGTACTATGAAATCGAGGAGTTTATTGATCTAATCAAGTCTGAGTGTCTCGAATCACCACGCAATACATGGACGAACACGATGGCTGTGATGGAAATTCTAGATGAAGCAAGAAGACAAATGGGTGTCGATACGGTAACGACTGACTAGAAAGGAGCTTCTTAAAAAGTGTATGAATTGAAGACAAAAGAAACAGATAACAGTGTTATTGAATTTATTGAAACTGTGGAAAATCCGAAGAAAAAAGAGGATGCCTATAAATTGCTGGATATCTTTACTGAAACAACTGGTTTTCCAGCCAAGATGTGGGGACCAAGCATCATTGGCTTTGGGTCGTATCATTATAAATACGCTTCAGGTCACGAAGGGGATGCACCGTTAGTAGGATTCTCACCTCGCAAGGCCAAAACGAGCCTTTATTTTGCGCCTGGAGAATCAAAGCGGGCTGAAATGTTAGAGCGGTTTGGCAAACATACAACTGGCAAGGCATGTGTCTACATAAACAAAATTGCAGACATTGATATAGCTGTTTTACAAGAGCTGATTATTGCTTCTGTTGATTTTTTGAAAGAAACGTATCCAGAGAAGTAACAGCAGGATAGAAACCTAATCCTTATTAGGGGATATATTTTACTAAAAAAATTTGTTAAACTATAATAATAACGTTTAAATGGAATAAAATGCGTTAGAAGAAACAAAGAGGAGTAAGTATATGATTGTTAAAAATGAACAAGACATCAATGGTCTAAAGGAAATTGGAAAAATAGTAAGCTTAATTAGGGAAGAATTATATAGAAAAACTGTTCCTGGCATTACAACAAAGGAACTGGATGAGCTTGCAGGAAAGCTATTTGCTGAACATGGTGCTGTATCTGCACCACAGGATATGTATGATTTTCCAGGATATACATGCATTTCTGTAAATGATGAAGTAGCTCACGGCATTCCAGGCAGCCGCATTATTCAAGAAGGCGACTTAGTAAATATTGACGTTTCTGCCAGCAAAAACGGCTATTTTGCTGATACAGGCAAATCTTTTGTTGTCGGCAATGGTGATCCAAACTTAGTAAAGCTGTGTGAAGTTGCGAAGGAAGCTTTTGAAGAAGGACTAAAATGCTTTAAACCAGGCGGCAAAAAGAACAGAATCGGAAAATTTGTTTATAATACCGCTAAAAAACATGGATTTACAGTAATCAAAAACCTTACTGGCCATGGAATCGGTACATCTCTGCATGAGGAGCCTGAGCATATTCTCAACTATTTTGATGCATGGGATAATGACCTTTTGAAAGAAGGAATGGTTATTGCATTTGAACCATTTATTTCGACAAGTGCTGAAGAAGTATATGAAAAATCCGATGGCTGGACTTTCTCAACGAAAAACAAAAGCTTCGTAGCACAGTATGAGCATACAGTAATCATTACAAAAGATAAGCCAATTATTACAACACTATAATTAGTACAGCCAGCAGATTTTCCATTTCTGCTGGCTGTATTTTTTTGTGTGTAAACAACTTTTTTCAACTGTTTTTTTCAGAATATTTTAGTACTTTAGCAGAGTAAACTTTATGGTTGACATCACTAGTAACCTTCCCGTATTGTATATATATACCGCCCGACGTATTTTGATTTATGGGGGAAATGGCTGTCGTATTAATACAGCCATTAGTGCTGCTTTACGGATATTACTATTGAATCGGCTGGTTTTTAAATTAGTCTACACCAAACTATAACAGGTGTTTTTTTTATGCGTTTATCGTCAAACATCAGCTGTATTCACAGCTTATACAAGCTATAAGTAATCTCCCAACTTCAACTAGACAATTAACTTTTAAAGGAGAGAACACTTACATCATGAGCAATGGTAATAAGCTCGGACTAGCCATATTGACATCACTTGTTGTCGGCAATATGGTCGGTTCTGGAATTTTTATGCTTCCTCGCACATTAGCAGAGGTAGCAAGCCCAGCTGGGGTTATACTTGCATGGGTTTTAACTGGTTTAGGAGTATTAGTCACAGCCCTTGTCTTTGGGAATTTAGCAATCAGGAAGCCAGAGCTGACTGGCGGGCCGCAAATATATGCAAAGCAGCTGTTTAAAGAAGGATCAAATCTATCCTTGCTTTCCGGTTTTATGTCGTCATGGGGATACTGGATTGGTAATCTTGCAGGAAATGTTGCAATCATCACGACATTTGCTGGTTATTTATCCACGTTTTTCCCTATTTTAACGAGTGAAGCTGTTCTCTTTACAGCAGGATCCTTTACGTTAAAAGTCGGCAATGCATTTACATTCGCAGTTTGTACGCTTTTATTATGGGGAACACATTTTATTATTTTGCGTGGGCTTGAAAATGCAGGGAAACTGAATTTCCTTGCGACTGCAGCGAAAGTGGTCGGTTTCTTGCTGTTCATTATTATTGCACTGTTTGCTTTTGAATCAAGCAATATATTGCCATTTGCAGAAGCAAAAACAGATGCTGCCGGCAATTCAGTAGGTCTACTTGGGCAAGTTAATAATGCAGCTGTAACTACACTGTGGGCATTTCTCGGTGTTGAATCTGCGGTCGTGTTTGCAGGCAGAGCGAAAAGGAAAATAGATGTGAAGCGTGCTACGATTTTAGGATTGTTGCTTGCACTTGCGATTTACATTGGGATAAGCACATTGGTTATGGGACTGTTAAATCAGGAAGCACTTATTTCCTCGCAGAAACCATTGATTGATGCTATCGAGGTCGTGCTTGGACCAATTGGCGGAAAAGTTCTAGCAGCTATTGGATTGATCAGCTTGTTCGGTTCAACAATCGGTTGGGTCATGCTAAGTGCAGAGATACCATACCAAGCTGCAAAGCAAGGTATCTTCCTGACACCTTTTAAGAAAGAAAACAAACAGGGCATTCCTGTGTTTTCCTTAGTGCTGACAAATATCCTTGGACAGCTATTTATATTTTCAACCGTGTCTAACAGCATTTCACAAGCATTTGATTTTGTCATTTACATTGCGACACTAGCATATCTTGTTCCATATTTAATTGCCTCGTTGTTCCAAGTGAAACTTACTTTCACTGGAGAAACATATGGTCAAAGAAAAGGACGAGTTACAGACATGATCATCGGTTTGCTTGCCTCTGTTTACTCTATTTGGGTAATAATTGCCGGGACAGCAGATATTAAGACATTTATGTTCGGAATCATTCTCCTTGCTAGCGGAATCTTGTTTTATGCAAAAGTACCCCGCAATCAGAGTTTGTCTGATAAATAAAAAGAGCGAAGCAGCTATTAAGCTGCTTCGCCTTTTTTTTATAAAGAAGAAGAAGGATTATCCTTTTCCTCCCACTCGACATTATGTTCCTCTGCAAGTTTATCAATTTCATTTTGATATTCACGAAGTAAAGACCGAGCTTCCTCCAGCATGCCATTCGCTTCTTCTATTAATAATGGGTCTTGGGTTTCAAGGGCCCTTACAATTTTCACGAACGCATTATACTGAAGATCTGCTCCTTCTATATATTTCTCATGAACAGCTCGTAACTCCTCTGTATCAATCGGAACGGAATTCAATTCTTTAATGAATTCATTATAAGTGGGGATGACAGTAATCACTAACGCATCATACATTGTCACGTCATCCGTATAGTTAATGCCAGATACTTGGTCATATGCACTAACAGCTGTTGCTTCAAGCTCAAATGCTGTTGTCATTTCACTGTTCACATAATTCATTAGATCATCTTGAATTGGATCATTAAAGCATGCAGATAAAACGAAGATAATGGGTAAAATGGTGCAAAAAATAACTTTTTTCACTTAATAACCTCCTTTACCTCAATTTATGAAAGAGTGGAAGTCCACTATGTATAGCAGAAAAGCCCATTTATTCTAATTCAGGAAAATAATTACCAGAACTATCTTGTAAAGCAAAATAGTGTATGATATCCTCTAAATATAAGCTATATTGCAATGCAAAATAGCGATTAAGGTTACGTGAAGGGAAAGAAACAAATGTCTTCAAGTCAAATGCTTAAAGGAGTGCTGGAAGGGTGCTTATTGGCAATCATTTCAAAAGGAGAAGTATACGGATATGAAATGATTGAAAAGCTCGAAGCGTATGGCTTTACTATGATAAGCGAAGGCAGTATTTATCCAGTACTGTTGCGTATGAAAAAAGAAAAGCTCGTCCATGTAGAAACAAAAGCATCCCCATCAGGTCCTAAACGAAAGTATTATACATTGACAGAGGAAGGACACCACCAATTACAGCAATTTGAAGAAAGGTGGCTGCTGCTTTCCAACAGTGTCAACGAACTATTAAAAAAAACATAAAGGAGGACATAAAAAAGTGGAACTGTCGGCAAAAAGTCAGGAATTCATTGATAACCTTCATTTATACCTTATGACAAGCGGTAAAAAGGATGAGGAAATAAAAGAAATAGTAGAGGAACTGACAGATCATTTATTAGAAGCAGAAAAGGATGGCAAAGACATATCTGAAATCACAGGTGCTTCCCCGAAAAGCTATATGGAAAGCCTTGCACAGGAGATGAAAACAGATTATGGGGAGTGGCTTAAGTATATTCCGTTGCTTTTTTTAAGCATCATCTCCTACCAGGTTATTGGTGATGCCTTATTAGGTGAGTTAAGTTATACGTTAACAGACATTATCGGTCAGCCAATTGTCGTTGCTTTTATGCTTCTGTTATATGTTTTAACCTTTAAAACCTTCGCATCCCGTACGAAAGCATTGTCAAAAAGAATGGCCATTGGTATATTCGTACTCAATGTACTGTCTACCGCAGCGTTTTTCTTCATATTGTATTTCGGTAATAAAGGCACACCTGTCCTTATCATCGACAGTTTACTTGGGAAGCTGGGAATAGCTGCAATTGCGTTCGTTTTTCTGGCATCGTTTGCATGGTGGTCTAAATCATGGGCACCATTCATCCCATTAGTCGTCTATGTTCCAACATTTGCTGTCAATTTTTTACCCCTTTCCATGGAGGAAAAAGCATTATATTCATCCATTATATTCGTTTTGCTTGCTGTAACGTATTTTCTGATTGTCTTTCTAAAAAGCAGAAAAGAAAAAGCAAAGACAGCATAAATTTAAACTGTAAAATAAGAATGGATAGGTAAGACGAACTAGCAGTGAAGCGACTTGACACTGCTTTCGCCATTAAAGCGGATAGTAATAATATTCCTTTCTTATCCCGAGAAAAAATTAAACTGTAAACACCTTTAAAAAAGGTGTTTTTTTTAAAAACAATAATTGAATATTTATTAATAATATTGTATAAATATTATATAAAGAAACGTACTAAGGAGAATAACGATGGAATTCCATATATCCAATGAACTTCCGACATTTGAACAGTTTGCACAGCTCCATGAAGACAGCGGACTGCTTCAAAATAAAAAAGGAAATTATACACGAGAACAATTATTTGAAGCAGCGAAAGGCAGCTGGTTTTATACAGCGATTTATCATAATAATACATTAACAGCTTTCGGCAGAATGATTTCAGACGGAGTATATCAGGCACTTATATGTGATGTGATGGTAAGTCCTGATATGCAAGGACAAGGTTTGGGCAAAAAAGTCATAGAAGAGCTTTTACAAAAATGTAAGGACAGCGGGATTCAAACTGTTCAGCTTTTTTCGGCAAAAGGCAAGCATTCTTTTTATAAAAAATTAGGCTTTCAAGAACGAGATACAGATGCGCCTGGAATGACGATGTTAATTTAAAATCATATGAAAATATTGTAAAGTTAAACTAAATTATGCATATCAATCCTTAAATTGGTAACGATAGGGTTATACATATTAAGGAGTTGAAATGGATGGAAGAGAAGATGAATGAACCGACTGGCGAAGACTTGTTAACAAATCGCCAAGGTCATCCTGTAACAGACAACCAAAATGTAAGAACCGTTGGCAACCGAGGGCCAACCACATTGGAGAACTATGATTTTTTAGAAAAGATTACGCATTTTGACCGCGAAAAAATCCCTGAAAGGGTTGTTCATGCAAGAGGTGCTGGTGCACATGGTTATTTTGAGTCATACGGCACTGTTGGTGATGAACCTATTTCTAAATACACACGTGCAAAGATTTTCCAAGAAAAAGGCAAGCAGACACCGCTGTTTATCCGTTTTTCCACTGTAGTTCATGGAGTCCATTCTCCAGAGACATTGAGAGATCCACGTGGGTTTGCCATTAAGTTTTATACAGAAGATGGCAACTGGGATTTAGTCGGGAATAATTTAAAGATTTTCTTTATCCGCGATCCGCTTAAATTCCCAGATATGGTTCATTCCTTCCGACCAGATCCTGTTTCAGGATTGTCTGATCCTGAAAGAATGTTTGACTTCCTTGCATTGACACCAGAATCGATGCATATGATTACCTTTGTATTTTCACCATGGGGCATTCCTGCCAATTACCGGCAAATGCAAGGCTCTGGAGTGCATGCTTATAAATGGGTGAATGCAGAAGGCAAAGCTGTGCTTGTAAAATATCATTGGGAGCCTAAACAAGGTATCAGAAACTTAACGCAAAAAGAAGCAGATGAAGTTCAAGCGAAAAATTACAGCCATGCAACACAGGATTTATATGAAGCAATTGAAAAAGGCGATTATCCTGAATGGGAGCTTTATGTGCAAATCATGGAGGATGGAGAGCACCCAGAATTGGATTTTGATCCGCTTGATCCTACAAAGCTTTGGTATAAAGAGGACTACCCTTGGCTTCCAGTCGGCAAAATGGTCTTGAACAAAAATCCAGAGAACTACTTCACAGAAGTGGAACAATCGGCTTTTGGAACAGGCGTAATCGTCGACGGAATGGACTTTTCCGATGATAAGCTCCTGCAAGGCAGAACTTTCTCTTACTCCGATACACAGCGACACAGAGTGGGAACAAATTATCTGCAATTACCTATCAACAGACCGAAAAAACATGTTGCTACTAATCAAGAAGGCGGACAAATGGACTTCCGAACAGAATTCGGCAAACACCAAAATCCGCACATTAATTATGAGCCTTCTGTAATCGGCGGCTTAAAAGAAGCAGAAAATCCAGGCAAAGAGCATGAACCATATGTGGAAGGCAATGTAAAAAGGGAAAAAATCTCTCGTGAAAATAACTTTGGACAAGCTGGCGAAACTTACCGAAGATTTACGGATTTTGAAAGAGATGAGCTTATAAGCAACTTATCCTCCGCACTTGCAGCTTGCCGTACAGAAATTCAAGAGAAAATGATCGACATGTGTACAAAGTGTGATGAAGATTACGGAAAACGGATTGCAGAAGCAATCCAGAAAATAACAGAAACAAGAGTTGATCAAATGGAAGATGCTGTGCAAACAGCAGAAGATGTGTCACATCCTTCTGATCCTTATTAATATCATTGCCTGCTGTGTTTATGACAGCAGGCTTTTTCAATGTGTTGTTTTGTTGACATAATTCCAAATATATGGTATTAAATAATCGTTAGCACTCTGAAGCTTAAAGTGCTAAACTGGACTACATATTATTCTTACTTTTGAAAGGAGCTATTATTTAATGGTCGAAACAAAAGAATTCAAAGCCGAATCGAAAAGGCTGCTCGAAATGATGATTAACTCTATCTACTCACAAAGAGAGGTTTTCTTAAGAGAGCTGATTTCCAATGCCAGTGATGCAATTGATAAAATCTATTACAGAGCATTGTCAGATGAAGCCATTACCTTCCATAAAGAAGATTATTATATAAAGATAAAAGCAGATAAGCAAAATCGGACATTGACGATTACGGATACAGGCATCGGGATGACGAAGGAAGAATTGGAGAATAACTTAGGAACAATTGCTAAAAGCGGTTCTCTGGCCTTTAAAAATGCAAATGAGCTGAAAGACGGCCATGATATTATCGGCCAATTTGGAGTAGGTTTTTATGCGGCGTTTATGGTAGCAGATGTTGTCACAGTTACATCAAAATCCCTTGACAGTGACACTGCCTACAAGTGGCAATCAAAGGGTGCGGATGGCTACACAATCGAGGAAACGGCAAAAGAACAGGTTGGAACGGAAATTGTCTTATCATTGAAGGAAAACAGTGAGGATGACCAATACGACGAATTTTTAGAAGATTACCGTTTAAAGCAAATCATCAAAAAATATTCAGACTTTATCCGCTATCCAATAAAAATGGATGTGACTACATCTGCTCCAAAAGAAGGAACAGAGGATGAGTTCGATGAGTTTGTCGAAGAGCAAACTATCAACAGCATGGTGCCAATTTGGAGAAAAAACAAAAGTGAGCTTACAGACGAGGATTACCAGCGTTTCTATGAGGACAAACGTTATGGTTTTGACAAGCCTTTGTCACATCTGCATGTAAGTGTAGATGGATCGATTCGCTATAATGCTATTTTGTATATTCCAGAAAAGACTCCGTTTGACTATTACTCTAAAGAGTACGAAAAAGGACTTGAACTATATTCCAATGGCGTCTTAATCATGGAGAAGTGTGCCGATCTGCTCCCTGATTATTTCAGCTTTGTGAAAGGACTCGTAGATTCTGAGGATTTATCCTTGAATATATCACGAGAAATGCTGCAGCATGACAGACAGCTGAAAAAAATCGAAAAAAATATTACTAAAAAAATTAAAAGTCAATTAAAAGCGCTGCTAAAGGATGAGAGAGAACAATACGAAGCATTTTTCGAATCATTCGGAAGACAGCTTAAATATGGCGTGTACAGTGACTTTGGTGCCAACAAAGAAATGCTGCAGGATTTACTGCTGTTCTATTCTTCCACAGAGAAGAAGCTCGTATCCTTAGATGAATATCTATCGAGAATGCCAGAGGAGCAAAAATACATTTACTATGCAACGGGAGATTCTATCGACAGAATAAGCAAGCTTCCACAAACAGAAGCAGTAGCGGAAAAAGGCTATGAAATACTTTACTTCACAGATGATATTGATGAATTTTCCATCAAGATGCTGCGTGTTTTTAATGACAAAGAATTTAAATCCGTTTCTGCAAGTGATCTTGGGATTGATGAGGATAATAAAGACACAGCAGATGCTGAGGAAGAAAACAAACCATTGTTAGACTTTATGAAGGAAGCTCTTAGCGGCAAGGTCAAGGATGTTAAAATATCTACACGCCTTAAGTCTCATCCAGTCTGTTTATCAACAAGCGGCGAATTGACGATCGAAATGGAAAAGGTTCTTAACTTGATGCCTGACAGCCAAGGCGTCCAGGCAGAAAAGGTGCTTGAAATTAACAAGAACCACACTGTCTTTCAATCATTAAAAACAGCGTTAGAAGCAGATAAAGAGAAGCTTAGCCTTTATACGAATCTGCTGTATAATCAAGCATTGCTGATTGAAGGACTTCCAATTGAAGACCCAGTTGACTTCACTAATAATATTTGCAAAATCATGGATTAATATAAAGTTAAAAGCAGCCTGTCTTGCAGGCTGTTTTTAACTGCATTAAATATTGACAAAATATTATTTTTGTGATATGATTAAATATTTTATATTTGACTGAATTCCCTGAATATACCATAATGAAATAGTAAAATAACGGTAAAGGGGAGAAAACAAGTGACTGTAAATTGGAATTTAAGAGCATTAGAGATTAATCTTGGCGGCTTTACTATTTTTCCTACACTGATTTGGAATGAAAAGACGGCGATATTAGTCGATACTGGGATGCCAGGCTTGCTTCCTGTATTTAAAAATGAAATGTCAAAACTAGATGTTCCTTTTGAAAGGCTGTCAGCAATTATCCTAACACATCAAGACCTAGACCATATCGGCAGTCTGCCTGAATTGACAACAGTAAACCCTAATTTGTCTGTATTTGCTCATGAAGTGGAAAAACCTTATATAGAAGGAGAACTCCCCCTTATTAAGATGAACGGTGAAAATATGACAGCAGAAAAATGGGCGGCTATTCCAGATGCTTTGAAGCCGTTTTATGAAAACCCGCCATCAGCGAAAGTGACAAATACTCTTGAAGACGGTGCTGAGGTAGAGGGATTTCCTGGCATTGAAGTCATTGCTACACCTGGTCATACACCTGGCCATGCGAGCCTTTATGTTAAACAAACAAAAACATTGATTGCTGGTGATGCACTGACTTGTTCGGACGGCAACTTACTAGGACCAGCACCTCAGCATACATTGAATATGGATGAAGCACTAGCATCTGTTGCAAAACTTTTAAACTATGATATTGAAACAGTCATCTGCTATCATGGCGGTATCGTATCAGGAAAAATATTGCAACAATTAACAGAAATTATAGGTAAGTAAAAAAACAGGACAGGAAAACATGTTTTCCTGTCCTGTTTTTATGTTATTGATATTTTTGCAGCGGTTTATCGGCAGGGCCTTCCAGCACTTCGCCATCATAAGAGAATCTCGAGCCGTGACACGGGCAATCCCATGATTTTTCCCCATTATTCCAAGCGACCTCACAGCCAAGATGGGTGCAGGTTGTATCAACCATATGAACATTGCCATCAGTGTCTTTATAACAGCCGATTTTTTTTCCGTTTATGCGGAGAATGGATGCTTCATCTGGAGACAATTCCTCCTCATCGCTGGCAGGTTTCAGCTTTCCGCCAATAAGATGCTTTGCAACATCTAAATTTATGCTGATGAATTTTCGCAAAGATGGGTCAGAATAAAAACGGGAAGGAGCATACAACTCCTCGTATGGATTTTGTTTACCTTCAACCATATCAACAAGCAACAAAGCTGCTGCTATCCCGTTTGTAATGCCCCATTTCCGATAGCCTGTGGCTACATAAATCGAGTCATGCCCCTTTTTAATAAGTCCTACATATGGGATCTTATCAAGTGTAATCAAGTCTTGTGCCGACCATTCATAATATACCTTTTCACTGTTAAGAACCTCTCGTCCAAACGCTTTAAGTGCTTCATAATGCTTAGTAGTATCTTCATCCTGTCCCGTTTTATGGCTGTCTCCGCTAATTAAAATTAATCTTTTGCCGTCATGTGACACCGGACGGAGCGATCTTGAAGGAGTATCAGCACTGTAGTACATACCGCCAGGATATTTATCTGCTTCCTCCACAGCAACGACATAAGATCTTTTTGGATACATACGGGCAAAATAAAAGCCATTTGCATCATAAAAGGGAAAGTGAGAGGCGCTGATTACCTTATCTGCATGTACCTTGTAGCCGTCCCTAGTAACTACTGCTTTTTTCTCCTGTTGTTCCTCCACATCTGTTGCTGTTGTCTGTTCAAATATTGTTACATTATCCATTTTATCTAGTAATTCTTTGAAAAACAGAAGTGGGTGGAATTGATACTGATTTTTCATTACTAATGCGGCCTTCACTTCAATTGGAAAAGGTATGGACTCACGCAGTTCACAATCTATGCCAATTTCTTTGTAGGCAGCATGCTCTTTCATTACCTTATTTTCATATTCATCAGATACTGCATAAAGGATAGCATCATGTTTCTCTAGTCCACAGTCGATATTTATTTGTTCAGCTGCTGTTTTTATAAATTCCATGGCGTTATGATTTGCTTCATAATAGAGCTTCGCTTTTTTTAATCCCATGTTTTGCTTCAATTCATCATAAATAAGTCCATGCTGCGCCGTAATTTTTGCTGTCGTGTATCCTGTTGTTCCACTCATCAAGCTATCAGCTTCCAGCAGTGTGACACGACGTCCTTTTTTTCCAAGTAAATAGGCGGCAGTTAAACCAGTAATACCTCCGCCGACAATACAAATCTCTGTTTCATGATCGTTAGTGAGCTTAGGAAAGGAAGGAAGTTTAACTGTATCCCTCCATAATGATTCATGCTTGTCCATAACCATCCATCTCCTTACTATGTCTTTTCCTTCTATGTTTCCCAAAATAGGAAATAAAAAACATTAATATCCTACCAGGAAATAAGTCGTATTCCTTGAAAGCTATACTGCTCCAAGTTATAGTAAAATAGCACTAATTTAGATTTATTATTTAAAGTTGATGAAATTAGAACGATAAACGACTAGACAAAGAGATGAACAGGAGGAAATGAATCGTGGTTTGTGATGTTTGTAAACCGAGTACTAAAGGCTATAGTGTCTTCTTTCCAGATGCTCACTCAATGAACGTGCTCCTTAAATATTTAAAGGGCAGCTCGCCTGATGCATTCAAAATCGTGAATACTTGCACAGTCTGGCTACTAGAACCAGTCTTTTTTTCTTTTGTCGATTACGCAGCTGTACACCTCGGCGAATACGCAATAACAGCTGCGGAAGCTGATATATGGAATCCGGATAAAAATAAGAGCAGAAAAAAACCAATTCATCTATTCACAGAAGAAAGGGAGGCTGCTTGGATAGATCAGGTTATAGAAGAAAACAGGATTATCACATATTATCAGCCAATTGTCCGGATAGAAGACAGCAAACCGATAATTTATGGACATGAGCTGTTATCAAGAGGACTTGATGAATACGGGGCAATAATCCCTCCTAATAAACTGTTTGAGGCAGCGAGCTTGCGCAACCGCGTATTTTCATTAGATCGAGCTTGCCGTCTCCAATCTGTCCGCAATGCAGGCGTTGTAAAAAATAAGCTTGTTTTTATTAACTTTATCCCGACAGCTATTTATGTACCGGAGCACTGTCTTGCAAGTACATTTGCTTTAATTAAGGAACTTGGTGTGAAGCCCTCACAAGTAGTATTTGAAGTAGTTGAAACAGATGACGTGCAAAATCTCGATCATTTAAAGTCTATTCTTGCTTATTATCGAAAACATGGATTTAAGTATGCACTTGACGATGTGGGAACAGGCTATAACCAGATAGACAAATTGGAAAAAATGGAACCTGACGTTGTGAAGCTTGCGATTGAATATGTAAATGGTGTGAGCAAAGATTTACAGAAGCAACAGTTAGCACAAGAGGTGCTAATTCGCAGCAAAAGAATCGGTGCGCTCGCGCTCGCTGAAGGTGTTGAGCATATGGAAGACTTTCACTTTCTACAGGAAATGGGTTATGATCTGTTTCAAGGTTATTTATTTTCAAAACCTGCACAAAAACCGATGAGTGACACAGAGCTGATAGAAACGTTAAAGGAACATGAGAATATATTGACATTAACTTCATAATATGATTAAATAAAATCCAAATATTATATTTCAAAACTTATCCAGAGAGGTGGAGGGAACTGGCCCTATGAAACCTCGGCAGCGGGTTCATCTTACGAGATGAATACTGTGCCAATTCCAAGGACGCGATTATTCGGTCTTACAGATAAGAGGAAGAAATGCATGGTTGCACGAACTAAGTGTATGAATGATACAGTCCTCTTCTGTCAAGAAGAGGACTTTTTTATTTCCTTCCTATAAAAGGCGAAAATCGAATAGTAACAGGAGGCAGAAATAATGGGGTTTGACAACGCTCAATATAGTGACGAAAAAGACTTGCTGATTGAAAAGCTGATTGCACTCGGTATATATAAGAAGGAATCACTGCACCTTTTTGAATTATCGGTCTCAGAGCTAGAAGAAGTGTATGAGAAAGCAGCTTGTGACAATCAGTGTTAAATATGCCAGGCATATCTGTTTCAACTTGTGCCTATAAAATAGTAGAATGGAACAGGATTAATAAAAAGGCTGGTGCCCAAAAATGAACAGGATGGCAAAATATATAACAGCAATCCTAATATGCATATTGATCGGATTATCTTCCAGATATACAGCCTTTTATCCGCAAGTGATCCAATCCCATCTTGGTGATGTGATCTGGGCTAGTATGATTTATTTTGGTTTAAGGCTCTTTGTTAAGAAAAATCATTATCTATTTTCCATCCTGCTCGCACTGTTATTTTGCTGGCTGATTGAATTTAGTCAATTATATCAAGGAGATTGGCTGGTTGAATTCCGTAATACATTGCTTGGTGGACTTATCCTTGGCAAGGGTTTTCTGTGGATTGATTTACTTCGTTACACAGTCGGAGTAGCACTGGCATATTTGGTGGATCGGAATCTTTTGCATAAGCAAGCTGCCTAGTTGATTCTTTTAAAAATTTGGCAGTTATTTTCTGATTTGTGTTTTCATTATTTTACGATATAATAGTGATTGAGTTTTTTAACAGTCAAAGGCATTATGCCGCTTAATATTAGATCGGAGAGGTTGTAGCCCCCCTCTTAAAAAAAACTAAGAAGAAGCAGCACTTCTATCTTGGAGTGCTGTTTTTTTTGGTAATTGGGCATTAGTTGTAATGGTAGAAAGGGAGTATTTTTAATTATGTTAAGAGATGAAAAAGCAGTTGTTGTATTCAGCGGAGGCCAGGACAGCACTACATGCCTGTTTTGGGCTTTAGAAACATTCAAAGAGGTAGAAGCTGTTACCTTTAATTATAATCAAAGACACAAAGCAGAAATTCAATGTGCAATTGATATTGCTGCAGAGGTTGGTGTGAAACATCATATTCTAGATATGGAATTATTAAATCAGCTGGCACCGAACGCATTGACTCGAAGTGATATTGAAGTGAAAGAAGGCGAAAATGGGGAGCTTCCTTCTACATTTGTTCCAGGCAGAAATCTTGTCTTCTTGTCTTTTGCGGCTATTTTAGCAAGCCAAATTGGGGCAAAGCATATCATTACAGGCGTTTGTGAAACAGATTTCAGCGGATATCCTGATTGCCGTGATTCCTTCATTAAATCCCTTAATGTAACACTTAATCTTTCCATGGACACATCCTTTGTCATTCATACACCTTTAATGTGGCTGGATAAGGCGGAAACTTGGAAGCTTGCAGACGATTTAGGCAGACTGGACTATGTGAGAGAAAAGACGTTGACATGCTATGAAGGAGTAATCGGCGACGGCTGTGGAGAATGTCCTTCATGCTTGCTTAGAAAAGCAGGACTAGATAAATATCTTGAAGGAAAGAAAGAGGCACATGTATAATGGACACTAATTTCTTCGGCTTTCGAATTGTGGAGAACCTGCAGAAAATCGGCCAGGACATAAAAAAAGAAGAGTTGAATTATCATCAGAAAAGAGTGCTAATCTCCAAGGAATTTACTTTCGATGCTGCACACCATCTTCACTGTTATGAAGGAAAATGCAAAAATCTACATGGGCACACATATAAAGTTATTCTAGCAGTGAGCGGTTTAACAAATGATATCGGACTTGTCATTGACTTTGGTGATCTGAAAAACATTTGGAAGGAAAAAATAGAAGTATATCTCGACCACCGCTATCTAAATGAAACACTGCCGCATATGAATACAACTGCAGAAAACATGGTTGTGTGGATGTATGAAAAATTAAATGAAGAATTAAAACAATACAATAATGACAGCCAAAAGCTGAGAGTAGAGTATATCAAGCTATATGAGACACCTACGAGTTTTGCAGAAGCAAGAAGGGAATGGATGGGATGAGCAAAATACCGGTGCTAGAGATTTTCGGGCCGACAATCCAAGGAGAAGGGATGGTTGTGGGCAGGAAAACAATGTTTATCCGCACTGCCGGGTGCGATTATCGCTGTTCGTGGTGCGATTCTGCTTTCACATGGGATGGCACAGGAAAAGATGATATTATCCAAATGACAGCAGAGGAAATTTGGGAACGATTATCTGAATTAGGCGGAGATCGCTTCGACCATGTCACTATTTCAGGGGGAAATCCAGCCCTGCTGACAAACCTTCGCCATTTCATTGAGCTGGCAAAGCAAAAAAATATCCAGTTGGCTTTAGAAACACAGGGAAGCAAATGGCAAGACTGGTTTGAGCAAATTGATGATCTGACCATTTCGCCTAAGCCGCCAAGCTCTGGAATGAAAACAAATTTTGCCATTTTAGATGACATCATCACGAAATTGTCAGATGCAAACAGCTTGTTCAGTTTGAAGGTGGTTGTTTTTGATGAAGCAGACTATGAATATGCTATTCATGTTCATCAACGCTACCCAAATGTGCCTTTTTATTTGCAAGTAGGCAATGATGACATTACAAATGGCAATAATGAAGAATTGCTGCAAAAGCTGTTAACGAAATATGAATGGCTGATTGACCTCACTATGAACACGAGTGAAATGAATGACGTTCGCGTTCTTCCGCAGCTTCATGCATTGGTTTGGGGAAATAAAAGAGGCGTTTAGACTATAAATATCTAGTTTTACTGATAAATATAAGGTTCAATATAACTATTAATATGGACAAATTTCCTTTTTTGGACACAATATTATCTTACTATCGGAGGAATTTGTAGAATATAATCGAAAAAAAGCGGGAAACAATGTATAATAAATTATTAGAATAGTAGATTCTAACAAGAGGGAGGATCTGATAAGTAATGGAATGGACTTTAGCCATTTTATTTATTGCTGCAGTGGTGCTGTTATTTGCTTCCACAATCAGAAGCCGTAAAACAGCAAAAGCAGAACAAAGGGAAATCGATATGATTCACCTTTCTGTTACGGAAGAGCTTACACAGCTGCAGACACAAGTTCGCAATCTAGAGCTCGATATAGAGATCATTGAAAAAGAATCTGGCGTTCGATTAGCATTAGCTGATCGCGTTAAATTAAGAGAAGTTTTAGACTTGCACCGTCGCAAATATTCCATTGAAACAATTGCCGGCCAAAAAAAGCTGTCAGTTGAACAAGTGGAAAAAATGCTTGCTCCTTATATTATGGAGAAAGAAGAAAGGAGATCTGTTGTAAATGAAGCCTAGTACCATAAGCAGTTTTGCAGCAGGTTTACTTTTAGCGGCAGCCATTAGCAGTGTTGCCTATTATGTGACTAAGGAAGATACACCAAAAGCAGCAGAACCTGCAACAACTGCTGTGACAGAGGATACAAATACAGAAGCGGTTAAAACACCGACTGTTGAAGAGATGGAAGAACTACTCGCTTCTTCCGGCTATGTTGTACAAACAAAAGAAGAAGCTGAAAAGACAGAAACGCAATGGCAGGAAAAAGTCGATGCTGCTAAAAAATCAGCAAGTGAAGATACAGAGAGCAATGGTGATGTTGTCTATCGCACTAGCATTTATGTATCAAACGGGATGACAAGTATTGATGTTGGAAACGCCTTGAAAGATGCTGATATCATTAAAATGAGCGGCTTCGAATTTTCTAAAGAAGTAGAGAAAAAAGGTGTCGAAAAATACTTGAAGCCTGGCTCATATAAAATCGACAGCTCCATGTCTACAAATAAAATTATATCTACTATTTTCCAAAAGCAATAAAAGCAAAAAAATCACTTATGCATACAGCATAAGTGATTTTTTTATTGCCATAGGTGGGAAGCCAAACCGTTTTCGTTCCATTCCATAAAATGCTAGGAGGAAGCTTTATTATGGAAGGTGAAAAGATGAAAAGAAATAAAAGGAGCAGGGGATTTTGCCTGCCAGGCGGTTATCGATACTGTGGCCCAGGCTGCAGCGGCCCAGGAGCGCCAATCAACTACGTAGATTCATGCTGTAAAAAACATGATGATTGTGTAGCAAGATACGGCTCAAGCTGCAGATGTGACGAGCTGTTAATTGAATGCGTGCAAAGAAAAACGAATGAAAGAACACACGAAGGAAGCACTGCCAGACTTATCTCTGGCTTCATGAAACTGCGCACTGATTTGAATTGTGCAAAGCCAAGACGTACACAACGCCGAAGATAACGGCGTTGTGTTATTTTTGGATTGGAAAAGAAAACATTTCCTGTAAATGCTGCTTATCCCGGTAAGAGCGATAAGCAACAAGGATTTGGTCATCCATCGAAGCATCCAACTGAAGAATATAGTCACTTTTTTTCTCTAAATAATAATGTATTCCCTCTGCCTCTAAAACATAAAAATGATAAAAATCTCCTAATAAGAATTGAGTGGCTTTTTTTGTATCTTGATGTGTTTCAATATAGTCTGCTAAGCCGATGACAGATATAGTTGCACCTTCTTTGTTTGCAAGCATGCTGTTGCGTACCGTTTCTGCTGTCTGCGTCAATGTATTTTTAGCTTTAGCGAACATAGTTCCTAAAATATTACTCATTGTCTGCCTCCAAAAATAATAGTAGTAAGGATAGTATGCACGCTATAAATTACGGTTATCCTTGCAGCAAGCAGTTTAAAGCGGAAACAAAAAAAAGGGCCTTACATAGCCCTTTTTTAAGAAAAATTAAATGTAAATAAAACGAAAGCAAATGCTGCGACCCAAATAATAGGAATTAAGTTAATAATAATGGCAGTTTTTTTTCGTTTGTTTCTGAATATCCACGAAAGAATCGTACAGACAATAAAGGCAACTGGATACAAGCTGACAATTAAGACAAATAGAATATTATAAAAGCTGAATCCTCCATCAAAGCTCATAAAAGAAAGTCCCCATATCGGCAGCCAAGGTATGAGACATAGTAAATAAATAACTTGTAAAATGACCAAATAAATTTTCATATTTCCCCCTGTGTTTTTATGTCTATTACTCCTCATTATAGGAAGGAGCGCGGTGTTTCACATCATTCAAAAGGCTCGTGTTTCAAACAGCCCTAACATGCCTTAAGACTCTAGTATGATTACGATTTGTTGATAGGCTTGATGGGTGGAACGCACACCTTCTGAGAAGACTTTTTATTTTTTTCATCTAGTGCAACATACTGCTTGAGCTGCTTTTGTTTTGCGTGCTCGTTTTAGATGGATCAAGATATCCTCTTGAGTGCCTTTTTTTAGAAATGGCCAAAAATTTTTAGCAGCTAAAGCTAGCTGTTGGAAGTACTCACTATATACTGTATCTATCGTAGCTTATAATAATTAGGTAAAATAGTCTATATAATTCCATGAAAAATTGGTATGTTACAGGTAAGTAAGTCCTGTAACATACCAGTATTTGATTATGCGCTCCACAATACTTCTGTTAATTTGCTGTCAAACAGGTTTGTGTCAATATTACAGGTTTCAGCATTTATTCCATACTGCCAGCCGTATGCCAACGATCCTTTAGGTGCGTCGACATCAAAATCAGGTGCTTCTTGTTCTGTGGTGATACCGATGCTTGGCGATGCTGACCAAATAAAGGTATCATCCTTTACTTCTTGTTTATTTTGAGCAGCTTCGTTGAAGGAATCTACTAAATCACTGCCATTGTCAAACACGCCATATATGGCTGGCTCGAAATTAGAAGCAGTTATTTCATCATACCACCCTTCAATAAAGGCAGCATCGACTGGGTAAGTCGGTTCAATATCTGCAAATATTGCTACTCCATCTGGTGTTCCTAATTCATTTGCAAGATCAATCGCTTCCTTCGCTTCATTGACTCCATTATCATATCCTGTTGCATCAGTAAAGCCGTTGTGTATAAGCAAAACGTCTGCATCCTTTTCATGAATTAAGTCGATTTGCTCATTTGTTAAACCAGCAGAAACACCTTCATTGTGGCCCAAATAGCGGGCTACCACTTTAGGATTACCGAAGTTCTCATTCACACAAGCATAGAATTCATCTGTAGATGCACTGGCAGAGTCTATGCCCCAAATATAGGCAGGTTTTTCCTTTGAAGAACTTGCATTATTATTAGCTGATTCTTCCTCGCTTCCTGCATTTTCGTTATCGTTATTCTCCTTGCTGTCGTTTTCTGCGTTTGTCTCTTTGCCTGATGTTGTAATACCATTTGTAACTTCGACATTAACTTGAAGCTGAATATTGTTTATCAGATTATTTTCAATGGTTGTTGGACCAGTACTGTTTACCTCATTGTTGATTGTATTATTTAAAGTACCTGTTAAGCTGCCGTTTAAGAGACTCTCCAGTTTATTTGTCAGTTTCACTTCTGCTTCATCGCTGATAGAGTTAGTTATATTGTTTTTAATATTTGCGTCTTTATTTTCCACTTCATTCTGAATCGAACTCTCAATTTCCGCTTTAGCTTGGCCGCTTACATTGTTTTCAATATTATTAGAAACTGAAAGACTAGAGCTGCTTTCTGCTTCGTTTTGTTGCTCTGACTCAGTTGCAGAGCTATTATTAGCCTTTGTTTCAGAGCTATCAGCCACTGCAGCACTATTAGAATTTTCATATATAAATGCACCGATGCCCATTAACAAAATCAATAAAGCTGAAGCTGTAATGATTAAATATCTTTTCCAATTCATCGTATCACACCTTCCTTTATCCCTCTTAACTACAATATGTTGAATTACAACCATTTGTTCGGGCTTGTCCAGGAAGAAAGTTATCGATTATTCACAAAGCCTCTCGTATAGGATAAAGCGAAAGGGGGAAGCTAAAAAAAATATCTAGTAGGTGAAAAAAATGCTGTTTTCTATTTTTTTCTTTTTTGCATGGCTAATCACGGCCATCTTTTATCTGCAAAAAAAGGTGATATCAAAAGGGGAAAATATGATTATTTTTCTAATCATGCTTGTTGTCAGCATCCATTGGAATTGGATTATTTACGAGGAGCTTGTTTTAGTGAAAATTGCGGATACAACACAAGCATATACGGCTTTTTTGTTGTTTCGGACGATAATTACACCAGTAGCGGCAATTATTTATATAAACATCATCCTGACAAAAACGACTAGATTAAAAACCATTTTCGTTACATTAGGAGGAGCGATGTGTTTATTCGCTTTTATTTTGTTGGCACTCGCAGGTAATTTGATTGAAACAAAGCAGTGGAATCTAAGTCTTGATTATATTTATTTTGTCCTTTATTTTTGCGGTGCTTTAGTAATTCATTATTTCTACCAGTCCATTATTCAAAAAGAAGGTAAAACGGTATGAAATTAATCGGAACATTTGATATGAATGAAATTGCTTTGCTGATTTTCGTCGGAGTCACATACGCGATTATGGTTATCTTGCCAAAGGTGCTGTCAACAGAACTGACTATATTAAGTATTGTTTGGGGGTTCACAATCGGGGTGGTGTTCGATTTCACCATCGGTGGCGGCCGGCTTGATTATTATAGAGTGAATGATATTAATCATTATGAGCTGTTTGACTTTGTGTACTATATGCTGTTTGTACCGTTCGGTTATTGCTTTAATTACTTCTATGAAGTGCTGCGGATACGAGGTCTATTTAGCATTTTGTATATTGTCGTTTGGGCAGGTATTGGTATTGGAGCACAATTTGTATTTAGCCTGCTGCATATTATCACCTTGCAAAATGGCTATAAACTTGTCCATTCTCTTCCCGTTTTTTTGATTATCCAAACTGTCACCGCATTTATTTATGCTTATATAAAAAAGGAAGAGCAGAAAAGCAAAAGCAAGGAAAATGAATAGGGGGTAGTTTGTTAAACTTTTCGAAGATATCCAATTGGATATCTTTTTTTTTATAAAAACAATAATTTAAACAGTAAATATGCCGTTAGCAACTGTTCTTTTCTTGTCTAGAAGCCCTTCATCACTAATTTTCACAAAAATTTCAAATAATCATATATTAATATTAGTCGATCGGTAAAAGAAAAGAGTCGTTATAACTATATTACTTATTTTATTATTTGGAAACATGAATGCCTTTTCTTCTGTGCTGATCCATACTCGCTAATTCTAAAAAGGAGATGGTTAGTATGACAAAAATATTTATTGATCCAGGGCATGGCGGATCTGATCCTGGTGCCGTCGGTAATGGGCTGCAGGAAAAGGACTTAACGTTAAAGATTGCTAAAAAGATACAAGCTTTGTTGAAGGACTACGAAGATGTTGAGGTGAAAATGAGCCGCACAACAGACAAATTTTTGAGTCTTGATCAGCGGACAGATGCTGCTAACAGCTGGAATGCTGACTTTTTTCTGTCTGTGCATATCAATGCTGGCGGCGGAACAGGCTATGAAGATTACCGCTACAACACACTTGCAATCTCAAGCAGAACCGGTAAGGTTCATGCAGCAATTCATAATGCAATCATGGATGAACTTGAATCTTATAATGTAGTCGACAGGGGGACAAAAGCATCCGATCTGCATGTATTGAGAGAATCTGATATGGCTGCAATTTTGACAGAAAGCTTATTCATCGACACTCGCAAGGATGCTAACCTTTTAAAGAATGATGACTTCCTTGATGCAGTTGCATTAGGACATGTTAAAGGGCTTGAGCGAGCCTTTAACTTAAAGAAAAAAGCCGCTTCCACAACGTATAAAATTAAAGCAGGAGACACGTTTTGGGATATAGAAGAACGTTTAAATATCAAGCATGGAACATTAAAAAATCTTAATCCTAATGTTAATGCGACTGAACTGAAGGTTGGTCAAAGTATCCGTATTAAATAAAAAAGGAAAACCCTGCTGTTAAGCAGGGTTTCTTAATAAAAAGCAATCACATAGTATGTTATCAACTGGGTATAATATGGGAATACCTAACCCTTTTGAGGTGATTGTTTTTGGTGATGGAACGCTTGATTTTAGCAGGCATACTTATTATCAGCTTTGTGATTGCATGGCGATTCATCCCAGCTGAGAAAGCAAGGGATGCTTTTATTCTTTTTTTGTCTATTCAATTCTTTTCATGGCCGATTGGATTATTTGTCGTAGAAATGAAGTGGATTGAATATCCGGTGCAATTGTTTCCTAATGATAATAATGATTACAGATCAAGTTTATATTTTGAATTCTTCTTGTTTCCAATAACAGCTATTTTGTTTAATTTGTATTATCCATCATCAAGAAGAGTTATTCCTAAGTTGTTCTATTATTTGTTGATTGCCGGCTTTTTTACCTGCATAGAGTTCATACTCGAAAGATTTACAAAGTTGGTGGATTATCATAAATGGCAATGGTATTGGAGTTATTTTAGTGTCATGCTCATATTATATTTGAGCCATAAGTATTACAAATGGTTTAAAAGAGGATTAAGGTGAGACACCATGCATAAAGAATTTTGGATATTAATGATTATATGGGCTGTTGTACCGATTATTATATTTCTGAACATACGTAATAGCAATAAACGGGTGGCACAAATCACATTCTTGTTTTCCCAGTCCATTGCATGGCTTTATGAATTTGTACAAATAAAAATGCAATTAGTCGCATTTCCGTATCGTGAATTTCCGTACGCGACGAAATTAAGCTTTACCCTTCATTACTTGCTTTTTCCAACGATCGGGATGCTGTTTATCTTGTATTATCCAAAAAAGGGCCGGTATGTAAAAACTCTGTTTTATTTTCTTCTGTTTGGAACGATTGCCCCAACTTACAGTGTTATTGTAGAAAGAACTACTTCTCTTGTCGAGTACCATCATTGGAATTGGGCACTTGGATTTGTATCAAGCATCATCATGCTCTCAATCTTAAAAGTATTTGTATTTTGGTTCGAAAAGGGAATGCTGATGCGAGAAGAATAAGCAGCTATATGAGATAAAAAAGCCATTCAGCACGGAGTGCTGTATGGCTTTTAGTGCTTATGGCCAAAAATTTGTCAATGACAGTCCGTTATAGACCTCGTTCCAAATAGAATCATTATTCGGCTCTTCAATTGGCACCTGAACAGCGCATATTCCCGGATATGGCCAGTACATTTCCTGCATTCCTTTTATTCCGTTTACTGGCAGCATGAGCAGTAAATTGAAATCCCCTTTTACTAATGTTGAGAGGGCAGCATGAAGGGCGAGCGCTTCTTCTTGGGTAGCAAAACCCCATCTCACAAATAAAATTTTCGGGCTGTATTCTAGCTTTTCAAACAGATTAGCAATCCGTTTTTGCAGCTTTTCCTTGTAAGCTGGATACGTTACAGTCCAATCTTGTCCAGGGACGATTGGGAAATCATGCACAGATGTTATATTATATACTGTATCGTAAATGAAATGGGCATTAACTGGTTCTGTTCCGCCTTGTGCTGGCATGACAGCTACTCCATCATCAAGGGAACTGGAGGTTCCTTCTGTAAGTACGAGATTTGGAAAATCCATAAATCCTTGAAAGCGGTTGTTGATTAATCTTGTCACATCAGCAACGGAGTTGGAAACCATCCAATCAAGGGGAAAGGCAAATCTGCGCAAATTATGTCTTCTTAAATTCAAGGAAGGACCACACCAGCTGCCGATTCCGAGCATTAAATCATAAGGGCCTTTTATTTCTTGTAAATTCACCATAATCATTCCTTTGCTCTGGCATTATAGTATATTGAATGATGAGTGACAGGTAATTGCTTGGACAAACGGCATTTTTTTTAACATAGTTGCATGTAATGTTTAGGCTTTTTTAAGATTTCTCCCTTAATATATAAGCATCAAATGACAGGAGGACACGACTTTGACTTTAACGAGCTTTTTATTATATCTAATTGTGGCGGTAATTTTTCTGCATATTCCCGTGCTCGGAAGATATGTTGCTGTTATTCAAACATTAATTCATGAAGTCGGCCATGGGCTTGCGGCGATAATATGTGGCGGAAAGGTAAGAAAAATTCATTTATTCGCAAATACTGAAGGACTGGCTTTCACCGCACATGCCAACTGGTTCAGCAGGTTTGTAACAACACTGTCTGGCTATCTATTTGCTTCTGCCTTTTCCTTCTTTTCAATCTGGCTGATAACAATTGGGGCATTTGAGCTCTTGCTGTACATTTACGCAGGTATTTGTTTAACAGCACTTGTATTGTGGATACGCAATTTATATGGTATCTTGTGGATTATTTGTGCGAGCAGCTTTTTTCTTTGGCTGACCGTTTACGGCAGCATGTTACTGAAAGTACATACATTACAGCTGTTAACATGTATTATTTTTGTACAGTCAATAAAAAGCGCCTTTATTGTGCTTCACTTAAGCTTTAAAAAACCGATGACTGCAGGAGATGCTACAAGTCTTGCCAAGATGACAAAAATCATTCCCGCCTTTATCTGGGGCATTTTATTTTTCGGTCAGGCCCTTTATTTCGGCTATTTAGGTGTAAGTTTTGTCATCCAGTAAAACAGGCTACCGGCCTGTTTTTTTATGTAGTAAAGGGGGAATGTTATAGTAAGAAAAGGGATGGTTGGGAAAGATACGCAAAAGGAAGCTAGACTAAAAGGGGCTGTTTTTAGGTGATTCAAATCATTGGCGTTACTGAAGATAATCGATTGGATCTGAATGTTTCTATCAATGACTTAAATATATCCGCATATAAATGGTATTGGGTCGACTTTAACGGTCCGACAGAAGAGGAAATTACCAAACTAATTGATGTCTTTCATTTTCACCCACTGGCGGTCGAGGACTGTGTCCACCGGCTCCAGCGTCCGAAGCTTGACTATTATGACAATCATGCCTTCTATGTAACACATATTCTTCGCAAAGAAGAGGGTGAACTCATGAAGGAGGAATTAGATTTTTTTGTGGGAGATAATTTTATCGTCACCTTTCATTCTTCACCTGCAATCGAAGTATCTCAAGTGTGGACAATCCTTCTTTCTCACAAGAAAATAGAAAAATGGGACACCTATTATGTGTTTTATCAAATCCTTGATAAAATAGTCGATAACTATTTTCCTCTCCTCTATAGTTTAGAGGATGACTTAGACAAAATAGAAGATAATACCCAGAATAAATCAATGAATGCCTTAATGGAAGAGCTTTTTGATGCAAGATATTCCCTCTTAAACTTACGGCATACTGTCCATCCCATGCGTGATTTGCTGTATCGCATGCTCAACTCCCATCATCTGAAGGGAATCAATGCGAGAAGGGAGTATTTCTCCGATATATATGACCATCTGCTTAAGCTGTCGGAAATGGTTATGTCCAACCGTGAAATCACAGCAGATATTAGAGACAGCTATTTATCTCTTAATTCCCATCAGACGAATAATGTCATGAAAGTGCTGACAATCATAACTTCGATTTTTTCGCCGCTTACTTTTATCGCTGGGATATACGGCATGAATTTTGAACATATGCCTGAGCTGTCTTGGCGCTATGGCTATTTGTTTTCCCTAACTTTTATGATTGTTTTAGGGGTCATCATGATCCTTTGGTTTAAGCGAAAAGGATGGTTCAAATAAAAAACGATGCACTGCATAGATGATGCAGGCATCTTTTTTTATAAACTAATGTTTGCTTCTAGTCTTCTAGTTTTTAAAAGGATAACTATTTTATGGTAGAATTTCCTTATTATTTGATAGTATCTTTCAAATACTGGGAGAAGTGCTTTATAATAATAGCAGACAGCAAAGTAAATCGGCCAGGCTTTCTGTTAGCAAATCACTGATTATTAAACATGAATGTCTGTTTTTTTGCACTTCTTGGCGGTCATAATTCATTAAACTAAAAGGAGGAATGAAAGCGCTTAAATAAATAAGATGGATGATGGAGGGATTACTATGTATCATTTCGTCACAAATGGTATCTATCGTTTTTGTGAATGGGTGACAAGGCTTGCCTATCTAAATTTATTATGGGCATTCTTTACTGCTGTCGGGTTCATTGTATTTGGAATTGGACCATCAACGGTTGCTATGTATACGGTCACGCGAAAATGGCTGCAAGGGCACACGGATATACCTGTTTATCGCACATTTATGCATGCATATAAGCGGGAATTCTGGCGCGCCAATAAATTAAGCTGGATTTTATTAACGGTAATGGCTGTTTTTTATGTTGATTTTGTTATATTCGGCTGGATGGGCCAAGAAACATCCGTTTTTGCGTTAATTTTTATGATTCTGCTGCTCATTTTTACCATTGTGTTCTTAATGGTGTTTCCCGTGTACGTACACTATGATATTCCGTTATCAAAAACATTTAAGTATGCAGTTCTAATTGGCTTTTCTAGACCATTTTACACGATTGGAATGTTGGCAGGAGCAGTTGGTGCCATTTTAATCAGTCTGATCCACGTAACGGTGATTATATTTTTCAGTGGAAGCTTATTTGCATTGGTTGTCACTGCTTTTGCTATGAAGGCATTTAGCAGCATGGACAAAGGTACAGCTAAGGAACAAGTCTTGCAGTAAAGGAGATAAGACAATAAAGGAGTACTTTCGTTCTATGAGAAAAACATGGGCATCAATCATCACAATCTATCAAAATACGAAACTGAATGGAAAGCTCTTTATTCGCATCACACTTCTTATGGTCGTTACTCTTGCGCTCGTATTAATTTGTCTCCAATATGCTTTCAGCCTATATGATGAACAAATATATGCAAAATCATCACAGGTATTAATGATGTCATCCAATACCATTGAAGAAGAGCTGGAACGCATCGAGGAGGTAAGCTTTAATATTGCCGTTGATCCGCAAATACAATCAGCTTTGCTGGAGCTGCAGGGAGAGGTTACTGGCTATGATATTTACCGGCTCGAGCAAAAGCTGGAGGAGGAGTTAGCCAATTACGTCGGCTCGGAAAGGTATATCCATTCTATCTATCTTTATGATTCTTCAGGGAGAGAATTCTTAGCGGGCTCAAGCTCTAAACCGCTTGGCGAAAAGGAAAAGCGCATTGCTATGTACAGCGCTGACAGGTATGAAGGCAAAAATTATTGGATGGAAATAGACGGTGTGGATGAATTTTTGACTTCTGTACGCCTGCTGCGCTCGTATGAGAATTTAAACTTTGACAGAATCGGCAAGCTGATGATTCGGGTCAACCTTGATAAAATCGTTGCCGGTCTGCCGCTTACACAAGGAGAGGTCGGCGGTAATATCGTTATCTCTAACAGCAGCCAAGTTTTTTACTCACAAAAGGGTACCCATGATTTAGGTAATTTTGATTTCATCACAAAGAAGGGGCAAGGCTATGGTATTGAGAAAATAAACGGCGAAAGATATTTCGTAAATCATATTGCCACAAATTTTGAGGACTGGACATATTGGAATATCATCCCCTTTCATGCGATGTTTTCCAAAATTACAGCAGTCAAATACTCGATGGTGCTATTATTCACGTTTTTATTTATCCTGCTGATTTCAATTGGTTTTGGATTTTTAAAGAGAATTACCAATCCGATCGAGGAGCTGGCCTCCACCATGCAGGAGGTGCAAAAAGGTAACTTTTTAGCTGTGCAATCACTTAAGGTAGATGAAATGCCAGAGGATGAGGTTGGAACGCTATATCGAAATTTTAAGACAATGGTTCAGCGTATTGATGAATTGATCAAGGAAAATTTCTCTAAACAGCTGTTAGTCAAAGAAACCGAGTTCAAAGCACTGCAAGCACAAATTAATCCGCATTTTCTATACAATACGTTAGAATCGGTCAACTGGCTGGCGAAAACGAATAAGCAGCAGCAAATCTCCAGCATGGTGGAAGCACTTGGCCATCTCATGCGTAATTCTATTAATTTTAATGAAGATATTATTACAGTGGAAAAGGAGCTGGACATTGTCCAAAGCTATTTGACGATTCAAAACTATCGGTTTGCCGATCGGCTTGATTTTCAAATGGATATACCTGCTTCTGTGCTGCACCATCATATCCCGAAACTGACACTTCAGCCGCTTTTAGAAAATTCTTTTCAGCACGCAGTGGAGCCTGCTCTTGATGTCTCTACTATTAAACTATCAGCAGTAGAGACTGAACAATTACTGTATATCCGAGTGGAGGATAACGGACCTGGTATTGATCCAAATACACTACTATACATAAAAAAAGGCATTATTAAACCAAAAGGAACCGGGATTGGCCTAAATAATATTGATCAGCGAATAAAGCTCGGTTTTGGTGAGCAATATGGTTTGGAAATTGAGAATCTCGCTGGAAAAGGCACAGCTGTAACAGTCATTTTACCAATTCAAAGGGGTGGTATCAGATGACCTATAAAGTATTGCTGGCTGATGATGAAAGAATTATCGTGGAAGGAATTTCAAGCGTCATCAACTGGAGCATGCTCCATACAGAGCTTGTGGCTACGGCGCGAAATGGCGTCGATGCGTATGAAAAAATTGTCTTACATCAACCGGATATCGTAATCAGTGATATAAAGATGCCAGGAATGGATGGTATTGCCTTAGCTAAAAAAGTGTATGAAGAGTTTCCTGCTACAAGCTTTATTCTCTTGTCAGGCTTTGGAGAATTTGAATATGCAAGACAGGCAATGCAATATGGTGTCAAAAACTACTTGCTCAAACCTTGCAATGAAGAGAAAATCACTGCTGCCTTGCAAGACATCATTAAGGAATTGGAGGCAAAAAAACAGCAGAATAAAAAATTCCTCCTTCTCGAAGAGAATTTAGAGAAAATTCAGCCATATATGAAGGCACAGCTGTTAACAGAGCTTTTTGCAGGCAAAGAGATTAATCGTGATTTTACGCGGTATGAACACTTATTTGACATAAAAGACAGACATAAGCAAGTCATGCTTGCTCTTTTGGAAGTGGAGAGCGAGGATTCTAATGAATATTTAACCTACCTTGCAGAAATGGCTGCGGAGCTTGTGCCTGAACTTGTGCTGTCAACAGTTATCGGGAAACAGGCCATCATTGTAGTGGAATCAAGGCAGGATGTTATACATCTTGTGACAGACATACAGTCCCAGTTTTCTTCGAAATACAATGTGCAAACAACTGCTGCATTAAGCGAATCTGGCGTTCTCAAAGAAATAAAGAAACTGTATAAGCAAACTTGTGAATTTATCGGACATAAATTCTATATCGGCACAGGCAAGCTGATTACAGCTGCCAATATTACACCTGTTAGAAATCAAACATGTAGCGAACCGTTTTCCTTGGATGAGCAGGAAATAACTTTAAGAATCAAGTCTGGAAACAAAGAGGAGGCACTGGGTGTGCTTGACAGTCTGTTTGCCACTATGGCGAATCAACGGCTTGGCATCCACCGGACAAAATCTCATTGTATTCAGCTTTATAAGGAAATAATTAAAGCCGATAAAGACGAAGAGCTAGACTTGCATACTGGTACAACAGAATTGCTGGCAATGGAGACTGTTCAGCAGATGAAGGATTATCTGAAGGATTGTGCAGCACAGCTGTCGGAAATATATAGTGCGCGGCTTGTGACAAAGCAATCATCTGTAATCAGCAAGGTGATTGATATAATTGAAACCCATTTTTCCAATCCAGATCTATCCTTAAAGCTGGTCGCAAATGAGATGCTGTATATGAACCCTGACTATCTTGGAAAATTATTTAAACAAGAAACAGGGGAGCGCTTTTCTGCTTATTTGACGAAATGGAGAATTGAAAAAGCAATCGCTTATATAACGGAAAATGATGATGTCAAAATGGTGACATTGGCAGATATGATAGGGTTTGGGGATAATCCGCAATATTTCAGCCAAGTGTTTAAAAAGTATACCGGTTATACACCGTCAGATTATCGCAAAGCTCAAAACCTTGTTTGAAAGCGTTTTATTTATATCTGTTTTTTGCACATTCATATCTGTTTTTTCCATTACAGAGAAAGTAAAAATGCATTAAATTAAGGATGTAAGCACTTTCAATAAAGGAGGGCAATATATGAAAAAGCTAGGCCTTATCACTTTAAGTTTTCTTTTACTTTTTTCTTTAGCAGCCTGCAGTTCTAGCGGCAAAGAGACTTCAGGAGGCAAAGATGAAAAAATTACTTTGCGTGTAGCATGGTGGGGCGGACAGCCAAGGCATGATTACACAATGAAGGTAATTGAAATGTATGAGAAGGCGAATCCGAATGTTGAAATTGAAGCAGAGTTCGCCAACTTTGATGATTATTGGAAGAAGCTAGCACCTATGGCAGCTGCCAACCAGCTTCCTGACATTATTCAGATGGATACAGCCTATCTTTCCCAATACGGGGAAAAAGGCCAGCTGGAAGACTTAACAAAATATACGGAGGATGGAAGCATTGATGTGAGCTCGATTGATGAAAATACTTTATCAGGCGGTAAAATCGGCGATAGCATGTACGGTTTTAATTTAGGCTCCAATGTTCTGTCTGTTATTACAAATGATGACATGCTTAAAAGCTCTGGTGTTGACCTGAATGATGAAAATTGGACTTGGGAAGACTTCGTGCAGATGGCAACAGATGTTCAAAAATCAACAGACAAGTACGGTACGAACGGGATGAACCCGGCAGACGTATTTTTCCCTTACTATTTAAGAACACAGGGAGAGCGCTTCTATAACCAAGAAGGCAACGGATTAGCTTATACAGATGACAAGTTATTTGTAGATTACTTTAACTTACAGCTTGAGCTCCTTGCTAATAACGCATTCCCAACACCTGATGTTCAAGCACAGGTTAAAGGTCTTGAGGATGACTTTATCGTAAAAGGCAATGCTGCGATGACTTGGAACTGGTCTAACCAATATTTAGGGTTTGCTCAATTGACAGACTCTCCGCTTACTCTTAATCTTCCGCCAGAGCAATCAGCAGAAACAGCTTTATTCTTAAAGCCAAGTATGTATTTCTCTGTTCCAAAAAGCTCTGAGCATAAAAAAGAAGCTGCGAAATTCATTGATTTCTTTGTAAACGATGTAGAGGCAAACAAATTGATTAAAGGCGACAGAGGTGTTCCAGTTTCTTCTAAGGTTATTGAAGCCATCAAGCCTGAATTAACAGAAGAAGAAACGAAAATCTTCGAATATGTGGAAAGAGCTTCACAGAATGCAAGCCAGGCAGATCCTCCTGATCCACTTGGAAGTGCGGAAGTAATGAAAGCATTGAAGGATGTTTCAGAACAAATTCTGTTTAAGAAAATTACACCAGAAGAAGGCGCAAAAACGTTCCGAGCACAAGCTGAAGAAATTTTGGGCAGAAACAAGTAAAACTAGAAAGGAGGAAAGCTTTTCCTCCTTTTAGTTTCTTAAAGGCCCGCAGAGGAGTTGAACGGCATGAAAAAGCGGCAGTTAAGTGAAAATTTAGCAGGCTATGCATTTATATCCCCATTCATCATCGGTTTTATGGCATTTACCATCATCCCAATGGCCGTTTCCTTGTACTTATCCTTTACAAGCTACGATTTATTTTCCACCCCTGTGTGGGTTGGTCTCGATAATTTCAAGGAAATGTTCACAGGTGATGATAAGTTTTGGCAATCGTTGAAGGTAACCTTTACGTATGTGTTTGCAGGAGTACCGCTCAGACTGATATTCGCGTTAATTGTGGCAATGCTTTTGAATAAAGCATCCAGAGCAGTCGGTCTGTACCGAACATTGTTCTACTTGCCTTCCATCATTGGCGGAAGCGTTGCTGTAGCAATCATGTGGAGAAATATTTTCGGCAATGAAGGTACATTGAATGCCTTGTTGTTTTTCTTTGGAATCGATAAAAAAATCCTTTGGTATCAAGATCCGACTAAAGCGTTATGGACATTGATTTTTCTTGCGATCTGGCAATTCGGCTCATCCATGCTGATATTTTTGGCAGGCTTGAAAAATATACCGCCTTCCTACCATGAAGCAGCGAATGTTGACGGCGCCAACAGATTTCAAGTTTTCTTTAAAATCACCTTGCCGCTGTTAAGTCCGATAATATTCTTTAACCTAGTAATGCAGACTATTTCAGCCTTTATGACATTCACCCCAGCGTATATTATCACAAAAGGGGAAGGCGGACCGCTTGATGGCACGCTTCTGTATTCCCTGTATATATTCCAAAAAGCGTTCAATTTCTTCCAGATGGGCTATGCCTCTGCCATGGCATGGGTGCTTCTCGTTATTGTCGGTATTTTGACGCTGATCTTATTCAAAACGTCTAAATTTTGGGTTCATTACGAATCGAAGGAGGATTGATTTACATGAAAACCGCCACTAAAGATACAGGCCCGCTAATGCCAAATACGGGTGTATCATATAAAAATCCTCGTTTGAAGGCAAAAAAGTGGATTTACCATCTTGTAACAGGCGGATTCGCCTTGGTGATGCTATATCCGATTATCTGGCTGTTAATGAGCTCCTTTAAAGAAAGCTCACAAGTGTTCATCACCGCCCATTCTCTAATACCAAAACCGTTTATTTTAAGCAATTACGCAGCAGGTTGGGAAGGGATTGCCGGACAGTCTTTTGGCGTATTTATTAAAAACTCCCTTGTGATTGTTGTATTATCTACAATCGGAGCGGTTGCATCATCCGCATTGATAGCCTACGGTTTTGCCAGAATTCAATTTAAATGGAAGGCATTTTGGTTTGCTTGCATGATGGTAACGATGATGCTTCCACACGAAATTATCATGATTCCGCAATATATTATTTTTGCGAAGTTAGGCTGGCTCAATTCTATTAAGCCGATTGTTGTTCCTCAGTATTTCGGGCATGCATTCTTTATCTTTTTAATGGTGCAGTTTATCCGCAATATCCCGATGGAGCTTGATGAAGCTGCAAGAATCGATGGCTGCGGAAGATTCAGCATTTTCTACCGCATTATTTTGCCGTTAATCACACCAGCTCTGGCGACTGCAGGTATCTTCTCTTTTTACTGGAAATGGGAAGACTTAATCAATCCTGTTCTGTATTTAAACAGTCCAGAGAAATATCCTGTGTCACTTGCCTTAAAGCTTTTCCTAGATTCGGAAACAGCCTCCAACTGGGGCGGAATGTTTGCTATGAGTGTTGTGTCCCTGCTGCCTGTAGTACTTATTTTCTTCTTGTTCCAAAAGTATATTGTTGAAGGTATCAGCACAAGCGGATTGAAATAATGGAAGGAGTGAAATTATGCCAGCACTTGTTTTTGATGAAAGCAGCATTCTTGATGCGATAGATGCTGTAGTGAATAAGACGTTTCAAATGGACTTTAATTGGGATTGGCCAGGAGGAGTTGCCTTTTATGGAGTGGCCGAAGCATATGAGGTAACTGGCAAGGAGGAATATCTTCATTTATTGAAAAACTGGATGGACGAAAGATTAGAGGATGGATTACCTAAGCTGTCTGTTAACGGTGTTTCCATGGGTCATGCTCTGCTGAGCTTATATGCCGGCACAAATGATCAACGCTATTTAGACACAGCGATCCAACTAGCAGAATACTTGAGGAATGACGCGGAGCGCTTCGGTGACGGAATTCTCCAGCATACTGTGAATTCGACTACGTATGTGTTCCATGAACAAGCATGGGTCGATACGATGATGATGGCTGGACTTTTCCTGCTGCGGATTGGCAAGCTAACAGAAAACAAGGAATATTTCGAGGATGGGCTTAAGCAGTTTCATGGTCATGAAGAACTGCTTCAAGATCCAGTTACTGATCTTTATTACCATGGTTGGGATAATATGGCGAAAAACCATATGTCCAGTATTTATTGGGGCCGAGGTAATGGCTGGGCCGCTCTGACGATGGCTAGAGCGCTTGAACTAATTGATGTGACACATCCATCCTTTATGATCATTGACGGCTCTTTAAGGGATCAGCTGAGTGCGTTAGCAAGACTGCAGGATGATCAATCAGGTTTGTGGCACACCGTTTTGACAGACAGCACCTCTTATTTAGAAGTGTCAGGCAGCTGTGGTATTGCAGCAGCGCTTTTGTCACGAGGCTCTCTTTATAACAAATACACACAGAAATCAATTGCATCCATCCTTGAACACATAACAGAAGACGGAAAGGTAATGAATGTCTCTGCAGGAACTGCTGTTATGGATGATATAGACGGCTACAAAGGAGTACCGTTCAAACGGATCCATGGCTGGGGACAAGGCCTTGCACTTGTGTACCTTTCTCAGTTAATAAAAAGCACGAATCGTGTTTACGCATAAAATCGGAGTAGTTTGAATCTCTTAAAAATAGGAGGCAGCAAAGCGTGAAGGATAAGAGTATCCGCTTGTTTATAGCAGGTGACTCAACAGCAGCCACCTGTCCAGCATTTGAAGCCCCGATGGCAGGCTGGGGACAAATGCTGCAGGATTTTTTTACAGAGGAAATCGAAGTCTGCAATGAAGCGATGGGTGGCAGAAGCTCTAACAGCTTCATAGAGGAAGGCAGGCTTCTTTCGATTCAAGACAGAATCCAGCCTGGTGATTACTTATTTATTCAGTTCGGCCATAATGATCAAAAGTCATATGGAACCGAGCCATATACCTCTTATCAGGCTTGTCTGGCCGAATATGCGGCCTTGGCACATACGAAGAACGCGTTTCCGGTGTTTTTAACATCTGTAAACAGACGGAAGTTCAGCGAAGATGGAACACTGCTTGATACGCTGGGGGATTATCCAGACGCTATGCGGCAATTGGCGAAAAGATTAGCGGTTCCTTTGATTGATATGCATGTTAAAACGAAAGGACTGTATGAATCTCTCGGTCCAGAAGCGTCAAAGGAACTATTTGTCTGGCTGACTGCAGGCGAGCATCCAAATTATCCAAGCGGGTTGCAAGATGACACGCATTTTCACTCGTCAGGTGCTGTGGAAATATGCAGACTCCTTATAGAGGGTATCATGGAATTACCGCTGGAGCTAAAAAACTTCATTAAAAAGACGGAGATTAGATTGGAGAGATAGCTAAGATGGCGAAAAAACTGTATCATGGCGCGGCTTATTACCCAGAGCTTTGGGATGAAAAGACGATAGCAGAAGATATTGTGCTTATGAAAGAAGCTGGCATCAATGTCGTTCGAATCGGTGAATTTGCTTGGTCAAAAATGGAGCCGACCGAAGGAGCAATTGACTTGAGTTTCTTTCAAAACATCATTGCACGTCTGTATGACAATGGTATTGAGACGGTAATGTGTACACCGACTGCAACACCGCCGATTTGGATGTCTTATGAACACCCTGAGCGCATGTATGTCGATCAAAATGGGCAAACAATGATTCATGGCTCTCGCCAGCATGTTTGCACCAATAATCCATACTTCAGACAACGAGCAGCAATTCTCACAAAGAAAATCGCAGAAGCACTTGGCGGGATGCCTGGGCTGATCGGCTGGCAGCTTGATAATGAGTTTAAATGCCATGTAGCAGAATGTATGTGTGACAGTTGCAGACAGCTTTGGCATCAGTGGCTTGAGCAGCGCTATGGTTCGATTGAGTGCTTAAATCACGATTGGGGAACACATGTTTGGAGTGAGTATTATCACAGCTTTGACCAAGTTCCGCAGCCTGGACCCGTGCCATTTTTGCATAATTCATCATTAAAGACGATGTATCAAATCTTCTCAACGGAAGCAATTGCCGAATTTGCAGAAGAACAAGCAGCAATTATCCGCGAGCATTCACAAGCACCAATCACCCATAACAGCACCGTCATGTTCGCTGTCGACAATGAACGCCTCTTTCAAAACCTTGATTTTGCTTCCTTTGACACATATGCGCCAGCCAATTCGTATTACTCATATTTGTTCAATTGTGATCTATGGCGAAACCTGAAAAAAGGCAAGGAGTTTTGGATTATGGAAACAAGTCCCTCCTACAGTGCATCGCTTGAAAGCTATGCGAAGCCCCACCCAAAAGGTTATTTAAAAGCAGAAGCAGTGGCTGCCTACGCATTAGGCGGAGAAGCTTTCTGCTATTGGTTGTGGCGTCAGCAAAGAGCAGGCTGCGAACAGCCCCATGGTTCTGTCATCAGCGCCTGGGGGAAACCAACGGTCGGGTATGAAGAAGTTTTGGAAACAGAAACGGCAAGGCGCACCATTGAACCAATCTTGACAGAAACATCCCCAATGCAGGCAGAAATTGCGCTTACTTATTCCGATAAAGCCAAGATATTCTTCAACACAGAACCGCATAAAGGCTTGCACTATAAGGAATTAATCACGGATTTCTACAAGTATATTTTAGCATCAGGCCTCCACCGCGACCTTTTGCCGGAAGGAGCTGAGCTGGACGGCTATAAACTGTTGGTTACTCCTTTTGTTCATCATCTCTCAGATGAATTTATTAAGAAAGCACAAGCATTTGTTGAAGCGGGAGGTATATGGATTGTCGGCCCGTTGAGCGGCGGCAGAACAGAGCATCATACGATACATACAGATGCAGCTTTAGGAAGTCTTGAGAAGCTGGCAGGAGTAGAGACAGCCTTCACCTTCCCGATTGAAGATACTGGTTCTGTTGGAGAAGCCTTCGGTCATACTGCGCCACTAGGGCTGTGGAGCTCTGTTTTTGATGTACAGGAAGCAAAGGCTGTCGGTGTTATAAAGGGCGGGCTAGTTTCAGGGAAAGCTTTTTTGACAGAAAGACAACTCGGCAAAGGCATGATAGTGATGCTCGGTTCCTTGCCGCTCGGTGATGCGGGGAGTAGGATGCTGACAGAAATCATCACAACATATGCAGGCCTCGCTGGAGTACAGCAAGAGATAACCGCTTCAGAAGGAACAATTATCGCTCCAAGAGACCAGAATGGCAAAAAATATTGGGTTATTGTCAATATGGACGGCAACGGAGGGACTGTCAGCATTCCTCAAAAAGCAGTCGACTGTCTTACACAAGAGGAAATACTTGCAGGTGAATGGAAGCTCGGAAACTATGAATATCGAATTCTGCAATTGTATTAAAGGAGGAATTACAAATGGATAAACTACAGGCCGATGATATTAAAATAGCCTATATTGGAGGAGGCTCGCAAGGCTGGGCCAGAAGATTGATGTATGATCTTGCCCTCGAGTCAAGAATATCAGGAACAGTGGCCCTTTATGATCTTAATCTCGAAGCTGCAAAAACAAATGAAAAAATCGGCACCTATATAACGAATCATCCTGATGCAACTGGCAAATGGAAGTACGAAGCAGTACCTGCAATCGAGGAAGCTCTTACGGGAGCAGATTTCGTGATTATCTCAATCCTGCCAGGGACTTTTGAAGATATGGCAAAGGATGTTCACCTTCCAGAGAAGTACGGAATATACCAGTCTGTCGGGGACACGGTTGGACCAGGCGGTATTAGACGCGCTGTCAGAACGATTCCAATGTTTGTGGAAATCGCTGCCGAAATACGTAAGCATTGTCCGGATGCTTGGGTAATCAATTATACAAACCCGATGAGCTTATGCACCCGCACTTTATATGAGGTGTTTCCAGCAATTAAAGCGATCGGCTGCTGCCATGAAGTGTTTGAAACACAGCATTTGCTAGCAGATATGGTTGGTGAAATGCTAAATGTTAACGTGAAAAACCGCAAAGACATCCAAGTGAGTGTAACAGGCATCAATCACTTTACATGGCTTAATGAGGCCGCTTATCAAAATATTGACTTATTCCCCCTATATAAGCAGTTTGCTGAGAAGTATGCCGAAACAGGATACGAAAAAGAACAAGGAAAATGGGAGGAAAGTGTATTCAGCTCAAGCAATCGTGTGAAATTTGACTTATTTAAAAAATACGGACTTATTGCAGCAGCAGGCGATCGTCATCTTGCCGAATTTATGCCGCCTGTTTATTTAAAGAATCCTGAAACAGTTCATGACTGGAAGTTCCATTTAACGTCTGTCGATTTTCGCGTAAAAGACCAAGCGCGGAAAATAACCGAAAATGAACAAGCTTTTACTGGTGATACAAAAGTCGTCCTAGAGCCGTCTGGTGAAGAAGGGGTGGAAATTCTCCTTGCTTTGCTTGGATTGGAGGAACTAGTGACAAACGTCAACTTTCCGAATCTAGGTCAAATTCCAAATCTGCCTAATCATGCTATCGTCGAAACAAATGCTCTAATCCGCAGAAACAGCGTCCAGCCTGTTTTAACAAAAGACCTGCCACTTGATGTTGCCAATATGGTTAACAGGCATGTTCATAACCAAGAAGCAGTCCTAAAGGCGGTGTTAACAATGGACAATCAGCTCCTCTTTAATGCCTTTATTCAAGATCCATTGGTTGCAGCCATTCCTTATGAACAGGCAGCAGCATTATTTGAGGAAATGGGCATTTTGCAGCAAAATCAGTAAAGGAGATGGTCAAATGGCAAATATTACAGCAGCAGATAAAAAACAGGTGACAGAAACAATCCAGCTGTTAATGAACAATTTAACGAAAATACAGGATGATACTGGTGAATATTTACTTAATTTCGATGGATTAATCGTTGATGATAAAAGCTGGCATGTTTGGAATTGGCCGCAGGGAGTCGGCTTATATGGTATCTATCAATATTGGAAGCTGACTAGTGACGAAAAAGCATTGCAGATTATTCATGACTGGTTTACTGCAAGATTCACAGAGGGAGTCCCGCCGAAAAACGTCAATACGATGGCACCACTATTAACACTTGCTTGTTTATATGAAGATACGAAAAATCAAGACTACTTGCCTCATTTGCAAGAATGGGCTGATTGGGTCATGAAGGAGATGCCGCGGACGAAGGAAGATGGACTGCAGCATATGACATACGGGCCTGAAAACAAAAATCAGCTTTGGGATGATACGCTGATGATGACCGTGCTGCCCCTTGCGAAAATCGGCATGCTCTTAAACAGACAAGATTATATCGAGGAAGCAAAAAAGCAATTTCTCATTCATATTAAATACTTAGCAGACAGACGAACTGGTCTTTGGTTTCACGGATGGACGTTTGAGGGCAATCATCATTATGCAGAAGCGCTGTGGGGAAGGGGAAACTGCTGGATCACCATTGCTATCCCAGAATTAATTGATATTCTCGGGCTGCAGGAAGATGACTTTTTCTCATCCTTTCTTCTAGAGACTTTACAAAGACAAATTGAAGCATTGCACCATTGGCAAAATGAGGGTGGGCTGTGGCATACGTTAATTAATGACAACAGCTCTTATCTAGAAGCGTCTGCTTCTGCAGGGTTTGCCTATGGCATTTTAAAGGCTGTTCATAAGGGCTATGTGTCTGAAATGTACAGAGAAACTGCTTATAAGGCGATTGAAGCACTCAGAGGAGAAATAAACAGCGAGGGAGTGCTGCAAAAAGTTTCTGTCGGCACTGGAATGGGAGATACGCTCCAGTTTTATAAGGATATTCGAATTACCGCGATGCCGTATGGTCAATCTTTAGCTATTCTTTGTCTCGCAGAATTTTTGCAAGATTGTCAGTAATAGATTTTAATAGGGGGCCTTGTTCGTATGCAAGGTTCTTCCTTTAAAATAAAATGAAAAGGTTTACAAAAAAATTAAAAAGAGGTGTAGCTTATGTCTTGGAAAGGTTCTTCTTATATGAGAAAGGCACTTTGTGCTGCAGCGGTGCTGCCGCTGCTTTTTGTTGATACAAGCAGTGTTTTTGCTCACAAATCTACAGATACTTCTTCTAAAGTGCAATTAGAATACTTAGACAGAGGCTTAACAGCAGCCCAAACTTCTGAAGGCAACTTCCTCAGCTGGAGACTTTTAGGAACAGAGGTGACAGGCTACACAAAAAATGGGATGAAGGGAGCATCCTTCCATGTATACCGCGATAACAAAAAAATCGCAACCGTTAGTGACAGCACCAATTTTCTCGACAAAACTGGTAGTGCTTCGTCTGCTTATGAGGTAAGGGCAGTCGTGAACGGGAAAGAAGTCGATGAAAGTGCTTCAGTCCGTCCATGGGCTGACCAGTTTTATGATATTCCCTTGCAAAAACCAGCGGACGGGGTAACGCCTGCAGGCGAAACATACACATATTCTGCCAATGATATGAGTGTGGGTGATGTCGATGGCGACGGGCAATATGAATATTTCGTAAAATGGGATCCGTCTAATTCTAAAGATGTCTCTCAAAAAGGGTATACAGGCAATGTGTATATCGACTCTTATACGATGGATGGCACGCTGCTGTACAGAATTGACCTTGGTGTGAACATAAGAGCAGGAGCGCATTATACGCAAATGTCGGTGTATGATTTTGATGGCGACGGCAAAGCAGAGTTAATGTTTAAGACTGCTCCGGGAACGAAAGTCATTCGTTATGATAAAAACGGCAATATTACATCAGAAAAATACATTACGATGCCTAAAAGCGATATAAAGGCAGGCTACAGCAATAAAGATGATTATCGCATGAGTGCTGCAGATTATTATGATCATTTAGTAAAAATGTTTAGAAACTGGCATCATCATGAAGAAGTTGTTAATGGCAATTGGCCTAAAAGCTTAGAAGAGGCCTTTGGCATCGAAAAGAAATACAGTTATCCACTATCAAAACAGGACGCAGAAAGTCTTGTTGATTATTTCATGGATGTTTACGCACCAAGCAGAAGCACACGTAATGATTTAAGGACTTTTGAAGGGTTCATTCTTGAAGGCCCTGAATATTTGTCTGTATTTGAAGGAGCTACAGGGAAGGAATTGGAAACCATCCATTATGAAACAGACCGCCATGATGACGGCTTAATGTGGGGCGATTATGCGATGGCGCGCATTGAGCCTGGCAACCGTGTGGACCGCTTTCTTGCTGGAGTAGCTTATCTTGACGGTAAAAAGCCATATGCTGTGTTTGCTAGAGGCTATTATACAAGAACAACGCTTGTTTCCTACAGCTGGGATGGGAAGCATTTGAAGAAGAAATGGGATGTCGACTCCGGCTGGACACCAATGTCTAACCCGTTCAATGACAGTCCTCATGGCAAGGATGGCACCAATAAAGAATTCGGCACATTAACAACACAAGGGGCCCATTCTCTGGAAATGGCTGATGTGGACTCAGACGGCAAGCAGGAAATTGTCTATGGGGGAGCAACGATTGACGATAACGGCTCTTTACTGTACAGCTCTACAGATGTAATGCCTGAAGAAAGTGCTTCACCTGGAACAACGGCAAGACTCGGACACGGTGACGCTCTTCATGTCACCGATATCGATCCCGAGCGTCCTGGTTTGGAAATATACATGGTGCATGAAGGGGCAACGAGTGCACCGTACGGTTACACTTTAAGGGATGCTAAGACAGGTGAAGTTATTTATGGCGGTTATACAGGTAAAGATACAGGCAGAGGGATGATTGGTGATATCGACCCAACAAAGCCTGGGCTTGAGACATGGGCCAACACAGGTGTCGGCTTATATACGGCAAAAGGAGAAAAAATCGGAGATGCTGGACCAGGTACGAATATGAGTATTAAATGGGCAGGCAATATGACAACTCAAATAGTCGACGGAGCTCTTGAAGTGACACCGACCATTGAAGACTGGAAGAATGGCAGACTTCTGACACTAGAAGGAACGAGAACGAATAATGGCACAAAGGGGAATCCATCGCTTGTAGCTGACATATTTGGCGACTGGCGTGAGGAATTGCTAGTCCGCACAACAGACAGCTCTGCTATCAGAATCTATCAAAGCACAGAAGTGACTGACAGAAAGCTTTATACACTAATGCATGATGTTCAATACCGCACAGGTGTAGCTAGACAAAGCACAACCTATAATCAGCCTACTTATACTAGCTTCTATTTTGCAAGTGATACAGATTGGTCACAAGTGCCAGTGCCAACGTTCACAACACCTGGTTTAGAAGCTTTGCTTAGTCAGTTAATGAAGGATTATAAAGATAAGGGAGAACTATCAGGCAAGCTGTACGGACAGTTAGAAAGCAGCTATAAGCAGGCTATAAAACACGAGGAAAAAAGCAATAAGAAGCAAGCAGTTAAAGCATTGGAGAAATATAAGGACCAGATAGAGAAGGGCGTAAAAGCTAAATATATTTCAGATGAGGCAGCAAAAAATTTAACGAAGCATGCTGACTTACTGATCAATTCGTGGAAATAGTAAACATAGGACAACAGCCGCTAGCATTAGTAGCGGCTGTTGTCTTTTTTAAAAGTCTCAGACCAGCCAGCAAGCTCTTCCATGAGTCTAGCTTTTTCCTGTATAAGCTGCTTTAAACGGTGACCATTTGCACCAGAAGGGTGAGGGAAGCCGGAAAGATACAGCTGCTTAATCTTATTAGCTGACACTAGCTTCTTCATCATCTCCTCAACCTTTTTTCCTAACGGAATGATTAAAGAGCTCTGAGGCAGCTGCTGTAATTCCTCCGGAAACACAGTGTTAATATAAGGATGAAGGAGCTTAGCATGTGTCATTGATGGATTATGGCCAGTATAATTTTGCTCTTTATAAAATACTGGATATTTAAGAAGGGAGGTAGTATGAAGCAAATTCCGTTTTTCTGCAAACAGCTCAGCAGTACTGCTTAAGCCTAGTTCCGTTTGCAGTCCGATTTCATCGAGCATATTAATTAAATTGATGCGCATCGATCCACTAAAGCTTGCATATTCCTTCGTCAGCTTTAGTTGTTCCGTTAAGCTCATATGTTCGTACGAAAGGAAAGCTTCATAAGCGTTTTTCATTTGAAGCCAGCCAGGAGTAATTCCGACAATAATAATAATCGCTTGCTTGTTTACATAATCATTATGTGGTGCATAATACATGACAAGATCATTTTCAGCACCAATTAGGAATGAAGCTGTCAATAAATCTTGTTTTGTAAGTGATTGATGAACAGAAAGCCTTTTGATGGCAGGTAGAAATTTATGTATTAGCATGTATAAACTCCTTGGTGAAAGTTGTATTGTTATTAGTATGCCAGAAGAGAAGATATAAAAGCATCTTAAGATAATGAAAAGCCAGTTTTCTTTTTTCATTTTTTCTAGTTTACATAATATATATTATAATAAGCAATTACAATTATGAAAAATTCTGTCTCAAATTAAAGTATACTTTAGATAGTGAGACAGAATAAAAATTTTCACTTATAGTTTCTTAAATTATTTCTACTGTTTTTATATATAATTGTTTGTTCGTGCTAAATTTTAATTTAATTTTAGCTGATCATTTATTTTTATTTTAATTGTTTCTATAATATTGTCTTTAGCATAGATTCATTGCATCATTTATTTTATTTTTCTAGTTAAATTACATGTTTAAACGAATCTTATTGATTCACTTTTTTATATAATGAAAGCGCTTCTCATAAACAAAAAAACTAGACATAAATTTTAATGTCTAGTTGCTGTTAACTATTTTATAACTACTTTTGCTGCCTGCCTTCTTTCCACAAACAGGAAAACTTTCCTCATAATAAGCGGGACTATAAATAATATAAACAAAAGCCTGAACAATTGATATGTGGTAATAATCGTCAAATCGGCTTTAACTGCCTGCCCGAGCAAGGCCATTTCCGCCATTCCTCCTGGAGCAAGGCCGATAAATGCGGTTAATAGCGATATATTCTCTTCTATCCCCAGTAAAATGGCGGACAGAACGAAGGAAAAACCAACAAGTACAATCGAAGAAATAATTGAAACGGCTAAGAATCGCGGTTTATTCTCGATTTCGCCGAATTTCATCTGCATGCCTAAATCAATGCCCATCATTACCTGTGCTGCAGCAATGACTGGCACTGGAATTGCCGGTACATCCATGCCAATAAGCAAAAGACCAGCAATGATGATAAGCGGTCCTAGCATATAGGGAGTTGGAAATTTGCATTTTTTTGCAACTGCCCCAGCTGCATATGAAATGACTAGAAAGAACAGAAACAGCCAGTTTACGCCTTCTGCATTTGCACTTGCAACTGCTGTGCTTCCTGCATGGAAAATCGGACTATAAACGATAAAAGGAACTAGCATAACCACTGTCATGATACGGCTGACTTGAATGATAGTTACGACAGTAAGATCTATGCCCTTAATTTCTGAGCTGATCGCCACCATTTGTGTTAATCCTCCAGGGATACTGCCTGCAATCGTTGATTTCAGGTTGCTGTGTGTGAGTTTATTCGTCACAACTGCAAGCAGCAGACTGAACAGGATTAAACATATGGTCAATACCAGCATGGATGGCAGATGTGTAACCATATCCATAAGTGTTTGTTTATTGAAATTTTCTCCGATTGTATAACCGATTGGAATCAGTGCATAAGTGCGAAAGGAGAAAGGAAGTTTTGGAGTTTGCTTGGTGAGTTTAATAAAGGCTATTGTACCGATCATCGCTCCGAGAAGCCATGCTAACGGCAGTTGAAGCAATTGAAAAAGTGTTCCGCCAATAATAGCTGACACTAACATTTGATAAAATGACATTCTATATCCCTTCTTGCTAATTTATTAGATGTATATATAATATACTATCATAAAAATTAGTTTGGGTTTCGAAAGATTATTTTTTGCGTATAAAAAACTGTTCATCCACCCTCCCTTTTCGGATGAACAGTTCTCTGTTATTTTTTGCTGATTTCTTTTACTTTTATTTTTTCTAATTTCCAAGTGTTATCTTTGTTCGTCCACACTGTCTCCAAATATGCTATTTTATCGACAGGTGCTATGCCGCTAATCATTTGCTTGCCTTCTAGTGTTAATTTTTGTTTATAGCTCGAAGGCTTTAATTGGGAGAACGGACTGATAATCAGCTCTGTAGACTCATTCAAATGCCCATTTTGATATAAGCCTAATTGTTCATATGTATTTTTTCGCTCATATAAATCAAAATTATAGGTTTTTATCCCTTCAATCACTAGCTCTGCTTTATAATCTTCTTTAAAGCTGCTTGTCATCACAGGTAATTCTGGAATGGAAGCTTCCTTTATCTTCGTGCCGTCGTAATCATAAATCGCAAATCTCTTTTTGCTGCCTCGTTCATTTTCAGCTAGTGTTAAGAACATTTCATCCGTTCCATCACCATCCAAATCGATCAGTTCTAACTGTGGGTTGAATCCGCCATCTACCTCCTGTACTGACTTTTGCTCCTTGCTGTCAGTTATTTGAATCGTTAGTCTTGTATAAAATTCATTCTCTTCCTCTGAAAGAATTCCGTTTAAGCCAATAGTTTCCTGTTTTCCATCACCATTTATGTCTTTTTGTTCTTGAAGCACATTCTTTTCCTGCTCTTCATTTTCCAATGCGTAGGCCCCTGTGATCGCACTTAGTGACATGAAAAAAAATGCGGTGAAGGCGAACAATAGTTCTTTTCTCAATTTAATCCCTCCTGGCGTAATCCTGTTAGTAAATATCATCTCCAATAATGGAAAAAAGATGTAAAGGAGGAAGAAAAAAATCCTTCACCATTTTGGTGAAGGATTATCTTTTTAAGATTCTACCGGTTTTGTTAACCAAGCTAATATAACTTTGCCTGCATCAGATTCATCAATGACAAATGATCCGTTTGAATAACGGTCATTGAATCGGATTGATTCCACCTGCACTTCTTCGACTAGTCCTTTTTCTGTTTGCAGATGAACGGTATCTGCTTTACCTGCAATAAACATGCTGACAATGCGATGTGGATTAGCTTTAAGCTCTCTCAGCATCACAACGCCGCGTTTCGCTCTACCGCCATTCTCAAATTCTGCTAACTTCATTTTCTTCACAGAACCACGCTGTGTCATAATAACAACCGATTCATTGGCTTCATCCGTAATGATTTGACCGGAGACAACATAGTCATCTTCTTTTAAGCTTATGCCTTTCACACCAGCTGCCCTTGCTCCGACAATATTGACTTCTTCTTCATGGAAGCGAAGTGCATAGCCGAAATGAGTGGCGATGATAACACCTTTATTGCCGTCTGTCACTACGACATCGACTACCTCGTCTTCCCCTTTCAGATTTAGTGCAACAAGAGGCTTGCTGTAGCGCTGTGCTTTATAGCTTGTCAATTCGGTCTTTTTCGCCATGCCATTTTTCGTGAAGAACAGCAAATACTTGCCTTCCTCAAAGCTCTTAACTGGTATTGCATGAATAATGCTTTCATTTCTATCGATTGGAATAATGTTAGAAATATGCTGTCCAAGATCCTTCCAGCGGATATCTGGGAGCTCATGGACTGGGCAATATAAATAATTTCCTTTATTCGTAAACAGCAATACAACTTCAGTTGTATTAACATCCAATTTAGCTAAGATACGGTCTGAATCCTTCATGCCGAAGTCCTGACCATTACTTGCCGCATAGGAGCGCTGGCTAGTCCGCTTCACATAGCCTTCTTTTGTTACTGTTACGATAACATCCTCACTGCCGACAAGAACTTCGAGGTTGATTTTGATTTCCTCAATTTCAGCCTGAATCGCCGTTCTTCTGTCAGAAATAAAGCGTTTTTTAACATCTTTCAGCTCTTTTTTGATAACAGCAAGAAGTTTTTTCTCACTGGAAAGAATCGCTGTCCATTCTTCGATTTTCTTCGCGAGTTCTTCTGCTTCTGCAGTAAGCGCCGTGATATCCGTATTTGTAAGTCTGTATAGCTGCAAGGACACAATCGCTTCCGCTTGAGCTTCAGAGAATTGGAAGGATGCAATTAAATTATCCTTCGCATCTCGTTTATCCTTAGACGCACGGATTGTGGAGATAACTTCATCTAAAATAGACAGTGCCTTTATCAGACCATCAACGATATGCTGTCTTTCTTTCGCTTTTTGCAGATCATATTGCGACCTTTTTGTCACAACATCCTTCTGATGCTCAATATAAGCATCCAATAGCTCAATAATGCCCATCAGCTTCGGACGTTTATTATGAATGGCAACCATATTGAAGCTGTAAGTAATTTGCAGATCTGTATTCTTGTATAAATAATGGAGAATACCAGAAGCGTCTGCATCTTTCTTCAGCTCTATGACAATGCGCAAGCCTGTCCGGTCTGTTTCATCACGGACCTCAGAAATCCCTTCGACTTTTCGATCAAGCCTGATTTCATCCATTTTCTTCACTAGATTGCTTTTATTTATTTCATAAGGTATTTCTGTTACGACAATTTGCTGTCTCCCGCCGCGAATATCTTCAATATCCGCTTTGCCTCTGACAATAATTTTGCCTTTGCCTGTTTCGTAGGCTTTTTTAATACCGTCTACCCCTTGAATAATGCCCCCTGTTGGGAAATCAGGGCCCTTGATATGCTTCATGATATCTTCTACGGTTGCTTTTGGGTTATCCATTCTTTCGATAACACCATCAATCACCTCACCTAAGTGATGGGGTGGAATGTCTGTTGCATAACCAGCCGAAATCCCTGTTGAACCGTTCACAAGCAAGTTCGGGAACTTTGCCGGCAGAACAGTCGGTTCTGTTGATGTGTCATCAAAGTTCGGAATGAAATCGACCGTTTTTTTATCAATATCCTTCAGCAGTTCTGATGATATTGCAGAAAGTCTTGCTTCTGTATAACGCATTGCCGCAGGAGGGTCACCATCAATACTTCCGTTATTACCGTGCATTTCAATTAGCAGATTTCTGACCTTCCATTCCTGGCTCATCCGCACCATCGCTTCGTACACAGAGCTGTCTCCGTGAGGATGGTAGTTACCGATAACGTTACCGACTGTCTTCGCAGATTTTCTGAAGTTCTTGTCATGAACATTACCATCAACATGCATCGCATATAAAATCCGACGCTGAACCGGCTTCAAGCCGTCGCGGGCATCTGGCAGCGCCCGCTCTTGAATGATGTATTTACTATAACGTCCAAAGCGATCACCGAGAACGTCCTCTAAAGGCAAATCACGAAATTGTTCCGTTGAACTTGAACTCATGATTCATCCCCCTCCTCTGCAACCACAATATTTTCATTTTCTAATATATTGCCTTCCTCTTCGAGTCCGAACGCAACATTTGACTCAATCCATTTCCGTCTAGGTTCTACCTTATCACCCATCAGTGTTGTGATGCGGCGTTCCGCTCGTGCGATATCATCGATCTTAACACGGATTAATGTTCTTGTTTCAGGATTCATCGTTGTATCCCAAAGCTGATCTGCATTCATCTCGCCTAATCCTTTATAACGCTGTAGCACATAGCCCTTACCGACCTTTTTGATAGCGTCCTGCAGGTCATCGTCGCTCCATGAATACTCAATAACCTCTTTTTTTCCTGAGCCTTTGCTTACCTTGTATAACGGCGGTAGTGCGATATACACTTTTCCTGCTTCCACAAGCGGCTTCATATAACGATAGAAGAATGTGAGCAGCAGCACTTGAATATGCGCGCCATCCGTATCAGCATCTGTCATGATGATAACTTTGTCATAATTGGAATCATCGATATTGAAATCCGCTCCGACACCTGCTCCAACCGCATGAATAATAGTGTTGATTTCTTCATTCTTAAAGATATCAGACAGCTTTGCTTTTTCTGTGTTGATAACCTTACCTCTTAATGGCAGAACGGCCTGGAAGCGTCTGTCTCTTCCTTGTTTAGCAGAGCCGCCTGCAGAATCACCTTCAACTAGATACAATTCGTTTTTCTGCGGGTTTTTTGACTGTGCCGGTGTCAGCTTGCCTGATAGCACTGTTTCGCCGCGCTTTCTTTTTTTGCCGCTTCTGGCCTCTTCCCGAGCCTTTCGCGCCGCTTCCCTTGCTTGGTATGCTTTAATCGCTTTTTTGATTAGCAGTGTGCTCGTATCAGGATTTTCCTCAAAGAAGTAGGAAATATGCTCGGAAACGACTGCATCGACAGCGCTTCTTGCTTCACTTGTACCAAGCTTGCCTTTCGTTTGTCCTTCAAATTGCAGAAGGCTTTCCGGTACGCGGACAGAAACAATCGCAGACAAACCTTCTCGTATGTCTGATCCGTCTAAGTTCTTATCTTTATCCTTAAGCAGGCCGACCTTGCGGGCATATTCATTAAACATTCTCGTCATTGCTGTCTTGCTGCCCGCTTCATGTGTTCCGCCGTCCTTTGTGCGGACGTTGTTAACGAAGGAGAGAACATTTTCTGAATAGCCGTCATTAAATTGGAAAGCGAATTCTACTTCAATCCCGTTGCTTTCCCCTTCTAGGCTAACAACCGGGTGCAGAGTATCCTTCTCTTCATTCAAGTACTCAACGAAAGCTTCAATTCCGTTGTCATAATGAAAGACAGCATGGACATCATTGCGCTCATCTATTAATTCGATTTTAAGTCCTTTTAATAAAAAGGCTGACTCTCTCAGCCTCTCTGAAAGCGTTTCAAAATTATAAGTAGTTGTAGAGAAGATGGAAGGATCCGGCTTAAAGTGAATAGTCGTGCCAGTTTGATTTGTTTTGCCTAGCTTTTCAAGCGTAGTAACTGGCTTTCCTCCATCTTCAAAACGCTGTTCATAGATAAAACCGTCTCTTTTTATTTTAACGACAACCCACTCGCTCAAGGCGTTGACAACTGACGCACCTACACCATGCAGACCGCCGCTCGTCTTGTATCCGCCTTGTCCGAACTTTCCGCCTGCGTGCAGGATCGTAAAGATTACTTCAGGTGTCGGCTTGCCGATTTTGTGCATCCCTGTCGGAAGTCCTCTTCCTTTATCCTGTACACTGATAGAATTATCTTTATGGATTTTTACAATGATTTCTTCACCGAATCCGGCTAATGCTTCATCGACAGCATTATCTACTATTTCATATACAAGATGATGCAACCCTCTTGAATCTGTGCTGCCTATATACATACCGGGACGCTTTCTTACAGCTTCCAGTCCTTCCAGCACCTGTATGGCATCATCGTTATAGTCAAATGGTTGTTGATTTTTCGCCACAGACATACCCCTTTCACCTCAAAAACACGACATATTATCTTTTTATGTAGCATGTCGAACAATTGTTTATGTATTCGTCTATAATTTCATTTATCCTCTTTGTTTGCAGGATTATTTTTTCTTTATCTTTTTGCCATCTATAGTGGACGAAGCACACTATTTTATGCATTTGATAAAAAAACACTAAAATTAGAACGTTTGTTCTTATCATATAATAGCAGCATTTTTTCTACAAGCATATTGATATATCGAGTTACTCACAAAATAATCGATTAAATTCAATATTAAACCAAGAAAGCTAAAAGAGAAAAGCTTTTTTTAATAGGTTTCGTTTAAGCATCTTAATTATGTTAACACATATTTCTTATAAAAAAAACGCTAACTACCGTTTCTCTGACGGGCTATCCTCATAATAGCGCAGGGAGAAAATAAAAAAACGGATGCAAATAAGGTGCTTTTAAGACCGCTTCTTATGAGGGTCAAGTTACCTTATTGCATCCATATTTTATAGTTATTTCGTTAGAGCATGTTCTACTTTAATACAGCGGTCCATGATAACCGTATAGCCTTTTTCTTTTAAAGAGTGAAAAGTTTCTTCATGAACAAGTCCTTGCTGTGCCCAAAAAACATCAGCATCGATTTTTTCAAATTCCGCCGCAACTTCTGGAAGAAATTCAGATCTTCTAAATACATTGACAATATCAACATGTTCTTTAATATCTGTCAGGCTTTTATATGCTTTCATTCCTAAAACTTCATCTACTGTAGGATTGACGGGGATGATGCTATAGCCTGCTTTCATCATGGCTTCTGCAATCATATAAGAAGTTCTTTCTGGATTGTCACTTAAACCGACAACTGCGATTTTTTTTGCCTTTTTTAATAGTTTGCCGATTTCTTCCCTGCTTGGGTTTTCGATTGCCATAGTATTGTTCCTCCTTTAATTAACCTTTATTTCTACTTTTATACTAGTGGACGTGTATCTGTTGATGCAACTAATATGAACTAGGCTTTGCTTACTCTGATTCCTTATCCTTGTCCTTTTTTTCCTTCTTTTCAGGCATTGCTCTGTAGATTTGCGTATGCATGCTGTTTTGTTCTATATTTTGCAAAAAGAACTCACCAATCAGCTTTTGATAGTCTTCATCCTCATTCATCTTTTTGCCTTGCAATTCCATTTCAGCCAATCCTTCGTACTCCGTTAAAAGGGCATATGTATGATCATTGCCTGAGATAGGCGTCAATATTTCTACTTTGTGTGAGTAATTTTCATTACTAAACTTTTTCAGCTCACGCAAATTTTCCAATCCTTCTTTGAATTTATCTTGCTTGAGTGAAAATGTTTGATATACATAAACGGTCATTTTTAAATTACCTCCAAAAAGTCAATTATGATATATTAACATTCCCTAAACAGCAAAAAAAATTCTAATCAATAACTAAGGAGCAACTGCTGTGCTCCTTAGTTATATTTATCTTTCCAATGCATTTAAGCGCTGATTAACTCTTTGCAAACTGCGCTCAAGCTGGTCAATATCTCTTTGCTGCTGGTTATTCTCCCGCTCTAGCTGATTTATTCTCCGTTCCAGCTGATCAATACGGCGATCCTGAGCTTCAATCCGTCTTTCTAACTGATTAAGCCTCCGCTCAAACTGTCTCCACTGTGGCTGTTGAAAAAGCTGTGACAGCTGGATTTGTCTGTTCGGATCTTCGTAATATCCTTGCGGGTATTGGTAATCATATTGAGTTTGTGGATAAGCGTAATTTACATAAGGGTACATATAGGCAACTCTCCTTTTTTTATGTCACCCATAAAGTATGCAAACTTCTTTTTTAGTGATATAGGCAAATGCCTAAATTGCCGTTTGTTAACTTGGCTTTTTTCATGGGACTATATATTTTTTCCTGACGATAGTCATATAGTACCTTAAAAGACGTAAAAACGGAGGCAAATTGATGAACCATATTGTTAAGCCCGGGGAGACTTTAACCCAAATCTCAAAAGACTATCGCATTCCATTAGCCAGTATATTAACAGCAAACCCAACAATCCAGCCAAACAGCATCTTCCCCGGACAAATAATCATCATACCCGGCTTACCGTCCCCTGAGAGTATTCCTTATCGAATAGATGTTTCGATAGGTAATAAAATATTGCGCTTGTTTAGAGGCGGTGTTTTGCAAAAGCAGTATCCGATTGCAGTAGGCAGAATGCTGTTTAGCACACCTGTAGGCAATTTTGTTATCATCAATAAAGCGCCGAATCCTGGAGGTCCATTCGGTACAATGTGGATGAGTCTTTCTAAAGAGCATTATGGTATCCATGGTACAAATGATCCTAGCTCCATTGGCAAAGCTGTATCAAGAGGATGTATTAGAATGCAAAACAAGGATGTGGAGGAATTAGCAAGCATTGCTCCTATTGGCACAGCTGTAGCCATTCATCCATAAACCTTATTAAATATAGTCTACAAATTCACGGACTGGCTTTCGGTATCCGCGCGGCTGTCTGCTGTCTGTTTTCTCCTTGCCAATGGTAATCATCAGCACCACCTCTTCCTGATCGGGAATCTGCAGTATTTCACGAACCAACTTGTCATCAAATCCAATCATCGGGCAAGTGTCCCAGCCTTGATTCTTTGCTGCGAGCATAAACAGCATGGCAGAAAGTGAAGCATTACGAATTGCTTCTTCTTTTTGGAAGGTGTCACCTCTGTCTTCATAAAAGGAAGTTGTATCCTGAACTAAATGGTCATATTCCTGCTTGTTTACAATTCCGAGCATCTGCAGACCTTCATAGATTTCTGGTGCTTGTTTATAAGCAAGTTTGTTCCCAACTACCAATATAACAGCAGCAGCGCTTTTTACTTTGTATTGACCGCTTGCGGCATTTCTTATTTCAGCTTTTTTCTCATCATCTATAACGGCAATATACCTTGTATGCTGTAAATTAAAAGCAGATGGTGCTAGCTTAACCGTTTCAAAAATACTATTTAACTCTTCTGTTGAAATCGGGTTTCCTTCCAAAAAGTTGCTCGCAGAGCGTCGTGATTTAACTAGATCTAAAAATTCAGCCATGATTTGTTTCTCCTTCGATTTTATCTTTATTTAATATATCTTGAATTAAAGGTATATTAAATAAAGTCCTTTGTAAAGCTTTTTACTTCCTGTTTTGCCAATAAAAAAACTGCCATTAGAGGCAGCTTTTTTTATGAGAAGCGTTTAATAGAAAAAGGTGAGATATTATATTCTGTCTTCCCCTTTGTTGCTAAGTCACTTAAAATTTTCCCGACCACACTGCTGAATTTAAAGCCATGGCCTGAAAAACCTGCCGCAATGGCGACATTGGCGTAATCAGGATGAAGATCAATTATAAAGTCTTCATCAGGTGTCAATGTATATGTGCAAGTTTTGCCAAACTTCAGCTCATCTGTTAATGGCATATAAGTGGAAAGAAACTGCCCTACATCTCCCTCATCCTCGGCAAGCTCACCAAATGGGCTGATTGACTGGCCTGGTTGTATTTCAACACCGCCGCCGTCATGTCTGCCTATTTTCAAACCAGCTTGTTCGATGCTTGGAAAGCCATAATACATGCCTTTTTCCGTTTCAAAGGAAAAGGCCGGAAAGTTTTCACTAGAATAAATGGTTTCATCAGCATGGAACCAAGCAAACGTCTTCCTTGTCGGTTTTAATGGCAGCGTTAAACCTAGAGTAGCTAACAGCTTGCCTGCTGATGCGCCGCCGCAAATGATAAGAGCGTCTCCATAATAGTTATTGGTTGCCGTTTTTACGATTGCCTTCCCATTATCCATCTGCAATTCTAGTACTTCTGTATATGTAAGAAGATCTGCTCCCTTTTTAATAGCCTGCTCTTTATATGCTTCTATACAAGTCTCGCTTTTAAGCACTCCTGACGATTTTTCAAAGCAGCCGATATAATCAGCCGGTAGCTTAATGCCAGACCACCGCTCCATTACTTCACTTGCTTGCAGCACTTCCACTGGCAGGTTATATGTTTTCGCGCTATATATTATGTTTTTCATAAATGGTGAATCTGCTTTGCCGACATTTAATACACCTGTCTGCAAAAACAGCTGCTTGCCTGATACCTCTTCAAGCTCGCCCCAAAGCTCCTGTGCTTTTAACGCCAAAGGAACATACTCAGCACCTTCCCCGTATGCATGACGGATAATTCTTGTTTCGCCATGGTGGCTTCCATGTGCATGAGGAGGGTCATAGGCATCAATTAACAATGTCTTTTTTCCTTGTTCCGCTAAATAATAGCCTGCTGCCATCCCCATGGAACCGGCACCGATGATAATCGCATCATATTTTGTCAAAATATTTCCTCCTTCTCTTCCCCTAAACGTTAACTCTCTTTTTTTATATAGCCAATCATACCATTGTTGCACAGCTTGAAAAATAAAAATTTTCTAATAAGAGTTAATAATTGGGCTTCTTCTTAAAAAAAGTAGATAAGCTCATTAACAGCAAGCCGACATACCCTATACAGAAAACTCGCAACGGAAGGTGATTACATGCAATTTGGACCATATCAACCTAATTTCCCTTGGGGGCAAGGTCAACAAAGCTATCCATACGGCGGCTGGCAGCAAGGTCAGCAGAACTATCCGTTTGGTGGCTGGCAGCAACAAGGCTATCCATACGGCGGTTATCATCAATATCCTGGAGGGTATCATCAAGGTTTTCATGACGATTATCCATACGGATGGCATAAACCCCACCAAGATTGGCATAAGCCATACTACCCGCAAGATTCATGGAAAAAAGGCTACCATCATCCACAAGGTCATTGGGATGACTGGCATAAGCAATATCCACAAAGATAGTCACGATAAAAGAGGTGAGTGATCTCCTCTTTTTTCTATCTGACACTAAAAAAAGAGGAAGCGTCATTTAAGGAGGATCATGAGAATGGAACATAACGAACGTCCGCAGCATTTAGCATGGCATGAAACATTAGAAATACATGAATTAACAGCATCACAATCAGTAGCATCAATGAAATTGAAACTCGCACTTCCAACGGTGACAGACCCAGAACTAAAAAGGCTGTACACAAAGGCTATTGAAGGTTTAACAGCTAAAATAAAAGACTTGCTTGAATTCTATCCGTTAGCACCGAGAGAGGAAGACGAGGAAGAGGACTTGCGCAATCAAGCATTAACACCTTTTCTGGCAGGAGATTTGCTTGGTCTATTTAAATCAAGTGTCAAAAATTATGCGGTTGCCATTACTGAAACAGCTACACCTGAATTAAGAAAGGTGTTAAAAACACATATAAACAAAGCGATTGATTCACACGAGGAAGTATTCCAATATATGTATAAAAAGGGGTATTACCCAGCTTATGATTTAAAGAGTCTGCTGCAAAATGACGTTAATCTTGCCAAAAAAGCGCTTAGTAAATAGTCATTCGTTTTAGATGTGAAAACAGTAAACACCCCTCTTATTAGGATAAGAGGGGTCTTTTATTATGCTTGATTAGATTTCGTTTTTAATACTGCCACTGGTCTTGTTGCCAATGATACAACCGTAAGGACAACTAAGTTAATAATCAAGGCAATAATACCAACGTTGAAGTCCTTAATTGCTTGCGGCAAAAATGGGAACAATGTTCCGACAGTCGTGCCTGAAACTGTCACATAAGTAACCGTGGCAACACCTGCGATAATACCAGCAAACGCTCCTTGTTTCGTAACAAAATTATGTTTCATTAAGCTGAACAATAGGGTCGGAAACAATTGTGTTACAAGGCTGTATCCCATTAACAGCAAAGCAACAAGCGTTCCGCCGCCATTAAATGTAACGATTACGGAAATGAGCGCCACAACAGGTACAAGATAACGGGCCATGCTTGTGACTTGCTTGTCTGTTGCACTTGGTCGTAACACTTTATAAACGTTTTTCGCAAGCAAGGTTGCTGCTGCCATTAGAATCATCGAGCCAGGAACAAGAGCAGTCAAAATACCTGCCGCACCGATAATTCCTACCACCCATGGATCAAATGTCTGGATAGACAAACGAAGCAGTGCTAAATCCGTATCTGCTCCAGTTAATGTTGGCACTTGCAGAATCGCTGCAAAGCCTACGAAGAATACGAATAAAAGGACTAATTGATATAATGGCATGAAAATAGCATTTTTTCGGAAGGCTTTCTCTCCTTGAGAGGAATAAATGGAACCGAATGTATGCGGCCACATATAAAAGCCTAATGCTGTAAGTAAAACAGTTGTTACAAACCAAGAAGAGCTTTGTCCTGAATCAGGCAATGATAAAAAGCCTGCCTTCGCTGTGTCAATTGCTTCAAACATTGGCTGAATCCCGCCATAATAATGGTGCGGAAGATAAATTCCCAAAAATAAGACCACAACAAGAATAAGAATATCCTTCGCAACAGCAGTCCACGCAGAGCCGTGAATACCTGAGACCATTACATAGACGGTTACAACGATAATGCCGATCCAAATCGCCACAGTTGGTGAAATATGGCCATAAGAAGCCTCTGATACAATAATTCCAAGCCCTTTCAGCTGCAGAACAAAATAAGGAATCATCGCAACAAACCCTACAAGCGAAACAAGAATTCCTAAATACGGGCTGTTGTATTTGCTGACGAAAAAGTCTGATTGAGACACAAGCTTGTTGTCTTTTGCGTAGCGCCAGATTTTCGGCAGCAAAAAGTATGACATAATATAAGCAAGAGCACCGTATGAAATAATATAATAGGTTGGGCCGCCTTTACTATATGCCCAGCCGCTTCCTCCAAGGAAGGTGAAGGTTGTATAAATTTCCCCTGCCATCAGCACGAATACTAAAACGGAACCGAATCCTCTTCCTCCTACAGACCATTGTTCTAAATCCATGTCTTTTCCTTTTTTTGCCCGAATACCTAAAAAGATAGATAGTAGCATCGTAGCAAAAATAATTACTAATGCAGCATTCATTCTGTTTCACCTTCTTTATTTTTTGGATCGATTTTATAGATAATTGCCATAATGACAGATGTCAGGACTGTCCATAATACACACCAAAACAGCAGAAATGGCATTCCTAGTACGTATGGTGTCACTTGATTGAATACATAGGCTCCGCCCAGCATGAAAACGAACGGAATCAGCGCCAATACTTTAATCATTTGCTTCCCTTCCTTCTGCTGCTTCTAACAGCTTTAATGCACTGTAAACAAATAAGTTTACGCCCTTTTCAAGGGAGTCTTCATCGATTTCAAAGCGGGCATGGTGATGAGGAAAGTCAGCCCCTTTTTGCGGATTTCCGGCACCTATATAGAAGAATGATCCTTCTGCTACTTGCTGGAATGCAGAAAAATCTTCTCCGCCCATATTTGGCTTCATTCTGTCGATCGCATCGTTGCCATACACTTCTAACACTGTTGCTTCTAACACCTCTGTAACGCGGGCATCATTGATGACAGGTCTGTAGCCGAACTCATATTTAAAGTCGTAAGTCGCTCCATGTGCGTCTGTAATACCTTTGATGACTCTTTCCATTAGCTTTGGAACTTCCTTGCGCAAGTCTGGATCAAAGCTGCGAACTGTTCCGCATATCTCAACAGAACCTGGAATTACATTATGCGTTGTGCCTCCGACGAACTTTGTCACAGACAAAACGAGATTATCAAGAGGATCTGTGTTTCGTGAAACGATATGCTGCAGGTTTGTGACCACTTGAGAAGCAATCGCAATCGAATCAACTGTTTGATGAGGAAGAGCAGCATGTCCTCCTTTGCCGTTGACATTAAGATAGAAGGTATCAGGTGATGCCATCATCGGTCCATAAACGATTCCGATTTTGCCGATTTCAAGTGGGGACCACAAATGGGCGCCAATTACTGTATCAACCCCGTCCATTACTCCTGCTTGGACCATTTCCTCTGCTCCACCTGGGAACAATTCTTCTGCATGCTGGAATAACAAACGGATTTCTCCTTCGATATGGCTTTTAAGGGAGGATAATACCTTTGCTGCACCTAAAAGCATGGCTGTATGTCCATCATGACCGCAAGCATGCATCACGCCAGGATTTTGGGAAGCATATTCACTTTCGTTTTCTTCTTGTATCGGAAGTGCATCCATATCAGCGCGAATGGCAATAACTTTGCCAGGTAGAGCTCCGATAATTCGGCCAACTACACTGGTTTTTGTCGGGCGGGTTAGTTCAATATTGCCAAATGATTTTAATTGGTCATATATATATTGAGACGTTTTTTCCTCTTCAAAGCTTAATTCTGGATATTGGTGAAGATGGCGGCGCCATGTGACAACCTCTTCCTTCACTGCATCTATGCTTGCTTGTATAAAAGATTTTGTTGCTTCCATTATGTATCACTCCTTTTAGTTTTCATCCAGGCTTTCAATCATGTTTTTCAATACATGCACAGATTGAACACAATCACTAAGCGTTGTCCATTCCTCGGGATTATGGCTAATCCCTTTTCTGCTGCGAGCAAAAATCATCGCAGATGGTACATGCCTTCCTAGAACCATCGCATCATGACCAGCACCGCTTGGTAAAAAGTACGGCTTAATGGCCATTTTTTGCAGTGATTGCTCAAGCAGTTCTTTTATGTCATCTTGTACGAGCATCGGTGAAACTTTCAATGTTTGTTCAAACGTAGTCTTGATTCCATAGCTTTCGGAAATAGCTGCAGCTTTTTCAATTGTAAGAGCAACAAGCGCATCTACTTTGTCTTCATAAATGTCACGAATATCAACAAACAACTCAACTCTGCCGGGAATAACATTGACTCCATTCGGATGAACATGCAGCTTCCCGACTGTCGCAACCGCGGTGGAGCTTACCATTTTAGGCAAGGCAGGAATTGCCGCAAGAAGTTCACCTGCTGCTACTAACGCATCCTTTCTGTCATCCATCGGAGTGTTTCCTGCATGGCCGGCTTCTCCTGATAAAGTGATTTTCAGCCAGCTTGGACCTGCTATTCCCGAAACAATTCCGACTGGAAGATTCTCTTTTTCGAGCCGTTTTCCTTGCTCAATATGGACCTCCACATATGCTTTGATTCTAGATAAGTCCCGTTTTGCTTGAAAGAATGTATCAAGTGACAAGCCGTTATTTTCAATAACTGTTTGAAAATTGGCTCCCTCGCTGTCAACTAAGCTGAGTTGATTTTCAACATCTATGTCACCAGTCATTGCTCTGCTTCCAGTCAGACCGCCATTAAATCTTGCTCCCTCTTCATCTGAGAAGATAATCACTTCGTATGGATGAGTCGGTTTGAACCCAGTTTCCCGCCATGCTTCCACTACCTCTAACGCCGCAAGAACACCTAACGGCCCATCAAAATGCCCCCCGTTTGGAACACTGTCAACATGGGAACCAGATAGAATTGCTGGAAGCTCCTCGTCATTACCTGCCAATCTGCCGATGATATTGCCAGCTTCGTCTTGTTTGACAGATAAACCTGCCTCTGTCATCCAGTTAGCAACAAGCTGTTTTGCTAACTTTTCCTCTGCAGAGAAACCGATTCGGTAAGAACCGTTTTCGTCTGTCAAACCAATCTTTGATAATTCATACAGCCTTTGCGCTATTCTTTTACCTGATATGCCCCCATGATCAAGTGTGTGATCATAGTCAGATAACAGAAGCTCGTCCAGCCTGCTTGCTGCTGTTGTATCCATGCTGTACCCCCTCATAATATGTATCATTATTTAGAAATTGTAGAATAGTTCGACAATTATTAATATATCTAAAGCAGACAAATTAATCGTAAGCTTTTTGTCTGCTTTAGATAATGCATCTTAAAAAATAGCGAATTTTTACAACTTTTAGACTAGTGTTTGCCGATGCCTTTCTTTAAATAGTCAAACAAATAAATAGCAAGCTGCAGTTCAAACATTTCCTTGCCTTCAAGGTGTATGCCTAAAATCTCTTTCACGTTTTGCAGTCTGTACTTAATCGTATTTAAATGCACAAAGCACTGCTTCGCTGTTAACGTCATATTTTGTTTATTCTCCATATATACCGCTAATGTAGACAACAAGTCAGTTCCATTTGTTTTATCATAATCAATTAGCGGACCAATCGTGCTTTTTACATATTCACGAATCTCTTCTGGCTCCTGTTTAATAAACAAGCGATAGATGCCAAGCGATTTATAGGAAAGCACTAGTAAATCCTTACTGTTCGTTTTAATATAGTCGGAACAAATCTTTGCTTCTCTGTAGGAGCTTTGAATCTCCTTAATTTTTAAGAATAGCCTGCCGATGCCGACATGGAAGTCAAAGGATATACTTTCAACAAGTTTATCCTTTAACCCATTAAAGAATAGGCTAAACAGTTCTGTTATTTCCTCTTCTTTTTTTCGGTCATGAATCATAACTAACACATCATATTCCATGTTCTTTTCCGAAACTAATACTTTGTAGGGCAGCTTTTTGATTTCCCGAAACAATAAGCGATGAAAATGCTGCTTCTTTCGATTTAATTCCTCAAACTCAAGGAGCTGATTAGGAATTTGGATATTAATGCATATATATCGATAGTTGTCAGACAGGCCGACAATGCTTTTTTGCGGTCCGGAAAATGAATCCAGCTTCTGACTTAAAAGCTGATCTAATAAGTACCCCTCATATTTATAATAATCAGAGAGCAATCTTTCCTGGCCGATAATTTCCCGCGCGAAAATATTATTGGCAAGGTCAATAGCAAGCAAGTCTAGTGTATCAAGAGAAGCTCGTTCGACGTTAAAGATTGCCAGAATGCCAATAACAATTCTGGCATCTGTTTTAATGGGAATCAGCTTTATTCTCTCTTCTTTACAATATAAACTCCCCTCATTTTGCACCTCATCATTATAAACAGTCATAATCACGTTTCTTTTAGCCGTCCCCATTGCCTCAGCCTGTGTCGAGGAAGAAGAAATAATCTCAAAAAACTCATTATAAACACAAACCTCTTCTTTAATAAGCTGTGTGAGCGTGCCTGTAATTTCTTCTAGACCTTTTTGGTTGATCGAAGCGGTAGCCAATTCAGCATGAATTTTCTTCGATCGCTCTGTATCAGCAAAAAATTTTGCATTTTCAATCGCAATACTGGCCTGAGCGGCGAATGTTTCGAGCAGGAGAAGATGATGGTTTGTGAAATGCACGTTTTCAGAAAAACTGTCAATCGTCAATACACCAATACATTCCTCTTTAGATAAAAGGGGAGCACAAATGGTACTGACAGGATGATAGCGGAGTGCGCCAACAGCCTTTTGAAACAGACTTTTATTATCACCTCTAATATTCTCCATCCCTCTCTCTGTTTCTTTTACATGACTGAATATTTGTCCTTTTTTGCTCAAGAATGTTTTGCCTGTCATGCCTTCCCCAGGATGAAGTTTAATTTCCTGCAAGTATGCTAGTTCAACTCCGACACCATTTTTGGCTATAAGCCTGCCTGTCCGTTTATCATATACAAACAGCAATATAGCATCTGCACCATCTATTACATTTAACGTTTCTTTAATCAGCTGCTGGAGCACCTTGTCCAAATCTAATGTAGATGTTAAGACTTGCGCAGCATTTATTAAGCTCAGTAATTGTTTGTCTTTATTCATGATGATGTATCCTCCAACCATAGCGCTAACTTTGTAAAGCACTAGTTCCTTCTATTATTTTAAAATACATATAGGTTTTCTTACAATATGCTGTTAAAGTAAAAACCGCCTTTTATCTGCCAAGACGGTTTTTTACAAACTAATTATTTTTGAAAGAAGCCAACAAACTGACTAAAGGATACTGCATCCCCAGTAAGCTGAAAACCTGCATTATTTGCCGCATCATTTGGATTTAGAATACCTAATATAATCTCCTTCCAAATAGATGAACTTGTTGCTACCGTTATATCCGGGTTTGTTAAACATCCTTCCTGAATATCGATAATGCCATTGCGGATGACTAAAATATGCTGCTTCTGATCGTCTGTAATGGTAAGGCTTAGGGAAAGCGCTCGATGCTCGCATTTTTCAGGCTGTAGAAAAATCGTCATTTGCTGAAAGAACGCGCGAATGGGCATTTTTTCAGCATAAGCATAAGCGGAGTGGTTGCTTCGATTGTTTAAAAATGGCACACCGTTTTGCAGCTCTTTCGCTTGAGATAGATAATAAGAGCGATTATTCGAGTTATAAGATCTTAGTCCAAGCTCTGTTAACGCACGAATCTTAACTTGCAACGCTTGATCATTTTCAGGCAATAAAGACAGCAGCATGTCCGCTAATTGTGCTGCCCACTGAAATTCACCATTTTCAACAGCATTTGTTGCTTCCTTCAGCAGCCTGTTATTTCCTCCGGCAAGATCCGCCATTTTTTGGGCAAAAGCACGGGAACTTAATTGTTCCAAATTAGAAGCATTGCCGTCAAACCATCCTAAATAACCGCTGTAAATCGCGCGAACGGATTGGGATATGCTGCCATACAGCTCACGCAGTTCTTCGTATGAAGCTAGAGATTCTGGCAAAGAAATTTCCTCCACTAATTCATCAACCGTTTTTCCTGCATTCATCCCGCGTACCGTGCTGTCATGAATATATTGAATCCCATCTCGGTAAATCGTTAATAATTCAGCGATTTTTTCTTTGCCATATACAGGTTCAGTATGACCAAGCACTAAGTATTCGGCTTGCAGCGCGCGCATTTTATCGAGAGAGTATACCCATTGCAGTACTGGCCGTGGGCTTGTTCCTCTGATCGTATACAGATTCGGAAAAGCTGGATAGTAGTTATCCGCACCAAGCAATACCTTTTCCTCTGGTAGCCAAATAAAGATTTGGTCTTCTGTTTCACCAGGAACGGAAACTAGCTGTATAACAGTGGAGCCAAACTGCAATTTCACCGCATCTTCAAACACTGTGGTTGGCACCATTATTTTTTTTGTGCCGCTTAGTTTTAAAGCAGGTCCTAAACCACTGTATGGATAATGCTCCGGCTGAAGAAAAACGCCAAATTGTCTTGCCCCCCTTATTTCAAGTATACTATTTAACTGGTTATACTGTGTTTGAATAAAATCGAGCGTAAGCTTGTTGGCATAAATTTCTGTTTTATCGTCTGCAAAAACGGAAGCTCCGTTAATATGATCAGGATGACCATGTGTATAAATAACAGCTATGGTTGGCAATGGCGATATTTTATCAAACTCTTTTTTTACTTCGGCAGCCGTTTCTATTCCTTCGGTTGTATCAACAATAATATTTCCTGCATCTGTTACAATTAAAGTCGAATTCGCCAGTCCATATCCAACTGCGCAATAAATATTTTCAGTAACCTTTTCCACTCTTTTCGTAAACCGTTTTGTATGTTCCTGCAAATACATTAATGCTAGTTCTTTCTCATCCTTGCTTACACTATATTTCATCTTATTTCCTCCTATTTTAAATGAATTCCCATATTTTGTTGACCTGGGATTATTTCTTTCTGAGCCGGCCTTGCAAACAATGCAAACAGGACTGCACTAATTATCAGCAGGATTGCCATCGCCTGTATATTTCCGGTAAATCCGGTAAGCGAATCACCAGATGCATCAATCACTTTGCCAAAAATTATTGGCGCAATAATACCTGAGGTTGTCGCTAATCCCATCATAATACCTGACATCAGCCCTTTTCTCTCAGGCATCAAGCTGTTTACAACTTGCGGACCGAGTGTGAAAATAAGCATAATCAGCCCGTTTTCTAAAATTAAAATAAGCGTCATAAGTGCTACAGACTCTGTTATGGTAAAAAAGAAAAATACTATCCCCGCTAACGCTGCACAAATGGATGTAAATAAAACACGGGACAGCCATATATTTTTGCTTCTTTTGAAGATAAAGTCAGAATAAGCGGAGAGTCCGACAGACAAAATTGCTCCTGTCGCACCAGCGGTCGCTTTCATATAGCCCATTACACTTGGTGAGATTCCCTTTACTTCGGTTATGTAAGTTGGACTAAAGACAAGACTGAAGGTGATAACACTATAACCAATAAAGGCAATCATTGTTGTAAATACAAAGGTGGGTGAAAAAATGGTCTTCCTTACATCAGTCCAGACTATTTTGGTTTTTGCAGAAGTTTGTTCTACAGTGTGAGGAGCCTGGAGTCGTCCTAGCCATAACCAGATAAAAACAAACAGCAGGCTCACACCACCTAAAAATAAAAACGTCATTTTCCAGCCTGTTTGAGTGATAAGCCAGATTAAAACCGGAACAGAGACAGCTTTTCCGACTGTATTTCCTAAATTTAGAATCGAAATAGCAAACCCTCTTGATTCTGGGGCAAACCATTTGCTAAGATGGCTGACAGCTGTTGCAAAAAACGGCCCTTCACCAGCACCTAGTAACACACGAGTCATAATTAAAAACGGTAATCCTGCGGCAAACACTGTGATGGACTGGGCTATAGTCCAAATAATTGCCATAATCAGCAGCATCTTTTCTGTCCCAAACCGATCAGACAGAGCCGCTCCGACAATACCAGCGACAGAAAACAGCCAAAAGAATGAACTGCCCACAATGCCCCACTGCTCATAATTGAGCTGCAAATCATTCATGATAGGAACGGCTGATAAGCCAATCACTGTTTTGTCTGCGAAATTAATGACAGCCAGTAAAAACACAGCCCCTAAAATCAACCAACGCATAACTCCTTCCTCCTTTGAAGCATAATCGACAGCAATTTATGGAATCTCCCTTCTACCAATTCCGAGTAAACCATTAAGAAAAGATTGAATAAATTATATAATGTAGTTTATGATTAATAAAATTAAACTTTTTGAAGGTAAGGTAAGGAAAACTTATAGAAGGTGGGAGTCTATGAAGATTGAACAGCTTGAATATGTACTCGAAGTTGCAAAATCAGGAGCAATTTCCAAAGCATCAGAAAACCTGCATGTCACACAATCAGCTGTGAGCCAATCAATCACTGCTCTTGAAAAAGAACTGGGTGTTGTTTTGTTTCACCGTGCCAGAACAGGAACATTGCCTACCATACAAGGCAAAAAAGTAATTCAAAAGGCAGTGGAAATTTTATTAAAAGTAGAGGAATTACGCGAAGAAATAAAAGAGGACTCAAAAGATGTTCAAGGGAAGCTAACATTTGCTTCCATCCCAATCTATATGCCCTATTTACTGGAGCCGCTCGCAGCCTTTAAAGCGGATTATCCAAATGTAGAGATTGAGATTATGGAGCAGGAAACACATGAAATAATCAACGATATTACCCGTTTTGAACTGGACATTGGACTGATAACACTACATGATGGTCTAAAGGATAAAATGGAAAATCTTGATTTTCAGCTTCTAAATAAAGGGGAAATGAAGGTATTCGCACATAAAGATTCGGCCATTTCTGTTAATGATAGCATTGAGCCACAAGCACTCATTAATGAAACGATTGTTATGTATGACGGAGATTATGTAAAATGGTTTGTTCAAAACTTTATTGCTGAATTTGGAAGCTTACAAATATTGTTTACATCGAATAATACGGATGTCATTAAAAAGGCCGTCATTCAAAACATGGCTATCACCTTCTCACCAGAGCTTTACAAGGAAGGAGATACTCTCCTTGTTAATCAAAACGCTATAAAAAAAATGAACATTCTGAATCACCAGCCTGTACATATCGCTTTTGGTTTTGTATATCCTAAGAAGAAGACTCCATCATTGCTTGGTAGAAAATTCATGAAATATATAGAATCAGCAATGTCTCCTAACTAAAAAAACACCACTCCAAAATGGAGTGATGCAGGATTCAATTATTTTGCAAACGTATGGTTACCAATTTTGATTGTCACTTGACGTGAGAAAATCCAATCACTTGTAGATGTTTTTGGGTTATAGAAAAACAGAGAACCTTGTCCGTAGCCTCTTGAAGCAATTGCTTCTGTTACTGCCTTTTTCGACTCTGCATCTGCAGACTCATTTATTGCTCCATTTTGCACAGGTGTGAAGGCATAATAGCCATTGTCTTTTTGGTAGATTACATCTTTAATAGTATCAGGGAAATCTTTGTTATCCAATCTGTTTAAAATAACCGTTGCCACAGCGACTTTCCCTGCATATGGCTCACCTTTAGCTTCTGCAGATACAAGACGTGCCATTAGATCTTTATCAGCTGCTGAGATAGTAGAGTTAGGAATAGTCAGCGATTGACCAGGAATAAGCATGTTGCTTGTAGCATCGTTTGCGCTTTTTATGCTGTTTGCTGAAACACCAAATTTATTTGCAAGAATCCAATAAGTTTCGCCACTTTGGACAACATGATTGGTGGCGGCTTTAGACTGCGTATTAAACCCAAATAAGGAAAGGGCTACTGTTGAAACAATAAGTAGTTTCTTTAAGTTTTTCATAGATTGTTAACCTCCTAGAATCATTCTTTAATACTCTAGTAGGTTAACAGATGTAATATATATATTCATGTGCCAAAATATTACACATGAAAAGAAAAATGCTCGATATCTTGCTGGATAAGTGGTCCGCTCTTTTAAAAAGGCAGGCATTACCAGAAATAATAGCTTCTCTTTCTCTTCTAAGCTCTATTATTACACTATTATTTCGAAATTGTTGCATCGTTTATTCGTTATTTGCTTATATAAACAGATTTAAAATGCTCTACCGTTGGAAAAGGATCATAATAATGGTGAAGCAGCTTTTTCCAGTTCTCATACTCTGCTGATTGCCTAAACCCGATTGTGTGATCTTCAAGCGTCTGCCACCTGACCAACAGCAAGTATTTGCCCACATCTTCCATACAGCGCTGCAATTCATGCTCTATATAGCCTTTTTTGCTTGCAATAATGCTCGATGCTTCAGCAAATGCTTGTTCAAACTCCGACTCCATTCCTTCTTTCACGTTAAGCATGGCTGCTTCCAATATCATTCTTACTGCCCCCAAATTTATTTTAAGTAATTGTGTACTATTCTCTGTGCCTTTCAAGAATCCCTGCACTGATGAGGGGGAAAATATTAAAAGGAAGAGACCCTGTTTTGATATGGTTATAAAAAAGCAGATTTAATAGAAAAAAACACTGAAGTAATATTCAGTGCTTTTAGTGATAATACTGGCTAGTCTGCTCAAGCCATGGATGTAAATGTCTTGGCAATTCTTCCTTCCTTGCTAGCAAGCGTTCAAGTGCTTGTTTACCAGACAGTTTGTTTTTTTCTATATAGAAGCCTGCAATGGCCAGTTCACAGTCAAATCTATAATCATGAACCGTATAATCGACAAACAGCAGATCGTTTGCTGGGAACGGAATTGATTTCCCTTCTGCTGCAAATAAATAGGCAAGCTGATAATTTTTTAATTCTCGATGAATCCGAGCGAGGTGATAAATGGCTTCACCTCTTGATGGTCTATACATCCATGCTTGCTGCAATCGAAATAAAGATAATGCCAGCAATTCTTCCCGCTTAAGATTTACAGAGGAGCGGTTCGCGAGTTGTTCATAAGCAAGACCAATTTTCAGCATGCTGTAATACACTTCCTCCTGCCAGCCGCCTTCTGCTATTCGCTTTTTATACCATTCAATTGCGTTGGAGTAATCCTGCAAATCATAATAAGTTTGTGCTAAATAGAACATATATCTTTGCCAAAGCGGCTTTTGGTTCTCGTCTTGTACAGCCTCTTCGAGCAACCTTTTGTCTCTTTCAAACTTATCTTGTTTGCTTCCGCCATCTTCCTTATCAAGAATGAAAATATTCTCAAGCTTTCCAACAGTTCCTGTGGCAGGAGATTCTTTCAGCTCCCAGTACTCATGTGTCACACCGACGCATTCCCATGAACGTTTTGCATGGATAAGCCGCGTGTTCCAATACTTTAAATCTTGATTCATCTGCATGATTAAATATTGGTCACTTTTTAAGTTATTTACATGAAATGCAAGGGAATTCTGCAGGATCATATCTGCATCCAATAATAAAAGATAATCAGAGTCTGGATAGGCACCTTGTGCCAGATTCACAGACAGTGTTCGGTTATATCCGAAGTTTTGAAATGGAGTATGATGAATCGTACATTCTTTGCCATTATCTTTTGCCCAGTTTTTGATAATTTTAACCGTGTCGTCTGTCGAACCTGTATCACAGATGGAGAGAGAATCAATAATCGCTTCAGCTGAATCTAGGCATCTTGTGATTATTTTAGACTCATTTTTAACAATCATACAAAGTGTAATGCTTTTCGTGAATGCTTCCAATCCCATTTCCTCCTTCAAAGTATCCGCTCCTTTGTCGCTTATATTAAAATATGAACGTTACCTTTTTTCGGAAGTGCTATTATCCTAGCTGTGCTCTAAAGTTGACGGTGAAATCGCTCTCATTTATAATTCAACTTAGGCTCATGGGACATTCTGTAATGTACGTGAACTAACCATAAAGGGGGAAAAATCATGAGAACAATGAAGCTTGGATCAAGCAATTTAGAGGTGCCAGTTGTCTCTGTCGGCTGTATGCGCATCAATTCGCTTGAAGCAAAAGAAGCGGAGCATTTTATTCAAACTGCATTAGAGCAAGGAGCTAATTTTTTTGATCATGCAGATATATATGGCGGCGGAAGCTGTGAGGAGATTTTCGCTGACGCTATACATATGAGTCCTACTGTTCGAGAAAATATTATTTTGCAATCCAAATGTGGAATTCGCAAGGGAATGTTTGATTTTTCCAAAGACCATATCCTCCAATCTGTTGATGGCATCTTACAACGATTAAACACAGAATATCTTGATATTCTTCTTTTACATCGTCCTGATACACTTGTTGAACCAGAAGAAGTAGCAGAAGCTTTTGATATCCTGGAAAGCTCAGGAAAAGTCCGTCATTTTGGTGTATCCAATCAAAATCCAATGCAAATTCAACTATTGCAAAAGTATGTAAAACAACCGATTGTTGCGAATCAGCTTCAATTAAGCATCACAAATTCGACCATGATTTCGAGCGGTTTTAACGTCAATATGGAAAACGAATCGGCCATTAACAGAGACGGCGGAATTCTCGATTTTTGCCGTCTTCATGATATTACTATTCAGCCTTGGTCACCATTCCAATATGGATTTTTTGAAGGCGTATTTTTGGACAATGAAAAATTCCCAGAATTAAATCAAAAAATAAATGAAATTGCAAAAAAATACAATGTCAGCAATACTACTATTGCAATTGCATGGCTGTTACGTCATCCAGCGAAAATGCAGCCAGTGATTGGAACAATGAACCAATCAAGATTGCAGGACTGTATAAAAGCGAGCGATATCACTTTAACTCGTGAAGAATGGTATGAAATTTTCCGCGCAGCAGGAAACATACTTCCATAAATAAAAAATGCAGCTTCCAATCGGAAGCTGCATTTTTTAGGAACGTGGTGCAAACAAAATGATACCAGCACCTAGCAGACAGATACCGGCACCAATCCAATCATAAAAATCGGGTGTTTTTTTATCGACACCCCATCCCCAGAGCACAGACAGAATAATAAACACTCCGCCGTAAGCCGCATAAACCTTGCCGAAGGACGGAAATGTTTGAAAGGTGGCAATAACGCCGTAAAGTATAAGTGCTATCGCTCCAATCAAGCCGAAGGAAAGGGGCTTGCCTTCCCTTAACCATAGCCAAATGAGATAGCCACCGCCAATTTCTGCCAAGCCTGCAATAATAAACATCAGCATGGAATAGAACATAAATGAATAACTCCTAATAAATAATGGTACTTACTCCTTGCCAAATCGTACCATAGCTGCTGCAAAACCTCTATAAAAAACCATAATTTTATGTAATAAGAGACAGATTAATTAACTATCTTATAAACACCATCTTTTTTATATTCCGTGCAAATAAAACAAAACCACATCCCAGTCGGAATGCAGCAGCAGCGATACAAGTTATTCGGGATTAGAATTCTCCTCTTCGTTGGAGTCTGCGAGAATTTTTTTAATTTCTCCAATATCACCTTTAGCATTGATAATTTCAAAAATTTGATTCAATCCTTCGCTCGTTGTATCCTCGTTTTTGCTCATATTCACCCTCCTTTTTACCGATATTGTTCGCTTGCAGCCACCAATTTATGTAATCATAATATTATTTTAATATATTACGTCAAAAAACCTTAAAAGAAACGTTAGTCCCCGTTCTTTTAAGGCAAAAACACAATAGTGATAACAATAGTTCAAGGCATTGTTCTTATGTTATCTATATTTATATCGTCTAAAATGAAGTTTTTTACACTAGGAAAAATTATCCTTATACAATTTTAGTTAGAACGAAAAAAGGCAAGCATATGACTCCAAGCAGTTTTCGCACTATCTATATTGAAACTTTTAGAAAACGGATCACAAAAACCGTGCTTTCCAGCCAACTTAACCTGCTTTACTTCTTTTTTTACTAAAATATCCATCAAGCTAGTAACATCAAACGACTGTTCTTCTTCCGGAAAAACAAGCAAAACAGGACATTTAGGCACAAGTTCTGTATAGTCTCTAATTCTCGATCCATAAAGGCACACCGCTCCATCAATGTCTGCAGTGCTCGAGGAGGCTAACCATGCAGCTGTCGCACCAACACTAAAGCCGACGATAAAAATCTGCTTATATTCCCTTCTATTTTCTGAAGCAAGTTTACATAAACTTGCTCTACTATCTAAAAAGCTGCAGTTAGTATGGAAATGGTGATATGCTTCCTTTTCCTCCGAATAAGAAAAAGCTAGCGGTTCTTTCAACAGATTAGGACATACGACATCAAATCCTGCTTGTGCTACCTGCTCACAAAACGATTTTATATGCTCATTTATTCCATAAATCTCATGTGCAACTATGATTAGATTAGGTTGATTTTGGATGATTTTTATCATTTGGTTCTCCTCGGATTATTCCACTAAACTTTTGAGTCTGCGTTTTTTATAGTCTGTAATACCAATAAGAATGATGGAAGCTAAAAGAATGACCGCTCCTAATATATTTAGTGAAGTTAAAGGAACAGGAAAGAATGGATAAGAAACGATTGCGAGAATAACTGGACTGGCAGCTCTCATGATGTTTGCAATGGAAAAACGGATTCGCTTCAATGCCTCATATAAAAACAAGGTTCCTAAAAACCCTGTCATCAGAGAAGCTGCAGCGGTAAGAGAAACACTTTGAGCAGACACTTGCCAGCTTACAGGAAAAATCAGCAGATAGAGTGCAAGAAGAAAAAATGTCCACAGGCTGTTTGTAAACAGAATCGAGTTAGAATTCCTGCCTTTCTCCATTCGCCATTTTATAAGGACATTGCATAAAGCAAAGAAGAACGTATACAGGAGAGCGCAAATGACTCCTGCAACTGACAGACTTCCGCTGTCTTTAGGTGTAATAAACAGGAAGGTTCCGGCAACAGCAAGGAGAACGAGCATCCATTCTGTTTTTGAGATTTTTTCTCTTAACAAAACAAATGAAAGCAAAACAGCAAATACTGTGTAAAATCGGCCCAGAAAACCGACTTGTACAGGTGAAAGCAAACTTAAGCTCACATACATAAATAAGACACCGAGCACATTGCAGACAGACAACAAGGTCATATCTTTTGAAACATAAAACTTAACTGGTTCTTTACGAAGCATTCCCCAAATAAAACTCGCAATTACAATTGTGCATGCATTAATAAATGCAGCAGCACTGGCTGAAATGGTTTGCAAGCCAAACTTTGCAATTAAAGGCCCAACCCCCATCATTAATATAGAAGCTATATTATAACCATATCCTTTCACACATTTATTCCTCCTCTGCTAAAAATAGACGGGCTGTTTACGTACAAGTCCTTTAAAAAATAGTATTCAATTAAGAAAAAAACGTTCGAGAAAACGCTATCATTTATACCTATTCTAACGCCTTAAGTCTCAGGAGTGGCAGCGGAAAAATCCAGCTGTCATTTAGACAGCTGGATTTTATGTATCTGTGCTTATCTCATCCCATGTTTGATCCATGTAATGAACAAGCCAGTTTAAGGCATAATGCCTTTCATAAACAACTCCCTCATCAAAGACAGCAGGAATTTCGGTTCCGTTTAGCTGTGCATCACGGACTGCCCAATGAGCACGATAAATAAAATCAAGCTCATCCAATATCATGCTCTTTGGTTTAAGTTCGGCCTTATGAAGAAGCTCTGTCCGCGAGCTTTCCAGGATCATTTCCAACAACAGATCTACATCACATGTTTGATCAGGCATTCCTAATTCAGGAACGAGATCAATGGACCACATCAAAATCCAAATACATTCAAGCTTCCAAGAAAAATTAATTTTAGCTTGCTCTGGCAAGATCGCTGCCATCATAAACTGACGTTCTTCGTTTGTAAACAAAGCAGCAGCCTGAAATTCTTCCGTTGTTTCCTCCAAAAAATCATCAGGTGCTCCCAGTGCCTTAGCAGCGGCTATAGTCAAAGGAATTATGCGGTCTACAATCTCTTCTTTAGTACGAACTTCTGTATATTGCTCTGCCTCGACATAGGGCAGGTGCTTATTAACAGGCACAGATAATCTTTGCAATTGCTCTTCTGATTTTCTTTTGCGGAGCATATGGCTGGTCATCATCCACCAACTTTCTTTCATCAAAAAATTTATTCTATGTACATTACGTACCCAATAAATAATTCGACAGTAACATACCATTTCCTTTTTTTACTTGAATCAAATATAGATAACTGACTTATGAATAATTAGTGCTGATTAATGAAAATATATTCAAGTAGATAAAAGATTAAGACCTGATTTTTTATAGGTGATGGGAGTTTTCATATGCATCTTCTGCTATCCATTATTCTTATATCAATCTGCTTTTTCAGAAAAGATTGGAAGAAAATCCACCACTATCATCTTACCATCCTGTATGTTATCATCTGTGACTTATTATATAATCTACTTTGCGCAGACAAGCTCCTATGGAAATACAATCCTGATTTCTTTCATGATTATCCTGTTCTTGTTGACATCTTGCACAGTTTTATAAATCTGCCGTCCATAACGCTTTTATTCTTGGCTAATTACCCTAATAAAAGAGGATACTTCAGACAAATTAAATATATTTTACAATGGATTGCTGGTTCATTAGTAATTGAATCACTTTTTCTATATTTTAATCGTATTGAATTAATAAACGGCTATAAGGCGTGGATGGAAATACTTTTTTACACGGTTATGTATGTAATGCTTCGTCTCCATCATCTACGGCCGTTGGTAAGCTATCTTCTCTCAGCTGTTATTATTATCTTTTTGATATTGTTTTTTAAGATTCCTTTAACATCATAAAAACAGTCTTTATAGCTAATATTCTTCCAGAATTTATTATACATGCTTCCTTCAAAAACCGTACATGATATAGTCAAGGAGGTGAATCACAATGGCAAATCGCAGTAATGGTAATAGCAGCAACAATCTTCTTGTACCTGGTGCTGAGTCCGCACTAGAACAAATGAAGTATGAGATTGCACAAGAGTTTGGTGTTCAACTTGGCGCTGAAACAGTAGCTCGTGCCAATGGTTCTGTTGGTGGAGAAATTACAAAACGTCTTGTTGCAACAGCTCAATCACAATTGGCTGGTCAATCTGGCAACGTAATTCGCTAACAACTTCATATAATGGAATAAGGCTATCTTCTAATATGGAAGATAGCCTTTTTTATATTCAACTTTATTAAAGCTCCATTTTAGGAGGTTCTTCCATCCATCCTTTTTCCATCATCAGTTTGGCACCCTCCATCGTATACTCAAATGCATCCTTTGCAAAGATTGCAGACTTGGCAATAACGTCATTTCGCAGGATAAATGCAGAGCTGAAACCTTGCCCGCCAATGCTGAACCCGCCTAATAAATATGTACAATATAGCATCAGTCTTTCAGAAAACGGTGCTTCTGTTGAAGAAGTTAGTAGCCCGCCAGGTAATGTTGGAGAAGGGATATTGTTTTCCACTAATATTTTTTCTGTTCCTTGCAGAATTTCTTCTGATAACTGCTGACCTTTAGTAAAATATTGTTTTGCTTCTCTATCTGTAGAACATTGAGCAAATGCTTTCATCAGCTGCATACCAAACAGATTTGTTTCAACAGAATGATGCAGCAGTCCATACTCCACTGTGTTTAACTGTCTTTTTTGGCCGAGAAGATTCGTTCCTTTCATATAGGACGTATCACTGATGAAATCAACGGAATTTGGCATTTTAATTGTAGTTGGCAGCTGCAAAAACTCCTTGGCCAGCAAGTAATCAGTGAAATGCCGGTAATACATATGCGTTAATTCCGTCAACTCTCTGTAAAAGTTGATTATTTCATCTCGATAGGAAATGGTTGTATGAAGAACATACATCCCCATGCTAATCTCCTTTAATATCCGGCAAAACATTACATCAAAACCATTCGTGAAAAGAGCAGGTGCATGTTCATTGATATCTTCTTTAGTAAAGCCGCTTGGTAGAGCAGCACCGCCGTCTTTAATCATGATTTCCATTTCTTCTACTTTCTTTTCCAGCTTTTCGTATAACCCGGACATCAAGCTTTTCGCCTTATTGTCTTCAGCATGCTGGATAAGATGCTCTAAAATCCGTAAAATCATTGTTTTCTTATGGTAGGTTGTCCATAATGCTCCAAGTTCGACAGAGGTCAATAGATCATTTTTCATCTGTTTTATGCTCCTTCAAAACACTTGAGAAATTTAGTTCGGTAGCATTAGTATTTGCTGGGAAACCAATTCTATACCATAATATTCATATATAACCAGAAAATATTTAATCTAAAAGCAGCTTTTATTTCCATTCGCTTTAAAACCATTTCCAAACTTTTTAACAGCCCACACATGATGGGCATGATGCAGATATTTCTCACAATCTTCGATATCAAGCCATTTAGTAGTATAATCCTGTTCAAGTGGTTTTTTCTTTTGTGCAGTCAGAGCAGCATAATAAAAGTGCCCGTCATTATGGATAGGAGCACCACTTGGAGAAAGAAAATACATATCAGCACGTCCGATGTATTGAGCATTTGCTATTGTAAAGCCAGTTTCCTCCAGCAGCTCTCTTTCTAAACACTGCAGATTCGTTTCACCCTCTCTTGTTCCCCCACCAGGCAGGAAATAATGACCGCGAGGATTTATAACTGTAAGCAAGCTTCCATCTTTAATTATGACTGCATATACAGCTTTACGGTACCGATACTTTAATGTTGAGTTGCGAGCACCAAATATTACTCCCATTTAACATCACTCCTTATATCATTTAACTTTCTATATTGTGATGTCTGCCCATGACAATTGTGCTGTAAAAACGTCCATCAGCTAATCGTTTATCATTCTTTAATATTCCTTCTACTTCAAAGCCGTGCTTCGTATACATGCTGATCGCTTTCTGATTTGTCTCAAGTACAGACAATGATAGCTTTTTTAATGGGATGCTATCAGCCCACTCGATTGTGCTCTTCAATAAAAGTGTGCCAATTCCGCAACCCCAAAATTCCTTTAACACACAGATCCCAAATTCAGCACGATGGGTTGTTCTTTTAAGCGCGCCGCCCTCGCATCTTGAAAAACCGACAAGCCTACCAGCCGTCTCAGCAACCAAAAACAAGCTGTTATTCGCAATAGTATCCTCATTTATCACTTTCTTAAATGCTGCTTCATCCAAAAAGGCCTCTCCCTTTTCTCTATCCATATTTTCCGTTTCTCCGTCAATCTGCAGCCGCAAATTTGATAAGCTTGCTGAATCCTTTTCTTCTGCTGTTCTAATCGAAAAAGCTAGATTATTTCGTTCATATTGCTTTTCAGCTAGTTTCATTTGTACAAACACCCCTCTATAAAAATAGGAACATGAAAAAAAGGCTCCTGAAGTCTGAGCCTACGTTAATAATTTTTAGTTTTTAGTTGAGTTTACTACCCTGTTACCATTTATAATGAGATTGTATTCCAATTTTACCAATCCGAGAAACGCACTACAATTATATTTTCTAAAAATTGTAAAGTTCAGCATAGAAAAAAGCTCCCGCATTCGGAAGCTTTACTCATTTTTTTCCTTTATTTGTTCACGAATCTGCTCCAATTCCTTCAATGATAGCTTATTGAGGGACTTTTTGATTTCTTCTTCCACGACTTTTCTGTTGCTTTCCTTATATTCATCCCACCACTCTTTTAAGCCTTTTGTATTATCAAGTAAATAAGACACATCGATTTCTTCTACTTCATCATCGGAGATGTAGGTCATCACTGCCGCTAGTAATCGATTAAGCTCCGCTATTTTATCCTTATGCTCCTCTTTATGCAGTGCTACTACTTTCGATTCTGTTTCAGCCGCTGCGTCTTCCTTGTCAGCTTCATGTTTCTTCGGCATCGTAAAGCCCCCTTGAATCATTTTGCCGTTAGTATAGCCAACTTTAAAAAATCTTATTGAACTATCCCTGGTCTTAAATGAATTCTATTTAATGATGAAGAAGAATACATTATAATAACTATATATGAAAACGCTTAACAAACTGATAGAGGTGATACATTTGGCTACTCATAAAATCATTATTGCCGGCTGCGGCAGCATGTCCCATACTTGGTTAGAATATGCTTTGCAGCGCGAGAATGCAGTAATAGCAGGACTTGTTGATTTAAATGCAGAAACGGCGTTAACTTTAGCAGAAAAATTCGATTTAGAAGTACCAGTTTTTACGGATATTAATGAGGCAATCAAAAACACTGGAGCAAACCTTGTATTTGATGTTACCATTCCAGCAGCTCACCCCTTTATTGTTTCGGCTGCATTAAAGGCGGGCTGTCATGTATTTGGTGAAAAACCAATGGCAGAAACCGTTGAGGATGCGCAACGGTTAGTTGATTGTGCTATGGAGACTGGAAAGAGCTACAGTGTTATGCAAAACCGTCGTTATAACCGGCAAATCCGCGCCTTTGGCGAGCTCCTTGCTTCTGGTATGATTGGTGACATAGGTTCTTTGCATGCGAACCTTTTCCTTGGACCTCATTTTGGCGGTTTCCGAGAAATCATGGATAGCCCTCTCATTGTGGATATGGCTATCCATACATTCGATCAAGCACGCTTCCTTCTGCAGGCAGACCCTGTTTCTGTGTATTGTCATGAATACAATCCGAAGGGCTCTTGGTATAAAGGAAACGCATCTGCTGTCTGCATTTTTGAAATGAATGACGGCTCTGTATTCACTTATAATGGCTCTTGGTGTGCAGAGGGACTTAACACCTCCTGGGAATCTGACTGGCGGGCTACTGGTAGCAGCGGCAGTGCAGCATGGGACGGAACAACCAGTCTCTATGCAGAAATAAAAAACACCTCAAACGAAGACAGCTTCATTTATCCAGTAGAAAGAAAGAATTATGAAGGCAGCTGGACAGCTCGTGAAGGGCATTGGGGCTGTCTTGATGAAATGTTTGCTTCCATTGAGAACGGCAGAAATGCAGAAACAGATTGCCGAGATAACATAAAAAGCATGAAGATGGTCTTTGGTGCAGTGGAGAGTGCAAAAAAAGGGGTGAAAATACATTTTTAAAGCTGGCGGTTAACGCCAGCTTTTTTGGATTTAGCCGACAGCCTCTTCTTTTTCAAGTTCGATGTAGATTTCCTCTTCCCATAGAGCGGAAAGCTGTTTAATATGACTATCAGTAGAAAAATCCATCGGCATAAGGCCGTTCAGAGGCATTTTTGGTTTATAAAGGCCGAGAACCTCCAGCGTTTCCCCAATCAGCTTGCTGCAAGTATAATCTTTGCTTCTACTATGGATAGAGAAGATTCTTCCTTCGATTACTTCTTCAATCATCTTCCATTCAGATGGGTTCGGTATGCCGTGCACTTCCTTTATGTACGTATATAATTTGTCCATGTTAACAGCACTATGTTTTTTTAGAGAACGAACTGCATAAACCGGTGGTACATAAGGGACTAGATCCGCTCCGTATGTCTTCAGGCGATCAATCAGCTTAACTAGCTTAGGACCGGTTTTATGATCATGCTCAAGAACATCTTCTAAGTTTGTTAATGCAGTAGATTCAAAGAAATACACCTCTCCCTCAGGATCGGGCCTTACAACCATGCCTACATGGGACCACTTGCTATGCTCTAATTCTTCCACTAGCTTGCTGATAGGATATTTGCCATTAAACAAAATGATATCACCTGTTTGGAAGTCTTTTACAAGTTTACTATATAATTTACTTTTCATTTTTTTCCTCCACTGGTAGAGAGTTTAGAAAATCATGGTATAATTATACTACTAATTTACATTAGAGGAGTTATTTTATGAAAGTATTCTTTCAGAGTCGTCTTCTGTTCCTGCTGTTATTTATTGCTGTATGGACGGCATCTGCACACCTTGTATCAGCTGCTGAGATTAAGATAGGGAACAGCCTGAACGAACTAAATGCAACAAACAAGACTAGCATTTATATTGATTATTCCGATAAAATCGCTCCTAATAGTATAGTAGATAAACAGGATGAGTTCCGTCCATTTTCCGAAGCCAACCCTTCCGGTAACATCAGCTCAGCAAGCTACTGGATAAAGCTTCCTCTGACTAATATGTCTTCAAGTGAAAAGGAACTTCTTCTTGAAATTAAAAAACCACATCTCAGCTCTGTTACTTTGTACAGAGAAGTAGCAGGCAAGCTGATAGAAGAAGACACAATTGGCTACAGTTTACCTTTCAATGATCGGAAAATTAAGCATAAAAATTTGTTATTTCCTATCACTTTGGAGAAAGATGGTGAACAAGTTTATTTTCTGAAAATAAAGACAGACACTTTCTTTCAAGCACCGATTATCTTATGGGACCCTATCTCTTTTTCAACTGATAATTATTTTACCCAAACCGCAAACGGCATTTATTTTGGAGTAATGATCGCAATGATCATTTATAATACTTTTCTATTCTTTTCATTAAAAGAAAAAACGTACTTATATTATATTTTCTTTGTCATTGGCTTTACGGTTATGCAGTTGATTTGGGATGGGTATGCATATCAATTCTTGTGGGGAGATTCCCCATGGTGGGCATTGAGGTCTAATTCCTTTTTTATCATATTCACGTCATTATTTGCCCTGCAATTCACCAAACATTTCCTGCAGGTGAAAACAGCTGCTCTTTGGCTGTATAAGCTGACCAATTGGATTCTTGCTGTTTTCTGTTTGTCACTGCTTGCTCCGCTAATGTTTGCTCCATCGCTATCAACGATGATTAGCACGGTTGTGGCGACGATTTTTGTCTTTTATATTATTGCTGTTGCAATAATCGTGAGGGCTCATTCAAGAGAAGCTAAATATTATTTTGCAGCATGGGGTCTGCTCGTTTTAGGGGTTGTCCTAAACCTGCTGGCTGCCTATAAAATCCTGCCGCTCAATCATTTTACACTTATTGCTCCAAAAATTGGCGCACTAGTAGAGGTGTTTATTCTTTCTCTTGGTCTTGCTGACAAAATCAAAAGAATCAGCCTTGAAAAAGAACAAGAAACAAAAAAATACTATATTCAGTCGATGCTCCACAACTCTTATAAAAATATGGAAGCGATGGAAGAAACACCAGCCCTTATTGAGAGCGGGCTGACCGTATTGCAAGATGTGACAAAATACGAAAATGCTTTATTTTTAGAACGGGAAGAAGAAGGCTGGAGTGTTTATGCACATAAGGGAAATGCCATACAAACAGACAAATGGACTGTTTCAGAAGAGTTTATGGATAATCCTCAATTTATGACAAATATCCGTAATAACCCTTTTGGCATTCAAAATGATATTCACTCCTTAATCTCGATTCCGATAAAGGCTGCTAAAAAGGAAGGATTGTTTGTTGTATTTAACGAGCAAGAAGGAGAACTTCAGAAATTCGAAGCTAACATCATTACCGAATCGTTCGCCGATCATTTTCAGCATATTCTTACAAAGCTAGAAAACTATCAGAATTTGAAAGTTTCCGCCATGTTTGATCATCTGACTAATCTTTATAATCGGAAGTATTTCTTTGAGCAAATAACAGACCTTTATCAAATAACAGCAAGCCTGAATGACAGCTCTTCCCTGTTCTTAATTGATATTGATCATTTTAAAAATGTTAATGACACATATGGTCATATGACTGGCGATAAAGCAATTATTTTTGTAGCCAACATTATTCATAATATATGTCATAACAGTGGAATTATCGGCCGCTATGGCGGTGAAGAATTCATTGTTTTTCTGCCAAATACGTCCCATAACCAAGCTAAAACGATTGCAGAACAGCTTGTTCTTGCAATGCAAGACCAAGCAATGGAGCTTGAATTTGGCGGCAGTCTTCCGCTGACAATCAGTATCGGTATCAGCTCCGGTGAAACAAGCAAAACAAGTCTGCACCAGCTAATCTTAAATGCAGATGCCGCATTGTATCAAGCAAAAGCACAAGGAAGAAATCAGGCAGTTGTATTTATGAAAGAAGCGAAAAAACCAGTTTAATCGCATCAAGAGACACCAGTCATTAAATCGGTGTCTTTTTTTTATAAAAATTACCTAAGTATTCGAACAATAATTACATTTTTTATGCGTCATGCTATGATAATGATATATTATTCTTGAAGGGCGGTAACATACTTGGAAACGCAAATTACTGTGAAGCCATTTCAGCGAGAACATATAAGCATCATAAATAAAACAAATGAACCATTCTCCATCATCGGTCGGCTGATTCCCTCGTTTAATAATGGTAAATGGACTTATGAAGAAGAGCTGTATGAACATACGTCATATACAAAATTTCCTGATGATAACCTTGAATGGGATGATTATATAAACAAAGAGAATAAAATAATCTTTCTTGCCTTTATAGGTGATGAATATATCGGGCAAATCCGTCTAATTAAAGATTGGAATAAGTTCTGCTATATTGAGAATATTGCAGTGTGCAAAGATTATCGAAAAAATGGGGTTGGTAAAACATTGTTTGCAACAGCAGAACAATGGGCAATACAAATGAGCTTACGGGGAATTTCTCTTGAGGCACAGGATGATAACCTGCTAGCCTGTAAATTTTACATAAAACAAGGAATGGAACTTGGCGGTGTTGATACTTTAAAGCATGTCTTTCATCCAAATATTGATAAAACATTGTATTGGTATAAAGTCTTTCCCGAATATAAAGTTCCTGTAATTAATCGTTAAACTGACTTAAGATGCTCCCCTAACAGAGAGTAATTAGCTTTTGTTAGGGAGCTTCTTTTATTAAGGCTCCGAAATTCCATAGGCAAGTGCTAGGAAGAAGGTAACTACTCCTAACCCTAAAAACAGAACAGTGTTCGCTATTAAACTAAAAACCTTAAAAGATTTTTTACTTAATAAACCAAAAATAAACGATACAACAAATCCGACCAATATCAAAAGATATAAAAGGACTACTGTCCCTAACTCAAAAACTCGAGGCAGGATAAATATTACAAAGGCTGCTGCAACTAAGATAGCCGTTAATATAACGGATCTCATGCCCCAAACATCTTTCTCATTCATTTTTGTTCACCTCCATTCACATTAAAAAATTCCCGTTTGTTTATTATTGCATATATGTAATTATTTGTCATTTTTTTTGCATTATAGGTTTATTTCATTATAGAATTCTTTTTATAGTAATTTGCTTTATTCTCTGTACTCGCCTATAAAAAGAGAGCCTGTTTGCAAGGCTCTTGACACTCTTTAACTATTTCTGTAAACACCCCATGATATTTGTCTTGCTTGAGGTGCTGTGTTCCCACAAGAAGGGCATCTTGGGCTGTTTCCTCTTGATAAGTCAGAGCAATTCCAGCAATACCAATGGCCGCATTTGCTGCAAGTGCCTCCGTTTGCCTTATCATGCCCTGTACAAAAATGACATGCCATTTATTCTCTCCCCTTATGTCGTTTTATCTAATTAATCTCTACACTACTAATATATAAAATTGGCATGTAGTTTGTTCACCTAAATTGGAATTTAAAATCAGTGTGTTTATTAGCTTTTTTATTTTTTTATAAAGACGAATACACGTCGGAAGTTAAAATTTAGGTGTTCAGGGTTAAGTTATTAAAACATACGGTGCCATCTTAGGCAGGATAGCAGTTTTGCTAAAGACACATGGCAGTATCGTTTAACAACTGAAGATGGCGCAATTGGTATGCAAGAAATTATCCAAATCTTTTAGGACTGTCCATTACATAATCAAAACTTCACCATGCAATAAAAAGCACTTGATTCGGATAACGAATCAAGTGCTTTTTTATGCGGTATTTTCCCTTCTCTTCATCCCTTTTCTGGATGAATAAAATCGAAGTCCTGTAAGGATTGCCCCTATGAAGCACAGAATACTTGATCCGATAAACACGACATGCATGCCTGCTAGAAATATGTCAGGCCTGTCAGGAATCAATGCTGTCACTCGGTAGCCTGCATGCAAGCTCATCACAGAAAACAAAGTGCTTGTTGCGACAGAAATACCGACGACCATTCCTAAATTTCTCACGAGCGAATTTATACTGCCAGCAATTCCGAGCTGTTTTCGATTAACTGTAGACATGACTAATGAATTGTTAGGAGATTGAAATAAGCCTGTGCTTGCTCCAAGCAAAACAATTAGTATCGATAATGTGAGAATACTGCTTCCTTCATGAAGAAATGTTAACCCTATCTGGGCGATTATCATTAAAATCAACCCAGCAAAGGTTATTATTTGCCCGCCAATCTTATCAGAAAGAGCTCCGCTAAACGGTGCAACAACTGCCATTGCAATCGGAAACAGCATTAAAATATAGCCTGCATGCAATGGTGATAGTCCTAAAATATCTTGTGTATAAAATGGTGCAAGTATATTGAAGCAAAAATTAGCAACAAACACGAGAAATCCACAAACGATGCTGATCGTAAACAGAGAATTCTTAAATAGGGAAAAGGACAGCATGGGGTTTTCCGTCCTTCTTTCAACGAGAACAAACAGGATAAACAAAATAATCCCTATCAAAACAGATAAAATAATAAAAATATTAGCATAACCATATTGCTGACCTAACAGAAGACTTGAAAACAGAAATAATATCGCAAAGGCAAACAAGAGGCTTCCAGGAACATCGATCTTCACTTTTGTAGTCGTCACGTCCTTTGGCAGGAGCTTCCAGGCAATCATAATCGCAATAATGCCAATCGGCACATTAAGCCAAAAAATATATTCCCAGCCTAAACTAGATAATATAACGCCGCCAAGGCTTGGTCCTGCAATGCTTCCCAATGACACAAAGGTCCCTATTAAGCCTAACGCTTTGCCCCTTTCTCTTGGAGGAAACACTTCTGTGACTATCCCCTGATTATTCGCCATCGTCATCGCAGCGCCAATGGCCTGTACTACACGGGAAAAAATCAAAAATCCTAAAGAATGACTAAATCCACAAAGAAATGACCCGATAATGAAAATAATTGACCCGATTCGAAAGATTTTTATTTTGCCAAATATATCCCCCAGCTTTCCAAAGAACAATATCGCCGTACAAATCATCATTAAATAACTGCTGACAATCCATTGAGATTGCGCAAGGGGCAAGGAAAGCTCTTTTGAAACAGTTGGAAGAGCAATATTTACGATACTGCCATCCAATGTTGCCATAAAGGTAAACAAATTTAAAATAATTAATATCGTCCAGCGTTTTTCATGACCATTTGCGCCAGCTTGAACTGTTGCCAACATCATCACCTCTATTCATTAGTTGCGCACGCAACAATTTTATTGTAATCTAATCAAAAAGCTTAAGCAATTGACTTGATAAAATATAAGCGAGTTGACGAAAATGAAGGAAGCACCTTTAGGAAGATTAATATCTGTCATTCACAGACAAAACCAAAAATATTTGCTCAAAGCATTTAAACAATATCAAATCGGCAATGGCGGACAATATGCGTTCTTGAAATGGATCATTCAAAAACCTGGGATAAACCAAGACGAACTTACATCTAAGCTGAAATTCGATAAAGCGACAACCGCTCGTTCTGTCCACCAATTAGAAAAAGCTGGCTACATTATTAAGGAAACGGCCAGAAAAGACCGGCGTGCAAATGAACTTTACCCCACAAAAAAAGCTATTGATGTATATCCACATATACAATTTGTTTTAGACCAGCTAAATAAGGAATTAACTAAAAACTTAACAGATGAGGAAAGAAATCAGTTAATGTATTTATTAAAAAAAATAGATAACGGCCTGTAATGAACTGCTCCCAGCTTAAGTCTGGGGCTTTTTTATTTACCATGCCTTATTATCATGTCTGTTATACAAAACCCGTTAACGTTTGCCGGAAATTTCATCGGGTAGAATAATATGGATGAAACTCAGCAAGACTAGGACAAGACTATATTTTAATCAGAGGTGTATATCTTGGAACATTTTGAAGAGCTAAACAAAAGTTTTATTGATGGCGTATGGACAGAAGGAAAAACAGGCCGAACATTCGAGGATAAAAACCCATATGATCAATCGCTTATCACTTCGTTTAGTTTGGCAACTGCCGACCAGCTCCATGCTGCATTTACTTCAAGCGTTAAAGCGCAAAAAGACTGGGGCAATAGAACACCTGAAGAAAGACTTGCCGTCCTTAAAAAGGCAAGTGAATTTTTGCGTGATAACAGAGAAGAAATTGTCTCCATTATTTCAAAGGAGACAGGCGGAAGTTCGATTAAAGCAAATGTAGAATTTGACTTGAGTCTTAACTACTTAGAGGCTTCGTTTGATCTTGTAGACAAGATTCATCAAAAACGAGAGATGGCAGAAACAACCGAAGGGAAAAAAAACTATGTGTACAGGCTGCCATTAGGTGTTATTACCTCTATTTCGCCGTTTAACTTTCCGATGAATTTATCAATGCGAACAATCGCACCAGCTTTAGCCCTCGGAAATGCTGTTGTTCATAAGCCAGATGTGCAGACAGGCCTTGCCGGAGGCTCCATCATCGCTCGCGCCTTTGAGATTGCCGGACTGCCAAAGGGCGTACTGCAGGTCATCCAGTCAGACTTAGAAGAGCTGGGCGATGAGATGCTGACAAGTAAAGATTCTGGTTTAATCAGCTTTACGGGATCAACACCTGTCGGCAAACATATTGGTAAAATAGCAGGCAGTATGTTAAAACGAGTTGCTTTAGAGCTTGGCGGAAACAATCCATTTATCGTTTTAGCAGATGCAGATATCGATAGAGCTGTTGATGCAGCTATTTTCGGTAAATTCATTCATCAAGGACAAATATGCATGATTATAAATCGGTTAATCATTCATAAGGATCTTTATGAAGAGTTCGTGCAAAAGTATATAGACCGAGTTAAGCAGATCCCATATGGTGACCCACAGGACCCAAAAACCATCATTGGACCGCTCATCAATGAAAAGCAAGCAGATAAAGCGATGGCTATTATTGAAGAAGCTAAAAACGAAGGCTGCCAATTGGCTCTGGAAGGTGAAAGAATCGGTAATCTTTTAACACCATTTGTGTTTATTGATGTCGATAACAGAAGCAAATTGGCACAATCAGAATTATTTGCACCAATTTCGACGATTATTAAGGCAGATTCAGATGAACACGCCATTGACCTAGCGAATGACACAGAATACGGACTAAGCTCAGCCATCTTTACAAATGATCTTGAACGTGGCAGAGAACTTGGCTTGGCAATTGAAAGCGGCATGACTCATATAAATGACCAAACCGTAAACGATAGTCCTACTGTGCCATTCGGCGGTACAAAAGCAAGCGGTATGGGACGCTTCGGAAATGAATGGATTGCGGAAGAATTTACGGTGACGAAATGGATCTCTGTGCAGACGAAATTCCGCAAGTATCCATTTTGAACATAAATAATGAATAGGAGGAATTTTCAATGACAGTTAAACTTGCTATTGTTTACTACAGCTCAACAGGTACAAATTATCAGCTTGCACAATGGGCTGCTGAAGGCGGCAAAGAAAGCGGTGCGGAAGTAACGATTTACCGTGTTGAAGAGCTTGCTCCCCAAAGTGTGATCGAAGGAAATCCAGCTTGGAAAGCACATATTGAAGAAACTAAGGATATTCCTGTTGTCACACCTGAGGTAATTGAAAAGTCTGATGCTATTATCTTCAGCACGCCAACACGCTTTGGCAATATGGCAGCACAAATGAAACAGTTTTTAGATACAACAGGAGGAATTTGGTTCCACGGCAAGACGGTAAATAAAGTGGTCAGCGGGATGACTTCAGCCCAAAATCCACATGGTGGACAGGAAGCTACCATTCTTAGTCTGTATACAACTATGTATCATTGGGGTGCAATTGTCGCCACACCAGGATACACAGACCAATCCTTGTATGCAGCAGGCGGCAATCCGTATGGAACAAGCGTTACTGTAGACCAGAACAACCAGATTGTCGGTGACAAAGAAGTGTTTAAAAAAGCGGCAAAAGTACAAGCACAGCGTGTCGTTCATATAGCTGAATTGATTAAGAACGGTAAGCAATAACGAAACAGAGCATTCTTGACTTCAAGAATGCTCTGTTTCGTTATTTTCCGTATGCTTCAAACTCAAGGCTACTGCCATGAAATACATTCATATCAATAAATTTTTCTTCACCGTTATAGCCAGCCAGTTTTTCTTTATCTGTATATTGCCAAAAAATCCAATGACGATGATCTGCCAGAGAGGGATTTGTAAAAACATCGCGAATCCAAATATCTGTATCTTTAAAACCATTTTTTATATAAAGATTATATGCTTTTTGAGTCGCATACAGAATGACTCGTTGGCCGTAATGCTCTTCAAGCAATTCAATCATCGTACGCAATTCTTGTTCCACATAACTGCGCTTTGGAGGATTTTTGTAATTATTTCCATAAAACTCCACATCAATCACTGGCGGCAATGCAGCATTCTTTTTTGGGACTGTGTTAATAAAATTTTCTGCCTGTGTTTTGCCACTGCTGTCATAGCTGAAAAAATGGTATGCCCCAACTCGCAGGCTTGTTTTATTTGCTTCTAACCAATTGTCAAAGAATTCTTCATCCACGAAAGAGCTGCCTTCTGTCGCTTTTATAAACGCAAAATCGATTGCTTGCTCCTCTATTACAGGCCAGTTGATATCCCCTTGGTAAGCCGAAACATCAATTCCCTTTACTGAATAATTATTTGCCTGAAATTCATTTGGGATAAAAATTCCCTGCCGCCATAAAATGGCAAGCATAAGAATGAAGGCAATAATGATAAATAACAACACTAAAATCACTTTATGTTTTCTTTTAAGTCCACTCATGTTCTAGAATACTGAAAAGCAATGAATCACGCCAACCATCACGTATCAGCATATCCTCCCTTAGTCTTCCCTCCTCCGTCATGCCTGATTTCTTTAAAACCTTTGCTGATCCAATATTTCTTGGATCACATGTGGCGTAAATTCGGTGAAGGTTTTTTGTTGAAAAACCAATCTCAATTAGCTTTTTGGCGAGTTCTGTTCCATATCCTTTGCCCCAATAATCAGGATGAATAATATAGGAAATTTCACCAGTTTGATGATAAATATCTCTGATGTTTAATTCTCCGGCACCGATTACTTTGAGGCTATCCGGAAGAAAAACGCTGTAAACAAATCTCGTACGCGAATGATGCTGTGCATCTATCAGTACTTGATCAACAAATGCAGCCGATTCTGCTTCTGTATTAGGACCCCAAGGCTGATATTTGCATACGATATGTTGTGATGCATATTCATGAACAGCTCGCCAGTCTTTTCGCTCCATTTCCCGCAAAATAATTTTCTCTGCTGCCACTTTTTTTCCCTCCTTCACTTGGATGCTCGTTAAAGATGAAATTCTCCATACTGTTTCCATATTGTTTTGAATCGGCACTTATACATGAAGCTCCTTTGGAGTTTACATCTATCTTTCTATATGCTAAGTTTTTATTTCAAGCTGCACCTAAAGGAGGATGCAACATCAAATTTGGCCAGAAAGTTATTTATAAAAGCAAAATTCATATTGTCTTCTTTGATTATGGAAACGGGCTCGCCGAAATTCAAAACCCCTACACGAAAGCTATAATTCTAGCAAAATACGAAGATTTAATTGTGAGATTGAAATAAATGCCATCCCATTAGGATGGTTTTTTACTTGTATTTTAACGTTTATATGCATTGCTGCCTGGCAGTTTCTTAATCGTATTCCAAGCCTGAATCGCTTCATCGCGGCTTTTCCCTCTGTTGTTAGGATCTGCAAAAAAATCACGTATAAACCGATTATATTCAAATGGAGGAGCAATTTCTCTCTTATAATTTGGATCCTTTTTCCGTTCCTCCTCCTCATGCCATGCGGCGACAGCATCTCGATATGTTTTCCCTGCATTATTGCGAAAATAGTTTTGCATAAAAGTAGAAAAATGAAATTTTTTCCCTATTGCAGATACGAAAAATGCTCTTACCTGTTGACTGCAGCGATGGTTTTCGGTTATTACAGTATTTAATGATAAACTTTCCCGTTGCGTTTTTGGCGATTTTGTTCTTGCAGGCTTCCTGATTTCCTGTTTGTAGAAACACCTCTATTCTTTCTGTCAACTCAAGCTTAGACCCAGCTGCACTCAACCCATTTGTCCGGCAAAACTGCTGCAATTCCGTTTTCAGCCAGTAATACTCTTGGAAAGAAGCAACCGTAATTTCTGATGACAATTCCGGTCTCATTCCCCTCACCTCCATAGTTAATTATTTCCATTATAGAACATTAGTTCCTTTTTTACCATAAAAAAGAGAGCTGCCAATGCAACTCTCTCTAAAATTTTCCATATTAAAATGCGTAGCTGTATAACCCATAATATAACGGGCCAACAAATATAATAAAAAAAATGATGACAATAATAAACGGTACATCTTCCTCCGGCTCTTCGCCATAATGGTCGTTTAGAAAAACCCCATATAAGATTTCCCATGCCAGCCCTACAAAAAACACAATCTTCCAAATTAATGGTGTCCATATTTGTGTGTCTGTCACAAAGCCAAATAAGCCTATCCATGTTATGACAGAAAGGGCAAAGTCTATTTTTGACAAGGTTGTCTTATATTTTCCCTTTATTAAAAATCCAATTGCTGCTGTTCCCAGCAAGCCTATGTAAATAGTCCAAAATATAGTTGCAAACATGCTGTTCCTCTTTCTCCAAATTAACAAAAAACTAGTGCTTGAATATTGATAATATCATATTTACATAGCAGGAAAAAGAAAGGGCTATTAAAAAAAGTAAAAAAAGATATATTACTGAGCTAATATTTGGATTAGCCCAGTCATTTTGGTCGTCTTCTAGCTAACCCTTGCCAATCATGCCCTCTTGCTTCACTCCATTCTTTTACCCTTCCAGTTGCGACAATGGGGCAGCTGTGCAGGCTGGCAATAGATTTTGCTCCTTGCAGAACTAGAAGTGTCTTTAAGTGCTCTTTCCACTCTTCCAGTTCGTCTATCAATCCTACCACACCTTCATTATGAAGAATCTTTAAAAACGGTCCGGCGATTCCAGCTGCAGCTGCTCCTAAAGAGAAGCATTTGACTGCGTCAAGGGGGTTGCGTATTCCTCCTGAAGCAATTATTGTCAGCTTACCTAATACTGGCTGTGCTTCCAGCAAAGATACAGCAGCCGATTGGCCCCATTCCTTTAAATAAGCAAAATCACGTTTGCTTCTCCGCTCATTTTCAATATGGACAAAGTTTGTGCCACCCCTGCCCCCTATATCGACATACTGAATTCCCGCATCACTCAATTGCAACAATGTATCAGTGCACATGCCAAATCCTGTCTCCTTCACGATTACGGGCACATCCAATTTTGCCGCCATTTTTTCCAACCGCAGAAGTATATTAGTGAAATCCCGTTCTCCTTCTGGCATGACAAGCTCTTGCGGCACATTCACATGAACCTGCAATGCATCTGCTTCAAGCATGTCTATTGCCTTAAGTGCGTAATCAATGGGAACATCTCCACCAACATTGGCAAACACAATTCCCTTTGGATTTTTCTTTCTCACAATTTTATAGGTATGTGCTAATGCTTCATTTCTGATGCCTGCATGCTGAGAACCAACTGCCATCGCAATCCCTGTTTCCATGCAAGCTTCAGCAAGAGCTCCATTAATCTCGCCTGACTTTTCACTGCCGCCTGTCATCGCATTAATAAAGATTGGATATGGGAGGGATAGTGGACCTATCTTGGTCTGCAGCTTTATATCTTCTATTCCAGTCTCCGGCAAGGAGCGGTGAATCAAGAATAAATCATCAAAATCAGCGTGTGGCAAGTAGTTCTGTTGTAAAGCAAGCTCAATATGTTCTTCTTTTCGTTTTTGTCGTATTGTTTTCTCATCCATAAAAAACAGCCTCAAATCTTTCCAACTTTATCCTTTACTCTCCCCCATTTGACTAACTCGTATTCTAGGCTGATTTTACTTTCATAAAGTTCTTTTTTGTGGTTTAGCTATCACTGTACAATAAGGTGAGAAACTTTAGATAATAATCCCCCTTTCTATATGATTTTTGCGTTATATTAGTAGTAAGGTGGTGGAAAGGATGTTATCTAGTACACATATACATATAAGACGATTTTCCTTAGAGGATGCAGAAAGTCTTTTAACGTATCAGAATGAGAATAAAGCTTTTTTTGAGAGATTTTCAGTGGAGCGGGATCAGCACTATTATTCTCTTTTAAGACAGCAGCAATTAATTGCTGATTGGGAACAAAAATGGAAGGCAGACACTCACTATCAATTCGGCATATTTGAAAATGAAAATCAGAGACTCGTTGGAACAATCAGCTTGTTTCAAGTTGTAAGAGGCTCACTGCAAAGTGCATTTATCGGGTATTTTATCGATTACGCTCATAACGGCAAAGGTTATGGAACAGAAGCAGTTAAGCTTGTTGTAGAATATTCCTTTACAAGACTTAAGCTTCATAGAATCGAAGCAGGGGTAATGCCACATAATATCGGCTCAATCCGAGTATTAGAGAAGGCAGGATTTCATAAAGAAGGTATTGCCAGAAAAAATGTAAAAATTAATGGCAACTGGGAGGATCATCAAGTTCTCGCTATCATAAACCCTGCTGATTAGATAAGCAGACATGTATGAACATGTCTGCTTGAAAATTTTATGGAAACACAAGGGGCTGCTGTATCTTCACCATTTGTATTCCGTATTTTTTCTCTATTTCTACTGCATCAATGTCATCAGCATAATGCATACCGTATAAAGATGGAAGCGCAAGCTTGTCAGAATAATAAGCTATCACATCATCTATATAGGAATGGACCGGTGTTTGAATAAAGGAAATATCATGAAATAGTGCTTTCGTGTTTTCATCAAAATGTTTATCAAATAAAGCTTCCTCATGCTTGCCAATATCACTTGTATAAATGATATTAACATTATCATTCTTGTCAGACAGTTTAAAGCCCATTGAGAGCATATCTTTCGCATGTAAATTATCTGTTTTAATAAACTCTATTTCATAATCATTGCCTAATTGAAAACCATCCTTTTCGTAATGCACGTGGAAATAATCGCTGAGCTGCAAACCGTCTGTAAATAATCCAGCTTTCAGCACATCCTCTATCCCTTCAGCTAGCTCTGCACGAATCCACAAGTTTGGCTTATAACTATACAGCCACATGCAGCGCTGCGCAAACTCCTCCAAGCCCCCGACATGATCTGCATGCAAATGGGTAATCACAATATCTGTTACATCCGTTTCTTTATAGCCAGCCGCAGGCAGACTGAAGCGCAACGTTGTACCGGCATCAACCAAAAGCTTTCTGTCGCCTAGTTCAAATATATAATTATTATGATAATGCTTTGTAAAAGCACCACCTGTTCCTAATGGATACACTTTAATCATGTAGGAGCCTCCTTAAATTGCTATTATGTACTAGTTTAGCTTATGTTTTTCTATATGCAAAGCGGCAAGGGTGAAAGATTCTTTATTTTAAAAAGCCATACAGAGACACTAATTCTTTACAATCTTACACTATTAGCTTTTGAACCCTCCATATCTTGAACGTCTCCTAAAACTGTGTCCTTTCATTAACATAAAGCAACGGACTAATCTTGACTGCATCCACTTGAAAATGAAAAGACAAAAGCACACCCTTTCATGATAAACCGAATCCAAAAGTTTTTGTCAGCATACTAAAAAGCCCTTCTTGCATAACCAAGAAGGGCTTTTCTTTATTTGCTGTTGTCTTCTTCTAAATCCATGGCTACCCATGCTGACTCGTCTGCAAAGTAGCGGGACCAGCTCGCAATTCCTGCCAAATCATACTCTTCTACAAGCTTTGCACGCTTAGATAAAGACAATTCATCTTCCAGCCAAATTTTATAGGTGGATTTTGTTTTTGAATCATAGTATTCGCCGTAGTTTTGGCCGCTTTCTTCATCATACGTTGGATTTACTTTATACGTATCTAACCATTCCTGCACCTTTTCCATGGAGAGACTCTCAGATGAGATTTCCCCGTTTTCCTTCTCTTCCCATAAACGTGCATATAATGGCACACCTAACACTAGCTTTTTATTCGGCACTTCCTCAAGCAAAGTCTTCAGGTTGTTCTCCACCCATGGAAGACTTGCAACACTGCCGGCTGTTGGTGAGGTTGCCCAATGCTCGTCATATGCCATAACAACTAAATAGTCGACAATCTCAGATAGATGATCTCTTTCAAAGAAAGCAGAGTAATTTCCGCCGGCAATGAATGTGATATCCATCGAGACTGTTAAACCTGCATCATGGAAGTAAGGCGTTGCTTCTCTTACGAACTGCGTCACATATTTGCCGTCCTCTTCATTTACATTCTCAATATCAATATTGATGCCGTCAAGGTTGTACATTTCACTGTATACAAGGAGCTGCCTGATTACTTTTTGTCTCGTCTTGAAGTCTTTAAAAACATCATGAGTCTTTTGAGGGTCAAAATCATTGGAGAATAACCCCCATACTTGATAGCCTTGCTTATGCGCCCATTTTACGTAATCCGCTGAGCCGAGATTGCTGACATTTCCTTTGTTGCCAGACAGCTTAAACCATGTAGGTGACACAACATTAACACCATCCATTTTAGGAATTTTTGAAGTGTCTGGATTCTGAGAATAAACAGCTTCCCATGTAAGGTTGACTGGACCGTCTATTTTTTTCAGCGCAGGCGTTTTTTCCTCTACTTCAGCTTTAACTGTTATCGTATCCTCTGTATTAACAAGGTCTTTTTTAATATAACCTGCAACCCCATTGCTCTTACGCACAAAATAGTAGTCGCCCTCTTCCTTCTCAATCGTTACAGCTTCCTTTTGCTCAAGCTCACCAGTATAAGCAGAAAAAAGAGTCGGTTCTGTACGAAGCCTAGCAAAATCATCACGCACTTGTTTAGTGCTGAAAGTTGCCGCTGTTTTTTCCGTACCATCTTTCTCCAATAAAATGGCATTTGTGTCCTCACTAAGTTGGGTAAACTGGTACGGATAAAACTCGATTAATGGTTCAACTGCTACATAAACTTCCCCATTATCATCCTTTATTGGATGAAACTGCAGATCCACCGTTTCATCATTTACAAAATACGAAACAGATTCAGATGGAAACTGAACCACTTTATCTTTTGTTGTCGCTATTACCGAATTGCTTTCAGAATCATATGTGATGCTCTCATCTATATTTTCTTGCCAGAAGCTCAAAGGCAAGTAAGCAGTCCCATTGTCTATTAATGCATTGCCAGCCTGTTTTCCATCTAAAATAATCGGGTTTTCTCCATTAAAGTATTCAGCCGTTTTAGAGCTTGCAAATGGATAGAATATAAAGAAGATGCTCGTCACTACCAATAGAACAGCAAATGCTAGTCCCAGCAAGAATTTATACTTGTTAGGCCTTTTTGGTGCTTGAAAAGATATTTCTGCCATTACCTTCCTCCTGTGATGCATATCAAATGATGCCATATTTTTTCTATTTTAATAGAAAGATATTTTTATTCTAACATGAAAAAAGAGCAGACAAAAGGAAGAGCCTTTTCCATTTTTCTGTAAGTGTTATTCTGAAGGTTTGACAAGCAGGCTGCCAAACATTAAGTCAGCGTCTGTTTGAATCGGAAAGGATCTTTTTAACGAAAAGTCTTCTAAATCATAGATATTATCATTTCCTTCGATAATATATAGATAATCTTTATAGATTTCCCTTTATTCTTATATAAGCTAATTTTATATATTTGTTAACGTTTTTAAAATGACCAAATTAGTGTACTTTGTGAATATTTAATGAATATTACATCCAAAAAGGAGCCCTCTTTAGGACTCCTCTCCAACCACTATTTAGCTTCTGTATTTCCGGCATGATACCCTGTGCGCCCAGCAGGACGATTGAGCACTAATCGCGGTGCTGCTCCAAGCAGAATAACAACGACAATGGCACATAGTATGGATGCACCGATGAATGGAACTCCATTGTAAAAGAGTGAATAGGCAAAGGCTGACTGACCTTTTGGTGCGTATTGAGCCCAGATTGTTACGCCAGCAAGAAAGTGCCAAAAATAACGGACAAAGCTTCCAAAAAGGATGCCGGCAACCATTAATAGTGACGCGGCGCCTTTTTCACCATTTTTTAATTTATTTTGAATAGCTGGCATGAACAGCCCGGCAAGCCCGATGCAGGCAAAGGCAAGGAAGTACTCAAGAATAACTTGCCAAAAAGCCAGTGCTTGTAAATCTCCTGTGACGATTTGCAGCAGCCCCCATAAAAAGCCGGCTGCAACGCTTGCTTTAAAACCCCAGCGGAAAGCAATGATAAAGATTGGCACCATTGCGATGGAAATAGAGCCGCTTGCGCCAAGATGTATCGATGGCAGCAAATCCAGTACTAGTGCAAAGGCTGCGAAGATGGCGATTTCAATTAAAACAACTAACCCCATTTTTTTCATAAAAAAATCCCCCTTGTTATATATGCATACCAAAGGGGAGATGAAGTAAGATTAATGTGTTTTTTCCGCATAAAAAAGTTAAGAATAAACTTATCTACTTAGCTAATTGTCTTTTAGCCACGATCCCTACGCTAGTATTAACTAACAGGTTCTAAGGGTCTGATCATTTAAGATCACTCTCAGCATACATGCTCCCCCTGTGGTTTGCTTTTTATTCAATTGTATATATTTTAGCATACACTTATTTAAAAAGCAGTTTCTATTTTAAGGAGGATTTAAAAATATCCGTATGATTATCATTACTTCGTAATGCACAAACATATTCATTGCTTCGAGGCATATAGCAGTAATCCTTCTGCCATTCTTCTTTATACATGATTATCTTTTTAAAAGCATGGATAATAGAATAAACTTCCTTATTGGTCATTGTCGGGTGAAGCGAGATTCTTATCCACCCTGGTTTATTTGTGAAGATGCCCTTTTGAATCTCTGCACTTATTTGCTTAGATTGCGCTTTACTCATACCAAGCAAATAGTGACCGTATGGGCCGGCACATGAGCAGCCGCCTCTTACTTGAATGCCGAATCGGTCATTCAAAAGCTTTGCTCCAAGATCAAAATGCAGCCCTTCACAAATTACGGAAATAATACCATGGCGGTTTTTATTTTCACCGTCCAGTATCGTTATTCCTGGTATTTTACTTAATTCTGTCATTGTCAAAGCGACAAGCTCCTGTTCACGTTGCTGCATTTTCTGGACATTCATTTCTTCCTTTAACTGAATAGCGAGAGCAGTCCTAATTGCTTGAAGAAAGCCTGGTGTTCCGCCGTCTTCCCGCTCTTCCAAATCCTTTTTATAAAGAATGTCTCCCCATCCGTTCGTAAAGTCAACTGTTCCTCCACCTGGATGATCAGGAATTTTTGCATGAATGAGCTTTTTATTCATTATAAGAACGCCGCTTGTACCTGGTCCACCTAAGAACTTATGAGGCGAAAAGCAGATGACATCTAGGAATGCTTCCTTATCCTCGGGATGCATATTCATGGTTTCATATGGGGCGGATGCAGAAAAATCAACAAGACAAATCCCGCCATATTGATGCATTAGTTTTGCTAGCTGATGATAATCAGTTTTTCTGCCCGTTACATTGGAGCAAGCAGTAAACGCTCCTATTTTCATATGCCTTTGCTTATGCAATAGAAGCAGCTCCTCTAAGTGACTGTAATCCACATCGCCATTGGCATCTGGCCGGATTGTGATTACTTCTGCCGCAGTTTCAAGCCACGACAGATAATTGGAGTGATGCTCCATATGTGTTACAAAAACAATTGGTCTTTCCTTAATAGTCAGCGTTCGTTTGTCCATATGTTTAATGCCGATTAATCTTTGAAATTTATTGATAACACCTGTCATGCCAAAACCATCAAAGATTAGAATGTCATCATCATTTGCATGCACGTGATTTTTAATGATGCTTTTTGCCTCATGGTAGGCATTTGTTATATAGGTGCCAGTTATGTTGGACTCTGTATGTGTATTTGCTACATAAGGACCAATTATGTCAACAAGGTTATCTTCAATTTTCCGATACAATCTTCCGCTCGCTGTCCAATCAGCATATAATAATTTTTGGGTACCATAAACAGTAGGGTAGGCAAAATCATCTCCGATAATATGTTTCTTGAATGAGCTAAAGTGTGATTCTAGCTCCGTCCCAATCACATATGTCGATTCTCCAATTTTAGCTCTTATCAACCTAAATCCTCCCTCTCTCTCACTTACTAACCTATGTTAAAATAAAGAAAGAAGTTAATCTAAATCCAGAAAAATTTTTTAAAAAAGAAAGGGGCTGAAAGCTTATGGCTATATTACCCGATTTTGCTCATGCTTTCCTAGAGGATTTGCACGAAGCCGGACGCTCTAAATTGACGCTAAAACAATACGAATCAGACTTGAAGAAGTTTTTTTCTTGGCTTGAAGCAGAACAGAAAAAAACGGATATGGATACGTTAAAGGCATTAAGAAAAGACGATATTCAAAAATACTTCGTCTACCTGCATAATAAAAAACTTTCCCATGCGACGATTCGCCGGTTAGCGACAGTGCTGAGCCGTTTCCTGAAATATTATCAATGTATTGCAGCCCATGATATTCATAAATTATCACACACAGCACCGCTCCGTTCCTTAACAAACAATGATTTTATTGAGAGTGAGGAGTTCACTAAACTGATCTATACTATGAAACTTCGATACTCGGAAGCAACAGGAAAAAAAGCAGCACGAAATTTTTTAGTGGAGCGTAATGCTGCCATTGCATCCCTTATCAGAGCATTCGGGTTAACACCGACAGAAGTGTATGCCATAACGATGGAGCAAATGAATCTTTCGCAAGGAGAGCTTTCGATACCTTTTGGGACAACGATGAAAAAGTTTGCTGTTGAAAATCAGATTATGGAAGATATCAGGACATATTTTTATTCTATTCCGAAGCTGTTTCGCCCGAAATATCACTCTAAGGATCCGCTTTTCGTTGCTTTTAATAATGTGTCTCTATCCTTTCAATATGATTATGACAGACAGAAGCCAAAAGCTTTATCCGTTCGTGCCATCCAGGAAATGATAAAGGATGAAGTCAAGCGGGCAGGCTTGCGAAAAATATCAGCAGTGACCTTACGGAATACAGCAATTTTAGAGGAAATTCAGCAAGGCAAATCTGATGAATATATTATGGAACGCTTCTCTCTTACAAGTGAAGCAGCATTGAGAAGATATAAACAATACTTGCTTGCGATGGATGAAGAAGTCTCCTCCAAGTAAATAAGAGCAGATGGATAATTCCATCTGCTCTTTTTAATCAGGCAAAGTGGTCAACTTCTTTTTTATTAAAAATACCTTTTCTAAAAACAGTCTAATCCGCGGGTATTTATCCTTCTTCTCCCACTTGCTTATCATCGTTAATACACTTGTTTTCGTAGACGCATAAGAGCCTATTGCAGAATAACCATAAAACCATCCCATAAACAGACCTGCTGTTAAACTATGTCTATGGCTGAAAAAGACAGAAATTATTAGTCCTAAAATAAGAGCGGTTGTTGGTCTGAATTTTTTAGGAATAGGAAAAAGCCACTTTATAAGCTGTGTAAGTACCATCACAATCGGCACTGCCGCCACGGCATCCCAGAAATTCGTCTGTATTGTCGGAAAGTCCATCATAGCCCCCCTTAAGATAGAAAAGCTCCATGCTCTTATTTTGCTGTTGCTATAAGGAAATATGCGGGTTTAGTAAATATAAAAAAAGCCTCAAGTTCAAAAACTTAAGACTGTAATAACCATTACGAAGAACCGCCAACCGTTATCGTAACCTCAATTTGTTCATTTTCAACTGTTTCGTTTGATAGCAGCTTTAATAAATTATTAGCAGCGATACAACCCCATTCAGAGCTGGAATAGCTGATGGTGCTTAATCTTGGCACCATATATTGTGCTAATTCAATATTATCAAAACCTACAAGGAACACATCTTTGCCTATTTTATATTCCTTATCCTGAAGATAATTATAAATCCCAACAGCCATTTCATCATTTAAGCAAAATATTGCAATCGGCTCCCTGCAGTCTGCAAAAATTTGTCTTGCTGCCTCTTCGCCAGAATCTTTTAGGAAATTACCTTGTATTTCAATCAGCTCCACATTTGGGAACGAAAGTAATTCCTCCCTGACACCTTCCAGCCGTTTTTTGGAATCATAAGAACCAGCAGGACCTGTAACTGCATACAGCTTGTTCACCTTATGATGAAGAAGCTTCCTTACAGCTATTCTTGCACCAGCTTTATTATCCAAAAGCACTCCTTTAATATTTTCATGATTAAGCTCCCTGTCGAGCACTACGATTTTATAGCTTTTGTCAGCATAATTAAGCAGCTCTTCGTCAGTAAATGCCTGATCTAAAATAATACCGCCATCTATAACCTTTTCGAGTAAAAGGCGATGAGAATGAATACCAGAGCACGCAATTAATTCATACCCCTTCTCATTTAAAGCCTCACGCATCCCCCGAAGCAGCGGACCATAGAAATATCCTCCATAATCAGCCAAGAAGACACCGATTATCTTTGTTTGCTTTACCTTTAGCATTCTTGCCGCAGCATTAGGAACATATCCTAACCGATCAGCAATTGCCAATATCCGGCTTCGTGTCTCTTCCGTTACTTTTGGGCTCCCATTAAGCGCATACGAAACGGTTGAAATCGATACACCTGCCTCTTTTGCGATATCCTTAATTCCTGCCAATACGAATCCCTCCAATCTTATAAAAGTTGCTATGTAAAATAAATCAATAATACTATTTTATCAAAATTACTAGGATAGTTCTTGTTGTGTGCAAGTTATTTTTTATGTAAGGAAGGGAGCCAGGAAATCGTCTGGATTTCCTGGCTCCGCTTATAAACGTTTTATTTTCCAAATAATCCACTGCAAAAACTTAGATGCCCATTAAATTAACTTTCTTTTGTTATCAACGCAAATCTCCCAGACAATACATCCTCACTGCTGCTGCCCACATACAATTCAAACAAGCCTGCATCACTAGTAAAGCTCATATCAGAATGGTAGTAGCGCAGCTGTTCTTCTGTAATTTGAAATTGGATGTCCTTTGTTTCCTTTGAGTTTAAGGTTACTCTTTGGAAGTCTTTTAGTTCTTTGACGGGACGGACTACTTCGCCTGACAAATCACGAATATAGAGCTGAACAATTTCTTCTCCGGAGTATTCTCCGGTATTTGTAATGGTTAGTGTGACTTGAACGGGTTTATCTGCGCTCATCTTATCGGAGGACAATCGCAGATTAGTGTATGTGAAGTTTGTATAGCTTAAGCCAAAGCCAAATGGGAGCAGCGGCTTATTTGGAATATCTAAATATTTGGATACATAATGATCACGGCTTACTCCGTCATAGGGACGGCCTGTATTATAAGCATTATAGTAAACTGGAATTTGCCCTGCTGAATAGGGAAAAGACATAGCCAGTTTTCCTGAAGGGTTCACTTTTCCATATAGAATATTAGCTATTGCAGCGGCTCCTTCTGTTCCAGGATACCATGCTTCGAGCACAGCATCAGCTTCATCTAGGACACCGTGTAAATCAAGGGGACGGCCGTTGAACAGGATGACAGCTATTGGTTTATTTAATGTTTTCATCTGTTTAATTAGCTGCAGCTGCGCCTCCGGTAAAGTGATATCACCACGGCTGCAGGCTTCACCGCTCATGGAAGCATTTTCGCCGACTGCAAGAATTAGTATATCCGCGGCCGTCGCTGCTTCTATTGCCTCAGCAACTTGTTCTTCTGTTATAGTTTCAACATTACAACCTTGTGCGACGGACAGATTTTCTGTCATTGTTTTTAGTGCTTCATGGAGGTTTACTGTCTTTTCGATTTCTCCTTTCCAAGACCATGCTCCTAAGATGTCCGATGATTGTGCGAAAGGACCAATGAGGGCGATTTTCTGCTGTTTGTCCAAGGGCAACACGTTCTCATTTTTTAAAAGAACACATGATTTCTCTGCCAGTTTACGGGCAACTTCTCGATTGCTCTTAGAAAGGATCACTTCTTGTTCCTTTGCAGCATCTGCAGCTCTATAAGGATTTTGGAATAACCCGAGCTTATCTTTCAGCTTTAGAATGCGCATCACTGCCTCGTCTAATAATGCCTCTTCCACTTTCCCTGTTTCTATCAGACTTTGCAGGCTGCTGATATAGCAAGGGGTCATCATTTCAATATCAACACCAGCAGTGATTGCCATACGGGCTGCTTCTGCTTCGTCATCAGCGACTCCATGGGGAATTAACTCTTTGACTGCGCCCCAATCTGATATCAACACACCATTAAAACCCCATTCCTCGCGAAGAATTTCTCGCATGAGCCACTTGTTGCCGCTAGCTGGAATCCCATCAACGGTGTTAAAGGATGTCATGACCATTTCACAGCCTTCATCTAGTGCTGCTTTATAGGCAGGCAGATAGGATTCTCGCATTTGGCGTTCAGACATGTTGACAGTGTTATAGTCACGACCTCCTTCTGAGGCACCATAGGCAGCAAAATGCTTCACACATGCAGCCACTTTGCTGTAATCTTCCGCCAGATTACTGCCTTGAAAGCCTCTCACAAATGCTTTGGCAAAAGCACTGTTTAAAAAAGAGTCTTCCCCTGTCGATTCAAGCACTCGGCCCCATCTCGGATCACGGACGAGGTCAACCATTGGTGCAAAGGTGACATGTACACCAGCAACTGCTGCTTCACTAGCCGCGACCGCTGCACTTTTTTCTGCCAGCTCCATATCCCAAGAACAGCCAATCGCTAAAGGAATCGGAAAGATTGTTTTATAGCCATGAACGATGTCTGACATGAATAGGAGTGGAATTCCATGACGATTGTTTTTTAAATGCTCCTCTTGTATTTTTCGCACCGTTTCTGCTCCAGAAACACCTAAAACAGAACCGCTGTTTTTAACAACAAAGCCGCTGATGTTCATCTCTTCAAATGGACCAGTTATTTCACCTGCCAAGCCGTAATAAAAATTTCCGGCGAGCTGGATTAATTGTGCGACCTTTTCTTCTAATGTCATGTTATGAATTATTGACTTCAGATTGAGCTCAACCATCTTTCTGCCTCCCCTTATCCCTTTATCGAAACGTTTCACTAACGATTACAATTTGAATTATAAGCGTTTTCATTTCTGAGGTCAACTTAAAAACCAAGGGGAGGACTTAATACTATAAACTTGCTACTATTGTTTGTAAATTTTGCAAACCGATTTCGACACTCACTAATGGTGGCTGAGTAAATGCTTCTTGTTCAACGATCAGCCACTCTGTACCATTCTCGTAAGCTTTTTCAACAATACCCTTTATATTTAAACTGCCATTGCCGACTTCTGTACTTTCCCGTTTACTAGCATCCAAGTCCTTCACATGGATTAGCGGAGTTCTATCCTTCCATTTGTCCAAATAGTCAATAGCATTTATTCCTGCGTATTCTAGCCAGTATGTGTCAAGCTCTGCATTTAAATAGCCGGCTGGCACTGCCTTAAACAGCCTATCAAGAATAAACTCATCATCATTGCGGGCAAATTCATGGTTATGATTATGATATAAAAGGGATAATCCTGCAGCTGCAATCTTAGCACCTGTTTTCTGCATCTTTTCTGCAAAATCATTCCACTCCTCGATCGTAGGAAAGTTTGCCCAAGGACACACAATATATTTATTTCCAAGCTCTTGCTCAAATTCTATTACCTTGTCTGTGTTTTGCAAAATATCCTCCATGCTGATATGAGAACCGGCAATTTTCAACCCTAGCTCCTTTAATTTTGCTTTTATTTCTTGTGCACTTTTCCCGTAATAACCTGCAAATTCCACACCGTCATAGCCCATGCTTGCTACCTTTTCCAACGTCCCGAAAAAGTCTTGCTCAGCCTCCTCTTTTACACTCCATAGCTGCAATGCGATTGGCATTTTCATAGAATCTCTCCTTTTCATGGTTTGTATAAAATACTCAAGTACTTCTTTATATATTCGAACGTACTTTTCCTCCTCTTCTGTCTAAATAATCGATTATTTTTAAAGTGAGTTGCAAAAGTTTAAAAAACATTCATTATTTGTTCATAATTTGACAGTATGATAGGTTATAAGGCTCATTTTTGTAAGGAATAATGAATAAGGGAGAATACATCTTGCTGAAGGAAAGGGATTGCAAAGAGGAAAAGCTTAATAAGTTGCTTATTAAAATCAATCATCTTCGCTGTGAGTTGTTGCTAATTGCGTCACAGGAAGGTTTAGAGAGTCTTGCTGTTTTGAATATCAGCCAAGAACTTGATGTGTATATCGTCAAATACCAGCAAGTCCTCGGCAGCATAAAAATAAACAAGTAACAGCCTCCTTTCCAAAATGAAAAGGAGGCTAAGGTAGTTTACTGTTCTGTTGCACCGTTTTCTTCCCAATATATTTCGGAGAAGACGTCGGCAAAAGCTTCGATTGTCCTATTCAGTTCTTCTTGGTTATTGTCGACACCGCCTACTTCAAGAAGGATAGCTTTATCTGAGTAGTTTTGATTGTATATACCATTGCCTGAATCCTGACTTTTTCCAAATACGCCTCTGCTGATACCAGGATACTTAGCAGCAAGTTCTTCATGCATTTTTTTGGCAAAAGCCTGGTTTTTTTCATAGCCTTCATAACCTTCACCGACAACAAAAACTATCTTTGCATATGACTTGCCATTAATAGTAGCCGTTGTTTTATCTTTCCGCAATGAATCTCTGTGTATATCAATTAAATACGTAAGATCTTTGTTTTCTGCCATGGCTGTTTCTACAATTTCACTTGAAGCATTATAAGAAGCAGTATACTTCCACTTCCGGTCTAACAGTCTTTGATTCATATTTGTTTTATCATGCTGAACCCCTATCCCTTCGTTTTGCAGAAGGCTAGTTAATTTAGTACCAAGACTGACTACATTAACCCGTTCATCCGCACTGATTGCATCATCTGGGTCTTTAGCATTCTTCAACAGTGGCAAATAAGATTCTAAATTATGTGTTTGATAGATAAGAACCCGTTTTTCTGAGGAAGTTTGATTTGAATTGTTGTCTTCTGATTTTGGGGTATCTTCGGTAATTTTTTCTTCGTCTGCTTCCTTCGGATTTTTTAGTATTTCATCAGAAGGTGTTGATTCATACGGCAATTGGGCGATGGTTGTCCCTTCTTCAGCAACAATGATTTTTGTATGATAAAAGCTTAGCTGGGGCAGCTCTCGTCCTAATAGTGTTCTTGTATCATCAAGGCTGATATTTGTGGCAACCTGAAAGAATAGGTTTGATAAGGAAATAGCGCTTCCTTCCTTTGGAAAATAGTGATTTTCAAAGTTAAAGAGCTGGGAGTATAAATTGGTGGCATCGACCTTGTCGAGGGCCTCTCTTATATAATCAGAGGAGAATTTTTGTGAAACTAGTGAAGTCGTTGCACCAGAAATTAAGATAAAAACAAGGATGACTCCTAAAACAGTAGTGTAAATGTATTGGAAATAGTATTTTAATTTTGATATATGCATAGGTCGTCTCCTTTCTCTCTAAATTTATATTCAATTGTAAGAGATTTAGAAGAACGAATTTATTTAACTTTTAGTTGCTTTGGTTTATTTTTTTATTTATAAATTGAGTGCGTAAAATTTTTTATAAATTTGTTAAAAAAGCGTATGTAGTAGCTCCCTTACATACGCGAAAATCTTATTTAAAGGAAAACAGCAGCTCTGTTTCACAGATTAATTCACCGCGAACGGTTGCGATTCCTTTTGCTTTGGCAATCGTTTTTTTGACCTTTGTGACGAAAACCTCCATACAAAGCTCGTCACCTGGAAAGACTGGTCTTCTTATTTTACAGTCATTTATTTTTGCTAATAACGCCCATTTGCCTTCATGTTTTTTTTCACTGTGAATGGCTACTGCTGTTACTTGAGCAATTGCTTCAATGATTAACACTCCCGGCAAAATAGGGCTTTTTGGGTTTTGACCTGTGGCAAATGTGTCTTCTTTACTGATTTGCTTAACACCTACAGCCATTTTGCCAGCCTTCAATTCCAAGATTTCATCTACGAGGGGCAGCGGATAGCGGTTTAAAATATCTTTTACAATGGCTAAATCAATCATTGCTTTTTCCCTCTTGCATCCAGCTGCAGCTGCAGACTTGCCATAACATCAGTCATTTCTTGCGTCAGCTCCGCAACATCTTTTCTCGAGCCGTCTTCCTTTTGCAGTAAAATCGGATCGCCGAACATTACTCTAATTTTATTTCCTTTTAGCAATCCCTTAAGATCTGTCGGACCGCTGTAAGCTGCTGGCACAATCGGCACTTTAGCAAGATTGGCGATTGTTGCTGCTCCTCTTTTCAGCGGAACATCCTCGGACGTTCTTGTCCCGCTTGGAAAGATGCCGACGATTTTCTTCTCTTTCAACAGTTTAACAGGCGTCTTAATACTGCTAGGCCCAGGATTTTCCCGGTCTACTGGAAAGGCGTTAATGCTGTTAAGAAACTTGGCAGCATTAGGCTTTGTGAACAGCTCTTTTTTTGCCATGAAGTGAATCTGTTTCGGCAATAGTGATGTTCCAAGTGCCACAACATCGATCCAGCCAATATGAGAGCAGGCAACAACATAACCTGTATCCTTTGGCAGTTTATCCTTGTTTATCGCCTCACTGCGCCCAAATATTTTTAAAACAATATTGGCAAAATTACTTGTGAATGTATACATGTTAAATCTCCTTTATGTAAAAATACAACGAATTATTTATGATTAGTATAACATCTGCTCTTAGTACTAGATACTATATTTTTCTATACCTTTAATTATATACTATCCAACTGAAAAAGAGTAGTCTCATCTACACACAAAAGGAGCTCATTCCTAAGCTCCTTAAGTGATTATTCTAAGTCATCCTTGTTAATAAAATTATCCTTGATTACTGTATCCTCTATATTGCCTTTAGTGACTGCTACTGGATCGAGGAGGATTGCTGGAACGTCGATTTTGCCGTTGTTCACTGTTGCTGTTGTTTCGATTTCCTCCTGATTCCCCGCCTTCATCGCGATATTTGCAGCATTTTCTGCAATTGCTTGAATCGGTTTATAAACTGTCATTGTTTGTGTTCCTGCAAGGATGCGTTTAATTCCGTCAACCTCTGCATCTTGGCCGGATACTGGAATCTTTAAGCCGCTTGCCTTTAAGGCATTAATAACACCGCCGGCAGTGCCGTCATTTGCTGCGATAACTGCCTGAATGTCATTTTTATTAGCTTTTAAAGCTTGCTTCATGCTGCTCTCGGCTGTTTCTGGCTTCCATTCAGCTGTATATTGATCATATACAAGCTTAATTTGTCCTTTATCTATATACGGCTTCAGCACTTCCATAGCTCCTTCTCTGAAGAGGATGGCGTTATTGTCTGTCTCAGCACCGCCGATATAAGCAAAATTCCCTTTATTTTGTTTTTTCAAAATTTCTTGTGCCTGCAGCTGGCCGACTTTTTTATTATCATAAGAAATATAATAATCAACATCAGCATTTTTAATTAATCGGTCATAAGATATTACTTTAACATCTGCCTTATGAGCTATTTCCACTATCTCGGCAGATACTTCGGCATTATGAGGTACAACGACTAAAACATCAACACCTTCTGCAATCAACAATTCAGCCTGTTTAATCTGCACACTGTCAACCCCGTTGGCAGCAAGTGTTTTCACCTCACCGCCAAGCTCCTTAACAGTCGTTTCAAAAGCATCTTTATCTTTATACCAGCGTTCTTCTGCGAGAGTATCGAGAGAGAAGCCGACATAAACTTTACTATCATCTTGTGAAAGCTTTATTTTAGCTGTTTCCTTAACTGTATCTTGAGAGCAGGCGGACAGAAGGGAAATGCTTAGTACCATTGCTCCTGCTGCTAGTTGTTTATGCAGTTTACGCATGTCCCTTTTCCTCCTTCTCTAGTTCAAATTTTTGAATCATATTGTTCATATCATCTACCATTTGCGTAATTTCTTTAAAGTTTGCCGTAATGCTTGTCATCATATCATTTTGCTGCATCATCGAAGCAGAAACTTCTTCAAAGGACGCTGCTGATTCTTCCGACACAGCTGCAATCTGCTCAACAGATGTACTTATGCCTGTGCTCGTTTTGCTGAATTCTTTAATGATTTCAGAAATGTTCATCGTTTTATCTGTCAGATTAGCAATGCCTGCCAGGATTTCATTAAAGGAGCTTTCCGTTAATTTAATTTGTTCTGCTCCTTTGTTTACTTCCTCATACCCTTTTTCAAGCTGAGTCAGAGATTCAATACTGTTCTCCCGAATGGCTGTTACTAATCCTGTAATATCATTAATAGAATCAGAAGTTTGCACAGCCAACTTACGCACTTCCTCTGCCACTACAGAAAAACCTTTGCCAGCTTCCCCTGCTCTTGCTGCTTCAATCGAGGCATTTAAGGACAGCAAGTTTGTTTGCTCTGCAATTGATTTAATAAATGTGACAAGTTCAGTAATATTAGCTGTATTGCTTTCAAGCTCTTTCATTTTCTTAACGCTGCTTGTTACAACTGTATTAATCGTATGCATCTGTTCTAAGGACAAATGCATCAGTCTGCTTCCCTCTTTGCTTGACGTTGTAACAGCCGCGGATGTTTTTACTAATTCATTTGCATTTTCATCTGCTTCGGCAATTTGATGATTGAAATCTTGCATATTTGCGGCAATCGTTGAGGCTGCATCTGCCTGGACATTGACCCCTTCTACTAGCTCCATTACTGTCGTTGTCATCATATCAATTGTTTCGCTTACCTCAACAGCTGCTTCTGATACTTCCATACTTCTTGAATCAAGATTTGTCGACATCCCAGAAATACCATGTATTGTCTCTTTTAAACTTGAGCCCATTTTATTAATAGATTTGGATAATTGACCAATTTCATCACTGGAATCTTCCGCAAGTGGTGCAATAGCGAGCTTTCCATTTGCGATGGAATCGCTTACCTCAATGACATGTTTTAACTGATTTTGTACTCTTCTTGAGATGATGATTAAAATAGCACTGGAAACTACAATTGTCACAACAGTCAATACGCCGACAAGCAAGCTAGTTCTGCTTACAAGGGCTTTTAATGCAGTTATTGACTGATTATTTTCTGCAGCGACAAGCTTGTTCAACTGCTCCCCTTCATCTGTTACCTTTACTTTTAACTCTGTGATTTCTTTTTCCAATTCTTTATATGCTGTTGTATTAAAGTCCTTCACGTTCGGAACAACAGAGTTGAAAAATATTTCATCAATTTTTTGGTTATTTTCAATCAGCTGTAAATATATTTTTTTCGCTTCTTCGCCTTCTATACTACTCTCGACTTTAAGTGCAGTCGCTGTAAACTTTTTACTTAATTCTAAGTATTCATCAAGTTTTTGATCGTTTGCATCAAGAAAATAAAGCGGTATTTGCGTATTTTTCTCTTGAAATAACGCCACTAACTCCATTGTGTTAATACTTAGCTCGTTTTTGCTGCTTACTTCATCGTTGTTTTTGGACATCTTATTTAAGGATACAAAGGTTATTGATATAGAAGTGATAAATAATACAAGTGTCAACAAAAACACAATTCCATATTTATAGCCTATTCTAAGATTTTTGAATTTAAATTTTTCTGTCAAAAAGAGTCCCTCCTATCTCTACCGGTAATATCGACAGCCGCAAACAAATGTTGAATAGGTTATGAAAAAAATTTTTCCTCCCAAAAAACATGATAATAAAACAGCAATAAAAAAAGGATTCTGTCTGCAGAATCCTTCGCACTACTAAGTTTTCGTTATCCTAATCTCTCAGTTTAGTATATTTTTAGAGTAAACGAACAAATCACAACATTTGTTTATTAAGCCATTGAACTGTCTTCTCTATCAGTTGTTCATAATGACTGGCACAAGAAAAAGTATGCTCTCCGTTTTCTATGATAAAAGCTTCTGCTGTGCCATTTGCACGTTGTTCGTAATTCCGTTTATATTCTTTTAGGTAATCATGGGGAATATCTGAATCACCATTGCCATGCAAAAGCAGGACATCACCATTAAAGCTGGTGCATTCTTGCAAAGGCTGATACTTTTTCATCGACTGAAAGAAATAGCCTGAAAGTGGATAGCCGTAAAAATCGATTGTCTCGGTTTCTGTTAAAGCGGAGACATCATCCGCTCCGACTATTTTCGCTAAATCTTCATACGGGTTTCCAACGGCTGCCCACTGGATTAGCTTGCTTACTCTGTCATCTCTGTTCGCTTGAAGCAGTGTTACAGCGCCTCCTAAACTGTGACCAAGAAGAATAATTTCGTCTGTTTCCTCTTGTCGGCATGCATAGTCTATCACTGTTTTCGTTTGAGCAATCAGGTCACTCAAACCAAATTTGCCGTACTCGCCTGTGCTTTCACCGCAGCCTGCATAATCAAATCGATACACAGTATAACCGTTATTTACAAGCTCTGCTGCTGATTTCACAAAGAGACGATCCACTCCAATTCGGCTGCCAATTAAGCCATGGCAAATCAGGATAACATGATTATTTTTATTAGCTCTGTTTCTTGGATAGTCGATGGAAAGGGCAAGTTCTTCTTGCTTCCACATTAGCCTTTGATGAATTGTCATTCGTTTACCTCCCATTATCCCCTTAAATAAACTTTTCTTACAGGTTTACTTGGTTTTAATATACGCTTTTTTCTTATCTTTATATTATAGAGGGAAAACTGTTTTTTTGTCAAAAAGAATTAAATAAACTGACATGTAATTTATACTATGAAATAATAGATAGAGAGTCTTTTCATTTAGGAGGAATTATGCAATATTATACCGATTATCATCATCACTCCAATCATTCCTTTGATTCCAAAGCCGATATGGAGGAAATTTGCCAAAGCGCAATCCATAATGGCGTTCATGAAATCTGTTTTACAGAACATTTTTCTGTCAACCCGAACGCGCCTACCTTTGGGCACATGGAGTGGGAAAAGTATTTAAACGATATTAATAAATGCAAGGAACTGTTTAAAGGAAAACTCACGATAAAGCTCGGGATTGAATTATGTGAACCTCATCAAATGATGGACAGCTATCATCGTGTGCTGTCACCAATACCTTTTGATTTCATATTAGGATCTGTCCATAATTTAGGTGGCACAACCCTTAGAAAGTTTATGAATGCACATCCTGAAAAGGATATATACGAAGACTATTTCCTTGAACTAAAGGAAATGGTTAAAAATGCGGATATTGATGTTATCGCCCATTTTGACTTAATGAAACGCTATGCTTTTTCTACAAGAGGTTTATATGACTTTACTAAGCATAAAGACTTAATCGCTGACATTTTGACAATCGCCATCAACAGGGAAATCGGTCTTGAAATTAATACATCCGGCTTAAGAACAAGCCTTGAGCTCTCTATGCCACATGATGACATCTTAAAGCTGTATAAAGAATTAGGCGGACAGCTTCTGACAATCGGTTCTGATTCCCATCATGCCGCAACAGCAGGCGCAGGTTTTAAAGAAGGAATCGAGCTTGCAAAGGCATGTGGATTTACCCACTTCTACACATATTCTTTGCGTAAGCCGACCGCTGTTAAAATTGGCTGATTGAAAGCTTTCCTTACGAGGTGATTTTGCACCTCGTTTTTGTATATATAATCAGATTATTGGTAATGACTCCATCTTATAAAAAGCCACTTTTTCTGGTGATTTTCAACAAAAAAAGAGGTGCCCTATGCACCTCTTTTCGACATTATAGATAAGAAACTATCAATTCACTGCTTCCTTCCAGTTCAAAGCTGCCAAAATCGCTAGGCAGTAGGAAGTGATCGCCTTTTTTAAACGGATAAACAGCAGAATCTTTTTTAATGCTGCCTTCCCCTTCAATAACACTGCATAGAAGAAATGGTTTTGTCTGATTGTTTATGCTCGAACCTTGTAGTTCCCATTTCTCAACAGAAAAGTAAGGGCACTCAATAAAGGTGGTTGCTGTTAAGTCACCATTTGTTTTTACCTTCACATCATACTCGTCCGCTTTATGAGGAACTGTTGTAACAGCAACTGACTGTTCAACATGCAGCTCTCTAGTATTGCCGTTTGCATCCTTCCTGTCATAATCATAAACACGGTAGGTTGTATCGGAATTTTGCTGTGTTTCCAGTATAATTATGCCTTCGCCAATTGCGTGAATAGTCCCACTTGGCACGAAGAAGAAATCACCTTTTTTAACTGGCACTTTATTCAGCAGCTCAGTCCATATATTTTCAGTAATCATGCTGGCTAATTCTTCTTTTGTTTGAGCATGGTGGCCAAAAATAATTTCAGCACCTTCCTTGCAGTCTACAATATACCAGCATTCTGTTTTTCCTAGCTCTCCATTTTCATGAACTTTTGCATATTCATCATTCGGGTGCACTTGGACAGATAAATCTTGATTGGCATCCAAAATTTTTGTCAGTAAAGGAAAACGGTCTCCTTCGGCATTTCCAAATAGCTCACGGTTGTTTTCCCATAATTCACCTAGAGTCTTACCAGCAAACTGGCCGTTTTTAACAACGCTCTGTCCATTTGGATGAGCAGAAAAAGCCCAGCATTCACCTGTAGTTTCTGTTGGTATATCGTAGCCGAAGCTGCGAAGCTCCGTTCCTCCCCAAATACGGTCCATAAAGATCGGATTAAAAAATAGCGGTTCAAAATTCATATAGTTTTAGTGCTCCTTTAAATGTTTGTTTTCCAAATTTATTCTACCATATAATGGGGCAATTTCTATCTATTTTCAAAATAAGAAAACAAAAATGGCAGGATTAACATCCTACCATGCTTCCGAGCTTTTTTTCTGCTTTGCTTTCTTTTTTAGTTGAGCTTAACGAGCTAGCTTCACTCTCCTTCATACGGCGCAGGAGCTTCTCCTTTTGCTCAACTGTTGAATTTTTACAATTGATTGCCGTGCGAACTGCGAGCTTCTGCACATATTTCTCCCATTCTGCTTGAGCCATACTTGTTTTATCAAGACTGGAAGTTACCGCCTTCTGCACGACAAGCTCCGCTAATTGCTGCTGCTTTATAATACAGAAGACAGAGCGGAAAAGCTTCTGGGCAAGGACTGCAATATATGCTTCGTTTATGTAATTGTCAGTCATTTGCACCTCCGCCTTTCCTATCATTCACTTATTTTTCCAGACTATTTTTAATACTTTCTGGTAAGTTTTCTTCCGTAATATAATTTACTTCTAATCCATATTGATCTCTTGTCTTTACATATACGGCATATTTTTCTTTCCCATAAGAATAGGTTGAAATAATCTCTTTTTGTAAGCTTTCTGTATTTACTTCTACTTTATTTGAAAGCTTATCTAGTTCTTCTTCAATATTTTCAGGAACATAATCATAATCACGGTTAATATCAATCCCTAAATCACGAGCTTTAAACACAACAACTTTTTCAACAAATTCCGGTTTGATGGTCAGTTCATTATGATATCCATGCTTTTTTAACCATGCAATCGTTTGTTTATCTTTTAAGGTTATAAAACTATCATAATAATTGTAATTATTTTCATCATTCTCTTTTAGGATAGAAATACTTGCAGAAGAAATATATCTGGTTTTCATATCCTCATATGACTCTTTCTGCTTGTCAGCAGTTAACGCAGACAAAAAGCCTTTAAGTTCTTCGGGATTAGTTATGGTAATAGCTCCGCCTTCATAAGAAAATTCGAGCGTTACCTCTGTAATATTCGTTTGTGACTCAAAATCATACACTTGCTGCTTATATTCCTTTGATTCATAAATCGGCTTAAGCCATTTACTATAATCATCTTGATTAATTGTGTATGTTCTTGTCACTTTCTTATTATTGTTGAGCTTATATTCTATTGTCAGCGGTATTACACTTTCCCCATATATTTCTACTGTGTTTTGTGTTTTAATCAATTCACGTTGCATCTCTATAACTTTTTCCATGTTTTCTGAAGAAGACAGTTTCTTCATTGCCTCATCTGTATACGTCATACTGTCATTTATAGCTACGCTTTTAATGTCATTCACTTCTGGAATGTATTGTTCATATTTGTTAATTAAGAATGGTGAAACTCCTGCCACAATTACTACTGCAATAAAGAAATAAGCATATCCTTTTAGGCGGTTGAATACTCGCCATGATTTTTGGATAAACATTTCACCAATCAAATAGCCGATTAATGAGCCGATTAAAAGACCAAACAGATGAAAACCGATGCCGTTATTCATCACTTGAAAATACAAACCAGCCAAAAGCATAAAGCAAATCGTGACTGTGTACTTAAACAATCCTCTCAAGTTACGGAATGTCAAGGTCTGATATACAGTTTCAGCATTGCGTCTTTTGTAAAGAAGCATTGCAGCCACATAAAAAATGACTGATAGGACGATATAAGCTATACAAACCTTTAAGTCTGAATAATTGCTGTAGATGATGGCTGGTGCCAGTATCGGTGACAAATATATTAATTTGTCAGAGATATATTTTTCGAGAGGAAAACCATACACATAGGTGCTGAAGTTATAAAAAAGCATAAAGATAACTCCTGCTGGAAATAGCAGAAAAAGAGCTGTAAACAATCCTTGAGTAATGGATAAACCTGTAAGCATGCCGACAAAGATACAAGCAAAATATATTACCGATGTATAAACAGTAAAAATGCCAATCCAGCTCCAAATACTTTTAATAGAAATAAATATTCCTAGATCAAAAATTGAATAAGCTGCCATTAGAATTAAACCATTTAAAACTACTGGTAAAACTAACACAATAAAGCCGTTCCAAGTGAAAAAATGAAACAGGAACTTTCTGCTGACAGGCAAGCTGTGCATTAAATCGCTAAATGCTTTATTTTGTATATAACGAAACAGAAAAATGCCAAGCAAGATAGGAGTCAACAATAAGACACCCATTTGAATCTCTGGAATGACATCGAAAATCTGTTCAAATACTATGTTATTTCCCCATTCTCTATATTCCTTTTTGTCTAAGAGAACTAGATGCATTGGTATCGCAAAAAACAAGACTAAAAAAGAAAGAATACCAATCCAGCCGACATTGCGGAAGATTAATAGATATAATTGCTTATAATATAAAGGTTTCTTTGATGGCATAATCTAATTCCTCCATTTGATAAATAAAAATCTCTTCTAATGTAAGAGGCAAGATATCCAGCAATAAGGGCGATAATAGCTCAATCTGTTTGACAATTGCTTCTCTATCTCCTTTAACGATAAGCATGCTGACACTTCCACGCTGTTCAAAATGAACAATGTCTAAAGAATCTTTCAATAATTCTTTTGCACCTTGTTCGGAAAAAGCGACTTGGATTTTGTGGAAATCAAGCTTTATATCATCAATATCATTTTCAATCAAACATTTTCCTTTATGAATAATGCTGATATGGTCACATAAATCTTCCACTTCTGAGAGATTATGAGAAGAAATGATAACCGTCATTTCATTTTCTGCGACTTGGTTTACGATTAGTTTCTTTACTTTCGAACGTATAACAGGATCCAAGCCGTCAAAAGGCTCATCTAATATTAAAATTTCCGGCTGTGTGGAGAAAGCAAGCCAAAAAGCGATCTGTCTTTGTACACCTTTGGAAAAATGATGGATTTTTTTATTTTTGTCTATAGCTAGCTGATCTCCCATTTTATTGAATAATTCATCATTCCAATTGGAGAACTGTTCCTTGTAAAAAGAAGCCATTTGTTTTGTTGTATAATGCGGTAAAAAAGAAGGATAGTCTGCAATAAAGAACATCTTCTGTTTCAGGGAAGTATTTTCAAATACCATCTCTCCATCTACTGTTACCGTTCCTTCTTCCTGCTTATAAATTCCCGCTATCATTTTTAAGATTGTTGTTTTTCCTGCCCCGTTGGAGCCAAGCAGTCCATAAATGCTACCTTTTCGTATATTCAAACTCATATGGTCGAGAATGATATCCTTATCAATGCGCTTTACGACTTGTTTTAATTCAATCATCGGCATTATTCCCTCCCCCTTAATTAATCAATTTCCTGATATGCATAAGCAAATCCTCAGGCTGAATGCCTAAGTACAATGCTTCTTTCACCGCTTTTTCCAACCTCTCTAGCGCCTCTTTTATTTTGCTGTCATCTTGAACGAACTCAGAAGCCTTCACAAAGCTGCCCTTTCCTTGAACGGAATAGATGTAGCCTCTTACTTCGAGCTCACGATAAGCCTTTTGGATGGTATTCGGATTAATCGTCAGCTGTGTCGCCATCGTTCGAACAGATGGAAGCTGTTCATCAGCCTTCAGCACTCCTGTCACAATCAGCTCGATCAACTTTTCCACCAGTTGTTCATAGATAGGTGTCCTGCTTCTTATATCCAGTTCAAACATATTCAGCCCCCCATCTGTACTAAGTGTACTATTATGCGTAATACAGTTATTATATTATATAAAAAGCTCTAAAAAAAGAACTAAAATGAATTTTTTTCCTTTATTTCCATTTTCATTTCTTGTCAGTTTGCCATTTCACAGAGCAAATATACCTCTTATTAGCAAGAATACCATGTAATATATTGCTGAGATTTCCCATACAGGAATGGTGCGTTTCACTTTTGACATACATCTTTGTTCATTTTTTGTTTTAACTGCAGATTATTTAAATTAAATTAATATTTTTATTGCTTGTCCCTAGTTTCTGCAAAGATCAATATTCCAATTTAGAAAAGCAGTATTTTTTTCTTCATAAAAAAACAGGATAGATAACTATCCTGCTGCGGTATTTTAAGCTATTTAGTTGCCGTCTTTAAATTTCTTTAATGCCGTTCTTGTTTCATCCATATATCTTTTAAGTCGATATGGTTTGCTTAGCGCACGTTTTGGAAATTCTCCAAGAAATTTATTTAAATCATCTCTGTATTCTTGGGTTAGTCTAGTAGGTTTTGTAACAATTCGTTTATATATTTCTTTATATAGCTCTCTTTTCGGATTCAAATGCATATCAAGTTTACGGTGGCAATTTGTACACTCTGTACTAGAGATTTTATGGTTTAAATATTGAACACTGTGCAGAGTTTCATCTTGACAATGTGAACAATATAGGAAGACATCTAATTTTGTGATTTCCATCGTAATCTCTCCTTATCCTTAATGAGGAAAATTGATTCCGTATTATGATGCATCGTAAATACCACTAATTAACATTATTATATTCGATTTTTTCTGGATTAGGTACAAGATATACAGAAAAATTTACTCACGTTATGTTTTTAATAATAGCATTTGCAGTTAATTCATCGGTAATCAATACATCAATAAACTTGCCCTGTAATGCCCCTAATATACTTGCAACTTTATGTTCCCCTTCCACAACTGCAATTACATTTTTGATTCCTTTAAACTCTTCCAACGTAATGCCGATTACTTTTGTATTTAACGAATCATTGATAGGCTTCCCGTTTTGATCGAAAAAGCGGAAGCCTATATCGCCGATTGCACCTACGTCTCGAAGTTGGGCAAGGTCATTTTCTTGTAAATATCCTAGTCTCAATAATGTTGAATCATCAAAAGGATTTCCGATTCCGATGAGAGCAACATCTACATTCCTGCCTATTTCTAAAACTGTTTGAATATCCTCCATCCCCATCAGCCGCTGTTTTAGTTCTTCTGTTTCGACAATGGCGGGTGCATACAAATAGGCACATGTACTTTGGAGTTTTTTCGCTAATTCGTTTGCCAGTTGGTTTGCATGGATTTGTACTTGTTTAACTCCCATCCCTCCTTCTAATGGAACAACGGTAATATCTTCTTTTCGCTCAAAAGGATACTCCTGTACGAGATTAGCTAACGTTTCTCCCCAAGAGATTCCAATACTTTTAACGTCTTTCATATTGTTAGAAATATAGCTGGCCCCCGCTTGACCTACTTCCCGTTTTGCTCTTTCTGCCGATAGCCCATTATTAGGAACAACCACTGCATCTGCTAGGTCAAAATATTGCTCCAGCTTTCTTTCTAATTCTACAGTGTGCACACTTTCATCCTTTATATATATCTTAACGATTCCTTCATCCTTTGCCCTTTGCAATAACTTTGAAATAACTGGTCTTGAAACACCTAGTTTTTGGGCAATTTGTGCTTGTGTCCAGCCGTCATTATAGTACATGCTGGAAACCTTCACTAATTGTCGTTTTTCTTGCCATTCCACGCTTCATCATCTCCTCTTTCTACAGCCAATCCGTAATTACAAATGTTATGTATAAGAACATATTACAGCATATTTTTAGGAAAATCATTACGTCTTATCATAAAAAAACCGAGAATTATGATTCTCGGGGAAACTGTTTATAAGACACTTTTATATGTTCTTCCGCCATCTAACAGCAAGATTTGGCCATGCACATATTTGCCTTCCTCACTGCTTAAATATTTTACCGCCTGACAAACATCAATTGGTGTACCAAGCCGTCCAATTGGAATGGCTTTTTTCAGCTCAGCCTTTGATTGTTCTGTCGGATATAAAATATCGAGCATATCTGATTCAATTACCCTTGGTGCGACAACATTTATATTTATATGGTTATTTCCCAATTCTTGAACAAGGGATCTCATTAACCCAAATGCCCCGCCCTTTGAGGCCGTATATTGGATTCCGCCGCCAGTGCCAGTAATAGCAGAGCCTGACCCAATAATAACGATGCTTCCGCCGCTCTCGATCAACGGATATATGAATTTAATGCTGTAAAAAAGACCGTGCAGGTTTATAGCCAATGTTTTTTGCCAAACAGCCCAATCCATTTCAAGTAAGCTGATTGATTTTGTAATACCTGCTGAGTAAACAAGTGTGTGAATGGTGCCAAACCTCTTTTTTATTTGTTCTGCAAGGAGTTCGATACTTTCCCAAGAACTAGCGTCTGCTTCCAATGGAATAAGAGTACTTTGGCCGTTTTCTAGAACTAACTGTTCCAAGGATTGTTTATTAATATCTGCAACAGCAACCTGATGTTTATCTGCTGCATAATGTAACGCAATTTCCTTGCCGATGCCACTTGCTCCGCCTATAATAAGAATATTTTTTTTCATATACAGCACCTCAAATCATAAACTATTCTTCATCCAAATAAGCTGAACATGCTAGTAACGTCTTATTTGCTACTGCTTCGATCATGTGTCTTCTACTCTTTAAAGGGAGTGACTGATCATGTAGCTTAACAGGAACACAAACTTCCTTCACCTTTATGCCCTTTTCTTTAAACTCTCTTGCCAAGCCCTTTGTAAATGAGTTTAATGCACTTTTGGATGCCGCATAATGAGGACCAATATCTCCTGTAAATGCCGCTTGTGAAGTTATATTAATAATGGTTCCGCTGCCATGCTCTATCATGGCTGGGAGAATTTCCTGACAGCATAGAAAAGGTGTATCCAGATTTCTTTGAAAAGCAGCTAACCATGTCTGTGGTGTCAGCTGATCAATTGTAAAGCTATCCTTCTTTTCTGCCAGATTGATGAGAATATCTATTTTTTTATCTTCTGCGATGATTTTATTGACTACCGTTCGAACCTCTTCACGTGAGTCCAATTTACTTATAATAGTGGTTGTATTCACATAATGCTGATTGGAACCTGCTGTATTTTCGCTAAATTGATGACTCCAAACCTTAGCGCCATTCTTTACAAGCTTTTCGCAAATAACGGTACCAAGACTATCATCCGCTCCTGTTACTAGTACTATTTTTTCATTTAACCTTAAATCAACCATTGCTCCCCCTCTTTCTATGGTGTTATTAGCACTTTCAAAACACTTGCAGTAGGATTATGTGCCGTTGCGATTGCTTTATCTAACTCTGCTAACGGAAAGCGGTGGGTAATCATCCTTTCTACATCAAACACTTTATTTTTCAACATATACACAGCTTTTTCATAATTATATGGATTGGAAGAGTAGGAGCCGATTACTTTAATTTCATCATTAAAAAATTTTGCTGCAGGTATGGCTACCTCTGTGTCTTTAAATGGTGCAAAAACTAATACGGTCCCGCCTCTTGCAACACATTCCAATGCTTCAGGTAAAAGAGAGGAAATGCTGGCGGAAATGATGATGATATCTGCTCCCCTTCCATTTGTCAGCTCTAATACTTTTTCTGCTACATTTTCCTTTTGACTGTTAATAGCCTCATCAGCACCGAACTCTAGTGCTTTATCCAAACGAAAAGGATTAATATCACTGACAATAATGTTGGAAGCATATAAGGCTCTGGCAATTTGTACTTGCAGGAGGCCAATTTGGCCAGCGCCCATAATAAAAATCGTATCTCCTGGGTGTGTATCTATTAATTCAAAGCCATGAAGACAGCAGGCGATTGGTTCGACAAGCGCTCCTTGTTCATAGCTCATTCCGTTTGGAAGTAGCCCCATCGTATGTTTTACATGCAATGCTGGCACACGGATATATTCAGAAAATCCGCCTGGATCTAGATTGGTTTGTTTAAATTGCGCACATAAGCTGAACGAACCTCTCTTGCAATAATGGCAGGTGAAGCATGGAACATGGTGAGCGACAAATACTCTATCACCCACTTTGTAATCCTTTACTTTAGCACCTGTTTTCACTATTTCCCCTGAAACTTCATGGCCAAGAACAGTTTCAGGCGGCACTGTTTCGTCGATTACTTTATGAATATCTGTTCCGCATAGTCCGCAATACTCCATGCGAATTAACACTTCCTCGTCACCGATAGTAGGAATATGCCGCTCTTCATAGTTTATTTGTTCCTTGTTATAGTAAGCAGCAACTTTCATCGGCAGTGCTCTGTCATTTTGACTGTACGGTTTCACCTTCATGCTTTTCACGTCCTTCTGCTTGTGCTTTTATTATGGTTAATAATTCTTGATACCCTTCGAGCTTATTAGAAATCCAATAGCGGCCTCCTAACAGACGGAAATTGCCAATTCTGATAAAGGATTTTCCTACATATCCATAATCTTTAACGGTAAATTCTGTGACCTCTTGCCATTTATACTCATGCTTTCGCCAAAACCCAATAAATGCGATTGCCTCAGAAGTGACAGTAATTTGCGAAGGGTTATTTAAACCAATAACAGAGGAAACAAATAATAGAGGCATCACGATTAAAACAAGCAAATAAATACCCTCTGAACCATTATTTATTAGGCTGTTTATAGCCCAAATAAACATGCCAATCATTAAGATCACAGGAAAAATAATAGAAAACCAAAATACTGTTGTACTGTAGCGATAGTGCTTCATCATCTCTCCTCCATTTTAAAAAAGCAAAAAAACACAACATCGTTTTTTTGCTTTTTTATGGCTTATTCTAAATGGCTAATAATCTTTTCCATATCTGCATCAATTCCAACCCCTGTCAAAAAAGAGATTGTTTGTATTACTGGTGTTCCGCCTGTATTACTTACTGGTGTTGTTGTGACAATTAAATCTGCACCTGCCGCTTTAGATGGCACCTCCGATACTTTACATTGCTCCACAATAACATTCAATCCTTTGTTTTTTAATATTTCTTCTATTTTTTTCGCTACGACTGTGGATGTGGCAACTGCTGTACCACAGGAAACCAAGATTTTTTTTGCCATTGTAATTCCTCCTATAATAAATAATTAAGCTTTAAAAGCAGTTTCATCTTCCTCTAGTTGAACAGGCTTTAATGTCTTCGCATCTAATCCCATTTCTTTCGCATATTGTTTTTTAATGTCATTTCTGACCCAATACCAGAGCGAGGCGTACAAAATCGCAGCTATAATCGCACCGATAAAGTATGGATTGCTTGGGTCAAGCAATCGGACGATAATCCATGGAATGACGTGTGATCCTAAATCTATACCAGAAATTTGTGTAGCTCCCTCTGGGAAATCAAAGCCGACTGCTCTTCCCATCGTTGTTGCTAAATCTGCAAGATTAGTAGCAATAAAGAAGACGATCATCAAGGTGACGATACTGTTAATAATGCCGCGGATAATATTGCCGCGTGCTGCTGCGACTGCCCAAACGACTGTAAAGGGAAGTACTGCAAAATCCGCAAAAGGCAGCATACCGTTATATGGTAAAATTACAGCTAATAATAAGGTAATAGGAACCATGATTAGTGCAACCGCCATATTTGATGCTGTTCCGATAACAATCGCTGTATCAAGCCCAATATAAACATTCTTACCAGGGAACTTTTTATTGATTAAGTCGCGGGCTCCTTCTGAAATAGGGATTAGTCCTTCCATTAATAGAGCTACCATTCTTGGCATCAAAATTAATACTGCAGACATCTGAATCCCTAATGTTAGAATTCCTTTAGCATCGTATCCACCGAGAAAGCCAATCAGCAATCCAAGCACTAATCCCATTACGAGGGGCTCTCCAAAAATCCCAAATCTTTTCTTTAATGTTTCAGGATCTGCCTCGATTTTATTAATTCCTGGTATTTTATCCACAATCCGGTTGCTAGCATATGTGATGGGAGCAAAGTTAACTGTTTCCGAGTGAGCCATTGAGACTCCTTTTAACCCAAAGTGGTGTTCGACAGCCGGGGCGGTCCAGTCCGCCAATTTGAGGGTTATCGCAGAAACAATTAATCCAACTGCTATAGCTAAAATCATGTTATCGTAGGCATAATAAGTGACCGAGGCAGCGAAGATTAAATGCCAGAAGTTCCAAATATCAACATTTAGCGTTTTTGTTAAATTCGTTGACAGCATGATTACATTTAAAACCAGTACTAATGGAATCATTAATGGTGCTACAGGCGTTCCAAAGGAAATAGCAGCACCGATTGGCCATCCCACATCAAGAATATCTAAATTTAATCCTAATTTCTCTACCATCGCTTGGGCAGCTGGTCCGATTGCCCCCGATAAAAGCCCGATAACAAGATTTACACCTATGAAACCAATCCCAATGGTTATACCTGCTGTAAATGACTTTTTAAAGCCTTGCTTTAACAGTAAGCCAAATACTGTCATAATGATCGGCAGCATAATAGATGGACCTAAATCTAATACAAAATCTACAGCTTGCTTAATCATAATAAGACCCCCTCACAATAGATAGCGCTTACATTTCTGGTGAAAAAAAATTGCTAAACATTAATCTGATTTATTTCCCTGTCTAATACAGAAAGCAGCTCTTTAGCAGATGCAGCATTTTTCAACTGGGACATGGCAGCTTCATTTTGAAAGACACCCATTAACCGTTCGAGCATCACAAGCTGTTTAGTAGGTTCAGATATTGCTAACATCAAGACAATCTCCACATTCACTGGTGTATCTGTACTGCCCATTACGATAAATTCTACTGGGTGCTCTAATACTGCCACAGCAATCATCGGGGTGACTACATGTTCTGGATCAGTATGGGGAATTGCCACGCCCATCGAAGCTAGAGGCAAGCCTGTTGGAAAAATGCTTTCCCTTTCTAAAATAGAAGCTAAAAAAGTATCTTTAACATAATTGTATTTCTTTAGCTTTTCATAAAGCCTCGTCATTACCTCCTCCCTATTTGCAGCTTTAACATGCAATTGAATTACCTTTTCATCTAATTGAATTAACTTTTCCATTGTTGTCTCCCTCCTTTCGTTTGTAGTGATTTTTACTTTTGTTCAATAGTGTTACATTTGTAATCATCATAAAATACAGAACCTGTTCAGTCAAGACATTTTAAGAAAATTCTTATTATTTAATTTCGTCTATTCCTCTTATTATTTTAACTGCACAAAAAAGCCTATTATTACTAGGCTTTTTTGTTGCGAATATGATTAGATAGCCGAATGTATTTCTTTATTCGCTTTTGATTTGTAGACTGCATTCAGCGCTGCTTCATAGAAGGTTTCTGAAATTGTCGGATGTGGATGAATCATGGAAGCTGCTTCTTCTATTGTTCCTTCTAGGTACATAAAAGCTGAGGCGTTTGCGATCAATTCTGTTACATTTCCACCTGCCATAACGACACCGATAATCTCGCCAAACCTTGCTTCATAAATGATTTTAGTAAATCCTTCTGGCTGACCGGCACTTATTGCTTTCCCGCTCCCGCCAAAATTAAATGTCTCTATTTTCACGTCCATTCCTTGCGCTTTTGCTGCTTCTTCTGACAAACCGACAGATGCAATCTCAGGAAGGGTATAAATGCAGCGCGGCATTACTTTATAGTCAATAAGGTCTTTTCTTCCTGAAGCATTATTTACAGCAACTATTCCTTCTGCACTTGCAGCATGTGCTAGCTGCCATCCGCCAATGACGTCTCCGATCGCATACACATTTGTCATGCTTGTTTCCATTTGGCTGTTAACTTGAAGAAAAGGTCCGTTCGTTTCTAATGAAAGCCCTGTAACTGCTGATAGATTCGGCCTGCGCCCAGTACATACGATTAATATATCTGTGTGAAGCTTTTGCTCATTCCCCTTTTCATCCTCACAGACTACTAGTTTCGTCCCTTCAGTTTCCTCTACTCTCTGCACTTTAGCATTTGTATGGATGGTAATCCCTTTTTTCTTGAGACTACTAGTTAAGAACTTGGAAGCTTCGATATCCTCTGTTGGGATAATCTTGTCAGAAGCTTCGATAATGCTTACTTCTGCTTGTAAGGCAGCAAAGATAGTTGCAAATTCTACTCCAATTACGCCACCGCCGATAATGACGACCGATTTAGGTATCTCTTCCAAATCGAAAACTGTATCACTAGTTTCATAGGAAACAGTTTCTAATCCTGAAATCGGCGGCACCGCAGGGACAGAGCCAGTTGCAATAATGATTTTATTGCCCTTAATAGTCTCTTCCTTACTAGCTGATTGAATCATTACTTTTCCATCAGGCAGTACTGTTCCATAGCCGTTATAAGCATCCACCTTTCCTTTTTTTAAAAGGAAAGCAATACCGTTGCGAAGGCGTTTAACGACGTCATCTTTTCGGTTCTTCATTTTACTTAAAGATAACTGAAGCGGTCCTGAGTCAATTCCCCACTCTTTCCCTTTTTCGATTTGTTCAATAATTTCAGCATGCTTTAAATATGTTTTGGAGGGAATACAGCCTCGATTCAAGCATGTTCCACCGAGAAAGTCTGCCTCAATAAGGGCTGTCTTTTGTCCAAGCTCTGCTGCATGCAGAGCCGCTGTATATCCACCCGGTCCTCCGCCGATAACAACAATATCATAGGTTTTCACCATTATACCTCCTATGCTAATAACTCATATGGGTTTTCCAATATTTGCTTTAATTCTGTTAAAAACGCTGCGGCCGGGGCTCCATCGATTGCTCGATGATCAAAGGAGAGACTTAATGTCATCATTGGCCGAATTTCCAGACTGTTATTTATAGCTACAGGTTTATCCTGAATGCGGCCGACTCCTAATATGGCACTTTCAGGCTGATTAATGATCGGCGTAAAAGCATCAACTGCATACATTCCAAGGTTGGAGATCGTAAAGGTAGAGCCTTTTAGTTGTTCTGGGAGCAGCTTATTTTCACGCGCTCTCTGTCCGATATCTTTTGCCTCCATTGTAACTGCAGTGAGTCCTTTTGAAGAAACGTCTTTTATGACTGGAACCATTAAACCGTCAGGAACCGCTACTGCCAAACCGATGTTAATTTCTCTGTACTGAACAATTTCGTCTCCTACTACAGATGCATTCACATGAGGATGACGACTTAATGCGGTCCCTGCCGCTTTTATGATAATATCTGTAAACGATAAACGAAGGCCTGTTTGTTTTTCGACAACTGGTAAGAGGGATGTTCGCAGTTCTTTTACTTTGGTCATGTCTGCTTCTGTGGTTAATGTAACATGTGGTGCGGTATAAACGCTTTGTGCCATCCTTTCGGCAATAACTTTTCGAATCCCAGACATTTTCTTCCGTATTTCCATTGATTCTAGCACTGGTTCTGATTCCATTGATTTTGCTGGCAGCGCTGATAATACGTCTGCTTTCACAATCTTGCCCTGTGCTCCGCTTCCAGCAACAGTATTTAAGTCCACTTGTGCTGCTGCAGCTATTTTTTTCGCAAGTGGTGTTGCCTTTGTATTATCTTCTAGTTGCAGCAACACATCTTTTTTATGAATGCGGCCGTTTGGTCCGCTTCCGTTAATGAAAACTAAATCTAGTTTGTTTGTGCGGGCCATTTGCCGAGCAGCTGGGGTTGCCCGAGGTTTTTCTTCCGTTTGTATGTGATTATGGGAGAGTTCTTGTTGAATAGAAACTGATTCTGCTTGTTCTCTCACGTCTGTTTCACCGCCAGCAATGCCTGGCGAATTGGCAGGCACTGCTTCACCCTTTGCACCGATATAGCCAACAATATGGTTAACTGGTACCTCCGTGTCAACATCGACATATTTTTTTAACAACACACCATCATCATAGGCTTCTACTTCAATGTTAATTTTATCTGTCATTATTTCAAACAGCGGTTCACCGATTTCGACAGTCTCTCCTTCTTCTTTAAACCACTGCAGAAGTGTCCCGACTGCCATCGTGCTGCTTAACTTAGGCATAAATATTTCTTTTGCCATATTGGCTTTCCCTCCTTACCTGTTCTTCACTGTTTCTTTCACTGCCTCAACAATATCGGGAACTTGGGGAATGGCAGCTTTTTCTAATTTCGGGTTGTATGGAATCGGGACTTCCTTTCCTCCTAACCGTTTAATTGGGGCATCTAAATAGTCAAATGCTTCGCTCTCTGCAATAACACTGACAATTTCTCCACCAAAACCGCCTCGCTTTACTGCTTCATGAACTACAATTAATCGTCCAGTCTTTTTGACAGATTGTATAATCGTGTCTGTATCTAGTGGAACAAGCGTACGCGGATCAATGACTTCCACACTTATGCCGTCTTTTTCCAGTTCAGCCGCTGCCTCGAGTGCTTTATGAACCATGATAGCGGTTGCAACAATTGTCACATCTGTGCCGCTCCGTTTAATATCTGCCTTACCTAACTCGATTTTGTATGATTCTTCTGGCACGTCTCCTGTTGTTTTATACAAAAGCTTATGCTCGTAAAAAATAACGGGGTTATCATCATCCATTGCCGCTTTTAGCAATCCTTTAACATCATAAGCTGTCGCAGGCTGGACTACCTTTAAGCCGGGGATGTGGGCCATCCATGCTTCTAAGCTTTGTGAATGTTGAGCAGCTGCTCCTGTTCCTGAACCAGCAGGTGTGCGCAGCACCATTGGCACCTTGCCTTTACCTCCAAACATATAGCGTGTTTTCGCCGCTTGATTCACCATTTGGTCCATAGCTATTGTAATAAAATCAGAGAATTGAAGCTCCAATATTGGACGCATTCCTGTTAAAGCTGCACCAATGGCAGCACCTGCAATCGCTGCCTCTGAGATTGGCGTATTACGAACGCGCTCCGGTCCAAACTCCTCAATCATACCCCGAGTAACGCCAAAGGCTCCTCCGTATACACCGATGTCTTCACCGAGGATAAACACATCCTCGTTCTCTCGCATTTCTAAACTCATTGCTTCCCTGACTGCCTCTAAATAGGTTATTTGTCTAGTAGCCATTTTTTAGCTCCTCTCTTTTAGGCATATACATCTTCTAGTAATCTATCAAGGGATGGTTCTGGACTGTTTTCAGCGAATGTTACAGCCTTTTCAATCTCTTCATAGGCTTCTTCCTGAAGCTGTTTAGCTGTTTCTTCTGTTAAGACACCACTATTGATTAACGTGTCTTTAAAGCGTTTAATTCCGTCCTTTTCGCGCCATTCCTTCTCTTCTTCCCGAGTCCGGTATTTTTTTGCATCGCTTTTAGAGTGGCCTTTCCAGCGGTATGTTTTCATTTCAATTAAGGATGGTCCTTTAGAATTGCGTGCATGCTCAACCGCTTCGTGAACGGAATTCATTATCTCAATCATGTCAAGACCGTCCACTACTTTGCCAGGTATGCCGTAACTGCCGGCTCTGTCGGCAATATTTTCAATCCTTGTCATATCTTTGACTGGGCCGGACATCCCATACTGATTATTTTCGCAAATAAAAACTACCGGCAAATCCCAAATCGCTGCTAAGTTCAGCGATTCATGGAAGCTGCCTTCATTTGATGCACCATCTCCAAAGAAGCAAAGCACCACATAATTCTCATTTTTTATTTTGGAGGTAAGAGCTGCTCCGACTGCTAACGGAAGCCCGCCGCCGACAATCCCATTGGCGCCCAGATTGCCTTTTTCTAAATCTGCAATATGCATCGATCCGCCTTTTCCTTTACAGTAGCCTGTTTCTCTGCCAAAGAGCTCTGCCATCATCTTGTTCACATCGCCTTCTTTCGAAATACAGTGGCCGTGCCCGCGATGGGTGCTGATAATCTTATCTTTTCTGCTAATCACTGCAATGGATCCAGCAGCAGATGGCTCTTGGCCAACACATAAATGTGTTGTTCCATGGATCATTCCTTTCGCAAAAAACTGGTCAACTTTTTCATCGAAATACCGAATTAGCCACAGTTCTTTATACAGCTCTTTTAATTTCTGTTCTGTAATCATTTCAGGAAGCTTTAATGTTTTAATCTTCATTATTGTTCCTCCCTTTACATTTGTTCAATACTGTTACATTTGTAAAAATCATATAATGTATTCCTCTTCTAGTCAAGGGAAAAGCGTGTATTTTCTGATATTTTTTACTAATCAAAAATCAATTTAAAAGAGGATAAAAAAAGGGAAAAAGAGCTCAAGTTTATATACTTGATTCTCCCTTTCCCGCTTGTTTATTTTACTGAAATTACTGTTCCTTCATTAATAGAATTTGGGAAGGAATATGGTGCAGCAAACACAGCTCCAGGCAACACTTCATCTACTGGTTCTTGAAAATAGATAGATATATGCCCTAATTCCTTGAAATTCTTATTTGCATGATCTCCTAACGCTGTAATAGTAAAAGTCTCGTCTCCAAATGCAATCGTGCCGCCATGCTTTAATGGCTCACTATCCAACAGCTCAAATTCATGAATAACTGCCATTTCTCGAAGTTCCTTCGGTGCCTGTGGCCCGAATAATATTAAGATTTTATCTTCTTTAAATGCGGAAACTAATACACCTATTTCTTTTACGACTGATGTTGTCATCCTTAATCCTCCTATTGGTTCATTACTTATAGTGTCACAAGCGGCCGTTGTTCTAAATTAGATGGAAAAAGCTGATCTTGTAATGCTCTTAATTTCCAAACCGTTGTATTTGTATCTAACTCTATATCATCAAAAGTCAGGAACGTTCCTGTTTTTATATCCCGTTTTGCTATTACTTTTCCACTAATTAAACCAATTGGAATATGACCATTTTTCTTCATATCAGAATGCGTTTCCAGAACACCGCGAACACTGTATCCACCAATGCCGTCTAATGTTTCTCCAGCTTTTATATCTCTTTTAGCGACCGTTACTGTTTCAGATATAGGCTCCCCGAGTGGGTGAATGGAAGAGTCATGCTCTAATACTGCTTTTGCAATAGTGATCGGCGTTTCTAAACTAGCCAAATGATAAGGGCGGTAAAATACATAATGAGGACCTTTGCCAACTTTTAAGTAGCGCAGCTCTTCATCAACTGGTTCAAGCTCACTTTTGACAATGACAAAAACCCCTGGTGCTAATCCGTTTACATACTCTACAACCCCAAAGCTGTTTAATACCCCGCCATTTTCCTTTAAGTCCAATTTATCAGCAACATCCTGCACTGTTGCTGATACACCGTGCATGCCGACCTTATCTGGAATTAACCCAATCGCATTACTTAACAGGTTCATTTCTGCCATTGTTTTTGTCCCATCTTGAAAGGCCGCTAGCATATGGGCACTCATGTTTTTACTTTTTGCTTCAGCAGCTGCTGTATCAGGGTTTGATAACGGGTTAAATGGATTGTTTTTCCCTTTGCCGGCAACAAGCACTTCCAATCCCATCGTTTTGGCAAATTCATATAATTCTAGTGTAGCAGCAGGCTCATCACCGGCTGAGCCTGTATAAATTAGTCCGGCATTGCTGAACATTTGATACATGATGGAGCCAATTGTTATATCCACTTCTACATTGAGCAGAACGATATGTTTTTTAGACCTTAACGCTTCTAATGAAACATTTGCGCCTACTTCTGGAACACCAGTGGCATCTACGATTACTTCCACATTGTTTGACTGAATGACTTTGCGATAATCGTTTGTAACTACGATAGAATCCTTGCGGGCAGATTGAGAGGAATAGAAATCAGCAGCTCTTTGTGCTGCCTGAACATTTACATCACATATACCTGTTACGATCATACCGGGAATTTTGGAGATTTGCGCAATCATTCCAAAACCCATCTGGCCTGCACCGATAACTCCGACTTTAATGGGTGCATTTTCACGTTCTCTTTGTAAAAGCTTTGTGTAAATTGACATTAATAATTCCTCCCTCGTATTTGTAATGCGCTTACAATTTAATATTTTAGAAATACAAATGTTATATAGTCTAACAATATAGTGAACTTCATTACATTTGTTCCAACCCTTATCATTTGTTCCGCATTTTCAGTTTAAGGTGTTAAATAATACCTGTCAATGGTAATTTTCGAATAAATCAGAGTTCATATGCACGACTTCAACTCTTGCTAGCCTTCTACAAGGGCAGTTCCAGTTGCTTCATCTGTAATCAGCACATGAATTAAACTACCCTCCAAGGCAGCTTTTATGGCTTGAACCTTTTCCAGACCGGAAGCTACACCAATAACGAGCGGTATTGCTTTTAATTTTTCCAGTTCCATTGCTATCACTCTGTCATTCCAAGCATTTTGAACAGGCTTGCCAAACTTATTAATAAAGTTATAACAAATATCGCCGACAATTTCTGAGTCATTCGTGATTTGCAGATGATCAGAGCCCATGTACGATTTTACCATCGTCGAATCCTCTGGCCGGCCGCCTATACCTACAATGGCAATATGTGATTGTTCTGCTAAATGAAAAATAGACCGGATAGAAGGCTGGCGTATTAATACTTCTCTCGCTTCCTTTGTGTCTACCATTACTGGAACATGCAGTAACTCATACTTCGATTGAAGGGCATTGCCGACCTTTGAGACAATACTGTTCGAATGAATGTCTACTCGCTCGTTCCCCATCCCTCCGACTAATGGAACAACGGTTGCTGTTGGATAGTGCTGCACAGAACTGATAGCCTTTGCCACTTCATTTAATGTCGTGCCAGAGGACATGCCAATAATCTGGCCATCTCTGATAACACGATGTAAATACTCACTGGCCGCTTCGCCTAATTGCTTTTTTGACGTCTCCTTGCCAACACTCTCTATGCATACTACTTCCCTTAATGCATAAAGACGCTCTATTTTCCGTTCAATATTTCTAAATTGATGAATATGGTCATCATGAATGATAATTTCGACAATACCATCTTCCCTCGCTTTCGTTAACAGCTTAGAAACGAGGGACCTGCTGATTCCAATTCTGTCGGCAATTTCCGATTGGGTGGCACCTTCCTCATAATACATTTGGGCAATTTTAACGAGCATCCTTCTATCCTGTTTAAACACATCGACCCTATCCTTCCACGTATTTAATACATGCCAAAACTAGCAAAATAAGCAATGACTACAGCAACAACACCTGTGATCAAACGACTGTAAAGAATCGCAGGTACTCCGTAGCGAACTGTTTCTGGCTTAGCTTCGCCAAGAGACAAACCAACAGGAATAAAATCACAGCCAACTTGCCCATTAATGGCAAATAGGGCAGGAAGAGCATATTGGGGCGGAATATTGCCTAACGCTATTTGCGAACCGATTAATACGCCAATAACTTGGGCGATTACGGCGCCAGGTCCTAACACAGGAGATAAGAAGGGCAATGTACAGACAACCGCTATGACAAGCAGCCCCCAAAGGGAACCAGCAAGAGGAGTAAGTGCCTGTGCAATCCAATCGCCCACACCTGTATAATTAATAATTCCCATGAGCATACTTACAAACGCCATAAAAGGCAGAATATTCTTTAGCAAAATATCCATTGTGTCCCGGCCAGCTTGATAAAATGTGCCTGTGACATTGCCAATTCCTTTTGAGAAACGCAGCAAGATATTTTCTTTTTGTTTTGCTGCAATGTTTTGTTTTAATTGTTTATAGTTCTCCTGGAATTTGTCTTTATCTTTAGTATCAAATTTAGGACGCTCTGCTGCTTCTTCGGCACTTGCAGATTGATTATAGCTTTCTGAAATCGCCACATCTTTCGTTGTTACACCTGATACAAAAATATCATCGGTAATATATTTGGACAGCGGACCTGATGGAGAGGAAGGAAGAACATCGACTGTCAAAATTCGTTTCATTGGGTAAACGCCAATCCGTGCAGTTCCGCCACAGTCAATAACAACACAGGCCATTTCTTCTTCTGGATAGGAGCCTTTAAAGCCATCTACTGCCTCAGCACCAGTTAACTCTGCTATTTTTGCGGCAACTGGATGAATCCCTCCGCCTGTAATCGAAACAATTTTGTTCTTTTTAGAATCTGGTTCCACATACAGACCAACACCCCAGCCGCCTGAGCCTTTGGATACGAAAACACCGCGATAAGCTGTCATTTACAATCTCCCCCTTTTCTACGCTATATCAGCGCCATCCTTTTTCGCTAAATATTTTGTGATTATTTCAGTTACGATTCCACGAATCAAAATAATAACGACACCAACGATAAAGTAACGGACAGCTAAGTCTGCTATCGGCAGCCCTAATTCTTGGATGCCGTTAGCAATTCCTAAATAGACAAAGAGCTCTCCTGCATTTGCATAAGGAAATAAACCTGTGACTGGATGAACGAATGATACGGCTGAATCGTAGAAGGCGGGCTTTTGCTTTTCTGGTAAAAAACGGCCAAAAGTATATGCCATTGGGTTTGTTAACATAAGAAGTGATAGAATTGGCATGAGTGTATAGCGAAGGATTGTGTATTTAGCAGCAAACTGAATGATTCGTGTAACTCTTTCTTCTCCAACAAATTTCATCATTGCATACGTGAATGTTAATAGAACGACGAGAGTAGGAACAATGCCTGTTACCAGCCCCATAAAGGTTTCCCCGCCTGCCTGAAACATCCCAATAAAATGCTCTCCTAACCATTTGATCCATTCCATTGTTTGACCCCCTTATTTATACTCCTAATGACACCTTTTTCTTAGCGATTGTTAATAATGCATTTTCACTTGCCTGTAACAATGCCTTTCTTGAGGAAGGAAGTTTATTTTTGCCCTTATTAGGAATCTCATCATGGATGTAGCTGACAATTTCCCCAACATGCTTGCCTTTATAGATTTCCATCGCCTTAAATTTAGTTAAGACTGACATCCCTTTTAACAAGTGACATTCATGAATGATATAGTTACTATCAACAATTAAGACAGCAATTGCTCCGTGCTTAAGCTTTCCGCGTGTCATTCCTGAGAACATAAAAAAACCATCCTGACCTTTGTAACCGCTGACAATTTTATCGATATTCTTTTTGTATTGCTTAATCTGAAACAGCGATAAAAGATATTGCACAATAAGTATCAAACAAAGTATAAAAGCTAACTGCATATAAGCCCCCTTCTCCTCCCCTTATTTGCTTGTTATTGAGCCTCCTCACCCTAAATAATAGCGCTTTCATTTTTAAGTTAAAAAAACTGTAACATCTGTCACAGATAAACACTTTAAGGTTCTTCATGTCACATTTGTTACAGCACTTAACATTTGTTATACCCTTAGGATAATAAAAAGTTCACACATTTGTCAATAATCAAAAAATATTTTTTAATTTTTCTGCAAATGGTTAAAAGCTCTTTGTTTCCATAAAAAATCCTGAGCAAATTAATTTGCTCAGGCATTCAAGATTTATCCAGCTTTCGATACATTGCTCATTAACTTAGCCTGTTTTGCCGCTTTTCCATGTAGGAAATAATAAACGACAAGTGCTAATAAGATATAGAAAGTACTGTAGAAATATAGCGAACCGAAGCCAATCATGTCTCCGACAAAACCTACTATAAAGGACCCGATTCCGATGCCGCTGTCGAATAATGACAGGAAAGTTGCTGTTGCTAAGCCGCGCTTTTCTGGAGCAGCTTTTTGAATGGCGATTGTTTGGAAGCTTGGAAAGAGCGTTCCATAACCTAAGCCAATTAACGCTGCTGCAAACAAGAAGAAAAAGGCTGTGTTTACATTGCTCAATGTCAGCATTCCTATAGCAAATAGCAGAATGCATGGATAAACAATCACATTTGCACCATACCGGTCAAACCAGCGTCCTGCAAATGGTCTGCCGATCAGCATGATTATAGCATATACGACAAAGAAGTAGCCTGACACACTCTGCAAGCCTTTGCCGTCTGCATATACAGACACAAAGGACAAAATAGATGAATAAACGATTCCAAACAGTGCAGCAACAATGCTGATCGGAATAGCAGACGGTTCGAGAATGCCGCCGAATTTAGATGGAGTCTTTTCTGCCGGTGCTTCGCTTGCGGGAACTGTATTTTTCGGCAGTTTAATAAATAAACCTGTTAGGATTGCAAAAACCGCAAATATTACAGCCAGCAAAAATAGTGTATCTGCTCCCCATGAATTAATGGCCATCAAACCAAGGAACGGCCCTGCAACCATCGCAAGGTTCATCGACATTGAATAATAGCCCATTCCTTCGCCTCTTCTGGAGTTGGGAATAATATCTGCAACAATCGTTCCTGTTGCAGTAGTTGCCATCCCGAATCCGATGCCATGAAAGGCACGGACAATCAGTAGGCTTCCGACAGATTCAGGCAAGAAATAGAATAGCGCCACAAGAAAGAAGATCGCCAATGACAGTACAAGCAGTGTCTTCTTCCCGTATTTTTGCATCAGCTTGCCTGCGAACGGTCTGATGACAATGGCTGTCAGCAAGAACATTGTCGTGATCAGACCTGCGCTTGATTGTTTCCCATGCAGTTCATTGATGGCATAAACGGGCAGAGACACCATTAAAAAATAAAATGTTAAAAATAAAAAAAAGTTGCTAACCCAAATATTAATAAAACTTTTCGTCCAAAGTGTTTCCTTACTCAAATTCCTTCCCCCTAGTTGATAAATCCTGATTCCAATCTGAAATCAATGTCAGTAATTGCTGTTGAGATGCGGGAGTTAATGGCTGAATCAGCTCCTCGTTCATTTGCAGGACTGCTTTTTCCCATTCTGGGTACTTCTCCAACGCTTTTTCGGTAAGCTCAATCCTTTTTGTGCGTTTGTCGATTCCCTTTACTTGTCTCACATAATCATTTGCTACTAATTTTTGCACCGTTCTTGTAATCGGCGGTGCCTCAATTGCTAAATAATCGGAAATTTCCTTCTGTGTCATAGAACCCTTTGTTTTAAGCAAAAAGAGAACAGTCCACTGTGAACTGTAAATATCGAACGGCTGAAGTGCATCATTCAATGATTTTGTCATTTGTCTGGCAAGCTGGTTTATCGAGTGAAATAATTCATGAACATCATTCATAGCAGCAGGTGCTCCTAACTTATAAGGTTAAATTAAAATTAGTTACCTAAGTAACTATATCAAGAAGAAAACAATTCATCAATAGGTTAAATGCATTTTTTTAGCTAATTTCTGTACAAATCTTTCATTTTTCTTATATAATGTTCGGAAACTGCTGTGAATTTTTTCATTATAAGGAGCAAGAGTAATGGAATGTAGACGAAAGATTTTCAGAGGAATGTGCTTCTGTTTATTTGCTGTATATATAGTAATTTTATTTTATTTATTGTTTTTTTCAGGGTACAGACAAGCAGTCAAAGGAACTGTTGCTTATAATTTCATTCCATTTAGAAGTATTCTTGCAGACATAGGCGGATTGTCTTCCTTTAATCTGGGGTTATGGACGAATAATTTATTCGGAAACATCCTCGCTTTTATGCCGTTCGGGTTCTTTATTCCCCTTCTTTTTGCTAATGTCCGCAAGCTTTCCTCGGTTATAGGCTGCGCTTTTGCCTTGTCTGTTTCTGTCGAACTGCTTCAGCTTGTAACAAGGATAGGTGCTTGTGATGTGGATGATGTTATCCTTAATACACTTGGGGGATTTTGCGGATATTGGCTGTGGAAAGTAATGAAACGTGCTTTTTAATCAGCAAATGAGGATGCTACAAAACAAAATATAACCTATCTAAACAGGAATATTTGAAAAAATAAAGCTTGGGATTATAAATAGTAGATAACTTTATCATTCGTTCAGTTCATTGCGCCTTCCGCGGGGAGGAAGCTAAAGCCTCCTCGTCTTCGCCTGCGGTGTCTCATCCACCTCTATTTCCCACAGGAGTCGAGTGCCCTCCGCCCCACAAAAAAACCAAACTATTTATTAGTTTGGTTTTTTTGTATACTTACATACTTTTGTACCAGCCTCTTTTTATATTACTTTATAAAATCTCCTTATACATGGCGATTACTTCTTCTTTTGTAGGCTGAAATGGATTCCCTGGGGCACAAGCATCCACAAGCGCAAACTGAGCAAGCTTTTCTAAGTCTGCTTCAAATACGCCTAATTCTGACAGAGTTGCAGGAATACCCACACTAACGCTTAATTGTTCAATTGCATTTATCACTTCCTCTGCACATTGCAAAGCTGATTTGCCTTCTGTTTGAATTCCAATAGCCTTAGCAATTGCCGGAAACTTACTTGGGTCTCGTTTAGCATTTTCCCTCTCAACGATTGGCAGAAGCATCGCATTACACACACCATGAGGCAAATCGTAAACGCCGCCTAACTGGTGGGCCATTGCATGGACAAAACCAAGTCCTGCATTATTAAATGCTACACCAGCAAGGAACATGGCGAATACCATCTGCTCTCTTGCTTTGAGATCCTCCCCATTTTTGACTGCTTTTGGCAAATATTCAAAGATAATTTCAACTGCAGCCAAAGCTTGAGCATCTGTAATCCTGTATGCTCCTTTTGACACAATCGCTTCAATCGCATGTGTTAAAGCATCCATCCCTGTAGCAGCTGTCAATGCTTCAGGTTTTGCCGTCATCAGCTCAGGATCATTAATGGAAATTGCTGCAAGACTGTTTTTATCAACCATCACCATCTTCACTTGCCGTTCTTCATCTGTAATAACATAGTTAATCGTATACTCGCTTGAAGTGCCGGCAGTTGTGTTAACTGCTGCAATCGGGACAGATTTATGCGCTGTTTTTCCTACACCTTCGTATGTTCTTAAATCTCCGCCGTTAGCTGCCATAAGGCCAATAGCCTTTGCTGCATCCTGCGGTGAACCTCCACCGACAGAAACGATAAAATCACATTGATTTTCTTGAAATACTTGCAAGCCATTCATTACATTAGCAATTGTCGGATTAGGCTTTACTTCGTCGTAAATAATATAATCGATAGCATTGTTTTTCAGTATATTTATCACTTTTTCTGCAATACCATTGTTTACTAATACTTTATCAGTTACAAGCAGTGCTTTCGTAAACTTCAGCTGATGTAAATATTCGCCTGCTTCATTTAGGCAGCCTCTTCCGATTAAGTTCGTACTTGGTATATATAAAACATGTGAAGACATGATGTTTATCCTCCTTTATATGTTCAATATTTCACAAATAAAACGTAAAAGATTCGGTAATCTATTAAGCAATAATAATGCCAGGACGGGGGGTAACATGAAATGCTTTTGCTAAGTCAGCTAATTCTCTGTCTGTTATGGTTTGTTTTATGCGCGCTGGGTCTCCGATTGCTGTGTAAATTTGCGCTGCTTTTTCAGCAGTTTCAATTAGACCGAATGTCTCATCAATTGTTGTACCTGCACCGAATATACCATGATGGGGCCATATGACGAGGCGATGCTCCTTCATCTTTTGTGCTGTTTGCAGTCCGATTTCTGCCGTACCAGGAATCATCCATGGCACAATGCCAATTCCGTCCGGAAATACAACGATGCATTCTGTGCACATTTGCCAGAGGGTTTTCGTAAACATTGCTTCATCCAGTTCATGAGTAAAAGTCATGGCAATAATATTTGTCGCATGATTATGCATGATAACACGATGTTCGCTGTCCACCTTTAGTCTTTCTGTGTGACTTTTGAAATGGGCAGGAAGCTCACTTGTCGGAAGTGTTCCATCCTCCAATCCCCACAACAGATCAATGCTTTGCCCGCTCTCTCCTACCTTAATAATTCCAAACGTGTTGCAAGGGTCCTCCTTCGCATTTTTAAAGTATTTGCCTGAGCCAGTTACGATAAAAAATTTGCCTTCGAGTTCTTCTACAGACGTCGGAATCGGTATTGTGCGTACCACCTTACTCGCATCTAAGTATTCTTTCACCTCTTCTTCCTTCAGCAAATAACTGATATTGCCGCCATTTCGTTCATCCCATCCAAGCCTCCACATATTAAAAGCAGCATTATACATTTCCTTCAGGAAGGGGGCGTCTTCTAGGTTTTTCTTCTGAACCTTTGTTGGCATTCTCATGCACTCCTTTGTTTTCTCTTAATCTGCTATTTTTGCTTTTTTCGTATGTTCTCTTTTTACATCTTTATCATAAAAGGATAACAAATATAAGTCAACATAAACAAAAACAAACAAAAGAAAAAATAATGCATTTATGAACATTTTATGTCTGTTTTCCCTTATAAAAAAAGAAACCCATGATTGGGTTTCAAATCTTTACAATAGAATAAGGAATTGTTTTTTCCTGCAGCTCCTTCTGATAGTCAGCAGGGATGTTCACATCGGAAATGACATGATGAACATTTTTCAAATCACAAATATGAGCGAAGGTTTTTACTCCGAATTTAGAAGAATCGGCAAGCAAGATAACTTGGGAAGAAATATCGATCATCTTCTTCTTTAATATAGCCTGCCACTCATTGGAGTCACTTAAGCCTGACAAATGCACACCCTTGCATGATAGAAACAGCTTGTTGACATAATAGCTGTCTAAAGATCGTTCTGACAGGGGTCCAACATAGGACAGCGAGTTGGCAAGGAGCATTCCGCCTGTGGAAATAACTTTAATTTGTTCCTTTTTGCTAAGCTCTAGGGCTACCTTAATAGAATTCGTGATAACCGTCAAAGGCATATCAGGCAATTCCTGAGCCATATACCATGCTGTTGTGCTTCCGTCCAATAAGATTTGCTCACTTGGCTCAATCAGCTTCACAGCTTCGGCAGCAATCGCCTTTTTTTCAGCAGAATTGGTAATTTCCCGCACAATAAACGGAATATCGGTTGCTTCTTTTTCAATGCTGACAGCTCCGCCGTGGCTTCTGCTTAACAGCTGCTCTTGTTCTAACTTTTCTAAGTCTCTTCTGACTGTTTCTTCTGTAACAGAAAAGATTTCACTCAGCTCTGATACGCGAATGCTTAATCTTTCGTTTACTAATTCAACAATTTTTCTGCGCCTTTCTGCAACAAGCAACTAATATCTCCCTTTCTTTACAGTCCCTAATTTTTGTTTATTTGGTTTTACGTTTGATTTTGTATTTTTACTATACCATAATTAGCTACTATTTTATATAATACAAGCTACAAAAAAAGGGGCATCAGTATCATAACCTTTGCCCCCATTCGTATTAGCTAAACTTTATACCGTTTTATGAACAGATTTATGCTCAAGCACATCACCGTAACGCTCTTTTTCAATTTGCTGCAATGTTTTTCCTCTTGTGTCAGGTGCAAGAATTATACCGATAATCATATGAATCGCAAGGAAGGCAATCATTACTATACCTGCAACAGTAAACCCTAACGTATCCATCAATAGCGGCAGGATAAACGACCAGACTGCAATACCAGTTCGTACGATAAAATACATAAGTCCTTGTGCACTCGCACGATATTTTGTCGGGAAAAGCTCACTTGTCCATAGAGCATAAAATGCTTGTGCACCAATTCCAGCTGCAGCTCCCCACAGAATAACAAAGGCAATCAGTGTCGGCCATGTCATTGGCATGAATGTCAGGATAATCCAAGCAACAAGTCCCATGCCTGCTCCAATTCCAAACAATGTTTTCCGGCTGACCTTATCTCCAAGCTTCATAAACAGGAAGTATGTTGTCAGCACGGTGAACAGCCACAAAAATGCTTGCAGCATATTAGCCTGCCCTGTGCTTAACCCGCCGACATTTTCATAAATATACGGCATGAAATACCCCATTGCGCCTGCTGTTAAATTCCAGAATAAATAAATTCCGATTAACAAAACCAATGCCTGACGATTAGCTTTTAGTGTAAATAATTCCTTCAATACATTCGTTTTTGCTTTGCCTTGTAATGCTTCTGCTTTTTCTTTCGCTTGTTGTTCTTCCCAAATTTTCGATTCATCCAAGCCTCGTCTTATATACCATGTCACAAACGCGATAACCAGCAAGTGTAGAAAAATAATTCTTGAACCAGCAAGCCCTAGTGGAGCCAAAATAACTGCAAACACAAAGGTTAACGTTGGACCAATTGACCATGCCAACTGGGCGGTTCCGACATGGGCTGCCCGTTTATGCTGCGGAGATTCTTCTGCGATATACGTCCATGAAACAGGAACACCGGCACCAACTGCCAACCCTGTAATAATCGTTCCGATTAGCAGCATCGGGAAATTGACAGAGGCTGCAATCAATGCAACACCAATCATATAGACGAGCAAATCATAGCTAAAAATAAATTTCCGTCCAAATTTATCTGTTAATGGCCCACCAATCAATGCACCTATCGCCGCACCGAAAGCGTTTGCACTTAATGCACTTAACAACCCTACACCCATGCTGTCAATATTCAAGTATGCTTGCCACATTGTTAAACTGCTTGCAGCGGCGATAATAGAGCCTGCTTCAATATAGTTTGCCATTGCTACAGCAATCGTTGCTTTCCAGCCTGTTACGTTTTTTGCCGCAAATTTTTTGTCTTTCGCCATGTTCTCTCTCTCCTTTAGTCATCATGCACACCTTTAAATCGTTAATCCATATGGAAAACTTCTGCTAATGAAATAGTAACAGGACTGTTATCAGCATTGGTTTCCATTAAAGGCTCCATGAATTCCCACCATTTCTGGTTGATGGCAGTGCTTGCCATCTTGCTCCATTTTTCCTCATCTTTTATTTCAACATAGCCAAACAGCTTGCTTGACTCTTTATCAAGAAATATCGTGTAGTTTTTTGCACCATGATCATGAAGTGCTGCTACCATTTCCGGCCATATTTCATTATGGCGTTTTTCATATTCAGCATGCTTATCTGGATAAACATTCATAATAAAGCCTTTGCGTATCATACTCTCCATCCCCTTTTTGTAAAGGTTTTCATTTTTGTTGTTTTTTTCTCCTCCCTAATATTAGGGAGGAGTTAACAAACTAGCGCTGAGCTAAAACATCCTGTTCATATGCTTTCACATTTTCCAGCCATGTTTCTCTTACAGGCACATTCATTGTTTCACAATAATAATCCCAAACCGCTCCGAAAGGATATGTCTTGAATTCTTCCATTAATGCTAATCTTTCTGTGAAATTGCCACTTTCTTGCAGCTGTTTTAATTTCTCATTCGGCATCAATAGGGCATTAAGCAATGCCTTAATCATATTTCTTGTGCCGATTGTCCATGCTGCCACACGATTGATGCTTGCGTCAAAGAAATCCAAGCCGATAAGCACCTTGTCAATGGCATTATTGCGGACAATCTCAAGACCAATTTCTTTTAGTTCATCATCAAGTATAACGACATGGTCACTATCCCATCTGACAGGTCTTGATACATGAAGTGCTAATTTATCGGAAAACAGCAGCATCGATGAAATCTTATTGGATACTGTTTCAGTCGGGTGATAATGGCCTGTATCCATCAAGCAGAGCTTATTATTTTTTAAGGCATAGCCCATATAAAACTCATGAGAGCCGACAACATATGATTCAGATCCGATGCCAAAGACTTTGCTTTCTACTGCATCTAAATTGTAGCGTTCATCCGTTTTTTCAGCATAGATTTTATCTAATGATTCCTTTAAGCGGATACGAGGTGTGAGTCTGTCACTTGGAATGTCTTTATATCCGTCTGGTATCCAAATATTTGTTAATGCAGGCGTTCCTAATTCCTTGCCAAAGTACTCTGCAATTTGTCTGCTTTTAATACAGTGTCTGATCCAAAACTCACGGATGTCTTCGTCTGGATGAGAAAGTGTCAGTCCGTCTTCTGCTTTTTTATGAGAAAATAAAGTCGGGTTAAAATCAAGGCCTAATCCTTGCTCTTTAGCCCAAGCTACCCAATTTTCGAAATGCTTCGGTTCAATTTCATCCCTTTCGACCGCTTCTCCGTTTGTTTCTGCATAAATGGCATGCAAGTTTACGCGATGTTTGCCGGGAATGAGCGATAAAGCTACTTCTAAATCACTGCGCAGCTGTTCAGGTGTAGTTGCTTTGCCAGGATAATTGCCTGTTACATCAATCCCGCCTGACAATTCACTTGGATTGGCCTCAAATCCGCCAATATCATCACCTTGCCAACAATGTATGGAAATAGGAATCTCTTGTAACTTTTTCAAGGCTGCCTCTACATCCACGCCCCATTGTTCGTATTGTTTTTTTGCTGCTTCAAAGTTTTCTTTTACTGACATCATTGCGCCTCCTCATATTGTTTGTGCTGCTTCATATCCTTTTACATCAAAAGAATGCTTTATTAACTTCCTCGCTTCATGTATATCCTTTATTTCTCCTAAAGCAATTAATTGCGAAACGATATTGCCGATTGCTGTTGCCTCAACAGGCCCTGCAAACACTTGCTTTTTTGTGGCATCAGCTATGAGCTGGTTCAGCAGTTCGTTTTGACAGCCCCCGCCGATAATATTAATCTTTGTAAATTTCTTCTCGAAGATTTCTTCAATTTCACCAATTGCTGCAACATAGCACTCTACTAGAGAGTCATATACACATTTGGCGATCTCACCTGGTGTTGAAGGAATAGCTTGATTTGTTTCTGCACAGTATTTTTGTATTTCTTCTATCATATTTTCTGGATTTAAAAAACGGTCATCGTTAACATTGACAATCGATGTGAAGTGGCTTGCCGCTTTTGCAAGCTCCACAAATTCAGCAAATGAATATTGATTATCATAATTTCTGCGCACTTCTTGAATCATCCATAATCCCATGATGTTCTTCAAAAACCGGAAGCGGTAGTCAATGCCTCCTTCATTTGTGAAGTTGTAATCCAATGCCTTCGTCACACATATCGGGAACCTGTTTTCTACTCCAATTAAAGACCATGTGCCTGAACTGATATAAATAGTCTCCTCATGTTCCGGCACTGCAATTACGGCAGAAGCAGTGTCATGTGTCGCAGGCAGCACAACCTTTAAGCTGAACCCGAATTCCTCTGCCAACTCTTCTTTTATTTCTCCTAATACGGTGCCTGGTGTTTTGATTTCCTGAAAGATTTCTGGTTTGATAGAAATCGCTTCAAGCAATTGTTTATCCCACTTTTTCGTAAAGGCATTAACAAGCTGTGTGGACGTGGCATTAGTATATTCATTAACCGCTTTACCTGTCAGCAAGTAATGGAAGTAATCTGGAATCATTAAAAATGCAGCTGCTTTATCCAAACTTTCTTGATCTGTTTTCTGAAGGGCGCGGAGCTGATACATCGTATTGAATTTTTGAAACTGAATGCCGGTTTCCAAGTAAATCCTTTCCTTGATGATATGCTCGAAAACCTCCTCCATCATGCCGTCAGTCCGGTCATCCCTGTAAGACACTGCCTCTGTCAGCAGCTCACCGTTATCATCGAGCAGTACAAAGTCGACTGCCCATGTATCAATGCCGATACTTTCCGGCTTTACATTTAAATCACTGCATTTTTTTATTCCTTGTTTTATTTCGACAAAGAGCTGCTCTAAATCCCAGCAATAGTATTGTCCTTTTTTGACAATGCTGTTCGAAAAGCGGTGCACTTCTTCCAAAAACAGTCTCCCCTGTTTTAAAGAACCGAGCATCAGTCGTCCGCTTGAGGCTCCAATATCAACGGCCAAGACAGATTTGTTCATATAATACCTCTCCTTGTTCCCCTTTTGAAAACGTTTCCTAATTAGTATTTTACTGAATGAAAACGCATAATAAAATAACGTTATTTTTCTTATTTGTTGTCCTTAAATTCCTAAATAGAAAAATTAACCACAAAAAAACCGGCAAGTTTCGCTACCTTGCCAGTGCTTTTCTCAGTTCTTTTGGTGTTTTCTTATATTTTTCTTTAAAGATTCGGTAAAAATAACTGATATTATCATAGCCTACTTCTTCCACTACGGTCCGGACAGGAAAATCGGTCGTTTCCAGTAGTTCTTTCGCTTTCGTTAAGCGCTTTTCCTGTATTAAATCTTTAAATGTAAAGCCAGTCGCTTTTTTAATATTTTTACTTAAGCTTGAGCTAGATTGCATTAAGTGATTGGCAAGCTCCTGAAGAGTGCCGCTTTTATAGTGCTCTTCAATATATTTTAATGATTCAACAATAAGGAAATGCTGAGAAGAGGATGAAAGGTTTTTCGTGATTTTATCCGTATTTTTCACAAGCTCAATTAAAAGCAGACCCATATACAGCTTCATTTTTGATTCTGCTAGCAGGGAGTTTGCGTTCTCCTCCTTAATGAGATTTTCAACCAGTACTTGAATTTCCGCCACATCTGCTACAGCATAATATAAATATTGTCCATTTTGCGTGTGATTAAATAAGCTGTTAATTAAAAACTCGGTAATGATATTCTCACCGTTTAAGTATTGAAAGATAAATTGAAAAAACAATGGCTGAATAATGAAATTAAGGACAAGATCATCTTCCCCGCATGCCTCAATCTCATGCTCGATATGCTGATTAAGAAAAAGCAGCTCCCCTTTTTTCAAAATAATGGCGTTATTATCTACCTTTTGCCGCAGTTCTCCCTTCACAACATAATTAATTTCAATATAGTTATGTTTGTGCTTTGGAAAATCAATAAATCTAGTATGTTTCCTAACGGTTATCATTTTGTTTTTATCCAGAAATTTTTCACTTTCAATAATGAAATGATTTTGACTTGTATAAAGGTCTTTCCTGACCTTTTTCTCTTGAGATAATATCTCGGCCTCTTCTTCTGTCAGTTCCATTAATTGCTTTAAAAGAAGTGCATCCATATAAATTCCCCCTGACTTCTCTGTTAGAAGCTTCATTACTATATTACTAACAATCTCAAAGTTTAGGCAATCAAAAAATGAAACCGTTTTACTAAAAAAAAAAAAAAAAAAACAGGACTGATATAAAACCAGTCCTGTTTTAGCTGCGACTATTTTTGAAATGTTTTTAGTTTCACACTTCCAAGCAGCCCTGTTGGCTGCAAGATTCTGTATTGAGAAAGATAGTCTTTTTGGGCAGTTCCAAGTGTATTCGTCACTTCCACTGTCAACAAATTCCGGCCTTTTTGAACAAAGGGAGAAATATCATAAACGTATGGCTTACTTACCTTTACTCCTGCAGAAGAGTCATTTATAAACACTTCGGCAATTTCATAAGCTTCGCCTAAATCAAGCTGATAATCAGTTGAACAATCATTTATGAATAACTCTTTTTGGTATCGAACACTACCAGAAAATGCTGGATACAAAGAAGGTTTAGCGATGTTTGTTAATTCCTCCAACACAAAGCTTTTATGGAAGCTCGGATACTCAGCTGCTGTTGCTAATGAAACCTCCCACGGGCCAGTTATTTCACATTCTCCCGTTTGCTTGCTGGCAGGAACTTGTTGAGCGTCGAGCTGACAGTCGGACACAATCCATATTGCTGCTTCCTGCGGTGCCAAGAATAATGGAATTTCATTTTGAATTGTCTCCACCCAACGAAGGCAATTGTTTTCCCATGGATCATATTTATATAGATAACCTGATTCCTTGAGTGTCACTTTATTGATAATCTCACTATCTGGTGATTCATTAAAAAACATATACACGGTGTTTTCTAAATGACGGTATTGGTAATATCGCAGGTCAGCTGCTGCCTTTTCTAACATAATTTCATAGGCCCCTTCTGCTCTCATCATGCTTGCAAGCTTTTCTAAAGGCACTATCTTGACTTGTTCTGATTCTTCTAGCCATTTTATTTCTTCACTTACTAAATCATCCTCACTTGCTCCAACAGGGAGAGCATTAATAAATATCAGCATTGCTCCGGCGCGAATCAGCTGTGCTGCTTTTTCAAAGAATGCTTTCGGCAGCCGTTCTGCATATGGAATGACTAGGTTATGAAACTCCTCCTGATGTAAGAGGATTTTATTATTTTTCACCTCAGCATTCATAAGCAAGTCTAGTGATACTATATCAAAATCGATTTGATTCTGTGTTAATACCTTTGCTGGTTTTTGGAAAAGCATTGCATTCCCTGACCACTCTGCTTCTGCATGATAAAGAATTAGTGATGTGGCGACATGCTGACCGTCACTTAACAGCTCTGACACCCGATTTGTATAATTCATTAATAAATGCAAATAGCGATGCTGCGGATTGATGCCATGTGCATAAAAATGGGGCGGACAGTCTGCATCTGGAAATGGTGCCATGTCAAAAGAATGGGGCACAAAGTGATTGATTCCTCTAACAAGCATATGGTCTGTCATCCATTTCATCAGATTTAATCCTTCAGACCAGCCGTAGGCTCCGTATATTTCACACATTGTTCTGCCTTTTTTCTGGGAGTCCAAATGACCAAGCGATGCCCCAAGTTTACCTAAGCCATAATGAAAGAATTCTCCGTCCCATCCTGTTGAAGTGAATGTTTTGAAATAGCCTTCATCCATTCCAGGAAGGAGCTGATGTAAGACTACATCAATGCCTGACATACTTTGGCCGCCAAGTGCGCGGAAGAAATGTCCGGCACCATAGCCTAATCTTCCATGTGCATTATTATCCTCTATTAAATGACCAACATATTCTACCCCATGCTCAGTACACCAGTGAGCTAGTTTATTTGTAAAATTTTCTGCATACATTTTTGAAACGAGATTCATATAAGCATGCCTTATTTGATGCTGTTTTTTTGTACCATCTGTAAGGAGCAGAGGCAATAGTTCCTTGGCTGATTTTCCGAATGTCTCCTCCAACAAAGCAACGATGTTTGCATGCCACGGCAGCACCATTTCCGTTTTTCCGATAATAGCATCCGGGCCTTTTATATTGCCGAATCTAGGTTCATCTGTAAAAAAACCAGCAATCGTTGTCCCGAAATACGATGAGAATTTGTCAAAATGAGGCTGATAAACTGTATCTATTAATACTTGGGTGGCATTTGGATCAATTGGATTTAAATAACCTTCTGTTGATCTTTCTCCACCGCTGAAAGTTTCTACTAAAATAAAAATTCGCCAATTGCCTTCTGGAACATCCCAATAAACAACACCATTTTCTAAATGCTTCGTAATATCAACAAGTCTATCGGTATCGACTGTATTGTAATCTATGATTTTTGCAGCTATTATGCCAATAATCTGGTCAGCTGTGTCCTTTTGTCCGTTTATTTCCGCAGTTCCGTCTGTTCCTACAGACAGAATTGAATTTCGGTCCCCACTTGCATGTCTAACGATAATGCCAGCATTTCTTTGCGGGCCATGAAAATCAAGCTGTGTTATTTTTAAAAATTTCTTTCGTAATTCTGGATGATGCTTTATTATTGCCCCGTTTGCATAGCCTGTTGGAAAATGTGCATCATCAAACAACCATACCTTCATGTTCTTTTCCTTAGCCACTTCTAATACGATCTGTAAATCTTTCCACCATCTTTCACCGACAAAATCAGGATGGGGCCGGGGCTCGACGCAAACCGCTCTTATCCCGCTTTTATAAATTTCGTGCATATATTCCTCAATTACTTCCTTAGACTCTCCATGCATCCATAGAAAAGGAAATATATAATTATTTTCTTGCTGCGTTAATAATTTAGTTAATTTTTCCATTATATCTCCCTGCCCTTATCTTTATTAACCATTAATTTAGCTGTTTGCTTTCCAGTCAGAATATAAGTAATAGCTAATGTTACGAAAAATGCTACAAGCGCTGAAATTATATAAGCTGTAAAGCTAGAATCAATCCCTTTTGGATTGATGAACAGTGGTGCAGCGAAAAGTGCATTGCCGCCAAATCCATACATTTTTGCATTCATAAAGGCTGTTATGCCCCCGGCAATTCCTCCACCTATAAAGGCAGCGACAAATGGCTTTTTGTAGGGAATCGCAATACTGTAAATAATCGGCTCCGTTACTCCAAAGAGCCCTGTCATGCCTGTCGAAAATCCTAGTGAGCGATTCGCTTTATCTTTTTGCTTTAAAGCAAAACCAATGGCTGCTCCTGCCAAGGCAAATACAGTTACATTTAAAATGGCATTGATCGGGTCTTCTCCCATTGTTGTAATATTGTTCATTAGAATCGGGATAAACGCATAATGCAGACCAAAGATAACGACCAATTGCCAAAATGCTCCAAGGATTATTCCTGTTATTACTGGGCTTATCCCATAAACTGCTTGTGTACCAGATGCAAGAATATCACTTAAATAAGTCATCAGCGGTCCAATTAATAAAAAGGTTGTAGGTACTGTAATGATGAGAACAAGGAGCGGAGTCAGGAAGAACTTCACCGCATCCGGCACTTTATCTTTTATTCTTTTTTCTATAAATGCTGCCAAGGCAACTGCTGCAATAATCGGAAACACCGAATTTCCATAACTCGCCAGCACAACCGGTATTTGCAGGAACGTAATATGAGCTCCTTCATTGTAAAGAGCAGTAATATTAGGGTAAACGAGCCCTGCTCCAATCGTTGCTGCCACAAATGGATTGGAGTTCAGTTTCATCGCAGCAGAAACGCCAAGAATAATCGGCATAAAATAGAAGAATCCATCTGAAAAAGCGTACAATATTTGATAGGTGCCACTTTCAGTTGATAGCAGCTGAAAGGAAGTAAAACCTGCAAGCAAGCCCTTTATGATACCGGCGGCTGTCATGACACCCATTACTGGGAAGAGAATGCCAGATATGAGTTTAAAAAAGCGATTAAATGCCCCTTCTTTGACTTGACTAGAACGTTCGGTATTTTGTGCAGACTGCTCATGCTCTATCGATAGCAGTTTTATAACCTGATCATATGCTTTCGACACTCCTGTTCCAACAATTATCTGATATTGTCCGCCAGATACAGCTGTTCCTAATACACCTTGTATTTTTTTTATGGCTTCTGTGTTTGCTTTGCTTTCATCCTTCAGCACGAATCGCAGCCTTGTCATACAATGTGTAATGCTTGAAACATTTTCCTTGCCTCCAATTTCAGAAACAACACTTTCTGCCAACTTTGTATAATCCATTTACGCCACTCCTCTATCGGTATATGACCAACTAATTTACCTGCCTTTGCATTACGTTAATTCAGTAATATCGTTATTGGAACCGCTAACAATTTTTATTGTAATGTAAATATATTTATATTAAAATTGCTGAATATAACTACTTACTTTACCAAACTTAACTTTTTAGAAAGAGGTGGAGCATGCAAAAAACTGAATTAATGGAGCTCTTGTTTACTATGTCTGACAGAGAGCTCTATTATAAAACCAATCCAGATTACTATAATTCCTTGTTTGATAGCTGTGACAGCATAGAGCTTAATAACCAAAAAGTATATGTCTTCAAGTTCAACGATCAAAAAAAGGAGAATGCCTATTCTCCGCCTAACCCAACTCTTGAAATTGTTAAGCATTCCAGGTATTCTACTATTCCTTTCCATATTCATGACTATATAGAAATGAACTATGTATATGCAGGGACCTGCACGGCTATCGTCCAGGATAAAGTTATCCCGTTACAGTGCGGAGATGTTTGTATCATGGATACAAACGTGCCTCATACAATCTGTGATGCAGAGGAAAAGGATATTATCATCAATATTCTCATGGATAAAAGCTACTTTACTGCTTCCATGCTCGGACAGCTGTCAAGCAATAGCATTATTTCCGACTTTATATTAGAGGCTATATCACATGATCGCCTGCATAACCGCTTTCTTTTATTTCACTGTCAGAACAGTGATAAGCTAGGCTCACACGTCGAGAATCTGTTATGTGAATTCTACGAACCTAGCTTTTGCTCAAAAGATATTATCAACGCTTATATGGTATTAATCTTTGCAGAAATGCTTCGACATTTTCAAACAGACAATAACAGCAAATCGGCTAATGGGAAACAGAATCCGATATTGGATATCCTTCTATACATGGAGGAAAATTTTCAAAGCTGTACCTTACAAGAGGTAGCACAGCATTTCAGCTTCCATCCCAACTATTTAAGCAGGCTTATTAAAAAAAGTACTGGGAAAAGCTTCAAACAGCTACTTCAGGAACAAAAGCTTAACAAAGCTTCCTATTTGCTAAATCACACATCCATGACAATTGCCGAAATTTTAAATGAAATAGGATATCAAAATCATGGCTTCTTTAATAGAATCTTTAAAGAGAGATATAATGTGACACCTAAAGAGTATCAAAGGAATTTTCACCTTGGACAAAAAAGCACGCCCATTTCTTAAATGTGGGCGTGCTTTTTGATTCCATTATTCTGTCACAATGCATTGTTCACAAGAAACTTCTCACAGTCTTCCACATTTAGCGGCCGGCTGAACAAGTAACCTTGCAATTCATCACATTGGACTTCTTCTAGAAATGCTCTTTGATGTTCGTCTTCTACACCTTCCGCAATAACTTTTACGTTTAATGCCTTTGACATCATTACAATCATTCGGACAATCGCTGTATCTTTCTCGCTTTTTTCCAACGAGGTGATGAAAGACCGGTCAATTTTTAATCTGTCAATCTGAAATTTGCTTAAATAATGCAAAGAGGAATAGCCTGTTCCAAAATCATCAATGGCAATATTAAAGCCCATTTCCTTTAGACAAGCAAGCTTGGACATATTTTGTTCAATTGGTCCCATCGCAATACTCTCCGTTATTTCTAGCTCAATGTTTTTTGGATTTGCACCAGTTTCGTTCATAATCGTCTTTACTAGGTTAACGAAATTCTCTTGCTGAAACTGCAGAGATGAAATATTGACAGCAATTCGTAAATCAGGGAATCCCTTTTTACACCATAGCACAGACTGCCTGCAAGCCTGCCATAAAACACTTTCTCCGATTGGCAAAATGAGGCCTGTTTCCTCAGCTATGGGAATAAACTCACCTGGCGGAACAAGACCGATTCCTGGTCGCTCCCAGCGCACCAATGCTTCCACGCCAACAATTTGACGAGTGTGTAAGGATATTTGCGGCTGGTAATGCAAGATGAATTCATTTCGTTCAAGCCCTTTTCTTATCGAGCGCTCTAATTCCATTATAGACTTCATACTCATGGAGCCATTATATACTTTAAAATGATCTTTACCATTTTCTTTCACATTGTACATGGCCGTATCTGCCTTCATCAATAAAGCATCTAGGTCGCTGCCGTGATCAGGATACATAGCAATGCCAATACTTGGTGTAATATTCAATTCAACATTATTTATAAAATAGGACTCTCGCAAGCTCTTAAGTATTAATTGCGCAAGTTCTTCGATTTTACAGATCTCTGCATTTTCAATCAGGAGCGCATACTCATCACCGCCAATTCTGCAGACAACCCCATTTGGGGAAACGTTGGCTGACAATCTTTCCCCCACTTCCTTCAAAAGCAAGTCACCATAGGAATGGCCAAGACTGTCATTTATATGCTTGAATCGGTCTAAATCCAGAAGGATAAAGGCAAGCTTTTTACTTGAGCAGTTATTCTCTAAAGCCTGTGCAAGCCGCTTTTCCATATACCTGCGATTTGGCAGTCCTGTAACAACATCATGAAAGGCAAGGTATTCCATCGAATTGATAATTTCGACGAGCTTGTCTGTCCTTTCTTTTACCTTCTGCTCTAAACCTTCATTTAATTTGTTTAAATCATCGACTAATCTGTCGTTTTCAAGCAATGTAAAGATTTGCCTTATTATCAGCAGGATAATACTGATGGATAATCCAAGAAAAACCGGATGTGTGCCATACAGCAAATACGTAAAATAGAAGGTCAATATCAATACACCAAAATAGGGAATAATATGCTTTATGTAAATATTTTCATTTTCCTGTGTGTTATTGCGCGATAATGCAAAAGCAGGCGCTGGTTGATGATAGATACCTGAGAGCCCAATTAAAAGGGCTGATAATATCCACATTGGTTCATTAATACTGCCGACAGAATAAGCATCGATCACTTTAAGATAAGTAAAAATCGTGTCTGCGACTATTTGTGTAAGTAAACCAGCAACAAGCAGAAAGGTAGTTTTCTTAGCCAAAACTCTTTTCGATGTATTAAAAAGACTAATTACCCCTACTAGGACAATAAGATCTAATATGGGATAAATCAATTCTGTTAACGAAAAGCTAATATTAGCAGATTGACTGAATAAAGGTCTAATTAAAAACAACCAGCTAAAGGTTACTGCTGCCGACATCGCAATTAAGATATCCAGCAAAAATCTAATAGTTAAAAGCGAACTTTTAATCTGGTTAATCAGGACAAGCAAGGACAAAAAATATAAAATGTTCTGTACGATAAAAAATTTCTCTGCTAATTTACCATAGCCGCTATTATTATTTAAAATAAATTGGTTATAGCTCCAAAGCATTGTGCCGACAAGATAGAACAGCACCCCTAATGCAAGCAAAAGCCAAAAGCTTTTAGCTGAAGTTTTATCTTTTAAAAATGTGGATAGGATCCAATAGATAGATGCACTGCAGGCAATCAACTGGAAGCTTACACCGCCCCAGTCCAGCAGCTGTTGATTGCTGCTGAAGATGATATTCCAAAGGACGTTTGCCACAATAAAAAAAACGATAAAGGAATAGGCAAACCGTTTTGTACTTAGACTAGACATCTATATCTCCATTCTTATTTAAATATCGTTTTTCTTTTTATATCTTTTGGCTGAATCAGCCAAGAAAATTTATCTTTATGTTCATATATCTCTTGTGGATATAGGATAGCAGGAATGACATAATCTCCTTTATAGTATATTTTTTCGCCGGCAGTTTCCAGTGGTATTTTGTAAACAGTTTTTAATGCTCGAAAAAAAACTCTTTCCAACAGAACGACACAATGGGTGATTTGGCGGGATTGTGCGTAATCCACATACAAAGTTAACAGCCTTTCTAAATTTTTGCCGCGATGGTTCTTTAAAATTGCTACCTTATCAATCTCCATAATTTGCTCTAGTTTCAACGATTTAATTTTCTCCAGCTCGTGAAAGGGGAAAACACTGTTAATATTATTAGTCGGATGGAGAGAATATGGCTTAAATTCAATAGTTCCTACTTTTTGTTCATTTGGATCAATTATTAAAAAACGGTCTGCATCCATCTCAGACATTTCAAAGCCATATCCCTTTTCAACCCAGCACTCCATCCAGATTTGATTAAACTCATTAAGCAATGCAAACGAATCAACTTTCATATACACATTACTTCCCTCCCATAAATTACAAGCTTTATGCCTTTCTAGTATGTATGCAAGGTTATTATACTTATTTTTTCTTAAGCTAGTAACGAAAAAAGTGAAAAAAATCTAATAAAATGAAAACGTTTTCCAGTAGGTTCCACAACTGTCAAAAAAGCGGATAATTTTATTGCTGATTTAGACATTTCTTACTTTATTTGGATACGTAAAATTTATTTACAAGAGAATAAAAAAGCTAAGCGGGTATCCGCTTAGCAATTAGACTTTAAGTATCCATTCAAAATATATGGCGAGATAAAAGCTACTCCAAAGATAATCATGAAAATAATGGTGCCAATATATTGTTTTGATCCTTTTATGTATTTCCATTCCATGAATGCTTCGTATCCGAATATGACAAGCAAATATGCCGGCCAGATAAAGGAGCTATCGGCATCCAATATAAACGGCGAGGTACAAACGATTAATATGGCGATGATTACCCTTCCGAATATGTCTGCCTTCTTTCCCTCTGTTTTAGATACCTTCTTTTTTTGAACACCCAACAATTTAAATAGGAGTTTTTCAATTAAGTATACACCTGCCCATACTATGGCAAATAAGATGATATATTTCATGCTGCTTATTATTTCCTCTCTATTTTCTATTGTTTAGCTTAGTCTGCTACAGGTGAATCTTGCTTCTCCCAGTCTGTCGGTCCTTTTAGACGGCACAAATTTTTGCCAATACTCACCGGTTTCTTTATTAAAATAAAAGAATATTATTATCGTTTACTGGAATTACCTCATAGTTTCCTTCTGATTTTAAAGAGCTGGCAATGCCCCAGCAGCCTGCTGCTACGCAAAGTCCTAGAAAAATTATGGAATAGGCCAAAAGATTTTTATGCACATAACAACTCCTTCCTTATTTATCCATTATAACCTTTACAGTTATTAACAGATAGACTTTTTTCTGAGCATGTTTATGAAAAATAAAAAAAGCTGCCAAGCGGCAGCTTATAAAATCATCCTTTTCATATACAGAAGCACTTATTTAATAGGAAGGAATTGCTGCATTCTTTTAGATTACTTAACCGCCGTAATAACCATCTGCTGCCCTCTTTTTGCCTTTACAGTTAAAGTAGCCTTTTGCCCTTGCTTTTCATAAAGGCTGTTGAGGATTCCATCTGTTTCCGGCTTTGCAGCATAAGTAACACCGTCATTTGTAATAAAACGCACGGTGCCGTCTGGACTAATTCCGCCAATTGTCGCCTCCACCTTCAGGAGACTGTCAGAAGATGTAATCGCAGGTATGTTAATAACTTGGCCGACTCGAAGTTTAGTTGGATCAACATTCGGATTTGCTTCTTGTAATAGGGAAACAGAGATTCCATAACTTTTGCTGATTTTATAAAAAGTGTCACCCTTTTTAATAGTATATGTTTTTGTATCCTTTGCAGTTTCCGTATTTTTGACAGCTTCACTCGCTGATGTCTTATTTGCTAAGTAAGCACTGCTTACATAGGCTTTTTTCCCTTTGTAATCGATTGAGGACCAGCCATTTTTGTCTGCTTTCACTGTAACTTTCGCTCCTTCTTTCAATGAGCCAAGTACAGCATCTTTTGTAGACGGGCCGCTCCTCACCCTTAAAGAGTCTGCTGTCACGTATTTAGTCACTGTCTTGATTGTTGTTTCCGATGTCTTAACAGCCGAATCTGCTAAATAAGCAGCGCTTACATAGGCAAGACGGCCATCAATAAGAATGCCGGCCCAGCCGTTTTTAATAAATGAAACTTTGACCGTATTCCCCTGTTTCAGCTTGCCGATAATGCTGCTGTCTGTTGTTGCCTTTGCACGAATATTAAGCACGGTTGCTGTTACTTTTTTGTCTTGCACCTTTGGCAACAAAATTTTATCCCCTTGGGACACAGTGCCATTCACATTTGTAATCGCTTCTGCCGTTACGCCATGAGTAGCTGCAATCTCTGTAATTGTTTCATTCTTTTTCACTTCATATGTATATTCCTGGATGCATGCAGAAGCAGTACTTGCGCCTAATGAAAAGAGAACCGTAAAAATCCCTGTAACTACAAGCCGTTTTGCCGGACTTGCTTGCACCATTTTCCTAACCTTTGCCACATGCTCCATAAAGCTTTCTTTAATGCTTTCCAGAACGGATTTGATATTCCAAGCGTCTCTTATATCTAAGCTTGGAAGATTTCTCTCTAATTCACGCTTTTCCATTCTAGTAGTATAGACAGGTTTGTCTGTATGTCTGTTTCTCCTTAAGACTTTAAGCTCGCCGTCAGCTCCTACTAAACTTGTCATGAATAAAACGACCCCCAATAACTCTTTGTAATATAATATTAAGACATCTAGGAAAAAGAATATATGCGATAAATGGAGGATTCCAACCTATAACTATTTGCCCAAAGATTACCAACCCGTTGTCAATTTACCCGAGGTTTTGCCGAAAAAAACATTATTCTCCCAATCTCCTTCCATAATTAGTGAAAAAACAGTTAAAATGTAATACTTTTGTCATAGTATTATCCTTGATTTTTAATCTTTAATATTTTTTGTCTATGACAAGGTTATTTTCTATATTCGCATAAAATCCCTCTGCTTTTTCCTTATAAAATAGAAAACAGGAGGACAAATTTTGTCCTCCTTCTCTTATTTATCTTGTAAATGCTGCTGGAACTCCACCGTCGACTGTAATCATGCAGCCTGTTGTTTTCTCTGCTTTTGATGATGCAAAATAGCTGATAGCTTCTGCAATATCTTTCGGATAAATGTTAACAAGTAAAGTGGTGCGTTTACGGTAATGCTCATCAAGCTGATCTGGTTCAATTCCGTAGGCTGCCGCTCTTTCTTCACGCCAGCTAGATCCCCAAATAGCAGAACCTTGCAAGACTGCATCAGGCAGTACTGAATTGACGCGGATGCCATATTCTCCTCCTTCGGCAGCGATGCAGCGGGCAAGATGTGTTTCCATTGCCTTGACTGCACTGTATGCAGCTGCGTTTTTGCCTGCATAAACGGAGTTTTTCGAACCGATGAATACCATGCTTCCGCCTAGAGCCTGTTCCTTCATTTGTTTAAATGCTTCTCTTGCAACAAGGAAATACCCTGTGCCAAGCACATTCATATTTAAATTCCACTCTTTTAACGATGTTTCATCAAACGGGCTAGAAGTTGCCAAGCCTGCATTATTAACGATAATATCAACACCGCCAAAAGCAAGAGCTGTCCGCTTGTAGGCAGCTTGTACTGCTTCCTCACTTGTAACATCCATTTTCACTGCAATAGCACGCTCTTCTCCATATGTCTCATTGATTTCTGCGGCTACCTTTTCTGCACCTTCTAAGTTCAAGTCTGCCAGAACAACATGCGCGCCTTGTGATGCGAGCAGCCTGCATGTTTCACTGCCGATTCCGCCAGCTCCGCCTGTGACGAATGCCACTTTACGTGAAAATTCTGCTTCCTTAGGTGCTAGTGATAATTTATATAGCTCTAATGGCCAATATTCCACATTGAAGGATTCATTTTCATTCAAGGACACAAAGTTTCCTAGTGCTGTTGCACCTTTCATAACAGAAATTGCTCTGTGATACAAGGCACCGCTTACTTTAGACATAGCAACGTTTTTGCCTGTGTTAACCATGCCGATTCCTGGTATTAAAATAACGCGGGGTGCTGTTTCAAATATTTGATCTCCTTCATTCTTATTTCTATCAAAATAAGCTGTATAGGATTCTTTAAATGCTGCTATTCCCTCTTTCACTGCTTCCTTCAATGCAGCGATATCCTTTGTTGCTGGGTCCCATTCTACATATAATGGCACCATTTTTGTATGAACTAAATGATCTGGACAAGCTGCTCCGACTTGTGACAATGTTTTTGCATCATGGCTGTTCACAAACTCAAGGACGTCTTCTCCTCTGTCATAAGTTAACAGCATCTTCTTTTCTTCACTAACAGCTCCGCGGATAACTGGCATAACAGCAGCCAAAATCTCTTCAGCATCTTCCACGCTCAGTGAATCATATTTAGCGCCGCCGAATGTTTGTGCTTCGTTTATTTTACTATTAATATAGGATTCTGCTTCATTAATGATAGAAATTGTTTTTTCATAGCTTTCCGAAGCTGTATCTCCCCACACAACTAAACCATGCTTTTCCATTAGTACTAGCTCGGCATTGGGATTGTTTTTTACCCCTTCTGCTATCATTTTAGATAAAGTGAATCCAGGGCGAATGTATGGAACCCAAACAAAGCGGTTGCCGTAAATTTCTTCAGCAATTTGCTTGCCGTTATCTGCACAGCAAAGGCTAATGATTGCATCAGGGTGCGTATGGTCTACATGCTTGAATGGCAAAAATGCATGCAATAATGTTTCAATAGATGCACGAGGATGTTTGCTGTCGATCATGCAGTGTGACAAATATTCAACCATCTCTTCATCTGGCATTTCTTCTTTTTCAATAAGCGGGGTGATGTCGTCTAGTTTCAAACCTGTAAAATTATGCGCTTTCATTGTTGCTAAGTCAGAGCCGCTTCCTTTTACCCACATCACTTCAACTTCACGGCCTCTGAAATCTGTTACGGTTGTTTTCATGGAAGTATTTCCGCCGCCCCAGTTGCAGACAGCCCGGTCTGTCCCGATTAAATTGGAGCGATAAACTAACTCATCAAGTCCACTAGCTAATTGTGCTGCCTTTTCTTCTTGCCATAAGCTTTTTACCATTTTTGTTCTCCTCCGTTTTATCTTTATTTATGTTTGTTTTATCTGTTTTTATTATAACTCACTTTTGTTTATTTTGTATATACTTTTGTTTTATTTTTATTTATTTTTGTTTATTTGTCTTTTACAAGTATATAGGTAGCTTTTATCGGTCCATGGACGCCAACAATAAGATTAAGCTCAATGTCAGCACTGTTGCTTGGTCCTGTGATAAAGTCAATGCAGCTTGCAATATCCTCGCCATCCGCTACAAGCTTGGCAATCGCTGTTGCTGCCTGTGTCATTCGCGGCACAACCGTGCTTTTTGGCACGATTGCGATAAAGGTTTTGGGCAGAAGGCTGACAGATCTGCCTTTATTACGGTTGGAAAATAACAGTACTGTGCCTGATTCAGCCAATGTCATGTCGCTGATTGTAATACCAACATCCGCTGTTTCAGCAGCGTTTATATTTTCTTGCTTTTTGGTGTTATCCCAAATATAAGTGCTAATTCCGTTTACTTTCCATTCATTCTGTTTGATTTCATTAAGGCCGTACTCATTAAAGCGGGGGTCATCATATGTAATTACTGAACGCAATTGATTAGTTTTTAAGATCTTTTCCATTGTTTCAGCAACCTCATCAGCAGATGCCTCTATATAGTCTGTATGGATGACTTCGCATTGCTTTTTCAGCACTTCAGCCAAGTCATCCTGATTGGCGTTTTGCAGGACATTCAGCTGGGGCTTATAGTTCCAGTCAGGTTTTTTAATAGCTTGCCCTCTCGGCCGGTTCAGCTTTTGGGCGATATGGTCCAAAAATGATTCCTTATTTGTGACATTACCCTCCATTATGCTGATCCTCCTGTTTTCTTTTTTGTTTATACCAATCTCGGAATCTTTGTTTGCTTGGTGCCGGCAAGTCGCGGGTATCTGTCCAAAGCTTAACTGGACCAGGCCCGCTTTTAATGCTGTTATCCTTAGTGAATGGTTTGAGAGCAACTGGAGCTGATTTTGTGCCAGCCTGGTAAATGCTCGGATGTTTAACAGCAAACTCATAGCCTTTCATCGCCAGCTTTTCTGCCAACGGGGCCTTCCCTTCATCCTCCACTATTTTGCGGCGATGCTTAATCAGCAATTCATGAAGGGGTATTTTCACTGGACAAGCATCTGTACAAGCAGCACAAAGGGACGAGGCGTAAGGCAGTTCTTTATATTCTTCATAGCCTCCAAGCAATGGTGTCAAAACAGCTCCAATTGGACCGGGATAAATGGAACCATACGAATGGCCGCCAATATGACGATAAACAGGGCAGACATTAATACATGCAGCACATCTAATACAATGGAGCGCACTTTGGAATTCTGTTCCAAGAATATTGGATCTGCCATTATCAACGATAACTAAGTGAAATTCCTCTGGTCCGTCTACATCGCCTTCTTCCTTCGGCCCAGTTAGACCTGTGATATAGCTTGTTAGTTTTTGGCCGACAGAGCTGCGGCACAGTAAGGAAACAAGGATATCAAGCTCCTCCCATGTCGGGACAATTCTTTCCATTCCCATGACAGTGATTTGTGTTTTTGGAAGTGCAGTCACTAGTCCTGCATTCCCTTCATTAGTGACGAGACAGACTGTGCCAGCATCAGCAACAGCGAAATTACAGCCTGTTATCCCTAAATCTGCTGTCAAAAATTCCTGGCGCAGCTGTTCTCTCGCAAACAATGCCAATTCTTCTGGTATTTCTGTTTTTTGGTAGCCTTTCTTTTCCTTAAACGTATCTCTGATTTGTTCTTTATTTTTATGCAGTGCTGGCACGACAATATGGGATGGCGGATCATGGTCATCCAGCTGGAGGATATATTCTCCCAAATCGGTTTCTATCACTTCACATCCGGCAGCCTCTAGTGTTTCGTTTAAATTGATTTCTTCTGTTACCATCGATTTAGACTTCACGATTTTTTTTGCTTGTTTTTTTTCAACAACGCTTTTAATATAATCGTTTGCTTCTTCCTTTGTTTTAGCAAAAAACACATGGCCGCCTCTTTTAGCTGTATTTTCACTGAGTTTTTCTAAATAGTAGTCCAGATTCTCCAGCGTATGTGTGCGGATTTCCTCTCCAAGCTTGCGCCATTCCTCCCAGTCTCCAAGCTCCTCCACTGCTGCAAGCCGCTTGCCTTGCATTCTCTCTTGTGCGGAAGTAACAGCAGAGCGCATAAAGCTGTCTTCCAAACCATCCTTTACTCTTCCGAAAAATGGCTGATCTCCTATTTTCATCGGCATATTATTTCACCTCACTATTTAGAACTTCTGCTATATGCATCACTTTTATTTGTTTACCTTGTCTGTTGATATAACCGCCAATATTCATTAAACAGCCGCAATCAGCACCAATCAGCACATCTGCATTGGCTGCTTCAACCGATTCAACTTTTTCCTGCACCATTTGTTCGGAAATTGGCCCCATCTTAACAGAGAACGTGCCGCCAAAGCCGCAGCAATTTTCACTGTTTGGAAGAGGATTAACTGTTAAGCCGTCAACCTGTGAAAGCAGCTTGCTTGGTGCATCCTTTACTCCGAGCAGCCTCGTCATATGGCATGATTTATGATAAGTAGCACACGCCGGCAGGCTTGCCTTGACATCCTCAACTTTTAAAACCTCCACAATAAATTGCGTCAGCTCATAGGATTTGGCTGCGAGTTTATCTGCTCTTTCCTTCCATTCTTTTTCGTCTTTTAATAAGTGCGGGTATTCATGAAGCATGGCCACACAGGAGCCAGATGGAGCGACAACATACTCTGAAGCTTCAAATACCTTAATCATATGCTTGGCGACTTCCTTTGTTTCTTTGTGATAACCGCTGTTAAAGGAAACTTGGCCGCAGCATGTCTGCTGCTCAGGAAAATCGACTTCACAACCAAGCTTCTCCAATAATTCCACCGTGCTTTTTCCGACATTGGAATAAAACATGTCTGCTAAACAAGTTATAAATATTGAGACTTTCATCATATCTCCAAACCCTTTCTTGTAAGCCTTTTCTTTTTATTATGTTTCTATTATACTACCAACATCTTGTTTTTTCATCTGTTTTTATTTGTTTTTTTGTATTTTTACAAAATAATATGTTTGTATTGTTGTTTTTAGTTTGTTTTATTTGGATTTCAAACACTATCGCTATATGCACTCGTTAATTATTATGATAGCTGCAGAAAAATCAGCCATAAAAAAACCTGCAAACAGTTTGTTTCCAAACTTATTTGCAGGTTTGCATATTTCTTATAGTGTTTTTTCCCAATCCGCTACTTCTTTGCGGACAATTGGTGCAACTTCCTTGCCAAGCAGCTCAATTGCTTTCATAACGTCTTCATGTGGCATACTGCCGACAGGTACATGAAGCATAAATCTAGTTACACCGACATGTTTGCGAAGATGGATGATTTTATCTGCAACTGTGCGCGGATCGCCGACATATAGTGCGCCCTCAAAGCTTCTAGCCGCATCAAAGCTTGCCCTGCTGTATGGCCCCCAGCCTCTTTCCTTACCAAGGACATTCATTGCCTGAGCTGTAGACGGGAAGAATTTATCAGCTGCTGTTTCCGTTGTTTCCGCTACGAACCCATGCGAATGGGATGCAACTGGAAGCCGAGCTGGATCATGACCAGCCTGTGCTGCTGCTCGCTTATACAGCTGCACTAATGGTGCAAATTGCACTGGGCTCCCACCAATTATTGCTAAACATAACGGCAGACCCAAAATACCGGCCCTTACAGCGGATTCCGCATTACCGCCGCTTCCTATCCAAATCGGCAGCGGATCTTGAACAGGTCTTGGATATACGCCTCTATTATTAATAGCAGGTCGATACTTGCCGCTCCATGTTACCATTTCAGACGATTGAAGCTTTAACAGTAATTCAAGCTTCTCGTCAAAAAGCTCATCATAATCCTGCAAATCGTTGCCAAACAGCGGGAATGATTCAATGAACGAACCTCTTCCAGCCATTATTTCTGCTCTTCCGTTTGAAATTCCGTCAAGTGTGGCAAAATCCTGATATACTCTCACAGGATCTGCCGAAGACAACACAGTTACCGCACTTGTCAGCCTAATATTATTTGTTTGTGCTGCTGCAGCTGCAAGAATAACAGCTGGTGATGATGCCGCATAGTCTTTTCTGTGATGCTCTCCTACACCAAAAATATCTAATCCTACCTTGTCAGCAAGAACGATTTCTTCCACAACTTCTCTGATCCGCTCTGCATGCGAGATTGTTTTGCCAGTGTTCGTATCTGGTGTTGTTTCTACGAACGTACTTATTCCAATTTCCATGTAATTGCCCCCAAAAATTTCACTTGTTTTTCCTACAAATTCTTTTCTTTCTTATTAAATCAATATACATATGCTTATTCAACTATTTTGACCTATTCATGTGGAGATAAACGTATACAAAATATCTGCTGTATTGGTGAACAATAAACAGAAGCGCATTTTGCAGATTTAGACTATTTTATTTAGTACAGCTATTGATAAGATACATATATAAAACTTTATATGAGGAATGATTTATTCGTGAAAAATATTGATCATCTTTACTTTGATTATGCTAATGAAAGACATTTAACAGAAGCAGAGAATGAAATCCTTCTGTTTTTAATCCGAAAAAAATTAGAGAACGAAACACTGAGCATCCGCGCTGCAGCACTTGAATTATTTGTGTCGACTACAACAATTATCAGGCTTTGTAAAAAACTGGGGTTTAGCGGCTATAGCGAATTTATTTATCATTTGAATTTAAAGGCAGCAAAGCTTGTAGACATTGATGCTGAATACATAGAAGACATTCATCAGCCTTTAACAGAAGCAGTAAATACATTTAAACAGCATTTTGAACAAACGTTTGATTCATTAAATGAAAAGAGCATTGAGCGATTTTTATCTGTCATCAACGAAAATAACATGATTTATTTCTATGGAGCAGGCTTTTCAACATTATTCGCCAATTACTTAGCAAAAAAACTGGAGCTGTTCGGTTATTATGTATCGAATTCATCGACTAGTGACAGCAGGGCGATATTTCTCAACAATATTGAAAAATACAGGCTGCTTATTATCTTTTCCCGCTCTGGAAACACGGCGAAAGTCGTCGAGAAGGTGGAGATTGCTAAAGAAAGAGGATTAACAACGATTCTATTTACTGGGAACAGTAAAAGTGCTACTGCTAATATTGCCGATATCGTTTTTACTGTTCTTGATCCGACGATAGAATCACAGCAGGAATTTGAAGTTACTTCCTATGAGTCGAATATGTTCATGCTCATTGACCTGCTTTTAGCACTTGCTGTTAAAAAAGGCATTATCACTGAATATTAAAATACTTAAGAATGTAACATGTTACATGATTGAAAGACAAAGTACAGATGGCTTGAATACCCTTTCAAAGGATACGGCACGCCGCTATACTTTAATTATAAGTTGATAACGCTTTCGCACATAAGGAGGATCATATATGAAAAGAATGGTGAATGGTCTCCAAGCCTTTGGAAAATCATTATTTGCACCAATATTGTTACTGCCGATTATCGGACTTTTTATCGCTTTTGGCAATGTGTTTGGAAATGGAAATCTTGCACAATACATTCCATTTTTAGAGATACCTATTATTCAAAATACAGGCAAGTTTATTTCTGCTTCTGCTGTTTCTATCCTGCAGAACTTGGCATTAATATTTGCTGTCGGTATTCCGATCGGGCTGGCAAAAAAAGATAAAGGCTATGCTGCCTTAACAGGACTAGTTACTTTCGTCATCTTTATTAATGCCATGCATCAAGTCTTAAATCTCACGGGACGGCTTGTGCCGCTAGAATCCATGCAATCAGCTGGACAAGCAATGGTGCTGAATGTGCAAGTGCTTGAAATGGGTGTTTTCTCCGGCATTATGCTTGGGGCCCTTGTCGGAATATTGCATAACAAATATTGTGACATCGAATTTAAAGGTGTATTTGCTATCTACTCCGGCCACCGCTTTGTTGCAATTCTCGCCATTCCTAGTGCGATGATACTAGGTGCGCTGGCTGCAGAGTTTTGGCCATTCGCACAAAGTGCAATCACAACACTTGCTAGCGGCATCAAAAATCTTGGTGTTTTCGGTCTCCTTGTATATGGTTTTCTGGAAAGAATTCTTATCCCGACAGGACTGCATCACCTTGTTTATACACCGTTTCTTTATACAGAGCTTGGCGGTATTGCCCATATCGGCTCAGAGATCATCTATGGTGCGCGAAACATTTATTTTGCGGAAATGGCTGATCCCACTATTGAAGTATTAAGCAGTACAGTTAACTGGGATGCTCGTGGTCTTAGTAAAATGTTTGGCCTAATGGGTGCAGCCCTTGCGATGTATATGACTGCAGATAAAAAGAAAAAGAAAATGGCAAAAGCGATTCTCTTCCCTGCAGCATTCACATCCTTCTTATTAGGTGTGACAGAGCCGCTTGAATTCGCATTCCTGTTCACAGCACCTATCCTGTTCGTTGTTCATGCAGTATTAACAGGTACAGGCATGATGCTGCTTAGCTTATTCGGTGTCCATGCAATTGGTGCAAACGGATTCATTGACTTCCTGCTGTACAATCTTCCGTTAGGAACTACGAAGTCAAACTGGCCAATGTTCATCTTAACAGGCTTACTGATGGCTGCTTTATATTTCATCATCTTCCGCTTCCTAATCCTGAAATTAAATTTAAAAACACCTGGACGTGAAGAAGAAGAATCTGCTTCAGAAAACATAAAACAAGCAGAAACATTGCAAACACCTGGACAAAACAGCTCCCCTACTGCACTAGGTGCTACTATTATTGGAGCGCTTGGAGGCAGTGAAAATATAGAAAATGTAGATAATTGCTATACGAGGCTGCGCTTGATTTTAAAAGACCCAGATGCAGTCAATGAACAAGTTCTAAAGGAAACAGGCTCAAAAGGAATTATTAAATCTGGCAACAATGTGCAAGTTGTATATGGATTGAATGTGAAGAGTGTACGTGACCAAGTAGACCAACAATTAGGAGGATTATAACATGAAAAAATATATCTTAGCAGTTGCAGGCGGAGGAAGCACTTATACACCAGGCATTATTAGAAGTTTAATGGACAGACTGGAAGATTTGCCTCTATCAGAAATACGCTTCTATGACATTGATGGCCAAAGACAAGCAAAAGTGGTGGTTGCTGCAAAGGCTGTTATTGCAGAGTATACGGACTCTATCGTTGTTACAGAAACGACAGATCCGAAAACAGCATTCGAAAATGCAGACTTTGTTTTTGCTCAAATGAGGGTCGGAAAATATGCGATGCGTGAGCTCGATGAAAAAATCCCACTTTCTCACAATGTAGTCGGTCAAGAAACATGCGGACCTGGAGGTTTAGCATACGGTTTAAGAACCATTTCTCCAATGATTGAGCTTATTGATTATGTAGAGCAGTACGCGAAAGAAACAGCATGGATTGTTAACTATTCGAATCCTGCTTCCATTGTGGCAGAAGGTGTTCGCAAGCTTCGCCCGAAAGCAAGAGTCCTAAATATTTGTGACATGCCAGTTGCTACTATGCGTAATATAGCAGCAATCCTTGGTGTGGAACGGGAAGAGCTTGTTGTCGACTACTTCGGCTTAAACCATTTCGGCTGGTTCACTTCTATTAAAGTGGACGGTGTGGAGCGACTGAATGAAGTGAGAGAGCATGTTTATAAACATGGATTATTAACGGAGGATGTTTCTAAAATTGACTACCGTCATGCTGATTCATCTTGGATTAAAACATTTAAGAATATTAAATTGATAATGGATCATTTCCCTGAATATTTGCCAAACCCATACTTGCAATACTATTTGTTCCCGGATCATATTGTAGAAACATCCAACAAAGACTACACAAGGGCTAATGAAGTAATGGACGGCAGAGAAAAAACATTATTTGAAACAGTTGATAAATTTCAGGAAACTGGCATTTTAGAGGATTCCTTTGCAGTTGGTGTACATGGGACATTCATTGTGGATGTGACCGTATCAATCGCTCAAGATCTTGGTAAACGCTATTTAGTTATGACAGAAAATAATGGCACCATTCCAAACCTGCCACAAGATGCAATGATAGAAGTACCTGCATTCATTACAGCAGACGGACCTAAGCCGGAATTTGTCGGGGACATACCATACTTCTATAAAGCGATGATTGAACAGCAGCTCGCTTCTGAGAAGATTCTTGTAGAAGCAATAATCGAAGGGTCATACGAAAAAGCCCTTCAAGCGTTTACGCTAAATAAAACACTTCCGTCTGCCCAAACAGCTAAAGCAGTACTGGACGATTTAATTGAGGCAAATAAAGACTTTTGGCCAACATTAAAAAAAGAATATAAAGAAGGCTTACTAGTGTAAAATCTTCTTTCCATAAACTCCACTAGAGACCTAGTGGAGTTTATTAGTTTATTCACTTATGGAGCCTCTTCTTTCAAGTCCACATTGATCAATCTTTCTGTTCTTGTGTCAAACGTCAAATTAACCATGACTCCTACTTTCTTATCTTGCTGCTTTACAATTAACTTGAATTTTTCAATTGAAGTGCTTTTTTGCGTATCTTTTCCGATATGTTTATAGTCAATAATCTCACTGTTCGGATACTTTTCCTTTGTCTTTGTCATCGCTATCTGGCCCCATTTCACATAAGATGGGAGCTCTTTTTCTGCTGGGGCTGCCTGCGTATGAAATGAAAATAAACAACTGAGTAATGTTATACCAATAATGCTTTTGATCATTTTTTGCATGGGTATTCTCCTTTCTGCTTTTGTTTATTAGTAGTATGAAACAATCCAGCAAGCTTTATGTATGTTCATCTAATTAAATAGGTTAACTAAAAAATAAAATAGGTTGACATATATACAATCTCCCTTTATAGTAAATTTTAGTCAATATACATAATTTATAAAGGATGATTCTTATGAAAAAATGGAGAGCGATTGATATTACAATGGTAGCTTTGTTTGTGGCATTGATGGCAATTGGTGCAAATGTAACGAGCTTCCTAGTAATCGGAGGCGTACCTATCACCTTGCAAACATTCTTTGCGATTATGGCCGGTTTATTATTAGGCAAAAGACTCGGAGCTGTCGCCATGCTATGCTATATGCTGATTGGTCTTGCCGGATTTCCGATATTTTCCGGGCTTTCAGGCGGCTTAAGAATCCTTTTTAGTCCAACATTCGGCTTCATTCTCAGCTATATCTTACTTGCCTTTACAGTTGGCTGGATTCGCGAAAAAAACAGCTCATTAGCTGGATTCATTATTAGCAGCTTTGTCGGGTTAATCCTTAACTATCTTTTCGGCACGAACTGGATGTATTTTTCCTATAAATGGTGGGCGCAAGCGCCTGACAGCTTCTCCTATGCTGTTGCATGGAGCTGGATGCTCATACCGCTAATAAAAGATATTATCTTTACCGCAGTGGCAGGAATCATTGCTTACCGGTTAAACAACGCTTATTTCAAAAGAAGCAGCTTAAAAATCCATTAAATAGAAAAGCCGTGCCTTTCAGTTTACTAAAGGCACGGCTTTTCTTCTTTACAAACATATGTTTCTCTTTCGACAGAAACTCTGCAAAAGCGACTTAACATGAGAATTCTGTCATTTCTTGCGCTTTCCCAAGAAATAATTATTTCTCTAACAAGCTATCTAACATTAAATTCAAACGGAATGTCATAGCTGTCCAAGTTTTTAAACAACAGATGAACGGTCACTTCCCATTTCCCAGGTTTATTGAGCTGAAGATTATTAGATGTGTATTTCCCGTCTTCTGCCTTTTCAAGAGCGAAGGAAGTTTCCTGGTCTCCCTGCTTTAATTCGATTGTAATCTGTTCAGGATCCTCTAACGGATCTCTGTCATTATCAAATAGAGTTACTTCATACTGATTTTGGATTCCTGTTTTCTTTGGGGAGACAGTCAGACTCAAGTTCTCATTATAATCGATTTCTGCTTCTCCATAAAAAGGTTGATCAATCGGCAGTGTCGGTGTTTGCAATTGTGTAAAGACGCTTGTGATAACAAGCAGGAGCACACCAAGGACCATTTCTATTATGATTGTCTTTTTATAAAATTTCTGGCGGGAAAGCAAGGTTCTGCTGACAAGATGATAAGCCCCGAATCCGATCATTAATACAAAAATGCCAATTTTCACTAGCAAGGTGATTCCGTATGTCGTGCTTACTAGTGAATGAAAATCTGGGATGAGCAAGGAGCCGTTAACAGCCCCTGAAATAGCAAGAACTGCTACTGTGAACAAGGCCCACAGAGAATAGGACTGAAGTGTATTCCAGTACACATCATGCTGCTGCCCTTCTTTTGCAAAAATCCCTTCCTTCAAGAGAAAGATAGTGACGATAATCCCACCAAGCCAAATCGAAGCTGCTGTAAGATGGAAAAAGTCCATCAGAATCGCGACAGTTTCATATGGAGAACTCGATGGGTGTCCAATAAAAGCTTTGCAGACAACAATTCCTATAAAACTGATTAACGGCAAAATCCATAGCCTTCTTTTTAATAACTCGCCTTTTTTAAACACATAGATTACAGCAAGCAGCAGCACTATGTACAGAAGCATTTGAATAGCCCAAATAGTTCCTTCTTTTGTGCTTTTCAGTGTCTCAATCAGCAAGGACGGACTCCATGCCCGGAAGAAGGATACACCTGCATTTACTTGTGTCTGAATGATAATAAAGGACAGTAAGCTAATTCCAATCAGAGTCAAACCAGCTGCAGCAACTCGTTTTGATCTGATTCTGACCTTTTGTTCAAGTGCATCAGGTCTGAACCAAACAAGATAAAATAGAACAAGTCCCATAAAGACAGACAATCCAGTGTATAAAAATACTTTATTAATCGAAACACTCACCATACTGCTTGTATCTGCTGTATATTGCTGTTTTGGAAGCTCAACACCTTCAGGCAGCTCACCGATACTGAATGGAACGAGCCCGGAGATGGAATGTCCATCTGCCGATACGACACGCCATTCCATTGTATAGACATCATCTTTTAAATTTTCCTGTAAATCTACAGACAAGGTTTTATTGTTTACTTCCACATTTCCTTTATCGACTTTTTCACCAGCTGAATTCGTAACATTAAACACAGCAAAACCCGACTGTATTTTTTCATTGTATTCAATAGAAGCTTTCTTCGGTGCCTCGTCCAAGCTTTCATTTTCACTTGGATTTGAATTGACGATATAGGCATGTGCAGAAGCAATTGACACATTTATCATAAACAGAAGCATAAATGCTAGAAATACTCCAGAAAAATATTTAATTCTCATATTAGTCCCTACACTCCCTTTTAAATTGAAACGGCCTAACTTGTGCAGTTTTGCACTTAACCCCTATTATTATATAGTTTGCTAAACGTTGCGACAAACAAAAAGCAGCTAAATTTTTAAACAGCCTGTGTCAAACGGTAGTCTAAAATGACATATCATGCGGTTTCCAAGGAAATAAAATAAACTTGCCTTGTTTAAATAAAAGAAAAGGGGCAATAATGTAGATAATCTACTGAAGGAGGCAAGTTAATGGAAGTGACAATGAGTCTTGATGAAGTAATCACTGCAATTCAAGGTTTGCGTTCTAACGGAGAGCAATTAAACAAAAAGAAAATAAAAACAAGCCATCCAGATTTAATGAGGCATGCCCTTCATTATTTTCCTGATTGGAATGCTGCAGTAGAAAAAGCGATCTAATGTGCTGTTCCATCCTTTTTGTTTCATGTTCTTGTAGAGAAGCATAATATAACTTCCAAGAATTAACTTACATAATATTACAGTCTGTCGTCTTATTAGGCAGACTTCTTTTTAGTTTACATCCCATAACTAATGGATTGCATTGTATGTAGATTATTGGGAATCATGTATTTATAAAACAACTGCGGCTGTATACTGTTTTGGAACAATCAAGGAGAGGGTTAAAAAATGAAAGATTTTATTGGGTTGCTAAGGAACGGAAATAAATCGGCACTTTACGCAACAGTCATTAATACAGTGATTGCTGCTATTAAGGGGACAGCTTTCGGGCTGACAGGAAACGTTGCTATGTTTGCAGAAACCATGCATTCACTCGGAGATGCAGCAAACCAATTTTTTGTGTTTATCGGTTCCGCCTTAAGCAAAAAAGCACCGACCAAACGCTTTCCAGGAGGTTTCGGCAGATTGGTCAATCTCGTGTTGTTATTTGCCGTCCTGATTGTAGGCATCATGAGCTATGAAACCATTCGTGAAGGAATTGATCATCTTTTCCATCCAACAGAATCAACGGGTTTTTATCTCAACATTTCCGTACTTGCTCTAGCTGTTGTACTTGAGTTCTTTGTGTTAATGAAAGCTATGAAAGAAATAGTCGCCGAAGAAGGACTCTCTTCTAGAGGTTTAAGGCTATTTAAAGACAGCTTTCTATATTTAAAAAAAGCAAAACCAGCAACAAAACTCGTGTTTTTAGAAGATTTAGTAGCAACAGGCGGCGGTCTACTTGCGATGGCTGCTGTTATTATCGCACAAATCACTCCATTCTATCAGGCAGAAGGGCTTGCCTCTATCATTATCGGGATTTTCATGTTTTTTGTAGTTGGCCGAGTATTTCTTGATAACGCAGCGGGGGCAATTGGCGAAAGTGATGCTGAAATGGAAGGCAGAATCGGCATTATTGCAATGGCTGATCCAGATGTGCGTGACATTCAAGGTGTTTCTGTTTATAAAGAAGGCGAGAATTTCCATGTGGAGCTAAGCATTGAGCTCGATAGCAAATTAACCGTTGAACAAGCTGATTTAATCCGACACCGGATTGAAGATCAGATTATTAAAGAAAAAGGGGTATCAGACGTCATTATTGAGTACGATAAAGATGATGGCATTCTAAAATGGAAAGAACCTGACAATGAACAAAAAACTACATAAAAAAGAGGAAGGAACTCCTTCCTCTTTTACTTATCCTCTTTTACGGCCTCTTCAAATGGAGCGTAAAAAATCCCTTTCGGAGCTAATATATCCGTTTCTGTTTCCTCTTCTTGACCATTCACAGTATAAGTTCCTGCTGGAAAATAGTCATAAAAGCCAGATTCAATATGAAGCTGCACATAATATTCATCAAGCTCTTTCATTAATGCAATAAACTGGTCATTATCGAGCACCTCACCGAACTCATCAAGCTCGAAGTTCTCTTTAATCGCATCGAGGAGTTCTTCGTGGGAGTCCACTGTCACAAATAGATCAACGTCACAGCATTCCATACACAGCAAGACCTCTTCCCCTTCAATTTCTTTAAAAGAGTCACTAACTATATCTTTTAATATTTGATTAATTTTATCAGCATTTTTTAGAACCATTGTCGTTTTCAAAAAAAAACCTCCATGTATAGCACATGTAAGAAAGATAAATCATATCCGGGTATATAGTCAAGCAATAACCTAAAGACAGCAAATGCTACATGACAATTTCCTTCAATAGTCGGAAGGATTCTAGTCTTTCTTGATGATCAAACACGGCCGTATTGACGATAATTTCGTTTGCTTGTGTTTCATTTAGAAATGCCTCAAGCTTTTGGGCAACCGTTTCTTGAGTCCCTATAATAGAGGATTTTAATTGCTGCTGAACGACATTTTTTTCATAAGGACTCCAAACTTCATCCATGTTATCAACTGGCGGCTTCAGCTGTGTCGGTCTGCCTCTGATTAAGCTTAAAAATTGCTGCTGAGAGGAGGTAGATAAATATTTTGCTCTCTCTTCCGTTTCTGAAATGATCACATTCGCTCCAACCATGACATAAGGTTTTTCTAAGTCTTTCGATGGTCTGAAATGTTGGTGGTATATTTGTAGTGCAGGAATGGTATAATCTGGTGAAAAATGGCTTGCAAAAGCAAAAGGCAAACCTAGTTCCCCTGCCAATTTTGCACTGAATCCGCTTGAGCCGAGGAGCCAAATCGGAATATTCAATCCCTCACCAGGAATCGCCCGTACAGGCAGGCCTGTCTGTTCGTAAGGCTTTAAATAGTTCCTTAAATCCTCTAACATTTCCGGAAAATCACTGCCATCACCTTTCCCGCCTCGACGTAATGCATTTGCTGTTAGCTGGTCACTCCCTGGTGCACGTCCAAGCCCTAAATCAATTCTGTTTGGATATAATGATTCTAATGTCCCAAACTGCTCGGCAATTACTAGTGGTGCATGGTTTGGCAGCATGATGCCTCCGCTTCCAACGCGAATTTTGCTGGTGCCTCCAGCAAGATATCCGATCAAGACAGATGTGGCACTGCTGGCAATACCTGGCATACTGTGATGCTCGGCAACCCAATATCTGTTATATCCCCAATTTTCTGCATGCTGAGCCAAGTCTAAAGAGTTTCGAAAGGCATCGGCTGCTGTATTGCCTTCTGTTATCGGCGATAAATCAAGGACAGAAAATTTAGCATCTTTTAATGTTTTCATCATCGTTTCTGACCTCCTTTTACGTTCTATTTCACTATAGTATGTTTGCCTACCGAGAAGCAATTTTCCTGCTTACAGTATCTTACTTTAAGGTTTTAACATACTCCAATGTTTCTTGATGGTAAGGCTCCATTAAATATTCAATTGGCTGATACGGTGAAACAACGGGTACCTTTTTGCCGTTTATGATGCGAATAATCGGCTTCGCCTGTGATTTCGATGCTGCAATTTTCCAAACGCTGTCCCGTTTTTCCAATGATAAATCAATAATGCCTAAATGATTTCCCCAAAAACCAGCTTGCACCGCTGGCTTTTTATTAATCGTTCCAGCTTGGTGATTAATACCCTCTATATTTTTTTCGCCCTTTTTCGGAAACAGACTGTGAGAATGCCCGTACAATAAAACATCAATTCCTTCTACCTTGCTGACATCCACTACATTATTGCCTCGTTTATCCTTTAAGGCATCATCTGATTGAAGACCTGCATGAACAAGTGCAATGATAATATCAGCTCCCGCTTTTTTCATTATTGGTACAATCTCTGCAGCTGTTTCGCTCATATTCTTAATGATGAGATTATCTTTGAAGTATTCCTTGTCCCATTCGGCTGCAATGGGCGTAAGTAAGCCTATGACACCAACATTGATTGTTTCGACTGTTCCAGCCTCTGTCTTGATGGGATATGGCATGATTGTATAAGGATTAAAAAAATGCAGGTCATCCTCTGCCATTTGATTATGATCGTCAATATAAATATTCGCATTCACTACTGGGAAATCAGCTCCTGAAACAGTCTTTAATAAAAAATCCAGTCCATAGTTAAACTCATGGTTTCCCACTGTTGCTGCGTCATACTGTAATAAATTCATTGTTTTGTAAGCAGGGTGAATGTCTGTAACAGGAAGAAATGGACTTTTGGCGATAAAGTCTGCTAAAGCATTTCCTTTTATCATATCGCCTACATCAAATAACAAGGTATTTTCGTTTTGTGACCTGATTTTTTGAATAAGAGAAGCTGTTCTGCTTAAACCATACTCAATTGTCCTGTTATTATTTTTATAATCATAATCTAGAATATTTGCATGGATGTCGGTTGTTTGTAGTATTTTCAATTTAGCTTTAATTGGATTATGTAGTTCCTCTGCCTCTGAATGGTGAAATGGCAATAGCATGAACACCAGAGTCAAAAGAATAAATCGTCTTCTCACAGGCTGACCACCTCGGATGCTCTCATTTTAAGGGTATTTCCCTTATTCTTCTCCAAAACGCCCAAAACTACCCATACACTTTTATGAGCAGGTTTGAAGCTTGCTGAAATATGTCTACTATTAAGAGGTTTTGATAGCTTTTGTCTTCTTGCAGGAAATTAGCACTGCACTATGTAATTGGTAAGCATAGCCATTTATAAATTTATCTTTTTTTCTATTCAACCTACCTTAAGGAGTGTATAATATGAACATTTATTCTATTCATGAAGCATCTCAAAAGCTGACGACAAGTCCGAAAACATTAAAGCAATGGGAAAATAAATTTAAAGAGCTGCTAGTTATTCCTCGTACAAAAAACGGAGCACGTTTTTATACAGACAAAGAGCTTTCCCTACTGCTGGAAGTAAAGAATCTTTATGCTGAAAAGCGAAATACGACAGAAGTTAAAAAAACACTAAGTATGATTCTTCAGCCTAAGGAAGCAAAGCAAGAACAAGACGTGGCAATTAAAGAAATGACACCACCTGTCTTAGAAGAAGCTGCTGCTAATGAGATTCAAATCATTCATAATGATGATTTAATAACGAAAATAGACAGAAATACAGAGGATGATAATCAGCTTCAAGTATTGCTCTCGTCTTTAGAAACATATAAACAGGATTTTCTTCATGAAGTGAAGCAAGAAATACGCAACGGCATTAAACAAGAGGTGCTTGAAACAATCTCAACAGAAATACAAGCAGGCAAAACAGAAACGATTGAAAAACTGTCAAGTGCACTTGCTGACCACAAGGATGCTGCCAAAGAAGAGATGGAGCATATCGCAGAAATCGTACATACAAGCACACAAAAAACAACGGACGACTATGAATCCATTAAAACTAATATTAGAAAGCTGTCGCAAATTTCAAAAGCAGAAAGAAAAACCTATTCAAAGCAATGGACAGCAGCAACTACCTCTACTAAAGAAATTAAAGCAATGATGGATCATCTGTCTAAATCAAACAGTGAAATCAACAAAACGGTAGAGCAGCTTCATAAAAATGATCGGATGCTGATGGAGGCTATCCAAGTAGAGCGTGAGCAAATGTCTAAGGATATTAAAGACAGAGAAAAAAGCTTTCAGGAGCTTGTCCAGTCATTCAGACAAACGGCTGTAGCCGAACCTCCTAAAAAAACATGGTGGAAAATTTGGCATAAATAATGTTCTCTGTAACTTTTAGATCAGGAGCCCTCCTGGTCTTTTTCTATTTCTTGCCTTTATGTTAGAATGTTCTCATATGAGCATTTTCTAAAATTGACAACTGGAGGACATAATGGCAAATTTCCAAGCATTATTTCTAGATATTGATGGCACTATTCTGCAGCCTGATGACACGATGCAAGAGTCAACTAAAACCGCAGTCAAACTGATGAAGGAAAAAGGACTTGAAATATTCTTGGCAACAGGCAGACCGCTACATGAAATAGCAGATATAGGAGAAATATTAAAAATTAATTCTTTCATCGGCTATAATGGCGCTTTAGCTATTTACGACGGGCAAGACATTGTGAAAAGCCCAATGGATCCAAATTTAGTGGACTTATACATAAAAATCGCTGCTGAAAAAAACAATGAGCTTGTGCTTTACACAAGCAGCCATAATCTCCTCTCTAATCCAGACAGTGAAGTAACAAAGCAATTCTGCAAGAAATTCCATTTAAGAAGCAATAAGCAGTACACGGAAGATGAAAAAGCAAATATATTAGGCATTACGGTCATGAACTTGAACGAAGAGGATATTCATCTGTATGAAGGTTTCCCTGAGATTCATTTATCCCAAGTGAATATCGAAGGTTTTCGCCACTCCTATGATGTAATCAGTGACAAAGTAAATAAAGGAATGGCCATTAGTACCGTATTAAAAAGGCTGAATATCGATGCGAAGAACGCGATTGCTTTTGGTGATGGCATGAACGATAAAGAAATGCTGTCAGTTGTTGGCGAAGGCTTTGCCATGGGTAATGCTCATGAAAAGCTGTTTGCTTATGCAAAACATACCACTACCTCTGTAAGTGATTCTGGTATTTATAATGGCTTAAAAACGCTTGGTCTCATAGAAGAATAAGCAAAAAAGAGCGATACCCGAAATACAAGGTATCGCTCTTTTTTAGTCAACTTGCTCTGTTTCCGTTTCATTTTCAGCCATTACATTCGTTACCTTTTTATCGTAATAGCTTTCATTCATTTTATAGGAAAGTTCAAATGCAGGAGATGCTGCATTTTCTGTTTTAATCCAATAGAATCCTTCATTATGCGCAATTGAATCAAGTTCAAGCATAACGGTAAGTTCAACTGTAATTAAATTTTTTGTTTTCGTGATGGCTACTGATGGATTCGACGTTCTAGAAGGCTTATTCATCATTTTTTTGGCAAATAACACGGAAAAATACAATTCATTTCCGCTCTTGCTCTTCTTGTTCATTTTCAGCAAAAAGGAATCTCCCAAATCTACTAGCTTTTCCTTATCCATATCCGAAACGGACATGTTTAGTTTTATGTATTTGTTCTCTACTGGTGCAATATTAATTTTCGTAGCAGCCATTTGTATCCTCCTCTTTACAATCAACTGACACATTGCCATTTTACACATACTTTTTATTATATTACACTTAGGCAACATTTATGACAAAAAATTATCGTCACGTCATATTTTTATACTATAGTATAGCTGACAGTATTAATTCAAGTGGAAGATATCAAAAATATTGATTATAAAGGACATCTCCCAATGAAGATGTCCCTTTTTTAATTCATTGCACTTATTTTTTTACAAACATTTGAACCCATTCATGACCAGTTTCTTCAAAACCTACACCTATATGACTGAAATCTTTGCTGAGAATATTAGCACGGTGTCCCTCACTGTTCATCCATGCGTTAACGACTTCTTCTGGTGTTCTTTGTCCTTGGGCAATGTTTTCACCAGCTGACTTATACTTGATGCCAAAATCTCTCATCATGTCGAATGGTGATCCATATGTCGGACTTGTATGAGAAAAATAGCCTTTTTCATTCATATCTTGTGCTTTTACATTGGCTACATCATTTAATTCCGGATACGCTGTTAGCGCAGATAGTCCAGCTTTTTGTCTTTCTTTATTTGTTAAGCTAATAACAGCGTCCACGTATTCACTAGAGCCTTTATTTTCACCGGCAATTTCAGCTGCCTTTTTAGCTGACGGTTGTGCTGGTGCAGGCTGGGCAGGCGCTGGCTGTGATTGTTGGATGTTATTTGTAGTCGGATTTTGAGTCTTTTGATTCGCAGTTGCATTATTTGTATTAGCATTTGTGTTTCCATTTGCATTTCCATTCGGCACGGCACCGCGATTCACTATTCTGAACTCATATTTCGCATCCTGAATCTTAATCGGTTGTGTATGTGGATAACGGTTGCTGTTTGTGTCCGTTTTCAGGTTCGAAATCTGGCCTGTTTCGTTAATATTGTTGGTAGTATCCATATCATCAGGGTCTGGACTACAAGCTGCAAGCATACCTACAGCCATACTCATTGTTAAAACTGTTTTTAAAGTATTTTTTAGCATTGGAATTCTCCTTTCTTTTTATTTTTAGTTTCTCAATTTACAGGAGAAATACAGATGGTATTTTTGTGTAAATAATTTCGGTTCTGCAAACAGGAAATATTTAATATTTAGTGTATAATGGCGTTAGTAGCTTTTGTGGCTAGTATAAAATATTGCTAAGAGGTGTATCATGAAACAAATCAGTACAACAGAGGAATTCAACGAGATTATCAATAATGGCGAAACAAATATTGTTAAATTTTTCACGACTTGGTGCCCTGACTGCACAAGAATGGATATGTTCATTGGGGAGATCATCGAGGAAAATGCAGACAAAAAATGGTTCAGCCTCAATAAGGACGAACTGCCTGAACTAGCAGAAAAGTATGATGTTATGGGTATTCCAAGTCTGCTTGTCTTCAAAGACGGTGAAAAAATCGGCCATTTGCACAGCGCTAACGCAAAAACACCAGAGCAAGTGGAAGAGTTTTTAGCTCCATTTAAAAAATAAGTTAAATTAAGAAACAGCAAAGTGCAAACGAGTTTGCTACTAAATAACAGCATAATTGGAGACACACATTCAAACAGTGATTGGTGTCTCCTTTTTGTTGTCTTTTAAACTTTAGCCAATTATAAAAGAAAAGAATTGTTTTTTTTTTCTAAAATATAGTTAATAATGATGGAACTGTTTTTCAACGAGGCAACACCGTTTACTTAGGATCAAACAGAAAAAAGTGAGGTGAGCTTTTTGTGTTTACGTTACCAAGAGTATGGGGATAAGAACGCTTCATTGATGGTATTTTTGCACGGAGGTGGAGTAAGTAGCTGGATGTGGGATAAACAAACTCCATATTTCAGTCATTATCATTGCCTGACAATTGACTTGCCAGAACATGGGGAGAACGATTGTGAGTTGAATTTTTCCATTCAAACAAGTGCAGAAAAAATAAATGACTTGATAGAAAAAATCGCGAATGGTAAAAAAATAATCGTGATTGGATTTTCCCTAGGTGCACAGGTAACGATACAAATGTTAAGTATGAAACCTAATTTAATTCATTATGCGGTCATAAACAGTGCATTAGTAAGACCTAATTCTTTTGTTAAAAGAATGATTAAACCTACGATAAAATTAACCTTTCCTTTAGTTAGAAATCAATCTTTTGCAAAGCTTCAAGCGAAAGCACTTTACATTGATAAAGAGTACTTTGCAACCTATTATAAGGAAATTTCTCAAATGAAATCAGATGCTCTTGTTAGAATATTAGAAGAAAATATGTCATTTGAAATCCCTGAAAATTTCAAAAAAGCAAAGAGCAAAATATTAGTTTCTGTTGGTGAAAGAGAAAAGGCAGTAATGAAAAAATCAGCAACAGATATAGTATTAAATAATTCAAATTGTACTGGGATCATTATCCGAGACGTCGGTCACGGAGTATCCCTGTTATATCCTACTTTCTTTAATCAAATGATTGAAAAATGGATACAGGAGGATGCTTTGCCGCAAGACGTAATACCAATAAAGTAACAGCTTTGATATACACAAAAAAACGCTCAGAAAAATCTGAGCGTTTTTATTATATCAGCCTGTATTACGCAAGCCAGCAGCAATTCCATTGATTGTAAGCAGCACTTGATTCAGCAGCTCTGGATCTGGTGTTTCTTGATCACGCAGCTGTTTAATTAGCTCTACTTGGAAGAAATTCAGTGGGTCTACATACGGGTTTCTTCTATAGACAGATTCCTGAATCGTTGGTGTATGATCCAACAGCTCTTCCTCTCCAGAAATTTCAAGCAAAATGGCTTTTGTCTTATTATATTCTTCTTTAATGTTTTCATAAATTCTTGTGCCAATTGACTCATCTTCAACAAGTGATGAATATTCTCTTGCTGTTGTTAAGTCTGCTTTCATTAATGCCATTTGCAAATTATCGATTGTGGAACGGAAGAATGGCCATTTTTGGTACATTTCTTTTAAGATACCGATGTTGCTTGTGTTTCTATCTGCGAATTCATGAAGACCAGTTCCCGCTGCATACCATGCCGGCAATAGCTGGCGGCTTTGCGTCCAAGCAAATACCCATGGAATGGCGCGTAAATCTTCAAATGTTTGCTTGCTTTTTCGACTCATCGGTCTTGACCCTATTTTCAAGTTGCCAATCTCATTCAAAGGTGTTGCTTCTTTAAAATATGTCATAAAATCATCATCAAAGAACACTAATGACTGATATTTTTTCAACGAGATCGCAGAAATGTCTTCCATCGCTGTTTCCCATTTGTCTTTTTCCGTTTGGTCTAGCTCATTATTAGAGATATGCGCAAAAGCTTTCAGCAAGGTCGAAATAGCTTGCTCGAGACTGCGGAAGGCAATGTCTTCCAACAAGTAGCGAGAAGATAATACTTCCCCTTGTTCTGTAATTTTCACACCATCTCCAAGTGTCTCAGCCGGCTGGGACAAGATACTCTTGTTCAGCGGACCGCCACCCCTGCCGAGAGAACCACCGCGACCATGGAAGAACTTAAGGCCGATTTTATATCTGCTTGCCATTTCATGAATTTCTCTTTGTGCTTTATACAGCTTCCAGTTGGCAGTCAATGTTCCGCCGTCTTTACTTCCGTCAGAATAACCAAGCATAATTTCCTGCTGGTTCTCATGCTGGATTAAATGATTTTTGTAAACAGGCAGTTCAAACAGTGTTTGCATAATATCAGGACCTGCCACTAAATCATCGATTGTTTCAAGAAGCGGTGCCACATTTAAATGGCTTTCCACTGTACCATCTGCATGAAGACGGTAGATTCCTGCTTCTTTTGCAAGAACGAGCACTTCAAGCAAATCGCTGGCAGATTGAGTCATACTGATAAGATAGACTGTGATTGACCGCTTGCCGAATTTTTTGTGAGCATTGCGAATCATCTGGAAAGTTTTAATCATTTCCTGTGTTTGTGCAGAATAATCCTCATTTAATAACAAAATCGGTCTCGGGTCCTTCAAAACAGACTCAAGGATATTCATTTTGTTCTCTTCATCAAGGCTGCTGTAATCCTCGGCAATTCCTACTTTTTTCAGAATTTCCGAAATAGCTGCTTCATGCTCACCACTGTGATTGCGAATATCTAATGTCGCAAGGTGGAAGCCGAATAAACGCACTTGGCGAATTAATTTCTGTAAGTCTTTTTGTTCATGATCCTTCGGCTGGTGGATCACAAAGCTGTCCTGAATTAAGATTAAATCTTTCAGCAGTTCTTCAGAGTCAGTGTAGCCTTTCTCTGATTTCCCAGTAGCTTTCAGTCGCTCAATAATGACTGCAAACTTTCTGCGATATACTTCTGTTTCAACAGCCCATTTAGTGTCTTCATCTAAGTACAGCTGTTCCTCTTCCACGATTGATTGAATCAGCTTCGAGCTTACTTTGATTCTGTTCGTAGAATGGCTGAATCTTTTCATTAACTCAATGACTGCATCTGTATATTTTTTAAGAACAAGCTTATTTTGCTTATGAAGTGTTTGCCATGTCACTTCTGGAGTTACGTTTGGATTTCCATCTCGGTCTCCGCCGATCCATGAACCGAATGTCAGGAAGTTCGGCACATTCCAGTTGTACGTAGGATAATTCTCATGAAGAGCATCCTGTACTTCTTGATGAATCTCTGGCAATACATCAAACAATGTCTGATCGAAATAATATAAACCATTTCGAACCTCATCCATTACTGTCGGTCTCGTTAAACGGAGCTCATCTGTTTGCCACATAATCGTAATTTCCTCAAACAGCTCCTGATCAATTTGCTTACGCTCTTTTCTTGTAAGCATTGGATTATCAAGCTGTTTCAGAAGGCTTGCGATTCTCTTCTGAATTTCAAGAATAGACCGCTTTGTCGACTCCGTCGGATGCGCTGTAATAATCAGCTCCAATGATAAAGTATCAAGGACATTTTGAATAGCATCCTCAGTCAGGTTTTTACTCTTAAATGCCTGAATGGCACTTTCAATTGATGCAGGCTGAACAAGATTATTTTCCTGCAGCTGATATTCTCTTCTTCTTCTGATACGGTGATTAAGCTCTGCCACGTTCACTAAGTGGAAGTATTTAGAGAATGCACGGATAACCTGCCTTCTCATCGGTCTTTCTAGGTTTTCCATTTCTTTTTTCAGTTCTTGATATGTACCATCATTATAATTGTTGCGCAGTTCCTTCGCTAATTTACGGATTGTTTCGACTTTTTGCAAAAGTTCTTGCCCGCCATGATGCACAAGCACTTCACCAAGTATGATTCCTAGTCGCTTAACATCCCTGCGTAAGGATGAACTGCTTTCGTTAACTTTTAGTCTTGTTGTCATTAGATTACCATCCCTTAATCTAAATAATATTTATCGATTCGATATCTTAATCCTATCACTATTCTTTCAAAAATTCATTAAGAATTCGCAAGTATTAATAGATAGAAAAGATTAGTTTAATAAAATTAATCTAATTTTTGTATAGATCACACGGAAAATGGGAATAATTTCTTAGTTAACCGTTTTCAAACTTCACCATTTTTTGTATTATACCTTTCATTACATTATTTGCACATCAATTTGTCTTATACCAATAATTCTTGTTCGGGGAGTGTTTTTCCTTCTTTAAAGGAATCTTTTTCATTAGTAACTAAGTTTCTTACAGATGCAATGCTAATAATTACTATCTTGGTCTTATTTTTAGTAAAATTAACTTATGCTCAGCCAATATAATTAGAACAGGAAGTGTTAAATTGAGTAATCTTAAAGTTTGGTTTGATAAAGGAATGTCTTCTCATCAGTACATATCCAGCATGGAGGTGAATAAAGAGAATCTTTTAAAGGTTTATAATGAATTCTCTGTACCAGCACAAGATATGAAAAATCTGCAGGGTCTGCAATCAAAAGGAATGAAGGCTATAATTCTTAGTGCAGATTGGTGCGGGGATGCCATGGTCAATGTGCCTATCTTTTTGCGCTTAGCTAATGAAGCGTTAATCGAGACAAGATTTTTAATCAGAGATGATAATCTGGAATTAATGGATCAATTTTTGACAAATGGAACTGCACGCTCGATTCCAATTATCATCTTCCTCGATGAAAATGATGAGTTAATCGGCAGATGGGGACCTAGAGCAGAAATTATTCAAAAAGAAGTGGATGTCCTGAAAAAAGACGTGCCTGCTAAAGACTCTCCAGACTATGACGCTGCTTTTAAAGCATTCATAAAGGAAATGGTTCAGCAATTTATCAACAATCGTGAGTGGTGGACAATCATTAAAGATGACCTGATTCAAAGCCTATCATCCTTAGATAAGAAATAAAAAAACGGGGTTCTCCCCCGTTTTTTTAATGACTATGCATTTCTTTGTTAGGATTGTAAATAACAAAACCTGGCTCTGGCATATGGAAATATTGAATCCAGATACCGTCTAAGAACTCACTGTCTCGTGTATCTAAAAGGACCGCAACTTCTTTATCTGATTCTACCACTTCATCATTTTCTGTCTGCTTGTCCAGCTTAAGATCATAATGAGCATGGTTTCCATGATGTTCTGTTATGTATACACGCAGCATTTCACCTTCATCCGCTTTGCTCAGCATTTGTTTCATGACTTTCGCTGCATGTCTGTTTACTTTAACTTTCATTGTATTGCCTCCATCTTTCGAATGTTTTGTACGCCTCTATTGTAGTCCTCTAAACAGCTGTTTGCAAACAATCGGTACTGACATATAAAAAAACAGCCTGGCATACTGCCAGACCATTTTCTGTCTATTATGATAATGCACCGATTTCGGTCATTTCCTTTATCTTAGCCAAGTCTTTAGCATATAGCTCAAAACTTTCTTTATCCATTTTATCCAATGATTCATTTACCTTAAACTGAAGATAGTTGCGTTTTAATTCCATATCGATAATGGAAACGATTTTTTCTTCGTTAATGAAATCCTCCAGCTCCTGGACAAACATATATACAGTATAATCATTGATCATTACAAGCATCAGCCAACCTAGAGAATCAACATATTTCTTCTCATCTGTAACAGTAATAATATCCCCTTTATGTAAATCAATAAAAAATGTATGGTCAGGTCTAGGACAAGTACATTCTACCATATATTGAAACGGCTTAGTTACCAAGAATTGATTTTGCATATAATTACACCTTCCTAGCTCTTTTTTATTATCTGTTTTTTTGGTTATTCTCATTGTAAATGAAAATGATTATCAGTGTCAATTTATTTAAACAAAAAAATTCTCCTTTTAAAAAGGCGACAAAGAATTAGCAGTGAAGATATAAAAAACCTGAGTCTGATTTATAATCAAACTCAGGAGGTAGTCAAGATAATGGATAGATAACTAAGCTAATCAATCTTTTCGCTGTTTTAATACTACAGGAAGTCTATTTGGGTAAAATTGATTATTAATTTCTCTTAAAATAGAAAGATCACATTTAGGTTTGCGGTTATACGTAAGTATCCCATTTATTTCTTGTTCCACATCTGTTAACTGTGTATAACAGTAACCCCATAACCCTTTCGATTGGTAGACAGCCTCCATAATGCGCCGATAATCCCGGATATATTCTTCTACCGTTTCAACCGAAGTATAGCCCCAGCCTTTTTGATCATCCACTTTAAAGCCTATTCCTCCAAACTCTGTCAGCATAATTGGTTCGCCTTGATGAGAATATCCATTTGCATAAACTTGCCACTTACCGTGTGCATATGATAATAGATTTTCAACAGAAGAGAGTGCTTCTTTAAAATAACGATACTTATCCTTTTCATCATGATTTCCATGATTATAATTGTGAATAGCACATATATCTGTAGTAGTAGCTTCCCAGCCATCATTAGAGATGACAAGCCTCGTACCATCAATAGCATGCAGCATATGATACATTGTTTTGGAGAATTGTTGCTGCTTTTTGTCAGCGTGAATATTAGGAACTCCCCAACTTTCATTTAACGGAACCCAGGTGACAATGGACGGGTGATTATAATCTCGTTCTACTATTTCCACCCATTCCTTCATAAGCCTCGTAGCCGCTTTTTCTGTATACACAGGAGCAGAAGCACACTCACCCCATACTAAGAACCCTAAAGTATCCGCATAATATAAGAACAAGGGATCTTCTGTTTTTTGGTGCTTACGACAACCATTAAATCCTATCTCTTTCGCTAATTCAATATCTCTTTTAAAATCACTTGCTGAAGGTGCTGTCAATAATCCTTCTGGCCAATAACCTTGGTCCAGGACTAACTTTTGATAGTATGGCTTATTATTTAAAAACACCATCCCATTTTCACTATGTACTTTTCTATATCCGAAATAAGATTTTATAGTATCAAGTACGTGACCAGCATCATTAACCAATTCTATTTTTACATCAAAAAGGTTTGGATTTTCAGGTGTCCACGCAAAACCTGCATCATGGAAATTGGATCGAAATATTTTATTCTGCATGATATCAATTGCTCTTTTCACATTATGACTGTTTAACTTAATCTGATCCTCTGCAATCATGATATCTTTATAACTAATAGTGTAGTTTAAGAATCTATTTTCTTCTATTAAGTTCGTAAAATCACTGATAAGAAGATCTATCGATACCATGCCATGATCAAAATCAGAGGTGAACTTTACACTTTCAATATGTTCTTTATCAAGCTGCTCTATCCAGACTGTTTGCCAAATACCAGTAGAATTGGTGTACCAAATCCCCCTCGATTCCTTTTCCCAAAACTGTTTCCCACGAGGAATGGTTTCATCATCAAATGGATCATGCACAAAAACCGTGATTGTTTGTTTTCCCTTAACTAGCTTATCTGATATGTTAAAATGAAAGGACGTATGTCCCCCTTCGTGCTCTCCAACAAATTGCCCGTTCACATAAACTTTACAATAGTAATCCACTGCACCAAAGTGTAATAACGTCTCCTTATCATGTGGATGATTTAGTTCTATTTCTTTTTTATACCATATATATTCGTGAATTGTGCGGTCATTTATGCCGCTTAACTCCGATTGATAAACAAAAGGAACGTTTATTTCTCTAGTTAGTTTCTCCTGATTAGCATACTTTTCTTTCCAGCCTTCGTTCTTATCATCAAACTCGAATTGCCATTTGCCGTTTAAATTTATCCATTCAGATCGTACAAATTGAGGTCTTGGATACTCTGCTCTACTCATATTGCCTCCTACGGTTTCAGTCTTCTTGTATTTACTTCGCTTACTCTGCTGACAGATACTTTTGGCTTTCGATCAATAGTAAGCAGCCCATTTAGTTCCTGTTGTACATCTGTGAGCTGTGTATAACAATAGCCAACCACATAGTCTAAATCCTGAATCGCATAATGAATTTCTTCAAATCGTTTGAAAAACGCTTCCTCATCCTTCACTTGATTCCCATAACCCCAGCCTTCTTCTGTTTGGAAAGCAATCCCGCCAAATTCAGAAATAATGATCGGCTGACCTTTATAGGCATAATTTTCAGCAAACGGATAGAAATCTTTGTTGAATTGCATCTTATTTGATAAAACATGTTCTTTATTTTCATAGCGTTTCGTAAATGCTTTGCCGAATTCTTCATAATCATGAAGCGTAATAATATCAGAAATGGTATGCTCCCAGCCGTCGTTCGTTATCACAGGGCGCATTTGATCATAAGTTTTCGTCATATAATAAATACTTTCGGTAAATGCTTGTTGTTTCCTATTTACATGAATATCGTGAACTCCCCAAGATTCATTGAAAGGAACCCATGTAATAACACTAGGATGATTGTAGTTTTGCTTCACAATTTCCATCCATTCTTGCGAAAAGTTCTTAACTGCTACATCATTAAATGCATACGCAGAGCCCACTTCTACCCATACTAGCAACCCATATTTATCTGCTAAATATAAAAAGCGAGAATCCTCTACCTTTTGATGTTTTCTAACTCCGTTATATCCAAGCTCTAACACTTTTTGTATGTCTTCCTCTAAAGCTTCTGTACTCGGCGGCGTCATATCAGAATCCTGCCAGTAGCCTTGATCTAGAATAAGGCGTTGATATAATTCTCTATTATTAAGCAGTATCTTATTTCCTTCTATTGATATCTTTCTCATGCCAAAATAAGAATGCACTGTATCAAGTAATTCGTTGCCTTTATATAAATGAAGCTGAAGATCATACAAATGAGGGTTCTCTGGACTCCAAGGTTTCATGGTCCAAGGATCTTTTCTTTCCAGCACACTTCCCTGCAGTGAAGCAGAACCATCTATTATATTTGCAGTAAAAGAATTAATAAACCTTCCATCAAAAAGAATCTTTGCTTCTACACGATATCCATCTGATTCAATCGGAAGATTTTTTGTATCTATTTCAATCTGAATTTCTTGTTCATCAAATAAAGGAGTGATTTTTGCATGCTCTATATAAATAGGAGAAACATATTCAAGCCAAACTGATTTCCATATCCCTGTAGTTTGTACATACCAGCATCCAAAGTTCTCCTCTCGCCACCTCTGCTTTCCTCTTGGCTGAGAACAGTCCTTTGAATCATACACTTTAACACTCAATTTATTTTCACCGATATGAACTTTCCCCTGTAAATTTACTGAAAATGCATGATAACCGCCTTGATGCTGTGCAGCAAGCTTACCATTTACATATATAAACGCCTCATAGTCTACTCCTTCAAAATGAAGAATAGGGTGTTTCTCTAAATCCTTTATATTAAATGTTCTTTCATACCAAACTATTTCATGATGTTCTGTTTGATGAATGCCACTTGCCTTTGTTTCATAAGTGAAAGGCACTTCAATCACCGTTCCCTTAGGAAACTTTTCATACCACTTATTTTTTTCACCTTCTTTCTCATCGTCAAAGGCGAAATCCCATTTGCCATCTAAGAAAAACCATTCCTCTCTTCTAAACTGAGGATTAGGATGTAATTCATTCATTAGTTTATACCTCCAATATGTTGATTACTTTTCATCATTAACTTCTTGATAGACTTGTTTTTAGCCAACAGTATCATCCCAGCAGACATGTATAAGACAACACTGATGATATCCATAATGATGTAGCTCATAGCTCCACATACTAAAAACCACACTGCCACTTTTACATGAACTTGATCATCTTTAATATATTTTTTTGCACAGACCAAGTTAAACATGCCGACTCCGATAAGAATGGATCCAAATATTGCGATAAATATATAGATACTTCCAACAACTGATTCCAATGCTTTCATATAAGCAAAGCTCGTGTTTTCAATTAGATTTGCACCTTCTACTTTTTTCAAAGTTCCATACACTAAGATCGTAAATAAACCATCAATTATCTGCCAAATCCCAGCTATTCTCACTAAGTTTCTTTCCAATCTTCTGTTCATTAACCTTTCACTCCAGCAGATAGAGACATAGAATCTAAGAAATACTTTTGAGCAAATAAGTAAAGAATGAAGGTTGGAACAATCGCAACAATCGCTCCTGCCATTAATAAAGTAGGCTGCGCCTGATACATCCCTTGAAGCAATTGAAGCCCTGGTGTAATCGGCATTTTTTCCACATCATTAAACACGATTGATGGCCATAAAAAATCATTCCAAGAACCAGTAAAAGAGAATAAGGAAACGACTAACAGCACTGGTTTAATTAAAGGGAGAATTACCCTTGATAATATTTGAAAATCATTCGCACCATCCATTCTTGCTGCTTCATCAAACTCTGTTGGTATATTATTCATAAATTGTCTCACTAGGAAAATATTAAAAACGCCAGCAGCTCCAGGAACGATCATGGCGATTGGAGAATTAACCCACCCTAATAGATCAATAATTTTATAAAGGGGAATTAAATTTACTACTGCCGGAAACATCATCGTTGCCATTAAAAACGCAAACAATCCATGCTTTCCTCTAAAATTTAATCTACTAAAAGCAAAGGCAGAAAGTGTAACAACAAGTAATACTAATAAAGTGTGAGAAATGGAGATAAATAAGGAATTCGTAAACCAGCGCACTAACGGCGTACTTGCATTATCTACTAAAAGAGAGGTGTAATTGGATAGCACCCATTCGATTGGTAGAAATTTAAACCCAACAGATTGTAGTTCAATTTCCGATTTAAAAGAAGTTACGATTCCCCATACTAAAGGTATAACCCAAATAACTGACATCGCGAGCAAAAAGACAAATGCAATGATTTTTGGAAATGGATTAACTCTCTTTCCACTCATTTCAAACCCTCCTTCACTTTAATTCTTCCTTTCTCTTAAGAAAAAGAACTGCAAGGATGCAACAACCATTATGCACACGCCTAGAATAACTGCCATTGCTGATGAAATTCCTGCGATAGATTGGCCTGAACCAAATGCATTTTGCTGAATATCCATTAAGAGAACCCTTGTCGAGTCAGTAGGCCCTCCACCTGTAAGCATTAGCGGCTGTCCATATACATTAAAGTGTGCAATAGTAGTAATTACTACGGTATAAAGAATTTGTCCTCTTATACTAGGAAGTGTGATTTTAATGAATTTCTGAAATGGTGATGCTCCATCAATATCTGCAGCTTCATATAAATCTTTAGCAATGCCATTTAATGCTGCTTGATAAATAATCATATTGCCGCCGATAGACCACCAAACAGTTAAAATTACTAATGCAATCCATGCATAGGGTTGTGTTCCTGTCCATACCGTTTCTAAATTCAGGATATTATTTATTGGGCCATATGTGACGTTGAACATTAAAGTCCAAATAATCACGACCGCAGAAATCGCGAATAAAGATGGTAAATAAAAAAGTGATTGAAAGAACTTCCATAAAGCAGGTTTAGTATTTAAAGCTGCTGCAAGGCATAATGGCACAAGGATACAAAACGGTACAACAAAAAGCACGAATAAAAACGTATTCTTCAAGCCTGTATGTAGCTGTTCATAAAAGATAGAATCAGATTGCAGTAATATTTCCTTATAATTATCAAGGCCAATAAACGTAGGGGAACTTATTAAATCCCATTCTGTAAAAGATATATAGATACCAAAGAAAACAGGAATCAAGAAAAAGACAGCAAATATCAGCAAATGAGGTGTTAAGAAAATCCATGGTGTAACAGACACTTTTTTGGACCTCTTATTTTTGACTTGCTTCACTTGTTTTGTAGCAGGAACAGTTTCCATCGCTCCACTCCCCCTTTTTTTCTATGTTTGAATAGAAAAAACATACTAAACTCGCAATATCAATAGTTAAAGCTTACCTTCTGCCGTATACAAAAGGTAAGCTTCTACCTTCTATTTTCTCCAAATCATTTATTCGATTTATCTTTTTCAACCTTCGCAGATACTTCTTTTTGCATTTGCGTAAGCGCTTTATCAACATCCAGCTTTCCAAAAACTACATCGCCTGCTTGAGCATCAAGCGCTTCTGAAACATAGCCATTGTACTTATAATCAAAAATTTTCAAAGTTGCTTGTTGCTCTGGTGTAGATAAGAAAAATGCTTGCGGCATCTGTTTATACTCTTCCTCTTCTAACAGTGATAACGTGGCAGGATTTTGCCCGGACTTCGCCCATTCCATTGAATTGTCTCTAACCCAATTTAAGAACTCCATGACACCTTTTGCTTTTTCATCACTGCGTGATTCATCTTTAAACATGACAAATTGATGGGAGGAAGACCAGTTAACTGTTTTTGACAAGTCATCAGATACCTGCGGTGCATTAGTTAGTCCCCAATTTATCTTGCTTTGCTTCACTTGGTTTTGCATCCAAATTCCTTCAGGCAAAAAGACTACTTTTCCTGTTAAAAACATTTGCGTAGGATCTTCCCCATCCTTTGTTGTATATCCTGTCTTCACTAATTCCTTCCACAAGTTAAACGTATCTTGAGCTGCTTGATTATCTAACGTCGGTTGTATGCCATCCTCTGTTAGAACCCCACCGTTTTGTGCATACAGGGATAAAAAGTTCGGTTTTAACCAAGAGACACCGATAGATGCAATCTTATCTTTTTTTGAAACTTCGCCTACTTGCTCTATTTCAGCAAATGTCACAATATTGTCGTCTAACGCTGTCGGCAAATACTTATTCACTAGGTCTTTATTGTAATAAAGTCCAAACGTATGTATATCTAGCGGTATACTATATCGTTCAGATTCGATTTCTCCAATATTCCAAGCTTCTTGCACATAATTTTCTGCTTTAATCTCTGGGTAATCTGTTAATAAATCATTATAAGAGGTTAACATATCATTGTCTTTAAACTGCTTAATACGCTCTGCATGAACAATTGTTAAATCAGGTATATTCTTTTCGGAGTTCACAATAGTTGGAATTTTTGTATACATATCTGTTTCTTTAAGAGAGATATTCTTAATCTTATACTCTGGATTTGTCTTGTTGTATTCATCTACCATTGCTTGCATGTTTTTCCCATCAGGCCCTGTAAACGGATTCCAAAAGGTGATTTCATTTTTAGCGCTACTACTTGCACCTGAACTACTACAACCTGCCATAAGTCCAATTGCTAAACCTAACACACCTAAAAGCTTCCACCGTTTTTTTGAAGTACCCATCCGATTTCCTCCCCATTTGATTAATTTATATATTTAACCAAATAGTTAAATATATAAATATGTTCGTCTTACATTTTTAATTTAACAACAAAAGAAAGCGTTGTCAATGTTATTTTATCAGGTGTTATAGAGTTTTCTGTTGAGGTTAAACATGTGTAATGTTACAATAAAAGTACAAGCAACTATTTAATCTTTTGGTTAAGGAGATGAGCATTTATGCAAATTCAGGTTTCTAAAGATTACTTCCATGTTTATCAAGCTCTTGCTAGTGAAACGCGCATCGAGATTATCGAACTATTAGCGGTTAACCAAGCTAATATTTCAGATTTAGCTAAACAATTAAATATAAGTCCAGCTATCGTTACACGCCATGTGCAGAAGCTAGAAGAAGCTGGGATTGTAAAATCAATTAGAACTGCTGGTAAGTCAGGGTTACAAAAAATAGTGGAGCTCGCAGTAGATAATATTGACATACATTTTCCTAAGAAAATATTTAAAGAATATTCCCTGCATTTAACCGATTTAAAGATTGGCCATTATACGGATTTCCAAGCAAAACCAACATGTGGAATTGCATCAGAAACGGAAATAATCGGCAAGCCAGATGACCCTAAATATTTTATGGATACAAAAAGGGTTGATACACAGCTCCTATGGTTGTCAGAAGGATTTGTAGAATATAAAATCCCAAATCTCCTAGGTCCTAACCAAATACCAGAAATGGTAGAAATCAGCATGGAATTAGCTTCCGAATTCCCTTTATCTAACAATGTTTGGCCAAGTGATATTACTTTTTATTTAAACGGTGTAAAACTTGGTACTTATACAGTCCCAGGAAACTTTTCAGATGTGCGAGGTCGATATACCCCAAGTTGGTGGAATGATAAATTCAGTCAGTATGGCCTGCTGAAAACAATTCGCATCAATAAAATCGATACAGGTATTGATGGAGAGGCTTTATCTAGTGTAACTATCGATGACATCCAATTAGATCAATCACCATTTTTAACACTTAAAGTTGCAGTCGAACAAGATTCAGAAAAAGTAGGAGGGCTCACTCTTTTCGGGGAGCACTTCGGAAACCATAAGCAAAATATTCGAGTGGGAATCTATTATTTAGAAAAAGAAGTACAAACTTTAAAAATCCCTTAAGCGTAAATGTGTAGACTGTTTTAATAAGAGGTCTAATCCTTAGTAAGGAGAAAGAATGATTTTTAGAGGCGTGTCACAGTGATGTTACACTTCTAAAACTGCCTTGAAACAAAAAAAAGCACCTTTAGGTAGACTTTTTCAAGAGCCTGCTAAAGGTGCTTTTTCCCTTTATTACATAGTACTTGTTTCCAATATCGGTTCCTTTTTTGATACTTTTACAGTAGTCTTATTATTGCGTTTTGCTATTTGTTCCTTAAAGAAGCTCATCATAGTAGACACAATTAGCACAGATAATATACTGTATAAGCCTCTCACAACCCCAATACTGTACATGCCAATAAGAATAACTACCGTGTCAAAAATAAAGTTTGTTTTTCCCATATTCCAGTTAAACTGCTTCTGCAGTGTAATGGAGAGAATTTGTGCTCCTCCTAGGGATGAGCCATTCATAAATAGAACAACAACACCTGCTCCAATAATGATTCCTCCGACAACTGAACCGATGAGCGGATGAAAAGTTAGAGGCGGGAAATACGCAGAAATCAGGGATGATAATACAGTGACTGTTGTTACTGCCAAAATCGTTGAAAATGTAAATTGTTTGCCCATTTTTTTATAGGACAACACATAAAACGGAATATTTATGACCGTGAACAAAACCGCAAACGAAATGGGCATTAAATAAGAGGCACTTAAGCTTAAGCCTGCCGTTCCGCCCGTCACAAGGGAAGAGCTTTTGAGCACATACAAGCCTAATGATGTAAAGAAACAGCCGGCAATCATGATTAATATTTTTTTCAAACAAAACACTCCTAATATGATAAAATATTGAGTTGGGTATGAGAGAGGATGGCGAAATCGCCAAAATTCACAGGTAAATTTGGTGGTTATGTTACATATTTAATGATAGAATAAGAAGGAGCATTTTTACATATCAAAAAGCATATATTAAACAAAATTAACCTTAAAAATGAAGCGAATAATCTATATATAATTTCAATTTGCAAAGGAGTTAAAAATGGATAAGGTAGACGTGCAATTATTAAAATTATTGCAGGAGGATGGAAGAATAACGGTAAGCGATCTTTCTAAACAGCTTTCTTTAAGCCGGCCAAGCGTATCAGAACGCCTCCTCCGCCTGCAAGAAAGAGGAATTATTCTTGAATTCACAGCAAGAGTCTCTCCTGCAAAGCTTGGCAGGGAAACACTTCTGTTCATTCAAATAAGTGAACTGAAGGAAGATCCCCATAAGTTTGAGGAGTTTATTAAGACAGAAGCGGATATATTGGAATGTCACCGTGTGACTGGACCGATTAGTTATACAATAAAGGCTGCTGTATCTGGAATTGATGGCATGCGGATATTGGTCGACCGGTTAATACCGTTTGGCACCATCAATACTTCGGTTGTACTGGCATCACCTGTTCCATACAGACATCTGCTGCCAAAGGATGACAAGGAATAAAAAAAGAAGCTCATGTTAGGCAAATGCCTTCATGAGCTTCTTTTTTAGCCAATCTCTTTAAGAAGAGGAATCAGCTCCAGCAAATCTTGAATTTCATATGTTGGATGAACCGTTTCTGGCGTTTTCTCTTCTCTGTTAATCCAAACCGACTTCATTCCAACCCTTGATGCGCCAAGAATATCTGTATTAAGATTATCCCCGACCATAATGCAGTCACTGACATCTAGACCAAGCAAGGAAACGGCATGCTCAAAAATAGCAGGATCTGGTTTACCTTTACCGAAATCACCTGAAATAACAATTTCGTCAAAATATGGTGCAATTTCAGGCGTAATTGTTAATTTCGTGTTTTGCAGCCCTGGCGAACCATTTGTTAAAAGCAGCAGCTTGTACTTTCCTTTAAGCTCATCGAGCACTGCAAATGTTTCTTCGTATACGAAAGGAGATTCTTTGCGAAAAGCAGGAAATTGTTCTGCTAAATATGCTCCGAATTCCTTATCATCAATTCCCATCGCCAAAAGTCCATTCGTCCAAGCGTCTTTACGATACATCGGAACAATAGCCTTCATTTTTTGGAATGATTCATGCTGATCCGCAAACTCTCCCCATAGTCCTTCAAACGGATTGATGCCAATCATCTGTGTAAACGCATATGTTTCATATGCTTGATATAAGCTTTGCGCTTCTTTTCGGACTGCTTCTTCTAGGCTGGAAGCTGCAATTTGGTATTTGTCTTCAGCAAGCTTGCATGTTTTTTCAAATGCTTCTTTAACACTGCGTTTATCCCAAAGGAGTGTATCATCTAAATCAAACAATATTGCTTTCACTTTTTCCAATCCCCATTCCATATGTACTAATAATCAATGCTAAATATTAGATTACTAGGTAAAGACATTTAAGTAAACAGTGATTTGATAAAGAAATTTTGCTTTTGTTAGTCAATAACTATTTTGAAAAACTATTTAAGCTTTTTAATAAACACAACTTTTAAATAATTGCTTTCCTTTAAATGACGAATATTCGCAAAGTCCTCCGGTAAGCCAAATTCCTCTAGAATCGTATAACGATCTTTTTGTTTTCCGAAAGCTTCGTGGATAAATTGTTTAAACTTCTTCATATCAAAGGTGCTGCAGTTTGTCGAAGCAACGATAACACCTGATTGTTTCGTAATACTGATTGCCTCTTTCAAAAGATTAGCATAATCCTTCGCTGCACTGAAAGTATGCTTTTTGCTTCGCGCAAAGCTTGGCGGGTCAAGGATGACCATATCAAATGCGAGCTGCTTCTTTACGGCATACTTGAAATAGTGAAAAACATCTTCTACTACAATCTTCTGGTCTGTTAGACTGATATCATTGTATTCAAAGTTCAGTGAGGTTTTGGCTCTGCTTCTATTTGCTAAGTCAACACTTGTTGTGGATTTGCTTCCACCAATGGCTGCTGCCACAGAAAACGCACCTGTATAGGAGAACGTGTTCAGCACATCCTTGCCTTGTGCATACTTGTCGCGAATTGTTTTCCGAACTTCACGCTGGTCAAGAAAAATCCCCGTCATTGCCCCTTCATTTAGGTCTACAGCAAAGTTCATGCCGCTTTCTTTCACCATAATCGGGAACTCTCCTGGTTCTCCGAATGTAAAATCATCGCCTTCAACATATTTACCGTTCGTATCAAACCGTTTCTTCTCATAAATGCCTTTAAACTCAACATGCGTATCGAGTGCTTTAATAATCCACTCCTTATATTCGTAAATCCCTTTGCTGTACCATTGAATCAGCAAGTATTGATCATATTTGTCGACAGTAAAACCGCCGATGCCGTCTCCTTCCCCATTAAACAGGCGAAAAGCAGTCGTTTCATTATCATGATATAATGCTGCTCTTCGATTATTTGCTGCTTTAATTTTCCCTTCAAAAAAAGAATAATCAATCGCTTCCTGAGGATTAGTTGTGAGGATCCAGCCGATCCCTTTATTTTGAATGGCATAATAGCCTCTGCCAATAAATTTTCCTGCATTATTTTTCACATCGATAACTTGGCCCTCATGTAATCCTTTTATTCCACGAAGAGAATCTTTGTACAAGAGCGGGCTGCCATTGCGAATGCTTTTTTCAAATGCTTCTTCTATTGTTACTTGCTTTACTGTCATGATTTTCACCTTTTATCTTCCTGCAAAATAGTCAATCCTTATTATAGCGTATCGTTTGGGAAAAAACGAATCAGGCAATAAGAAAAGCTGCCTGTTGTTCACAGGCAGCTTGTTAGTCAAATTTATTTAGGCAGGATAATCTCATCAATAATCCCATACTCTTTCGCTTCAAGTGCAGACATGAAATAGTCCCGCTCTGTGTCATGAGCTATTTTTTGGACATCTTGCCCTGTTCTGTCTGCCATGATCGTATTTATTTGCTCGCGCAGTTTCAGAATCCTTTTCGCTGTAATTTCAATTTCTGTCGCTTGCCCGCGCGCACCACCCAAAGGCTGATGAATCATAATTTCACTGTTCGGCAATGCATATCTTTTCCCTTTCGTACCTGCAAGCAGCAGCAATGCACCAAACGAAGCAGCCATACCTGTGCAGATGGTACGCACATCTGGCTTAATATATTGCATCGTATCGAATATAGCAAAGCCTGCTGTAGTGGAACCGCCTGGTGAGTTAATATAGAGGGAAATGTCTTTATCAGGGTCTTCTGCAGCTAAAAACAAGAGCTGTGCGACAATATTATTGGCAACATGGTCATTAATTTCATCTCCGAGCATGATGATGCGGTCCTTCAAAAGTCTTGAATATATGTCATAGGAGCGTTCTCCCCCGCTTGACTGTTCAATCACATATGGAATAGCGTTCATTTTTTTGCCCCTTTCTTCATTTGCTATGCTGCCATTTGCAGAATCGGCCCAGCATTATGCCGTTTTGAACTCGAATGATGAAGCTTTTGAGCTGTCAAAATTTCTTTAATCAAAATATCGGGATTTTGCCGTTTTAGCGCTTCATAATAAAGGCTGCTCGCATCTTTAACGTCATTACCTTCTCCGCTATGCTGCTTGTGCATTTGGTTTCTGGCTCGAAACAAGATCGACTTTATTGCCGTTTCTGTCATTTGCAATACTTCTGCTGCTTCTTTAATACGATAGCCAAAGCCTTCAATCAGCAAAAAAACCGCTGCTTGCTTATTAGTAAGCTTTTCAGCTACATGCTCAGCAAGCATCATCTTTTCAGCAGCAGATTCATTCTGCACTGCTTCCGTTTTCATGGCGTGGTTTTGCTCCAGCTTTCTTTTCCGAAGTGTATCAATCCAGTGATTTTGAACAATTTTCTTTAATAATGCTGGCGTTATATCACGATCACTGTATGATTCAATTGCCTTTATGAAGGCATCATGAATAATATCTTCCTTTTCCCATTTATTCATCGAAAGGTATTGGCAATACTTATTTAAGCTGTCGTAATGCTTTTGCAGATTGCTGTTTTGCCATTTTTTTAAGTGTTGCTTGCTCAAACTTAATCCCCCCTTTTTTCAGGTGTCATACTTTGAACGATTAAGCAGGCAAAAAAGATACGGGGCAAAAAAATTCTTTTTTGCAAAGCTTATTTCTTCTATATATTATACCGATGTATAACGATTCTTGCTAAAACAGGGTATTTTTAACAGCATGAAACATTGTATGATAATAAAAAACAATTGCAATTTTGAAAGTGAGAAAAAGACATGCAACTTATTGACTATCTCCAGGAAAGATTTCATATTCTCGCATTAGTACCTAGTATTTATCATCAATGGGATATTGGCATTCACTTTACCCTTGGAGAAAATATCTATCCATTAAAAGAAAATGGTGACATGAATCTGGAAGGATTTCAGGTTATCTATCAGCGGATCTTTGATATTTTTAATGACTTATTCGAGCAGGACGATGATTTATTTCTTGTCACAAATATCTATAAACGAACAAAAGAAAAAGCTACAAATAAATTGAAGGTATATCAACCATACGTTAAAGACAAGGATGTTTTATACTGCATCCATGTAAAAACGTTTCCATATCCATTTGAACTAGAGGAAGCTGAACAATTTGAGATGCAACAGTTTTCACTATACTGTAAACAGAGCGACTTACATTTAGCTGGATTGCTAAAGGGAGCTTGTAATGAGGATTTTCCGCTGCAGCCTAGATTCGGAGGATACGACACTGGTTATCCAGATGTCTTCTTTGTGAATATCACAAAAGATATTATATTCTTTATCTATGATGATCGTGGCTGTGAAGTAATAGCACTGGATGCCGAACGGCTTCGTCCGCTGTATGAAAAGTATGATGATTGGATTGAAGATGCTGATAGAAGTAAGATGGAGCAAACATTTACATAAAAAAATTCTCCTTTCCTTTATAGGAAAGCAGAATTTTCAAATCGATTTTGTTGTTCCGTAGCGAAATCCTAAAATCGATACTGGATAGAACAGAATCGTGAAAACAATACAAACGGCTGTAAATTCATTTGTCAGCATTGGGGCAAAAACAGCTGGCGGAATGATGCGCAAGACGACCATCATCATCAGGAATAGATTAGGCATAAGCGCTATGTAAAAGGTTCGTTTAAACAGTTTTTTTCCACCAAGACCAAACTCTTTCCCAACTTCAAACCTTAGTAACAGCCAATAAAATAAATACAAAAATATTATTAAAAACGGAATGCTTGTCAGGAAAAACCACAGCTGTTTCACGGTTGGGCTTGGAATAGAATGATAAAAAACGGTTAAAATTAAGCCTGCTGCAAAAAAGATAAAGTTGCCGAAAAAGAAAATCCACTTTGTTCTGGAAGCAGTTATCGTTCTCTCCTCACTAAACAATGCTGCCATATCTTTTGGCTTGCCGATTCTTGCGATAACTTGCTCCATCGCTTCTGCTTCACTGATTCCAAGACTAGAAATCTCTGCTATTAAGTCTGTTAAATGCTGTTCATATTCAAGCAGGATGTCCTCCACTCGTTCATAATTTTCTAAGCATGCACGGAGGATATCCAAATACTCCTGTTTGGAAGAAATCATACCCCTCTTCTCCCAATTACCTTATCAATTGTCTGCACAAAGCTTTTCCATTCCTTCGTTTTTTGCTCGAGTATTTCTAGGCCTGTCTCTGTTATGCGATAATATTTCCGGGCAGGTCCCTTTTCAGAGTCCTTCCAGAAAGATTCCACATATGCCTGCTTTTCCAGCTTATGAAGCGCTGGATATAATGTACCTTCTTTAACCTGTAAGGAATAATCACTGCGGCTTTCCATTTCCTTCACAAGCTCATAGCCGTACATTTCTTTTTCCGCTAATAACTGCAGCAGAATCAACGACGTACTTCCCTTCACCAGCTCCCGGTTGAACATTTCTTTCACCTACCTAGAATAATAATGTACTGTATATTCTATATCTTTCCATAAAAACTTGCAATGAATTTTATGTAAAAAACCCGTAAATTAGCGGTTTTCAAAAGAAATTATTATATAACCAAAACTGGAATATTTTTTCACTTTCTTGGCATTATAAATATGTTACTTCCTTAACTTCGGGAGGGTTCAAGACAAATGGGAAAAACACATAAAAAAGAAGGAAAATTACATTTAATTATCCGGTATATCATGCTAATGATCGGTGCGAGCCTCGCTGCGGCAGCGATTGAATTATTTCTTATCCCAAATACAATTATCGATGGGGGTATTATCGGCATCTCCCTAATCATTAATTATATGACCAATTTCAGCTTCGGAATCTTGGTGCTAATTATCAATATTCCATTCTTGTTCGCCGGCTATAAATATATTGGCAAGAACTTTTGCGTCTCCTCGTTGTTCGCTATTATCATGCTAGCTGTAGTCGAATCAGCGTTGCATCATGTTCAGCCATTTACAACAGAGCCCCTTCTTGCCACGGTTTTTGGGGGACTGCTGCTCGGCACAGGAGTTGGACTCGTGATTCGCAATTCCGGCGCCTTAGACGGCACAGAAATACTCGGCATTCTTTTATCCAAAAAGATGCCCTTTTCTGTCGGCGAGTTCGTCATGTTCCTAAACGTGTTTGTGTTCACATGGGCCGGCTTCGTGCTTGAATGGGAACAAGCCATGTTTTCCATCCTTACCTACTATATCGCCAGCAAAGCAATTGATGCCGTTATTCAAGGATTTGACGACACAAAAGCAGCAATGGTCATCACAAACGAATACGAAGAAATAGCCGCAGCATTGTCAGACCGCCTTGGCAGAGGTGTGACAAAACTAAAAGGCAAAGGCGGCTATCTCGATCAAGAAAAAGAAGTGCTCTATGTCGTGTTCACCCGCCTTGAAATTGCCAAATTTAAAAGCATCGTTTTGGAAATTGATTCAAATGCCTTTATTACGATTATGGATACACAGGAGGCGCATGGAGGGAAATTTAAGAACGCGATACATTAAGACAGCCTTGTTGGTGGATTAGGCTGTCTAAAAAAACAGAACCTTGATGGAATAAATATCCAATCAAGGTTTTGTTCATCTATAAAACTACTAAACAATAAACAACACAATCGGCAGTGTGACAATACTAGCTAATGTACTAAACAGCGTTGCTGTTGACACAAAATCCGGTTCTGTTCCATATTGGAGAGCATACATCGTTGTATTGGCGGCTGACGGCATTGCAGCTAATACAATCATCACTTGTTTAAGCATATCATCAACTGGGAGTACTAATGTCATGCCCCACGCAATCAATGGTGATACGATAAGCCTTAAGGTTAAGGCAAAGGATAATGGCTTGACTTGGATTTTTTTGACGGATATTTTTGCTAGTGTCATCCCTAAAACGAGCATGACTGTTGGGATAGCTGCATCTCCTACCATCTTAATGGCATCAAGCATGGTTGCAGATAGTGGGATATTTAAAAAATGAAAAATCACACCGAGGAGTGCGCCATACATAATCGGCACTTTCAGGACTTTCTTCCATGTATCGTTTGCGCCTTCATTGTCTGCTGATCCTTTTGCGGCATAATAAACGCCGATTGTTGCCATAATCAGCTGCTGAATTACCATCAGGATAACGGCGTAATGAAGGGCTGGCTCTCCAAATGCGAACAAGACAAGTGGAGTGCCATAGTTTCCATTATTCATGAAGGCAGATGACAGTATCATCCCGCATGTTTTTTTAACGTCATACCCTCTTAGCTTTGCGACAATATAAATGATGCCAATGATGCCGAATACGAGTGCTAATGCGTAAATGGCCATCATAAGATAGTCTAAATTAAAGGTTGTTTCGTAAAAAACGCTAAATGACAATAACGGTGTCATTAAGTAGACCGTCATTGTTGTAATCGACTTTGTATTTATATGAAGAATTTTTTCACCGACAAAGCCGACAGCAAAAATAAAAAATATTGGCAACAGGACTGTTACAAACTGCATTGGTATTCGCTTCCTATCTTATGAAATAAACGTATTAGTTTCTGATTTGGCCGTTTCCATATATATAGTATTTCGACGAGGTCAAAGCTTTTAGTCCCATTGGTCCTCTTGCATGGAGCTTTTGTGTGCTAATGCCGATTTCTGCACCATATCCAAATTCAAATCCGTCTGTAAAGCGTGTGCTTGCATTATGATAAACAGCAGCTGCATCTACACTGGATAAGAAAACTTCTGCATTTTCACTCTTTTCGGTCAGAATTGCCTCCGAGTGCCTCGTGCCATACTTATTGATATGTGTGATCGCTTCTGTTACATCATCAACAATTTTCACACTGATTTTCAAGGCGGAATATTCCGTATACCAATCCTCTTCCGTTGCTAAAATGGCATCAGCCCAGTCATTTGTAACCGTACTGTCTCCGTAGATTTCCACACCATGGTCTGCTAATGTTTGCAGCAATTCTTGGCCGTATTGCTTATACCAGTTTTGGTGAATTAAGATTGTTTCCAAAGCATTGCAGACAGATGGACGCTGTGTTTTGCCGTTAAGACTGATGGAAAGTGCCATTTGTTTATCAGCGCTATCGTCGATAAATAAATGACAGTTTCCAGCGCCTGTCTCAATGACAGGTACAGATGCCTCTTTAACTACTGTATCAATCAGGTTTTTCCCGCCTCTTGGAATAAGAACATCCAAGTATTCTGTTAAATGGAACAGTTCTTTTGCTGTTTCTCTGCTAGTATCTTCAATAAGCAGGACTGCATTTTCAGGAAGAGCTGACTTCTTTAACGCATCATGAATAGAACGCACTAAAGCAATATTGGAGCTCGCTGCAGAAGAACTGCCTCTAAGCAGGATGGCATTGCCTGTTTTTATCGACAGTGTTGCTGCATCTACCGTCACATTTGGTCTTGCTTCATAAATCATGCCCATCACACCGATTGGCACTGTTTTTTTGCGGATCAGCAAGCCATTTTCTTTTTGGATTTCTTCCAGTGTTGCCCCAATTGGATCTTCAAGTTCAATGAGCTGTCTTATCGCCAGCGCCATGTCTTCTATCCTTTTTCCATTAAGCATAATTCTGTCCAAAACAGATACTGACAATCCTGCCTTTTCTCCGTTGATTAAGTCTGTTTTGTTTTGCTCAATAATATAGGCTTGATCTGCCAAAAGCTGATCTGCAATAAGCGCAAGCGCCTCATTTTTATCCTTAGTCGTGAATTTCCACAGCTCCCTGCTTGCCTGCTGCGCTAATTTTCCTTTTGTTTGCACTTCTCCCATTTGTACGACCCCCTTTAGATTTTCACCCAGCTATTGCGGTGGATAACTTCTTGCAGCTGTCCCTCTTGTTTAGATAGATTTCCTGCCAGTATTTCATGGAGTTCTTGTGAGCCGTAAAGAACTTCCCCTTTACCGATCAATCCTGATGTGCCAATCACTTCGACAACATCACCTTTTTCGAATAATCCTTCAATTTCATAAATGCCTGCCGGAAGCAAGCTGCTTCCCTTTTGCAGCAAAGCTAGTTCTGCCCCTTCATCCACATATACTTTTCCTTCTACTTTGGAATGGAGGGCAATCCATTGTCTATTGCTGGTAATGGCACTTAATCCTTCCGAACCAATATAGGTCCCATCTCCGTTGCCTTCAAGGATGGTTAAAAGCTTATCTTCTCCGCTCCCGCTGCCGATGAACACTTGTACGCCTAGACTAAGAGCTGTCTCTGCAGCAATCAGCTTCGATTTCATCCCGCCAGTTCCTACTTTTGAGCCGCTGCCTTTCGCTCCTTCTAAAAATTCTGGTGTTACTTTTTCAATATAATCAAGACGTTTAGCATTTGGATTGTCTTTCGGATTGCTGTCGTAGAGCCCATTAATATCTGTCAAAATTATCAGCTGTTCTGCGTGGATTAACCCGCTTACAAGTGCTGAGAGCATATCATTGTCACCGAATGTAAGCTCTTCAACTGACACTGTATCATTTTCATTGATAATCGGCAGGATGCCTCTTTCCAAAAGCTCTGACAAGGTGGAGTAAGCATTGCGGTAACGCTCCTTCTTGCTGAAATCATTTCTTGTCAGCAAGATTTGAGCAGGTACGATTCCGTATTCTTTTAAGCTCTCTGTGTAGTGCTGAATCAGCAGACCTTGACCGACTGCAGCAGCAGCTTGTTTTCCTTTTAGCGTCACTGGACGCGACGGGTATCCTAGCTGCTTGAATCCAGCTGCAACTGCACCAGAGGAAACAAGTATTACTTCCTTGCCTACTTTTTTTAACGCTGCAATACTTGCGATATGATCCTTTAGTTTAAGCTGATCAATTTCTCCCTTTGAGTTGGTGAGCGAACTGCTGCCGATTTTCACCACTATTCTTTTTCTGTCCAAAACGATTACCTCCAACATCCCGTATCATTTATCTGTTTGACTGTAATAAAAAAAAAGCCCTTTTCATCCTATAAAAAGGACGAAAAGGGCTTTTCCGTGGTACCACCTTAATTGGACAAAAGACAATGCTCTTATCCCACTTTGTCTGATAACGCCAGATAACACGCCTAGTTTTCTAGGACTCGAAAGGCAGGTTCTGCGGCATGTCGTCATGGAGCCTTTCAGCTTATAAGCTCCACTCTCTTTTACGAATGGTTATCGCATACTATTCCTTTCTCTTCGTTCGCTTCTTCTTTTTTATTTATTATAGCAGTTATTTTTTTTGTTTCAACATAATTTCTGCAGTTTATTTTTCTAATACTGGCTCTTGCTCAGCCTGTAATGCCCATTTGCGAATAGCATACGCCACGCCATTTTCGTCATTTGTTTTTGTTGTAGCATTAGCCGTTTCTTTCACGATATCTTGTGCATTGCCCATCGCCACACCAATGCCTGCCTCTTTAATCATGCTGATGTCGTTCAAGCTGTCTCCGACTGCCATCACTTCATCCATTGTAATGTCAAGTCGTTCACAAACCGTTTTTAGCCCTTTGGCCTTGTTGATGCCTAAAGCGTTCACTTCAATATTAACAAGCGATGAATTGCTTATTTCAAAAATATTTCTTGCCTGCAGTTCTTTCAACACTTCATTTCTAATGGCATCATCGTCAATATGGTAGCCGAACTTCAGCCATTCGATTGCGTCAATATCCTCAGGCATTTCGTTATTCCAAAGCTTGCCGCAGCTGATGGCCCAAATTTTCGCACCATGTTTTTGCGCAAGCTCCCAAAGCCAGCGCATTTGCTCTGCTTCAACTAAATTCCGTTCAATTAAATTGCCTTGCCAATCCCATATTTCACTGCCGTTTACTGTAACTAAATATGTTTTAAGAAACAGACTTTCCGCATGATCTTTGCATGTTGCGATTGATCTGCCTGTGCTTAAGACAACATGAATGCCGGCATCTTGTGCCTCTTTGATTGCTTTGCGGTTTTCCTCAGGTATTTCGCCGTTGCTGTTCAATAATGTGCCGTCCATATCAAGGGCGATCAGCTTTATTGCTTTGTTTTGTTCATTGGTCATTTTTGTTGGTCCTCCAAATCTAGTTTCTTAGAAGTGATAGCCAAAATCATGACTGTCATTCATTACGATCATTGTTGTTACCATTCCATACAATAGTATACATATACCTGCCTAATAAGTAAAAAAATTTCAATAATTAACAAAACTTTAATAATCAATTGAAATGATGCGCTTCTTTAGCTAATTTTAGTTTTTTAATATTGCGGGAAAATATACTATGCAATACCATGCCAATAATCACAATTCCAATTCCAAGCAGGGAAACTGGACTCGGCAAACCTGCAGAAAGAAACACCATTTCTCCAATTAATGCAAATAGCACTTCAAATGACTGTGTTGCTTCAACAGCACCAAGCTTCTGCATATTATCCTTTGCTAAATCTGTAGCTGCAAAAAAGAGAATCGTCGCAACAACACCAGAAAATAAAGCTACAATTCCGGATTGGTATACTTGCATAACAGACGGTAAACCTGCAGTCATCCATCCATAAACAGACAGAATAAGCCAAAACGGCAGGCTAGCAATCGTCATGCCAAGCACTCGCTGAAAAACATCAAAGCGGCCACCTGCAACCTCCATCATTTTCCGATTGCCAAGGGGGTATGCAAAGGATGCAATGAGTATTGGTATGAGACAAAGCAGTGCTTGGGACAGGGATAAGCTCCTTGCAAACTCAACCTGCATAAATACGATTCCAACAATTATTAAAAGGGAAAAGCCTAAGCTTTTAATGGGGATTTTTCTTCTTGCATGGACAATAGTTCCGTCACTTGCGGCTATTTGCTCCATAAACAACGGTGCAAGCAGTGTTCCTGAAATAATCGTCAGCTGCCATGTTCCTGCAATTAACCAGCCTGGCCCATAGGCGGATGCAAAACAAATAAACGAATAGAAAATCCCAAATCCGACAGAACTCCACAATATCCATTTGAGAGCATTATTACGAAGCTCCAGCAAAATCGGCTTTAAATTCCCTCTAATTAATACAATAATCACTAAAAAGGGAACCATAAAAAAGTAGCGCAGGGATGCACTCCATACCCAGCTTCCCCCATTCATCTCCATCGCTTTATTCAAAACAAACGTAAAAGCAAAAAAGAAGGCAGACGCAATTCCTAACATTATCGGTCGCATAAAACAGGCACCTCCATAAAAAATTACTTATAACCAATATATCGCATATTAAATACTAACTTCAATTGCTATTTTTGCAAAAAAAAGAAGATGCCTTCTAAAAAGGCATCTAAAAAGTTAACGCTGGTATTGAACACGATGAAGATTAGCGAAAATACCGCCTTTTTCAATCAGTTCATCATGTCCTCCTTCCTCTTCAATCCCGTTTTCGGTAACAACAACAATGCGGTCAGCATTGCGGATTGTTGCGAGTCTGTGGGCAATCACTAATGTTGTACGGTTTTTCGCAAGTTCATTTAATGATGCTTGAATAATTTGCTCTGTTTCTGTATCAAGGGCAGAGGTGGCTTCATCGAGAATAAGTATTGGCGGATTTTTCAAGAACATTCTCGCAATCGCCAGCCTTTGCTTTTGTCCTCCCGACAGCTTCAAGCCCCGCTCTCCTATTTGTGTGTCATAGCCGTCTGGAAGCTTGCGGATTAAATCTTCCAAGTGAGCTCTTTTTACTGCTTCATGTATTTCTTCGTCTGTTGCATCTAGTTTTCCGTATGCGATATTTTCTTTTAATGTACCTGTGAACAGGAACACATCCTGCTGAACGATCCCAATTTGAGAACGCAAGGAATGCTTTGTCATATCACGGATATCCATGCCGTCAATTTTAATGGCTCCGCCGTTCACATCATAAAACCTTGGCACTAATGAACAAATTGTCGTTTTCCCTGCACCGGACGGACCAACAAATGCAACTGTTTCGCCCGCTTTAATGTTCAGACTGATTTGGTCTAAAACAGTTCTGTTATCATAGCCGAATGTCACATTATTAAATTGAATGTCCCCACGCAATGCAGGCACTTCCACTGCATCTTTGCGGTCTTGAATTTCAGGCTCTGAATCAAGCAGATCCAAGAAACGTCTAAATCCAGCCATACCTTTCGGATACAGCTCCAGCAATGCACTGATTTTATCTATTGGCTTTTGCAAAATGTTAACATACAGAATAAATGCAACTAGCTCACCGTTTGTCAGCTGGCCATTAAATGTCAGCCATGCTCCATAAACCAATACTACTAACGTGAAAAAGCGCATTAGCATGTAAACAGAAGATGAAGTTAAAGACATTACTTTGTATGCAACGATTTTCGCTTTTCTGAAACGTTTATTATTAACAGAAAAACGCTCCATTTCATAGTCTTCGTTCGTGAAGGATTGGACAACACGCACACCGGATACACTGTCTTCAACGCGGGCATTAACATCGGCAATATCGCCGTACATATGCCTCCATGCTTTATTCATGCTCTTATTGCAGTATGTGATCAGCCAGACGAGCACAGGCACGATGAAAATGACGATTAACGCAAGCTTCACATTAATGGTCAGCATAATCCAGAAGGCGCCGACAAATGTCATGATTGCTATAAACAAATCTTCAGGACCATGGTGGGCAAGCTCGCCGATATCAAACAAGTCATTTGTAATTCGGCTCATAACATGACCTGTTTTTGTATTGTCAAAGAATTTAAAGCTTTGCTTTTGGACATGATTGAACAGCTGTGCACGCATATCTGTTTCAATATTAATTCCAAGCTTATGTCCCCAGTAGTTAACAATATATTGCAAATAAGTGCTTATTAAATATAATGCCAGCAAGCCGCAGCTTACAGAGACGATGGTACTCCAATTTCCCTCAGGAAGGAGCTTATCGATAAACCAAGTAACAGCCATTGGGAAGGCAAGTTCCAAAATTGCCACAATGACAGCGCTCGAGAAATCAAGAATGAATAATTTCTTATGCGGTAAATAATAAGTGAAAAAACGCTTTATCATCATATGCTCCTTTTATATAATTTTAACAGTTCTATTTGAGAATCATTATTGATTATAGATGTTTACTCCTATTTATTCAAGGAAAATATTTTCATTATCGAAATAGTCACAATTTATTTTCAAAAAGCTGGAATCGGTATAAAAATAGTAAATTTTCAGTATTTTTTGAATTGTTAAAGGATTTATCATTTATTTAAGCGAACTAAGTATATACTAAAAAAATGAAGATGCGAAACGAAGACTTCAAATCTGGCAGAAGGAGAGTGTGAAAGGATTGGATTATCATTTATTGACATTTGTCACAGTTGCTGAAAAGAAGAACTTTACTCGAGCTGCCGAAGAGCTCCATATTACACAATCTGCTGTAACGCTTTCCATAAAAGCTTTGGAAAAGAAGTATGAAGTGAAATTCTTCGATCGTACGAACAAATACGTTCGGCTTACTCGTGCTGGTGAAATATTGTATTATCATGCCAAGCGTATCCTAAAAGAGTATGAACAGGCGGAAGGTCTTATTGATGACATAACGAAGGTTGTGAGCGGTCCTCTCTTAATTGGGTCTAGTTATACATTCGGTGAGTATTTACTGCCCAGATATATTTCTGATTTTATGAAAGTACACCAATTAATTGAACCGAAAGTCTCCATCAGCAATTCTAGTAGCATCATGAAGCAAGTACTTGATGGCAGTCTTGATATTGGCATAATTGATGGGGAAGTCAAAAGTCACCCTCACCTGCATATCACTCCCTTTGAACAGGATGAACTGGTAATTATCGTAGGCACTGATCATCCTTTAGCAAGCTTTCGCACGATCGATCTGGAAAGCCTGTACGGTGAAACATGGATCTTACGGGAAGAAGGTTCTGGAACGAGAGAGGTTATTGACAAACTGTTTGAAAAGCATGCCTTTTCTCCCCTTATTTTGAGATCGTTTGGCAGCACGCAAATTATTAAAGAGTCTGTTGAAGCAGGGATTGGCATTTCGATTGTTTCTAAGTTTTCGATTCAAAAAGAACTTCATATGAAAACAATCCATTCCATCCGGCTTAAAAATGAACAGATTAACCGAAACTTCTCCTATGTCATCCCAAAAACAGATATCCACACTCGCTCTGTTGAATTGTTTACCCAATTCTTAAAATCCAAAAATGGGTTCTCACTTGAAGCAATTTCTTATAAATAACAAGGGAAAAGAAGGCTTCTGCAGTAGAAGCCTTCTTTTTTAGCTTATTCTGGCAAATCATACTCCATTCTTTTTGCTGTTATGGCTTTTTCATCTGCTCCTACTAATCTTTCCACAAGATGGAATGCCATCGTTATCCCTGCAGAAATGCCGCCTGAAGAGACAATTCTGCCTTCATCAACAAATTTAACGCCTCTAACCACTTCCACTTTGGGGAAGGTTTCTGCGAAATTATCGTAGGAAGCCCAATGTGTCGTCGCCTTTTTCCCATCCAAAAGCCCTGCTTTTGCAAGCAGCAAGGCACCTGTACAAACAGAAGCCACAAGCTCTGCCGTTTTATTTTGCTGTTTTATCCATTCCATCAATTTCTCATTATGTATTTCTGTCAGCCTTGCTCCCGGTCCGCCAGGGATGATGATTATATCAAATGCTGGGGCATTTTCGAAGGAATAGCTAGGCAACACATGCAATCCGTTCCTCGCAGCAATCAGCTCTCCTGTTTCTGAAACTGTTTCTACCTTAAATGGTTTCCTATCATCACGATCCTTAAAGGAGGCTACTGACAGCACTTCAAAAGGTCCTGCAAAATCAAGCACTTCCACATCATCAAATAACAGTATTCCTACACTTCTTGTTTTCATCCCTGCAACTCCTTTTCTCTCAACTACTCGAAAGATAGAAAATCATATGCTGTTCATCAAAGTATTGTCCATCCACCTTTAATGCGTTCTTTTCCAATCCAAAAACAGTGAAGCCGAATGATTCGTATAAGGCAATTGCACCTGCATTTGTGGAAACGACAGCCAGCAGCAATTGCTCAATATCATACCTTTTTGCTAGAGTAATTACCTCTGTCAAAAGCCGTTTGCCAATCCCCTTGTTCCGAAAATCATCTTCTATAAAAAATGACAGCACACTTGCCTTATGCTTAATTTTTTTATAGGTTTCCTTTTGAAGGGTGATGCTGCCAACAAGGCGTTCATCCATAAATGCACCTATAGTAACCCTTGTTGGGTCCTTTAAGAGAGCTGTAATCCTCTTAATGGGATAGAGGCGTTTTTGTTCTTCTTCCACGGTTAATAAAAAGGCATCTGGATGCTGCTTTAATGTTGTTAACCGCAAATTCCAGTAATCTTTTGCGTCCTTTGGTTTAAGCACCCTTACCTGCAAAACGAATCCCCCCTTTCTTATGTTGTCATATGATTTTTGTTCAGGAAAAAATTTTTGCTAGGTTTCTAACTTAATAATTCCATATTTCTTATATGCTTTCCTTCTATACGATGAATTTTCTGATAAATTTATGGTACGATAGTAAAAAATTAATTTCAGAGGAGTTTTGCTTCATGTTTATTGTTCAGTCAACCTTTCCAGTCCCAGATGAAAAGGCGCTTGAAGTCATTGAAATCTATAAAAACCGTTCCCGATTAGTAGACAAAAACCATGGATTTATCCGCTTCCTTCTGCTCCAAAATGAAAAAAACAAAGGAGAAATTACCGTACATATGGAATGGGAAACGAAGGAGGATTACTTAAAATGGGTCAGGAGCACAGAGTTTAAGGATATTCACGAGCTCGAGAAAAAATACCCAGATAAGGAATTAGCCTCGGTTATTCCTACTGTTAAACAATTTGCAGTCGTTGCTGAATAAACTTCTACATTAGAACACAAAAAACCGGCTGACATAATGGCAGCCGGTTTTTTTAACTAGTTAAGACTAGATTCTTCCTGCGATATACGCTTAATACGATTCCAATTAATATATAATGCACATCACTTGCAAAACGTAATGATTTCGATTATCATGAGTATGTAGTAAAAAATATGAGGTGATAATATGAAAGCAAATATACATCCAAATTATGAAAAAGTCGTATTTATGGATACGAACAGCGGCTTCAAATTTCTGACAGGTTCGACGAAAAAATCCAATGAGACTATTAAATGGGAGGATGGCAATACTTATCCTCTTATTAAAGTAGAGACTAGTTCAGATTCACATCCATTTTACACAGGTAAGCAGAAATTTGCAGATAAAGGCGGAAGAGTGGATCGCTTCCTGAAAAAGTACAATATGAAAGAAAACAATTAATGGACATTGTTAATGGCTCTTTGGTAAATCGTAATAGTTACGATAATTCTCTACTACTGATTAGTATCTGCTTAAATAGCAAAGGTTGCCTATAATGAGAAATGAAAAGTGGATGGAGATACTTGAAAGGAATTTCGTCAACACACTGCCACCGTTTAAGAAAGCAGTTTACCAATATATTGTAGATAAGGAAGAGTCTTTAGCACAGAAAGCTGATTCAAAAACACAGTTTCTATCACTTCTTAAAGAGCAGCTGCCGCATCAAGAGGCAGCCGCTCACTTTAAGATGACATTAACGGAAGTAATCAGCTTAATGCACGAAACGGAAGATGAGATTAGTGAGGTTTTAGAGAGCAAAGCAAAAAAATATCAGTGGATTGACTGTACAGATGAAGTGAACGGCAATGGATTCAAGAAAACGGGCAATAGCCAATATTTTCTTTGTCTCTCTTAGAGCCATCACTTATATTAGTAAGCTGAAACCAGAAATTTATATTTCTGGTTTTTTTATTCGTTGCTCCATACTAAATCTAGCAAATCATCCACTTCCTTCATTTTATTTACGTTTGGATTTTTTATAAGTTGACCTTTTACCATTACCATCGTTATATTTGATAAAGCTTTGATATTTTCTAATGGATTATGGTCCATTACAATTAAATCTGCTCGTTTTCCCATTTCAATCGTTCCAGTTAGATGATCTATTCCGAGAATTTCTGCATTTGTTTTTGTTGCCTTTTCAATTACCTGCAGTGAATCGAGCGACGTTTTTCGCATAAGATGGTCCAGCTCGCGCCACATATCATAGTGTGTCACAAATGGCATTGCTGCATCTGTACCAATCCCCATTTTTATCCCATGTTCTACCGCCTGCCTTACACTTGCTAGCATCGAATCGTAAACAAGCCGAGAGTTTTCTTGCACTGTTTCGCTCACTTTCGTCAGACTCAAATCCAATTTTGCGCTAGGATAACCAGCCTGCAAAGTAGGAATTAACGCTGTGTAACCCTTTAAGGCTCTAGGATTACATTTATACAGACTGATAATTTCCTCATCCATCTCCGCTCCATGTTCTATCGTATCAACCCCTCCCTTTAGTGCAACTCTTACTCCTTCCGTACTTTCCACATGTGCGGCAACACGTATGCCGATTTTATGAGCTTCCTCACATATGGCGGCAACTTCGTCCTCTGTCATTTGTAACCGGCCAGCTTCCCCGACCATTTTTGCATCTGTAACACCGCCGGTGACACAGATTTTAATTAAATCCACCCCATGTTTAACATTTATTCTCACATTTCTTCTCGCCTCCCACGGAGAATCGCCGACTAAGGCTAAATAAGGTGCGCCGTGACCGCCTGTTACACTTAGGAAGTAGCCTGCTGTAAGTAGGTTCGGACCTACGAACTTGTGCGCATGAATCTCCTCCCTCAGCTCCACATCTTTATAAAAGAATTCACCTACGCTGCGCATCGTCGTTACACCAGAATGCAAGGCGGTTATGGCATTTTTTTTCATCCGTTTTTTTAAGATTCTTCTTCCTATCGATGTATCCAAAAGATGGTGAAACGCAAAATTTAAAAGCTTTTCACTTACTGACAATGTAAAAGGCTTTCCGTCTGCAAACAGATGTACATGGGCGTTGATGAGGCCAGGCATTACATAGTTCCCTGTTAAGTCTATGCTCTCATAATGACTTGGAACAACGAGATTGCTTGTCTTTTCGATTTGATGAATTCTCCCTTGTTCGTTTACTAATATGGTCATATTTGTATCTGCAAATTTTTTCCCATCACCATAGATTATATGGCAATTATGTAAGGCATATCCTGTCTTCATGAGTGCTTCCTCCCATTTTTCAAAAATGAATAGTTTATTCATTTTTAGTTTTTAAAATAGTGATTCACCTTAAACTAAGTGAATCACTTTAGTGTACAGTATTATTCATTTAAGCTTTTGAGTCCATGCAGCCTGTATATGCTAAGCACCTCAAATATCTGCTGTCTGCTTTCTATGCTCATCTCTCTCTTTAATAAGTCTAAAATCATGTTGACGAAACTATTAGCGAGAATATTCAATAAAATAAAATTATCCTCACTGTTTATTTCATATCTTTTGTACGTACTCTTAACGTACGGCATTTTAGTTTCCATCATTAAATCAATCAGCTCGTTTTTGGCATTGCTGTATTCCGTTCCTTGATTTTTTTCAAAAATAATCACAATCTGCTGATGATATTGGGTTAATAGATTAATCTGCTTTTGAAAAATATCTGTCCTTTTCTCCGTCCTCGCCTCATCAAACAATGTCTGGTTATCAAAATGAATGCTTTCAACTAACACCTTTTGCAAATAATCGACTAAGGATGGTGGAACGACCGAATAAAACAAATCGTTTTTATTTTTGAAATACGTATAAATATTTCCGACTGAAATTTGAATTTCTTCAGCGATATCGCTCATTTTTGCATTCAAAAATCCTTTGTTAAAAAACACTTTCAAGGCGGCAGCTTCGATTTGTTTTTTTACTTCCTCTTTTTTTGACTGGATAATAACCACCTCTTAATAATGAATGGTGTATTCACTATTAATTTAGTTTAATTCTTGGTTGCTGTCAAATAATTGTAACTGGATGTAGAAAATCAAAAAGAGATCTTTTCCTCAAACTCACTTTTCATAACGATTATGGGTTGTGATAATCCAAATCTCATTAAAGAATCTAAAAATGAAGCAAGCGAATCAAGTGAATCGGTCCTTACTTTTAGTAAATAGTTGGCTTCCCCACTGACACGATATAAATCTACTACTTCAGGTGCCGCTTCACAGTATGTTATAAAATCAGCGCACTTGCTCGTTTTAAACATGATGAACGTTAAGATATTTTTATTAATTTTAGAAGGTTCAAACTTTGCTTTATAACCAGCTATTACCCCTTGCTCTTCAAGCTTATTAATTCTTTCTTTGACAGCTGGCTGCGTCATGGATATAACACTGCCGATTTCAGAGACAGGTATCCTTGCGTTTTCAAATAATAAATTCATAATTTTATAATCTGTTTCATCCAGTTTTACTGTATTTTTCATGGTTAGTTCCCCTTCTTTATTTTATAAAGTAATTACGGCAATATGTCTTTAAAATCACAAGCCAAATGAGTTTTCTGATAATTTCGATAAAATATAAGTATGCTTTAAATAATAATTCACATTAATGGGGCGTGATTATATATGAAGAATTTACAAGACAAAATAGCTTTAGTAACAGGTGCCAGCCGTGGAATTGGCCGTGCAATCGCCAAAAGGTTAGCAGATGATGGGGCCATCGTTGCTGTTCATTATGGAAGCAATCAAAAGGCTGCTGATGCTACGGTTAAGGAAATTATCGCTGCAGGCGGTGATGCTTTCTCCATTCCAGCTGATTTACAGTCTTTGCACGGAGTAAAAAAACTGCTGCAGCAATTAGATGAAAAGCTGTTAGAAAAAACTAGCTCCGTCTCATTTGATATATTAGTAAATAATGCAGGTATTGGAACGCAAGGAACCATTGAAAATACAACAGAAGAAATCTTCGATGAAATCATAGATATTAATATTAAAGCACCTTTTTTCCTCATACAGAATGCCATACCAAGACTAAGAGAAAAGGGACGCATCATTAACATTTCATCTGCAGAAGTACGGATTGGTTTAACAGGGTCGATTGCCTATGGTTTGAGTAAAGGAGCGCTTAACACGATGACACTTCCATTAGCAAAACACCTTGGTGAACGTGATATAACAGTTAATACTATTATGCCTGGGTATACAAAGACAGATATCAATTCCAAGCTGCTGGATAATCCGGAGATTAAAAAGTTCGCCACTGAATCCTCCGTATTCCACCGCTTAGGTAAAGTGGAAGATATTGCAGACGTTGTTTCATTTCTTGCTTCCTCTGATAGCCGTTGGATAACTGGCCAAATTATAGATGCTTCTGGAGGATTTAGTCTATAATTCCCCCCTACCTCTAGTTAACTGTTTGTTATATCGGTATATCTATTCCGATTAACTAGTAAAACTTCGACTTTATTTATCGGAATTTTCCTCCTATAATCTATAGAGACACAACTAAATAGATAGATAGGATGAACATAATGATTTTACTGGGAGCAATAGTTAATGGAGTAGGTATCATGATTGGTGCACTACTTGGCAGTGTCCTTCGCCGTATACCTAACAATATGAAGGACGCTGTTATGAATATAATGGGTTTGTCTATTGTCGTATTAGGAATTCAAATGGCACTTAAAACGGCGAATTTTACGATTGTGATTTTGAGCCTTTCGTTAGGTGCAATTATTGGTGAATTATTAGCGATAGAAGATAAAATAAGCAAGCTTGGACAATGGATAGAAGCAAAGGTTGGTTCTGACAAGCAGGGAAGCATCTCACAAGGCTTTGTTACAGGTACGTTAATATTTGCAATTGGAGCAATGGGGATTATTGGAGCTCTCGACAGCGGGATTCGCGGCAATCATGATGTTTTATTTACAAAATCGATTATTGATTCATTTATCGCACTTATATTGACTTCCACTTTAGGAATCGGCGTTCTTTTTTCAGCTGTTCCTGTTATTATTTATGAAGGGCTAATTGCTGTTTTTGCAACCCAGATTGATCGTGTGATTCCGCAGCAATTAATGGATCAATTTATTTTGGAAATGTCAGCTACCGGCGGGGTTATGATTATGACGATTGGCTTAAATTTAATAGGGCTGACCAAATTTAAAGTGGCAAATCTTCTGCCTGGAATTCTCGTAGTTTTATTGCTTGTTTCCATTATGTATGGTTATAATATTTATTTTTAATCGCTTTTGAAATCAAACAGGCAGAAAGTATTTTCTGCCTGTTTTTCATATGGATGAATTTTGCTTCTTAAACAGAAACCCTCTTGCTGGCTGCTATTAAGCTTCTAATTCCTTCTAAATCATTTTTCTCAAATAACTCAATAATTTTGCTGCCGACAATAACGCCGTCACAATATTGCGTCATGTCTTTCACATGCTGTGGGGTGGAGATGCCAAAGCCTGCCAACACTGGAATAGGGCTGACTTCTTTCACTTTAAGCAGATGCTCTCCTAGCTGTTCTTGAAAGACTGTTCTTGCCCCAGTGATTCCTGTTACGGTGACTGCATATAAAAAGCCATTGCCTTTTTTGGCTATCTGTGCAATTCTATCTAATGAACTTGTTAATGTTACAAGTCGGATGATTTCGATGTGATGCTTGTCAGCAGCAGCTTGCACTAGGCCTTCTTCTTCAATTGGCATATCTGGCACGATTATGCCGTTAACGCCTGACTCTTCGCATGATTGAAAGAAATCCTCAATGCCATAGGCAATGATTGGATTTAAATACGTCATAAAAACAATCGGGATGGTTGTCGTTTCCCGGAAGGAAGTTAATGTTTGAAACACTTTCTTCAATGTTGTTCCTGCTTGAAGTGCCCGAATTCCGGCAGCTTGAATGATCGGTCCGTCTGCAACAGGGTCGGAAAACGGAATCCCAAGCTCGATTGCTGTTGCTCCGCTGCTTTCAAGAAATTTAATTTTTTCCTCTAATGTGTCTAGGCCGCCATCGCCTGCCATAATATATGGAACAAAGGCTTTGTCGCCATTCTTTTCAACTTGTGCAAAACGCTCTGCAATTGTCACCATCTTATTGATTCACTCCCATTCTGTCCATTACTGTATTAACATCTTTATCGCCTCTGCCAGATAAGCAAACGACTATCGCTTCCTCTTCGTTCATTTTAGGTGCATGCTTCAAGCAATAAGCAATTGCATGAGAGCTTTCTAATGCAGGAATAATTCCTTCTAGTCTGCACAGCAGCTGCAATGCTTCAAACGCTTCATCATCTGTGACCGATTCATAATTCACTCTGCCGATATCATTTAAATAGCTGTGTTCTGGTCCAACGCCAGGATAATCAAGTCCTGCCGAAATGCTGTGCGCTTCTTGAATTTGTCCATCCTCGTCCTGCAATAAATACATATAAGAACCGTGAAGCACTCCGGGTTTGCCTTTCGTTAAGGATGCAGCGTGTTTATCTGTATCTAGTCCGTGTCCTGATGCTTCTACACCATAAAGAGCAACATCTTCATCCTCAATAAATGGATAGAACATGCCCATCGCATTGCTGCCGCCGCCGATACATGCAATCACTGCTTCTGGGAGTCTTCCTTCCTTTTCCAAAAACTGTGCCTTCGTCTCTGTTCCGATGACGCTTTGGAAATCACGGACCATCATTGGAAATGGATGTGGTCCCATAACAGATCCAAGTATATAGTGGGTGTCCATTACATTAGTAACCCAATATCTTAGTGCCTCATTACATGCATCCTTCAATGTCGCACTTCCAGAGGTAACACTTTCGACCTTTGCTCCAAGAAGCTCCATCCGGAATACATTCAGTTTCTGTCTTCTAATATCCTCTTCGCCCATAAATATCGTACATTCTAAACCGAGCAGCGCACAGGCAGTAGCTGTTGCAACACCATGCTGGCCTGCTCCAGTTTCGGCAACGACCTTTGTTTTACCCATGCGTTTTGCCAAAAGCGCCTGGCCGATAGCATTATTGATTTTATGTGCTCCTGTGTGGTTCAAATCTTCTCTTTTTAAGTAAATTTTCGCTCCGTTTAAATGCTTTGTAAGTCTTTCAGCATAATAAAGGGGTGTTTCTCTGCCAACATAATCCTTCAGCAAATAATTTAATTCCTCTTGGAATGCCGGGTCTTTTTTTGCCTCGATATAAGCATTTTCCAATTCAACAACTGCTGTCATTAATGTTTCTGGAACATATCTTCCTCCATAAATACCGAAATGTCCTGTGCTGTCTGGATATGAATAGTTAACTGTCATGATTGTCGCTCCTCCTATTTGTTTACTGCTTGAAGTGCTTCCTGTAAAAATCCTTCAATCTTCTGCAAATCCTTTTTCCCATCTGTTTCTACACCGCTTGATACATCGAGCATAAAGGGATCGACCATTGTCTTTGCCTGGTTTACATTGTCTTTATGTAAGCCTCCTGCAAGAATGACTTTTTTGCCTTTAAAGTCATAGTTTTTGACGATATTCCAATCAAACGCTTTGCCATTTCCGCCAAAGTACCTCTCCCGCTCACTATCCAACAGGATATAATCAGACTGAAAATCCGCAATTATTTCCAAATCGCTTTCTTCCTTTATGCTGAACGCCTTTATTACTGGCAATTCAAAGGAAGATGCATATTCACTCGATTCATCTCCATGAAGCTGAATGACATTAATGCCTGAAATCCGGACAATTTCATCGATTCTTTCTCTTGTTTCATTGACGAACACCCCAACTTTCCAGATGTCATCAGGAAGCTTATCGATAATCGTTCTGGCTGTTTCCTGCTCGATTTTCCGTTTGCTGTCTGCAAAGACAAATCCGATAGCTTTCGCTCCATTTTGAACGGCGCAAAGTGCTTCTTCTTCTGCTCTTATCCCGCATATTTTGACATTCATACATGGTCACTTCCTTATATTTGGACTTTCATGCTTGCTAATGTTTCTTTTAGATTAGCAGCTTTCATAAAGGTTTCCCCGACTAGTATTGCATTTGCACCTGCAGCAACAACTCTGTCAATATCCTCCTGTGAGGCAATTCCGCTTTCGCTCACTAAGTATCTGCCAGATTCCTTAATAGTTGGCGCTAAACGTTCCGTAACTTCTAAGGAGACGTGGAATGTTTTTAAGTCTCTGTTATTAACACCGATCAGCTGACAGTCCGTTTGAAGGGCACGCTCAAGCTCCTCTTCATTATGAACCTCCATCAGCACCTCCAAGCCGCTTGCAACTGCATACTTGTAAAGGCGGTTCAGCTTCTCATCATCAAGGGCTGCTGCAATTAACAACACAAGACTTGCGCCCTTTGCTTTAGCAAAATCTATTTGAATTTCATCAATGATAAAGTCTTTGCATAAGACAGGGATAGGAACTGCAGAGCTGACACGCTCCAAGTCCTCATAGCTGCCTTTGAAGAACGGACCGTCTGTTAAAACAGACATACAATCAGCACCGTATTGCGCATATTTTAAGCCTTGCTCTTTTGGATCAACACCAATATTGATATCTCCTTTTGAAGGGGAAGCTCTTTTAAACTCAGCAATAATCGCAAGCTGATCCGTGTTTGCCAGTCTTTCCATAAATGATTTTCTCGCCATTGTAGGATTTTTTTGTATTACAGCTTTTTGCTGCTTAAGCTCCTCAACAACTGCTAGCTTTTTGGCGATGATTTTATCTAGAATGGTTTCCATTTTATATCCCTGCTTTCTCATATAATGAACTGTTCGTTACTAACTGTTCGAGTTTTGAAAGAGCTGCCCCACTGTCAATACTGTGTCTGGCAAGCTCGATTCCCTCTTCGATGCTCATTGCCTTTCCTGCAGCGAAAATACCTATTCCTGCGTTTAACAAAACAGTGTCTTTATATGCACCTTTTTCCCCGTTGAGCACTTTAAGCAAGATCTCTGCATTTTCCTTTGCGTCTCCGCCGCGGATTGCTTCATTGTTGTACACAGGCAGATTCACTTCCTCCGGTCGCAGAATTACCTTTCGAATCTTTCCTTCTTCTAAAATAACGAGTTCATTGTCTCCTTGCAGGGATGCTTCATCCATTCCGCCGGCCCCGTTAAGGACAACGGCTCTTTTCCGTCCTAATCTTTTCAAGCTTTCAGCAAAAACCTCTGTGTAATCTCTTCTGTATATGCCAAGCACCTGTGTTTCCAGCTCAATAGGATTCGTTAAAGGACCAATTAAGTTGAAAATTGTCGGAATGCCCAACTCTCTTCTCACTTTCATGATTCTGCCCATTTTCGGCTGTACATGCTGTGCAAATAAGAAGGTAATGCCGATATTTTTTAGCTGCTGTTCATTCTGCTCTGGTGTGACATTTAAATGGATGCCTAAATGCTCCAAAACATCTGCACTGCCAGTCTTGCTTGAAACACTTCTATTGCCATGCTTTGCAACTGGAATGCCTGCTCCTGCTAACACGAAGGCAGATGTGCTGCTGATGTTAAAGCTATGAGAGCCATCGCCACCTGTTCCGCAATTATCGATACAGCCACCTACATTTTCGAATTTTAATGTCTGTTCTCTGACTGCTCTAACTAAACCAACGATTTCGTCAACCGTTTCGCCTTTTAGCTTTAATGCCGTTATAAATGCTGCCAATTGACTGTCTGTAACGCTATCTGTAAAAAAGGTTCTCGAGACGTCAAGCATTTCCGCTTCTGTCAGTGATTCATGATTCATTAATCTTTGTAAATAACTCTTCATCTCAATACTCCCTTTCTTGTTTCTGTAATAAAGTTGGCAAGAAGCTGCTTGCCTGTGTCTGTTCCAACTGATTCTGGATGAAACTGAAATCCGTATACTGGGTAGCGCTTATGTTTAATTGCCATTATTTCTTGATCGTCATGAGATACTGCTAACACTTCAAAGTTTCTTGGCAATGTGTCTTTTTGTATAACAAGTGAATGATAACGCATCACTTCAATCGGGCTAATTAATCCGGCAAACAGCGGGTCATTATTTACATCTGCCAAATAAGAGGTTTTCCCATGCATAATATTTTCTGCTCTTACGACCTTAGCCCCAAAAGCTGAGCCAATCCCTTGATGACCGAGGCAAATTCCTAAAATCGGAAACTGTTGATGTAATTTCTGTATTACTTCAATCATAATGCCGGCATTTTCAGGGCGGCCTGGACCTGGAGAGAGTACAATACTAGCAGGGTTCAGCTTCTGTATATCCTCCACTGTCAGCTCATCATTGCGAACAACCTTCACTTCTTCGCCTAATTCTCCTAGATATTGATACAGGTTATACGTAAATGAATCATAATTATCGATTAATAAAATCATGATAGTCCCTCCAAAAACACCTTTAATTTATGGATTGTCTCTTCGTACTCTTTTTCAGGGACGGAGTCATATACGATGCCAGCACCTGCTTGTATATAGGCTTTATCATCCTTAATAATCATCGTCCTTATAGCCAGTGCAAAATCCATGTTGCCATTTTGGGAGAAATAGCCGACTGCCCCAGAATAAATTCCTCTTTTGACCCCTTCAAGCTCATTGATAATTTGCATTGCTCTAATCTTCGGGGCACCAGAAACTGTCCCTGCAGGCAAGCATGATATGAGTGCATCTACGCTTGACTGGTTATCCTTGATTTGGCCGCTTACCTCTGAAACGATATGCATCACATGCTTGTATTTTTCAACCTTCATATATTTCTCTACTTTAATGCTTCCGAAATGACTGACCTTGCCGACATCATTTCTAGCTAAGTCTACAAGCATTTTATGTTCAGCCAATTCCTTCTCGTCTTGCAGTAAATCTGCTTCAAGCTCTATATCCTCCTCCGGTGTAGCTCCTCTAGGTCTTGTTCCGGCGATTGGGTTTGTAATAACTGTTCCATCGCTCGCCTTTATCAAACTTTCAGGTGAGCTGCCGACGATAGCATAATCAACAAAATCGAGATAGTACATATAAGGTGATTGATTTTTCACTCGCAGCTTTCTGTAATAAGAAAAGCTCGAACCTTTAATATCTGCTGACATCCGCTGAGAAGGTACGACTTGAAAGATGTCTCCTTCTGCAATATATTGCTTCGCCTTGTTTACTTTTTCTACAAATTCCTCTTTAGTGACAGTTGCTTTAAAAGCAGACAGCTGAACATCTTCTGTACTTTCTGTATACTGTGACTGAATTTCCTGCTTTCTTGTTTCGAGCCTGTTCTTCAACTGCTCTTCTGTCGTTTCGTCTGTTAAAGGAGATGCAACCAAATAAACTGTTTGTTCTAAATGGTCAAAAATTACGAAATCTTCAAAAAACATTAAATGCACGTCTGGCAGCTTTAGCTCATCCTTCGCCTCCGGACCAATATTTTCGTACTGCCTAATATTGTCGTAGCCGACATAGCCGACCGCTCCAGCATTTATCGGCAGTCCATATGGCAATTGAAGGTCTTGAACTGGAAGGAGTTTTTTGACAAGATCCAAGGCTTTTTCATCCACTGTTTCTACGCTGTCTTTTCGTTTCACTGTTGTAACTGGCCCATTGCCAATAAGTTCAAAAACAGGATCGCTGCCTATAATCGAAAACCGGCCTGATGCTTCATGCTTTAAGGAACTTTCTAACAGGAACTTTTTTTCTCCAGTTAATTTTTGATAAATACTGATTGGTGTGAGCGTATCGCCTTCCAATTTTTCGATAATCACCATTTGGCTGCCTGTCGTTTTCATTTCTTTACCTCCGTCTATGTGTCCTCTAAAAAATCCAATAAAAAAGTCCCCTATTATTACAGACATAAAAGCTGCAATAATAGAGGACGATTAGTTAAACCGCGGTACCACCTCAGTTAGAGTGAAAAACACTCTCTCTTTTCGAATACAAATAATATTCTATCCTGTTAACGGTGGAAACCGGCAAGCCCTACTAATTTGTTCAAACCCGCACTCTTAAGTCCATTCAGCTAACTGTTTGGATCGGTTTTCACCAAACCACCGACTCTCTTTACCAGACATATTAGCTTACTACTCTTAATCATTGATTTTAGTATGAAATTATTTTTTTGAACGCAAAAAGGGTCTCTCTCCTGTAAAAAAAGGACGAGAGACCCGTGGTGCCACCTTCATTAGCTTTGTTAAAAAGCTCACTCTAAGAAATCATGCACTCAAAGATTCTTTGGCGCATATTTCGGTCTCTTGTAACGATGAGACATTTCGCTAAAGCCTACCTCTTGAATATCAAGTTTCGGTTTAGAAGCTCAGAAGTCCATTCACTATTGTGTAACACTGATTCTCACCAACCATCAGCTCTCTTAAGTTCCAGTCAATAGTTACTACTCTTCGTCATCACTCAAATTTATGTTAAACCAATCATAAAATACGCCGATCTTTATGTCAAGGAATTTTACATAATTTTTATTTCTGCAGTGCTTTTTGGAAACGGTTCGTCCAGTCAGCGGCAAGATCTTCAAGCTGCAGCATCCGCTCTACTTCTTTTTTATTATTCCGGTCAAGGAGCATTACTTTCGTAGCATCCCATACAGAAATTTCCTCTTGTTTACGTTCAAGCAATATTAGAGGCGAAGACGATGAAACGGTTCCTTCTTTTAGAACCTTCAGAAAATAGCCTGTGTAGCATGTTTCTACTATCTGACCTAAAAATGTCGGAATGTCATTGTACTTGGATATCGTACTGCACGGAATTCTTCCTTGCGTGACTTGGATAACAGCATCGCCAACTGAAAAAACATCACCAATATATGTATTCTTTTCAAGCATGCCTGTGCCGCAAATATTTTCCCCGAAAACTGGCGGTTTTAATACAGTGTTAAACTTTTTTTCCCAATTTTGATAATGCTCATATGAATAAAAGCATACAGCCCTGTCTCTGCCACCGTGAAATTCTTCGTTAGCAACACCATCGCCGTCAAAGCCGTCGAATGATAAAAAACATTCTTCTAAAACCGTTTTACCAATGGCAGTTGAGACATCTCTGCCGTTCCAATCATAATTCTTTGGCTTGCCCACACTTAAACAGATTATTTCTCCCTTCATCTTATCCTCCCAAGTGTTTTTTAATTATTATAACGCTAATCCTTTTATGCGAACAGAGCTTTACATAACTTGCGTTCACAGTATTTCCTAAAAATCTCAAGTGTAAATAAAATCGTACAAGTACATATTATTAGTAGTCAGCACTATTTAAATCAAGGAGAATTTAAATGGATCACATAAATGAGGAAAAAGGCTTTTTCAGTTTTAGTGATGAACATAAAAAAAAGGATAAAGCAAACAAAGATACAGCTAATAAGGGTAAAGATGTAAAAGTTACAAAAATGTCTGTTTTGTCTATTTCTTCCATACCATTAGTAATGACGCTTGGAAATAGTATGCTGATACCAGTATTGCCAAATATCGAGAGTCAACTTGGCATCTCGTCTTTTCAGGTGAGCATGATTATTACTGTTTATAGTATTTTGGCGATATTGCTCATTCCTGTAGCCGGTTATTTATCCGACCATATCGGCAGAAAGAAAGTCATTATTCCAAGCCTAATCATTGCCGGAATTGGAGGAGCGATTTGCGGCTTTGCAGCATGGAAAATAGAGAACTCTTATTGGATTATTCTTGCAGGCAGGGCATTGCAAGGCATAGGAGCCGCAGGAGCATTCCCGATTGTATTGCCTCTTGTTGGTGACATGTTTAAAAAAGAAGAGGAAATAAGCAGCACATTAGGTGTGATTGAAACAGCCAATACTCTAGGTAAGGTGCTGAGCCCTGTGCTTGGTGCAATCATAGCCGGAATTGTCTGGTTTATGCCATTTTGGGCCATACCTGTATTTTGTCTCATTTCCATCCTTCTCATCATGATTTTTGTTAAAGTGCCTGGAGGTCCAAGTGAACCGCCGCCTTTCAGGGTGTTTATCCAACATACGAGAAAAGTAATGAAAAAAGACAAAAAATGGCTTTATGCTATTTTTTTAATTGGTGTTATCATCATGTTCGTCCTTTTTGCGGAACAGTTTTACCTATCAGACATACTTGAAAAAAAATATCATATAAAAAACATAAAAAAAGGGATGTACTTGGCGATTCCACTTGGAGCACTTTGTCTGACTTCATTCATTACAGGAAAGAAAATTAAAAAAGACCAAAATTTGATGAAGTGGATTACTTTCACAGGCATCGTGTTCATTATTATTGGGACAGTTGCCCTCAGCTTTAATGATAATTTATGGTATATCATCTCCGTACTAACTATTTCAGGAATTGGAATTGGCGCAAGTCTTCCCCCATTAGATGCCCTCATTACAGAAGGGATTGAAAAGGAAGAACGCGGCACCATCACAAGCCTGTACAGCTCGATGCGCTTTATTGGTGTCGCAGCAGGGCCTCCGATTATGGCATTGTTAAGCAAGGAAATGGAAAGTCTTCAATTTTATATTTTAGCAGGCGTTGCCTTAATCGCTGCACTTGCTGTGTTATTCCGAATAAAAGCAAAAGGAAATGCCCATTAAATCGGCACTTCTTTTGCTTTTAATATCGTTTTGCTACAAAAAAGGAACCTGCTGAAACTGCAGGTTCCTCCCTAAATTAGTTATTATTTTTTCTCTGCGACTGGCTTCTTCAAAATACCTAGAAGGATTGCTCCTACAACAGCACCGATAATTACTGCCAACAAGTATAGCAGCCAGCTGCCATCCACAAGACCGAATACGAAAATACCGCCATGTGGTGCTCGTAAACCGATGTTGAACAGCATTGATAATCCACCTGTGATTGCTGCACCGATTGCAACAGATGGGATTACACGCAGCGGATCAGCTGCTGCAAATGGAATTGCACCTTCTGTGATAAAGGAAAGACCCATAATGTAGTTCGTTGTACCAGCATCTTTTTCTTGCTTTGTAAACTTATTTTTGAAAATAGTTGATGCTAATGCAATTGCAAGCGGCGGAACCATTCCACCAGCCATTATTGCTGCCATCGGCTCATAAACACCGTTAGCAATTAGACCTGTTCCGAATACATATGCAGACTTATTGATAGGACCACCCATGTCAATAGCCATCATTGCACCAAGGATAATACCAAGCAGTACAGCGTTAGCTGTGCCTAGTCCTGATAACCAGTTTGTAATAGCCGTGTTTAGATCGCCAACTGGACCGATTACAACATAATGCATGATTAAACCTGTAATTAAAATACCAAGCAGTGGGAATAATAGAATTGTTTTAATACCTTCAAGAGATCTTGGCAATACTTCCAGTGCCTTCTTAATTCCGATAACTACATAACCTGCAAGGAAACCTGCGATCAAGCCGCCTAAGAAGCCTGCACCGCCATTTGCTGCCATAAGACCGGCAACCATACCTGGAGCGAAACCTGGACGGTCTGCGATGCTCATTGCGATAAAGCCTGCAAGAACTGGAACTAGCAAGGAGAATGCATTGTCTCCGCCGATTAGCTTCAAGACTGCTGCAAAAGCATTATAGCTTGGGTCGGTTTCAACTGATGAGTTATAGCCAAACATAAAGCTGATAGCGATTAAGATACCGCCGCCGACTACGAACGGAAGCATGTTAGAAACACCGTTCATTAAGTGTTTATAAATGCCCGCGCCGCCTTTTTTACTGCTTTCTTCTGCATCACTCGCAGCAGAACCGCCTTGATATACAGGAGCTTCTTGTTTTAATGCTTTATTGATAAGCTCTGCCGGTCGTCTGATACCGTCAGCAACTGGTGTTTCGATGACGTGCTTGCCTTTGAAGCGCTCCATTTGCACTTTAGTGTCTGCTGCAACAATTACAGCTGTAGCGTTTTCAATTTCTTCTGCAGTCAGGACATTTTTCGCACCGCCTGAGCCGTTTGTTTCAACCTTAATATCTACACCTAGCTCTGCTGCTTTTGATTTCAAAGAATCAGCTGCCATATACGTATGTGCAATTCCTGTTGGACATGCTGTAACAGCAACGATAAAGTTCTTTTTATCAGCAATGTTTTGCTCCTCTTGTTCCTCTTCCTCATCATAGCTGTCGATGATGTCCACTACATCTTGTTCTGTTGCAGCAGCAAGCAGCTTAGCTCTGACTTCTTCCTTCAATAGAATGGTAGAAAGTCTTGATAATGCTTCGAGATGGGTATTATTTGCACCATCTGGAGCGGCAATCATAAAGAATAAATGTGCCGGCTGACCATCTAAAGATTCATAATCCAGTCCACTTACAGAACGGCCAAATGCAATCGCTGGATTTTTAACAGCACTCGTTTTCGCATGAGGAATCGCGATTCCTTCACCGATACCTGTTGTGCTTTGCTCTTCTCTTTTTAAGATTGCTGCTTTATATTCTTCTTTATTTGCTAACTTTCCTGCTGTGTCTAATTTTGCCACCAATTGATCGATAGCTTCTATTTTTTGTGTTCCTTCTATATTTAAAAGGATAGTATCACGCGTCAGCAATTCTGTTATTCTCATCTGTAACGCTCCTTTTCGCTGATAATGTTAATTGAGCTTACAGCTTATGCATCCATCTGGATACACAAGCTGTAATCATTACTTCAGTATTACTTGCTCAAGCAAGCTTTCGACTTTCTCTTTCGTGCATAAACCGATAGAGAAGGCTGTAGCGCTGCCCGAAGCAATACTGTATCGGAATGATTCTTTTAAATCTTGTGTCTCATTGTATTTAGCAAGGAAACCGGCAACCATGCTGTCTCCTGCTCCGACTGAGCTTTTGACTTCGCCTTTTGGCACAGTGCTAATAATTGTTTCGTGCTGGTTAATCAATACTGCACCATCTCCGGCAAGGGAAACAATAACATTTTGTGCGCCAAGCTCTAGCAGTTTCTTCCCATATGGGATAACATCCTCTGCTGTTGTAATGGTTGTATTAAATAAATCTCCAAGCTCATGATGGTTCGGCTTGATTAAGAATGGATTATACGGAAGCACCTTCTTCAAAAGGTCTCCTTCTGCATCCACTACAAAAGATACATCGTTCTCAGAGCAGATTTTCACGAGCTCTTCATATGTGTTTGCTGGAAGTGTAGACGGTATGCTGCCTGCTAGCACTAACATATCTTCCGATGTCAGCTTGCTGATTTTTTCTTTCAGTTCTGCTAATTTCTCTTCAGAAATTGCCGGGCCTGCTGCATTCAATTCTGTTTCATCTGCAGCCTTCACCTTCACATTAATTCTCGTATCTTCTTCTACTTCCACAAAGTCAGTGTCAATCGCTTCTTGTTTAAGCTGATCTTTTATATAGCTGCCAGTGAATCCGCCGACAAAACCAAGTGCTTTGCTTTGTACACCCATCCTTTGCAGTACTTTGGAAACATTGATGCCTTTTCCTCCTGCAAACTTGCTCGTGCGCTCTGTTCTGTTCAATTCTCCTAAATTCACTTCGCTAAGTTCAATGATATAGTCAACAGATGGGTTCAATGTCAACGTATAAATCATGCTGTCACAACCTTTATACTAGTTTTTTTGCTGTACATCTCTAAAATCTCGCCATCATTACCGTTTGTAATGATAGATGCTTCATGGATGTCGGCAATCTTTGAAAAATACACTTCAGAAAATTTTGTGTCATCTGCTAGGAAAAACGCTTCTCTTGAAAGCTCAATCGCCTTGCTCTTAACCATTGCTTCCTCTTGATCAGGAGTAGTATATCCAAATTCAGGATGAATACCGTTTGTTCCCATGAAGCATTTATCAAAGCGGTACTGGTTTAAGCTTAATAGTGCACCTCTGCCTACAAGTGCGTTTGTTCTTTCCTTTACATATCCTCCGATTAGATAGGTTTGGATTCCTGAGGAAAGAAGTTCCTTCATATGCATCAGACCATTTGTCACCACGACTATTTTCTTTGTTTGCAAAAAAGGAATCATCTCCGTAACAGTGGAACCAGCATCCAAATAGATACTTTCGCCTTCTTCGACAAGATTTGCAGCATATGCTGCAATCATTTTCTTTTCTTGAAGGTTTTTGGCTGATTTTTCATCCATGCTCGGTTCGTTCATTTTTCCTTGCAGTCGTGCTGCGCCACCATGAACTCTTTTTAAAAATCCTTCTTGCTCTAATTGTGTCAAGTCTCTTCTGATTGTGCTTTCAGAAGTTTCCGTCGCGTCTACTAAATCCTGTATTTTAACAATGTTTTGTTGTTTTAATAATTGCAAAATCAGTGAATGTCTTTCTGGTGTTAACAACTGCCCACATCCTTTCTTTTAATGAACTGGGTTTGTTGTCGATAGACTAATAATACTGTAACCGATTTCAGATTTCAAGCATTTTCTTTCAAAAACATTCAAAAAAAATCATATCTTGATAGTTTTTGAACGTTTTATTATTTTTTATAATATTTGCAGATTTCCGATTATACGCTCGAACGGTGTCGAAACTTGTAATCTCATTGCAACATTCTACAGTTTCTCCTATAATTAATAACAAGATTCACCAAATTTCTTAAAGAGGAAAACTATATGAAAAAACTTTCTTATTATTATCTGGAGTTCATTAAAATCTTAGCGACAATCGTTATCCTGTTTGCATTATTTGGAACGATAAATGATGTCATCATTCAACTGATTAGTGGAACGTCTTTTCCTGACACATCCATGTTCCAAGGAAAAAGCTATTTACTGCTACTTTTCATAGCACAGTTTATTGGTTTTGCGATTATTACAGTTGTCCTATATGTAAATATCATTTCATTTGTTGGATTTAACCAACAAAAGGGACGTAGAAAATTTCCGAAAACTTGGGTACAAAAACTGATTATCATTGCACTCCTTTTAATTTTCGCTTTTTATATTGTGCTTCTGTTCCATTAAGAAGTAAATATTTGCGCTAAATTGCTGAATATGATACTATCAAATCAAGATATAGGTAATTCTATTAAAAAATTATCTATATATAGTGACATCCTTCTTAATTATCCAATCTTTCCGCTTCCGATGAAGCGGTCTTTTTTTGTAAAAAAAGGACCGAGTCTTCTTTTACAAAGATTCGGTCCTTTTTCTTTCCTTATATTCTGCTTTCGTTATCGCGTAATAAAGACTCGTAACAGTCATCTCTTCAAAAGCCTTCAGTTGTTCCATTTTTTTATACCTGTAAGTAAAACCGCATTTTTCCTGAACGCGCCCAGACCTGTCATTGAAATCAAACCGGCCGCACCAAATCACATCTGCATCCAACTGATTAAAGCCATGCTCAAGGATTAATTGAACCGCCTCCGGCATAATTCCTAATCCCCAATAATCAGGGTGGAGCGCAAACCCAATTTCCAGCTCTTTCAATCCGGAGCTCTTCTCTCCTTTATATGAATGCAAACCAATACTGCCAATCACCTTGTTTATGTCAGGCAACAAAATCGCATAAACTTCTGCTTTCATTAAAAACAACCGAATAATCTGCTTGCTTTCTTCTTCTGTTCTATGGGGCTTCCAGCCAGCGTTTGGGCCAACTTCTTCTCTTTGCGCATATTCGAAAAGATCGCTTGCATCCGCCAGACTCCAGCTCCGCAACAGCAGTCTGCTGCTTTTTAGCATGTGTTCCCACTCTTTTCTTGTATGTTGTTTAAAAATTTATCTTCTAGCTAGCATTTCATAAATATCCTGCAATGTAACACAGCCTAAGTCCTGCGCTTTTTTTAAATAGCGCGACCAAAGCTGCGCAGTCAATCTCGCATCCCCAAGAGCATGATGCCGGTTATTTGCCGGGATGCCATTTAAAGAGCACCAATCCTCCAGACTGACAATTGTTTTATTTGGTTCAACAATTTTAAACAAAAAAGCAGTATCAACAACACGGTGTTTAAATGGTGTCTTGAATTGCTTCCAGCACGCAGACTGCATAAAGTTCTTTTCATGTGACGAATGATGAGCGACAAGTGTATCATTTTCAGCAAACGCAAAAAACTTTACGAGCGCCTCTGATAACAAGGGCGCTTCTTTTGTGTCCTCATTTCGTATTCCTGTTAGTAACGAAATTTCTTCAGGAATAGGACCATTCGTATTTACCAATGTGTAAAATTCTTCCTCTGTCACTGTACAGCCCTTTACTTTAACAGCACCAATCGAAATAATCTGGTCGCCCTTATCTGGGAAAAAACCGGTTGTTTCTATATCAAAAACTACTGTCTCAATGTCCTTCAACGCCAACTGGGAAGCAATTTCGATTTTCAATTCCTTTTGAAGCTGTCTCATAAATGCATGCTGCTGGGAATTTAATACCCCTGTTCCTTGATTAAACACATTAGAATTCATCTTGCCATATAAGTCTCTCATATATTGAAAAAAAGATTCCACACCCACATTTTCACCCTTTTTCAATTAGCCTTTTCACTTGCTGATATAGCTTGATTCCTTTTCTCAGCAAATGCTTTACCTCTGTTCTTTCTTCCTTTGTCAATTGGTTAATATTTAAGAAATGGACATCACTGTAGTCCTTATCATCCTGAAATGAAGCTGTGCGATAGGTGAGAATCCGCCGAAAATAGCGCTCATATTCTACCATTAACGGTTCATAGACACCGATCTTCTTCAAATCTGCCATCCTGCCTAATGTAGAGGTAGCGATAACTCCCTCTTTTATCGCAAGCAGCCTAATTGAATTAACATAAGGCAAATACAGCGTATTCTTCATATGCAGTGAGCCGCGATGCACTCCTGTCCGCTCCACAAAAAACTGGCCAAAAATGCCGACTCCTTTTTTAATTCTCATCACATTATTTAAAAATCTGACAAGCAAGGCAGGATGCTGTTCCCTGTACGCATGGATAACGGATCTTAGCTCGTTTACAAACTCTTTGTTGCCGATAAGTTCTCTGCTGTCATAAAAAATCTGCAAATAACGAATTGATTCCCAATTCTCCATTTCCATCCATTTGTTCAGCTGTTCTTGCCATTCTGCAAAGGATTTACACCAAATAGGATTGCTGCTCATAACATTGCCTTCACAATAAGGATAGCCGACCGTGTTTAGTGCATCACTCACCATCTTACCGAGAGCTAAAAAGTATTCTTGCACAAAAGGAGCATCCTTTTGAAAAATCATCCCATGATCTTGATCACTAATGACACCTTGCTCCTTCCTGCCTGCACTTCCTGTTACAAACCAGGCAAAATCACAAGGCGGTTTTCCATGCTCTTTTATAAACTCCTCATACACAGCACCAAATGTTTCTGTTAAGATTAAATCATGCTGGTTGTTAAGGGTTTCATTCGTTAAACGTTGAAGTTTCTTAAAACCTTCCTTCTCTCTCTTTAACTCTAATAATCTTCCATTATATGAGCACATCCACGCACTTCCTTGCACATATATAGTTAATAATATTTTAGCATATTTTTTTAAAAATGAAGCTTATAAGAAAGGAGAAGCCTCACTTTTAAAAGTGAGGCTTGCTTTATGTCATGTATTAGACGCTTTTTGACTCATCCTTTGGCAAGAACACTTCTGGATAACCGTATGTTCCATGCTCACTGATATCTAGACCCATAATCTCCTCTTCTTCTGTTACACGCAGTCCACTGATCTTTTTAATTACAAACAAGATAGCAAAGCTGACAACGAATGCGAATAATGCACATGTTACAACACCTAACGCCTGAACACCTAACTGATGGAAGCCGCCGCCGTAGAATAAACCTGGCTGCCCAACAGTAGCTAACTCTTTCGTTGCGAACAACCCAGTTGACAATGTTCCCCACACCCCTGCAGTACCATGAACAGATAGTGCAAAAATCGGATCATCAATTCTTCTGTTCTCAAAGAATCGAACACTGTAGAAAACAAGAATTCCAGCAATTAAACCAATTACAACCGCACCCCAAGTATCAACGAACGCACATGATGCAGTGATTGCAACAAGCCCAGCTAATGCTCCATTAAGCGTTGTTGTAATATCTGATTTTCCTAGGACAATCCAAGAGATTAACAATGCAGAAACCGCTCCGGCAGCTGCAGCTAAGTTTGTATTCAAAGCAACAAACCCGAAGAATCCATCTGCAACAGAAACTGTGCTTCCAGCGTTAAACCCGAACCAGCCGACCCAGAGAATAAGTACACTCAATGCCGTATACACTTGGTTATGACCGAAAATCGGATTAGCAGAACCATCAGCATTGTATTTACCGATACGAGGCTTTAAGAGAATAGTAGCAGCAAATGCAGCCATCGCACCTGTTAAATGCACAACCGTTGATCCAGCGAAATCCTGCTTCCCGTGTTCAGCAAGCCAGCCGCCGCCCCAAATCCAGTGCGCAATGACCGGATATACAATGGCAGAGAATAGAACGGAGAAAATCAAGTAAACTGATAATTTAGCACGTTCTGCAAAACCGCCAAGTGCAATTGTTAAGGAGATTCCGGCAAATGCAAGCTGGAATACGAAGAATACTGAAGTCTGCAGCGCAGCATCCGGAATTTGTTCACCAGAGTAGAAGAACTCTGACATTCCAACAAAAAAGTTTGCATTTCCTCCAAAAATAAAGCCATAACCGACAGCCCAGAAAACTAATGAAGAAATTCCGAATGTGAAGATTGTTTTGCCGGCAATATGACCAGCATTTTTCATTCTTGTGGAACCCGCTTCCAATAATATAAATCCGCCAATCATAAAAATAACTAAAATTGCACCAACCATCGTCCACAAGCTGTTCATCAAAAATTCTAAATTATCCATTAAGTCATTTCCCCCTTTTTGTAATTTAGTTTACATGAAGTGTCATATAATCTAACACTTGATAAACCTTATTTTACCGATATAAAAAATTCTGTCAATATTTTTTATAAATTTAATTTTCTAAAAACTTAAATTATTTTAACTAATCTTCTCTTTCCCTATCTCTAATACGCTTTCCAGATATTTATGTATAAAACTTACTGCATAGATGAAGATTCAACAAACTGTTAACAGATGGTATTCCATGCTATCCCAATCACCAACTTACGTAACAAAAGTTGACATAAACAAAAAAAGCCAGCCTTTTCAGGCCAGCTTTAAAAATTATTAGCAAATCAATGTTGCACCAACAATGATTAATAGTATAAACAATACAACGATCAACGCAAAGCCGCCACCATAACCGCCGCAGCCTCCGCCGTAACCATATCCGCCATATCCGTAACCGTACATAGAACATCTCCCTTTCTGATTTCGTATTTGCAGCTTTTTTCGTGTTTCCTTTGCTGCTTGCTACAAAATCATCTTATGCGGTAAATGTCTATTTGGCTGGGTGTTTGCCTTAATTTTCGCTAAAAACCTTGTTTTTTTCAGAGTGATTCGATACTGCTGCCATTACACGCTCTGTTTGGAGCTGTGGATTGTTTGATGCGCTGATTTCGGAAATAAGTGCGACACCGTCGCCGCCTGCTTCCATTACTGGTGTGGCATTAGCCGCGGTTATCCCGCCAATTCCAACAATGGGTATGTCGGTATTTTGTCTCCTTACATCCTTAATTAATATTGTACCACGCACTTCTTTTGCATCTTTTTTTGTATTCGTTGGGTAAATGGGGCCAATCCCTATATAATCAGCACCTGCTAATATTGCTGCCTCTACTTCCGCGAGACTGTGTGCAGACACACCAAGAATTTTATCACCGATTTTTTCTCTGACAGAATGTGCCGTTTCATCATCCTGACCAATATGCACACCGTCTGCATTTAGTTCTACTGCTAAATCTACATCATCATTAACAATGAATGGAACTTTATAAGATTTACAAAGCTGCTGAAGCTTTTTGGCAAGCTCCTTTTTAGCAGAACCAACGAGGGCATTCTCTCCTTTTTCACGGAACTGGAACATAGTGATGCCCCCTTTCAGCGCTTGTGTAAGCACTTCTTCTGGAGGCAGCTTGCTGTTATTGCTGCCCATAATAAAATAAAGCTTCATCAGCTGCTTCATTTCCTGCACTGTGTATTTCTCCATGACCTTTCTCCCTTTCCCTACTGTAATGATGATGCACGCATCTTTGCATAAGCCCAATGATTAGTTGGGCCATGCCCTTGGCCTATGTTCAAATCATGCTTTATTGCTAAATAAACAAATTCCTTGGCCGTCTCAAATGATTGGCGAACAGACAGCCCGTTTGCCAGAGATGCTGCCATTGCTGCTGCAAAGGTGCAGCCTGTTCCGTGCGTGTTCTTCGTATTCAGTCTTTTTGAGTCAAGAGTAAAAAAGACACTGCCATCATAAAGCAAATCAACAAGGTTATCCCCATCACCGTGACCGCCCTTTATTACAACATGCTTAGCACCCATGCTATGCAGCAAAACAGCAGCTTCCTTCCTTTCGTCCATACTGCGAATCGACAAGCCTGTCAGAACTTCGGCCTCAGGGATATTCGGTGTAATGACTGTTGCTAATGGGATAAGATGCTCCTTCAAGGCGGTAACTGCAGCATTTTGCAGCAAGCTCGCTCCCCCCTTTGCAATCATAACAGGATCTACTACAATGTTCTTCCATTCATATTGCCTGATTTTTGCTGCAACAAGCTCGATAATACCACTGTCAAAGAGCATACCCGTCTTAATAGCATCTGTGCCGATATCTGTGGCGACTGCGTCAATCTGTTTTTCAATTGCTTCCAAAGACATAGGATAAACAGCAGCTACTCCTAAAGTGTTTTGTGCTGTTACTGCTGTAATGGCTGACATGCCGTACACACCGAGCTCCTGAAATGTCTTTAAATCTGCCTGAATACCTGCACCGCCTCCAGAATCTGAGCCGGCAATTGTCAAGGCTATTCTTTGCTTCATATCACTCACCTGCTTGCATTGTTATTTTTTTATAGTGCCTAACATCCTCTTCAGCAATGCTGTATAACGCATCTAAAAACGCTGTCTGAAAGTTGCCCGGGCCAATTTCCGGCTTATTATCTACAACTTTTTCAGCGGCAATCCCATAAACAGCCAGACCGCTAGCTGCTGCAAGGAGCACGTCTTGTTCCACAGCGATAAACGCAGCCAAAACAGACGATAGCAGGCAGCCTGCGCCAGTCACTTTTGTCATGATAGGATGACCATTGCCAACATAATAAATATCCTGCCCGTTTGTCACAACATCCTTCTCTCCTGTAATACATACAGGTGCACCGATTTTTTGCGAGGCTTTAACAGCGATTGCTGCATGATCATCTAAGGAAGAAACAGAATCCACTCCTCTTATTTCTGCTGCCATTCCGGCAACATTTGCAACCTCGGCAGCATTCCCCCTCAATAACGTTATATTAACCTCTTGCAAAATACGCTGAATGGAAGTGGTGCGAAAAGCCGTTGCACCAGCTCCAACTGGATCTAGAATTACTGGTGTATTAGCAGCGTTCGCTGCTTTTCCGGCAATAATCATGCTTGTTACATTGTCAGCATTTAATGTACCGATATTTAACACGAGAGCATCTGCTACTGATGCCATATCTGCAACCTCTTCTTTCGCATAAGCCATCACAGGAGAAGCGCCAATTGCCAGCAATCCATTTGCAGTGAAATTGGTGACAACTACATTCGTGATATTATGGATAAGCGGCGTTTTCTCTCTTAATCTGGTAAGAAGCTCTTCTGCTGTTGGGTTGTGTTTTACTGATGTCATTTTTTCTTCCCTGCCTTCTAGTATTATTTCCAAACAAAAAAGCTCATGTTTAAAGTAACTCGGAAAATGTCGTTAGACCTTCGGGAGTTTACAAAAACATAAGCTTAAAAACGAAAAAACACTTTGCCTAAACAAAGTGTCTATTATTATGTACACTCCCTGCGCTGGCATTATCCAACAGGTTCATACGGTCGACGACAGTTAGTCATCCTCTCAGCCTGATTCCACAAGCTCCCGATAAATATTTTATTACTATTATCTTATAAGAACAGTGAAAATTTTGCAAGATTATCAAACTAGAAGAGATATAAATACTCATCCTTTGGCGCCTCAGCAGCTTTGATGCTGTCCACTTTAATGGTCGGCATAGCACCGCCGTCGATTTCTTGTTTTACAACCGTTCCTTTTATTTCATACCAGCCATTTGTTTCTGCGGATTTAAGATTGCCATTAAGCATATAGCCATACACTGACAAATCGACAATACAATGTGTCATGACATATCTTGCAATCACTGCCTCATTTTCTGCAAATCCATCTTCTCTGTAAATAAAACCTTTCATCACAATCTGTGTTCCTTCCACATCATCCAGCTGATTATTTAGCACATCCATTACTTGGAAATAATTCTCATCATCGACCTCAATATACTTCTTGTCATTTAGAACAGCTGCAAGCTCTATCGCTGAATCCGTTCCTTCTGCAAGCTTCGTTGTATTTCCTTCATGAGCTGTAAGCTTGGCCAAGGCATCATCATGCAAGGAATAGTCGCTTAACGAAAAAAACAGTACAAGAGGACTTAAGAAAAAGAGATACGATAAAGTGAGCTTCCACGGCGGAACATTTTCATCACATACATCACAGTCACAATCTGCTCCTTTTAAGTTACTGTTTAACAGGCGAAAAAAGCCGAGCAAAAACAATAGGACCATCGATATAAGCAAAAAGGGAAGCATCTTAGGTGCAACAAAGGCAGTAAGCATATTTTTCACATACAGCTTAAATATAATGAGACTAAACCCGATCATAATAATTCCTTGCATTTCATTTGAAAGCTGCCACATCGGACTCCAACGTAATCTCATTTTTCATTCCTCCTTTATGACAGTTTTTGGACAATGCAACTCACATAAAATGACCTGCGATTATGGACAATGCAAAAACAATAACGGAAACGACTAAAATAAAGACTGCCACAAATTTAAATTTAAAGGATGCAAGCATAACAAGCGTGTTTTTAAAATCAAGGATTGGTCCAAATACAAGGAAGCCAAGAATCGCCTCTGGTTGGAATGTCTTCGTAAAGGAGACCGCCACAAACGCATCTGCTTCCGAGCATAATGACAGAATATAAGCTAAAGCCATCATAACAGCTGTTCCTTTAAAAACATTTTCCCCAGCCAGTCCATATAAAGTCTCTTGCAAGTATACTTGGGCTATGGCAGCAAACAACGCACCAATAATAAAATATTTAGCGACGGCAAAAAACTCAAAGCATGTGTGATGAAGAATTCCCTTCCATTTAGAATCTCCTTTATTCACATTTACAGGTACATTGCCGACTAAATCTTCCTTATGCATTTTTAAAACATTCTTTTTGGAGAAATAGGCATGCATGATAAAACCGACAATAACAGCGGCAACAATACAAACAATAAACCTGCCATAGACAATCGGCATATTTAAACGGAAAGCATAAAAGGTGCTTCCAAATACGATAAAGTTTAAAATCGGCGCACACATCAGTAAAACGACACCTACATGGACCGGGACGCCTTTTTGAATAAGTCTCCGGACTACAGGAATGATGGCACATTCACAAACAGGAGTAATACATGCTGCAAGTACACCTACAAAAATTGCAGCAATTGGATTTTTAGGAATAATTTTGGCTATCATCGCTTCTGAAACATAAATATTGATAACCGAGGAAGCAATAGCACCAAGCAGGAGAAAAGGCAGGGCTTCTAGGAAAATCGCCAGAAAAACGATAAATATAGACTGAACATCATCCGTTAGCAATTGTTGGACAACTGGTAGAGTTGAGACATCTCCGAAGAAAAATAAATACATCAGGAACAGGAATAAGGCAAAGACAATAAAATCTTTTATACTAGTAGGAATGGACATATCTATCTCCTTTAAAAAATTGATATACCTGCTTGTCTATCTTTCTATCATCTACTCTATGCTTATCCTTCTTCTATTATGTCTTTCCTTCCAAAAAGAAATGTCTGCAAGGAACCCTTGCAGACATTTCTTTATATATGAATTTCTTCTTTTTGCAAATCATTGCCTATCAGCACAATTTCTCCTGCAGCTGCAGGCCGCCTTTTGCCAAGATTTTCCCATTCCATTAAACCTGAAGCATATTGGAAATGATACCATTGATTATCTTCCTTGTTTTGCACAATTCCTTTTGCTCTGTAAAGACGCTCTTTATTCTGCTCTAACAGTTCCGCAATTTCTTTTTTGGATGCCTGCTGTTTATACGTCAGTTTGACTGCCTTTATATGATGATGATGGTGATGTCCTCCCAAATCCTCTGCAGGAAGCGGAATGGCTGTATCGCTTCCATCTAAATAGAGAGTAACGCCATCTCCGTATGCTGTATGGATAATTGGTGCATGCTTATTGTATTTCCTGATAATTTTTTCTGCTTTTTCAACTGCTGTTTTTTCATTAACCTGATCCATTTTATTTAAAACTATTAAACTTCCTCTTTCAATCTGTTCCTTCTGCAGCTGTCTTACTTCCTTGGAACTCGAGAAGATGCTTGTATACTCTGCGACATGCATGCTGTCTACAACACAGATGCTTTCCTTTAACTTGAAATCGGCAGCAAACCTCTCCTCTTTAAAGGTGTCGATTATCTCTGACGGATTGGCCACGCCAGTCCCCTCAAGGAGAACGACCTCGATTTGCTGATCACGTGCCATTACGGCAACCTCATCTAAAGTCGTGCGCAAATCATCCTTAACAGAGCAGCATACACAGCCATTTAGCAGTTCAAACAGCGACTCACTTTCAAACAAATGCTTTTCTAAATTGGCATTTCCTAATTCATTAAGGATGATTGCATATTTTTTATTTATATTCTTGAAATGCTGCATACACTTTAAAAGAGTGCTCGTCTTCCCGCTGCCTAAAAAGCCATTAATTAAATAGACATCTGTTTTCATAAATTCCTCCTATAAGCACAAATCTTTTTCAAAATGTATGCAGCAGCAATCATTTTTAGTACTGGAGTTTTTTTACACAAAAAAAGCCCGACAATGGGCTTTCCTCTAGTAATTGTGTATACTAAAGCCTTTACATTTCTTTTAAGCTTTCAATATCTACTTCTGTTCTTTCTTCTATGCCGCCCACTAAGTGTACAATGGCCGTCTGATCTTCCTCTTTAATCTCATCAATCCAGATGGATACTCCGTTATATTGGACTTCGATTTCTGCAGGAGAAGATAAGATCTGTTTCGCTCTATTGATGTCCACTTTTTCCACCTACTTTCTTCATCAGAGATTGCCTGCTTAGCTAATTTTATGAACAAATGGTCCATTTGGTTCCAAAAATGGTCATATGCTCCTTTAACATTATGTGATTATTCGTTTTTTTCTATTCAATAAATTTCAATCACTAATTTCTTTATAAACGGTGCCATCGGTATCTGTAATCAGAATTTCAGATTCTATTTTATCTAGGCCAATCACAATAAAAGGATTCTTTTCAAGCGAATTATTATAATTGGTGCGAATTTTTATTTCTGTTCGTCCATTACTGTTTTCCACATCCAATAATTCTATCGTGTTTCCTCTCATTTGCTCACCAAGTGTTAAAAATATCCCTTTGCTTCCTTCAAGGATATTAAATATCTTATAACCTCTTATAGTTGGATTTCCCTCGATATTATGCAAATGTGTAAGCAGACCTTGACTCTCCACATTCCCTTTGTCGACAACCCAGTAGTTCACTTTATCAAAATAAGTGTACGCCGAAAATACGACTGCGTATAACAGTACAATTAAACAAAGAGTTTTTTTCCAAAAGGAACTCTTTCCTACAATAAAAAAAATAATCGCCATGGAAATGACCCCTATGCTCACTATTCCAAACGGAATTCCTTCAAATCCACCTATAAGAAGGATAGAAACAAGTAACAAGATAATCCCCCCACATAAAACGGACAAACTTCTTTTGACGTTAGGGATACCTTTTCCATACACATATGTAACCAAATAAATGATAATGCCAATAATAAAACCGATTAGTAATAAAGTTGATAACACATTTTCCCCTCCTAGTATAATAACAAACAGATATTTACATATTACACTTCCACTACGCTAAAATCCATAATTTGGACAAAATGTAATAATTAAGTTTACGCTACTGCGGAGAAAATATTTAGCATAACTTGGAATAAAACATATACTTTTTTCCTAGTTTTTATGATAAAATCTTTTTGGAAAAGAGAGAAAAACTAGGGGGAAGAATATTGAAGAAACTTTTCAAAAAGATCTCATTTCTTATTGTATTAGCATTAGCAGCAAATCTTTTATTCCAGACTGACTTTACAAAAACAGCAAGTGCTGCCTCATCTTACACTTATTACATAAAGTCAACTGCAAATCTATACAGCAGTACAAAAAGCAACGCAAAAAAGCTGAAGTCTATCCCAGTTAACACGAAGCTGACTACAACCAGCGCGAAAAAAGACAAAATGTATAAAGTGAAATTCGACGGCAAAACAGGTTATGTGTATGCATCCAAGCTTTCAACAAAACTTACAAGTGTGACGCTTTACACAAAAGATAACGCCAATTTATATGACAACACATCTAAAAAACAGAAAAAACTAATATCCATTCCTGTAAACGCTAAACTTGTCACACAATCGGTGATTGGCAGTAAAATGTATAAGGTAACGTATGAAGGAAAAACTGGTTATATTTATTCTTCTAAGCTTGCAGCAAAAAAAGTTAGCAAGGTGCCTTTCGGAAAAACTGTACGTGTTGGCAATTTTACAGTGAAGATAGACAAGCCGATTAACGAATATGGGGAGAGCTATCTATTCGATGGAAATAACAGTTATATCGCATTGCCTGTAACTATTACTAATTATGGAGCAAGGGATTATATTGGCTGGCTTTCTGAAGGTTATGTCAATAACAAATACTATGATGTATTTGATAATTGGTACTTTGCAGTTGATTATGAAGATGAAGAACTAGAAGGTTCCGAGATGCTTTCAAAAGGAAAAAGCTTAAGTGCTTATATCACTTTAAAAATGGCTAAAGGTAAAAATTTAGAGTTTATATATGCAGACAATTATTACGAAAATTTTATTACCTTCTATGGTAAAAACTAATTTTATCCCCCTTCCTTTATGAGGGGGGTCTTTTTGGATACATTTACCTTTTCACAATATGTTTCACTTTCCTCCATACAGTGTAAATACAAACTAAGAACGAAATACACTAAAAGGAGGAATAGTCATGACAGCATTACAGAAAACAGCATTAGTTCTAACTATTATCGGAGCAATTAACTGGGGATTAATAGGATTCTTCCAATGGGATCTTGTAGCAGCTATTTTCGGCGGACAAGATGCAGCATTATCAAGAATTGTTTATGGACTTGTCGGAATCGCTGGTCTGATTAATATCGGTATGCTTTTCATGTCACCAAAGGAAAAGACATCTGATCAACATGTAAGAACAAACCACTAAAAAATGAGGCTGGCGCTGCCAGCCTTTTTTTGTTTATTCCATCTCTTTAGCAATCCATGTTAATTTGTCTGCAGATACAGCCACCTCTTTAAAATCGCTGCCCATTTCATTGATGAGCTGTATGAAAGAAGCAAGTTTTTCATCTATCCTGTTGTTTTGCCCTTTTGTTTCACACATTGCTTCTAAAATATGCTGGAAGTGCTCAGCTGTTTCCTGCATACTTTTATTCCCTTTTGAGATTTCTTCCATGATTTTATCTAAAGAGCTTGTCAGTTTTTCTGTTTGTCCATTTGTATTTTGAATCAAGGTGGCCACATTGGCGACAGATTTCTTCGTATCATCAGAAAGTTTTCTCACTTCTCCAGCAACGACAGAAAAACCTAATCCATGTTCTCCGGCCTTTGCTGCTTCAATAGCTGCATTTAAAGACAAGAGATTGGTTTGTTCCGCAATTCCTTTCACAATATTAATAATTTCAGCCATTTGATTGGTGATAGACAGCAAGACATGCACATCTCCTGTAATTTCATTGACTTTATGGTGAATATTTTCCATTGTGGCTGCTTGCATGTTAATTTGCTGTTTGCCTTGTAATGCTCGCTCCTCTGCCAAATTGGATAAGTCTGCACCTTTTTTTGCGAATATAATCATGTCGTTAGACTGACCAACAAGGTGCTGGAACGATTGATTTGTTTCCTCAGAGATAGCAGCAAGATTTTCTGAAGCCTCTGCTACACTTTGGCGAATAAGCAGCTTTTCCTGTTCCCCTTCCGCTTTAATTCGGTCTGATTCTGCATCATAAGCCTCAAGAACTAATTGCTGTTCCAAGTTTAAAATTTTTGACACAGCCCTAATTAACGGCATATGCTCCTCTTTATTTGGGAAATTATCTTCAATCAACCCAAGCAAGGACAGCAGCAAATCTTGAAATGCACACATATACCATTTCGTCTGCAGTCCAATTTTGACATGAACATGAGCAATTCGTATCCGTTTCTCCAAAAACTCACGATTGATTTCACCGGCAAACATTTCACCTATATGTGTTCGCAGTGTTTTTTTTAAGCGCTCTATAGAGCTGTTATCTTGAATGATTCCAAGCAAAGACGGCTCATTTTCTAAATTTTTATAAAATCTGTCTACAATTCCCCCGATATTATTCAGCACATAGATATGCATCCTTTTAAGCTGGATTAAATCCTCTGCTGTTAAACCTATCATCTGAACTTGTTTGTATACCTCACTGTTTCTAGCAACCTTTAACTCCACATCCCCTAATGTGAATTGTTCAGCTGTTTCTCTTTTCGCTCTTTTTTTCGTTAAAAACAAAGACCCCACCCCTACTTTTTTCCTATATTACACTTAGAATACCATATGATTTCCAGAAGATAAATATCCGGTTATTAACAACTAATAGGTACAAATGTTCATTTTGTTCCTGTTTAAAATTCAAATCTACAAAAATAAACCAGCTTCAAAAAAAGGAAGCTGGTTATATTTTCATACTAAAGCGGATTCTGAATAAAACTGGTATTGACCTCTGCCGTTTTTCTTTGCTTCATATAGTGCTGTATCGGCCATATTCAACAGTGTTTCAATCGTTGACCCGTCATTAGGGTAAAGAGCAACACCCATGGAGGACGATGTTTTTAATACATGGTTCTCATCAATTGCCCAAGGCTCTTTTAAGCTTTCACATAATCTGGAAATGATTTTTTCTGCCTCTTCTTTACTATTCAGCCCTTCAATAGTAATAACAAATTCATCTCCGCCTACTCTAGCAATACTGTCTGTTAACCGCAAATTTTTCTCTATTCTTCTGACATACAGAGCAAGCAGCTTGTCTCCAATTTCATGACCGTATGTGTCATTAATTTGCTTAAAGAAATCAAGGTCAAGAAAGGCAAGGGCAAGCATTTTATTCGTTTGCTCGGACTCTGAAATAAGCCTTGGCAAGTTTTTCATTAAAGAGCGCCTGTTCGGAATTTTGGTGAGGTAGTCCTGATAAGCCATTTCCTCGAGCCTGTGTTCATACTCTTTTCGTTCCGAAATTTCTCTGGAAGCTAAAATGATATAATCAAGTTCCCCGTCGTCTCCTCTTACACAAGAGCCATTTGCTTCAAACCATCTGTATTGACTGGCGGCATCTATTAGTCTAAATTCAAATTTATAATCAACATGTCTCTTTTCCACTACACGATCAAGCCGTTCTTGCATTTGTTTTGCATCAAGTTTGTGGAGAAATGTAAATAAGCTTTCTCCCTTTAAAGGACAGCTGTCAAAGCCGAGAATTCTCTTAAAGGAAGGAGAAACATACTGAATGGAGCCTGCACTATCAACAAGCAAAATAATATCCTTCATCTTTTCCGTAATAACCCGAAATTTCCGTTCACTTGCATGCAGTAATTGCTCTGATTTCTTCCGGTCTGTAATATTGCGAGATACGATAATTAGGTGACTGCGCTGTCCTTCACTATCAAAAACAGGGGTTTTAATGACTTCCCACGTATTTTCCACACCATTTTGATCAACTAATGATTTTTCCATTTTAAGAGAGCTGCCTTTCTCCCAAGCCAATTCATCTGTTGCGTGATTACGAATAAATTTATCTCCCATGTCTGGTATAAGCTCGGCAAGCTCTAGATCTGTTTTGCCTTGATAACAGACACCAGCTAGCCGGTATGATTCAATGACCTTCTTATTTGTGAGAATCCATTTGCCGGCACCGTCCTTTACGACAATAAATTCCTCTATTAAATCAATTAACAATCGAAGCTGGGGCTCTTGCAGTTTTAAAAAAGACAGATGCTGTGTGAAGTCCATAAAAATTTCCCCTTCTGTATCTCTACCAAATAGTTCTTTAGTACTAAACATTATATATTTGTCTATTATATGAGCGGAAAAACTGGATAGCAATCTTTATTTCCTTTGTAAATTAATCCAATTTAATACTGCTAGTGTATCCTGTTTCTTCTTATATTTATTATCGTCTAACTGCCTGCTTCTTGAAGCTCATTTACTGTTACGAATATATATCCATCCTTTGATAATGCATCAAGTATCTCTTCTGTTGTATTCCATTCCTCTCCAGTCTTGTCATACATCGGATGAAGAAGAATAATCGATCCTGGTGTGATATTTTCCTTCACATATTGTATCTTGTCTTTTGCTGACTGATAAAACTTGTCAGGCTCTAAATTCCAGGTGATCGTTTCCCTGTTATTTTTTTCAAGAAATATAGGTAACCCAATTAGTTTTTTTCCGTATGGAGGGCGAAAATCAATCTCCCCTTCAAAGCCTGTATCTCGAATTAAGCTATCTGTGCTTTCTATTTCTTCCTTTATATAGGAAGGCAACTTAAAAACCATCCTCTTGTGAGAGTATGTATGATTTCCAATTTGATGGCCTGCATCTGCAATCGCTTCTCCTAATTCCATGTTCTGTTCTAGTTCACTTCCTATTAAAAAAAAAGTCGCCTTCGCATCATATTCCTCTAATAGCGGCAGAAGTGCTTCGACATTGTTTGTCGGTCCGTCATCAAATGTCAATGCCACTAGCTTTTCCTCCGTATCGATGTGATTTACGATACTCCCAACCAATTGAACAGTGCGTGAATTCATCAGTTTGTAGGCTCCATACACAACTAACAGAACTATTAGTACTAGAATTAAAACAAACGCAAGCTGATTTTTCCGCAATTCAATCACTCCTAATCGCCTAAATGACAAGCAATACTATACATTACCTATTCTTGACCAGCTCTGATAAATCCTCCAACCGAAAGGTCAAATTTATACACGAAATGTACAGACCTAAGTGGACATATTTCCCTTTTGTTCCCAGTTGAATAGAGTATTAGTACCAATTGTGAGGTGATAATGATTAACATTCTATATAATAAAGACTCCTTGCCGATAAACAGCTTAACTAAATGTCAAGAGAAGGCATTAGAAGCTTTTGAAGCGAAGATGACGGATGTGGATAAACCCTTCCCTTGCATACCTGCGGTTATTGGATTTAGAAAAAATCAATTGCGATACGGATTTATCGGCGATCCACGGGTAGAGAGCAGCAGTGTGGAGCTCGGAGAACTGCTGCTCTCTTATACAGAACAGTCCAGGTCATTCGGAAATTATACCTCTCTGATCATTTTCTTCGAAACACCTGATGAGTTAAAAACCGATTGCGGTGTAGAACAATATGAGGAGCTTTTTTGGCAGCAATTAAGCACGCTTGCTGCACTCGATAAAATGGAATGGCCAGAACATATTCCTAAAGACCCGCATCATTCGTTATGGGAGTTTTGCTTTCATGGCGAGCAGTACTTCATGTATTGCGCCACACCTGCCCACAAAAATCGGCAAAGCAGATATTTTCCAACTATGATGTTTGCGATTACGCCAAGGTGGGTCTTGAAGGAATTCACTAAAAAACCAACTTTCGCTGAGCGGGTGAAAACAAAAATTCGGCAAAGACTTAAAAACTATGATAAAATCGGCATCCACCCTTCCTTAAACACATATGGAGAGACGGATAATCTAGAATGGAAGCAATACTTTCTCCGCGATGATGAAACAGCCCCCATGAAATGTCCCTACCATCGAATTTTAAAAGTATTACGGATAGAAGAAAAAGATAAGTAAAATTTATAACAGGTCTCTTCCTCTATGGAAAGTGACCTATTTCTGGTTAGCTGGATAGATTATTCCTACCTAAAGCCCTGTCCATTTTGCACTGAACTCTCTAACTAATTTTCAAAGCGAAATTATTGAACATTCATTTTCTTTTGTATACTCTGATATATATATAGATAGTCTCTACATAGAAGGTATAAATACGAAAGGTGAAGTTGTCTTACTCTTTAAAACTTAACGTTAACCACTGCGGTGCAAACTTTGTATTTCAATCTACTGACTAGACAGATAATTCGGAAAGGAGATTTTCATCCATGCAAACTATACAAAGGAACCAAGCATCGCTTATTTTATGGATTGTGGTGTTTTTTTGGTTCGCTCAATATGTATATATCCCTTATCAAACTACCTATCTACTGCTAGCCCATATTTCGAGTAATGTAGTAGGTGCTATTATCGGTGCATATGGAATTTCACAACTTGCCCTACGATTGCCAGTAGGTATTCTTGCTGATCTTAGCAGTAATCATAAGCTTTTTATTATTTTGGGAACATTTTTTGCTGGTACTGCTTCCTTTTTTCGAATTTTGTTACCAGATGAAACGGGCTTTTTAATTGCAAATATATTATCAGGGACAGCAAGTGCAACTTGGATTTCCTTTATGGTATTGTATATGAGCTTTTTTAATAAAGAAGCTCAGACTCGCGCAACGAGCAAGATCATTATGGCTAATAACACTGGGATATTACTAGCATTTGTCACTAGCACCTTCTTGTATGATACTGTCGGCATGATGGTGATTTGCGCCTTTAGCTTAGGAGCTGGCCTATTCGCATGTCTGCTTGCCTTTTTCCTTCGTACAACAAAACCGACCAATCAACCTAAAGTTTCTGTAATGGAGTTATTACAGGTATTAAAAGATAAGAACCTTTTACTTTATTCCTGTTTAGCATTAGTACAGCAAGGTGTGCAAATGGCTACAACCATGTCCTTTACAAATCAAGTTATCCAGGAATTGGGCGCCAAAAATATGGAAATTGGTTTTTCCTCTATCATCTATATGATTTCTGCTGTTTTTTTTGCTAAGCTTGCTTCAACGAAATTCCTTGAGCTGCTCACAAAAAAACAGTGGATCTATTCCAGTTTTTTATTACTTGGCATTTACTGTTTGTTAGTGCCGCAATCTAGTTCCGTTTTAATGGTTTGTTTTTTACAATTAATCCCTGGCATGGGTACGGGTATCTTATTTTCGCTGTTAACTTCTGAGGCGCTCCAATCTATTCCTCAGCAAAAACGCTCAACTGCAATGGGCTTCTTCCAGGCTGTCTATGCCGTTGGGATGACAACTTTCCCAATTATCAGCGGCAGTGTTTATGAGCATGTCTCTATGAAAGCAGCGTTTATATTTCTAGCTGGTACTTGTTTTATTGCCTTTATCATCTCCTTGGTTTTCTCTCGTAAGAAAGCTAGAAAATCACATAAGAGAAATGTGTCTTAGAAGGATAAAAGCTGTTGTTATTATGTATGAATACGTTAAGGTTTAGATAGCATAATCAAATAAGAAAGATTGAAAAAAGGAGGAAAAGGAGGAATTTATATGATTATTTAGCAAGCATATTTGGCGAGAAATGGGATAAAAACCGACTAGTGGATTATGTTGGTCAAGGACAGCATGAAGAAGTTAAAGATGTCTTAGACAAAGTTAAAACCTTAGAAGAATGGGGTCAATTTGCAGCACATGTTGCCACTGACAGAGGAATAAATATCACTGAAATGGAGTCTTATGATGTTGCTATTATTTTTATAGAGGAATTGCTGCAAGAAGATTAACTAAGTATAATCTATGAAAAATCTCTGCATAACTACTTAAACAGCAATGAATAGGCAGGAAAGAAGCGGTTCATCTTTTTTTGAACCGTTTCTTTGTTCGTATCCAAGATATGTCTTTTCCAACATAAAAATCTTGAATAATCAATGTAACTTGATCATCTGCTAACTAACTGTTTTGTTGCAATAGTTCATATATCATCCGAGCGGTGTTGACATTTCTAACAGTAACCTGTTTATATAACTTTGAACCAACGATCTTTACCATTCCGCTTTTACTTATATTTTTCTTTTCTGCGGACCATAAAATGGCACCGGGAACATATACCACTCTGTCAATATCTGGTTTGATGACTAGGTTTTTTAGTACAGATTCATCATCGATTTCATCCCATAAAAACAATACATCACTTTTCATGTCTTTGTCATTTCTCCAAGTGTCTGGAATAGAATGAATGATTGCTTTGAAGTCATCAAAGCTGCATATTAATACATTAATTTTCAATCCGAAATCAGAGTGAATCGCTTCCTCCAAAATGCGTGATAAATCCGTTTTTGAAGTACTTATCGATGAAAAAATGATATTTCCTGTATTGATATATGTGACCACATCATTCATCCCTGCTTGTTCAAAAGTCTGTTTAAGCTGCTTCATGTCCATTTTATTTTTCCCACCAACATTTATCCCGCGAAGAAGAGCGATATATATCATAGTCATCTTCCTTTCGAATATTTACTTATTAACTCATTATATCTAAATGACTATACCGGTTAAACTTCTCTTTTGTTGTAAAAGCGAAAGTTTCTTTTGTAGAAGAAAGCCGAAATGCTCCTTTTCTATATAATAAAAAATGTCTAATCCCATATGCATCCTAGGTTTAGACATTTTCACAAATATGTTGAATCCGCTTTCAAACAATGGCGCTCTTTAACATTCACAATTTAAATATAATTCTATCGCTTCTTTTCTTCTCTATTCCAACTTACGCCTTATCAGTTTACAGGGAACATAAGAATAGCACCGACACATAGTGCAAAGATACGAATTAGATACATAGGTACTGTAAATAACCAGAACTGTGGAAGCTTATATTTACCCATTCCTAAGATCATCGCAGGCATACCATCGACTGGCATATATCCGCCGTTCCATCCAGATACTACAACTGCAATTGCGGCCGCAGCAGGATTAAGTCCCAAACTAATGCTCGTTGCAATAGCGATAGGTGCAAAGATGTATACAGCACCCATATTTGAACCAGTAAAAGTAGCACAAGTACTAGTTAGAAGTGCGAAAATAAAGATAAGAAGGAATGGATGAATATCTGTACCCAATGAATTCGCCACAAAGTCACCAATCATTGCTGTAAATCCAGAGTTAGCCAAAGCGTCAGCAACGCCGATAACGCCAGCCATCATAAGAATTACAGGTGCACCCATATTATCGCGGACTTCCTTGAAGTCAAGCACGTTAATTATTAGTAAAAATGCTCCTGCAAGGCCAGGAATTACATAGGCGGCATTGCCCAACACGTTCATAAGCATCATACCAATTACACTTAGGATAAATGCTGCGATGGTACTGTATTCTTTCCATGAAGGCATCGTGACAATTTCTGTCGTAACCGCGACTTCACTATATCCAGAATCTTCTGTAATCGGATGATCTGGTAAAAGACGATAAGCAATCAAACTCCATGCTAAGAAACCAATAGCCAAAATAAAATTCACTACAGCAAATTTTGACATAGAAATCCCGCCAGTATAACCTGCTGTTTCCAGTACGCTTACCGTAACACCATATAAGAGAGCTACATTGAAAGGGAGTAAAGGATGGTTAGTAGCAAATCCTAAAGGCATCATCAGTTTGGACGTAGGCATTTTTTTATTATAAGGGATTGTAGCTATCAACGATAGAATTAGTACATAGTAACCAGTAGAACCGGTACCTGCTAAACTAGCCCCAAGCATAACTACTACTAGTAAAAAAGCATAGCTTTTATAACCGCCCTTATTAACTAATTTGAGCATAGAAGATTGAACCTTACTAATCAAGCTAGTCTTCATTAGTCCTGCCATAACAACCATAAAACCAGCAACCATGATAACGCTTGGATTTACGAAGCCGGCGAAAGCCTCCTGAACAGTAGACAAACCGGTGACTACTAGCAGAAGGGAGGCCAGGATTGGTGGTGCGCCGAAGGCAAATTTATCTGACATGATCATGACAATCATCAGAATCAAAATACCAAGGGCAAGAATCATTTCCATTGTCATTTTTTGTTTCTCCTCTCTTAAATAATGACAGTATGCTTATATTTCAAACTATCAAGGTCTCTAAGTCTGCCTTAAACAGCTGCTTATTTCTGCACACCAAATTCTGCTCGGTAATGCGAACATATTTCTCAAGGTTAAGATAGCTAGGCAGATGAAATGCACCATCAGATGTTTGCATCAAGTAATGCCATTCATACTGGCGGTTATTCTCTGTCTTATCAGCATAAAGAGCTTAAACGTCAACCTCAAATAGTCTGATTAGAGCAGTCTTGACCAAGTACCTTTTCCTATATTGGAAAAACAATAGCATGTAGAAACCTGCTAAGATGTTTAACAATCTTAGTCGGCGTTAAAGTCTTAAGCTCCTGTCAGGGAGTTACAGCGGTATTGATACTAACCTATTATGTTTACGCTTACAAACAAACGAAAAAAAACATTCTCCTTTTATATCAGTCCCCTACTCTGTTCACTCATTAGGTAAGGGACTAATTTAAGCCTGTATAGAAAGGAAACTACCAATCTAACTTATTTCTCCCGATGTAGGATTGTAAACTCCTTCATTTTCCCGTTTTTCACCATAGATATCTTGAATTGAAAAACTGTTATATTTGACACATATTCTATTTTTATAAGCGTAGACTAAATGTAAAATCCCTTTTACATCTTGATAAATCGTAGGATATTCAAATTGTGAATTATTCGTTTTATTCTCTGCTCCGATGAAACCTTCTGCGTGTTCAATAATTCGACCGATAGGCCAAGTATTTCCGCCATCTTCAGACACAGACACGACTACTGGGTTTCTTAATCCAGGCCATGCTACTTTGCCTTTTTCAGGGTTTTGAGCTGAGTTTGCATTATAGGCAATTGCGATGGCATTGTTATCAAGTTTGATTGCACTTATACTTGAATTATTATTTGGTAAGATGGTTGGCTCAGGCACTGTCCAAGAATCTCCATAATCTGTTGATTCACTTCTATAAATATAATCAGCAAATCTACTTCTCATAAATGCCACTAAATGGCCATCTGCTAATTCTATAACATTAGCATGTACTCGTCCGTTACTGTCAGGCATGCGTACTTCTTTCCATGTTAATCCTTCATCATCTGATACTTGAAATACTGTAGGATCGTTTGTAAGTCCTAATTCTGAATCCTCACAAACCCATGTGCTGAATATCCATCTACCATTACTTAATACTTGAATAGCTTGTCGAGCAAATGTCCCTTGCTGGCTGAACAATACTTCTGGTTTTGTCCAATTTTCACCATTGTCGTATGTTTTCTGATATTTAATAATGGATGTAAACTGCATATTATCTTTATCTGGTTGGCGACCTTCCTGAGATGTATAGATTAACCATACTGATGAATCAGGTGCTTGGAAGAATGATGGGTTTTGCTCACTGCGAGTATCATCTTGCGAAATAATTTTCGGTTCCTTCCACTCTAGCGTATCATGATTAAATTTCGATAATACTATGGAAATATCAGGACTGCCTTCAAACGAACCTGCAAACCATGCACATAATAAATCTCCATTGTCTAGCTTAATAATAGTTGGTGCATGTGCTGTTGAAAAAGGCCCTGATGGAATGAGAGAAAAATCAATATTTGTATAAGCATCATGATATAATTTACCATTTGGAATGGACTCATTTATTACTAATTTATTATTACCCATACTAATCACCTTATCTTTTTAATTATATTTCTATTTTAATATCCGCTCTTCTGGAATAAACAGTATTTGCTATGCAGGTACCCTTTAAAAGTTCTCTACCAGACTATTATCCACCATAAGTAAGGGGTTACATATTTACATACACTGTTCTATTGAATTTTGTATCGATACCATATGGGGAACTTAAAATTTCCTAGTTGCTAAAAATTAAAATAAAGCCATTTACTTGGGAAATTACACTTTAAGTCCCCTTGTACTAATTAATAGGTATCAAATTCTTATTTGCAAACTTCTTTTGGCGACAATTCAGCGGCAGATTGGATGGCTGCGAGCATACTTCTTTCATCAGCTATATTTTTTCCGGCAATATCAAATGCAGTACCATGATCTACAGAGGTACGAATAACTCCGCCATTTAAACCAACCGTTATATTAACACCCTCTTCTAATCCTAATACTTTTATTGGCACATGGCCTTGATCATGATAACAGGCGACGACCAAATCAAAATCACCACGAACTGCACGGAAAAACACGGTATCAGCAGGGTGGGGACCGCTTACATTTATTCCCTCAGCACTTGCTTGCTCAATTCCCGGAACTAGTTTTTCTTCCTCTTCCCCTTCACCAAACAAGCCATTTTCACCTGCATGTGGATTGATTCCGCAAACCGCAATTCTTGGATTTGTATAACCTGCACGTGTTAATGTTTCATGAGCAAGCTTTACTACTTTATACGTTCGTTCTGGTGTAATCGACTGAACTGCTTTAATCAGACCAACATGTGTGGTCAAATGAATCACTTTCAATTTAGGTGAAGATAACATCATCGAATAATCCACCGTTTCCGTTAATTCTGCAAGAATTTCGGTATGTCCTGGATATAGATGTCCTCCCTTGTGAAGCGCTTCTTTATTTAATGGTGCGGTACAGATTGATTGTATCTCTTTATTCTTTGCCAATTCAACAGCTGTCTTTAAATATTGAAAGGCTGCATCTCCTGCTTGTGGCGACAATTCTCCAAAAGGCAAGTCAGCAGGTAGTAAATCCAGATCCATACAGTCAATTGTACCGAATTCAAATTTGCTATCAGTGACAGATGCAACTGCTGCTACAGTTAATGGTGCTTGAGTAATACGAATGGCTCTTTCAATCATTTTCGCGTCCCCAATCACAACTGGTCTGCATATTTCGTACACAGCTGGATGGCCTAATGCTTTCACGATAATCTCAGATCCCACTCCTGCGGCGTCGCCCATGGTAATCCCTATAATCGGCTTCATCATAATCCCTCCCATGAAGTTTATAAAGTGCTTTTAACATGACTTCCTTTGAGCCAAAGTTCCCAGCCTTTGTAACTATAAAAAATTCTTTATCAGTGGATACCCGGCCAAGCGGGATACCAGATTCTACTTCATCCAGTAATATAAATTCTTTTGCATTTAATTGTAGGAAAACTTGCTGAGCAGTATCTCCACCAGTTAAAAATAAATATTTTAAATCATGAATAGAGATGATTTCTGCTGCTAATTCACCTAATCTCATGGAAATAATATTGCTAATTTTAACAGCATCATATCCCAGTTGCTCGCCAATGTTACGGGTTTCATTCACATTATTCGAAGAGTATAAAACTACATTTTTCCCTTGAAATAAAGCCTCTTTAGCCTCAGACAGAATTCGCATTAATTCCATTGCCTTTAATTCTTCGTCCTGTAAGACTTTAGACGAATTCATTTCCAGTCCAACCGTTTCCGAATTGTTCAAAAGATGCTGCAGCTGGATTCTGCCTGTTTCACTAACACTGCCAACAACTAAGAGAACAGGTTCAGTATGGATAGGCAGAGGAAGCGTTTTTTCGACTTGTTTCATCCCGTAAATCTCCGGTAAATAATTCATTAGACCAGCAGAACCAACCCAAACGACGGAGAAATCAGTCTGGTGAATCAATTCGACAAGTTTTTCCAAATCAGACTCTTGCGCAGAATCAACTGTAATATAAGAGATCTGATTGTTCTTACAGGAAACCAATTTTTCCATGATAGTGTCATGCCCTTGATGAATCTCTTGAAAGGTAATATGCTCTACCTTCCGCTTTGATTGATTTTCTATCAATCTTTTAATCTCTGAATCCCGGACAGGTGTTTTTGGATCCTTTGCCACCTCGGTATTCTCCAATTTAACAGAATTTAGATAATGAATCCCATTAATGACTTTACGCCCATTCACTGGAAAGGCAGGAGCAATGATCACGAAATCCGGGGAAAAAGAATCAAAGATGGCATTGATTTCCTCCCCAATATTCCCTCTCATGGTCGAATCAATCTTTTTATAGATTACGTCTACTGGATCTGATTTTATCGTGTCACATACCTTTTTCACGCTTTCATAAGCCTCATGCCCGGTAACAGAGCGGCTGTCTGTATTGTAAATAACTGCGTCATAGTCACTCATTTTTTCAGAATGTTCCTGCACCATTACGGACACCTTTAAACCGAAACGAATAAGCTGCCCTCCACAATCACTTGCTCCCGTTAAATCATCCGAAATAACTGATATTCTCATAATCTAGCATTATAGCAGCTGGCGATAAATCGCTTCAATATCTGCTACACTTAATTTTTTTGGATTATTATTTAACAAACGGGTGACTTGTGAAGCTGATACAGAAATTTCCGGCAATTCTTCCTCTTTAACACCATAGCTTTTAAGATCTTGAGGGATTTCTAACACATTGGTCCACTCAACGATTTTTTCGACAACTTTTTCTGCCACTTGGCTATTGGAAAGACCTTCAGTACTGATTCCCATAGGTTCAGCAACTAAAGCCAATCGGTCCGTTATTGCATCCATATTGTATTTCATGACATGTGGAAGGAGCATAGAATTTGCCACACCATGAGGAATTTTATATTTTCCGCCTAAAGGATAGGCCAAAGCATGTACGGCTGCTGTTCCTGCACTTGTTAAAGCCATCCCGCCATACATAGACCCTACCAGCATTTTTTCTCTTGCATCTATTGATTCTCCATTTTGATAAGCTTCCACAATGCTGGAAGAGATTAAACGGATTGACTCTAATGCAAACATATCACTGATTGGATTTGCCTTTGTTGAAATAAAGGATTCTAAAGAATGAGTAAAAGCATCCATTCCTGTTGCAGCCGTGATTGGCTTAGGTAATTTTAAAGTGAGCACAGGATCAAGGATAACTAGTGTCGGAAGTAAATACTTACTTACAATACCAACCTTTAATTCTTGGTCAGGCAGGGTAACGATTGCATTTGGTGTAACTTCAGCACCAGTTCCGGAAGTGGTTGGAATTAAAATTGTCGGAACTCCTGGATTCGCCACAAGGTCAGTCCCCAATAGCTGCTCAACAGATGCATCATTTGTTTTTAACACAGAGAGAATTTTTGTTGTATCAAGAACACTTCCCCCGCCAATACCAATTAATACATCATAATTATTACTTGCCGTTGCTTCAAAAACTTGTTCAATATTTTCTAATGTTGGTTCAGGTAAAATATTTGTGTTAGTATCAACAGATATTCCTTTCTCTTTTAACGGATTGACTATTTGTTCAACAAAACCTAAATCCACCATCGGCGGCTGTGTAATAATCAGTGCTGATTTCACCTCTACTCCTAGTAGGTTTAATTTTTCTCCAAGCAACTGAAGTGAGTTTGGACCTGCGACAATATTTTGCGCAGTTTGAAATTGATAAATCGTTTGCATTTCCATCCACCTTTCTAATTTCATTATGATTGTGTTTTACTATTGTTATTTAACAATCGATTCTTTTCGTTGTTTATACCATTCCACCATTTCAGTGACTATTTCTAGCGCATCTCCTGATACTTCAGATACAGGCATTTTTGGTGGACCTACTGGAACACTGTAAAGTTCTACCGCTTTCTTTAATACAGAAGGCAAGGTACCATGTTTAAAGGTGTCACGAAGAGGCTGTAGCTTTTCTTGATTTTCCTTCGCCGCTTCTATATTTCCTTCTAACCATTTGTCGTAAATTGCAACTACTACATCCGGAACCATATTGGCTGTCGCAGCAACTGCTCCTTTTCCACCAGCTTGTAAGGTTTGAAGAATTAAAGAATCTGTACCAGCAAAAACCGAAAAATCTTCATCCTTTGTTGCATTAATGTAATTCTCAATGTTGGCAAAGTTGCCGCTGCTATCTTTGATTCCGACAATATTCGGTACTTTAGCTAGTCGTGAAACAGTTTCTGGCTCAAGATTAACCCCTGTTCTAGCCGGGATATTGTACAGTAGAATCGGCAAGGAAGTACTCTTTGCTACCTTTTCAAAGTGAACAGCCATTTCCGCTTGTGATGGCGATATAAAGAACGGAGTAATCACGGACAAAGCATCAGCGCCCAACTGCTCCATTTTTTGTGATAAATCAATCGTTTCCTCTGTACTATTACCGCCTGTACCAACGATTACAGGTACTCTTCCATTTGCTTCCTCAATGACAATTTTGGCAAATGTTAATTTTTCTTCCTTATTCAGCAGGTGAAATTCCCCGTTTGTCCCAAGAATGAAAAGCCCATGTACACCTGAATCAAGCAAATGGTTTGTTAATTGTCTTGTAACAGAATCGTTGACTTTTTGTTCTATCGTTAATGGAGTCAACATAGCTGGAATAATCCCTTTTAGCTCCATATCCTTCCACCTTCCAATTCAATTGTTTATTTTTTAAACAGTTATAAGAACGCTTACATGTTGAATTATAGATTATATTGTTTATTTTCACAATATTTATTTTAAACAAAATAATAAAAACATCAAAACTGTTTAATTTTGAAACAGTTTTGATGTTTTTATTTACAATTCCTTCAATTTTCGCCATAAAGTTGTTCGGTTAATGCCCAGCCTCTCAGCTGTTTTAGTTTGGTTCATACCTTCTTCCTGCCAAACCTGCCTGATAATTCTCTGTTCTATTTCCTCTAACGTACCTATTAGGTTTAGCTGAGCCATTTCCGTTTCTTTTAACTTTGTATTTAAAATATGACTTATATCTTCTTTTTCAATAAAAGGTCCATTTGCTAACAGCACCGTTTCATTTATCACTTGTTTCAATTGAGTTATGTTTCCTGGCCAGCTATAATTCTCTAATTCCTTAATAGCTTCATTCCGAATCCCTGCAATTTGTTTGCCGTATTTTGTATTCGTTTCATTAATAAAAATACGAGCGAGATGATCAATATCTTCTTTTCGCTTTGATAACGGCGGAAGAGTTAATGTCAGTCGGGCCAGCAAAAAATATAAATCACTTGAGAACGCACCAGTTTCAATCATGGTCAAAATACTCTCTCTTGATGATGCAATAATAGGCGACTTCAGGTTATGCTTTATAAGAAAAGACAATAGATCCTTTTGAATCGATAAAGAAATGGTATCGATATTTTTGAGAAAAATAGTTCCCTTCTCATTGGAGGCAAGCAGACCTTCATCCTCCAACAACCATTTCCATTGTTCTTCATTTACAAGAGAACAATTTATTGTCAGCAGGGGTAAAGTATGTTTGGAACGATGGAAATGGATATAATGAGCTAATTTCCCCTTCCCTGTCCCTTTTTCACCGCTGATCCAGATCGATTCCTTTTTATCACTAAATTTTTCAGCTGATTGAATAATCTTTTTCATCTGGTTATTTTTTATAAAAGAAGATTTAATCGGGCTGGAATTCATCACTGTAGAAATAATGGTTATACCATCAGAAAGCTTTTTTTGAGTAGATGTCACTCTTTGTAACCGGAACAAAACTAGCGGAAGTTCAAATCCTTCCAATTCGGTCCCCTTTACCTTCCAAAAGACATTATCACTTTCAATTAGAGAGGAATATTCACCTTTTGAAATAACTTCTGTCACTGCCTCCTCGATATCGACAGAAGCTTTAAAGGTTAATTTTAATTGTTCAGTGAAACATGTATTAGAGTAGACACTATTAAACTTTGCATCAAACACAACAAAGCCATCTTCTTCTTGAAGAATTTGTTCGGCAATCGATAATTTTCTTCTTAGTATGGAAAAATAATGGTGTATTTTTTTTGCATTTTGAAAAGCCTTTAAGATGCTTTCTTTTCCAGACGTAATTAATACTCCATTTAATCCAAGATTTTCTGCTTCCTTCACAGTAATGGCATCACCAATAATGACTTCATATCCTTTTTTCAGCAACTGCTTTAACGTTGGCTGTACTTCCTCCTCCTTAGAAATAACAAACGGGGAAATATCCATTTCAAGTAGTTGGCAAACTGTTGCTGCTCCTTCCGATATCGGCGGAAAGCCAACAATTGCAGCCTTACCAGGATAGTCTTTTACAAGGGTTAACACTCGGAGCATGTCATATCCGGAAACTTCAATTTCAATAACAGGAATGGATACTTTCTTTTGGATGAGTTCTGCTGTCCCCCCGCGGCTGATAATAATATCAAACCCTTGTTCAGCTGCGCGGCTGGCAAGCTTAACTCCTTTCTCTAAATCTCCAACCTCTACATGTATCTCAAAATCTTGATTACGTCCTAATTCTATGATTAATTCTTTTAACCCCTCATAGGGGGCAATCGCCAAAACCTTCATTTAACATCACCTTCTGTTGCATTATTAAACAATCTTTATCTTTACTATACCAAAAATCAAGTTGAATTGTTTATTTATTAAATAATTTCTTAGAAATTTGCGTTGATTACTAGAAATTTTGCTCATAAAAAAAATAGGCACTTTCTTGAGATATATTATCTCCAAAGAAAGTGCCTATTGTTAGTATCTAGTTATATTCAAGTTAACAAAGAATTTACATCTAAGTTTACTCTCTCCTTATTTATTTTAAAAAACTTATACATTTTCTTTTAGATTTCTACTATAAGTTTTCTTACCAACAGTAAAAACAAAGATACAAAACATCACAACTACAATCACTGTAAGCATGAGATAAATATCACTATAAACAGCTGCCTGATTTGCCAAGTTAAACATATTTAAGCTAAGAAAGCTGGTGCCTCTAGTAATAGACGTTCCCATTAATGTCGTTGCAATGGAGCTTGCGATAAAGTTTGTCAGCATAAACAGCCCCATACCTACTCCAGTTTCCGCTTTTGGCAATACATGTGACACCATATTTGCAAGGGTCATTTGGAAGAATGACTGCGCTACATAGCCAAACACGAGAATTACCATAATGAAATAGGGAGATTTTCCGACAAGCCATATTAAATTAATAAAACAAACAAAATAGGCGGTTACTGCTATATATCCTAAAAAGGCTGCGCCCCTTTTATCGGCAAGCGATCCCCCTCTTTTGGATAACAGTGCTGTTAAAGCGGCACCTGGAAACATTATAAGACCACTTGTAAAAGCATTAATATGATAAACATCTGAAAGAAATAGCGGCGTTAAGTACGGTAAAGCAAATCCAATACCAGAGCTTAGTGCAAATAAGACAAGAATTATTGTGTACTTTTTATTTTTAAATAATTCTCCTCTTATAAAAGGGTCCTTTGCTTTCCTAATTCTCCACATTAATAAAATAACGAATAGGATAACAAATAAGAAGTAAAACATTTGGTTTGACGAAATTCCTAGTAAAAGTAAAGTAACCATTCCCCCCAGAAGGATAGCTCCTACCCAATCTAATTTAATATCACTTCCTGATTGATTATCAAGCGTACTCCTAAATAAAGGGATAAAGACGATTGGCAGAATACATAAAGCAAACAGATAATGCCAATGGAAACCAGTTGTTAAAACCCCTGAAATAATCGGGCCAATCGCAACCCCAAAAGATAAACCAGCTGATGTCATCCCTAACGCTCTGCCGCGTGTTTCTGGTGAAAAATAACGAGCTGGAATAATCATCGCAGACGCAGGAAACACAGATGCACCCATAGCTTGCATAACTCTTGAAATAATAATCAAGGGAAAGCTACTAGAGAGAAATCCTAATAAAGATCCTAGCGAAAAAAGTAATATCCCTATTGTTATCAAGTTCTTTAACTTATATTTATCAGCTAGTTTTCCGTAAGATACAGAGCCAAGGGCATAAACAATCATATAGCTTGTGACAATCCAACTTGATTGTGAGGAAGTCAGGAAAAGCTCCTTTGTTATTACTGGCAAGGCAACATTAAACATAGTGGCACTCATGGATGAAAACACGAGCGAACATGCTAAAATAATCAGCAATTTCTTCTTTGCTTCTTCTGAAATTAATTGATAGGTATCCATTATCCACTCCTACTTTTCGATTCCTATCCTATTGCTCTTTTTTTAAGAAAACAACAGGATAGGAATGATGATTAATTATTTATACACAGGATTAAATTTTCTTGCTAAGTCTATATTTGAGGACATCTCAAAGATTGGGTAATCGTGTAAACGCATCTCTTCTTCGTAGTGAGATATCGCATTTTTCCATTCTTTATTCTGTTTTTCCATTTCTGCTATTTGCTCTGCTAGTATACTAGCATCTCTTAAAGCTAGGTTACAACCAGCTCCAAAGCTTGGCGGCATAGCGTGAATAGCATCACCGAGTAAAGTGACGCGGCTTGTTGGCCAAGGGTCTATCGGATTAATAGACCTAACAGATAAGAGGGAAACTGTCTCTGGTTGTATTCGTTCAACTAAGCCTTTTAAAACGGGATGCCAATTCTTCGTAAAATTCAGCATGATTTCATGATAAACCTTAGAATTAGACTGTCGAAGCTCTTCGTCCGTTAAGCTCAAGTGCCTTGCTGAAACATTTAAAGTTATCATTATGTAATCATCTACAGGTTCAAAGATTGAATGAGGTGCCAGTTCTTTGGCAGCCTCTATTACTGGTCGTCTGGCTTCATATGGACCAATTGCCATAAATATTCCCTTATCATCCATTACACTTGTAAAACCATCAAATAAAACCTCTGGCAGAATCTCCCTTAGCTCACTAGTTAAAGGTGACTTCGAGTAAAATGCTCTTGCACCAGTATCCACCGGTGAAACTCCAGGCAGCAATTGAGTTCGGACAGCTGAATTTATGCCATCAGCAGCAACAAGGATGTCTCCCCGCACCACTGTCCCATCTTCTAAATAGGCCCGCACTTCCTCTTCATCTTGATCAAACCCTACTATTCTCTTGTTAAAATAAACATCTTCTTCCAGACCACTAAGTAATATTTGACATAAAGTTTTTCTATTTACAGCAGTGTGCGGAAAATCTTTATCATTGGGAGCGCCAATATGAGGGCGAACTCCTACTTCATTTAACTGCTCATCAATCAAGACAGCCATTTCACGACGAGGATTTTTTCTAGATGTTTGTATATATAGTTGGTATAGATTTTCTGGCAAGCATTTTTTTAATGCTTCACCACCATCCATATTCATATGCAAGCGGTAACCAGATTTTGCTACATCATCTTCTCGTTCAAATACTGAAAATCGTATTCCAGCCTTCTTTAGCGCTTGGGCTAAACATAATCCCCCGATACCCCCACCAGCAATTAAAACATGTAATTTACTCAATCCATTTCCCTCCTTGTTTAAACACCTATCCAACACACTGTATGTTATAATTCAATGTGTATATTAATTTTACAAACTACTTCATCCAAATAAAACCATTAAAATGGGTAAAAATGTATTTTAAGCAACATATTTTTGCATACCGTTTTATAAATAGGGAAAATAATTCGAAAGTAGGAGTACGAATGGAAAAGGTAGATAGAAGAATTACAAAAACGAAGAAAGCTATTATTTGTGCATATCTTACCCTATTGCAAACAAAGGGAGCTGACTCTATTTCTGTAAGTGATATCACAAAAAAGGCGGATATTAATCGCGCCACATTTTATGCTCATTATAAAGATAAATTCGATTTACTAGAACAAAGTATAAAAGAGGTACTGGATGATCTAGAAAAGGCAATTGAAATACATAATGAAGCTAAAGAATCATTTAGTCTCAAAACATTAGAAGAGATATTCAAAGGAATCTTAACAAATATTTATAAACATAAAGATTTTTATACTGTTATGCTTGGAAAAAATGGTCCATTGATTTTTTCCGAAAAACTCCAAGAAATATTCTATGAAAAAACAGTAAAAGGTTTAACAACCGTTCATCCCGAGGGAGACATTGACTTATTAGTACCTCAACAAATCTATCTTAGTTATGTTACTTCTGCACAATTTGGTGTGACTAAGTATTGGATAAAAAATGATTATATGGAGACTCCTGTTTTTATGGCCCAACAACTTCTGTTGTTATATAAACTCGGCGGCGCTAGGATAGCAGAATATTCGGAGTAAATGGTAATATCATTGGCTGGGCAGAACATGCAATACTAAAAGCTTGATTACAAGACAGCAAACGTCTAATCAAAAATAGCGAAGGATTAGACGTTTATTACTAAAAAAACGCAAAAAAAGACCACTTCCTCTATGGAAAGTGATCTCTTCTTGATGATCCGAGAGGGATTCGAACCCCCGACCCCATCCCTGTCAAGGATGTATTCTCCCGCTGAACTATCGGATCTTAATATGTATGAATCTACTAATTTATCAGCTCTACTTGCTTGATGTATTTATAATAATGGAAGTTTGTCCGAACGTCAAGATAAACTTTATTTTATTGTAAAGTTTCCGTAAAAATTAGAAAAGGCAGCGATCCGCTGCCTTTTCTCCTTCTTTTACTTAGCTGCTTTTTTACGGAATTGATAAATGACAATCAATAGAATAAACCATACTGGTGTCACAAATAATGCGATTCTAGTATCCTCTGCAAAACCTAGGACAACTAAAATAAATGCCAAAAATGCTAGAATAACATAGTTAGCTGCTGGGTAAAGGGGCATTTTAAATGGGTTCCCTTTCGCCAATTCCGGCTTTCTTTTTCGATACAACATATGGCAAATGACGATGATTGCCCATATGAATAGGAAGCAAACAGTTGAAATACTCGTAATCAATGTAAATACATCTTCAGGCATAACATAGTTCAAGACAACAGCCACTAATATAACGACTAATGAAAAGTATAGTGCATTTGCTGGCACACGTCTTTTTGTCAGCTTAGTCATTGGTGCAGGTGCGTTTTCATTTTTTGCTAATGAGAATACCATTCTGCTTGTACTAAAGATGGCACTGTTACATGCTGAAGCTGCAGATGTAAGGACAACAAAGTTGACTACTCCGGCTGCTGCTGCAATTCCAACTGTCAAGAACACTTGAACAAACGGGCTTTCTGCTGGATTAATGGCATTCCAAGGATAAATCCCCATGATAACAAGCAATGCCCCAACATAGAATATCAAGATCCTGATTGGAATACTGTTGATTGCTTTCGGTAGAACTTCTTCTGGCTTTTCCGTTTCTCCAGCAGTCAATCCGACAAGCTCAATTCCAACAAAGGCAAATACAACCATTTGGAAGGATAGAATAAATCCATTCATACCGTTCGGGAACATGCCGCCATGACTCCATAAGTTAGAGAAACCTGATGGGCCAGCATCTGTTGTGATTCCTTTAAAGATCATAAATAAACCGACAACAATTAATGCGAGTATGGCAATTACCTTAACTAGCGCAAACCAAAACTCCATTTCTCCGAAAAGCTTAACTGTTGCTAAGTTCATACATAGAAGAATTACAAGCAATATTAAACCTGGCACCCATTGCGGTACAGTGGGAAACCAGTATTGTGTGTACAATCCGACTGCTGTTAAGTCTGCCATCGCGATTGTAATCCAGCAAAACCAATAGGTCCAGCCCGTTATAAATGCAGCCATGCTGCCAAGATAATCTTGTACAAAATCAACAAACGAATGATACTCCAAATTAGAAAGAAGCAATTCTCCTAAAGCTCTCATAATTAAAAAACAGATGATGCCTGTAATAATGTAGGCAAATAAAATAGATGGTCCTGCTAGGTGGATAGACTTCCCTGAACCAAGAAATAATCCTGTTCCGATTGCACCACCGATGGCAATCAGCTGAACATGTCTGTTCTTTAATCCTCTCGCTAATTTTTGTTCCTCCATGATTATTCTTCACACTCTCTTTCTCTGATGTTAGCAAACAACCACTTCTATATTACATGATTGTTTATACAAAACCATGTCCTATATATTCTATATGAACAGGAAAAAAACATTCTTTTTTGAAAATTTTTTTATGTATTATGCATAAAAGAAAAAGTATAGCATATAAATTTTAGGTTGCCTATTTCTTTTTCGGTAATTTTTTGCATGAAAAAGCATTGCCATATCGTGACAATGCTTTTTCATTTTGTTGGCAGCCTGGTAAAAAGAACTCAACCCTTTTGACTGCTCTTTTTATAGAGTAAAAGACTAATAACGAGTACATTTCCTGCTGCAATGGCCAAACTATAAATAAACAGGATAATCCCCTTGCCGATTAAATCTGGTACAATTTGATGCCAAATTGCCCCGCAAATGGTTAAAATGATGGTGCTTGCCAAGATTGATGCGGTGATTGCAGCTATAATCCCCTTCTTTTTAAGCATATTCTTGCCAATTCTCCAGGAGAAAAAAAATGCTGCAAAGATGAGCCCGTAAAATAGAAAATGTGAAATCAAATAACTGTCCAATGTATCACCTTCTTATCTCCTTTAATGTATCTTATTAGAGTTTAAAGCTTGCTATTCCTAAAAAAATCCAATAACCTGCTAATTACTTTCTAATATCATCACTGTGAGTAATTTGCTACAATAATCTTAAATATTAGCTCTTAGGATGTGTAGGAATGAATTGGAAGTTTCTATTGAAATGGATATATGACCGCCCGTTAGAGAAAGGTGCTTTTCTTGGCGATACTTATAAAATTGATAAATGTGTTGGTATGGGTGGATATGGAATCATTTACAAATGCACAAATATAAAAACTGGCCAACAATATGTAGCAAAACAATTGCGTCCAAGTAAAGCTTTGAAGTTAAAGGAGCGGCAGCGCTTCCTCTCTGAGATAGATTTACTAGCTAGTCTTCACCATAAGCAAATTCCCCGTTTGGTTGATACCATTCACTCAGACAAGGAAGCTTATTATATAATGGAGTATGTAGAAGGCTTAAATATAGAAGATTTGCTTTTTTATCAAAAGCAGACCTTTTCCGAATTAGAAGCATTGAAGCTTATTGACAAGCTGTTAACAGCTGTTGATTATTTGCATAAGGAACATATATTTCATGATGATATCCGTCCACCTAATATTCTATTAAAAGGAGATAATCTGTATTTAATAGACTTTGGGCTTGCCAAAAAAGTCAGCGATTCAAAAGCAGCGCTTGAGCGAAAACAGGATGACTTTTACGATATTGGAGAATGCCTTCTTTTTTTACTGTACTCTACCTATACGGGTAAGCGGAAAAGAAAGGGAAGCTGGCTTGATGAGCTTGTCCTAAATGATGCCACTGTAGAGCTTTTAAAAAAGCTGCTTGGCATAAATGAGGGCTATCCGGATGTACCAAGTATACGGGAGGATCTTGACCGGACAATAAAGAAACTCTTGCTCCTTTAATAGAGCAAGAGTTTTTAGTTAGCTGCTGCTATAGCTTTTACGCTTGTAACGGTGGCTGCCGCCGTATCTGTCGTATTTTCTTCTGCCAGAACTGCTGCTGCTGCGATTGTATCTGCGGCGACTGCTGCTGTATCTTCTGTGTCTGTGACGATCACTGTGGCTTCCCGAAAATTCTTGGATTTTACGAATAAACTTTTTAAACAAAAGCTCACCCCTTTCTACACTTTAGTAACACCATCATATTGTATTTACATCATAAATACATGATATTAACAATATCTTTACATTACCTTAACTTTTAATTATTATTTCACTTTGATATCACCAGTTTTTACAAGTTCTGCTTCAATTTCCTTAAAAGAATCAAACGGGATAAAGTTTATTCCTCTTTCTGTAAGCAGGTCCTTCAGCACATCCCTTGCGAAAGTAATATCAGCAAATGCAGCCGGATGGGAATCTGGCTCACTGTCTCCAGCAAAGTAAACTTTGTCATATTGTCTTTTAAGCTTTTGAATAACAATGGACTTGTCAATTCCGTACCGTTCGGAATACTTCCAATCCTCTTTATTAATATTCAAGTGTATATTTCTATCCTTAAACACACCTTCATTAGAAAGAATAATCACCTGCTCTAATCTATACTTCTCCACAATATGCTTTATGTAATAATCTGTTCCCGCACTCAATATATAAAAGTCCCCTCCGCTTTGCTGGACGGCTTTCACAAATGCTGGCACATGCTCATCAATCGGGATACCGTGAACATCGCGAATGATTTGGTCCTCATCCTGGTGAATAGCGGAAAAAACAGTGCTTAAGAAATCAATATCCTTGATAGCCCCGTTTTTCCATTCCTTATAAAGTTCCTTACCCTCAGGAAAATACTGATCAATAACAATCCAATAAAAATCCTTTTTTGATATAGTTCCATCGAAATCAGATACAAAAGCCCATTTTTTTGTCATATTATATCCTACCCCTCTTATATCAGTGTGTTTGTCTCGATATATCCCAAAACCAATAGGTATTGGAATGTAATTTATTGAACTCCATGACTATCATTCTCCCATTTGTTTCAGCTCTTCTAAGTAAAAAACTGTTGCGGCTTTTTTCGGCACCTGACTGTTTCCTTTTTAAATCCGGCAACTTTGCATATGCTTCTCTTCCTTAATCATAAAATTTCATATGCTGTTTATGCTCTTTATAATAATTTAATCTCTCCTGTAATGTACCTGTATGAAATTCAAACTTATGACCATCTGGATCAATAAAATAGATGGAGTTTTTATCTTTTTCATCCCGCGGTCGACCAGACAGAATAGTTACATTTAACTCTGTTAGCTTTTTATACATCGTGTCCAATTCATCTTCTTCGATAGAAAAAGCGATATGGGTATAAGATGCTTCGATTTCTGTTCGGGGAATATCTTTTTCTACATTTAAAGCAATCCACATACCATTCAAGTCAAAATAGGCTGTCGTTCTGCCTTTGACGAGCAGTTTTGCATCAAACACATCTTGGTAAAAAGCAATTGACTTCTCTAAATCAGAGACAGAAAACAATAGATGATTAAGACTTTTTATAGCCATTTGTTAAATATATACCTCTTTCTTATGCCAATTATTTTGTCCAAGTCATTTTATTACGTGTTCTGCAGGTAAAACCCACTTAACATGTATTCTTTATCACTGTATCGAATACCTTTTTTTACGAATTCTATACAAAACAAAAAAGACATTTTTCAAAGCACAGATTGAAAAATGTCTTTTTTTTTTGTTATCTTGCTAACCAGCCGCCATCAACTGCTAAAATATGGCCGTTCATATAGTCGGAAGCTTTGCTTGCCAAGAAAACGATAACGCCCATCAAATCTGCTGGATCTGCCCAGCGATTAGCAGGTATGCGCGATAAGATTTCCGCATTTCGCTTTTCATCAGCCCGAATTGGTGCTGTATTGGCTGTTTTGATATAGCCTGGAGCGATAGCATTAATCTGGATATTATATTCAGCCAGTTCATTAGCAAATGCTTTTGTAATACCAGCGACTCCATGCTTGCTTGCTGTGTAAGGCGGAACGAACTTTCCTCCTTGGAATGACAGCATGGACGCAACATTGATAATTTTTCCGCCGCCTTGCTCCTTCATGATTTTTGCTGCAGCCTGACTCAAGAAGTAGACAGCGTTCAAGTTAATGTCCATAACTGCATCCCAATCTTCTTCAGAATACTCAAGCAGCGGGGCACGTCTTATTGTTCCTGCATTATTGACTAAAATATCAATTTTACCAAACGCTTCTTGACATGCTTCAATGGATGCCTTTGCTTGTGCTCTGTCAGTCAAGTCAGCTTTATGAAAAACTGCCTTTCTGCCTTCCTTCTCAAGCAGTTCCTTTGTTTCGTCCCAGTCATCGTTATGGGTAACAATGAATACATCAGCTCCTGCTTTTGCAAGAGCAACTGCATAGCCCTGTCCTAAACCTGTATTTCCGCCTGTTACAATAGCCACTTTTCCGTCCAGCTTAAAATAATCTAAAGAAAATTGATCAAATTGCGTCGTCATTATCATTTCCTCCTATTTTTCGCATCGTTTTGGTTTTATCAGCGCAAATCTTCCATTTTTACATGGTCCATATCCGTATACGTGATGTTTTCCCCGCACATTCCCCAAATAAATGTATAATTGTTTGTTGCTGTTCCAGTATGGATGGACCAGCTTGGCGAAATAGCTGCTTGCTCATTACTCATAACCAAATGTCTAGTTTCTGAAGGCTGCCCCATAAAATGGAACACACGAGTTTGCGGCTCCATATCGAAATACAGGTATACTTCCATTCTTCTTTCATGTGTATGGCATGGCATCGTGTTCCAGACACTTCCAGGTGACAACATCGTCAAGCCCATTTGCAGCTGGCAGCTTTCGCAAACATTAGGATGCACATATTGATAGATTCGACGTTCGTTAAGTGTTCCAGGCTCTCCCGCTTGCAGAGGCTCAATTTTATTAATATCAATTTTAACAGTTGGATATTGATGATGAGCAGGTGTTGAATTGATATAAAATTTTGCTGGATTTTCCGGATCATCTGAACGGAAAATTACTTCTCTAGTTCCTTTTCCGACATACAGACCATCTCTTTTTTGCATGTCATATACTTCTCCATCTAACGTGACAGAACCATTACCGCCAATATTTATGATACCAAGCTCACGGCGCTCTAAGAAATATTCGACTCCTAGTTCTTTATCGAGGGTTATAGTCAATTCTGATTGCGCTGGAGTTACCCCGCCAAAAATCATGCGGTCATTATGAGTATACGTTAGGCAAACTTGACCTGGTGTGAAGATAGTTTCAACGAGAAAATGGTTTCTCAAATCTTCCGTCGTATATTTTTTCATGTCCTCAGGGTGGATAGCATAACGAGTATCTAATTCTGTCATTTTCAATCGCTCCTTAAAATGTTTTTATGAATCAATACAAAAAAATGATATTAGCGGGAAATTCTTCCTGAGCCTGATTCTATGAATCTCTGAACTTCCTCTTTCGTAAATTGGCTGCAGTCGCCATGAACTGTGTGTTTTAAGGCAGATGCCGCAGCTGCGAATGTTACTGTCTTTTCATAATCCATTTTCTCTAGCAGTCCGTTTAAAATCCCTGCTGCAAATGCATCCCCGCCACCAACCCTGTCCACTATCGGCTGAATATCATGGACTTTCGACTGATATAGCGTCCCATTTGCATAAAGATTTCCTTGCAGTTCATTACTAGAGGCTGAAATATTGTTTCGGAAAGTGGACACCATTACCTCCAAATTCGGAAAAATTTCATTGATTTTCCGGTAATAATACACAAGTCTTTCCTCTTTTGACAGAGTATGATCAGCTTCCTTGATGCCGAGAAGAAAAACTGCGTCTAATTCTCCGCATGAACAAATATCCACATAAGGCAAGATTGGCAGAATGGCTGTTGCGGCCTCTTCTTGACTCCATAGTGTTGCTCTGTAATTAAAATCGAAGCTGGTTTTAATTCCTTTCCTTTTGGCCGTTTTTAAAGCTTCCAAAGTTAATTCTCTTAAATCTTGTGACAGCGCCAATGTTATGCCAGAAACATGGAATAATGATGCACCGTCAAGGATTTCCTCGAAGTTTAACTCACTAGCAGAAAGATTGGCAAAACTAGAATGCTTCCTGTCATAAGTTACCCGCGGACTTCGTTCGCCAATGCCTGCTTCCAAATAATATGTGCCTAACCGTTCACCGCCTTGCAGCAAATATGCTGTTGACACACCATTTGCCAAAAGATGCCGCTGAACTCCTCGTCCTAATGCATTATCTGGAACTTTGCTGACGAAATATGTATCATGCCCGTAGCCTGAGAGAGCAATAGCGACATTCGCTTCCCCGCCTCCATAATGCATCTGAAGTGTATCTGCAGAAGTTAAAAGTTCACCTGGACTTGTGGAAAGCCGCAGCATGATTTCTCCTAACGTGACAACCTTCGTCATTGTGCTTTTCCTCTTGCTTCTTTAACCTTTTCGACATACTGCCTTGCATAGGCGGTAACTTGCTCGAAATTGCCCTCTTTAGCTGGTGCTACCAAGTTGCCGCCTACACCAACAGCAGCACAGCCGTTTTCAATCCACTCATGAATATTTTCCAAGCTTACACCGCCTGTCGGCATAATATTCACATGCGGAAGGGGAGCTTTTACTGCCTTTACATAATCCGGTCCAAAAGCGCTGCCTGGAAACAGCTTGATGATGTCAGCACCATATTCAAGGGCCTGCTTCATTTCTGTTACTGTCATGCAGCCTGGCATATAAGGGATTTGATACAAGTTGCATAGTTTAGCAGTTTCCTTGTCAAAGCAAGGACTGACTATAAATTGCGCGCCAGCCATTATCGCTAATCTTGCCGTATGGCCATCCAAAACTGTTCCTGCACCAATCACTACGTCCTGGTTATTTCGGTAGCTTTCCACAAGCTCTCTAATCGCTTTTTCCGCATCCTTGACAGTAAATGTCACTTCTATTCCAGTAATTCCGCCGTCCACACATGCAATGGATGTCTGCACCGCTTCTTCAGGGGTATCAGCTCGGATAACAGCGACAACCCCACAATCTGTCAAAACACTTAAAGTATTCGCTTTATTCATCTTGCACCTCCGTCAATAATCTTGTATAATTTCTTATAAGGAAATCCGATTTATTATTTGGAAACACAAGTTCATTATAGCTGTATTTGAAAACGAATTCAAGAAAAAAGAAAACTTTGCCTGTTGAAATCTATTTATCCAATTGAGGGAGGAAAAGGAAAATGATGAATTTAGGTATTAGGGCTCATGATTTGAGCAGCCATTCATTGGAAGGGCTTGCAAAGGAAGCTTCAGCAAAAGGATTTTCTGCTGTGCAATTAGCATTAGCAAAATCATTTCCAGATTTACATATACAAAGAGGCAGCCTCTCATCTGGTCTTGGATCTCATATTAGCCGTGCTTTCTCACAATCTGGCATCCAAATTGCTGTTCTCGGATGCTATATTAATATGATTCATCCACTCCATGAAATTAGACACCAGGAATTAACAAGATTTAAAGAGCATCTCCGTTATGCAAGAGACTTTGGCTGCAGCATCGTCGGCACGGAAACAGGTAATGTTAACGAAGTGATAGAATACACAGAGGAAAACTTCACAGAAGAAGCGTTCCAAAAGGTTGCTGTCAGCGTTAAGGAACTTGTTGCTGAAGCCGAAAAATTTGGCGTAATTGTCGGCATAGAAGGTGGTATCAACCATCCCATTCATACCCCAAACTGCATGAGAAGATTGCTTGATATTATTTATTCCAATAATTTGCAGGTTATTTATGATCCAGTCAACTTCATCACTTTGGATAACTACAAAACCCAAGAAAAATTGTTCCAGGAATCAATAGAGCTATTCGGAGACCAAATTGCCATTGTCCACCTTAAGGATTTTATGATAGAAGACGGAAAAATAACCACCGTTCCTGTTGGAAAAGGGATGCTGGATTACGAAAAGCTGTTTTCGGTACTGAAGAAAAACAAGCCATATATGTATTATTTAATGGAGTCGACAGCTGATCCTCATATCGAGGAAAGTGCGAAATTCATCCGAAACGTGTACAATAGTATCAACTAATGCTTGGATAAGGGAAAAAACAGTCTTGTCTTTTTCCCTTCCAGCTTTGAAAAAGGAAGGAAGACAATGGAAAAACAACTTTATGGAACGGTTTTGCTGAAAGCAGACAAAATTTTGTCCTACTTAGCCGGCTGCCAAGAAGCACAAGCTTTATACACAATTGCAAAAGAAACAGAACTGACTAACTCGACTGCCTTAAAAATACTCGAAACACTTAATTATATTGGCTATGTATATAAAGACAGCGAAACGAAGAAATTCTCTCTTGGCCCAACTATTATAAAGTATGCAAACAAGGCGATTGAGCAGCTGGACATAAAAGAAATTGCCCAGCACCATTTAGAAGTCTTGCAGGAGGAGACGACTGAAACAGTCCATCTAGGCATACAGGATAAAGCCAATATCGTATATATTGCTAAAATTGAAAGTAAAAATCCAATCTGCCTCTATTCCAAAGTAGGTAAAAGCATTCCAATGTATTGTTCTGCAATGGGCAAAGCAGTGCTTGCCGATAAAGGCGATGAGGTGGTGGACTCATATCTCGAAGACAACGAGCTTGTCAAAATGACAGAAAACACGATTACTACGAAGGAAGGCTTTCACAACGAAATTGCTAAAATAAGGGATATTGGCTATGCCTTTGATAACTGCGAACATGAAGAGGAAGTATTTTGTGTCGGTGCATCTGTCACAATTGACGGAAAAAACTATGGAGCAATCAGTGTGAGCACACCTAAATACAGGGTTACCGAGCAATTTGAACAGCAAGTTATTGAAGCTGTGCAAAAATGCCAAGCAAATATCATTAAGGATATAAAAGCCTCCTTATAAAAGGAAGTTATATTAAAATAAAGGCTCTTGCTGCCCTAAACAGCAAGAGCCTTTATTTATGGTCTTCTTTCTACTCTATCCCTTAGGCTGAAAAAATTAACGGCATTATTATAAGAAATATCCTGAACAATTTTACCGAGTAGCTTCCTATCATTAGGCGCTTCTCCTAGTTCTACCCAATTGCCGATAAGATTGCATAATATACGCCTGAAATAATCATGGCGTGGATAGGACATAAAAGAGCGGGAATCTGTCAGCATGCCGATAAAGGTACTTAACAGACCAAAATTAGATAAAGAGGAAAGCTGCTTTTCCATCCCATCTTTTTGATCATTAAACCACCAAGCAGTTCCAAACTGAATCTTCCCCTTTATGCCGCCCTCCTGAAAAGAGCCGGCCAATGTTGCCAGTACATCATTATGTACAGCATTCAAATTGTACAAAATGGTTTTCGGCAAAGCATCCTCTGACTCTAGTTCATTTAACAGCCTAGAAAGCTTCTCTCCATAATTCCAATCACCGATAAAATCAAAGCCGGAATCCGAGCCAAGTCTTCTTACCATTTTCGTATTAGGGTCCCTTGCCGCACCAATATGCAGCTGCATTGTCCATCCAAGCTCCGCATATTTTCTTCCTAATATAAGCATAAGCTCTGTTTCATATTGCTCCACTTCAAAATCTGACAGCTGTCCGCCATTCAGTCTTTTCGCAAATATGGCCTCCATTTCACTTTCCGTTGCTTTGGCAAACGGAATGGTTGTAAAGGCGTGATCTGAAATAAAGCAGCCATTTTCATTAAAATGCATAATCCGAGCCATGATTGCATCGACAAACTGGTGAAAGCTATTTATGGATAAGCGGGCGGACTTTTCCAAAGTTTGCACATATTCATGAAAGTCCTCTCTGCCAATTCTCAATAGTCTGTCAGGTCTGAATGTCGGGGTAACGTTTGTACTAAAAGCACTGTTTGATAATGCCTGATGATGCTCCAAAGTATCAGCAGGATCATCTGTCGTACAAATCCACTCCACATTAGATCCTGTAATAAGACTTTGTGCGGAGAATGCCTCACTGCTTATTTGTCTGTTGCAAGCATCATAAATTTCTTGCCAATTCTCTCCTGACAGCTGCTCTTCTATCTGAAAGTATTTTTTCATTTCCATCGCAGACCAATGGAGCAGAGGATTGCCGATTGTATAGGGAAGTGTTTCTGCCCACGCCTTAAATTTTTCACTGTCTGAACGGCTTCCTGTGATTAACTCTTCATTAATCCCAAATGTGCGCATCGCCCGCCATTTATAATGGTCGCCGCCAAGCCATATTTCCGTTATATTCTTGAAGCGTTTGTTCTCTGCGATTGCTTTCGGGTCTAAATGGCAATGATAATCAATGATAGGCAGATCCTTCGCATAGTCATGGTACAGCACTTTAGCACATTTGTTATTAAGCAAAAAAGTCTCCTCATCCATAAATCGCTTCATAATATCCCCCTATTTCCGTTTTTGATTAAGCCATTCCATCTCAGCACTTGCTAAAATAAATGGTCCGACTCCTTTATGGTCATTTGTAACAATCGGTTCACTGATATAATAAGCGAAAGACCCATCCCTCTTATCAGCACCGCCAAGCCCGCCGACATAACAGATTTTATTAACATTAATATAGCCTTCTTTTGTTTCTGTAATAAATTCGTCGAGAATGCCTTCATAAACTTTTTCTGCAACTGCAAACCATTCGTCACCGAGATAGCCTTGGCGCACACCTTTGGCGATAGAATAGAGAAACATGCAGCTGCAAGAGGATTCTAAATAATTACCTTTTCTAGTGCCTTGATCCATAATCTGATACCAAAGCGAAGTTTCTTTATCTTGCACCTTCATAACAGCTGCAAGAACTTCCTCAAGCATTTCTATTAACCTCTGCTTTTGCGGATGGCTGCTTGGCAAAAAGTCCAGAACATCCACAAGCGCCATCGCAAACCAGCCGATTGAACGGCCCCAGTAATGCTTTGACAGTCCTGTTTGTTTATCTGCCCATGGCTGTGCTCTCATTTCATCATAGGCATGATGCAGTAATCCTGATTTTTCATCCTTCGTGTTCTTTTCACACAGCAGAAATTGATTGATGACATCCTCCCAATCTTCTTCTTTCCCGAAGAAATGGACATGTTTACCGTAAAATACAGATCCCATATATAAACCGTCAAGCCACACTTGGTAAGGATATATTTGTTTATGCCAGAAAGATCCTTCCTTCGTACGGGGATGGCGGCGCAGCTGTTCTCTTAACAGATCAGCGGCCTTTTTGTATCTTTCATCCCTTGTTTCTTTATACAAATCTAGAAGAATTTTTCCGTTATTAACATGATCAATATTGAATTCCTTTAAGCTGTATTTTGGAATATTGCCGACCCCGTCGACAAACAAATCAAGATTTCGTTGAATATAGTCTAAATATTCTCTGTCACCCGTCTGCTTCCATAGCAGGTACATTCCTTCCAGAACGACGCCGTCTTCGTATTCCCACTTCATCTTCGGGTTAATTTCCGGCTTTCTTTTCATCACGCTTTTCGCAGCTTTTGCTCCCCAGCCGTTATAAGTTTTCTTCTTTTCAAACGTTTTCTCCACCTTTACTCACCTCTTGTTCATTTTATGTTCACGTTAACATTTATATTTATAGTGTAAGAGTTTTCAAGAATTTTTTCAACAATAAACTTTTCTGTCTGTCGTTATTTCTAAACCGTTTTCCTGCTTTGATAGCCGAGCGAATTGTTTCCAAAGCACTGTTCATACTTAAAGCCTGTTAAATATTCCACTATTTCCTTCGTTTCCTTGTCTACTTCCTGTTTGGAACCGCCATTGTTGATTCTTTCTATTTCTTTTATAATCATCGCATGTGTTTTGCTGTCCAGTTTCATCTTGTATGTGACTAAAATAGCGATTATGGCAAGCGTGATGACTCCAACGGCAAACACCCATACAATGGCATTGACAGCAGATTCAGGCTGTGCCGCATTGCCGGAAACAAAGCCGAATTTCTCCAAAATCCATCCTAACAAAAAGACGATAACAGCGCGAACAAGCTTTCCTGCAAATGTCATTGTGCCCGCATATATTCCTTCCCTTCGTCTTCCAGTCACGAGCTCATCAACGTCAGCTAAGAATGTGTATACTGTCCATGGAATATAGTAAACACCGCCAGTACCAAATCCGAAAATAGCTGTAATAACAATGATCAAAATGACAAGATTAGAAGATCCAGTTAAAAAAAGCGCCGTATAGCCTATTACACTAAGAACAACAATCGTTAACGCCATTCTATACGGCTTGGCAAAGCCCATCTTCAAACATATCCCGATAAAGATTGCTGTTGAAATCAATTGCAGAATAGAGTTCATGCTGTTTAGATTGGATACAACCTCCGAGCTTTGTCCTAATCCAAAAATAATAAAATAAGTAAACGCAGAAGCGAACAGCCACTCTGCACCAAAACCAAACAAATACATTCCTAAATGATGCCTGAAGGTTCTGATTTTGAAAGTAGACAGCATATCAACCACAAGCTTTTTCAAAGATTCAAAGAGATTGCCGGCGCTGTCCTCATTCTTAATACTCTCAAGCGGTCTCTCCCACGAGAATAGATATAGCGCAAGCATGGCTAGCATCATAATGACTCCATACACGATGCCTGTGTAAAAAAATGGCTTCGCCACATCTTGTCCATATTCTGCGATAAAACGTCCTGGTATGAATGCTGCTAAAAAGCCCGCGATTTTACCGAAGATAGCCTTATAGCCTGTCAGCTTTGTCCGCATAGAGAAGCTGTCTGTCATCTCTGTAGCAATCGTTTCATAAGGAACCATGATACCTGTATAGATCAATTCAAACAGTATATATGCAGATAAATAATACCAGTATCCGAACCCTTCCATCCAAATCATTGGATACACTAGCATAAGGGGGATTCCGAGTAAAATAAAGAATCGCCGTCTGCCAAATTTGCGGCCGAGCTTTGTCTTATGGAAATTATCTGTTATAAATCCCATGATTGGATTGCTGATCGCATCCACTATACTTGCGATTGAAAAGATGGAGGCTGCCTGAACTGCAGACAAACCGCAAAAAGTAGTTAAAAAATACATCAGCCACGCTCCGCTGATAGCGAGTGCTCCACTTCCTAATAAGTTACCGCTTCCATAAGCAAGCTGATGTGTCAGACCTATCTTTCTAGCCATATTCCCTTCTCTCCCTACATGTATTAATAATTCTTGTTCAAAAAATGTTAACGTTAACATTTGTTATTATAGTAGATTGTTCACCGTTGAGCAATCGATGTCATCTTATTGTCACAAAATATTTTGGAAGGTGTGAAAATTTCCACACCTTCCATCCTATAACGTTACACCATCTTTAAAAATAGCAATTTCTCTAAAGTTATTTTTCTCGTGATTTACCTGCATCCCGCTGGCAACATCAATAATATAGTTAATAAACTCCTCAAGGACGGCCTCTTCCTCTACATCCTCAAGCAGGCTGCCCGCATTAAAGTCAATCCAGTGTGATTTTTCTTGATAAAGAGGTGTATTTGTCGACACTTTAATCGTTGGTACAAAGCTGCCAAATGGCGTTCCTCTCCCTGTTGTAAATAAAACAAGCTGGCAGCCAGATGCACCTAACGCAGATGTTGCCACAAGATCATTCCCTGGAGCACTTAGCAGATTTAGACCGTGTTTAGCGAGCTTCTCTCCATATTTCAGCACATCTACGACTTTCGCTGACCCTGCCTTTTGGGTGCATCCAAGTGATTTGTCTTCAAGTGTTGTAATTCCGCCTGCTTTGTTCCCTGGAGAAGGATTTTCGTAAACAGGCTGGTTGTAACGCATGAAATACTGCTTAAAATCATTGATCAAAGCTACTGTCTTTTCAAACACCTCTTTTGTATCAGCCCGCTCCATTAAAATCTTCTCTGCACCAAACATTTCTGGCACTTCCGTTAACACAGTTGTTCCGCCTTGCGCTATTAAAAAATCAGAAAAGCGTCCAAGCAAAGGATTTGCGGTAATACCAGAAAAGCCATCTGAACCGCCGCATTTCAGCCCAACTTTTAATTCGGATAAAGGAACATCCTCCCGCACGTCGCTTTTTGCATTTGTATAAATCTCTTTTAACAGCAATACGCCAGCATCTATTTCATTGGACACAGATTGGGAGGACAAAAATTTCACTCTGCTCTCATCGAACTCTCCAAGGGAGTCTTTAAAATCTTCAATAATATTATTCTCACAGCCTAGTCCTAGCACTAATACACCGCCAGCATTCGGATGGGTTGCTGCATTTCCGAGAATTGTCTTAGTATACTCATGGTCATCTCCAAGCTGAGAACAGCCATAATTATGCTTGATTACTTGAATGTTTTCAAAAGGGGAAATATCGCCGACTTCACGGATGAATTCCTTTACAATTAAGTCAGCTATCCCGTTAACACAGCCGACTGTGGGCACAATAAATAGTTCATTGCGAATACCGACAGTGCCATTTTTTCTCCTGTATCCTTTAAATGTTTTATTTACCTTTGTATACGGGTTATCTCTAATTTGCCGAGAATAGCTATATTCCTCGATGCCAGACAGATTTGTTTTGGTGTTATGTGTGTGCACCCAACTGCCTGCCAGCAAATCTGTTGTTGCATGGCCAATTGGAAAGCCGTATTTGATAATATCACTGTTAGCAGCAACTTTTTCAATAGTGATTTTGTGCCCATATCCAATATCCTCTGTTAATGTCAGTTCCTTGCCGTCTACAACCAGCTTAGTGCCTGCTTTTAAGTTTTTTAGGGCAACTATACAATTGTCCCTTTCGTTGATTTTAATAAAATCCCGCATGTCTACTCCTCCATTTATTTAAGTATTTAGACTACTTTCCAGACAGCTATTTACAGTGATTTTTTATTTTCCATGCATGCTTGAAGGGCATTTCTTATTCCGGAAGTTTCCATCATCATAAGATAGTCTGTAACAGTGTCAGCTAGGCTTTCGATTGCACTTAAGTCTTGCCCCCACAACGCTTTCTCTCCTAAAACGGAGGTGACAAAGCTGTAAAGAGAGGTGCGGGTTTCGTCCACTGTACTCCATTGTTTATCAAAAAATGAGATAATTTCCTTATCGTCACGAAGGATAATTATATCTTGACCCCGTTTGCCTTTGTAAAAGGAGAGGAGAGCGCAGAACGAAAAAACTAACTTCTGTGGAAGCTCGCCCTTTCGTTCTGCATACTCCAATAATGTCGGCAAATCTCTTGTTCTAAACTTTGAAATAGAATTTAAGGAAATATCCATAACATAGTGGGTAATATATGGGTTTAAGAAGCGGTCGATAATGTCATTCGCATACATGATTAGCTCCTCTTCAGGAAGGTCAATTGTTGGGATAATTTCTTCGAAGATCAGGCTCCTGACAAACCCGCCGATCTGCTCATCAAGCATCGCTTCGCCCACCGTTTCTTGTCCGCATAAATAAGAAACCGGTGTTAGCGCTGTATGTGCTCCATTTAAAATCCGCACCTTTCTCGTTCGGTATGGTGTCATATCATTTACGATGAATCCATTAAGTCCTGCCTCCTCTAAAGGTAATTCTTTCTTCAGCCAATCAGGTCCCTCAATAACCCATAAATGATATTGCTCTCCTACTACGATAAGGCTATCCTCATACCCTAATTCTTCGGTAATTTCCTTAATGGAATCCTTCGGATAGCCTGGAACAATCCTGTCTACTAAACTCGAGCAAAAAATTGTAGGTTCTGTTAACCATTCAACAAAATCACTTTCCAATTTCCATAATTCCGCATATTGAAGGACGATTTTTTTTAATTCTTCTCCATTCCTGTCAATTAATTCACATGGAATAATGACAACTCCCTTATCCTTGCTTCCTTTAAAATGCATGTAACGATGATACAATAATGCTGTCAGCTTCCCTGGAAAGCTGCTTGGAGGTGTATCTGTATACTTGTCTTCAGGATTATAAGCTATGCCTGCTTCTGTCGTATTGGAAATGATAAAGCGCAGCTCTGGATTTTCTGCGAGTTTTAAAAATTCATCGTATTGCTGATACGGATCAATCCCTCTTGAAACTGCTTCAATTACTGTATGCTCTCTGACGGCCTCGCCATCTTTAATGCCTTGAAGAAATAAAGTATAAAGTCCGTCTTGGTCGTTCAGCTTGTAGACTGTTCCGTTTGCACGAGGCTGCACAACTGCTACACTGCTTTTAAAATCTGCTTTTTTATTCATCTTATCTACTTGCCAATCTACAAAGCCCCGCAGAAAATTACCTTCGCCAAATTGAATGATTTTCTCAGGGTATCTCCCAGACTTTTTCGTCCAACAATCTTTTATGCTGTTATTCAACTAAAACGCCTCCTTTTTATGCACACGTTAACATTTTGAGTGAAGCCAAATAAAACGTATACAAAATTAATATACATTCGATTTCCATTTCTATCAACCTTTTACTAATAAAATATGAGCATAATCATCCGATTATGCTCACGTGAACATTTTGATTTATATTATATATTGAGTACAGAATCTCGGACAATCAGTTCTGTTTTAACGAAAACACTTTCACCAGTCTCATTTGGATCATTAATAAGTTCAAGCAATTTTTTCGCTCCTTTTCTGCTGATCTGCTCAATCGGTCTCTGAACAGTTGTCAGCTTTGGTGTTACATATTGGGAGAATGGGCTGTTGTCGAAGCCTACAATCGAAATATCGTCAGGCACATGCAACCCCTTTGCAAATACTGCATTAATCGCTCCGATAGCCATATCATCATTGGAACAAAAAACAGCGCTTGGTGGATTGTTTAATCCTAAAAGTTTTTCCATTGCTTGATAGCCGCTTTCCATATCATAGCTGCCTTTAACCATATACCGTTTGTTTATGGCCAAGCCGCTTTGCAGCAATGCTTGCATATAGCCATTTTTTCTTTTTACTGCTGTTTTAAAGCTTTCTTTCCCTTCAATAATCCCAATCCGTTCATGCCCCTGCTGTACTAAGTAACTAGTTGCCTCCATTGCACCAGATTCATCATTGGATAGAATATTCGTAATGAAAGGATCATCAATTTCCCGATTTAGAACAACTATCGGTATATTTTGGTTTTGCACATGCTGGATGAATGCATCATCGTCATCGCTTTGGCTCATCAAGACAATACCGTCAAACCTTTGGCTGTTGATTGCCGCTAAATCTTTAAAGTCATCTATTCCTCTGACAAACAAATTATAATTCTCATCTATCTCCCCATTTACTCCTTTTATTACATTGGCAAGAAAGCTTGCCGAAGTCCCATTTGATATGCTCGTAAAGAACAAGCCGATCGTATAGGATTTCTTCAGGACAAGACTTTTGGCACTATAATTAGGCACATACTGGAGCTGTTCTGCCAGCTCCAAGATTTTTTTTCTTGTATCTGGTTTTATTAGAGGGCTTCCATTTAGCGCTCTAGAAACAGTCGTATGTGACACGTTTGCTAATTTAGCAATATCCTTTATCGTTACACCCAATGGTATCACTCACTTTTTCATGGTTTCTCTATTAGTTTACTTGAATATTTCAGCAATGGTCAAGACAAGCAAAAAGCAAAATAATGCTTCCGTACGATGACTTTTTACTATATTAATGGGTTAACTTGCTAAAATAGGATTTTTATCCCTTATCACAAGTCTGCCAACATGATAGCATTATTTTTGTAAGCGTTTCATAAACATAAGAGAGGAGCTGCTAAAACATGAACAAGTACATAAAATCTGCATTATTGTTTACTTTAGGCTTCATCTTAGTTTTCTCTTACAGCACTGGTGCAAGTGCTGCACAAAAAGGGAAGAATAATACTTCTTATCGCACAGTTATCGAAGTGAAGGATTGGGGTCCAGCAGTAACCAAGCTAATTGTAGATATTGGAAAAACTATTCCCCAAAACAGCGTAGATAAAGACACTTTTAAAGTACATGTCACAAGGAGTGACAGCAGGCTTGCCAATCCCCTGTTAGAGGAAGGTTATAATAATGTTACAAATGCCTTTGTTTCCGACAAAAATGGAAACGCTGCCAAAAACGGCAAATATGTAGTTATTGAACTCGAGCACGGCCCAACTGTGACAATAGGTGCGGCGATGAACTATGACTTTGCAACAGGCTTAAACGAATGGGTTGATTTTAGTTATGAAATTCAACAAGCAAAGGATATTAAAACTAAAGGTAAGTCGATTTCCGGCCTTCTTGTCACTTCATACAAGGGGACAGAAAATGGCCTGGTAGGTGAATTTTCTTTAGGAAAACATTCAGCTGATGGCACTACATTGACATATGCTGATTTCGCCCCTGCAAAGGATAAACAGAAAAACCCGTTAATTATCTGGCTGCATGGCGGCGGTGAAGGCGGGACGGATGCCACCATCCCTATTTCTGGAAACAAAGCAGTGAATTTTGCTTCTGACGACATGCAATCCATTTTTGGTGGTGCATACGTATTGGCACCTCAAGCTCCAACTTATTGGATGGATGGGCTGACAGGCAGAGCAGATGGCACTTCCAAATATTCAGAAGCATTGATGTCTCTCATTGAAGAATATGTTAACAAGAATCGTGACATTGACAAAAATCGTATTTATATCGGCGGAGCTTCAAATGGTGGCTATATGACACTGCTTATGACTCGTGATCACCCTGGCTATTTCGCAGCAGCCTTTCCTGTGTGCGAAGGTTTAAATGATAAATATGTAACAGATGAAGATATTACAGCTCTAAAAGAAACACCAACCTGGTTTGTAACAGCCAAAAATGATACAACGTTGCTTCCAGAATTAAACACATTGCCAACATACGAAAGGCTTATTGCCGCAAATGCACAAGATGTCCATTTAAGCTTATATAACGACGTCCATGACACATCCGGATTATACCGCAATGCAGATGGAAGTGCTTATCAATATGATGGTCACTGGTCTTGGATTTATGTTTTTAACAACGACCCTGTAACGGCTATTAACGGTAAAAACATGACGATTATGGAATGGCTTTCTTCCAAAACATTGCAATAAATAAAAGAAAGCGGCTGTTGCCCAGCCGCTTTCGATACCAATTTAAGTATTTAAGAAATCACTTTATATTTTTTATTTATCTTAAATGCTAAAATCCGCAAAAATTCAGATACAGTCATTCCTTCTACATGCCTTGAATACCATGAAAGCTTTACACCCATATCTTCTCCATCATGTCTCACACCGATCGGTTTATAGCCCTTCTTCCCTGATGTGTCTGTATAATCGAACTCTATGATTAGCTCTTTTCCCTCTGGTGTCTCTAATTTCACTTTATATCTCGGATGATTATACTCTGGCTTATACTTTACACCTTTGATTTTTGCTTTTGTATTCATATAGTCTCCTTTATGAAAAATTATTTTTCCATTCCCTTTAGATTCAGGAATGAATGGCCAACCTTCATAAAAATAAACTCTGTAATGAAATGGAATGGCTGGTCTAAACTGCATAATCGTCTCTTAAGCAACAGCAAAAATTTTTAAGAGAATAATAGCGGTGTTACAGAGCCAAAGAAATAAAAGAAAAGGATAAAGACCATAACACCCTTTAAGCCGTACTATTTATATATATGACTCTCCCTTACTTATATGCCTGCTTTTTCCAATCATAACGTTTTACTGTTTCCTCTTATCATCTTCTGTTAAAATGGTATAATCATTATTAGTCTATTTTTTTGGAGGAAACAATGATTAATGCAATTGGTATAGTAGACTTTAACTATAAGCCGACACAAACTTCTAACTATAAACTGCATGTGTCGAAAAAGATTAACGGAGTAAAAAATAAGTTTTCTGATAAATACGAGGTGCTTTCCGTTTCTGAACCCTTTGATTTAGATGGAGATATTCACGTTCGTGTGTCCTGTTCTTTTGAAATATATTTGTCTGAAATAGCTTATTGCCGAACGATAGATGATTATGTCAGCCATATATTTCCTACATTAAAGCAGCGTCTATCTTCTAAATTAATTTCGACAAAAGTGCATACTCTTACAAAAATTCATACTCCTGATGAAAAAAATTATTATTAAAAAACCCTTTTTCAGTTCCTGAAAAAGGGTTTTTTTATTCGGATATAGAAATAAAAGGCAAAAGAAAGGAGTGTTTGCTTGAAACATATATTAACTTTAAAGCAAGAAAATTTTCATGGTTCGTTCAGCAAGGACTACCGCCCTGTGCTGACAGTTGAATCAGGAGACAGTATTCAATTACAAACTTTAGATATTGAGTGGGGCTTTTCTGAATCAGAAACTGCTGAATACAAAACATTCATTTCCAGTCAGCAGGAAAAAAAGCCCGGCCATCCAATGATTGGACCAATTGCTGTTAAAAATGCGCAGCCAGGTATGGTGTTGGAAATTAAAATAAATGAGATTGTCCCAGGCTGGTACGGCAGAAATTGGAGCGGCGGTATTAAAAATTGGCAGAATCTCACACTTGGGATTGCAGACGAAGAAAGGATTCAGCTTGACTGGAAGCTTGACTCACAGCAAATGACAGGCAGCACAAATATAAATGGAAAAACATTTACAGTTGCTCTTAAACCATTTATGGGAGTAATGGGAGTGGCGCCAATGGAAGAAGGCGTGCACGCAACACCTCCTCCCCGTTATTGTGGCGGAAATATCGATTGTAAGGAATTGGTGAAAGGCAGCAGCCTGTTTTTGCCTGTTGCTGTTGAGCATGCCCTTTTCTCTATAGGCGACGGACATGCGCTGCAAGGGGACGGAGAAATTTCTGGTACTGCAATTGAGTGTCCGATGGAACTTGTTGACATTACGCTTATTGTTAGGAATGATATGAAGCTGAAAGCACCCATTGCAAAAACACCCTCAGGCTGGATAACACTAGGATTTAATGAAGACTTAAATATCGCAGCAGCAGATGCCTTAAATGAAATGATTTCTTTCATGCAAAATACATACCAAATCAACAGAACAGAAGCTGCTGCCTTAGCAAGTGCCGCTGTTGATCTGCGGATTACGCAAGTTGTCAATGGCGTAAAGGGAGTGCATGCCGTATTGCCTTTCGGCGCAATAAGATCATGACTGGAAAAACATGCTGGAACATACGTATGTAAATCTAATTCAAAACCAAACTATTTATATCCTTTATTGATTAATAGTTTGGTTTTTTGTATTTTCGGTTTTAATACATTATTTATTAACTTAGGGGATTGAAGTGAAGGACACTGATTTACATAGGTTATATTTGTTTTGTCTCTTCTTTTCCATATTTTGAAACTTTTTAAAAATCAGCGCGTATTACTTGTATAAATAGTTAATATACAAGTAATACAAATATAACGAAATCACAGGAGGCAGGTTAAAGAAATGAAACTAAAAAAGAAAAAGGAAAAAAAGGATCGTGCTGACGCGGCAGAATTAGCAATGGAATTAGCTGAACCCCTTTATCTTCTCGTGCGGTTTCTGTTTCGGGCTATCGGCAAGTGGCTGAATTGAATTAATATTATTATTCCGCTGCAAAGTATAAATGATGATGTAAGGAACATCTGTCATTATACTTCGCACCACAAACAGTACAAGAGCTCATTTCCTTGTACGAAGCAATGGAATGCTCTGTATTGCACACACCACAAAGAATAGCCTTCTCCGCAAATTTATATTTCGGCCAAACTTGAATTTTGTGATCTGCTGCCTCTTCATGACATTTATAACAAGGATAGTATGTATTACAACAATAGAATTTAATGGCGATAACATCAATAGCACTGTGATAGTGCTTGCATCTCGTCTCATTATCTATCGTAAATCCGTGAACTTGCATAGTCTTTCCTCCTAAAGCAGAACTGATTATATTATACAATGATTTTTTAGAATACTTCCATTCCAATCTCTTTAAGAAATACCCATTAGTAATTGACACCCTTTTCTTTCTGTTATACATTATATATAACAGATAAATGGAAAGGAGAGGAAAAGTTATGTCTACGATTCTTACAGGAGTCTTGCTACAAATTGTGTTAACTGTCATTATTCCCATCATCCTCTTAATTGTGCTGCGTGTTAAAAACATGTTTACCTGGAAAGCTTTCGGAGCCGGAGTACTCATCTTTATTTTGTTTTCACAAATACTAGAAAAGCTTTTGCATATAGCTGTCCTTGCCCCATCAGGAATTGCATTGAAATGGACAGACAATCCTTATATTTTCGCAGTATATGGGGCATTTGCGGCGGGAATATTTGAGGAAGTCGGCAGATATTTTGCGTTTCAAGTAGTGTTAAAAAACAACCGGTCTTACAGAGACGGACTTTCCTATGGGCTCGGGCATGGCGGAACAGAATCGGTTTTAATCGGAGCTTTTTCTGCTGTAAATACGTTAGTCATTTATTTTCTTATCCAATCTGGAAGTCTTGAGCAAACGCTTGGTGCTTCTCTCCCTGAGGGACAGCTGAATCTCATCAAGGAACAGCTTGCCAACGCAAGCATATGGCTGTTTGCTGCAGGCGGAATGGAAAGAATATGTGCCATAGCCCTTCATATTGCCTTGTCTATCCTCGTTTTACTTTCAATAAGGGAAAAACAATGGAAGTATTTAATGTATGCGATTCTGTTTCATGCTGCTGCTAACTTCCTGCCAGGCTTATACCAAGCGGGAGTCATCAAAAGCCTGCTGGCTGTAGAAGCAATTCTTTTCAGCATTGCAGTAATCTCTGTCATTTTCACTTACCGAATAAAAAACAGATTTCATTAACTAAAAAAAAGAAAATTCTCTTTAGCACGCAGAGAATTTTCCTTTTTTTATGTCAGCTGCGGCCTAATACTACTCATTTCCTTTTCCGCATTCCTTAAGCTTACTAGCCATAGATCAGCAAGTGCCATGCCGTCCATTAGTTCTATATTCAGCCCCTTAGCATAAGTGATTGCCTTAGGCGTAAAGGTGCCAGCTGTTATCACATAACCGCCTGCTGCACGTTTTTTTATGATGTTTGAATGAATCAAGGCAATTTGTTCAACCCCGACTTCATGCTGATTGCTATTAATTTGTCCTAAGTACAGCCCATCTTTTGTTTGGTGCTCCAAGTTTACACCCGTTTCATCTGTATCATTCAGCACCCAAGCTGTGCCACCTCTTGTTCTTTCCAGCAGGTTTGCAGCAAATAACTCTAAGGTTACTTCCTCTTTCACCCAGACCGGACTGCTTGTAATTTGCTTATCAGCTGGAAGAAAACGCAGAAACAAACCCATTGCTAACGTTTTTCTTATTTCCTGACTTGTATGGAGATGCTGTAGTATCAGACTGTCCTTATAATTCTCCTGCTTTTTTGTCCAGAAAAAATGAATGAAAGCAAGGACAATCAGTATACCTGCAATTACTTCGAAAAATAGCAAAACTGTTCCCTCCTTATTCATAAGGATAGACAGAGAGAATATAATTATACAAAAAATCACAAAAGGTTGTAAAAAGCTGCTGCCTGAAGCTTTTATGAATCCAATGGAATGCTCACCGTAAAGGTTGTTCCTACTCCTTTTGCGGAATGAAATCGAATATGTCCGTTATGCTGTTCAATAATGTTATAGCAAACCATTAAACCGAGACCAGTTCCCTTTTCCTTTGTTGTATAAAATGGCTCCCCTAGCCTGTCTTGAATATCTTCAGGAATGCCCACACCATTATCGATTATCTCAAACAAAGCATGTCCATCCGCTTCCTTGGCATAGACCATAATTTTACCGCCGTGAGGCACTGCTTCAATCGCATTTTTTATGATATTCATAAATACTTGCTTCACTTGATCTCCATTACATCTGCAAAATAACGGCTTGTCCATTATTTCAAAATGAAGCATCACATTCTCCATATTTGCCTGTGATTGCATAAAGGTACAGATATCATATAAAAGCTTGGACAAATCCATCACTTTAATTTCTGTCGACACTGGCTTTCCTAGCAATAATAATTCACTGGAAATTGTCTCAATCCGATTAATTTCAGCATCTAAGATTGGATACACATCTTTAATGTTTAAGGACCCTTGTTCTGCCAGCTTCATAAACCCTTTAATAGCTGTAAGCGGATTTCTGATTTCATGGGCAATGCTTGCAGCAAGCTGACCTGCAATTTCCAGCTTCTCATTCCTTATCATCAGCTCATGATTTTCTTTACGTTCCTTTATGTTTCTCGCAATATGAATAATCGTTTCCTTATCCTCAAAAACGAAGGGAAACGACAATACTTCTACATCGACTTTTTTGCCAGTCATTGCTATTAATTTAACTTCACATGTAGAAAATCGATCCTTATTAAGAACATTTGCAGCCTTTTGCTTAATCTCTTCATGATAGGCTGGGTCAATGATATCCCATACTACTTTATGTTGAAGATTCTCCGTGTTTGCTTTCATTAACTTTAAAGCCGATTTGTTTGTATATGCTATATTGCCACGTGAAGTGATAAAAACGGCGTCAGGCATTTCTTCTATAATTCTTGCATAATGTGATTGTGCAATTCTCAAGGAAGATATAGCAGTCTCATAAATCATTTCCTTCCGAATGGAAGGATGCAGATTCTCTTTGTCATAAAAGCTTGATACTACAAACTCATTATCAGACATAATGTATTGATTAAATTTCATGATCTCCATTTGTACGGTTGCTGGCAGCTTCATCCCATCAAATGCACAGATGCCAAAGCTGTTGACTTTTTTGATAAACTGTTGGGCACAACCTTCATATTTCGTTAGCTTTTCGAGCAAGTTAACCTGTCCGTCAAGCCAAATCACCTTTCCCCAATGCCTAATTGGTTTTCCAGTTTTTAAAAGGGGACCTATCGTTTCTGAGAATTTCCGAAACATTCTGTCAGGATTAAGCGGCCTACTCGGTTCATAGAAGTCCTCATTATCTACAAAAAGTATAGATTCCAATTGTGATTTAGTAATACCTTGGATTTGGAGTTTAGCAACAACGATGGAGCGGACTTTGTTGCTGTCTATAAAAAGAATCCCTTGATTTAATTCAATTCCGGCAGTTAAAAAAGACAGCGCATTATCTATGTATTTTTCAAACTCTGCAGATACATATAAAATATGGGTACCATTTCTGATTTTTGTATTTTTGCTAAGAGCTGTTTCAGGAGGAATATTATGTCTAAAGCTGTTAATTGCCATCCAAGTCCCCACTTTCTTATGTAGCGTGTTTATAAACGTAAAGATGAATTTTTGATATCGCTTACTTTTCCTTTTCTATCATACATATTTTTTGGTAATTTTCCTAGTACATTCTGCTTGCAGTGAAGAATTTCACCAAAAGGAAAAAGGCGCCTTTTAAGCGCCTTTTTTGTTATTCTTCCTCTATTAAATGCTTAAGCACAGACAGTTTATTGTGCCAGAACTGTTCGTAATAAGAAATCCATTCTTGAACCTCCGCAAGGGGTTCCGGCTGAAGAGAGTAAATTTTTTCTCTGCCTGCCTTTTTTGCTGTGACAAGTCTTGCATCTGCCAGCACTTGCAAATGCTTGACAATTGCTGTCCTGCTTACTGGAAACTGGCTTGAGATTTCAGAGATTGGCATATCCTTTTCAGACAATAGCTTCAGCACATGTCTTCTCGTTGGGTCGGCAATTGCTTGAAAAACATCTTGTTTTACAGCAGAAGCTGTCATTTACGCTTCTGCTTCCTTTTTCAGCTTTTGAACAATGCCGCCCCAGCCTTGGTTCATTCTATCGCGGATTATAGCTGACTTTTCATTTGCCTTGCCAATTAATTCGTCATTAGCCTTCCATCCACCATGCACAATAGTAAATTCTGTTTTTCCATTTACCTCTTGCAGGGAGAATGTGACAAACCATCCTTCCGTATCCCAATCAAATGCAAGCTTATGAGGAGGATTTATTTCTGTCACCTTACAAGGTGACGGTCCGAATGGAGATTGCAGATGAAATTCATGGCCAAGCTTTGCCTCAAAATTATTTGGCATAAACCATGCAGCAATTCCATCTGAAGTGGAAACAAAGTTCCAGACTTTCTGTATGTCCGCATCAATAGTAATAGTTTGGACAATATCCTGCACCTTGTCCTGATTTTGACTAATTGTCATAAAGGCATGCTCCTTTAAGTTTAATTTAAATAACACCTTTTGGTTACACTTTTATCTTATAACACCTTTTGGTTATATGTCAACCTGCCTTCCCCTATTATGACTATTGTTTATTTTTTCTTATTCGTTCATTCCATAATCTCTTTCCACTTTGCAAATACGGACAAAGTAATCTTCATACCAGCTTGATTTACCTAGCTTTTGGGCTGTTTGATGTGCAGAATTCTCCTTCCAGTGTTTAATCGCTTCAAGAGATTCCCAGTAGGACACGGTTATCCCTAAGTTTGCATCCCTTGCACTTTCTATTCCAATAAAGCCAGGCTGTTGTCCAGCAAGTTCTTCCATTCTCTCAGCCATTTTCCCATAGCCATTTTCTCCATCTGTTCTTTTTGATGTAAAAATAACTGCATAATACTCTTTCCGTTCCAAAACATTCTCCCCTATCTGCTTAATCTCTGTTTTTTTATTTCGCGTCTATAAAGATAAACTCCTTTTTTAGCTTATAATAAAAAACACTGGAAAAAGCTTCATTTCGCCAGTGTTCGTCCTTTGCGCTGCAGATAAAATTCCAGTGTTCCCATTTCCTCATTTGCAAGTATTTCCATTTCTTCGAGATCTTTTGTTGTAACATATGGGTCTGATGCATTCCATTTTATAAATTTAATAAAATAATAGTTTTTGATTGGGTATAGTATTACTTTGGAATAAGCAAATTTATCATATTTAAATTCCATGCTGCCTTTTTTTCTGTAAGCGTAGGAAATCACATTCATGTTCCCACCTGCTTTCTCATTAATATCCATTTATTTCACTATTCCCTGTCCTTATGAAGAAAAACCACATGCAGAAACAGAAATTTATCCTATTTTACTTATCTCTATGCTATAATTACAAAAAATTCATACAGAAGTACTATTAAGGAGATATAATCTTATGGAAAAAAAAGGATGTTTTGACATTAAGGTGAATCACTTCTCCAAAACGATTGATATGTTAATAGAAGGTACCTTTGATCCCTCTAAAGTTTTCGAGTTTGTCACTGATTACAAAAATAAAATGATAGGAGTGCCTGTCAAAGAGTACAGATTAATCATCGATTGTAAAAACATGGATGTTCTAACCCAAGAGATGATTCCATACATGGAAAACTCATTTCGTTTATATAAAGAATTCGGCGTAGAAAGAATGATTATTATCATTCAAAAAAGTCCTGTGCTGAGAATGCAGCTGAAACGTATCGCAACGAGAACAGGATTATTATTTCCTGTGATTGTTGAAATATAGTTTACGAGGGGAAATAGAGTCTATTTTATTTATAGCAAGTATAGTTAGAAAAGCAATACTTCACAAACAAATGTAGAAAAATAGACATATTTCCCATTCTCCTCCTAACAACTTACCCACTCCCACATTTTCTACAATAATTTAATTCTTTGCCTTCAAAATGTAAGCAGATTTATTTAAATAGTCAAACATTGATTTTTCTTAATATTTAATCTAATATAGTTAGTGTTTTTATTACAAAAATCTGAATTATCATACTTTGGAGGTTTCGTTATGGGAGTCATCGAGAAAATCAGCAGCTTTGCCGGAAAAACATTTACATTATGGGTGTTAATTTTTGCCGCTGTTGCCTACATTATGCCCAATCATTTCGTTTGGATTGGCAGCTATATTGTTCCTTTATTAGGGATTGTTATGTTCGGCATGGGGCTTACTTTAGAATTATCCGATTTTAAAGAAGTATTCACACGTCCTAAGGATGTTGCTCTTGGAGTAATTGGTCATTTCATCATTATGCCGTTGCTTGCATTTTTGCTCGCAGTTGGGTTGGACTTGCCAAGTGAAATTGCTGTTGGCGTCATTTTAGTAGGCTGCTGCCCAAGCGGTACAGCATCTAATGTTATGGTATTTTTGGCGAGAGGAAATGTTGCCCTCGCAGTTGCCATTGCATCCGTTTCGACGATATTAGCACCAATTGTGACACCATTGCTGATTTTGCTGTTTGCAAGTAAATGGATACATATCAGTGTAGGTTCCTTGTTTCTTTCAATTGTACAAGTTGTCATCATTCCATTAGTTCTTGGTTTTATCGTTAAACGCTTTTTTGGAAAGCAGGCTAAAGCTGGTGCTAAAGCGATGCCGCTTGTTTCGGTAATTGCGATTGTTTTAATTGTGTCTGCCGTTGTTGCTGGCAGTGCTGAAAGATTGGCTGAAACTGGGCTGATTATTTTTGGAGTCGTTATCCTTCATAACGTCCTTGGCTTTATCATCGGCTTTTTCTTTGCACGTCTTTGTGGTATGGACTTGGCCAAGCAAAAGGCTGTGGCAATGGAAGTAGGCATGCAAAATTCAGGATTGGGAGTTGCGATTGCTACAGCTCATTTTTCACCGCTGGCAGCAGTTCCTAGCGCCATTTTCAGCGTTTGGCATAACTTGTCTGGTTCGCTTCTTGCCAATCTGTTCAGCAGAATGAAAGATAAAAATAACAGTGAAGATCCAGAAATTAACAATAACCTTCATGCTTAAATGTTCAACATATATTTGCAAATCATCACCATTTAGCTGTGAAGTGAGTCTATTTCTCTTTCAAACTGACTAAAATAGTAATATTCTAAATAATAATGCTATTCAAATAACCTTATGGTAGGATAATACTATTAGATTGTCATTTCAATTAGTTTAAAGAGAGGAGAACACATACATTGATCATTAAAGTTGATGATTTACAAGGACCTGAAATTGCAGGCTTATTAGAGGATCACCTTCATAGCATGACACTTCATTCACCGCCTGAAAGCATCCACGCCCTTGATTTAGAGGGATTACGCAAGCCGGAAATAACGTTTTGGAGCGCCTGGGAGGATGGTGCGCTGTTAGGATGCGGCGCATTAAAGGAATTGGATAAAAATCATGCAGAGGTAAAATCGGTAAAGACTGCTCCTGCCCACTTGCGAAAAGGTGTTGCTAAACAAATTATGTTACATATTTTAGAAGCCGCACAATTCCGCGGCTATGAACGCTTAAGCCTTGAAACAGGCTCAATGGATGCTTTTTTGCCTGCAAGAAAGCTATATGAAACATTAGGATTTACTTATTGTGGTCCATTTGCAGATTATAAACATGATGAGAACAGCATGTTTATGACAAAGCTGCTGTAATTTTTCAAAGAAAACGGCTTTAGGAAACACACATCCTAAAACCGTTTTTTCTTTATTCTGTGATACGCAGTTTATCCCATACAGAATGCCATTTTTTTTGCTTTATTCTTGCCTCGTAAATATGTCTGTTGTTTGCCTTAAAGGGCGGGGTTGGTTTAACCTCAAGGAAAACAGCATCTTTTATCCCCCATGGAGCACAAAGAACGATGCTGTCATCTTTATGAAGCTTTACTCCAAGCGCTGTAGCCGTTTCAGGAAAATGTGCTATCCCATCAGCAGAAGATTCATATGGCGGGAAGTTATTTAAAACATGCATGCGAGCTTGATTTTTTACAGACCATGGCAGATTCGGATTGTATTGTTCTAATTTTTTCTCTAGCTGCTTTTCCTTCTCTTCTGATATTTCGGTTGAGTCAAAATAAATCACATCAATATCAGCAAGAGGTGTTCTATGTGAAAAACCATGGATTTTATCCCAGATTTTTGTTCGGACAAACCCTGCACAAATCCACCAATCAGGCAAGTTGAGCTTACGGACCGTTCGTAAAATGTCCATCATCCATTCATCGTCATGAATCCACTCTTTAATGTCTAATTCTGTTTGTATCATGATTACACCCTCTTTTTTTATTGCTTCCCTTTTAATAGTAACAGAGAGCAAAAGTGAATTGTAAATATCTACTATAGGAAATCAATAAAAAAATGCACCTTCAGCTGAAGATACACTTAAAGGATGGCCTCAAAGCTTTCCATTGTGATTGGTTTGGAGAAATAAAAACCTTGAGCCTGCTCACAGCCAAGCTGTATAAGCTTTTGTACTTGTGCTTCAGTTTCAACACCTTCTGCGATAATTTCCAGCTTAAGATTATGTGCCATAGAGATTATGGCAGAAACTACTTCAATATTGCCTTCTATTTGATCAATAAAAGACTTATCTATTTTTATGCAATCGACCTGAAGCTTATGAAGATAGGACAACGAACTATAGCCTGTACCAAAATCATCCATGCTGATGCTGATGCCAAGCTCACTTATTTTCTTTAATGTCTCATTGACAACAAGCTCATTCTTCATGACAATTCTTTCGGTTATTTCCAATTCAATAATGCTGCCGTCTATTTTGTACTTTTGCAAAAGTCCCGCAATAAATGAGACGAAGTCCTCTCTTAATAATGTGACAATTGAAATATTAATAGAAATCCTGCCGAATGTTTTCCTTGAAGTTGCCCATCTATGAATATGCTTGCACACTTGAGCAAACACATATTTTTCCAACTTTACGATTAGACCGCTTTCTTCTGCCAGCGGAATAAATTCATTGGGCGGTATAAAGCCTTTTTTATTATGTTTCCATCTAAGTAAAGCTTCAGCTCCAATAATCTTGCCGCTTTTTATATGATACTTAGGCTGATAGTAAACGGACAGCTCCTGATAATCCATGGCTTTTTGCAAATCACTCTCTAAACCGATTTTATGGTCTGCATGTAAGGACATTTCCTTGTTAAATTCCTTGAACCCATTAGCCCCTGCTTCTTTCATCTGGTACATCGCGATATCTGCGTACTTTACAAGGTCATCCACATCTGTTGTATGCTCGGGGAATCTGCTGATGCCAACACTTGCTGTCAAAATAATCTCATAACCGTCTATAAGGATTGGCTGTCTAAAAACATGATTAATAGATTTAGCAATTGATTTATACATATCCTTGTCACTACTGCCATCTGGAATGATAATCAAAAATTCATCTCCGCCAAATCTTGCCACTTTGCCGTTCTCTTCTACTAAATTATTAAGCCGTTTTGCTATTCTTTGCAGCAGACTATCCCCGAATGAATGCCCCAGAGTATCATTAATGCTTTTAAAGCGGTCAAAATCGAGGAGCATTAATGTAAACGGAGTGTTGTTTTCCACATATTGATTCATCGTAATCTTTGCAAGCCGTCTATTTGAAAGCTGTGTAAGATCATCATGAAAGGCTAGATGTTTTATTTGCTCTTCTGATTTTTTCTTTTCGGTAATATCCTCAACCAGTACAAAGGTGCCGATGAACTTTTCCTTTGTGATAATCCGGACTGCCGTAACAAAAACATCTTTTCGAGTATTATTCTTTAAAACTATTTCTGTCTCAAATTTATGAACCTTCCCTTTAAAATGACCTAATAGATAGTGTTTAATCTTCTCCTTATCCACCTTCATGAAGATTTCAGAAATGCTCTTTCCAACCAATTCCTCTTCCTCATATTCTAGTAGTTTAATACCTTCAGAATTCACACTATTGATTACTCCAGCTAAATCGATGCCAATAACGGCAACGGGGTTATGCTCAAACAGGGATGTATAAAAGTTTGCCTTTTTATTTAAAATAGTATCTCCTAAAAAATATGGCAGCAGCATTAATAATAAATTCGCTGCGATTGTTAAGGTGAACGGAATAAAAATCTCGTAATCACTATACATATAGCCTAAATTAAATTTCAAAATAGAAACTAATACAATATAGGGGATATTTGCAAGAGACACACCTGCAAGGACAATTCCGATATATTCCAGCCTTTTTGATGTTGCTTGAAAGACATCATCAGTGGTTATCAAAATCACAAACCGGAACACAGAAAAAGCAGATCCTATTGTTAGCAAAGAAGTAGTAATATACAGGATGATATTGAAATGGAGATGATTTTTAAACATCAGGGCAAAACCAATCGTATCAGCGGCGAGAATACATACTGCTAAAAATAAACTCCCCCAAAAATATTGGCTTTCCTTCACTTCCTTGGTTTGTGCCAATGCCAGAATTACTAAGGAACCGATAAAACAAAACAAATAGATGCTGATTAAATAGAGCAGATAATTACTAGGCGAATATGGTAATGGCACCATTTGCATAATGAGATAAAGGGTTATCCAAAAAGTAAAGCCTAAGAGCAATGAACCAAAAATAAGAATTCCATTTCTATTTTTCTCATTTTCGTTCTTCCTTACTTTCTTGCTGATCCACAGCCCTAAAGCACAGCTTATGATAGACAGGATAGGAATTACGATCATATATTGTGTATGAAAATGGTCTAAGATGTGATGAAAAGGCAATGATATGACCTCCTGAAGTTTTAGCATGTTCCTATATTTCATTTATTAATCTATGAAGATTTATTATACACTACTTTTATCATACGACTATACTACTATTTTTTCTTTTAGTTAACAAATATTATCTTTTTAATGCACTAAAAACTGCACCTCTTTTATTAAAAGGTGCAGTTATAAAAAGATTGCTTATTTCGGATATGTCATTTCTTTCGGTTGGATATAGCTATCAAACTCTTCTTCTGTTAATAATTCTAGTTCTAATGCTGCCTGCTTTAAAGTGGAGTTATCCGCGTATGCTTTTTTCGCTATTTTTGCCGCATTTTCATAGCCGATATGCGGATTTAAGGCTGTTACAAGCATTAAGGACTCATTTAAATTTCTGTCGATTTTCTCTAGGTTTGGCTCAATTCCAACCGCACAACGATCATTAAAGGAAATAATGCTGTCACTAAGCAAGCGGGCGGACTGAAGGAAGTTATAGGCAATGACTGGCTTAAAGACGTTCAGTTCAAAATTCCCCTGACTTGCCGCAAAGCCGATTGCAGCATCATTTCCCATAACTTGAACAGCTACCATTGTTACGGCTTCACTTTGGGTTGGATTCACTTTTCCTGGCATAATAGAGCTGCCTGGTTCATTTTCTGGAATCATGATTTCTCCAATGCCGCAACGAGGCCCACTCGCAAGCCAGCGCACATCATTCGCTATTTTCATCATGTCTGCAGCCAATCCTTTTAACGCTCCATGTGCGAATGTTATCTCATCATGGCTTGTCAGTGCATGAAACTTATTTTTTGCTGATAAAAACTCTTTGTTTGTGAATAAGGAGATTTTTTCGGAAACTCTTTCAGAAAACTCTGGATGGGCATTTAAGCCTGTACCGACTGCTGTGCCGCCAATTGCCAGCTCACGCAAGTACGGCAAACTCGCTGCTATCATGCTTTCGGACTTTTCAAGCATGCGGTGCCAGCCGCTGATTTCCTGCCCTAATGTCAATGGGGTCGCATCTTGTAAATGAGTTCGCCCAATTTTAACAATTTCAGAAAACGCAGCTGCTTTTTCCTTAAAAGTCTCTTTTAGTTTGGCTATCGCCGGCAAGACCGTATCTTCCAGCTGAACAACTGCAGCCACATGAAGTGCTGTCGGATATGTATCATTTGAGCTTTGCGATTTGTTTACATCATCATTCGGATGCAGCCTGATGTCTAATCCTTTTTCAGCAAGCCATTTGTTGCCTGCAAAAGCAATCACTTCGTTAACATTCATGTTGGACTGTGTGCCGCTTCCCGTTTGCCAAACCACAAGGGGAAAATGCTCTTCAAGACTGCCATTTAAGATTTGGTCAGCACCGTAGCCAATCGCTTCCGCTTTTTCTTTTGCTAATAAGCCTAGTTCTTGGTTTACAATAGCAGCGCTTTTCTTTAAAATAGCAAAGGCGTGAATAATCTCCATCGGCATTCTTTCTGTTCCAATTGGAAAATTCTCTTTGCTTCGCTGTGTTTGTGCTCCCCAGTAACTTTCTGCCGGCACTTTAATTTCTCCGATTGTATCTCTTTCAAGACGGTACTCCATTGACATTCCTTCCTCTCTATAAAAAATATTTTCGTTTCTATATCCTATTATATACGGTGCTGCCTGAATTTTCATATTTTTATCCTTGTAGAGAAGGTGATAATTCATTTTACATATTTTGTATATCTTAAGTAGTAACAGGAGAAACTGACATTAAGTTAACTTTAAGAGGTATTTATATGAGAATTATTGCTGCATTGATTTCCATGATCATGCCAGGCTTTGGCCAAATTTATAATCGTGAGCTGTTAAAGGGCGTAATTTTTATTATTTTTGAGCATTTCGATAATATGCTTGGCAGAATTAATGAAGCTATCGCACTTGATTTTAACGGTTACCATCAGCAAGCAGTAGAAACAGCCTCATTTGACGTTCTGCTCTTTTATCCTGGATTTTATGTTTATGCAGTCTGGGATGCTTGGTTTTATGCTAAGGAAGGTGCAGATAAAACAAGGTCTGCAATTCCCTTTGTTGCTGCAGGATTTTTAGGGGAAATGGGTACGATTTTTGCTGAAAAGCTTCCCTTCCCTACACTGACTATCGGATTGTTAATGATTGTGCCAATGGGTATTGGAATGGTTATATTTCGGAATCACTGACCATTATTTTATGTTGATATTGCCGACAGAAACGGATATGGTCAACTTGTCTTCAGCACTGGAGGCTTCTTTTACCAGCTCTTTGCCCGGCCCAATTTTTTTCACAGTTAAAAGGGAGTTATTTGCTGTTATCGCTCCGTTTTTAGTGATGGCATGTATGGCTGTATTAGTTGTATAAAGTTCTTTCGGGAGCTGTATATGAATATTGCCATTAGAGACTTTTAGATAATTTTCTCCTTGAACACGCAGCAGCTCAAGACTTTTTATTCCGCCTACTTTGTTATCAATATTCACTTGGGCACTTACTTTCCCTAAAGAGACACTGCCATTGTTTGATTTAATGGCAAGCTTTCCTCCTTGAAAACTACTTAACTGAATACTTCCTACTTCGGAATTTATGGAAAGTAGCCTTAAATCCGTAATTTGACCGATTTCTGTCTTTCCGTTCTGATTAGTTATTTCTAATGTATCTATCATTCCAGAAGGGATATTTAGTGTTAACTTCGCTCTCATTTTTCGACCAGGCAAGTATTTCTTCCAGCCTTTATTTAATATATTTATAGATATATAGGCTTTATCACCTTCCTCCTTTACTTGAACAGACGGTGTAGACAGCAATGATTTTTTTCCGTTTAATTCAAGGGATAAATCCGGCTTGTCGGTAACTACTTTAAGATCGGAAAAATCTGATTGTAGAATTAGATGACTAGATTTTTTTAAACTGATGCGTTGTTCAAATTTCGTAGACATAATTCCTGCTATTGAAAATAATGCCATTATTAATACCCCTCCTAAAATAAGTCTCTTTATGGACATAGTATATCCTCCCCCCACCCTTAATATTTTAATAACTAAAACATTTAATAATTATAATATATTCTAAATTCGATAAAATATCCATTTAATTCAAAGAAAAAAACAGATCGTTGCGACCTGTTTAAGTTATATCCTCAATATGTTTAAAGAGCTTATTAATCTCTGCCAGTGTGTTGGTAATACTCAGGAGCTGTTCATCTGTAAATTTTGAAAAGATGGCGTTGACTCTGTCTTCCCCTTTTTTCGTTAAAGCAACACGGACAATACGCCTGTCATCCTGCAAGCGAATTCTTTCCGCATAGCCCATTCTTTCCAGCTTATCACACATATTAGTAGCAGCACCTGGTGTCAGTAGGAAAACCTCTGCTATTTGCGTGATTTTCAGAAATCCAAACAGTTTCAAGCGAAGCATGAGGAGCACGAGATTTTCAGATAAGTCCTCATCAAAGGTTAGCAGCCGCATAAAGTTATTGGACTTAACTTGAATATGAAACATCTCCTCCATTAAATTTCGAACTGTATCATCGTTTTGTTTTATCACGTTTAACATCCTTTGTTAATTATTTCAACAACTAAAATATATAGTAACTATTATAACTGCAAAATCTGTTTGATTGAAATCAGGAAGTATCATTTGAATTTTGCAAAAATTATCACCTTCATTATTTTAGCAAAATAAAGCCTTATCATCCAACATTAAGGATAATAAGGCTATTGTAACAAAATTTTTAAGCGGAACCGCTCTAACTAATTTACTTTCTCTGGATGAGGAATTCAAATTCTATCGTTTCATTAGCATGAATTAAATGCTCCTCATGAACCGGCGCACCCCAGCTGTCATCACCGCCAACGCCCATCTGCCTGCCCGCCACAGTCACAACTGTATAATGGATAGGCGGCAGCTCATAAACATGCTGCGCATTCTCAAGCTCAAAGGCAGTATATGGCGAGATATTACATTCAAGTGGTGTATTTACAGAAGATATTAAAATACCACGGCCATCTTTTGATGTGGCAGATACATGTCTGACACCTGTTCGATTTCCTGATTCTTGCGGCATAACATACCCTGATAGACTCTCTTCCACCTCTTGCTGAAAATGGCATAGTTTTGCGCCCATGTTCCTGTCAGAATAGTTCTCTTCTGGTCCGAGAGCATACCATTCAAGCTTTCTGTAATCTGCTGGAAGCTTAAACGTAAGCGCAAAAATCGGCAGCTGAGGCAGACTGTCAGCTCCTTTATACGCTGACTTCACATGCACACTTCCATCTGAATAAACGGTGTAGGTGACTGTTACCTCGATGTCTTGATGCACAGAGAATTCATATGTGAATGCAACACTTGTTTGACTGTTGCTTTCCTTCACTTGAATGTCCTTACACCTACGCGCAAGACTTGCCGCATACCAGATTCCCGAATGATAGCTTTGTGAAAACCCACGGTCATTGTCTGTTGTCGCTCTCCAAAACAGTGGGGCAGGAGGTGATGAGATCATTTCTCTGCCAGCATAGCTCAAAGAAACGAGACTGCCAGATGCTTTAGAAAATAGCACAGAAAAATCTTTACCATGAACACCAATATTAACATCACCATGGACAGTTCGCAGTTCTCCAACAGGCGGACTAAATTGTTTGCTGCCCTTTTCATAAACATACTGTCCGAATGCAATCTCAAAGCCTGCTTCTGCCCAAAGGGTATTTTCCTTCAGTGTAAGTGATGCTTGAATACTATATTCACCTAAAGCTGCATCCAGATTTTCAGGCAGATCGAACTTGAAATATTGAGAGCTTTGCGGTTCAACTCCTGCCAAAGTACTTTTTCTGTACAGTTCCTTTCCTTCCAAAAACAGCTTATATTCTAATTGATAGCTGTCTGTATTTGTGAAGAGACTCTCATTTCTTATCGTGACACCATTTTCGTCTAATAAGAGCTTATAGTCTTGGTAAAGATATTTAACTTCCTGCATTTTGGGTGACAGTTGGCGGTTTGCATATACAATTCCATTTGTACAAAAACCGTAATCTGTCGGCCTGTCGTCAAAATCGCCGCCATATGCTAAGTATTCCTTGCCAAACCGGTCTTTTTTATAAAGGGACTGATCGATATAATCCCAGATGAATCCGCCTTGGTACATAGGATATTTTTGTTCTAACTCTGTATATTTGTACATGCCTCCAAGTGAATTTCCCATCGCATGCATATATTCACAGCTTATATATGGCTTCTCTGGATTTTCAGACAAGTATTTTTCAATTACAGCCGGTTTTGCATACATACGGCTTTCCATATCACTTGAATCATTATAAGCACGGTTGTGAAACACTCCCTCATAATGGACGAGTCTGCTTGGGTCTGTCTCTCTGAAATAGTTGGCAACGTTCAAGATAACTTCACCAGCATAGGATTCATTCCCGCACGACCAAATTAAGATGGAAGGATGATTTTTATCGCGCTCCACCATTGAAATGGCTCTGTCCATAACAATATCTTGCCATTCCGGTTTATTTCCAGGAATATTCCACGACGGCTCAACAGCCCCCATTTTTTGCCATGACCCATGTGTTTCCAAGTTCATTTCATCAATAACGTAAACACCATATTCGTCACAGAGCTCATACCAATAGCTTTGGTTTGGATAGTGAGAAGTACGAACAGCGTTGATGTTATGCTGCTTTAATGTTTTGATATCCCACAGCATGTCTTCTTTCGAAATTGCTCTGCCTTGTCTTGGATTAAATTCATGTCGGTTAACACCTTTAAACACAATTCGTTCACCATTGAGGCGCATAATTTTATCTGATAGCTCAAATCGCCTGAAGCCGAGCCTTTGTGGCACCACTTCTGTCAGGTTGCCAGATTCGTCATAAACACTAATGAATAATGTATACAAATATGGACTTTCTGCGCTCCAAAGGGACGGCTGGTCTACATTGATTGTTAAGGACCAATTGCTTGCCTCTTCCACTCCCATTGCTGCAGCTATTGTTTTGCCCGTTTTGTCTCTAAGCTCTGCGCTTAGTTTAGACGCAGGTTTTCCTGTCAGCTTAACGTTTGCTGTTAATTTACCTTTTGTAAAATTTTCATCCAGTTCAGGACGAACATGAAGATCTGTGATGTGAGTGGTAGGCACTGTGTAAAGATAGACATCGCGGAAAATCCCAGAGAACCTCCAAAAGTCTTGATCTTCAAGCCAGCTGCCAGTACTGCGCTGATACACTTCAACTGCAAGCTTGTTTTCCCCTTCTGCCAAATAGGGCGTGAGCTCAAATTCAGCAGGTGTGAAGGAGTCTTCGCTATAGCCGACAAATTCCCCATTCAGCCATACGTAGAAAGCTGATTCTACCCCTTGAAAAGACACATTAACAGCACGCCCCTTCATATTTTCTGGAACAGAAAAATATTTGACATAACTGCCTACAGGATTATGATCGGAAGGAATTTCAGGGGGACGGATATCATTGTGGCCGTCCCACGGATACATCGTATTCACATATTGAGGCGTGCCATATCCTTGCAGCTGTATATGACCCGGAACGGTGATGTATTCCCAGCCTTCACAATCAAAATCTTTTTCATAAAACTGTTGTGGCCTGCTGTGTGGATTTTCTGCATAATGGAATTTCCAATCTCCGTTCAGACTGTGCCTGAGCTTCATCGGCACTCGAAGATTTGCCTCTTCAAATGTTTCATAATAATTATGGTCTGAATGAGCCAAAAGACGGTTAACAGCAAATACCTTCACATCTTCAAGCCAATCTAATGTTGGAATAATTTTCGTCATTGATTACACTCCCCTTGCTTCTATTTAACTGATCCCATCATGCCGGCAACGAAATGCTTCTGCATGATGAAGAAAATGAATGCTGCTGGTAATGTCGCGATAACAATCGCAGTCATAATTACGCCGAAATCGGGAGAATAGCTCGACCCAAGAACAGAAATCAATAATGGCACTGTTTGGTTTTCTGGAGACTGTAACACAACCAATGGCCATAAATAGCTGTTCCAGCTCGCCATAAACGTGATGATGGCTGCTGCTGCATAAGTCGTTTTCATTGTCGGCACATAAATCCTGAAAAAACAGCCTAGCTCTGTCAAACCATCAATTCTGCCTGCTTCCAAAATATCTTTTGGAAACATCTTTGTGCTCTGACGAAAGAAGAAAATTAAAAATGCAGTTGTAACTGTCGGCAAAATAACAGCTGCAATCGTGTCAATACCTATATATGGCGCAGATTGTGAAATCATGCCAAACATTCTGAACAAAGGCACCATTAATGCTGCAAACGGTATCATCATCGACAGCAGAAGAATGTTAAAAACCATGTCTTTCGCTTTGCTTTTGTAAACTTCAAAGCCATAGCCTGCCAGTGATGCAATCAGCAGTGATAAAACAGTAGTAATGATTGATATTTTCGCGGAATTTATCAACGCTGGAATGATCTCTACTGTTTCAAGCAGGTTTTTGAAATTTTCAACAAAATGCCCACCTGGCAATAGACGCCCCTTTGTAACATCAACTGATTTATTCGTTGCACTGACAATCATCCATAAAAAAGGGAAAATCGAAACGATTGAAACAATCGTTAAAAAACTGTAACTAAATACTTTCTTAATCATTTTTGTCACCTGCCACTTTAAACTGGATGATAGAGAAAATAACAATCATAATAACAATGGCATAAGAAACCGTTGCCGCATACCCAAAGTCTGGGGTGTATTTAAAGGAGAGATTATAAATGTACTGGGATATCGTCATCGTGGCGTTCCCTGGCCCTCCCTGGGTTATATTCATAACTTCATCAAACAGTTGGAGTGTGCCAATTGTAGAAGTAATCGATGTAAATAAAATGATCGGCTTCAGCATTGGAATTGTAATCTTAAAAAAGGTTTGAATGCTAGATGCACCGTCCATTTTAGCTGCTTCATAAATAGACTGGTCGACATTTTGTAATGCAGATAAATAGAAAATCATGTTATAGCCAGTCCAGCGCCAAGTGATTGCTGCAATAATGGCGATTTTGGCCCAAAAAGGATCTGTCAGCCACTGAATGGGCTCGGAGATAATAGAAACCTTTAATAAGAACATATTGATAATGCCATCATTACCGAATAAATATTTAAAAATAACCGAGTAAGCTACCAATGAAGTTACACATGGCAAAAAGATAGCCGTCCGGAATACACCTTTAAACTTTAACGTCTTATCATTTAACAGAACGGAGATAAATAATGCCAGCAGTATCATTACTGGAACTTGGATAATGAGATAGATAACCGTGTTTTTCACTGTTGTCAGAAAAGTCGGGTCCTTAAATAACCGGACATAATTATCAAAACCGACAAAGGTCAGGTTAGTGCCTGTTCCTGATTGAAGGGACAAGATAAAAGCTTGCACCATTGGATAAAAATAAAATAAACAAATCATGGCCGCGGCAATAGTTATAAAAGACCAACCGATCGCATTATTTTTTGTGCGCAGGCTTCTGGAAGTTCTTGCTGTCTGAAGATCCTGATTCGTTCTAGCTGGAATCACAACTCAACACTCCTTGCATTCTGTAATAAAAGAGAGCCTTGGTATTTAGTAAGAAAATCCAAGGCTCTAAAGTTTACTCGATTATTTAATCTGCGCCTCTGCCTGCTTTTGGGCATCCTCTAGGGCAGTATCAAGAGCTTTACCTTTTAAGTAGTTTTGAGCCTCTACGACAAGCAGATCTTCAATGGCATATGTGTGCAGTCCATAGTTAATTTGCGGGATTTGCTCTGTCCAGTTCGCAAAATCCGCGATGACTTGCTGACCATTAAAGAAATCATCTGCTTCTTGATATGCTTCACCTTCCACTGCTGGAGAATAAGTGCCGATAGCACCTACTTCTTTATTCAATGTTTGGTAAAAATCAACATTAGAGCCAAACGTTTTCGCTAGGAATTCAGCTGCTTTTTCTTTTCCAGGAACATTTAGAACATACCAAGAACTTCCGCCTAAGTTAGTAGCATTAATGGAGCTTTCCACATCTGGCAAGCGCGGCATAGAAACAACTGCCCATTTACCAGCTTGAGAGCTTTCTGCTTTAACAGATGGAGTAATCCAGTTGCCTGATGGAACTGTGGCTACTTCACCGCTATTGAAACCTGCTAAAAATTGACTCCAGTCCGAAACAGGTGAAACAATATCTGCATCCAATAGTGCTTTATATGTTTCAAACGCTGTCTTTAAAGCTGTATTTCCCGATAAGTCAGGCGTCACACCATCTTCCTTTGTATACCATGATCCAGCAGACTGAATCATCATACGAATCAAACCAAGATCATTAGGGTCTTGTGTAAGCATGTTTTTGCCTGTTGCTTCCTTCACCTTTTTGCCGATTTCAATATACTCATTCCAATCAATATCCTTTAAGTCATCCACTGTATAGCCAGCTTGCTCTAAATAATCTGTTCTGACATACAAACCTGCTACCCCTGTATCAAATGGGAGACCATAGTTTTTGCCGTCTACACTTGTAGGTGCAATTTTATATTGAGCGAAATCCTCTTGCTTAAAAGAATCACTCAACTCATAGAACATGTCTGGATATGCTTGAAGAAAGCTTTGTGCACGATAATCCTCAATTAGGACTATATTTGGCAGCCCCTTCGTCGTTCCTGAGCTTAAAGACGTATTAAGCTTTTGAATGATATCATCTTGAGCGTTTTCAATTACTTCAATATCAAGGTCAGCATTTTCAGCGGCATAGGAATCTACTGCCAAGTTCATCGCCTTAATGTTGAAGTTAGGATCCCAAGCCCATACCGTAATTTTATTTGTATCCTTAGAGTCTCCTGAAGCATTCTCTGTATTGGAGCCAGATGAACAGGCTGCCAAAAGTAGAACGCTGGCTAGTATTAGTGCAAGAATCTTTTTCATCGATTTCCCCCCAAGTATGAATATTATTTGTAAGCGTTATCACTTACAACTATTATGTTATCATCCTATTGGGGTGCATCGTTAGGAAGATATTTTTGTGTTTTTGTAGTATTTTCACAAAAATGAATCCGCTTCCAATGTTCAAATAGGACTTTTTTTAGATTTTATTATTTTCTTTGAACAGGAAGGGTGATTCGTACCTTTGTTCCTTCGCCAACCTCACTGGAAATTTCCACGCCGTATGATTCGCCATAGATGAGCTGAATCCGCTCATGCACATTTCTTATGCCAATGCCAGAAAACTGCTGCTTCCGTTTTGTTTGCGGAAGATGCTCATCAGCTATTACCATCCCATCCCCATTATCAACAATTTCACAAATCAAACAGTCGCCCTCATGCCATACAAGAACATGAATATACCCTTGCGGTTTATGGATAAAGCCATGAAAAAAGGAATTTTCCATAAACGGCTGCAAAATTAGCTTTGGGATCAGTATGTCGTGACAGTTCGGTGCAACAAAATAATTCACCTTAACGGAATCGCCATAGCGCTTCTGATTAATAAGCACATAATTGCGCAAATTATTTATTTCCTGATCTACGGTAATCGTCTCATTTACATCACCAATTGTATTTTGCAATAAGGATATGAGCGAATTAATCATTGCTTCTGTTTCGGCAATATTGCCTTTACTTGCAATAAATTTAATGGATGCGAGTGTATTGTACAAAAAGTGGGGATTAATTTGCTGCTGTAAGGCAGCAAGCTCAGCATTCCGCCGTTGTTTCTGTGACAGTACGAGCTGATCGACATACTCATGTAATTCATCAAGCATGGAATTAAAGGCAATACCAATCTTTCGAGTTTCATATGTTCCTGAAACAGCAACATATTCATCAAAGTCATAATCTGATGCACTCTCAATTTGTTTGACAAGACTGGACAAAGAATTCGTCAGCCTTCTTGAAACAAGGAGAACGATAAACAGCGCTGCGATAACAATGCTTAATGAAATAAGCATAATTTTTTTCTTATCAATTAAATCACCAAAAGCTGTATGCTTATCAATGATATTGAACATGTACATATCAAAGGCTGGTACATATTCCATCATCATTATTTGCTCCTTACCCATAAACTCCCCTATCAGATAATCATCATGATCACTATTGCCAAGCTCTGAGGCATACTCTTTTAGCTCTTTAGAGGTGCTGCCGACTTTTTCTGACAAGCTGCTTGAGACAATGACGCCTTCTTTATCAACTAAAAAAACATCATTGCCTGGACTTGTATAACTAGAGTAAAATTTCCGAAATTCGTTTTCTCGTATAGATATATAAGCCGCTCCGTAAGTATATCCAGACCTATTCACAAGTGCCCGTGAAGCAACAATATAGCTGCCGCTCTCATCATCATTTAGCCGCTTGTCATATTGATAGATTAATCTGTTCGGGTTTTCAGCCGTTTTCTCCGCTAAACTGCTTTCCTTTAACTCTGTATCAGTAATTGGCCAAAACGTTCTGTCGTTTGTCGCATAGCTCAGACCATTTGCACCAACTACAATAATGCCAACCTCATATGCTGCCATATTAGGTTCAACCCGTTTAATTAATTGGCTCATCTGATAGATGGACTGAAACTGTACTGCATTTGTTTCCCTTTTTTCTGTCAATATGTCCTTTATGGCAATGCTTTGCTGTATGCTGTTAGTTGCAAGAACGACTGAATAATGATATTTCTCGTAACTTTCTTTCACTTGATTCATCACCTTCGCATTCGTAATACTGAATTTATCGAAAAAGAATTGTTCACTCATGCGAATTGTTGTCCATGTGATGGTGATGGATACGATGATGATAATCATTACAGTAATCAAGGACATCGTAATAAATAAATTGCTGTGTCTAAAACGTTCAGGAATTAGCTTCATAGTATGCTCAACTCTTTTCCACCCATTGCCTGCGCCTGAACTGGCTCGGTGATAATCCTGTCATCTTTTTGAAAACTTTACAGAAATAGCTGTGGTCTGAATAGCCGACAATTCCGCTGATTTCTGAAATTGGTGCAGTGCCTGCAACAAGAAGCTTAGATGCCTCTTCTATTCTAACTCTGTTAAGGTACTCGCTGAAGCCTTCTTTCATATGTGTTGAAAAATAGCTGGATAAATAGGATGGATTAAAATGAAAATGCTGCGCTACATTAGTAAGTGTCAAAGGCTCACGATAATGCTCATTCATATATGCAATGATGTTTTTGATATTGACATTTTCCGGCTTCGTTTTTACTGTATTAATTACCGTTTTTGTATCACGCAAAAAACACTCCAGCTTTTTAACAACTTCTTCTGCACTATTTGCCTCTTCTATTCCTTTCAAGTAAACATATTTCGACTGTTCCAAGCTATGAATCTCATATTCCATATTGCTAAGCAGGATGGTGATATTAAAAATAATATTGCTAAAAAAAGACTTATACTCATACACATCCAATGTATACATAGAAGAAATAGCTGCAACATGATCCTCCAAATAAGCAAAAGCAGAATCAAAGCGTTTACATTTAAATTCATTAATAAACCAGTCTAAATGAAATTTCTCCAGGTCTGTCACAGTGATATGCAAATGTTGTACAGTGAGAACCGGAATATCTGGAAAGTAAAAGCTGCATTTTATTAATTTTAGAATTTCTTCTTTATATATCTTTCCTATTTGCATAAAATCCTCAAATTCTCCACTTACTATCAATTGAAGATTGTATTTTATGGCCACTGTGTTTTCCAAAAAAGAGTGCAGTGCTTTAAAATTGTCCCCGTTAATAAGGAGGATGTTGTCTGTAATAAAGCAGATATAGCCTTGTTCGTTTAAACCACTGTTAATCCATGTTTTAACAGCAGAAGACAGTTCTCCTGTTCCGTCTCTCTGCTCAACTGAAACGAGACAATACTTCCTATGCAAAAAGCGATCTGTTAGTTTAAGAGAATGTTCCACTTCATAGCCTGACAGCATTTTTCGGACAGCATTCGCAACAAAGGTATTCAAAGCCTCCTCTTCATCTATTTTGCGAGCAGGCAGCCTTTTTTTCATCTTTCTCAACACAGCTAACAAACTTTCTGCATCTAGCTTTGGCTTTAGAATATAATCTAGAACCCCATTTTGAAAAGTTGAGCGCACATAATCAAAATCGCCAAAGCTGCTTAACACTACCACTTCAATATGAGGATATTTCTCCTTCACAATTCTCGTTAATTCTTCTCCATCCATTATTGGCATAACAATATCAGTAATGATAAAATCCGGCTTTACAACCTCTATTAAATCAAGAGCTTCCTGCCCATGCGCTGCCTCGCCGACAATTTCAAAGCCTTCTTGTTCCCAATTGACGTAATGCTTAATCCCCTGCCTTATCAGAATTTCATCATCAACAATAAGCAATCGGCCTCGTTCTAATGCCATTGGTTTCCCCCCTGACGGTGAGTATGTGTTAACAAAAAGCAGACATTCCCGGCTTATCAATGAAGCCTTTCCTTTAGCTCATTCACTCTAAAAATAGAGTGCTAATTCATCCTATGTAGATTGATCCTTTTATAGGTTTCCTTATATTAGCATCGTTGCAAATTGGTTTATTGCCCCCTTCCGCCGCTTTCCATTAAGTATATCACGTGTTTTATACGGTATTAACTAAAAAAATGAGAGAACGCATCGGAAAGTTATCGTATTTATCAGCAACAAAAAAAGCATAGTCTTAAGTAAACTACGCTTTTCTTAAACACTTCTGTATTATTATGGACCGCTTGTTTATCTATGCTATTAAGAATTAACAGATACTTCCTTGACCTTCGCTGCTGATTTATCTTTTGGCAGCTTAAGTGATAACAGAAATCCTAACCCGCTAACTACTGTAATAACCAAAAAAGTTATTCCTAACGCCATTTGTTCCGAACTTAAATGGTTGTCAAGGCTTGTGTAAAAAGAGACTAATATCGATATTCCAACAGAACCTGCTATCGAGGTCAAGGTACTATACACAGCTACCCCATGTCTGAATAGGTGTTGAGGCAATATATTCATAGCACCTGTTTGAACTGGCGTCATCAGCATACCAATCCCAACCATTCTTATCGTATATAAGATAACAAGGAGCAGAATTGACTTTTCTATATTTAAGATACTTAAAGGGATTGTAGATAGTGTAATAACCCCGAATCCAAGAACGACAAGCAATTTCACCCCAACTTTATCAGTGATTCGTCCAACAAATGGTGATATCAGCCCCATTAATGCCGCACCTGGCAGCAAAATAAGTCCTGAAGTAAGGGCAGAAACTCCCTCCACATTTTGCGTATATAACGGGACAATAGTTTCTGTACCAAACATTGTTCCAAATGCAATCGCAATCAGTATGCTAGAAACTGTAAATGTTTTGTATTTAAATACTCTAAATTCAAGCATTGGCTGAGCAAGCTTTAATTGTCTTTTCACTAACAATATTAGTGCAACAATTCCGATACTGACCCATGCATAAGTAATCAGGCTTCCCCAGCCTAACGATCCTGCAAGACTGAGTCCATATAGAATTCCTCCGAAAGCAAGGCTTGATAATATAATGGAAAGACTATCAATACGCTCATCTTTATTTGTTTCTGTCACATTCTTTAGTGTTACAAGCGAAAAAATTAACACTATTAAAAGCATTGGGAGAGTACCGTAAAACAGATAGCGCCATGATAAAACATCTACAACTCCTCCAGCTAAGGAGGGACCGATTGCAGGGGCAAAACAGATTACTAGAACAAGCAAGCCCATGGCACTTCCCCGCTTCTCTTTTGGAGTTATTGTTAAGATGATATTGGAGACTAACGGCATCATAATGCCCGCACCGATAGCTTGAATAAATCTTGCCATTAGCAGCATCGAAAAGGAAAAGGACAAAGCTCCTAATATAGTGCCTATTAAAAAAATGATTACAGCAGAAAAGAATAATTGCCTTGTTGTAAACCTGGCAATTAAAAATGCTGAGATAGGAACGACAATTCCATTTGTTAGCATAAAGGATGTGATAAGCCATTGTGCATTATTGGCATCTGTATGAAACTCCTCCATAATTTGCGGCAATGCTGTAATTAATAATGTTTGATTTAAGACTGCAATAAAAGTACCGACTAATAATAAGGTCATTAATATTTTTCTGTTGTGTATCGTTATAGTGGTTGATTCGTTCATCTTGTGCCCTCATTTCTGATTACATATAATTTACAACTCTCTTTCATTTTAGCGATTTTCTTTTAAAAGGACTTTCTCATCCTTTTTCACAAAGTATTAAATTTTTATCCTTCCTTTACTGCTCCCTTATTTAGATTAAAAATTTATGGTCATTTTTTAATCTCTCGTACAAAGACATAAAAAAACACGCATTTATTTATCCCCTATGCTTGCTAAAAGAAGGTTCAAAAAGAACTGCGTGTTATGATAACCCTTACATTTTATTTATTGTCTTTATTGAGATGTTTTTCATCTAAGCTTTCTCTAATTTTCGCTGCCTTTTCTTCTGTTAAGCCATACAATTTAACTGGAATAATAGCTAACAAGAACAAGATGGCTGGAGCAATATTAACTACTAGATTGATGCCGTTCATCGCTTCTGCGGTTTGTTCTGCATTGGCAACATACCCAAAAAATCCTAGTAACGAAACAGTTGCTGCACCGCCAATAGCGCTGGCAAATTTCGTAGCAATACTCGTTGCAGCGTAAGCGGTACCATCTGCACGCACCCCTTTTTTATCCTCCATTTCATCAATCGCATCAGGCACCATCGCAATTACAAGTGGAATACCGAATTGCGTTAGTCCAAAAATGAATGTCCCTATTAATAGTAACGGTATATTATTAAAATCTACAAAATATAAAAGAAGAAGTGAAAGAGACGCTAAACTGTAAGAGATGTATAACATATTTTTTTTGCCAATGTTTTTAGCAAATCTTGCAAATACGATAATCCCGATAGCTGCGCCTATGGCTGGTAAAGGCATGAATAGCGCAATTAAATCCATCCTTTTTATAACATATAGGTAGTAATAAATCTGCACTCCCATTCTGCCAAAAAAGGCGGTTAAGGAAACTAACAATATAAAGAATATACATATTAAGGATTTACTCGTAACAATAGCTGCAAGGGAATCTTTAATAGATATTTTATTTTTATTTATCGGCTGAACCACTTCCTTACATTTGAAAAAAACCATATAAAACAGCGGGATAGCAATTACTGAGAGAACAAGCGCTGTCATGGTATATCCTTTTGCCGTTATTTGCTCTCCTGTGCCTCCACTAAAAAACAAGATTAATGGCATAGAGATAACAGCAAGCAACACACTGCCTAGGTTTGTGAAAAGCATCCTGAAGGAGCTTAATGCTGTGCGTTCACCAGAATCTTTTGACATTACTGCAGCTAAAGATCCATAAGGTAAATTAACAACTGTATATAACAGCCCTAAACCGATATACGTAAACAAAGCCCAGGCAATTTTAGCTTCCGTATTTCCGCCAAAACCAGGAGCTGTGAAGGCAAGTACACTGAATAAAGCGAGAAATGGTGTCCCATATAATATATATGGTCTGAATCTGCCATATTTTGATTTTGTACGATCTGCTAAAACACCAATCATCGGATCTTTAACTCCATCTAAGATTCGAGCAACTAACATAATCATCGCAACAATTGCTGGTGTAAACCCAACTACGTCCGTATAAAAAATCGTAAGATAGGAACCGCTGAAGCTCCAAAATAGCTGACTTGCAAAATCTCCTAATCCATAGCTAATTTTGGTTGAGAAAGACAGTCTTTCCTTATCCTTCACGATTATGCTCTGTGAACTTATACTCTCTGTAACAGCATTACCATCCAAGCCTTTGCTCATTTATACTTACCCCCTTATATTATATAAATCTTCCAAATCAGTTCACTATTATAATCTCTTCCTCTCTGCCTTGTATTTACAATAAGTTAAGCGCTTACTTAATCATATTGTATATACATCACCTTCCTGCAGATATCCTTTTTTTACACTGTTAGCACATGATATTTAATCTAATAAATATCTGTTTTTACAATGGGTTAAAAATTGCATACTGCTTTTACCTAACGTTTTGTCAGCAAAAAAAAGCCCATACTTTTAGTATGGGAGCTTACCGAGCAATCAATATTATACTGTTTGTAGATTTTGTAATATTTTACGTTCCATTTGTAAGTGGCGTTTTGTCATTTCAACAGCATTTTCTGATGCTTCATATTCTGACATAATATAGCCTGTAAATTTAGAATGCTTGATAACTGGCAATATATCTTCATACGGAATACTCGCTTCTTCTAAATGATCATACATATAATGAAACTTCCCATGAAAATATAAGACATGTGGCATTATTTTCGCTAGTCCTGTTAAATCAGGTTGGCGGGTAAACGTTACAAAGCCATACATTCCCTGAAAAGCTCCCATTACCGCCTCATTCGCTCCAGCATGGATTAAACGTTGTCTAGCTTCATTTTGTGGGATGCTGTCATAGCGAAGATTAGCAGCCATTTCTAACAGCTCTAATGGCGCACCTTTTTCTAATGCTTCATCCCAGTAAACTTTATTTGGCTTTGTTGCAAAACAGCCGAAGTCTGGAACAAAGCCAATATATTTGGATCCTGTTTGCTCAAATATTTCCACATACTCCTGAACCTTTGGAGAAGATGGTGTTTGCGGATTATGAATCTCAACACCTATTTGCACTCCGTAATTCTCAGCATAAGGAATTAATTTCGAAACTGCCGCTGGTGATAAGTGTGGTTGTACCCTCATTAATTTACATCCCAATTTGCTTGCTGTTTTTATATCTAAAATTGTCGACTGCACTAATTCATCATCTGTTAAATCTCTTCCAGTTATGACACCTCGATCAGCACTAGCTCCGTAAGAGACAAAATCAATTCCATAATGATCGATCATGCTTTTCATTTCATTCACGACTTTTTCACTTGCATATGGGTAAGAAGGCAGCATGGTTGCCCCAACTAGCTCAAAGCCTTCCGCCCCTATTTCTGCCGCTGAACGGATACAATCTTCTAATGATAGCTTGCCTTTTACAAAATCTGTTGAAAAACTAAATAGGGAAACTCCTAATTTTATCTCAGACATCTAATTTAGTTCTCCCTTCCTTCGTATTTAGTGTCAGCGTCTTGCTGCCGCAAGAATCTAATACTGCGTAATTGTGGTTATCTGTATTTCCAGGAACATACATATATGCATTTCGAAGCAAGAGGGTTACATCAATCTTATAATCCCCCTCTTTTATTCCTCCTGGAGAATAAACTTTAATAGTAGCTGGCTTATCTACATTCCAAAATTCTGAAACTAAATTAGGCAATTGACCTATTGTGAATTCCTTTCCATTAAGACAGAAATTAATATCATTTGAATCAATTATTTTATCGTTTACAGCAATTGATAGCTCTTCAATGCAAGATAAGTAATGACCGCGATAATAGCTTAATCTTATTTGAAATTCATAGCCAATCTTTTTTCCATTTATTGTTGTGTTAATTAAACTATTATCTACGACAGTATCAACAAAAGGCAATTTCATTATGAACGTCATTTTGTTACTCCTTTTCAAAAATAATTTCTTTCCCTGTTTCTGCTGACTGGTAAATAGCGTCTAAAATTTTCGTTACGACAAACGCTTCCTCTGGTTTAACAAGGGGTTCTTTATCTTCTCGGACAGCCTCTAGCCATTGCTTTGCTTCGAGCACTTCTGGTGAGTTATTGCTGCCATCGAAATAGGCAATGTTTCCAACCGGTGATCTTCGCTCTTCCACTAATCGTCCATTATGTGTTGTGTTATAAACTAATTCTTTATCCTTATAACCCATGCCCGAAATGATTTCTGCTCCTCCTTTTGTGCCACAAAGAGTAGTTGCCGCTTCTTTTGCGTTTAATATGTTTAGTGCCCAGGAGGATTCAAGGAAAATAGTGGCTCCGTTGTCCATTTTGATATATCCAAATGCTGAGTCTTCTACTTCAAATGTTTCAGGATCCCACGGACCAAATAAATTTCCTTCTGTAGCTTCTGCTAAGCTGCCAAGCTTATTAAATACAGAGCCTGAAACAGAAACCGGCTTATAATTATTCATCAGCCATAAAGTAATATCTAGAGCATGTGTACCAATATCAATTAGTGGCCCACCGCCTTGTTGTGATTTATCAGGAAACACTCCCCAAGTTGGAACAGCACGACGGCGGACAGCATGTGCTTTTGCAAAATAGATATCTCCAAGCTCTTCTTTTTCACAGGATTTATATAAAGCTTGTACTTCCTCTCGAAATCGGTTTTGATAGGCTACGGTGAACTTCTTCCCAGACTTTTTCCAAGCCTCCATCATTTTCGCAGCAGCCTCTGTATTATGAGCCATCGGCTTTTCACACATAACATGTTTTCCTGCCTCAAATGCTGCAACAGTAATCGGACTGTGCATAACATTAGGTGTTAAAACGTGTACAATATCAATAGATTCATCTTTTAATAGTTCCAGATAATTCTCATAAACCTTTGCATCGGTTGATCCAAATTCCGCAGCTGCTTTTTCTGCACGTTCGATATGAATATCACAAAAAGCTACCATCTCACACATCTCTTTAAATTGCGATAATGCTGGAAAATGTTTTTGATTAGCTATTCCGCCACAACCGATAATTCCGATTCGAAGTTTACTCATTTTAAGTCTCCTTTATTTTTCAGGTATATTGGTTCCGCTTACAAAGATAATTTTACCTTTTATTTCAGCATATTCCTTTTCAATTCTTAACATCTCAAACGCAAATTTTGGACTTTTTCTAGGCTCTGTTTCAAATGTAAAACATAAGAGGTTAAAAGTTACGGTGACATTTTTAACCTCTTATGTTTATAACTATTTTTCAGGCAAAGGTTTTTTACACAGCTTGCTCCTATCTTTAAGAACCAATAAAAAAAGAGGATGAAAAATAATGATCATTTTTCATCCTCTTTTCTGGCATCTGCTCATTCTCGATATAATAAATTCAATTCATACAATCTGATTTCATGCGGCTTGAGCTCTGCAGTTATTTTGATTGCATTGTTTTCGACATAAATATGATCAACTTTCATGGAAGGTACACATCTGCGCTTTAAATATCCAACCTCGTCTGGCTTCATATCATAAACAGAACCAAAATTTAACCACTCATCAAGCACACTGCCTTGTTCTCTGTTTAGGATTTGTTCTTTCATTCTGTATTCACCCTTGGTGACACCTTGTATCTCCAATGAAATAGTAAGCTTGTCATTATTTTCAAAAATATCATATTGTTCCTTTATATCCGTGCTTCCTTCTGGATGTAAATAATAGGAATAGTCAAAGTGTTTATAATTAAAGCAGATGATTTGATATCTATCCCCTGATTTTTTGGTGATAATATAGTTCGGTCCCTTGGCAACAAGGATTTCCCCTAAATGTTTTAATAATACAAAGGCATGATAACCAGGTTTTCTGATTCCATTTTTCGTAACGAGCCCTGCTCCTCCATGGAGAAGATTTTTAGCATCTCTAAAATCACTAAAAATATCGGAAAACATCCAATAGCCCATCATATTAACATTTTGTTTAATATTATCTACAATATTCTTCACTATATATGCCGCTTTAAAGCAGCTGTCATTAAGATAATCTCTGTTAGATATGGAAATATTCCACTCTGTTACATTAAGCTCCATATTGTCAAAACCAGCGTTCAGCATAGATTCTCTTACCTGCTTAAGCTTCATCTTCATATAATCAGGATTGGTAGAGAGCATATTCTTTTTAGGAACATTTCTATCTGAATCCACTTCAATGGAGTACAAATAGATCGACAAAAAATCCGGCATTACTCCGTTCAATTTCCACTGTCGAAAGAACTTATCTAATTTTTCCCTTTCTAAATCCATAGGCAATCCACATCCACCAACTTTAGCAGATGGAACAATTTCATTTACCGTCTGTTTTAAGCAGCTGAAAATATTAAAATATCCCTCAAACTGCCCCGGGTCATGCCGGATGTTTTTAACAAAATTATTACTAGGATTCTTTAAATTATGTATAGGATCAATTTCATTGCTCCAAATTTCAAAGTACCATGTTTCCACTTCTTCAATACTATATCGTTCAATACAATGTAATAAAAACGCTCTTAATAATTTCTTCCATTCTTCAAGTGATCTTTTACTGTTTGTTTGAAATGTGATGGTATGCTCAAAAGACTTGGACACTATTTTCGGCTTGGGTCCAAGTTCAATAAACGGTTTTAATCTATTTTTTATTAAAAAATCCAATAACTTATTTATATTTGTAAAGTTGTAAGTGGAATTATCTTTAGAATAGTCTTCCACATGCATTTCATCACTAAATAATCCCCAAAACCTCGCATAAGTAAATCCTATTTCGTTTTGCATAAAAGTGATTTGTTCCTGCATATCTGAGCTTAATATATCGGTTGCATATCCTATATTAATTGTTTTGTTCCAATATTTTGTAAAAGCATCCATCTTGCCTAATTTAACTATAATATCCTTTTCTTCAGAAATCTTCTTGGTTAAATCGTCTGCTGTAATTACATCTTCTAAATATGTACGTAATGCTCTAAAAGCCTCTTTTTTTTCAGCTGTTTTATCTTCTTTTAAGATTTCATGTTGTTCCTTTGGTTCTATATGCTGTTTTCTATATTCTATTGGTTTCACCTGAAATCTTTCATTAAAGACTCTATTAAAAGCTGCTAAATTAGGGAAACCATTGTCTAATGCAATTCGGGTAATCGATTTATTTGTGTATATTAACTCATTAACTGCATGTGCTACTCTAACTTTGTTTACATATTCGGAGAAGGTTTTTCCTGTTTGCTTTTTAAAGAACTTCGATAAATACGGCACTGTTATATATTGAATACTTGCAACCTCTTCAAGGGACAATGGCTCTCTAAAGTTATTCTCAATATATTCAAGTATTTCTACTAATCTTTCATTTTGACCATTTTCTGTTGTATAACTTCTTTTTTCAAGCGGCCTGCTATCCTTTAAATACTCTAGCTGAAGGATAGAAATTACGTTAAACACTTTCTCTAAAAAAAATACCATCGAGGAATTGCGTTGATTTAAGTAAACAGCCAACAGCTCATCTAGGCTGCTTCGCAGTTTTTGATGTGATAAAGCTATCTGTTCTATTGAATTACATTGAAATAATGGATTTTCCTGACCAAGAAGAGAGCAAGTTTGCAAATAATTCAAATGAAAAACGATAAATAAGTTATCAGAATCAGAATGAAAAGAATGCAGCTCGTTTGAATTAACAAGTAGAAAATCAGATTTATTCAGTTCGGTCGTTTTATTGTTCGCTTTTACCTGTAAATTTCCCTTTATGACATAGATTATTTCTATATCCTTATGGACGTGATCAAGGGTACTATTGCCATGCATGACGGAAATAGCTATAATTTTTGAATCTATTGAAGTTTGGACAGTTTGTGTATTAAACATCCTTTAGCCTCCATAGTTATTCTATTTTTTCTTAAAAACTGCCGCTATAATCTTGTTAAAAAAAGGGGAGGACCTGTACTTACTAAACACAGGCCCAAACTTACTATTTATCTAATAAATTACTTAATAAGGTTTGATGATAACTTACCTTTTTAATACTATCGACCTCCATAAAATCTTGTATATGCCGATTCCCTTCATATTCACTATTAATATATCCTTCGTAACCAGCCTCCGCTAATATGTCAATAATCTCCTTATACGGGATACTAGGCTCTTGATAATCTTCTGTCACATCATAAAATTTACCATGGACATGCATGATATACGGTATATAATTCTTCAAAATATGCGGATCTGTGTATATTAAATGCTTTGCCAATTCAGCATAAGCCAGGTCCACTTTATTGGAATTTTCCATACTAGCAACAATTTCTAATGTTTTATCTTTTTCCACACCGTTTGCATAGTTTTCACTTATAAATTGGATTATTTCTGGTGTGCCACCGTCACGAATATATCTTTGTTCCATAACTGGTGGTATACGTTTAACAAAAATCCCTAAATCCGGCATTATTCCAAACCACTGGGTACCACTGCTAATGATATACTCCATTCTTTCCTCAAACCAAGGAGTTCCGAACGTAAAAGGAGAATGTACTTCCAACGCAATTTTTACTCCGTACTCTTCGGCATAAGGAATACTTGCTTGTACAACTTCTAGAGGTGTTGATACTAAAGTTCTGAGAATCTTAAATCCTAGTTTCTTTGCAAGCTTTAAATCTCTTACCATCATATCTACATTTTCTTCCAATGTTAAAAGTCGATTCGCATACAATTTATTATCTAAAAAGGCATCATACGCAACAGGCTCTACACCATATTGTTCCATCCAGCCAAACCATTGCTCAACAAATTCATCGGAAGCTTTCGGGTATCCAAAAAGCATTTGCTCTGGTAAAAGTTCAATCCCTTTTGCACCAGTTTTGGCAACTTCAGCAATACACTGTTCGAGATTTAATTTTCCTGTATAAAACTCTTCCTGATAACTATATAGTGATACCCCTCTTTTAATATTCGCTTTCTGTGTCATTTTTCCCACCCCCGTCATTAAATAATTAACTAATATTCTCTTCCAGTGTCAGTATCTTTTGATTTTCTCCTATATTTGGCCATGGTAGATAGGAGATTCGCAAACTAACAAATACGCGAACCTGATGCTCTCCTGGGTTTAATCCGCCTTGTTTTCGAACAAATAGTGTTGCTTTTTCGCCAAATTCCCAACGATTATTTATAACGGTTGCTAATTCTTTATAAGGGAAACTGCCGGAATTAACGGTGAACACCATATCATCCTGTAAAAAGGCTGTTCCGTTAACTTCTAGTTCTATATGATTAATTAAAGACAATGCAATACCTCGGTAGTAGGGAATCCGGATTTTCAGCTCAAAACCTATTATTTCACCATTATCTTCTACATTCCTAAAACCTTCCTCACACACTAAATATTGTTCAAACACAGCTTTATACCTCCCTCTAATTTTAGGATGAACCGTTTCACTTAAATTTGTAAGCGCTTTAGTAAATATTTTCTATACTATATCACTTGCTATTTTTTTATACAATTTAATTTCCCATGTTTAAGACTTTGCAGCCAGATATCTGCTTACACAAAATATTGACTTAAATAATTTTTGCTAATGATAATAGAGTCTTTTCTTGATTTTAATGAATCCTCAAATGCTTTATCCTCCACTTCAATCACGGCATTGCCTGTATAGCCGATATCTGTTAGTGCAGATATATAAGTACCCCAATTAACATCACCAAGCCCAGGTAATTTGGGAGATAGATATTCAAGGGGCGCAGCCATAACTCCTACATCATGTAAACGATCTTTATATATTTTCACATCTTTAAAATGCACATGAAAGATTCGATCTTTAAATTCATACACTGGTTTAATATAGTCCATTTGCTGCCAGACAAAATGGGATGGATCAAAATTAAGCCCAAAATTTTTACTTGGAATCAACTCAAATACTTTTCGAAAGATAGCTGGAGTTGTCATAAGGTTTTGGCCCCCTGGCCATTCGTCATTTGTAAAAAGCATTGGGCAATTCTCAATGGCAATTTTCACCCCTAAGTTTTCCGCATATTCCACAATAGGCTGCCAAACAGCACTTACCATTTTAAGATTTTCAGCTACAGACAGATGCTGATTTCTGCCAATAAAAGTGTTTACGAGATTCACATTGAGTTGTTTAGCAGCCTCTAAACATTTTTTAAGATGAGCAATATAATACTCGCTCTTTTCCTTATCCCCATCAAGAGGATTCGGATAGTAGCAAATAGCAGAGATTTTCACATTTTTAGCTTCCAGATAATTACGGATATAGTCAACATCTACATGTTCCACATCAATATGTGTTACACCAGCATATTTTCGGACCGCTTTTCCCCTTGGCCAAGCACATAATTCCACACATGCAAATCCGTTTTCTGATGCAAAATCTATGACTTCTTCAAAAGTACAACCATCTAAAATAGCACTATTAAATCCCAGCTTCATTCCTACTTCTCTCCTTTTTTCAATCATGGTTTTTAACTTAGTTTATTATTCTTACTCTTTTCTCTTTATTTTTAAAAAACACAGGTTCGCCCATACTTGCAGATACATAAAAGCAATCGATAATATCCATCATATATACACCATGTTCTGCAGGAGCAGATAATTCTTCAGCAAAAACAATGCTGTTTACAAAGTGTTCAAACTCATTCTTTAGCTTTATGTTAGGATTAAGAATTGGAGTAATATCAACAGTTGTGTCAAGTAATTCAGAAAAAACCTTCAGCTCCCCGTTAATAATGCTTGCTCCTCCATTTGTTCCTAATATTTCAAGGTATGTTTGATCGTTTTCAATATTAGAAGCCCAAGCAAATTCAAAATGCACAATAGCACCGGATTGAAGGCTTAGTAAGCCAGCAGCACTATCTTCTACATTAAAAACACCTGCTGGATTTCCACTGTAGCCATTTCTATTTCGAGTAGCTGTTTGGTGGAAATTTTGATAGGTTGCCCCTGTAACATATTTCGGCTCAGGCAGTCCCATTAAATAAAGAGCTAAGTCGAGAAAATGAACACCTAAATCAATCATAACCCCGCCTCCAGCAACCTCCTTATTTGTAAACCAAGTTCCTCTTCCTGGTATGCCGCTTCTTCTAATCCAACCAGTTTTCGCCTTGTATATTTCTCCTAAATAGCCGGCATCAATAAGCCTTTTTAAAAAAACCGCTTCATTTGTAAACCGATTATTTAGGCCAATCATTAACTGTTTACCTGATTTATTTTTAGCATCGACTATTTTTTGGGCCTCTATAGCATTTAGTGCTAACGGCTTTTCACAATGTACATGGACACCGTGCAGCAAAGCATAAATAGCGATTGGAGTATGAAAGGAATTAGGTGTACAAATGCTAACAATATCTAAATTTTCTTTATCAATCATGTCAGAATAGCTAGTATAGATGTTTTTAACATGATACTTTTTTGCTATCTTATTAGCATGTTCCTGATTGACATCACAAATGGAAACTAGTTCAATATTAGGCAAACTTAAATAATTGCTTAAGTGTTTTTTTTCTGCATTACTGCCGGCTCCAATTAAGCCATATCTTAGTTTCTTAGTCATATTAATCCTCCTGCTCTTTAAAAAATGAGTTTTTTCATAAATTCAATTGTATAATTCACACCACTCTTTCCAAGTTCCCCCGTCCAGATGGGTGAATGCGGTTCAATACTTAATCCCCCTGTATAGCCTTTTGCTCTTAATAAAGAAATAAATGATTTCCAATCAGTTTGGTCCAGTCCAGCCGGAGGATCATCTACTCTTGTTCCATTAACTATTAATGAACCCTTTAAATGAATATGATTAAAACGGTCACCCCAATCTAAAGTCTCCTGTAAATAGTCTCCACCAAAATACCTGCTGTGTGACGGATCGAATTTAATCCCTAAATCTTTTAAATGACCATGAATGATTTTCCAGACTTCCGGATTATGAACAAAATTCACTTTTCTGCAATTATAGGAAGAGATTTTGACTCCCTTTGGCTTTGCATAATCAATGAGAGCAGAAAAAAACGCGATTGCTGAAGAGCAATTATCATAGTAAGATAACTCATCCACATAGTTACAACCGCTTACAAAATTTCCACATTCTAATTCACTTGCAACATCAATTAATTGAAAACACTTCTCTAACTCAGCTTGTATGACATGCCCTTGCTTATCTAAGCGAATGGATTTCCATCTGCCTATGGAAGCAACTTCTATCCCATACTGCTTTTTCCACTTTATTAATTGGTTTCGGTTCTTATGGAACTCAGCAACATCCTGGCCTTCGTTCACGCATAGTTCGATAAAATCTAATTGGCTTTGATTAGCATCCTTAAAGCTTTCTCGGGTGGGTTTCGCGATGATTCCCAGCTTCATCCTTTTCACCTTCTTGAATTAAATTCACTTACATCATTATTTAGCTCTTCCATTAAAATTTTAGACTTTCTTTCGTCTTATTTCTTTCAATCTATTAACCAAAATGTTTCGTTCCTTTATTCAAACTTTTTTAGAATAATGGGCAAAATAAAAAGAGGTTAAAAATTAACAAGGAATTTTTAACCTCTTTCTGTAATAAGCTCAGTCTGTGACAACCTCCACCTTATCAGCTACTCTGTTGTCATCCAAATGAATGACCAACCACTCACTGTCTATAGAAACTAATCCGCGCTCCATCCCAAGATGATAAACAATATTATCATCCTCTTTAAAGTAGTTCATCTCGATATTGCTGCCTAACAAGGCAATAATCTCCTGTTCCTGTTTGCCCTTTAATGGATGGTTTGCTAATAAATCATCAATCATATAGGTTCTTTCTGTCTCATATTGAAGCCATTTATCGGTTGTGAATGTTGATTTGTATTCATTTTGGCCTAACAAATATAAACAAATGATTGGAGGAATGGTAAATAGCAGCAATGATATGCTGTTTGTAAGCGTTAGTTTACCTTTTCTCCTCATTAAGCCTGTAATCCAAATCAGCAATATGGGCACCAAAACAGCAGGAACACTTATGATGCTAAAGGAAGATTGACCAATATTAATGATAAATATACACGCAAAATAAAACAGTACGTAAAATGCTATTCCTAAAAAACGCCATATTAGCTGCCAATCTTGTTGCATTCTTTTCCTCACCTTCTATATTTTTACATCTATACTAAAATAACATAAGAATAAACAATCGGAAACACTCCTTTACAAAAAAAGAGACAATCATGTTGCGATTGCCTCTTACTTTCTTATAAATTGTATTTTCGAATCAAATATGTTGGCGTACAGCTCCATGCATGGCAATAGCTGTTGATAAGATAGCTTCCGTACGGGGAAAATTTCTTGTCATGAGGATTATAAAGCTCCCAGAAGGTATCTGCTCCGTCCTTAATCATGCCTCCCCAATATGCTTTCATTTCCAGAATGGCTCTGTCTTTGTCCCCCGCATGCAGCAATGCTTCGACTAAATGGTGGTACATATACGGTGTTGCAATGCCGATATCTGGGTTTTCTTGAAACAAACGATTTAACAGCTGTCGATTTTCTTGCTGTGGGAGAACACCTGCCAGCACCATCCAAATTTGGCTGGCCCATGAAACTTGGCGGTCTTGCCCACTCACAAAAAATTGCTTCTCTTCATCCCATAGATGCTCTTTTGTTGCTGCCATAATTTCCTTTAGCCGCAGCTTTAAATATTCCGTTTGCTCTGTTTGAAGGATACTTGAAAGCTCTATTGCCTGTTTCATTACATAGATTAAAACCCCTTGTGAAGGTGCTTGCTTGTTCAACCCATCCTGCCAGTCGATGAACGACCACCAGTCAGGAGAGTCTCTAAGAATATCATTTTCATCCAAACGTTCTAAGGCAAGCTCCAACTGTCTGTATGCAGTCGGCCACAGTTCTTTCAAGGTTTCTAAATCGTTTGTAGCAGCATAATAATCACGTAGTGTTGACAAGAAAAATAACGAATAATCAAATAAATACGTGTCATCAGCAATCAGCTGTGGGGCAACGAATACATTTGCAGCAACTCGGCCACCTTTATCAGGAACTGCTGCAAACAAATACAGACAGCGTTTCACAAGATCATTTGTTTGAAAAGTTTCATAGTTTGCGAGTGCCTGTAACCGCAGATCTCCCAGCCAGAGGCGGCGGTCGCGTTTTGGACCATCCTCAAATATATCTTGCATGCAATCAGCTAGTGTCTTTATGCTGATTTCATCTAAGCTTTGTAACAGTTGATCTTCATGTAACGTTGCCACCCCTATTTGATTAGCAGAAGTTACGGCCCTGCATTCTACATTTTCAAATGCGACACGGTATTTTGGTGATGTAGCCAAAACTTCTAACTTAACGTACCGAAAGCTGTATCTTCGCGGCAGTGTGATAGCACCTGGGAGCACATCGACATAAACCGTTTCTTCCTGCAGCCATGAACTGCTTAGCCAGCCATCATAATCTGTGAACGGCTCTGCCATTTCAACTGGCATTTCACCGATTGTTAAACGCAGCTTTAGCGGAGCATCGGGAGGGCTTCCGACAGGACGAACATCAAACGAAAGATATCCTACATAGTGGTCGCCAAAATCTAGAATGAAGGAATCGTTTTTACCATAGTCATTTTGCGATAATGAGCTGATTGGTGCGATAAATTCTGTTTTCCATCCATGGATTACAGCTTCATCCGCTTTGACTTTAACCAAAGCTTTAGGACTAACAGCTGTTTCGTGAAGAACAGGCTTTAGCTTTTCTGCGGTTTCTTCGAACCCTTCGTTTCGGACAATCACTTGGTCGTCGATTTTTTGAAAGTTCATATGGCTTCCTCCTTTGTTTCCGTCTTGATGCGGGCATCAATTTCGGCTCTGATTTGCGGATAGATTTTGTCGAGATTATAAAAACGCATAATAATCATCGAAATAATCACACAAATTGCCGGAATAATAAGGTAGCCCATTTTAATTGCCAGCAATGCTTCTTTCGTTTGCACTTCATTCGGCACATAATTCCCCCATGTCAGCATCATGCCAAAAAGGGCGCCGGCAACTGCCATCGTTACCTTTCCGATAAAGCCATTCAACGCACTCAAAATCCCAGCAGCATTGATACCTGTTTTCCACTCCCCATAATCAACAGGGTCTGCCTGCATGGAGAAGTAGATGCTTTGCCGTGCTCCATGGCCAATCGCTGACACAATAGCACCTGTAATAAGAATCGCAATATTGCCGCCTGCCGCCAGCATAATGAAAAGTCCTACTAAATTAACGGCGCTTGAAATCATAAATAGTGTGCGCTTATACATTCTTTTTGCAATAATCGGTGTTAACACCGTGCCGACAATAGGAACGAATGACCCGATACCTGCAATCAGGGCAACAAGGTCTGCTCGGTCTAGATTATAAGTGAAATAATAGATAAGCGCTCCTTGCTGAAAGAAGTAGGCTCCCCACATAAACAAAATATTCACTGCAAAAACATAGTAAGGCTTATTGCCTTTCAATGTAGATAATGCTTGTTTTACAGTTGTTTTTTCTGCTTGTACAACAACCTTCTCGCGCACATTGCGGAATGTGTAGAAGAATAAAAGGCATGCGATTACAGAAAAGATAACCATTGTCCAAAAGAAGCCTTGAGATTGGGACCCGTTACCTAATGTATTTACCATCGGCATTGTCAGTACACTGACAGCTGTCGAGCCGAACAAGGCAAAGATAATCCGAACAGTTGCAAGCATTGTCCGCTCCTGCGGATCACTTGTCAAGTTCGGCAATATGGACGCCAGCGGGATATTAACCATCGTATAAGCAATCGACAGACCTGTATACGTAATATATGCATAAAGCAGCTTAGAAGCAGGACCCACATCCGGTACATAAAAGGCCAGTATACCAAGCAAAGCAAACGGGATGGCTCCGTATAGGAAATACGGCCGTGATTTGCCCCATTTTGTGTTAGTCTTGTCAATGATGATTCCCATCAATACATCAGCAACACCATCAATTATTCTTGTCAGCAAAAACAATAAGCTTACTTGGGCGGCTGCAATGCCGACAACATCTGTATAATAAAACATTAAATATAATCCAATCATCTGCCAAACGAGATTACATGAAAAATCAGCGACGCCATAGCCAATGCGCTGACGCCATACACTTACTGCTCCGTTCATTCTCATTACCTCCTGTGATTCAAAAAGTCGAACTAGTTCTTACACTTATTAAAACGCTTTCTGAATACGGATACAATAAACGGTTTACAGATAAAATATGCTCTTTTTACAGGTGAGGTCTTAAGCTGTGTCAATTCCCCTTTTTCCGATATTGATATGGTGTGCAATGATAATGCTCCTTAAATTTGCGATGAAAGAAGCTGCTGCTCTCATAACCAATTTCATAGGCAATGTCAGCGATGCTTTTAGAGGTGTTTTTCAAGAGAACAGCTGCTCTAACCATTCTTTGTGACTGTAGCAGTTCAATAAACGTCTTGCCGGTGCGCGTTTTTAGCATATTGCCTAAGTAATTTGGATTAAAGTTAAATACCTTTGCAAGTGAGGTTAATGTACAGTCCTTATAGTTATTTTCAATATAATGAAGAATTTCCATCATATTCGTGCGGCCGATTTTTTCGTAAGTTTCGAAGTTTTTATCAAGCTGATAAATTCGCATCAGTTCAAAAAACAAAACAGGCAGCAAGGCATTAATAATATCTGTCGAATAGTCTGTCGGAAAAAAGAACTCACACAGCAATTTTTTGATAGTATGCTGCAGTTCGTCATGCTGCTCTGAATGAAACAGAATATATCTGTCATGAAGCTGATTCTCTGTTATAGCATTCAGTAAAAATTCAGAAACGACACCTTTCCCTGTAAATTGCGACCAAAAAGCAGTGGAGAAGGTGTCTTTCTTCATAATGATATTGACGAGGATATCATCCTTCCCCAGTGCAGGAATACTGTGTGGAACATCTGTATCAAGAATACATACTTGTCCTTTCGTTAATAGTATTTCCTCACCATTTATAATTTGGCGGCATGTGCCTGAATACACATAATTGATTTCTATAAAGGAATGCATATGCAAAGGCATGTCTGCATAGCGATGATGTTTATTTATAAATATTGGTCCTCTATGAAAAAAATACTCTTCCCGCATTCTAGGGATTGCATCCCCATTTTCTATATGTAATTCATGACCATCAAAGTCATTCACATTTTCTCCTGTCTTAATTTGAAGTTCTTCAATATAATCAAGACTTCGCAATAATTCATCAAGCTGCTGGAGATTCAACTTAGCCACTCTCCCTTTCCCAATATAACCTCCCTCTTACTCTGAAAAAGTGAGCAGCATATCGATATGAGGAATATTATCCTCTAAGTAACTACTAGAAATAGACTTAAAGCCAAATGAAGCGTAAAATTTCTCTAAATGACTCTGAGCCTGAATCTTGATTGCTGTCTCGTTTAGGTCATCTTGGATAAACATAATTGCTTTTTTCAGTAAATCATGGGCGAGGCCCTGTCCTCTGTATGCTTTTTTAACGTGCACTCTGCCGATTGACGCTTCTTTGTAAGACACCCCTGCTGGCAATATTCTTGCATAGGCAGCAATTTCTCCGTCTAATTGGGCGAACAAATGATAGGATTCAATATCCTTTCCATCCACCTCTAAATAAGGACAATTTTGCTCGACAACAAACACAGCTGTTCTTTCTTGTAAAATCGTATACATTTCAACAGTATTTAGCTCATTAAATGCTTTCAAATTCCATTCCATCATAAATCTCCTCGATAAGTGTATTTTATCCGTTTATTATATATGAATTTGTACAAATTTCTAACAAAAAAAGTTAAAATAGGACTCTTTCATAAATCATGTGCTTTGGCGGCAAGCTTACCTGTTTTCCTTAAGGATCGCTTCTTCCACATGAACAATGCACATCCAACTTCTTTAGGTAGGAATAATATCTTTAGATTTAATATTTAGAATTTATGAACTTTAATATTTTCCTAAAAAAATAGGAAATTTGGACGATAGAAAATACGTTCATTACATACATACTTTTTGTTTTTCTGGCAAACTCATTGAAAGATGAGGACGCAAAGCTTCAGGTCTAAGGCGTATAAAGCTACGACGGCTGGGTTGCAGGATGTTTCCATATTCTTTGCAGCCCTTGATTCTTTAAGGGCTTTTTTTGTTAGAACACATAAAGGCATCCAATACATATCATAAGGAGGAAATTATGGATTTACAGAAAGTACAGCAGTTATTTCCAAGTGAGGATGGAGATCGCGGGCAGCAATTAAGGCTATTAGGTTATATTGAACAACTAATTGCCGGTATTGACAGCAAAAAAGATCCAAACAAAGCTACATTAGGTCCAATGCAAGAAAAAAGTGATGATTTCTACAAAGAAATCGTGGAGTCTGCGGCAGCTCCCGAATCAGGAATGGATATGGAGGAAATAGTCAAAAAACTAGTTGATCTATCAAACGGACATCCTTACCATACAAGAAATTTCGTAACGAATGTATTACCAATGGCAAGCATACCTGGGATTATTGGACTATTAACCACATCGATTCTAAATGGAAATAACTTATGGGATGTATATGGTCCGGCAGCTTCTGAAGCAGAGGTAAAAGTTATTTCCATGATGTCCAAGCTGGTTGGTTATGATTACAAAAAAAGCTGGGGTTATACAACTTGGGGCGGCCAAGGAGCTGTTTTCAGCGGTCTCCGTTTAGCAATTGCCAAGCAATTCCCGCATGCTAAAGAAGAAGGAATCCCTAATAACCTATACTGCTTTGCTTCTGAAAATGCTCACTACAGCTTGTTAAAATCTGTTGAAGCAACTGGAATTGGAAGCAACCATTTAATTCGTGTGAAAGCAGGCAATGACTTTGCGATGGATATGACAGATTTCAGAAGTAAACTGGAAGAAGTCATTCAAAAAGGCGGTATCCCTGTATATGTTGTCGCAACTACTGGAACAACAGATAGTTTCGGCATTGATGATGTAAAGCAAATCAAAGAAATTACAACAGAAATAGAGAAAAAGCATCAGTTAAAACCAATACATATTCATGCCGATTCTGCTTTAGGCGGTTTTTATTCCCTATTTTCATCCTATGATTTCACCCAAAATCCTCTTGGGTTTGAAAAAGAGGTTTTAGAGGGACTGCGTCATATTAATGAAAGAATGCAGCATATCTCCTTGGCAGACAGCTTATGCTTTGATTTCCAAAAGCTTGGTCAAACACCATATTTAACAAGCCTTTTCTTAATTAAAAATGGCGAAGATCTTGGTCTGCTTGATCTGGAAGAATTCGAAACACCTTATGTCGGTAATCGTGGGTATGGAAGCTACCATACAGGTTATACGTTAGAGTGTTCAAGAATGGGAAGTGCCATCGCAATATATGCTGCTTTATTGGCATTCGGCGTGGAAGGTTACCAGCAAATACTCGCTAATTATGTACGCGTAAATCTTGAGTTTAGAAAAAAATTAACAGCAAGAATTCCTAATATGGGTATCACAAACTATCAAAATATCGGTCCTATTACTACATTCCGACTCTATCAAGATACAGTTCATTGGGATTTAGAACAAAATGGCCAAGCGACGACAGAACAAATCTTACATACAAACGAATTAAACAATGAATTATTTGAAATACTTGGTCAACAGCGGGAAGATGTGTTTTTTGGAGATACGAAAAAACAATGCTTAGTGAATGCTAGTGATTCAAAAGAGCGCCTGCCGATTTATGTAGCAAAATTATTCTCCATTTCTCCATATACGGAAGTAGAACATATCGATCATTTTATTAACGCGATTGAAAATTCTATTAAAAAGATGGAGGGACTAAAAATTGAAGTTACCATCTAGAAATAAATCGATCTTATTTAAAAATATTCTAGATTTTGTTATACCGATTGCTATATTTTCTGTTATTTTTAGTGCTACTCTTTATACTTTTTCGATGAATATTATCAATAATTATGTTATTGATCAATTTGAGAATCGCTTAGAAACTGTTCTAAATGACATGGTAGAAAATATTGATCCAGCTATAGTTCAAAGCGCCGACAGCGGAAGCAGCACAAGCTATCACGAGCTAATAACTACAGTAAATCAATACCAAGTAAAACATGAGGTTGAAAATACTTATGTTCTAGCGAAAAAGGATAATAAAGAATACATTGTTGCCTTAAGCAACACAGATGCGCAGGGTTCAGACTATACTTTCTCAGATGAAATGAAAAAAACTCTTTCTGAGGGAACAACTCATTTCAGCGACATTTATAAGGATGAATTCGGCATTCACAAATCGATATTTGCACCTATTAAAGGAACAGATATGATTGCTGGAGTTGATATGGATGCTTCTTTTATCAATAGCTTAAAATCTTCAGCCCTTTATACGTCATTAGCTTTAACACTGATATTTATTATCTTAGGAATAGTCATTGCCTACTTTGTCAGCAAAAGAATTACTAAACCGATTATTTCTTTAAAGGACTACGTAAATGAAGTCGCTGATGGCAACTTGGCTATAAAAGATTTAAATATAAACAGAAAAGACGAAATCGGACAGCTTGCAAGTGGAGTTCAGCATATGGTCACAGACCTTAACACGCTTATTCATAAAATTGCTAAGAACGCTCAAGAAGTTTCGACAACGGCTGAAGAACTAAGCTCAAGTGCAGAGCAAACAAATCTTTCTGTTGTTCAAGTAACTGAATCTATTCAGGAAGTTTCAAATGGTGTCGAGAATCAGACGCAAAATATTGATAAAATGAACAAAGGAATATTTGATGTTTCTAAAGGAATGGAACTCATTTTTGATAATGCAAAAGAAGTTTCCATAAACTCAAATCAAACTGCTGATATTGCCACGAATGGATCAATGGTTATTGACTCAGCGATTGAGCAAATGAATGTTATTCATCAATCGATGAAGCATACTTCTGAAGTTGTAAATAGATTAAGTACACAAACGAATGAAATCAGTGAAATTATTTCATTAATCACTGCAATTGCAGACCAAACTAACCTATTGGCATTAAATGCTTCGATTGAAGCTGCAAGAGCTGGTGAGCACGGTAAAGGATTTGCAGTCGTAGCGGAGGAAGTACGAAAATTAGCCGAAGAATCAAGAACTGCTGCAAATGACATTACAAATAAAATAGAAACGATAAAAGTAGAATCTTCCAACGCTGTAGAAGCAATGAACACCGGCTATAGCAAATTAGAAGATGGAGTTGCAACGTTTGACCAGGCTAGAGGTGCTTTTGTAAACATCCAAAAGTCAGTTGAAGGAGTTAACAAGCAAATCACAGAAGTTAATGTTGCGATTGAGGATATGAATAATGGTGTGCAGCAAGTTTCCAAATCAATGGAGGAGCTTAGCGGAATATCTGTTGAAACAACAAGTAATGTTCAACAAATTGCAGCAACCTCAGAAGAACAAACGGCCATATTTGAAGAAATTGCAAATTCAGCTTCCACTATGTCGACAATGGCTGAAAGTTTGCGCGACAGTGTTAAGAAGTTTAAATTGTAATCTACAAGAATTGCAATGTTTGGAATAACTAAACATGTAATAAGTATGAAAGAAGAAGGGTCCGATTATACCGAACCCTTCTTCTTTCATTCAGTATAGCTGACATATTATTACTTCATATAGATAGGATTGGTGAATGCCACCAACTCTGGGTCTCCATTATCAATCGACGCATATAACTCTGCGCGAATCCATTTTAAGTCTTTGTTAGCTATCTCTGTTTCGAGTTGAAACTGCCCTATGCTTCCAGTAAAATGTTCTCCCTCGTTTGTTACTATCACCATAAATGCGCCTTTCCTATCAATGCGGTCATTAAAATCCCACTCCTCTGAAGTAACTTGCACAATGAATGGCTGATTTTCAACTTTATTTATTACATCTCCAACTCTATAAGTCTTTTCCTCTTGCATCACTATAAGCTCAAGTGGTTTGTCATAGGAAATACTGATTCGTCCAGCACGGATGGATTGTAAAAAAGCTGTTCTGAAAATATTTTTATCTTCACTGATTTGTGACATTTGGACATATGTAATGGCTGGCAAAGGATTTATTTCTTCATTATGGTGCCAATCCCTTCCTGCTGTTGCGGTTATTCTATAGCCTTTATTTAACAAGTCTGTCCAATAGTGAAAGGCACGCTGATTGTAAGCTTTTGACCCTGGCCTTGTGGAATTCCAAACTTCGATAAAATCAAAAGCATTGATTGATTCGACTGGGAATTCAAAATGACACCCTGTCCCGATTGGATTCCCTATCCGAAACGGGTGGGCAATGCCAACCAAGGCATCATGACGACGAATTTCACTTATGCCCTTTTCAATATCTAAAGGACCTATTGCTCGCCAATCAGTATAGGTTGGCGATTCATAACCTACCGTTAGGAGGTGTCCGTAAAAGGTCGTCCATTCCAAACCATAAAGGATATGCAGACCAGAAAGAACTTCTGCTTGTTTCATTTCTTCAAAAGGACTGATTGTATTATGGTCTGTCATTACGACTGCTTTAAGGCCCATTTCTTTCGCAACCCTTGCCATCTCAATCAGCGACTGTTTACCATCACTATGAAATGTATGTGTATGCAATTCAGATGGCACCCATTTCACCGGACCTTCTATTGATGGATAACTTGGAATACTTATAACATTTTCATTAATTGGTTGACATAAAGGCTTATCTCTCCATGGAATCAAGGTTTTGTTTGCTGAATGAGGCTTTTTATATACACGCAGCTTAAATTGACAGCTTTCCGTTACCAATGCATGAATACTTACCGTTACAGACCACAACCCAGCTGGATTTCTTTTATTAAGAAATCCAGGAGATGAATGAAAATCACTAATCATTACATGTTGGGTAGGCGAATGATAATGGCGTGCCCCTCTAAAACCATCATGGTCATCAATCGATAATGTTAATAAGTTTCTAATCAATTCTTCACCATTCTGTGGTAACTTTGATTCATAATACATCGATGCTTCTTCCATTAGTCGTTTATTCTCATTTACAACTGTTTGATGTGGTGGATCAAAAGAAAAATCCACATAAATTACGTCCGTATCTTCCGGGACAAAAAAGGTGTGTTGTATGTGTGATTGCATACTTTTATTCGTAATGGTTGAATTGATTTCAAATAATATATGTGCCTCTTCTTCTCTCATCGTGTTGTTTTACACCTTCCTTACCGTTCTTTTCGCCAGATTGTCTTTGCCGATTCTATATTGTTTAGCTCTTCGTCAAAGCTTTCTTCCATATATTTCTGCAAGTCGTCATTTCCATCGTAAGCATATATCTTCAAATTTTTCACGTTGATTGTATGTAACTTTTCATTAATAAGAGCAATCTTTATTTCTACTATTCTTCCATAGATTTCCCTTCCGGTAGACAAATAGCTGTTCCAAAGTGATTGTACGGGCCAGTATAAGCTGCAGAGAATACACCTATCTTTTTATTATGGAGAGAACTTGAGTACCACTCGTTTTCTCCATTAAGCCTACATAGAAAGTCTATACTCGGGATACCATGCTCAATCCCCCATACAGAGGATTGAAGGAAAATATATTGACTAACATTTTGAATTCTATTGTAAGGCAATGGAGCGTTTTTTAACTGGCGCTCAGCTTCCCATTTCATAACATGATTGATATATGGAAAACGCTCCATGACTGTTTCTCGAGCCTCATTTTCTATTTTCCATTCGTAACTTGGAATGAAGGAAAAATGATAGGAACTTGTAATTTCATCCGTAAAGTTCCCATTGCATGTAGCAGTTTGAAGAATAATTTGGTTATCATCGATTTTATAAGATTTAACCTGATGTTCTGCCCCTTGATATTCAACATGGTCCATTTCGTTATGTTCATTCAAATAAACTCTTGCCATATATTCAATATCTAATAAGCGCCCCCACTTTGACATTAACAAAACCGCAGGTGTACCCTCATCTTCATGACTAAATACCATATGATATTCAATTACCGACCCTTTTTCCCACTGATCAAAAAAATAAATCATTTCTAAAGGGGTATCTGTATATAAATTATCAAACTGGCTATATACTGCCCGACCATAAAGTTTAGGAGCATACTGAACCGCAAGTGCTTCTCGGTCAGATAAATCTAATTTTTCTATCGTACAGCTCTCAATCTGAGCAACCGCTTCCCTGTTCCGGGGTGATTCACAAACATATTCTATTTCGTACGTTCCAGGCTCCATCATGCCAAGCAGACGCTTATAGGTGAAGTCCCGTCTTCCATAGAATAATACAATGTCTTGGTGATGCACGTTATTCACATACAGTCTCAACATGAGTGATTCATTGTTTTCTTCCTGCCAAGAGGTAGACGCATATGCGCGAAGATTAATTGCATAATATCCTTTTTCCTCAATAATAATGCTAGATTGCTCACGTTCTAAATGCTTCATTTTTACAGGGTTTAATACCGTCATCCTATCCAACTCCCCAGTCTAAAATTAAAACAGATTTTTCTTTGACTTTTTCATGTTGTTTTGAATATATACATAGCCTACTATCGAACATAGTACAAACATAAAGACTGCAAGGGCGCTTGATTGACCAATTTCATTGTATACAGAAAAATGTTGCTGCATGGATACACCAAGCATTTGCGGCGCATTTCGATCGATGAGAAAAGGTGCTGTAAAACTGCCAATTAAACCCATAAACAGAAACGTCAAAGCAACTAGCATTGTCTTATAAGAAAGAGGAAATATAAAATGAATAAACAATCTTAACTTTGATGCACCCGTATCTTTTGCACTTTCAATGACTGAACGGGGAATGGCTTGTAAAGCAGATAATAACAGCATGGTAGTAAAGGGAATATTAAACCACACATTAATCATTAATAATCCTTTCATGTCATATATAATGGAAGGCATATTGCCTTCACCGATGATTCTTGCAACCCAGCCATTATCTCGATAAAAATTTAAAAATCCATAAATGGCGATGACTCCAGGAATAAACAACGGGATAAAATACAGCTTGTTGATTATTTTAGAAAAAATACTGTTACTAAAGTTAAGATAAATGGCTAATATATAGCTTAATCCTAAAGTCAAAAAACAAGAAATGAACGTAATTACTAACGTATGTTGAATACTTTGCAAGATTAATGGTTCTGTAAAAATATATTGGTAGTTTTCAAGTGAAAAGGCATCCTCTTCATTTTGAAAGCTCTCCATTATAGCAAGTGCCACTGGGTAGATGACCAAAATTAGCAAAGTTAGGAAAGAGGGCATCACAAGCCCTATTCCTAACACTGCTAATTTTGTTTTTTTCTTCATCACATAACTCTCTCTTAAGGCAACTTCCCTACTCATTGACTTGCTACCTCTTTTTGCCAAACCTTCATTAATTCACTCGATAGATCGCCACCGTTAAAAGTTCGATAACCGCCACTTACTGCTTCAAATTTCTTTTGATCCTCAGCTGATAACAGGTCCCACTTAATACCTGGATAGCCGTACATTGTATCAATAACTAACTTTTGAACATCTTGAGTAAGCACATAATCAAGGAACGTTTCTGTGGCTTCTCTCCGCTTTTCATCCCCATTATCTACAGCCATTAAATAGGCTGGTCCGCCAGTAAATGCTGGATCGATTTGTTTTAGTTCAGTAGTATCAGGCAATAATTTTGAATTTATTTGTTCTAGAGCCATATCAGACCATGCTGGGACCATATCAACCTCTCCGTTTGCAAGCAGGTCAAGTGTTCCTTGATTCTTTTTAGGATAAACTCCTTCTTTATATAGGTTTGGTGCCATGTCCTTCAGTATTTGAATTCCCTTGTCCCACTCTTTTATAATACTTTCATCCTGAACATTCATAGCATTGTCATCAAGTTCGTTATATACAGTCGAGAGGACAAAGGAGCTTCCTGCTCCACCTGTATTTGGATCATTATAAGCAAAGCGACCAGGATTTTTTTCTATCCAAGTATTCAATTCTTCTGCTGTGTTCGGTACATCTTTTACTTTGTCCGAATTGTACGCAAGAACTACGGATGATGCACGGTAAGGAACTGCTAGATTTTGAGTACCCTCCAAATTTTCTTCTTGAACATTCTCTAGATTTTCAATCGAATCTGTTGAAAGTTCATAAAAAAGTCCACCTTCATCTTCACTGCGGATAATATCAGCTAGTGCTCCTTCATAAACATCAATCTCTGAATCTTTATTTGCTTTTTTAGCTGCAACGATTCGATCAATTGTAGCCTGTCCACCAGTCCCAGACGGAACGAACACGAAGTCAACATCAATATCCTTATGTGCTTCTTCAAATTTAGGAATAACCGTTTCCCAGAAAGTCTCAACATTTTGAGAGCCTGAACTGTATAGTGATATTTTTGTTACATCATCTCCTCCACTTGCCGCACTGTTTGTCTCGCTAGAATTACAAGCAACTAATGAAAAGGTACTGACAGCTAATATTGTTCCTGTTAACATTCTTTTTAATGATTTAGACTTTCTCATATACTTCAATCTCCTCTTTAGTTAGATTTTGTATTTTTGAATAACCATTAGTATGTAAGTCGTTTTCATCTGTAAAGGTTTGAATGGTTGCGAAAGTTATGCGGATATTTTGAAGCATTTTAAATTGACTTATTTCACTGCGATCAATAAACATTTTTAGCTTTCCAAACTCTGTTTTCAAGCTGACCTCTGCATAATGACCTAACATCATCACTTTTTCAATCATGGCATCAAGGCCATTTTCTACCTCACTTGCAAGAACAACATCTTCTGGTCTGACTGCAACAGTAACTGTTTTGTTATAACGATTCATGTTAGGAAAGTTAAGTGAACCGATATGAATTTTGTTTCCTTCCGCATAACCTGTAAGAAAATTCATCTTTCCTATAAATTGAGCAACAAACAGGGATGCAGGATAATTATAAATATTTTGCGGAGAATCAATTTGCTCTATTTCTCCTTTGTTCATAACGACAATACGATCGGAAATGGAAAGTGCTTCTTCTTGGTCATGTGTTACAAACAGCATGGTAAGCTGCTGTTTTGCTTGAATTTCTCTTAACTCCTCACGTAATTCATGCCTTAACTTTGCATCAAGAGCCGAAAATGGTTCATCCAGCAAAAGTACTTTCGGTTCAAGAAGCAATGCTCGTGCCAGTGCAACCCGTTGTTGTTGACCTCCTGATAACTCACTTGGATACTTTTTCTCATATCCTTGAAGCTGTACTAAATTCAAAGCCCATTTCACTTTTTCCATGATTTGAGCTTTTTTGGTTTTCTTAAGCTTTAAACTAAATGCTAGATTATTAAATACATTCATATGCGGCCAAAGATTATAGCTTTGAAAAACCATAGCACTAGGTCTCTTTTCAGGAGGGAGATGATTCACTTGCTTTCCAGCAATTATTATGGACCCTTCATCAGGCTCAATAAATCCGCCAACACTGCGCAGAACAGTGGATTTACCACATCCTGAGGGTCCAAGTAACGTAACCATTTCCCCATTTTGAATGTCCAAGGAAAAACTCTTAACACCTTCCCCTGTAGGATAGATCTTGCTTAAGTTAGTTATTGATAAGCTAATTGACACTCTTGGTTACCTTCCTCTCTCTTCGTTCGATTGAAATCATTATTTAAGGCGCATTCCGTTTGCAAATGAATCAGCTCCGACAAATTTTCTAGCTGCAAATAACAGGATGATAGTTGGGAGTGTCAATATCACAGAAAACACCGCACCTGCTGTACTTGGATAATCTGCTATTATGGAATACATAATAACTGGCATCGTTTTATAATCTGGTATCCCTACTAGTAAAGTTCCTTGTGCTTCATCTAAAGAAGATAAGAAGGTAAAAACAGAAGCTACAATAATTCCCGGCTTAGCCATCGGCAACGTAATATACCAAAATACCTTTAAAGGAGATGCGCCTGCATCGCGTGCCGATTCTTCTTGAGAACGATGAACATTCTCAAATGCAGCAGAAGGAATCCATGTCATTAACATAAGCGTATTGATTAGATGTATTAAAATAATTCCAATGAATGTATTCATAAGGTTGTATTGATAAAACAAAACGGCAATTGCAACATATAAACCCATTTTTGGAAATGCATTAGTCAGTAAAAAGGAGAAAAGAAAAAACCTCCTTAATGGAAAACTAATCCGGGCAAAAGCATATGCTGCAGGAATACAAATAATAAGGGAAATTAATGTAACAATACTTGCTATAAGAAAAGATAACCACATCGATCTCACAATTGACTCATCTGCTAAAACGAAGCTCCACCATTCCAATGACCAAGACTTAGGCAAAATATCAGGGTATTGCCATTCTCCTGAAAACGCTAGTAACAATAAATTTAATAAAGGTCCAAAAAAGAACAGCAGGAAAATCGCAAGTAGAATAAATTCAATTACTTTCCCCTTACCAAGTGTTTTAAAATACCACAATATCTCTTCTCCTCTCCATTTTAAATAATGCTTTAAAAACATTAGAAGTCTATACCTCTTAGTTTTTAATTTAGCAAACAAATATTAATAGTCTTTATTCTATTTGTAGTATTCTTGTAAAAATTCATAACTTTCATTATTCTTTCATTAAGTTGTCTAGACCTCTAATAAAAATAAAAAAATCGACCAATTAAATTTGATCGATTTTCTCAACAGATTGAATCTATTATTTATCTAGTTCTATTAACGGTAAATGTAAAAACATCATTTCTAAAATAATCTAATGAATAAAGAACAGGACGATTTTGATAATCATAATGAAGTTGCTTTAACAATAAGACAGTCGTTTCAGGATGAATAAGAAGCTTATGACAATTGCGATCTGTATGTAATGGAACAACAATTTCTGTTGTAGCTCTACTGATATCAATACTACTCTCTTTTTTTAAGTAGTCGAATAAAGAACCGATTGAGCCTTCATTAATCATATTCTTCTTCACAAGTGATTCTGCTAAAATATTCTGAGAAAACACAACTGGTTCTTCATTTGCCGTTCGTATTCTTTCATGAATGATTACCTCTTCTCCTTCTCTAAGCTGAAGAAGCTCCTTCCATTCATCTGTAGGTTCTACAATCTTGATTCTCTCTCGTTTTTCTCCATCCTCTAAACCTGCATACTTTATCATCGAAGTGACACTCATTAGTTTTTCTAAACTATTTGGCGTCTTAGGCAAAGGGTTAACAACAAAAGTTCCTACCCCATGCTTAACATACACTTTTCCCTTTTCTTCTAGTAACCGAATTGCCGATCGAACTGTCTCACGACTCACTTTAAACTCTGCTGCAAGATTTACTTCAGAAGGCAAACGATCTCCTGACTTTAATTTGCCTGAATGTATGTCCGCCTCAATTTTTTCTTTAATGAACATGTAAAGAGGTTGCACTATATTCCTCCCTCTAATTTAGTAGAGATATTATGCTAGTTTATGTAGGGTAAATCACCCTCTGATATTGGTATTATATGTGTTAATTGTTATCCTAGGCAATAATATAGTAGAAATGATTATCATCATTTCTACTATACATAAAAATACAATTCTAAAATATAATGGAGCTGTTATAGATAATACTCTTTTTCATGGGAATCTTCCCCCTTTCTTACAACTTTTATTTAATAACAGTTTTAGCTAACATCATCTAAAGAATGGTTTCCAGAGCTAATTACTTTACAGAATTCGACCGATGTTGTATCCTCTTAAGGTAGCATATTTCATGTCTCTGTAGCTCAGTAGGATAGAGCGGCAGCCTCCTAAGCTGTGTGTCGTGGGTTCGATTCCCTCCAGGGACGTCATCATAAAAGCTGGCACTTTGCTGCCGGCTTTTTTCTGTCTGCGTCTTAAATTCTCTGCAAAAAACTGCTTATATTTATTGCTTCTCCCCCTAATTGTTTACAGCCATTTTAAAAAAATAGTAATTATTAAATAAAACGCTTGCTAAAAACTTGTAAGCGGTGTCATAATCATTTTATATCATTATCATAGTGTTAGTTTTACTTATTTAAATCATTATCCTAAAAAAGCAGTTATTTAAAGACAAGGGTATGGTGAGGCTATGTTGGTTAATAATTTGAGGGAAAAATTGCTTTCAGAAAATGAAATTGAGGCATTTGCCTTGGCATCTGGAACGGATGATCTGCATGAGATTTTATCCAGTCTAAATTCAGCTTCACAGAGTGCTGAGGATGCAGTTCTGTCAGCAGATTCTTTAATGAACAAGACAGACAAGATTACCATCATGAAACATCCCCGTTATGTCGATATTAAAGTACATAAGCATGACTTTCTAGAAATAAGCTATGCCTATATTGGCGGATTTACACAATGGATTAATGGAGAGACAGTTGTGATGAAGGAAGGCGACTTGACGATATTGGATACAGATGTCATGCATACCATCCAAAAGGCAGATAAAGACACCGTCATTATTAATATTCTCCTCCGCAAAACTTATTTCAATCATAATATTCTTGCCCGTTTGACTGAGAATGATCTCATTTCTAAATTTGTGATTGATGCCATCTACAAACCGAAAATGAAAGGCCGTTACCTTTACTTTCCTTCATCAGGAAATGAAAAAATCAGAAATTGTGTGGATGCTGGATTATTAGAATATTACAATCCTGATATTGGCGGCCAAGAGGTACTCAGCTGCCATATCGTCTTATTGTTTACAGAACTTATGAGAATGTCTAAACAACAACCGAAGACGTTGGCAGAAGATGTCTCAAGTATTGCCATTGTTGATATACTCCAATATATTGAAGAGCATTATTTAACAACAAGCTTAAAGGAGGTTGCGAAGCATTTTCACTTCCATCCTAATTATTTGAGCAGGCTGCTGAAAGAAAATATCGGTAAAACATTCAGTGAAATGGTGCAAGAGCTTCGCCTCCGTCAAGCAAAGCTTCTCCTCGAAAACACACAAATGCAAATAAATCGGATTGCTGACGAAGCAGGCTACACTAATTTCAATCATTTTTATAAAAAATTTAAAGAGTATTATCATACAACTCCTGCTGATTACCGTAAACGTGTGATTTTAGAAAAAAATATTCTTGAATAACTAACATGTTTATGTACCTTAAGCCGACTGAAATAACCAGCGGTTTAGGTACATTTTTTTTTATAAAACTCAGAAATAGCTTTAAATGGAGAATTGCTTCTTTGACAATAGCTTATCTATTTTCTATAGTTAGGTAGGACTATTCTCACAATTGAAGGAGAGGAAAATAATGATGGAAACGAAATTAAATTCTCGTGACAAAATACTGCAAACAGCTTCTCGGCTTTTTCAGCTGCAAGGATACCACGCGACAGGCATGAATCAAATTATCAGTGAAAGCGGACTGCCAAAAGGTTCTATTTACCACCACTTTCCTCAAGGAAAGGAATCATTGGCAATCGAAGCCGTCCACTATACAAGCAGTTACATTGAAAGAAAGCTGCAAACGATTATGGATGAAATAAATGACCCTATTGAAGCAATTCAAGCGTTTATTGCCGATACTTCAAGTCAATTTGAATCACCTGAACATATTGAAGGAATTCCAATCGGATTGCTGGCAAGTGAAACGGCACTTATTAGTGAGCCGTTGCGTCTTGCATGCGTTGAGGCATTTGCAAAATGGGAAAGAATTATTGCTGCTAAACTAGTGCAAAACGGATACAACCAAGATTATGCATTAAAGATGGGCATGCTGATTAATTCCATGATCGGCGGGGGGATTATGCAGTCGATAACCCGTAAGGACAAAGCACCATTGCTGGCCATCAGTGAAATTATTCCGCAAATTTTTAACAACAAAGGGTAGAATTTTTTATCCCTTTGTATTATGATACTAGACAGACCGGTCTAGTCAATTACAAAGGAGATAAAAGCATGAACTTATTAAAAGAAACAGGACTACCAACAGAAAAAAAACCTTATTTACTAAGAAGCGGTGCTGGGGAACATCGTCTCTTCGGCAGACAAGTTGCCACCATAATGGCAGATTCACCTAGTACAGATAATATTTTTGGGATGGTGATGATTACTGGAGGTAAAGAGGATTCCTTTCCTTCTCATATCCATGAAAACACACATGAAGGAATATTGATTTTAAGCGGCAGACTGGAAATAAAGCTTGATGGCATCAAGTATTTGCTTACAGTTGGCGACTATGCCCACATACCTGCTGGAACTGTGCACAGCTATGTTATGAAAGCCCACAGAACAAGATTTGTCTCTTATACTGCCAATGGTGAAATCGCAGAGCTTTACCGAATTATTGGTAAACCCTACAACCAACCTGAATATCCGCCAAATGTTAATAGTGACATCCCAACTGAAGTTTTGCTGGATGCTACTTTACATACAGATATACAGTTAAAAAAACAGCCTGAGATAACTTCAGAAGTAGCAAGTGTCACGAGCCTGCCTGACAGCGCAATTCCCTATGTTATCTACTCAGGTGAAGGAGACCGTCTTTTGACAGGAGATCAGCTTCATCGCATTATTGCATCACAAAAAAATACAGATGGCCAATTTATTATTGTTGCTTCAGACGGGCCTGCTGGTGACAGGATTGTTGAACATTATCATGAACATCATACGGAAACATTCTTCTGCCTTGAAGGGAAGATGACGATGTGGGCTGACGGCCAAGAGATTGAGATGCTTCCAGGAGATTTCCTTCATGTTCCAGCAGGCACCGTTCACTCCTATCGCCTAGACTCTCACTATACTAAGATGGTCGGCTTGCTCGCTTCTGGTTTATTTGAACCATTTTTCCGCATTCTTGGCGACGATTTTGAGCATTACACCTTCCCAAGTGAGGCGATGCCGCTTCGTTTCGACCGGGTTATCGAAAACTTAGATGTTCTTGATCTAAAAGTGGTCAACAAACCAAAATAAATAGCTAATAAACGATTAAAAGGAGAAGAAAAATGGTTGTCGCTGTAAATAAAGAAAAACAAGGTATAGACAGGCTGGTAACAGTTCTTGTTTTTGCATTAGTTATTTCTGTCATGAATTCCACTATGTTCAACATGGCCATTCCTTCTATTACTAGAGAGTTCAATCTGCTGCCAACAGAGGCAGGCTGGATTGTGACAGCTTACATTATTATTTATGCAATCGGGTCTGTCATTTATGGAAAGCTGGCTGACAAATATATGCTAAAAACATTGCTAACCTTTGGTTTATGCACTTTTGCAGCAGGGAGCATTCTCGGTTTTGCAGCAAGCAGCTTTCCTTTGCTTGTTGCAGGCCGCTGTCTGCAAGCGATGGGAGCATCTGTCATGCCAACTGTGTCAATGATTATTCCCACTCGCTACTTCAATAGTGAAAATCGAGGACGAGTATTAGGTTTAACATCTGCTGGCATGGCGTTAGGAACGGCGATCGGTCCAATTGTAGCTGGCTGTGTGACTAGCTTCTTTAATTGGCATTATTTATTTATTGTCTCCTTGCTGTCTCTTGTTACCTTGCCGTTTTTCCGCAAATACTTACAAGAAGAACAACAGCAGAGATATGGAAAAATAGATATGGTCGGTGCTGCCTTCCTTGCTGGAACACTCGCTTTTCTGCTGCTGGCTATAACACAAAGCTCCATTTGGTATGCTGCTTTATGTGGTTTATTTTTTATGCTGTTTCTATGGCGGATTCAATCAGCAAGAGACCCATTTGTACAGCTTTCTTTATTCAAAAATAAACAGTTCTCCTTAGGAATTGTCATTTCTGGACTTTGTTCAGGAATCGGCTTCGGAATTCCCTACTTGACACCGTTGCTGCTGCAGGATGTTAATGGACTGTCACCGATTTTGAGCGGCTTGTATATGTTTCCGAGTGCCTTACTTGCAGCAAGTTTAGGGCGAAGCGGCGGAAAACTTGCTGATTTAAAAGGGAATCATGTTCTTACTTATATCGCTCTGCTCGGTTTCTTTGTCGGCTACAGCATCCTTTCCATTGTGGCAGGCTTGTCACCGTATATTATTATGTTTGTACTAATGTTTGCTTGTATCGGGCAAACCTTTATGCAAATTGCCTTGTCCAATACTGTATCAGGCACACTCGTAAAAGCAGACGTTGGTGTCGGAATGGGGATTTTAATGATGACGAATTTTATCTCTGGTGCTCTTTTCACTACATTAATGAGCAAAGCGCTCGAAAAAGGCAGCTTTTCAGTTCAGCTGAATCCGCTCCTTCAAGCACAAGACAGTTTAAACTACAGTAATATTTATACAGTGCTTACTGTTTTAATTATTATCGTCACATTCACTTACCATTTCCGCTTTAAAAGATATAGTGCGGTGCGTGGATAAATAAGAGTATACAAAAAAGGAAGGCTAAAAAAAGCCTTCCTTTTGCTATCGACTAACTAGCCTTTGAACATGAATAGCTAAATACAGCTTTTCATTGTTTGTAATATCGTAGTCGAACTGTTTCTTTATATATTCTGAGATTTTTTCTGTACATTCAACACTTCCTGGATGTTTCTGTTTAAAAGCATCATATAAAAATGAATCATCATCCGCCAAGTATGTTTTACTGTACAGCCGTTGTGCAAAAAACTTCAAATGGGTGAGAAACCGGAAATAGTTCAGCGATTCTTCATCAAATTCCATTTTATAATGATATTTAACAATATTCATAATATCCTGAATGACCTTTGTTATGTTAGCAATATTAGGCATTTCCTCACTTAAACCAGCATTGACAATATGCATTGCAATAAAGCCAGCTTCATCTTCCGGCAAATCTACTCCCAGCTTTTGTTTTACGAGCTGCAAAGCTTCCTTACCAATTGTGAACTCATCTTTGTAAAAACGTTTGATTTCCCATAATAAAGCATTGGTAATGATATGTCCTTTTTCTATTCTATCAACAGCGAAGTGAATATGATCTGTTAAGGAAATATAAAAACTGTCAGTAAAGCTTCTGCCGAGCCTGTCTTTAGCAAGCTTAATGATTTCTTCTGTCACTTCCATATATTCAATGGGGACTTCATAAAGAAGGGTCTTGAACTTTTGCGATATATCTTTATTCTTCAGCTCAAAAATCTTTTCAATTTTTTCTTCATCCACGATATCTCCTGGCTTCTTCTGCCAAGCGAGCCCCTTTCCAATAATGATGAGCTCTTCCTGCTTGTCATCAAGTACACTAATGACATTATTATTAAATACTCTGGTTATTTTCATGTAACCACCTATTCGTTTAATATCGTATGTTTCTCTTTATTATAATAGAAAAAGTGATCTAAAAGGACTATTTTTCGAAAATTCAAAAGAAGGAAAGCAACCTTCTGCTTTCCTAAAATGATGCTGATTATAGATTTTCACCGTTTGCAGCGATAACCTCTTTATACCAGTCAAAACTCTTTTTCCGTGATCTGGCAAGCGTGCCGTTTCCGTCATTATCCTTGTCCACATAAATATAGCCATAACGCTTTTTCATTTCTCCTGTTGATGCACTTACAAGGTCGATTGGTCCCCAGCTAGTATAGCCAAGCACTTCCACACCTTCATCTATTGCTTGAGACAGCTCTTTTAAATGCTGACTTAAATAATCGATGCGGTGGTCATCCGAAACTTCCCCATTATCTGTGGGAACATCAATAGCTCCTAAGCCATTTTCCACAACAAACAACGGTTTTTGGTAGCGGTCATATAATTGATTAGCTGTAATGCGGAAGCCTTTTGGATCAATTGTCCAGCCCCATTCTGATTTTTGGAGAAACGGATTTTCAATGGAACCGAACACATTTCCTGAAGTAGTCTTATTGATTTCTGGGTCTGTGCTTGTTGTTCTGCTCGCATAATAGCTGAAACCGATATAATCTACTGTATTGTTAAGCAGAATCTCTTCATCTTCTGCTTCCATTTCTATCGTAATATTATTGTCTTTAATGAATTTTTTCGCATAGCCTGGATATTTACCGCGGGACTGAATATCAATAAAGAAGAACGAATCACGGTCTTTCTCCATTGCGTCAAGAACATCGTCTGGGTTGCAGCTGTAAGGATATGTCTGTCCTGCAGCAAGCATACAGCCGATTTTTGCATCTGGAATAATGTCATGGCAAGCTTTCACAGCAAGTGCACTTGCCACAAGCTGATGATGTGCTGCCTGGTATTTCACCTGCAACTTATCCTCACCCTCTTTAAACACAAGGCCAGCTCCAACAAACGGCAAGTGAAGTAGCATGTTGATTTCATTAAAGGTCATCCAGTACTTTACTTTATCTTTATAGCGGTTGAACAAAGTTGTTGCATATTTTTCAAAGAACCCGACAAGCTTGCGGTTTCTCCAGCTGCCGTAATTCTCCACCAAGTTAACAGGTACATCGAAATGAGCGATTGTCACAACTGGTTCAATGCCATGCTTGTTCAACTCATCAAACAAATCATCATAAAATTTCAAGCCAGCCTCATTCGGTTCGGCATCGTCACCATTTGGGAAAATCCTTGCCCAAGAAATCGATAAACGCAATGCCTTGAAGCCCATTTCGGCAAATAAGGCAATATCCTCTTTATAACGGTTATAAAAGTCAATTGCTTCATGTGATGGATAGAACTCACCCTCAATTGGTTCATAAGAAGTCAGATTACCCATCATAATGTCAAATCTTTTTTGACCCGTCGGCAAAAGATCAACTGTTGTTAATCCCTTTCCATCAGCAAGATATGCTCCTTCAGCTTGGTTTGCAGCGATCGCGCCGCCCCATAAAAATCCTTTTTGAAATGCCAAAATACTTCTCCTCCTTCATATTTAACGCTGGTTAAGTAAGGAGCTGATTCCTTCCTTACTTAACCAGTCTTTTCCTTTTATTTTACATCTAGTTTCAATAACTCATCCACTGTAGTTACTTGTTTTTTATTCGTCAGCTCCATGTTGAAATCCTTGTAGTTCGTCACAACAACAGGAGTTGTTAACAGCTTGCCAGCTTTACGGATTTCTTCCATGTCAAACTCAATCAACAGCTGACCTTTCTCGACATATTCCCCTTGTACTGTATGTGCTCTGAAATGCTTTCCTTCAAACTGAACAGTATCCATTCCGATATGAATTAAAATGTCAGCACCAGAATCTGTTGTAATTCCTATTGCATGATTTGTCGGGAAAAGAGCTGAAACTGTACCAGATACTGGTGCATACAGCTTTCCTTCAGTCGGTTCAATTGCTAAGCCATGACCTAATGCACCAGTTGAAAATGCTGCATCTTCTACTTCAGATAATAATTTCACTTCTCCGTTTAAAGGACTTGTAATTACTTCATGCTGTACAACCGCAGCTGCTACTTCATTAGAAGCTGCTTTCACTTCTGAATTTGAGCTGTTTTTCTGTTCTTTACCGATTCCGCCAAACAAGTATGTTAAAATGAAAGCAACTACGAATGCCACAACAATTGCGATTAATGCACCCCATAGATCCATACCAAGCCCATCAGGACTGATGTAAGTTGGTATTCCGAATATCCCAAGACCGCCAATAATGTAACCCTTTACATTAGCGAATCCTAGAACAGCTCCACCTGCAGCAGCACCAATACAGCTGATGATAAATGGTTTTTTCAATGGCAATGTAATACCATAAATAGCAGGCTCTGTTACACCGAATACGCCGGAAATAAATGCTGGAATGCTCAATGATTTCAATTTTTTATCTTTCGTTTTAATTAAGATGGCAAGAACTGCACCTATTTGTGCAAAGGATGCTGCAAATACTGTTGCAAGAATTGTATCGAAGCCCATTGTCGCCACATTGTTGATCGCAATTGGCACTAAGCCCCAGTGAAGACCGAAAATAACGATTACTTGCCATAGTCCGCCAAGCAAAATCCCTGCAATTAATGGACTTAAGTTATAAATGAATAATGAACCTGCACCGATCAAACTGCTTGCCCATGTTGCAATTGGGCCGATAACCATAAATGTTATTGGAATGACAATTAATAATGTTAATAATGGCACTACGAATGTTTTAATAACATCTGGAATAAAGGAACGAAGCCATTTTTCCACTTTTGCTGCAAAGAATGTAGACAAAATAATTGGTATAACCGATGATGAATAAGACATTAAAATCACTGGAATTCCTAAAAATGTTACATAAATTGGTGATTCAAACATGGTTCCTGCAAATACTGTGTAAAGCGGGTCACCTGTAGTTAGAGTTGAAAGGGTCGGATACACTAATGCGGCTCCGATTGCCATACCGATGAATGGTGTACCGCCGAACTTTTTGATTGCTGTATAACCTAAGAAGATTGGCAAGAAATAAAACAGAGCATCACCAGCTGCATTTAAGATTTGATACGTGCCGGATGTGTTTGTCAGCCAACCAAGTGCGACAAATAGTGCATTAAAGCCTTTGATCATCCCTGATGCAGCTAAAACGCCAAGGACTGGTGTAAAGATGCTTGAAATCATATCAATAAAGCGGCTGAATAGGGAACCTTTTGGTCCTTCCTCTTCATCAACTTGCTCTTGACCTTGAAATCCACCTACTGTGACTACAGCTTTGTATACATCTGGTACATGGTTTCCGATAACTACTTGATATTGCCCGCCGCTTTTCATCACTGTGACAACATCATCCATATTTTTTAGAACCTCTGTATTTGCCTTGCCTTCATCCTTCAGCTTAAAGCGAAGGCGTGTAATACAATGGACTACATTGGAAACGTTTTCTTTTCCACCCACATTAGCAATAATATCTTTTGCCAGCTGCTCATATTTCATTTTTGACCCTTCCTTCTTTTATCTATTTTTATATTTTGCCAAATAAAAAACCTGAGCCCACTAAATCACACTATTAACAGCGTGTTCTAGTCAGTTCAGGTTATGCCCACTTAAGGTAACATTCCATCTAGGAACTTTTATTAAGTTGTTATTTGATAGGTTAAATTTATCATGAGAACGATTACATGTCAACGCTTTCAATAAAAATATTTTTGTAACTTTACAGATTAGTTGCATTATTGAGAATAGATTTATTTGTATTATCATTTTTCAAGTTATTTTATGTATATTTTTAAAATTGGGTCGCAATCTATTTGTAGGGATAAATAGGCATATTTCTTGAGCATTCCTTGTCTGCTGGACTTGATTAGAACATATTGAATAATAGGTGAGAACATGTTTAAGGATATAGCAATCGAATTGAGTGTCGGCTTCATTACACTGCTGCTTATGCTAAAAGTACTCGGTAAAATACAATTTTCCCAAATAACACCTTTCGATTTCATTACAGGAATGGTATTAGGAAATTTTGTAGGTGATTCGATATTCGATGAAAGAACAACTGTTTTGGAAATTATTTTTAGCATTTTGCTCTGGGGACTGCTTATTTACATAGTTGAGTTTTTAACACAGAAATCATTTGTTTTACGCAGCTTTTTTGAAGGCAAGCCGTCCATATTGATTAATAAAGGTCATATAGACTATAAAAAGTTAAAAAAAAATCATCTCGATCTCAATCAACTGCAGCATCTGTTAAGAAAACAAGGATATTTTTCTTTATATGAGGCGGAGTATGTCATCTTAGAGCAGGATGGTAATATAAGTGTGGCACCTAAGCATCGTTACGCCACACCCACAAAAGAGGATTTACATATTGATGAACAAAAAGTCCAGCTTTCTTATGCACTCATACTTGATGGAAAAGTGGACAAGCAAAATTTACAGGAGCTGGGCTTTGATGAAAACTGGCTTAAGCTGCAATTATCTCAGCTGCAAATAAAAGATTATAAAGAGGTCCTTTATGCAGAATGGCAGGAAGACAGCGGATTACAACTATCGAAATATGAATATTCATCAAGTACTTAATTTTATTTAGGAAGGTGATTATATTGAAAAAAATGTTCATGTTGCTGCTTTTAACAATACTCCTTTATAATGGTGACCTTGTGTCTGCAAAAACAGAAGAGAAATCTGAAAAAGTAGATGGGTATTTTACAGCGGAGGATATCTTATTTTCTATTATTGAACCAAAATTAATCAGAATCGTACATAATCAATACGACAAAGACATGATCGTTAATCCAGTTAAGGTTGAAGATGTTGCCATGATGCAAAAACAGATAGAAAAAGGCAAATATAACGGCTGGTTTGAGGTTAAGCTGTCCGTATTAGTTGGCGAACCTGATGGCGAAACGAATATGGACACCGTCATTTTAGAAATTGATGCACCTAATATTGGCGGAACAGCTCCTCGGCTCGAAAAAGATGGGGTAAGCGGCATTGAGATCAAGCTTGTTAAATATTATAAAGGAAACTAAAAAAGGGCTGCCTCGCTGGCAGCCCTTTTAACCACTTTTTCTAATGCCCTTAATTAGACGTGAATATCTCTTTTCTACACTAGATTCAGACCTGTTTAATAGCTTGCTAATCTGTTTATAGGTTAATCCCTTTTCAATCAGCACATGCAGCTTTTTTAGCTCGCTTGTTGTCCAATGACGGTAGCGAACACTTGTTCTCGCCGCTTTTATGTTGCCAGACACCCATTCAGGCAGGGTTGAAAAATCTTTTTTTGACAGCTTCGTAAAGTCAATTAAGCTTTTATTCTGTTCGGCCCATTCCCAAAAATTCTTCATTTTAATGAGAATAAATTGCTTTTTATATCTCGTTACCCTCGTAACTGTCTTAAGTCCATATGCTTCCCAGCTTACAACCGTTTTCGTCGTTACGCCAAGCTTGTTTGCGAGTTCTCTTGCCGTTAACATGCCTGTCTGCTTCCTTGTTGCACCAAGACCAAGGCGGCTCAGTTTGTTGGAAACTGCTCCTGGTGTCCGCCCGAGCTCTTTTGCAATTGCAGTCACTGACCTTTGTCCAACTAATGCTTGTAGAAGATTAATTTCTTCCGCTCTCCATGGTTTTTTGCTCATACATTCTCACCAAACTTTAGTTTTAGATTTTAAATTGCTTAATAAGATTGTTTAATTCTTCTGCAAGCTGAGCCAGACTAGTGGAGGAAGAAGCAATTTCCTGCATGGATGCGAGCTGTTCTTCTGTCGCGGCAGTAACATTTTGCGTGCCAGTCGCAGTTGTATCCGCAAGTGATTTAACTTCATCAACAGATGTGTGCACTTGTTCGTTTGATGCAAGCAACTTATGGACTAGCTGCTTTTCTTCCTCTATTTGCGGCGTCACATCAGAAATAATTGTTTCAATATTAGTAAAATTAACACCAACTTCTTGGACGACCACTAAACCTTCTTGTACTTCCTTTGTAGCCTGATTGACCATGTACATTGTTGAATCTGTATCCTTTTGAATTTGGCTGACAAGCCTGGAGATTTGCTGCGCTGAAGCCGCGGATTCGTCTGCCAGCTTTTTTACTTCCTCGGCGACTACACCAAATCCCTTGCCAGACTCCCCTGCCCGTGCTGCTTCAATCGCAGCATTAAGCGCTAGAAGGTTCGTTTGGCCAGCAATACTAGTAATCACATCGTTAATATTGCCGATTTCCTTTGATCTTTCTGTAAATTCCTTGAACGATTCAGCCACAGAATGAACGGTATGATTAATTTGTGTCATTTGACCGCTGACTTTATTAATCACTTTTCTTCCATCAGCTGAAACCTCTGCAGCATTTTGGACGTTTTCTGTGATAACCTCTGTATTGGCAAGAACTTGCTTTGACATGACTGCATTATCGTCGATGATAACAGAAACATGATTCATATTGCTCGCTTGTACTCCGCTTGCTTCCGAGACATCTACAATTGTAGCGGTAATGAACTCACTCGCCTTCGTATTCTCCTCTGCGCTGGCACTTAATTGTTCTGCTGCCGCAGCCACCTGCTCAGACGTAACTTTTACCTTCATCATTATGTTATTTACATTTTGAATCATGTTATTAAATGACTTGCTTAAAAAGCCTAATTCATCCTTTGCCTCATACGTTCCTTTCACCGTGAAATCACCTTTTTCGACTTCTCCTAGAAGCTTGACAATTTCTCTAATCGGCACATTTATTGCTTTAACGATGAACAGACCAATCACAAAACTGGTAATTGCTGATACGCTAATGGTGATGATGAGAAGGATGGTTACCTTTTTTTGCATATTTATGGAATCATGATATGCCTGTTCTGACTCTGCTTCTAATAAGCTGGTAATTTCGTGCAACAGACCGTTTACTTTCTTTCTAATTGATTCTACCTCTTGTAAAAAAATAGCATAAGCTTCCTTGTTTTTATTTTTAACTGCCAGTTCTATAATCTTGTTATTTGTTTCAATTAATTCCCCTCTTGCTTTCATATAATCAGCAAATAGAAGATTCACTTCTTTCGTATGATTATATTCGGTTGAAGGAAATTGTTTTGTTAACTGCTCCTGGTCTATTTTCAATAAATTTAAGTTATCTATATATTGTTCATTCAAGCTATCATCACTCGCAAGCATCAGCTTAAAAATTTCCATATTAATCATTAAGCTTTTAGTTTCCATATCGTGTATTAACTTAATCGGCCCAAGGTTTTCTTTAAAAATAATCTCAGAACTTTCTGATATCTTATTTATAGTGACAATACTGAATACTCCGAGTGCTATTAATGGCACAAAAAAAGTGACAAACAGTGTCAACAATTTGTTTTTAACTTTTATATTTTTGAAAATTTTCATTTTCCACACCTTCCATTATTATTCATACTATTAAAAATATTTCCTTCACTAATGGTCTGATAGTAATCTATCAAATTAATAATCGTAAACAGATTCTGATTGAATTCTATTGTTCCTTCGCAGAACGCTCCATAAGGCATGTCCAAAGCCGTTTTCTTAATACCATTTTCCTTTAAATACTCAATATAAATAGCATCGTCGATTACAAATGAAAGATATTGATCGCCAACATCATACACAACAAGTTTTTTAAGAGGAAGATAAATCAGATTTCTTTTGGAACAAAAGTTCACTTGTATCAATGATTCCTGTAAGCAGCTCTTCTGCTTCTTGATTAGGATTAATTGTTAATAGCGGCGTGTATTTAAGCTTGGTAAAACCAATAAACCTGGAAGAATCCTTTATCGTTCTATTAAAAAACTCAGAGTCTTGAATGGAATCTGTCAAACACAATGTTTTCATATTTTTCAGTGACAAGGCGAAAAAGTCCTCTCCTATAAGAGTCAATAAATAACCAGTCATTCGTAACCTCCTATAATTTTTAAAATAATGAATGAAAGCTTAATAATATCCTTTTCAAATGTCTGCTCCTAACTGCTTGGCCAGCAGATAAGCTTCATGTGTTTCCACACCTTCGTGAATGAAATTAGATGGATATATACTGATAAATAGATAACGTTTTCAATAGTGTATGGATGCTTTTAGATAACTTGTTCTAAAAGTCACTCAAGACTTATTTGGGCTGCATAGCTGCATATAGTTCTGACTGACAGCAATAAATTGGTTGAAATTGATGTGTAATCATGGTGATTTGTTCTTCCAAGCAGTTCTTTTTCACCAACCGGTCTCCTGTCCTCCTTTAAGTTTGAATAGGTAAATGCAAGCACAACTTTTTACTAGTGCCTGCAAACTGAAGTCTAATATAGAAAAACCGAAGCGTAAATGTAAGAAAACTAAACACAGTGTAAAGAAAAACTTACTCTCAAAGCTAGTTTAGGAAGGAAAACAGAGGCTTAATGCTCTAACAAAGCCAATCATTAGTTTTTAGTTCTACTCTCAAATATTCCATCATCTTCTATATTTCTGTCAGTTATCTCTAACATGAAACTTCCCGTTCTAAAATTGAGACAACGAGAAAAATTTTTTTTAGTACTATTGAGATAGTGCAAATGTTATATATCCATCACTTCAGTAGTAAGCCTTAAATCCATTGTCTATTACAAGCAGGAGGACCAAGATGAATTTGGAACAAATTGATTATTTATTAGAAGTAGCAAAAGAAAAATCTATCCGTAAAGCAGCAGACAAATTGCATATAACCCCTTCGGCAATCAGCCAATCCATCCTTCAAATAGAGGCAACACTTGGAGTGACTATTTTTCGGCGTTCTAATAAAGGAACCATTCCTACATCAGAAGGGAGTATTGTTTTAAAGCAGGCATTTGAGCTCCAGTGCAAATTTAAAGAGCTGTATGAGGGAGTAAAAGGCATTGCCCAAGGAAGCTTAAGTGTTCCATTGCGAATTGCCTTCACACCAACCTTTGGAAATGTAGGCTACAATGCCTTCATGGCTTTGAAGGCAGAACATAAAGAGCTGAAGGTTGAAATACAAGAGGGAATGCATGAGGAGATTATGGAAACAATTATTAAAAATAATGGCGCATTCGACATTGCCTTTATTGTAGAAAACAGAAATCTGTATGCTTATGATGACTTGTTCCATATAGAGCCCCTTTACAGCAGCTATGTCTGTGTTGCAGTTGGCAAAAACTCCTCCTTACGATCAAAGAAGTTTCTGACCACAGCTGATTTAACAAATGAAAGCATCGCTATATTTGAAACGGCAACACATCGAGAACTAGTGAAAAAGACAGGACTAGAAGACAATTCTGTGTTTGTAACATCCAATAACAGTTTCCTAATCAGAAAGGTTGTAAAAGATGGTCATGCTATTTGTGTACTTGACGATTTTTCCTTAATGAATCATCCAGACACACTGAATGGCGAAATTATCGTGTTGCCTTTTAGAAATCCACATTATATTTATCGCGAAATGTGGGCGGTATATCCTAAAGAAAGTGCTAAAAATGAGAATGTCATGAACTACTTAAACACAGTCAAAAACTTAATACGGCAAGGATGCCCATTAGAAGCATTAGGATGACATTTGTTAGGAGGGTCCATAATGGAAGCCCTCCTATCCCGCTTCATCCTTCTATTTTTATGGCAGCATTATCTCTTTGGACCACTCCATATGAATTCTTTTTAACTGTAATAAACGCAATAGTAAATGCAGTTCCGATGGCGAGGATAATGCCTATAATCGCGTATGGAAAATATGGACCAACATAGGCAACAAGGCTGACAATGCTTGAGAGAATATATCCATAAATTCTAACTCCCATTGCTGCAAAAAATGTTGCTGCAACAGTACTTCCAATTGTACAAGCAATAAATGCCTTACGGTTTTTTATCAGCACTCCGAACAAGGCCGGCTCTGTTATTCCTAAAATGGCAGAGATTGTCGCAGATAATATAATAGACTTTTCTGTCTTATTATTCGCTTTAAAAAACATCGCGAAGGTTGCTCCGGCTATGGCCATATTTGTCATAAACATCATTGGCATCAGCATATCATAGCCCTTATCTGCAAAGTTCTGCAAGGCAATCGGAGTAATGGCATGATGCACTCCGAACACAATTTCAATTGGTCTTGCTCCTCCCATTACAACCCCTGCTAATACTGGAGAGATGTCAAACAGCAGTTCTACCATATAAGCCAGCCCTTTTCCTACATAACTGCCCAGCGGACCTGATGCGATAAGTGTAAATGGAATAGTTAAAAATAATGTCAGTGTTGGTGTAAAAACTGTGCGCAAAACAGACGGCATAAACTTATCTACCAATCTATAAATATAACTTAACGCCCATACAGAAAGAATAATAGGAATAACAGTGCCTGAGTAATTAATTACCGGAATAGGCAAGCCTATAAATTGAAATTGACTTACCTCGCCAAGCTTTGCTGCATCAAGCAAGGATGGGTACATAAAACCGCCTGCTACTGCTATAGCTAAGTATTGATTTGTTTTAAATATTTTGGCTGCCGATGCTGCTAAAAAGAACGGCAGAAAATAAAAGACACCGCTGGCAATTAAATCGAGAATGACTACTGTTTCGCTTTCCTTTGGCAATATATTGAGTGCCAGTAAGCCTGCCAAAATTCCTTTAATCATACCTGCACCTGCTATAGCAGGAACAATAGGTCCAAAAACACCAGAAACTACGTCCAGCAGTCTCCCGAATAAGCCTTTTTGCGTTTTATCTTCCTTCAATTGGCTCCCTTCATCATTCTCATTCATCTCCAGTTCCTCCATTAAAGAAGAATAGTAGGATTGTACATTTGTTCCGATTATGACTTGATACTGATCACTCTTTAATTGCTCTCCGATTACTCCGTCTATCTTTTTCATATTTTCATGATCTATCATAGACTGGTCTATTAAATCAAAGCGAAGTCTCGTCATACAATGCCAGGCCTTCTTTATATTTTCTTTTCCGCCAACATAGGCTATGATTTTTTTAACAGCTTCTTTTTCCTTCATATTCAGCATCCTTTCATAATTCAGGTAACGAACAAAGTAAAACTTGCTAAATGGAGCCTTGATTTGACAAGCAAATAATAGCATAGCATCAGCATTTATGAAAACGGTTTAAAAATAACCAAAAAAAGAGAGAATCCCTTTATTCACTTGGGTTTCAACCTTCCTGTCTCCGCAAATTGGTATGGTAAATGAACTTATACTGATTACTTACCTGACCAAATTGACTTCTAGATTGGCTCTGTGCTTAAATGAAATCACTAAATGACTTGATTGGACACGAATGAAATGAAGAGAGAAGGAGATTAATAGTTGGAACCGACAATCATTACTGACATTGCATCATTTGTCACTAACCCGCATCGCCATAATCTTATTGTGGTGAAAGTAGTAACAAATAAAGGAATTTATGGATATGGATGTGCGACTTTTCAACAGCGCCCATTAGCAGTTCAAACAATTATTGAGGAATATTTAAAACCATTGCTCCTTGGCCGGGATGCCAATCATATTGAAGACATTTGGCAAGTAATGATGGTCAATGCGTATTGGCGCAACGGACCTGTCATCAATAATGCGATTGCAGGTATTGATATGGCGTTATGGGATATTAAAGGAAAGCTTGCTAATATGCCACTTTATCAGTTATTTGGAGGTAAGTCTAAGGATGCCATTGCTGCCTACACACATGCGGACGGCCTAACGATAGAAGCGCTATTCAGTGAAGTCGACAAGCTGATTGAAAAAGGCTATCGTCATATTCGCTGCCAGCTCGGCAAATATGGCGGGAAGAACCATAAGATGCATTTGCCTACGCAAATTAGCGGAGGGGAATTTTTTGATCAGGACATCTATCGCAGGGATGTTGTCGCAATGTTTAGCGCCTTGCGGGAAAAATACGGATTCTCCATTCATTTCCTGCACGATGTGCATGAAAGGCTTTTTCCTAATGATGCCCTGCAGCTTGCGAAGGACTTAGAGGCATATAAACCTTACTTCCTGGAGGATATCCTTCCGCCTGATCAAAATGAATGGCTTGCACGATTGAGAAGTCAATGCAGCACTCCGATTGCCACAGGAGAATTGTTCAACAACCCACTTGAGTGGCGCAATCTGATTGTCAACAGACACATCGATTTTATCCGTTGTCATGTCTCCCAAATTGGTGGCATCACACCTGCATTAAAGCTTGCTGCCTTATGCGAAAATTTTGGTGTGCGAATAGCTTGGCATGGACCTTCGGATATGACTCCAATAGGTGTTGCTGTTAATACACACTTAAATATTCATTTACATAATGCGGCGATCCAGGAAGTACAGGAACCTGATGAAGAAACGAAAAAAATGTTCCCAGGAAATGTTGAAGTAGTGGATGGCTATATCTATCCTATCGAGAGAAATGGGATTGGCGTTGAATTTAATGAGGATTTGGCACGCAAATATCCTGTCATCTACCGTAAGCATGAGTGGACAGAATCACGTATTCCAAACGGCAGCATTCACACACCGTAACAGCTACATCTATTGCTTAGCCTCCTGCATGAATATGAGGAAACTAATCTTATCATAGAGGTATAATGATGAAAAAACGAGATTTCATTGCAGAAGATATTCTTAGTAAAATATATCAAAATAAATACAAGGCTGGACAAAAGCTCCCTACAGAACGGGAGCTTTCTAGTATATATGCTGTTTCAAGATATACCATTAGAGAAGCGTTAAAAAAACTTGTCAATATTGGGTGTGTATCCATTATTCAAGGTTCCGGTATCTTTGTTTCAGACACTAAATATAAAAGCCCCTTGATTTATAATTCATTAACTGAAAAAAAGTTCAACGAAATCACTTCTGAAATAATCTATTTCAAAAAAATTAAGCCTAATCAAGAATTAGAAAAGATATTTGATTTGCGCCAATTGCCTCATGCACGATTATGGGAATATAAACGAGTCAGGATTGTCGACTATCAAAAAATGCAGATTGAAACGTCGGTTCTTCCTTTTACCTATTTTCCAGATCTTAATGAAGAAAAGATAAAAAGCTCTGTTCATGATTATGTTCAGCAATGCGGTTATCACATATCCCACTTTATCACAACATATCATGCGATCAATATTACGAAAGAAGATGCAGAACTGCTTAACTGTAAAAAAGGAAGCGCAGCTATGCGGATTATTAATAGAGGAATTTTAGAAAATGGTAAAGTGTTTGAATACAGTGAAATCATTAATTTGGATTACTCTGTATCTTATTTCACTCCGTTCAACAAACACAGTCATGAATATAGAAAAAATTAAAAAGACCAGGTGCAATTTATGCCACTGGTCTGTATTTTCTTATTCCATAGTTTAAGAGTGATGCTCTACAATCTTATTCATATCTTCAAGCTTTGCCGTAACCTTCCCGGCATATGTATAATCACCGTAGCAATAAGGGTACCGGAAGTTTAGTTTATCGTTATTGCAAGTATACAGCTCAGGCGATTTTTCTACCATGTATTCAGAGTAGGATTTGGCTATTTCCTCACTGTGATTTGTCTCCTTGCTGACAACGTAATCAATATAGCCTGGTCCCATATTATAACTTTGAATAATCGTATCAATGTCTACCCCATTTGCCTCTCCATATTTGTACATTTCAGAAAAATGGAAGACTCCTTGTTTAATACTTTCAGTCGGATCGGTGATTTCATTTCGGCTCAGGCCCGCAGATTCTGATGACTGCATCGGGTCAGTGCCTTTCCCATGACTTTCCTGATCCATAATCGCAAGCAAAACAGGTGCAAACTCATCAGGTTCGAGGTCATTTCTTTCTAATTCATTGATGATATCAGGCAAATAATTCACTAATCTAGTTTGTTCCGTATGTTTAATGGTTTTAGCGGTCACTAAGTATCCAATATACACAATCATTATTAACAGAATAAGAATCGGCAGTTTCCTTACTTTTCTTCTTTTCTTCAATTTAACCCCTCATTAAAGCAATATAATAATTTTTCGTCGTTATTTACGTTTTCCATTATACAGGATATAAGCAGAAATTTCTTTCTTCAACAGAAAGGTCAGAATATTTTTACCTTTTTGTTCTTCTGAGAGGAGATTATTAAAAAAAGGAGATTGATTGGAGCGTAAAGGAAAGACTGCTACTTAGGATGAATGGGACAGGCGAGAGCCTAACACAAATCTCTTCGGTACATATTATCCTTTGCAAATCCTTGAAGAATAAAAAAAGAGCAGCTATCCTTTAAGTTACATGGTGTAGAGTGAGAAAGCTGCTTTTACTAGGCTGTACTATTAAACTAACAATCATCTTCTTGCTAATAGTTCGACTGCTTCTTTCACTGGAACAACTTTCGCAAACCGCTTATTCCAAATTTTGTAGTTATAAAATTGATAGGTTTTTTCCCCTGATAAAAACTCATTATCATATGTACTGTTCGTTTCTTCTGGTATGATTACTTCGAATCCTAGCTCGAAAGCGCTTTTGCAGGTCGAATCAATACAATATTCTGTTTGCAGGCCAACTAAAACAATCGTGCTCGTTTCATTGTCTTGTAAATACTGTGTCAATCCGGTTTTTAGAAAAGCACTATTATAACGTTTTCCAAATCTCTTCTCATTATTTATGGGAGCAATGGCAGAAAAGACTCTCCACCCATCTGTGTTTCGTTCAAGTTCCTCGCCTGGATCGTCTTCATGCTGCACATAGATTACTTCTTGATTATTATCCCTTGCAGCACTTATCAGCAGCTTTATATTCTCCACCAATTTTTGCTCATTATATGGATGTTCTGCCATCAATGCCTCTTGAACGTCAACTACCAGCAAGACTGTTTTGCCCATTGTATTCCCTCTCCTTTAACACGATAATAAGCTTTATTTGATAAATTAGGATAAATTTGAAAGGTTTGCTGCTTATACGCACCAAACCTTTTTTAAGTTCCATATGAGATTAACGTTTCGCTTTTTTGTATCTAAATGTTAAAAATTTGTATAATCCATAAACTAAAGCAAGCAGCACTAGTAAGTTTAATAGCTGCCAAGCACCAGTTAAAAATGACATAGTTTTCCTCCGACAATTTCCTCGCAGATAATCTTACCATGTTTTTCAATTTGTTAATAGGGGCTATGGAAGAATTTCTTCCTGGATTATCTAGTTCTTGCGGAATGATTTCTGATAATTACAACAGATTACTTCTTATTAAACTTTTTATATGGTATATTTTAGCTATTAAAATTAGCTAGGAGGAATAAGAATGACAGTAAATGATTTTCGCAAGCCTGATTTTGAGATATCTCCCCAATTTATTAATCGCTGGTCGCCGAGGTCTTTTGTAGAGAAGGACATTTCCGAAGAGGTTTTATTCAGTGTCTTTGAAGCAGCACGTTGGGCTCCTTCAGCTTCAAATATGCAGCCTTGGAGATTTGTTATTGCTCGTACACAGGAAGATTTAGAAAAGTTTCATTCCTTTATTGTGCCAGGAAATCTTACTTGGGCCAAGCATGCTTCTGCTTTAGCTGTTATTATTTCAGAAACAAAGACGGAAAGAGGAGAAAATGCGTGGCATGCATTTGACGCTGGTACTGCATGGAGTCATCTTGCACTAGAAGCTGCCAATAAAGGCTTGGTTACCCATGCTATGGGCGGCTTTGATAAAGAAAAAGCTCGTCAAGTTTTGAATGTGCCAGAGGAGTATGCACTTCATGCAGTAATTGCAATCGGCTTTCAAGGCGAAAAAGATGCCTTGCCGGAAAATTTGCAAGAACGGGAAATACCAAGTGGCAGACGCCCATTAAAAGAATCTCTTTTCGAGGGAACCTTTGGTAATGAAGCTCTTAAATAACGATTAAATACATAAGAAAAGGGAAGATAGAGCAATATTCCCTTTTCTTCCTTTAAGCATTATCTTCCGCATTTTCTTGTGTCGGTTCTAACCCATCCAAAATCATATAGCCTTCTTCATATTTAAAAATTGGCCTATAAACATCTCCCCAGCTTTTTAATGTTTCTTCAATGAGCATACGCAAGGAAGAAGCCGTTTCGTCTTTCTCGTTCGTATTATTCGTTTTATGTCTGCGATGATAAAGCATAAGCTCGTCAATCCAATAAAAACGGTGTGAGACAATAAGCTTTAGCAATATTCTAATATCCTCGACATACCTTCCGCCATATGGATCATCTACAGGCCAGCCGCCGACCTCTCTTACTGCAGAGGTTCTGTAGCATCTTGGCCATATAGACGTGTTTGCAAGTAAAAAATCATATGGATTAGTATAATGTCTGCCTTGTTTGATTCGCGACATATAAACCTGTCCATTTTCATCTTCAAAGCTAATATTGATATTGCCGCTGATTACAGCAACATCTTCCGGCTGTTGTTTCGCTTCATTAGCCATGCTTTGCAATGTGTTCGGATAAAGCCAATCATCAGGATCGAGCTGTACAAAAAAAGGTGTATCTATATGGCTCAGCCCTGTATTCAAGCTAGCCGATTGTCCTAAATTCTCTGGATGTCTTACATATGAAATTCTAGGATCGACAAGAAACTGTTTTACTAACTCTGGACTTTCATCGGTAGAACCATCATCAACCAACAAGATTTTCCAAGAGAAATAAGGCTGTGCGTAGATGCTGCTGATTGCATCAAGTATATATCTCCCGGGGTTATAAAACGGAATCAGGACTGTAATAATATTATCCATCTTTATTCCCTCCAACCTTTCATATTAAATACATATTTATTCTATGAGAGGAAGTATAAAAATGTATGTTCAAACATCTTCCTTTCGCAATTTTGGCATTCGCGTAGTAGATTTCAATATTTATATGTCTATTTAATATAAGCAAAAGGCCTTTTACTTTAAAAGAAAAGACCTACTTAAAACCTATTCTGTTATATGTACTATAAAAATATAAATATTTAATTCTTATAATTAAATGTCCATATTGTTTATAAGGTATTAATAATGAGCTTCAATCGCTAAAATCCCTTCAGTATTAAAAGTATTTTATGCAAATCAATAAGGAATATTTCTTTGCACTATCCATCCTTGTCTATATTTTATAAATGAGGTTATACCAAGCTGTCCCTGCATGCTGGGACTCTGATAGACCATGGTTTTTAAATCCTAATTTCTCATAAAAAGGAATCAATTCTTCCTTGCACGTTAATGTAATTCCTAGTCTGTTATTTTTAATTACAAGCTCTTTTAATTTGTTCATCAAAAGCAGGGCAACCCCTTTGTAACGGGCCTCTTTTGCTACCGCTAATCCAAGAATACTTTGAAATCCGCCTGCAGACGGATTTTGCTGAATACTTTCAAACAAATCATCTGTTATATATGGATAAGGAATGATTGGACCATTAATATAGCCAATGATTTTCCCCTCTTTTTCCGCAACAAGAAACGTATCCTTTATTAAAGCAATTCTTTCTAAAAAGGCTTCCTTTGTTGCTGCTTCTTCTTTTGTAAACCCTTCATTTTCAATGGTTAGCAATCTTTCCAAATCCGTTTCTTTCACATTCCTTATTTGAATCATTTTTCCTATCAACCTTCCGTTTATCTATTATCCGTTCAAGCTTATTATGTATTTTTTCTAGTAACATACCGTCTAACAATTATTCTATTTTTTCACCTACTTCTTGTAAAGAGAGAATTACTTCTTACATAAAAAAACAGGAAAAAGCCTGTTAACTCTTTCCTGACATCATTCAATATGAAGGTAAATTCCATTTGATAATAAGACCTAGATGTGTGAGTCCCCCTCCGAAACCATACAAAAGCAGGCTGTCTCCCTCTTTAATTTTTTGGTCATATAATCCTAGTTGAATCGCCAGTGGGATAGAACTGGAGGATGTATTCCCATATGGTACCATGCTTGTTAAAGTCTTTTCGATTGCCGCACCTGATTTATCACAAATAGACTCAATCATTCGCAGATTCGCACTATGGGGAACGAACCAATCCAGTTCCTCTATCGTCATATCTGCCTTTTTTAAAAGCTCTGCCATTGCTCCAGGCACCGTTCTTGTCGCCCATTTATAAACCTCGCGGCCATTTTGAACCATCTTCCCGTTTGTCTTTAAAGACTCACCATTCATTTGCTCCGACATGGCAGTTCGGTACACATGAATTCCTCCCTCTCCGTTTGTACCCATATGGGATGCCAGAAAGCTAGGATTTTCCTCATCATATTCAACGAGCATGGCACCAGCACCGTCTCCAAATAAAATACATGTCGTCCGATCTGTATAATCAGTCACCTTAGACAGCGTTTCTGCAGCTACGACGAGCACTTTTCGATGCATTCCTGAAGTAATCAGACTATTCGCGAGATGCAAGCCATATGTGAAGCCCGCACATGCAGCACTTAAATCGAATACTCCAGTAGAGCTCATGTGAAAATGTTTTTGAATTTGGGCAGCTACACTTGGGAAGCTGAAATCAGCTGTAGTTGTCGCAACAATAATAAAGTCTACGTCTTCAAGTGACTTTTTTGAGTTTGCAGCCAAATGTTCAATCGCCTTGATTGCTAATGTGGAAGAAAACTCGTCTTCTGCTGCTATCCTTCTTTCTTTTATGCCGGTTCTTTGCACAATCCATTCGTCATTTGTCTCTACCATTTGGGCCAAATCATCATTTGTCAGCCTTTTATCAGGCACGTATGTCCCGATTGCCGTTATTCTTGCTTTAGATATCATGATTGTCTCTCCCTTTGTTAATTTATAACCAGTTTATATATCCAACTATTAGTATCAGGTACTAAATTTATAATATTATTTTCTCGCTTCATTTGTCAACATACTAGTATTGGAAAAGGCACTGTCCTTTAAATAAGAAAAAGCTATTTTATATAAAATGTTTAAAGCCTTGCATCTGCGACTCAGCTCTTCAAAAACGGGCCATTACCATAAAAAAGACGCTCCTCTAAATAGGAACGTCTTCATTCTTATCCTTGTTTTGCTGCAAGTTTTTTCTTGGAACTGCGGAAGGCATGCTCAATTTCTTCAAGTGAGCGTCCTTTCGTTTCAGGAACAAATCGTTTTATAAAAATTAGACTCAATATTCCTAATCCTACAAACAGGAAGAAGGTAGTCGATAATCCGAATGCATCAAATAAAACAGGGAATAGCAATCCTACAAGGAAATTCATCATAAACAGACAGAATATTGATATTCCCATCGCTAACCCGCGCATATGAAGGGGAAAGATTTCAGATTGCATCAACCATGTGACAGGTGAAACGGCACCTTGCTGGAATGCTAAAAATAACACCGTCAAACTGAGAATAATAAATGGCAGCATGGCAGATCCTTTCATTACAATCGAAATGATACCGATAAGCAGCAGAGATGTGCTTGTCCCTGCCATGCCGACAAATAGCATTGGGCGTCTGCCCACCTTGTCAAGCAAGGCTATTCCTACGAAAGTCGCCAATACGGAAATGACTCCATTGGCAATATTGCCGATAAGGGCAGCTTCCGTTGAAAATCCTGCATCCTTTAATATTTCTGTTCCATAATACATAATGGAGTTTACTCCTGTTAACTGCTGTATCATGGCGATTCCAATTCCTATAAGTATAATTCTGCGAACATGCGGAAGTTTTAAATCCTTAAAAGTAGCTTTTTTAAGCTTTCCTTCTTCTTTGATTGTATTTTCAATTTCCTTCAGCTCTCTTCGTGCTTGAACTCTTTCTCTTATCTTTTCAAGCACTGCCTGTGCTCCTTTTATATTACCTTTCGAAGCTAACCAGCGCGGACTTTCCGGAACGATTAGCATTCCTATCCACAACAGCACTGCTGGAAGTGTTGCGATAACTAACATATATCTCCAAACATTACCCATTTCTCCGAAAGAATTCGCAAGGATTGCATTAAATATGTAAGCGAGCAGTTGCCCTGTAACAATCATTAATTCATTTTGTGTAACAAGTCTTCCCCTTTTCTCTGCAGGAGCCATTTCTGCTAGGAAAGCAGGAACTGTCACCGATGTAGCTCCGACGGCAAGACCTAAAACAAATCTGCTTAACACCATGATTTCCATATTAGGTGCAAATGTACAGCCTATTGTTGCGATAAGAAATATAAATGCGACGCTGATGATTGTTTTCCGTCTTCCCTTCCTGTCAGCCAGCCTGCCTCCGAAAATAGCACCAAAAGCTGCCCCGAACAAAAGAGAACTAGTGACTAGCCCTTGTGTAAAAGGAGTCAAATTCAACTGGTCTTCTCTTGACATATAGGGAAGAGCACCATTTACTACGCCGGTGTCATAACCATATAAAAGACCTCCAAAAGTTGAAATGAATGTAATGAGTTTTAAGTATGCCTTTTGTGAAAGCTTCTGTTTTTTCTGCACATTTCCTGTCTTACTTGTGCGGTCTGTAGAAGATGTTCTCACAAAACCAGGTTCTTCGCTTGTTTTCATGTACTACTATCTCCCTTATAAGAAAAAATTGTGAGTTATACTTCCATTATTCTAAGAAGTGTATACAAGTTAATTACCTTTTCAGGAGATTGTTTAAACATAGAGACAGAAAATATAAGGTAAATGAAAAAAAGCTGCCATTTTGGCAGCTTAGTGTCGGACGACTTATTCTTGCTCATTTTCGACAATGAATTTTGCTTGCTTGTCCATTTTTAAACCAGCAACACATAAAACAATAATAAGAAGAAAGGCAATCAATGCCATCAGAGGAATCGTAATGAACCCAAATAAGTTAAAATAATCGGTCGTACATGATACTCTTCCACATGAGCCTAATTCCGGTGGAAACAGCATAATATAATTATGGTAAAGAGAAATGATAAACCCTATACTCGCTAATGATAAAAAGCTCCAGATTTGATTATAATCTTTCCTTATAAGAGCTAATCCAACAATGACCGGCAGAGGATACATAAATATACGCTGTAACCAGCAAAGCTTACATGGTTCATATTTCATAATCTCTGAAAAAAACAGGCTGCCGAATGTGGCAATAGTCGAGACTAGCCATACAGCCATCAAAAGTCTCTCTTTATTTTTATTTTTCACCTAACATATCCTCCTTGCTGCAGACGAAAAGTTATTGTTTTATAACTGTCATCCATGTCTTCACATTCTTAATACGATAACATAATTTTCTCCTATTAAACATGGCTTGTCTATCCAATTATGGGTATTAAGACAACCATAGGAATTAACTCTTTGTTTGCCAAACATTTTACTCACTTATTATAGTTTATTTGCGGCAATTAATGTAGGTATGAAAACAAGGTATTGACTTTTGCCAATACCTTTTATTTATTTCACTCTGCTTGTGCAATCACTTCCAGACTGCTATCCTCTGCATAATGAATGATATTAGTGATTTTGTAAAATTTTTTGTCGATTTTAATGGTTTCTCCTATGGATGGAGATGTCTGAAAGATGATCTGTTTGGATTGCCAGCCTCTCTCTTTGTCTTGATACAGTGTATTTAATCTTACCAAAAGGATCACCTCCTAACAGTGTGCTCCCCATAACATATAATTTTTTTTGTTATTTATGACAATTTTTTCTGTTACAGCTATATCTCGTCAGCAAGCTAAATGGAAAAAAACAGGACATTGCTGTCCTGCTTTTTTCTAATCTTTTTGGTTATGTACTATGCTGTTTTTATAAATTCTTATTTTGTATCTTCCAATACATCTCGGATAAATAACCCTAAATTTCCGCTCGAATCAAAAAAGATTGACCATAAAAACAAAATTGGAATAGCTACTGTTAAATAACAGTATTTGAATACTTTTTTCATATCTTTTCACACCATCCTCTCACTAAACATTACTATATTTTACCATAAAAATTTCTTTATTTCGAATAATCTAACTTTTCCGTCGTTGTATTGGAACAGAATCAAAACTTTATAATAAAATAATTTAAATAAGTCTGGTTCACTAAATAACAAATAAAGGGAAGGATTTTTTATGGGTGTAATCAGTGGCAAAGCTTTAATTGAACGTATTGACAGAATGAATACAGAAATTTGGCTGGACGGCTCCAAGCTAGTGGAAAAGCCTTCCAACCATCCAGCATTTAAAGGAATTCTTCAAGCAAAGGCTGCTTTATATGATATGCAGACAAATCCGAACAGATTAAAGGACATGACCTTTCCCTCTCCTCTTACAGGCAATCCTGTCGGTTTATCCTATTTGCAGCCAAAAACGATGGAGGATTTACGGAAAAGACGTACAATGATGGAAGCCTGGGCTAAAGCGACTTATGGAATGATGGGCAGAAGCCCTGATTATTTAAATACGGTGATAATGAGTCTGGCTTCATCTGCTGGACTGCTGGCTGGTGAAGAAAATTGTTTTCCAGAAAATATTAAAAATTTATTTGAAGAAGCACGTGAAAAAGATTTGACTTTTACACATACATTTATCACCCCACAGGTTAATCGGTCCCAGGTATTTTTGGAAGACAGCAAGGAACCAATTTCCGCAAAAGTTGTAGCAAGAACCAAGGACGGCTTAATAATTAAAGGGGCACGGCTGTTGGCCACTCAAGGCGGTATTACAGACGAGGTACTCGTTTTCGGAGCACCTAAATTTGATAAAAATGAAGCGTTCGCCTTCAGTATTGCATCAGATACACCAGGGCTTAAGTTTATATGCAGAGAATCCTTTGCAGGCGGAGATTCACTCGTTGACTACCCTTTAAGCGCAAGATATGAGGAGATGGATTGTATTCTCGTCTTTGACAATGTTCTTGTTCCGTGGAATCGGGTGTTCTACTATGACAATCTTAAAGCAGCCAATGACTTTTTGAATAGGAGCTCCTTTCACCATTACGCATTGCATCAAGTGCTGATAAGACAAATAAAGAAAACAGAATTCATATTAGGCATAGCCGAATCTATAATTGACACCATTGACATTAGAGAATATTCACATATACAGGAAAAAATGGCAGAGATTATCATCGCATTAGAGACTATGAAAGCTTTATTAGAAAAGTCTGAGCATGATGCACAGCCTGATCAATGTGGACATCTCGTACCAAATATCCTTCCTCTTCAAGTTGCAAGCAATATTTTCTCGAAAAGTTATCCCCGTTTTAGTGAAATTATTCAGTTGATTGGTGCAAGCGGACTTGTGACATTGCCGCAAGAGAAGTCTTTTCATTCTGCTATTCGCAATGATTTACTTCAATACATGCAAGGTGCAAGTAAAAAAGCGGAAGATCGCAATAAAATATTTCGGTTAGGCTGGGATTTGACGATGAGCGCTTTTGGCACAAGACAGACTCAATACGAACGATTCTTTTTCGGTGACCCAATACGCTCAGCAACCAGTTTATACAAACATTATTCATTGCAGCAGCATGTACAACAAGTAAGCGAGTTTTTAAACTTGCAGCAACCAGATGAGCACAGTTCATAAGAGCCTGTATCTTTTGATAATAGGCTTTTTTGTTTTTTATTATCTCATTGCTTTGCCCTTCTATACAATAAATGGCACAAATCTTCCTCATACATATTCAAGTTTGTTATAGGGAAAACTGAATTTGAAACTTATTAAGGAGGGTTCTAGCGCCATGAAAAAAGTAAAACATTTGCTTGCAGTCGCAGCCTTGACAGCAGTTATGACAGGGTGCGGCAATGATGATGATAATAACGGCACTGCCATGAATGATAATAATAATAACAATACCGAAAACAACTTGAACGCTGACAATATCGGCAATAACTCAGACGAACGCAATAAAGCGGACCTTGACGTAGCTGATAAAGCGGCTGAAAAGATAAAAGATATGAAAGAAGTGAAACGTGCAGTTGTCATGAAGACAGATGAAAATGCCTTTGTTGCTGTACAGCTTGAAGGAAATCAAGAAGACGGTGTAACAAATAAACTAGAAGATAAAATCGCTGACAGAGTGAAGGATACGGATAGTGAAATTGATAATGTGTATGTATCTTCAAATCCAGATTTTTATGATCGCTTCACTAATTATGCTGATGATATTGAAAATGGCAAACCAATCAGCGGTTTATATGATGAATTTGTTGAGACAGTAACAAGGATTTTCCCTAATTCCCGCTAGAAAAGTAAAACACCCAAACCAGTGGTTTGGGCGTTTTTAGTTTATTAATAAGGATAGTATGGGTATGAGTAAGGGTATGGGTATGGCGGATATGGATAATACGGATATCCTCCATAATACGGGCCGCCAATAAGAGCACCAGCAGCTAGACCCCCTAGTAGTCCCGCAGCGAAAGGTGCACCAAAGCCAGGCCGAAAACCCCATGGACGATAAAATGGGCGTCTGCCAAAGCCAATTGGTCTTCTTAAATCATTTTGGTAAAATCCATAATTTGCAGCTATCTCATTCATCTGTAGTTTACCTCCTCTTTATAATCCCTAATAAGATATTCACCCACCCAGCGTCTTGCTTAGGTAAAAGCACTAGTCATTACGGAAAAAAATCGGAGACAAAATCAGAGGCATTCAAGAATAGCGATTTTCTTTAAATCCTTATTATTGTTTTTTGTTTTCCTGTAGCTGTCTTTTGATGATTTCCGGTAAACGGCTAAGAAGTCTTTAACAGACAACACCTTAAATCTCGCTTCTGCTTCCACCTTCATTTCTAACAGGTTATAAGCAACTCCTGCAAAGTGAGGCAGGTCTTCTTCATAGGCGAACCCTATTTCAAACCCATTTTTCTCAAACTTATGCTCGTGTAAATCTGTCAGTTCATACGACAGCTTTTCCATCATTTCCTTTAAAAGGGGCCATTTCTCCTCTATATAAGATATTGGCACAAGAATATCAATATCCTGTGGGTTAAAGTTAATACCCGTTACGACTTCAAGCCCTAATGACCCATATAAAACAGGAGTTATACCAAGGTTTTTATTTAAGGCCTTTCCTATATAGAGGAACTCTTGATAAAGTTCGTCACTTGTCACTTGACCATCTCCCTCCTTTACACCTAACTTCAGTATAAAATACCTTTAAGGATGAATAAATCATTATCTCATTTAAACAAATCAACAAAATAGCCGATATAAATATATAGTAAGACAAAAGGGGTAATAGATATGGAAAGAAAATATTTAAATGTGATGGAAGAAATTGTAGAGTCTCTTGTTACCTATTTATTACTAAGTCCAGATTTTCAGCTTTTTTGCAAGTGCGAAAAGTGTAAAATGGATATAATTGCATACAGCCTAAACAACCTGCCTCACCATTATGTAACAACAGAAAAAGGCAGACAACATGTGTTTGACCACTTAAACACAGAAGAAAACAGAAAATGGATAAATAAACGACTTATTAGCGCCATCTATCTTGTAGGAAACTACCCAAAGCATGAGCAGCAGTAACTAGCTGTTATAGAAAAATAAAAAAGGAATGAACTGGACTCACCAGATCATTCCTTTTTTGCTGTTAGTTTGTTGCTGGTTTTCTATTTGGGCTTCCTTGCTTCTCAAGCTCTTTAACTGCTTCTTGACTTGTATCGACTCGTTTAACAAACAGTGCCAGAATTAAAGCAATAGCATTAATAGCAAGTGTCACGTAGAAGGAATATTGAATTCCCTCAAGCAGCGCTTTTTGTGTAAGCAGTGCAGCTGAAGCTTCTGTCACAGAAGCTGGATCTACTCCAGCCATCATACTTTCCGCTTCGTTTTTTGTGACTGTATTCATAATTGTAACAAGTATCGCTGTCCCGATTGATCCTGAAACTTGCTGAGCTGTATTATTAACAGCCGTTCCATGAGGATTCAAACGTGTTGGCAATTGGTTTAAGCCGTTTGTCATGATTGGCATCATTACCATTGACATTCCGAACATACGCAATGTATAGACAAGAATGATATAGGCATGTGTTGAATCTATTTGCAAATGTGCCAGCATATATGTCGATACACCTGTAATAGCCAGACCTATAACGGCAAGAACACGGGGACCGAATTTATCGAACGCCCTTCCTGTGATCGGCGACATAATCCCCATAATAACTGCACCAGGAAGCATCATTAAACCAGAATCAAGTGGCGATATCCCTCTGACGTTTTGTACATATGCTGGTGTCAAAATCATCCCGGAAAACATCGCAACCGCATTAACTATCGCAATAACAGAGCCTAGCGCAAACATTGGATATTTATAAACACGCAAATCAAGCAGCGGTTCTTCCATTTTTAATTGTCGCATGATGAATACCGCCAATGCTATAGCACCGGCAATCAATGATATTAATACAACTGGATCAGACCAGCCGTCGGAGCTTGCGGAGCTGAAACCATATAACAATCCGCCGAAACCGATGGAAGATAATACAACCGATGTATAATCTAGTGTTGCATTTTTATTTTGTGTCATAACATTCTCAAGCTTCCATGCTGCCAGCAGCAAGCTGATTACAGCAAGCGGAAGAATCATTTCAAATAAAAGTCTCCAGTCATAAAATTCAACAATATAACCAGATAATGTTGGTCCGATTGCAGGAGCTGTAATCATAACCAATCCGAAAATCCCCATAGCAGCACCACGTTTTTCACGGGAGAAGCTAATTAGCATGATATTCATTAACAGCGGGCCCATAACCGAAGACCCTGCCGCTTGGATCATTCGTCCTGCAAGCAATGTGCCAAAGTTAGGAGCAAATGCTGCCAATGCAGTACCTGCTGTAAAAATGGCCATGGAGGTAATGAATAGGCTTCTGTTCGAAAATCTAGTTAACAGGAAGGCTGAAGCTGGTATTAATACACCACTGACAAGCATATAGCCTGTTGACAGCCACTGTACCGTCGAATAATCGTCAATTTTTAGGTCAACCATAATTGATGGTAATGCAACATTCAAAAGTGAGTTGTTTAGAAATGATACAAATGCACCTACAAATAGAATGGCAATCATCAAATATGGAGGTTTCTTTTGTTGTAAACTGGAATCCATATAGTTTTTGTCTCCTTACCCTTAGTAAATTAATTTATCTTTTTATTATCTGCACATGCTAATTGGAGTATGTCAGGACGTTTGATAATTTGCGCAGAAATGTTTTGCTTCTGAAGTGTGTCGACAAGCTTTTTTAATTGCATGTTGATTAAATCCTTCATCATACTTCTTCCCTGCCGAATCCCCTTTTAAGAAGATCCATTTGCTTCAGATAACTGTCAGTCGCCTCTGCAACGGTTAAATCCTTCACATACATTTGAACAATATTATGGAAGGTAACGGCTGTCATAACTCTTACCATGTGATGCAATTCACTTTCATCCTTTAGGTTCAGGTTGCTTTTGTTAATCGATTGGGAGATATTTAAGAAAAGACTTTTTTGCTTTTCTTCGTATACATTATTAGCTAATGTGTTCTCCAATTTATAGTTCATATTCAAAAAGGCGTTTTTAAAAAAGTTTTCATGATTTTGTTCTTTATGATTTGTCACCATAAATTGAAAGGACTTAATAAAGGTTGCGAATAAATCTCCGTCATTTTCCTCTAATATGGAAAGGAATCGCTTCGTATTTTTCTTGGAGATTTCACTTAATAAATAAAAATACAAATCCTCTTTGTCATCGAAATACTGATAAAAACTTCCTCTCGGAATACCTGCGCTTTTAATAATATTGGCAATAGATGCCTCATGTAGCGGAACTCTTGAAAATTCTTCTTTTGCAGCATGAATCAACGTATCTTGCTTATCTGCTGCTAAATGGAAAAATGTTTGTTTTGGCATAAGACAACTCCTACTTCCTATACATGACACAGTGTCACATCTGATAACAAAATTTATTATATGTGACAGCGTGTCATCTTGTCAATATATTAAGATGACATCATGTCACTTTTTTCGGAAAAAATCTTAAACAGATACAAGTTAGCATTTTCCTATTATTTCAAATCGATTATAGGTCTAAAAGATTACACAGTGGCACAAAAGCCCTGCAAGAGAAAAACAAAAAAAACCAGAACAAGACTCTTTCTAAAAAGGTCTTGTTCTGGCTATCTTTGAATGAGCCTGTTATTTGTTTCCTTTTTGTCTGTCTATTTCCTGCTTAAGACGACCTTCCGGTGCGAAGTCCTTTTCCCAGTTCGGCGGCTTAATGATTTTTCCGTCTTCTTCTCTAAATCTTGGTTTACCGTCTTCAAACAGCTTGCCCATATTTGCTTCTTGAACAATCTTAAACAGATTAAATGGCTCTACGCCTGCAATGACAAAGCTTCCCTGGTTAAAATACTCCACATCTGTCAATGCGTCCATTTGTGCAACAAGCACATCATCGACAGGCTTTTTCTCTGTCGTAATTTTAGCAGCGGCTTTATGAAGGCCAGCAAGAAATGCTTGAAACAGCTCCTGAAATTTTTCTTCTTTTCCGTCAGCTGTTGCATAAAGAAATTCTACAAGCTCTTCTCCTGTCCATACAGCTCTGTTTACAGCTGTTTTTTCTTCAATCGGTGCAGGTGTTTCTCCGACTTGATGTCCGAATGCTTGGTGAAAATCTTTCACCATATTATACATAATATTAAGGTCTTTATTTTGTTCGTTTCCCATAATGACTCCCTTTAAAAAAATTCTTCCATGAGTATTTTACCATTAATGCTACCAATATGGGACTTCCATTCTGTTTTTTTTGTAATCCTTGTAAGAGAATATGCGATTTCCTTTTATATAACAACGTTTTGGCCACCGCGGCCTGAACCAACAAAGCAATGTGAAAAAACATTAATTTACTAGTATTTAAACCCCTGTTATAATACTAGAGGAAAGAGGTGTTGAATCAGTGGATATATTCAGTGTTAAAGAATTGTCAGAGGTTGTACGTCATGTAGAAGTCGAAGGTCAAGGGGGTATTTTTACAGAAGAAACTGGAAAACTGCCAAAGGATTATCCAAAAGAATTTCTGAGTAGAATTGTCAACTATATATCCGATCAAGTGTTGATTAATAAGATTGATGCTTTAACCGAGGATGAAGCACTTCATATGTTTGTTAAATCCGTTTATATTGTACGAATCAAACATTTGGAAAGCCCTAATAATTTCGAGGAAAATGCACTTATAGAAAAAGTTTTTGAAGATTATATAATGGAACCTTCCGCGCTTAATTAACCTGCGCTCTTTAGATAAATGTTTTCAGGCTGTTGAGGGCATACCCAACGGCCTGAACTCTCCATATATTAAGTCCTTATCGAGTCCGTTTGTTGCGATTTAGATTACTTACGATTATTTCCACCGTATTTTTCTTTGCAAGTAAATTCTCATATTTTCTTTGAGACATTAAGTTATATTTCCAATCCGCTTGCCATTTTTTTGTTTTCAACTCATAAGTATTCACAGGTTTCCACACCTTTCCAATCATTCTAACAAAGTTTTACCCGCCTACATCATTCTGTAAACATCTTTTTTTATTTCAAAATAATAAATATTCGCTGTCTCTTTTTCAGCTGTTGGAGTACAATAATAAACAGTGAAAATAGGAATGGAGCAGTTAAATGGAAATTAGACAATTAATGTACTTTGTTGAAGTAGTAAAGCAGAAAAGCATGACGAAAGCATCTGAAAAACTGCATGTTTCCCAGCCTGCCCTTAGTAAAGGTGTCAAAAGTTTGGAAGAAGAAATCGGCATCACGCTAATTAATCGATCAAATAAAACACATGAACTAACAGATGCTGGCCAGATCGTTTACGATTACGCGCAAAAGATAATGGCTCAAATGGATGAGATGGCAACTACCCTCCACGATATGACTAATCTTGCTCGCGGGAACATTAACATCGGTATTCCGCCAATGATCGGCAGCCTCTTTTTCCCTAAAGTTATATCTGCATTTCACAAGGCGTATCCGAATATTCAAATCAATATTAAAGAGTATGGAGCGGCTAAAGTAGTCAAGAGTGTCGAAGAAGGAGAAATTGAAATTGGTATTGCCGTATTGCCAATAATGGATGAGTCTTCGTTCCACGTCTTCCACCTTGTGAGTGAAGAAATTAAATTAATTGTCCACAAACAGCATCCTCTTTCCAATCGAAAAAAAGTCCATATGAAAGAACTTATAGATGAAGAGTTTATTTTTTACAGTGAGGATTTCGCCTTATATGAAATGATGAAACGTGGATTCATCAACGCAGGATTTGAGCCGAACATCATCTTTAAAAGCTCACAATGGGACTTCATGATTGAAATTGTTGCTGCGAATTTAGGGATTTCCATGCTTCCAGAATCGATTTGCAACCGCACAACAAACAATCAAGTAAGATTTATTGATTTAGAACCAGTAACTAATTGGCAGCTTGCTGTCATAACAAAAAAAGACCGTTATTTATCTGTCGCCGGGAGAAGATTTATTGATTTTATTCTTCAGCAATAAATGATCATCTCCCCTGCTCCTCCCCCATTTACGCATCACCTTCTGCACGCACCCATTATAACTATTGGTTATTATAATTATAATAATTATGTATTTTACGAATAGCAACATTCAGCGTATGATAACTTATATAGTTAATCTAAGGTTTAAGGGCGAGCATTTATTCCATTGATTGACAGGGAAGGTGATCGTATTGAAATTTCTAATCATTATCGGGCAAATTGCTTTTATACATCTTTTTCTTTTTCTTGGAATGGGAGTAAAAATGGTTGTGTCAGTTCCGCTGCCAGCATCCATGATTGGTCTCATTTTTTTATTTATAGGTTTACAGCTTAAGTGGATTAAACTGAAGTGGGTAGAAACTGGTGCAGCCTGGCTGCTGGCTGAACTGCTGCTGTTTTTCATTCCATCTGCTGTTGGTATCGTCAACTATGAAGAAATCCTTAATATGAAAGGAATTGAAACGGTTCTTCTCATTGCTGTCAGCACCTTTATCGTGATGGGAGCAACCGGATTTACAGCAGAAAAAATCTATAATAGAAAGAGAAGTTTAAATAAATGAACATTATAATGTTTACTGTATTAACGTATATATTTTACAGAGTGACAAAATGGAGTTATAAAAAATGGAAAAATCCATTGCTACATCCGCTCCTGCTGTCACCACTGCTTTTAATTCTGTTTATCAGCTGTCTCCATATTCCAGCAGGAAGCTATTTAGAATCATCGCGGTTGTTGACACACCTGCTCGGCCCTGCAACAATCGCCTTTGCGGTGCCGATATATAAACATAAGCATCTGTTGAAAAAATATTTCGGTGTTATGCTAATAAGTGTCACAACCGGTACAGTAGTAGCTATCACGTCATCTTTTTTTCTATCACAATTAATTAATTTGCGAGCAGATTTCATTATAAGCATATTGCCGCGATCCATCACAACGCCAATCGCAATTGAAGTATCGCAGGAAATTGGCGGACTTCCGACATTAACAACCGTGTTTGTCATCATTACTGGAATCATCGGCGGGATAATTGGACCATATGCAATAAAACTTTTATCCTTGAAATCGCCTATTGCTAAAGGATTAGCTTTAGGAATGGGTGCACACGGTGTCGGAACAACAAAAGCGATGGAATTTGGCGAACAGGAAGCAACCTTTTCGACCTTGGCAATGATATTAGCTGCTTGGATTACGGTGATTTGGGGCAGTTCGCTCATTCCTTTGTTAATGAATATTACAAGCTAAAAAAAAACTAAAATCCAAAGGATTTTAGTTTTTATTTTGAGTAAATGCTATTATTATTGACGACTTGCAACTCTCTAGTCGTTTTTTCCATATCACTGCCGCATATTGGGCATTTTGGTGTTTCAGTGCTTTTAAAATTGTCCCGAATCCAGCATTTGCATGTTTCAGATACACAATCCCAAACTACAACTTCTTCTTTTACAATTTCCTCGTTATTCTTTCGGCCAAATCCCATTGCCAAATGAAACACCTCCATGAAGCTTTGTTTGATTAGAGCCCACTATCAAAAAAAAAGAGCCCGTAAAACATAAAAAATCACTTGCAAACGTAAGAAATCTACAGACTAGACCTTAAAAACAAGTGACCAAACATATCTATCTTTCTTTTAACCTATCTTCCTATTATAACATACATATATAAAAAGTCAAATAATTAAAATTCCATCTTATCATATTCCATTTCAATTGAAAAGCATTAGCTATCCTGTAAGCAATATGATATTATTTTCGAGTATGCAATAAATTCACCCATACTTTGAAATACTATGCAGTGATAGATATAGGAGGTCATCAATAATGAATATAACAGAGTATACAGTGGAAAAGATCGAAGATCCAACTGGCATTTTATCAGGAGAACGATATGAATTCTTTTTAACTCTGGAAGAGGATGAGGAGGACGAGCTGTTTGAGGACGGCACCATTCAATTAAAGATATTGTTCTTCGTTGAGGAGTCAGAAATGAAAGTGTTAAATTATGACTTTTATAACAGCAGCCAAGACAAGTACTTGGATTTTGCTTTAGAAGAGGACGAGCTTCAAGAAGTATTTAATTTTTGCAGCAGTCATTACAAAGAGGCTTAAATTACATAAAAAGAGCAGGAGACATGTCTCCTGCTCTTTTTATTATACTTCGACCGACTTGCCATCTTCCACAATATGATGCATTAAATGCGCAAGATAGTGGATTGGACCAAAAGCGTCCTCTGCTTCTTCCTCTTCATCCTCATCAATTTGCAAATCATTTAAATGAAGTGCTATAAATTGGTAGAAGTCCTTTAATTCAAAGGAAAAACAAGCAGATGGTGTTTCACTTTCTTCCAGATATTGAAGAACTAAATACGATTCTTTTCCACTTTCATCAACTGCATCAAAATAGATGAAGTAGCCGATATTCGTATCCAACTCAAACAGCTGTCTAGTTCCACCGCTAGTTACTCGGTTAAAATCTTCTTCACTCAATTTTTGGACTGTAATGTTTTCCATTCCATCTTCTTTATGAAATTCAACAGTAAATTCTTTCATTATGTAGCACCTCTTTCTTTATCAGCCTTTATTGTAACAGACTTTGTCCAATTAACAAAAATATTGCTTCTAAAAAATTATGCTAAAAAGAACCCTGTCATTAGCAGGGTTCTTTATCATCAGCATATTAAAGTTTCGTTACGTTAACAGCTTGCGGGCCACGTGCGCCTTCTTCTATATCGAAGTTAACTTCTTGGCCTTCATCCAAAGTTTTGAATCCGTCTGTTTGAATAGCAGAAAAATGAACAAATACGTCATCTCCACCTTCTACTTCAATAAATCCAAAACCTTTTTCTGAGTTAAACCATTTTACTTTACCTGTTGCCATTTTATTGCCTCCTAGATTTAAATAACCAGGATATACATTTATATCCTTCATTTGTTTATATTAACCAATTGGAAGAGAAATTAAACATAAAAGAGAAATATTTTTATTAATCTCTATTTCTGTTTCTGTTTCTGCTTCTTCTTTCTCCGCCGCCGCTGCCGCCGCCACGGTTACGGTCATATCCACGTCCGCCTCTGTCATTACGACGACGTCCGCCAGAACGGTCACCTTTCGGCTTCTTAGAACGAAGCGGTTCAACTGCAGTCAATTTAACTGGCGTTGCATCTGGCTCTTTTGTAAGAAGCTTCAATGCACTTGCAAGCAATGTCACAGAATCAGTTTCTTCCAATAATGTTTCAGCAAGACGCTTATATTCTGCAAATTGATTTTCTTCAACTGTTTTTTGGATTTTGTTAATTGTTGCCTGTTGGTTTCCAGCCAATACATCTGTAGTAGAAGGTATCGGGTTTTTCACCATTTTTTTCTTCGTAACATTTTCAATGATGCGAAGATGATCCAATTCTCTTGGAGATACAAATGTTACAGCATAACCTTTTTTACCTGCACGGCCAGTACGTCCGATACGGTGTACATAGCTTTCAGGGTCTTGCGGAATATCAAAGTTGTAAACATGTGTCACACCGCTGATATCCAATCCGCGGGCAGCTACATCTGTCGCTACCATGATGTCAATTGTTTGTTCCTTAAAGCGACGGATTACTTGATCCCTTTTGCCTTGCGGAATATCACCATGAATTCCTTCTGCAGAATATCCACGCTTGATTAAGCCTTCAACCACTTCATCAACACGTTTTTTTGTTCTACCGAATACAATTGCAAGTTCTGGTGATTGGATGTCAAGAAGACTGCACAACACATCAAACTTTTGGCGCTCTTGTAATTCGATAAAGTTTTGCTCAATATTTGTAACCGTCATTTCTTTTGCTTTAATTTTAACAAGCTCTGGTTCAACCATGAAGCGTTCTGCTAATGATTGAATTCTTTTTGGCATTGTTGCAGAGAAAAGCAATGTTTGACGTGTTTTTGGTGTTTCACTTAGAATTCTTTCGATATCTTCAATGAAGCCCATGTTTAACATTTCATCTGCTTCGTCCAAGACGATCATTTTTGTATCTTGCAGACGAATTGTTTTACGTTCGATATGATCGATTAGACGACCAGGAGTCGCTGCAATAATTTCTGGTTTTTTCTTCAATCCGCGAATTTGGCGGTTAATGTCTTGCCCACCGTAAATTGGTAATGTACGGATGCCTTTCACTGCACCGATACGGTTAAGTTCTTCTGCAACCTGTACAGCCAACTCCCTAGTAGGTGCGATTACAAGACCTTGAACTGGTTTACCCACTTCAATTTTTTCTAAAAGAGGCACACCGAACGCTGTAGTTTTACCAGTACCTGTTTGTGCTTGTCCAATCATATCCTTGCCAGCAAGACCGATTGGAATCGCCTGTGCCTGGATTGGTGTTGGCTCTTCAAAGCCCATATTGGATAATGCTTTTTCTAAACTGCTGCTTAAATTAAAATCTGAAAAAGTGGTCAATACTTTTTCCTCCTTCATTATTGCTCATTGCATTTAATACTTATAAAGAATGGACGTTATCTGTTATGATTGTCCATTTTGGATACCCTAGCCTATTTTACCCAAATTAGTAGGCATTTAAATAATCTTATCTTGAAAAATATTGGAGCAAGAGCGTTTTATAAATAATAATAAATATATACTCTCCACTTCCATTCACTTTTTTTCATGTTCTAAAACATTCTGGAAAAAAATATTAGGGGATTTAAATTCCTGATGAAAATGATTGGGTTTATGGAGAATGGCGAAGCACTTTTTGTACTACACTAAAAAAAGGTGATGCATTAAGGAAAGGCATCACCTTTAATCTAAAAATTATTAAGCTTTAGTAACGTTAGCTGCTTGAGGTCCACGGTTACCTTCAACGATTTCGAAAGTTACGTCTTGACCTTCTTCTAAAGTTTTGAAACCTTCTGATTGGATAGCGGAGAAGTGAACAAATACGTCTTGTCCTTCAGTAGACTCGATGAAACCGAAACCTTTTTCTGCATTAAACCATTTTACTTTACCTGTGTTCATTGTAAAACCTCCAAAATTGTGTTACACCTTTAAGAACTTATATAAATCTTTAGGAATCAGTGAAGCATCGCTACCTTTTCGGACATAAGCTATATTTGCAACTATGACCATCTATCCTTAAAAAACATATACCGAACTTACAAGCGTTAAATACATCATATATTCAATAGTGACTTTTGTCAAACATATTTTTTTCTTAATTAAATTCCTTCAGCAGAATCCACTGTGTGCTTCAGCAGCATACTTATTGTAACAGGACCTACTCCGCCTGGTACTGGAGTTATTGCAGATGCGTTTTCCAGGCATGCCTCATAATCGACATCACCGATATTGCCTTTATTATAGCCTGCGTCTAATATTACCGCGCCTGGCTTAATCCAGTCTCCTTGGATGAAGTTCGGCTTGCCGACTGCTGCCACTACGATATCAGCCTGTTTTACGTGGTCTGCTAAATTTGTTGTGCGGGAATGGCATGTAGTTACTGTTGCATCTTCATTTAACAGCAATGCAGATACCGGTTTACCTAAAATCGGGCTTCTGCCGACAACAACAGCATGTTTTCCGCTCGCTTTAATACCGTAATGCTCCATTATCTTCATAATGGCTGCAGGTGTACAAGATGGGAATTTGCCAAATCCAAGAGCCGTTTGCCCATAACCGAAGCTTGTTACCCCATCAACATCTTTTTCGATTGCAATCGTTTCAAATGCCTTTCTTTCGTCAATATGACCAGGAACAGGATGCTGCAGCAAAATTCCATGGACATTATTGTCGTCATTTAAGGCTTGTATCGTTTCAAGTAATTGTTCTGTTGTTGTCTCTTTATCAAGATGGATTCTTTTACTGTCTATTCCTAGCTTTGCACACGCATTTCCTTTCATGCGCACATATGTCTCGGAAGATGGATCGTCTCCAACAAGAATTGTCGCCAGACAAGGTGTTACGCCTTTTGTCTTTAACGCTTCAATTCGGCCTTTCAGTTCTTCCTTAACAGCATTCGCTACCACGTTTCCATCCAGTATTACTTTTTCAGACATGTATATCCCTCCAGGTATTGTGTTAGAAAGGTTAATTTACCTTTTGCCCAGACGACCGGCTATACACTTTTCACAGCTCCCATATGGTTCATTCCATTATTGTCGTCAGTCACTGCGAAACGAATCGTTTTTACTACGTAATCATAACATAGCTTTAATTTCATGAAAACATGTTTCGACAATAAAAAAGGCATCTCCGCATATTTGGGAGATGCCTGCTGTTTCGTGCTTGTGATAGATCTTTACTCATTTATTATTCGAAAATAATTAGACCTATGTAAAAACCGCACTTCTTGGCATATACTTAAGGGTCATGCACCGTGAAACGTGCCATACCTAAAACAATGAAAGCCCTGCCTCTCTTTCATCCTTACGGCTCCGAGGCCGTGCCAGTGTGAATTAGTTCTATGAATTAGAACGGTGGCAAAAATAACATTAACTAGAATAATTTTTTGGAAGGGTTAATCCGCATTTAGGAGATTATTTTAATGTGATTTTTGGAGAAGATTGTTAAAGTGGTGTTTGTTCTATATATCAACTGTTCCTTGTTGTCTTGCTTCTACATAACTTTACACAAGTTCTTTATGATCAATTCCGTTCTTACCTCAAATACATACAAGCAATATCATATCCTATTATTTACAGTTTGTCAATTCTATTTAAACCAAAAGATTAGTCACGGGATTGCCCGTGACTTAATTTTTTTACATTATATGATCCAATAGCTCTTCTGACTGTAAATCAGCTGGCACTGTAGCATGGAGGATTTCCTTTTCAAGCTGTTTTTTATAAAACAGCTGTTCTGCTTGATCCCATCCATAGTAGCTCGCCATATATGCCAATACCTCTTCCTTATATTGAACTGCTTCTTTGATGCCAAACAGCAGCAAGCCTGTTCTGCGCAGGAGCACATCGACTGGAGTCATCGCAAGCTCGTGTTCCAATGCATAATGCACTTTTGCCCATAAAAGCACAGGCATATTATTTTCAGCAGATGCTTTCTGTTCTTTAACAATGCGGTAAACAACCGGAGCATTGCTTCCATACATTCTCGCAACAGCTTCTGCATCTTCCTTCGTCAAGCCAGCATCCATTCCATCTGGAACAATACCGGCAACATAGCTGTCAAACTTGCTCGATCCCCCCACTTTCCCGCCAGATATTGGCAAATGCTTTGTCTGACATTCTGAAAAGCTTTTATTTGCTTTTGCAAATTTCCCACTGACTAAATTGACAACTGTTTCCGCCATTTTACGGTAGCCAGTCAGCTTTCCGCCAGCAATTGTCACAAGTCCAGACTCCGATTCCCAAATCTCGTCTTTTCTTGAGATTTCAGACGGATCCTTACCGTCTTCTAAAATCAACGGTCTAACTCCAGCCCAGCTTGATTCCACATCATCCTCTGTCACATTGACAGAAGGAAACATATATTTAATTGCATTTAAGATATATGTTCTGTCCTCCACTGTCATAGCTGGGTTAACAGGGTCTTCTTTATAGAAAGTATCTGTTGTTCCTACATAAGCTTTCCCATCTCTCGGAATGGCAAAAACCATTCTGCCGTCTGGTGTATCAAAATAAATGGCTTGCTTTAAAGGAAAAACCGATTGGTCGATAACAAGATGGACTCCTTTTGTAAGCTGCAATGTTTTCCCTTTTCTGCTGCCATCTTTTTCCCGAATGCTGTCAACCCAAGGACCGGCAGCATTAACGATAACTTCTGCGAAAACAGAATACTTCTCGCCAGTTAAAACATCTGTTACTGCTACTCCATTGATTTTCCCTTCTGTATCGTAAAGGAGATTTTCTACCTTTGTATAGTTTAATGCTGCCGCCCCTTTGTCTATCGCTTCCTTCATTACTTCTATTGTTAATCTGCTGTCATCTGTTCTGTATTCCACATAATAACCGCCGCCTTTTAATCCATCCTGTTTAACTAGCGGTTCATATGCCAAGGTTTGTTCTTTCGAAAACATTTTCCGTCTTTCCTTTTTTTTCACTCCTGCAAGAAAATCATACACCCTTAATCCAATGCTTGTCGTAAACTTGCCGAAAGTGCCGCCTGTATGAAAAGGCAACAGCATCCATTCTGGTGTTGTAACATGAGGTCCATTTTCGTAAACAACAGCCCTTTCCTTTCCGACCTCTGCTACCATTTTTACTTCAAACTGTTTCAAATATCGGAGTCCGCCATGAACAAGCTTTGTAGACCGGCTAGATGTGCCTGCCGAGAAGTCCTGCATTTCAACTAAAGCAGTTTTCATGCCTCTTGTAGAAGCATCCAGGGCAATACCAGCACCAGTAATTCCCCCTCCGATTACAAGCACGTCAAATTTGTTTTCTTTAAGTTGTTTTTTCAGTAAGTTGCGGTTTGTTTTCATTTTGGAAGTCCTCCTAAGGAATAATGTCCAACAAAAAAGAGACCACAAAGCATCATTACCATTATTTGATAACGACTTTGTGGTCTCTCCTGATCTCCGGACATTTTATTAACTTGTTTTTAGTATAACATACTTTTTTATATATTCACAGTATTTTGAATTAAATGATGTAATTTTAGTTTTTGAATGCCATTGTAGCGTTGACTGCTTTTTTCCAGCCAGCATATAGCTCTTCTCGCTTTTCTTCCTCCATGGCAGGATCGAACGATTTTTCTAACTTCCATTGTTCAGCGATTTCAGCTTGGTCCTTCCAGAAGCCGACAGCCAATCCCGCTAAATAGGCCGCACCAAGAGCGGTTGTTTCATTGATGACAGGTCTTTGAACAGGTACATTTAAGATATCTCCTTGGAATTGCATCAAGAAATTGTTCTTAACTGCTCCTCCATCTGCTCGTAATGTTTTTACGCTAATGTTCGAATCCGCTTCCATTGCAGATAAAACATCTCTCGTCTGATATGCAAGTGATTCAAGTGTAGCTCTGACGAAATGCTCTTTTGTTGTTCCTCTTGTTACTCCGAACATAGCTCCCCGCACATCACTGTCCCAATACGGAGTTCCAAGCCCAACAAATGCTGGCACTAAGTAGACACCATCTGTTGACTCCACTTTTGTCGCATATGCTTCACTGTCTTTTGCATCCTTCAGCATTCTTAAGCCGTCACGAAGCCATTGAATAGCAGATCCTGCTACAAAGATACTACCTTCTAGGGCATACTCCACTTTTCCATTCAATCCCCATGCAATTGTTGTCAGCAAACCATGATTGGAACGGACAGCTTTTTCTCCTGTGTTCATCAACATGAAACAGCCTGTTCCATACGTATTTTTTGCCATACCTTCCTCAAAGCATGCCTGACCAAATAATGCTGCCTGCTGGTCGCCAGCCACACCAGCAATTGGAATATTCTTTCCGAAGAAATGATAGTCTACTGTATGAGCATAAACTTCAGATGACGGCTTTACTTCTGGAAGCATTGACTTTGGAACAGTTAAAATTTCAAGCAGTTCCTCATCCCATTTAAGGTCATAAATATTAAACATTAATGTGCGAGATGCATTCGTATAGTCTGTTACATGCGCCTTTCCGCCAGACAGCTTCCAAATAAGCCAAGTGTCAATCGTCCCGAACAGCAATTGACCGTTTTCCGCTTTCTCTCTTGTACCTTCGACATTATCTAGAATCCACTTAACTTTTGTGCCTGCGAAATACGCGTCAATTAACAAACCCGTTTTATCTCTGAACAATTGGTTGTATCCTTGTGCTTTCAATTCTTCACATATTCCGTTCGTTTGTCTCGATTGCCACACAATCGCATTATAGACAGGCACACCAGTCTCTTTATCCCATACTACTGCTGTTTCCCGTTGGTTCGTAATACCGATGCCTTCAATTTGATCTGCCTTAATATCTGATTCTGATAAAACTGTTGCGATTACAGAGAGAATCGAACCCCAAATTTCACTAGCATTATGTTCCACCCAGCCTGGCTTAGGAAAAATTTGTGTAAACTCCTTTTGTGCTGTATGAACGATTTCCCCTTTTTTGTTAAAAATAATCGCTCTTGAACTTGTTGTCCCTTGATCTAAAGATAAAATATATTTCTCCACAAAAATACCCCCTAATTAGTTAAAAAATTAATCTAGTATGTGAAAACTAGTATTATGCTGCTTTTTTCATTTTAATAGAATTGTTGCTTTTTGTGCCAAAAAATGCAAGCACTAACACCACTATACTTACGATGATAACTAGCCAAAAATAAGTAGATACTGTTCCTTTATAGAAATATTGATAAAATACAGAAGCTAATCCGCCTCCAAGAATTGGACCTACTACAGGAATCCATGCGTACTTCCAGTTTGAATCTCCCTTGCCTGCTATCGGAAGCAATGCATGAGCGATACGGGGCCCTAGATCTCTTGCCGGGTTAATGGCATAACCAGTTGTTCCGCCAAGAGACATACCGATTACAACAATTAATAGTCCAACTGCGATTGGGTTTAAACCTTCTGCAAACGAATTAGCTCCAATGTAAAGCAAGCCTAAAACTAACATGAATGTCCCAATTAATTCTCCAAGCAAGTTAGAAAATGTGTGCGGGATTGCCGGGCCTGTAGAAAATACAGCTAATTTCGCGCCTGGATCGTCTGTTGCCTTCCAGTGAGGTAAATAATGTAAGTATACGATGACTGCTCCGATAAATGCTCCAAGCATTTGAGCTATGATATATTCAGGCACTAGGCTCCATGCAAAATCACCATTAAGAGCAAGTGCTATTGTTACGGCAGGATTTAAATGGGCACCGCTGATACTGCCGACAGCAAAAGCACCCATCGCAACAGCTAATCCCCAGGCAACCGTTATCACAATCCACCCGCTATTATTAGAAAACGTTTTCTTTAAGTTGCTGCCCGCAACTACTCCTCCCCCAAAAACGATTAAGATCATTGTACCAATAATTTCACCTAAAAATGCAGACATTCAAAATCTCCCCCTATACACCGAATGAAAAACAAAGTTAAAAAACAGCAAAAAAGGAGAGCACAACAGAAAAATATCACATCAAAATGTGAAAATCTGTGTGCATCTCCTTATCTCCGACACGTTTTATTAACTTGTAGGTTCATCATAACCTACTATGAAAACGCTGTCAACACATTTACAATATTTTCTCTAGAAAAATAGTAAGAACCTATTTATCCCATAATGTCCGTCTGGAAGTAGTTATGCCAGCTGCTCCAGCTTTAATCGCATTATTGACATCCGCTTCCGACCGTATTAGTCCGCCTGCTAATATCGGAACATCCAGCCGTTGTTTAATTTCTTCAATCATCCATGGCATCGTCCCTGGGAGAAGTTCAATATAATCAGGTCTTGTCCTTTGAACCAGTTTAATGCTTTTTTCAATGGCGTGGCTATCAAGAAGGAAGACTCGCTGTATGGCAATTACATTCTTTTGCTTAGCTTTTAGAATGACAGATGATTTTGTCGAAATCAGTCCATACGGCTTAAATTCCTGGCAAATAAATTCTGTAGCAAAGTCATCGCTCTTTAACCCTTGGATTAAATCCACATGATAAATCATTTTCTTGCCTGCACTTCTTGCCAGCTTGCTGATATTTTTCAATTGAGAAATATGTATTTCCAAGAAGACTCCTACTTCATAATCGCTTTCCAAAAAGGCTTCGAATTCCTTTAAATTTGATGATGCAGGTATTATTTTTTGGTCCATCTTTTACCCTCTAGTCATTTATTTTTTCTCTCTTCATAATAGCGGAAAACAAGGATGCATACTAGCAAAAATGCAAACCCAACTGCAAAGCCGCCAACAACATCTGTCGGGTAATGAACACCTAAATAAATCCTGCTTATGCCAATCATCAGAATGACCAAGCATGCAATAATAATCGTTGCTGCTTTTTTTCCTGCTGTCTTCCAGATATGCAAGAATACATATGCGGCACTTCCATAAAAAATTAAGGAACCCATGCTATGTCCACTCGGAAAACTGTAACCATGCTCTGTAATCAGCGGCAAAATATCCGGCCGCTCCCGTTTGAATATCCATTTCAAAAACTTATTAAGCAAGCCTCCAAGAGCCGGTGCACAAATCAGAAAAGCGGCAAGAGAAAATTTCCTGTAAAGGCATAAAAGCACTGTGCCAACCACGACTGCCACCGCGATAAACTTAATTGAGCCTAAATCGGTCAATATCACTGTCCATTCGGTTGTAGCATCACTTTCAAAAGACTGAATGTAATCAATAATAACTTGATCAAATGCGATTATTTCCGCTCCCTGTATTCTCGAGGCAACAAAAATAAACATGACGATAAACAATACGACTATGGTTAATATGGTAGTTACATATTTTAATGTCATTTGCTCTGTTTTATTCAATAATTCTCACCTTTCTTATAATGGATTGCCCATTTACATAGAACTGTAGACATAATTACCTAAAAAGGAAAATTTGTCAAACAAAAGCATGCAAAGGGGCAATCCCCCCTTGCATTATGCTTCTTTCGCGACTTTTTTTCTTGTTTTTGTTTTTGTCTTTACCTTTTTTTCTTCTGCTGCTGGCTGTTCCGGTTTAGTGTTGTCTATTGATGCTTGCAATGCTGCCATTAGGTCCATGACATTGGAAGTTTGCACCTTTTCTTTACTTGTAACAATTTCTTGGCCAGTTTTCTTGGCTTCAATCAATTCAAGGAGGGCTGTACGGTACTCATCCGTATACTTTGTCGGATCAAAAGCTGTTGTAAGCTGATCAATTAGCAGGATCGCTGTTTCCAGCTCTTTTTTGGCGATAGTTGCTTCTGCAGGGACATTAGGGACATCTTCAGCTTTCCTGACTTCATCAGGAAAATGAATAGTTTCCATTACTAGTGTATTTTCATACACCCTAATGACTGCAAGCTGCTCCTTCGAGCGAATGATTATTTTGGCGATACCGACCTTGCCTGATTCTATTAATGCCTCACGGAGTAGTCCGTAAGCTTTGTTACCTCCATCACCAGAAGACATATAATAACATTTATCATAATAAATAGGATCTATCTCTTCCATCTTAACAAAGTCGATAATTTCTACTGCCTTATCTTCATTTTCTTTTTGGAGCTTTTCCAAATCCTCTTTATCAAGAACAACATATTTACCTTTTGCATATTCATATGCTTTTACAATATCCTCAGGTGCCACTTCCTGTTCACATGCAGAGCATTTTTTTTCATATTTAATCGGCGCATGACATGTTTTATGCAATGTCCGCAGCTTTATATCTTTATCCTCTGTTGATGTGTGCAGTTTTATCGGGATGTTAACTAATCCGAAGCTGATGCTTCCTTTCCACATTGTGTGCATACCATCTATTCTCCAATCCTAAATATTTCTTAGTTAATGTGTTTCTTATTAATAAGTTGGCTATTCCGCATGTCTTTCATGCAATGAAATCTTGGAAATGAATGAATTAGTCTCACTAGCGTACACTATTTCGTAAATAAACATTGTTAGGAGTACTGGTTTTATGAAATATACTGCTTCCTTTACAATAACAGAGTACCGCAAAGCTGATATGCTCTTTTCAGTAGGTGTTTCTGACAATGGAAACATCAAAAATGTCGGACAATTCAGTGAAGGATTAACAGCAAAAGAGTTAACCGCCTTATCAGGCATCTTAGAAAAGAATAAACAGTCTGAAGAAAAAGGCGTAATGACAGTCACACCTGGAATTTGTGTAGATTTAGAATTTACTTCCTTTGCCAATGGGCAAATTGAAAATCCAGTATTTCTCCAATTTGTTTTTGAAAAGTCTTGGCAGGAATGCACCTATGAAAAATTACTACAACAAATTGGCATAGAGCAACAAATTACCCACCCAGATAAGCCATTATTTCCGGGTAATGAGTTGCGCAAAATCGACTTTATTGAATATTTAACAGAAGTGAAAGATGTAATGCTTCCATTTTTACATAACCGCTTGCTAACTGTTATTCGTTTCCCGCATGGATTGTTTGGCGATTCCTTTTACCAGAAGCAATGTCCAGAGTATGCGCCTCCCTTTGTCCAGACAAGCTGGAAGGAGGATATTAATTACATTGTTTGCAATAATGAGCAGACACTTATGTGGCTTGGCAACCAGCTTGCATTTGAGTTCCATATTCCATTTGAAACGATTCTGTCAGATAGCATGCCGTCTGAAATTGTGTTTGATCTCGACCCGCCATCAAGAGATCATTTTTCACTTGCCATTAAAGCGGCCCAAATATTAAAGACCATTCTGGACGGCCTAAAATTAATCGCCTTTATAAAGATATCTGGCAATAAAGGTATCCAAGTTTATATCCCGCTTCCAGAAAAAACGTACACATATGAAGAGGCGAGAGTCTTTACTGAATTTATCGCTAATTATATGGTAACTATGGAACCAAAGTTATTTACGATTGAGCGCTTGAAAAAAAATCGCCATAACCGCCTGTATATTGATTATATCCAGCATAGTGAAGGAAAAACGATTGTTGCTCCGTATTCTATAAGAGGAAATGAAGGCGGATATGTTGCCTGCCCAATTCATTGGGAAGAGCTGACAGACAGCTTGACACCGCAGTCATACTCAATGAAATCCGTACAAAAGCGGATAAAAAACAACATAAACCCGTTTGCAGATTATTTTGAGGCGAAAAAAAAGCAGTCCTTAAAAGCTGTACTGCAGTTCATTCAGTCAAATAACTCATGAAATGAAACGGCATACAAAGAAAAGAGAACCAGCGAGTTCTCCTTTTTTTGTTTATATAAAGATTTTACATAAGCGTTTCATTAAATGGATAAATCATTTCCTTTGTAATTCCTAAATTCTCAAAAAAATGCTGCTCAATAAAGTAACTTATTTCTCTCAATTCAGAAGAAGTCGGAAAAGATGAAATATTGATTTTGGGTATATGCTCAATACATGTATTTACAGGATTTAATTCACCGGCCGATATAAGTAAATCAAACTCCTCATACATATACAGCAGATTTAAACTGGAAGGGTCCAAGCTGGATATTTTTAGCTTACTGTCAAAATGATAGGCTAATATTTCACGAATATAATCTTTTTCACTGTATGTTCTACACACAACAGCTACTTGGATTTTGTGATGGTTCCATCTCCTTATTACAGCTGCTTGTACTAAGGAGAAAATCTCAAGTGTATCAAGCTTTTTAAATAGGAGTGAGTATGGAGTCAGGCATTCCTCAGCAAGCTTTTCTATTGCTTGAAAAAGCTCGTTCTCTTCAAAAAAATCTAAGTATTGCAGAGCAGAATTTTTCACTGTTTCTGTCTCAAATTCCGTTTCAACAGATATTCGCTTTAGTGACTGATACAAGTGGAACAAGAAAATATCATCCTGTGAAATCGGAAAACCAATAAACCGATCAAGCTTTGCCAAATATTGAGCCATTGGATAGCCTCTTTCCGTTTTCATCGAGCTATGAATATATTTTAGATGCTTTGTTCGGTTAAGTGGCCTTTCCTCGCTCATTATAAATATGGAAAAATAAAGGATTTCCTGGAGCTGAACCTCTCTGCGCGGACATTTGACCATATATGGCGACAGCAGTTTAGTTAATTCGAAGTATTTGCTTCCAGCATGTGTATTCAACACTTTATCAGGATAAGAAATATAATGACCCATTGAAGCCCGATGATTGGCTATAAACAGAATAATAGTCAGTCTGTGCAGCGCCCCGGTTCTGTATGACATGGAAAAGTTGGAAAACAGCCTGACTAAATGCTCTTGGAACTTAACGGCATCAAGCCCTTCCTTCACAATATTTGTTTCAAAGGACATGAAGTCCAAATATTGCATAATGAAACGACGAATCTTCTTCTCGTCCCCGACCAAACGGAAGGGACTCGCAGTCAGCATTACTTCTGCCTGTTCGACAACTTCCTGCAGCTTTTCAAGATGCCTATAAGCGGTTGATCTGCTGATATGGACTTCCTGACATATTTGCGAAACATCAACTCCATCATTTAATAAAATGATCTTCAATGTGTGCAAATACGTGTTTTTTTCTCTGATTTGTCCCAATAGATTTTCCAGCGTTCCATTCTCCGGCTTGATAAGCCTTACTCCAAATGTTTCATTCTTTTCAAAAACCCAATCCTGCGGCAGGATACTTTCCAAAAACTCTAAATCACGCCAAATGGTCGTTTTTGAAAAACCTGTTTTATCCGAAAGAACCGCGAGGCTGTTCCACTTATCTTCACTAAGCAGCTGAAAAATTAAGTCAGAATAACGTTTATAAAATCGATTCATCCACATCACCTTTATGCCAAAGATATATTCTATTTTGTTTAATTTAATGAAATTAATGCAGAATAGACCAGTTTTTGAATGTAGTTACTAAGATTTTTTATTAAACGCCTTATCAAAGATTGACCCATCTGTACTTAATTGCTTTGACAACAGCCCTAGTCCGGCTTTTTGTCCTAGACTTTTTTAATATACTGCTAATATGGTTTTTAACCGTCTTATCACTGATTTGAAGATCGTCCGCTATATCAAAATTGCTTTTTCCCTTTGCGAGAAGCTGAAGAACAGTAAGCTCTCGTTTTGAAAAGATATGAAGACCAGCCGAATTATTATCATTCCGCTGTGTTATATGACGGTATTGCTGCAGCACCTTGCTTGTAATAAACGGGTCCATATAGTTTTTCTCAGCTAGCAGACTTCTAACTGCCTCCTTCAGCCAAATCTCTATTTTCTCCATTTTGACAAACCCCATTACACCAATTCTTAATGAGGCATTAAAGTCTTTTTCCTCATCTTCCTGAAACAGCATAATAATCTTCGCTGCTGGATCTTCATCCAATAGCTCTTTCGCTGCTTCTATGCCATCAACATTAGGCATTAAGCTTGAAATAATAAAGACATCCGGGTTATGAGCCTTCTTAATTGGCAGAGCAAATCTGCCATCTTGTCCTTCTGCAATAATTTGAAAGGACTGGTCTTCTCTCAGCATTTGTCGCATTTTCTCTCTGGCACGCGGATTATTGTCTAAAAGTGCTATTGTAGCCATCAATTATTGACTCCCCTTTGAAATACTTGTTGCTTATTTCCAAACACAGCCAAAAATTCGTAACCAAATCCCAACTTTTTGAACAATAAGCAAATGTTGAAAAAGCTAGAAATTTTGATGAAAGAGGGTGCTTATTGATTAAAAAATAAGGAATTGAATGTGAATGAAATTAATAACAATCTACATTTTACAATGAGGATTAAGTTAGCTTCATCCCAATAATGAAATGCAGCTTTTCATTATCTATCATTAATTCTTTAATACTTGTTTTTATCTTATAAAAATTGAAAAATTTCTGTTAAAGCAATACATTCTTAGATTTTTATATATTAAAAATAAATCCCGGCAAAGAATTATCTCAAATGTAAAACGATTCGTTCCGTTTGAGAGCATCAACTTATGCCATTTACATGCTATTCTTGCATAGAAGACTTGTTAACCTTTCTTATGAAGGAGGAATCATGCTTTGAATAACCATATTCAGGATTTAACATGCAAATTATTGAAACATTGCCGCAGGACATTAGGACACTCCATGCGCGTTGCTGACGAACTGCATCAGTTTAGTGCTTTTATTGGTATGGGTTCATCTGCGAAGATTTTTTATATGGGGGCTTTACATGACATAGGGAAGCTGAAAATCGACCCTTCCTTGCTTAACAAGAAGGAAAAGCTGACTGAAATGGAAATGCGGGAGCTTAAGCGTCACACTCTGTATGGTAGACAGCTGTTGGAGGACAGACAAATCTTTTCCGATGAATTTTTAAATACTATTTTATATCATCATGAGAATATAGATGGGAGCGGTTATTACGGATTAAAAGGCAAAGAAATACCTCTTTTTGCGAGGATGATTCGCATCATTGACACATATGATGCTATGGCTTACGGACGAGTCTATCAAGATCCGTTATGTGAAGACCAGGTAAAACTAAAAATGGAAAAGCTTATAAGAACTGTATTTGATGATATGCTTCTTTACTCTTATTTTAGTTATCTGGAAACAAAAAAGCTTCGCTTGCTCAAGGGCGCATTGCAACACTCCTAATAAAGCGTTGCATGAGACTCGCAACGCTTTAAAAAAACTAATTTTCCATTCTGCACTCCAGGGGATCTGCTGTTACGAATGCTTCAATTATAGGATGTCTTAATGTATGATTCTCAATCCATTCTAGAAAACTGACCTTCACTGTAAGCAGCGGCTTTAACCAAACCATATTGCCTTTGTTTGTCATACTCGCAAAAGGGCAGTTGCCAGTTTCAATGGTTTTAAGAATTTTTGTGAGTTCTGCCCAATCCTTATTTGTTAATTTGCCATTGCCGACACTGCCGATATAAACCAAATGATCTGTTTGATCATAAAGACCAAGATGCAGGGAATTGGCTACACCATTTTTATATGTTACTCCGCCTATAACAGCAATCAAGTCATGTTGTTTTTTTCTTTTCAGCCAGCGCTTATCCTTGCCTCCAATGGAGTAGCTGCTTGTCAAATCCTTAAAAACTACCCCTTCTAAATCATTGCTAAGGCAGGCTTGCAGCAGCCCCTCCTTGTCGTGAAAGCTTTCGACAAGCTGCACATGCTCATTCGGTATAAAGTACTTCTTTAAAAGCTCCTGCCTTTCTGCAAGACTATGACCTGTCAGCAACTCGCCATCTAGCTGTATTATGTCAAATACCATATAGGTTATTGGCACTTGTTCTAGCATTCCTCCATTAACGCCGACACTTTTTAGCCGATCCCGTCTCATTACTTCGTAAAAAGATGGCTTCCCTTCCTTTAAAGCAATCAATTCTCCGTCCAAAATAAAAGAAGCTGCTGAAAAGTAAGCAGTTGTATCGATCAGTTCTGGATACTGTTTAGTCCGCTCATTTAATTTACGATTAAAGAGCTTTGTTTCACCAAATTCATGGTATGTTAGTATTCTTGTGCCATCCCATTTCACTTGGGCGATCCAGTTATCACCTGTAGGTATAGTTTCCGTTACGATTGGTTCGAAAGGGACAATTGGTTTCATTGTTTCAGTCCTTTTTTCTTTAAGATTCCTCAAATCGCCTGTTTTTATGCTTTGGCGAACCAAGAAATCACCAGGACTAATTAAAGTATGAATATGTAAGTAAATGAACTAGGAAGCCCTTTCAAATCTAAACAACTTATATATACTTTACACTTAACCCAAAATACACGACAACAGAGGATAGTAAAATAACAGCAAAAAACAAAATTTTTCCTTTGCTAGACCATTTATCCATCCAGCCCCATCTTTTACGATTTCTATCCAATAAGAAGAAATCCCCTGCAACTGCTAATATGATAATAAGGTACACAAAAAAAGAATTCAAAGCTGTTTACCTCCTTCATTTTCCTAGCTGTTTATTACAAATTATACCATAAAAAAAGAGCTGCATTAAAATGCAGCTCCATTAAATTAAAAAGTTTTTGCCAGATCCTTTGCTCGTGCTATGCCGTTTTCCTTGATTTCCTGCGCCTTATCCGGCATTGCTGCATGGCCTTCAATAAACAGACCTTCAAATGTCGGCACCCCAAAGAAGTGCTTAATAATAGCGTTTAAATAGCGGTGACCCATTTCTAAATCGGCTGTTGGACCTTCTGAATAGATGCCTCCGCGAGCTTGAATATGAAGGGCCTTTTTGTCTGTCAGCAATCCGACAGAACCTTGATCTGTATACTTAAAGGTCTTCCCTGCAACAGCAACAGAATCAATATATGCTTTCATAACAGGTGGGAAAGAAAAGTTCCACATCGGTGTGACGAAAACATATTTATCGCCGCCCACAAATTGATCACTTAATTCAGCCAGTCTGCTTACTTTAGACTTTTCTTCATTAGAAAGCTCATCAAACCCTTTTCCTGATTGAAGCTTGCCCCATCCACTGAACACATCACTGTCGATTTCAGGAATGTTTTCCTTATACAAATCGATATGAACAATTTCATCATTTGGATTCTGCTCTTTGTATGATTCAATAAATGCCTGTCCTGCAGCCATGCTGAAGGATTGGGAATGGTCGTGCGGATGTGCTGTGATATATAGTAATTTTGCCATTGTTTATTGCCTTCTTTCCATTAGTTTAGGCACTTATTTTTTGATGAAAGGAAGAAAAAAATACTGCTGTTGCTGTTTTAGATTCTTCCAATCGATAAACATTGTTACCAATTAAAAAACCCGGAAGGCAAGTCCTTCCAGGCAAAATTTTATACAAGCTTTTCTTTTAAGTATGTTTGTGCTGCTTCCTGCAGTTTACTGTACTGAGACTCTTCCTGTTCATTGACAACTTTATCATGAAGAATAAAATCACTTAGATTGTTAAGATCCGCTTCCACACCTGCTTCATAAACATATGTTGCATTGCCGATAAGATCAATACGATACTTGCCATCATTTTCATGAACGTAACAGCGGACTTTTCCGCCATTATTGTAGACCTCGATAAATTCACCTGTGTTATTGAAGCCGTTTAAGATGGACACAAGTGATGATGCTGACATAGCTGTTCCGCATGCATTTGTAAATCCAACGCCACGCTCATATGTGCGAACATAAATATTGCCTTTGTCTAATATAGAAACGAAGCTGACATTCACTCCATCAGGGAAAAGTTCATTAGGTCCATTTACATAGCTGCTTATCTCTTCTTGCACCGAAGATTCGATTGTCTCTTTGTCGACAATTGCAATCAGATGAGGATTTGGCACAGCTAAGGCAGTAAATGTAAGCTCCGGATGAAGGCTTTCAATCTTTTCATTTAAAAGCGTCTTCTGCTCGATACGTAATGGCAAATCTGTTGTTTGGAAGGAAACGGGGGAAATCTCCACCAAATATGTTGGAATCTCTGGGAAAATGTCTGCTTCGTTGTTCACTTCAAGATTCGCTTTCATTGTTTCTATAACCGCTTCTTTCACATCAAGAAGTTCACAAACATAGCGGGCAACACAGCGTATCCCATTGCCGCACATAGATGCTTCTGACCCATCTGCATTAAAAACTCTCATGCGGGCATCTGCTTTATCACTCGGCATCACATACAATATTCCGTCTGCTCCTAATTGGGAGCTCCGGTCGCAAAAGGCAATGGCCAAATTTGCGCGGTCTTCTTCTGAGAAGGAATAGCTAGGATTGGAAATCTCGTCGATTATCAAGAAATCATTCCCGCTTCCGTGGCATTTAGTAAGTTTAATATTCATCTGTAATTTCCTCCAACGTTAACTTATATGTTACATTGTACTTCTGCAGTTGCCATTATTGCAATCATAAAACCATTGTTTTATGGACATTCGCTAAATAAATAAGCCTATGTCCTTTTGTTTAGCTTTAGGACACAGGCTCTTCATTACATTTTTTTGTCTTCCATTAATTCTTTTGCCCAATTAAGGGATTCTGCATATACTTTGAACAAGTCTTTTTCCTCAATCCCAAGCTTTCTGCAGCCTTTGCTAATTTGAACCCAGTCTGCTTTTTCGACTGCAAGCACTAGATCAAGCACATCCCTTTGTGTATTGCTTTTTCCAGAGAGCGCATCCATGATTGCTTCATCAAGGGGAACTTGAACTAATATCTCTTCCATATCAAGATTCAAGATTGAATCCATTAATGAAAACATTCCTGTCAAGAAATGTCCGGAGGTATTAATTTTCCCTGGAATGAGTTTTGCAACAGACTCACACATTCTCGCCCTTATAAGACAGTTAGACATAATCTCATACGAAATTCCATTATTCCAGTCTTTTTCTCTTACAGCCAGAACGTACAGCCATTTTTGCAGTTCCATCAGCCCGATAAGAACAATCGCTTGCCTGATGCTTGTAACCTTATGCTTAAGGCCAAAACCTAGTGTATTAATTAATTTAAGGAGCTTGTACGATAAAGAAATATCCTGTTCAATCAAATTAGAAATCATATCAATGTCTGGATCAATGGAACGAATATGTTTGGAGATACCATAATATGTATGAATATAAGCAGGTACATCATGTGTAGACATGATAGAAGGCTTTGAGAAATAATAACCTTGAAAATAATGATAGCCGGCAGTCCTTGCTGTCTCATAATCTTCCCTAGTCTCAAGCTTTTCAGCAACCATCTCTTTGCCAAGCTGTTTGGCGAGGGTCTCAATTTCAATCCTTGCAGCTTCATCCGTATTCATGAAATCAACTTTAATGATATCTGCCGTGATAAGCAATTCATAGGCATATGGATTTGTATTGTCAAAAATATAATCATCCAGCGCAATTTTATATCCTAATGCCTTTAACTCTTTGCATATATTGATTATTTTTCTGCTTGGCTCGACAGTTTCTAATATCTCTATCACGATTTCTCTCGGTTGAAAATATGTAGGCAGCCCTAGATCCAAAAGATTTTCTGTAAAGTTAATAAAACAAGGTTTTCCATCCGATAACTTTTCTATTCCTATATTTAAAAAACTATTTATGATAACATCTGCTGTCGCATGGTCTCCGTCAATATTTGGAAACATATTAACTTCGTTATTTCGATATAACAATTCATAACCGTACACTTCTTCCATTCTGTTGAACAGCGGCTGCCTAGCCACAAAAACTTCCATTGAAATACCTCCGAACTTCTTTTCTACTCATTTCAAAATATTTAGTATTATTCTAATAAACAAGGCCTTCAAAGGCTGTCGAACTCTGTAGCATTTCTAAAAAGTGACTATATGCTCTATTTTAATGGGTAATTTAGCTCAGCCCAAATTTATGTGGCAGATTTTCCCCAATATCTTCAATAAAAACTGGCCGCCATAGGCATAAAACCTATAGAAGCCAGTTATTATCAGTGTGTATATTGAAGGACAAAATTTATTAGGAACAAGGAAGAAATGAAGTATAAAGGTAAAGATACTTCTTTTGCTTTTCCGAGCGCTATTTTCAAGATTGGATATAAAATAAATCCAATTGCCATTCCATCTGCAATGCTGTAAGTGAAAGGAATCATCGCAATGATAAAAAAGCTTGGAAAACTTTCACTTAAATCCTTAAGATCTAGATTACGAATATTTTGCAGCATCAGCCCGCCGATAATAATAAGAATCGGTGCAACAGCACTATTCGGAATCAGCTTTATCACAGGGATAAAGAAAGCAGAGCAAATGAAAAGCACCGCTGTCGTAACAGATGTCAGGCCTGTTTTCCCACCTGCAGCCATGCTAGCAGTGCTTTCAACCGTAGATACAGTTGGGCTGCTGCCGAAAAAGCCGGACAGAAAAACAGATACAGCATTTGCTTGAAAAGCTCGTTTAAAACGTTCCGGTTTTCCGATATATTGAACATGATTGGAAACGAGTCCAATATTTTCGAAAACTAATACCATTGATAAAGAGAACACCGCTACCCAAAATGGTATCGTAATAATCTTATCAAAGGACATATGACCAAATACACTCCAATAATCCTTTAACTGTACTGAATCGCCAGCAGCTCCTGTGTCTATCAAACCGAACATCCATGAAATCAATGTTCCAACTAAGATAGTAATCAGGAAGTTTCCTTTTACATTTCTTAAAAATAAGATAATGCTGATGATTAATGTAATGACTGTTGCCAATACATGCAAATCACTAAAGGAACCAAGTGCAATAATAGAATTACTGCCTTTTTGGACAATTCCGCCCTTTTCGAGGCCAATTAGCATCAAAAATAAGCCAAGTCCAACTGTAAGCGATTCTTTAAGGGAAGATGGTATGGACTGACTAACAATGCTTGCCAGCTTTGTAAACGCAATCAGCATGAACAAAAGCCCTGAAACAAACACGACAGCAAGCGCTTCCTGCCAGCTCAATCCCATTGACTGAACGATTGTATACGAGAAAAGCGCATTAATGCCCATTCCTGGTACAAGCAATACCGGTACATTCCCTAGAAACCCCATCAACAAACAGCCGAAAACAGATGTCAAGATGGTCGCGATAATAGCAGCTTCAAGTGGAATTCCAGCCTCTGATAAAATAAGCGAGTTGACAGCGACAATATAGACAACTGTAAAAAACCCAATCAGACCTGCAAAAAATTCCCCTTTGAAAGTAGCTTCGCTTTCTTTCATTTTAAAGAATTCTGTTATATAGTTTTTCATTTATTAAACCTGTTTAAATATAGCCCTCTCCCTACCCGCATCACTCTATAGAAGTTTTACTTCTTTGAACATAAATTTCAGTCCAAAAACTACTTACCACTTTAGGTGAGCCACAATTGAATATGATAGCAGATTTCCATTACTTTGCCAATCCTTTTACAATAAAATTGGCCAAATCCCTTTCCGCTTCCAGAAAAGAATTTGGCCAATAACTAAGATTATATCCTTTATATGTTAAACCATTTCTTTATATAGATTCGCCATTTCAATAGCGTTAGTTGCAGCTTCCCAGCCTTTGTTTCCAGCCTTTGTACCTGCGCGCTCAATCGCTTGTTCAATCGATTCCGTTGTTAATACGCCAAAGATAATTGGTACTCCTGTTGCAAGAGACGTGCTTGCAACCCCTTTAGCTACTTCATTGCTGACAAAATCGAAATGTGGAGTCGCTCCGCGAATAACTGTACCTAAAGTTATAATTGCATCGTATTTATTTGTTTCAGCTAGCTTTTTCGCAGCAAGAGGAATCTCAAATACTCCTGGCACCCATGCAACATTAATATTCTCTGCTTCCACACCATGACGCTTCAAAGCATCTTCAGCACCTGATAATAGTCGTGTTGTGATGAACTCATTAAATCTTGAAACGATGATTCCTACCTTTAAGCCGCTTCCAATTAAATTACCTTCGAATATTCTAGTCATTTTACTGTCTCCTTTTCATCTTCTCTTTTTTGTCTGTATTCTGCTAAGTCTTTTATTGTAATCATTTTCAAATCGAACTTTTGAGCTATTAATTTTAAGTCATCTACTCTAGCCATCGTCCCATCCTCTTTTAAAATCTCACAGATAATACCAGATGGGAAACTGCCAGCCAATTTTGCCAAGTCAACCGCTGCTTCTGTATGGCCATTTCTTGAAAGAACTCCACCGCTGTGTGCAATTAGAGGAAAGATATGACCTGGTCTAGTAAAATCAGCAGCTTTGGCATCTTTTTCTACCATTTTTTCAATTGTCAGTGCCCGTTCAAAAGCGCTGATTCCTGTCGTTGTGTCTTTATGGTCTATACTGATTGTGAAAGCTGTCCCACGAGGATCATTGTTGTTGCTTACCATCGGCGACAGTTCAAGATGGTCTGCAAGCTCCTTTTCTATCGGAACACAGATAAGCCCTCTGCCTTCTTTTGCCATAAAGTTAATCATATCAGGTGTCACTAACTCCGACAGACCGACTAAATCCCCTTCGTTTTCCCGGTCTTCATCATCTGTTACGATGATCAGTTTACCTGCTTTTAAATCTTCTAACGCTTCTTCAATGGAATGAAACATATTATTTCCCCCTTTTTTTGAGTTTAAATGTTTTGCCTTAATAGAAGCCGTTTTCCTTCAAAAAGTCAGGGGTAATGTTGCTGGCACGGCTGCTGTTTGCCTTGTCTCTGTTCATAAACGAATAAAAATATTTTGCCATCATATCAAATTCAAGATTTACGATATCTCCGACCTGCTTCTTACCGACAACCGACTCGGAAGAAGTATGGGGAATGATGCTTACACCTACAGAATGGTCTTTCGTCTCGAAAATGGTCAGGCTCGTTCCGTCCACTGCAATAGATCCCTTCTCTAAAATAAGATGAGAGAATTGTTCTGGGACTTCTATTTCCACGCTGATGCTGTTTTCGATAGTTTTTCTCTCCAATATTCTGCCAACACAATCTATATGGCCTGTTACAAAATGACCACCAAACCTGCCATTTGCTGCCATAGCCCTTTCTAGGTTGACAAACGAACCATTTGACAGGCGGGATAGAGATGTATCCTTAAAGGTTTCGGGCATTACATCTGCTGTGAATTCATGTTGTTTGAAGCTAGTAACAGTAAGGCAAACTCCGTTTACGGAAATACTGTCCCCTAATTTCATATCTTCCATGATGACTTTCGCTTGTATGGCAAGGACAAGGGTTTTGCCAGTTTTTGAAATATTTTTTACCACACCCGTTTCCTCGACAATACCAGTAAACAATAAGCTTCCTCCTCTAGTTAATATTGCAGGATTTTTATTAAATAGCTGCCTTAACACCATAATTGGGGCGTTTAAAAGCAAATCTAGTTTAGTTATTAATGAGAACAAAATATAAACCGCTGCTGTATGTAATCCAGTTTTTTTCATTTTGACCATTCCTTCATAAAATCATGCAGTGCCTGCCTACAGTTGATAAATCAAATAAAAATAAAAAATCCCGTATAAATATTTATACGGGAGATTGTACAACAAATAAGCGGCTTCATATTTTAAAGGTTACGCCAAAAAAGAGCAGCTTTTTTTGATTTTTAACTAAAAAGTCATCGTCAAAAAAGCGTACCTGAAAATACACCTGTTCATACTAAACACACTTTCATTCCATTTTAGAATGATAGCAGCTTCTGTTTGCCTTCTCCCATCCAGACTATACTGTCGGCTTTGGTTTCTCACCAAATCCACCGTCTTATTATTCATAAGCCGGGTCACGGGCTTAGAGTATTTATACACTCATCACCGCCGGTTGGGAATTTCACCCTACCCCGAAGGCGACCACAACGTCGTGGTCCTTTACTATTTAATTGTTGCTAGTTTACACTAGATATACGCATAATGCAACTACTCTGCTTCAATTTTTTTAGTGCATTTATTTGAGAAAATAAATGTAACTTATTGATAGTATTAGACGTATTAACAATAAACAAACGAAAAATATTTAGTAAGAATGGAGCTAATGTATGACAGAAAATGAAGCTTTTTTATTAAAAGAATTGGATGAAGTGAAGAAATGGGAGAAGGATCAAAGCGGTCTTTGGTTTTGGGAAAAGCTAAGCCGGCTGCCCTTCAAGTTGATTGATAAATTAACACCTGCTTTCATTCAAAATAAAATCGGCCAATTGCTTGATGAAATGGGAAATTACATTCAAAGCGGCGGAAAATTGCTGAGCGACATCTCTTCTTCCAAAAAATATTATAAGCATCTTAACGTTGAAAATTTTGAAGAAGTAAAGGATCTCCCCCTCGTTGAAATGAAAGCAGCTGTCGGAAAGCTCACAAAAAGCCGGAAAACAATAGCAACATTACAAGGTGCAAGTACAGGGATTGGCGGCTTATTTACTTTAGGCATCGATATTCCCTTGCTGCTGTCGATGCAAATAAAAATTCTTCAAGACATCGCCATTTGTTATGGCTATAATCCAAATGAAAAAAAAGAAAGAATCTTTATTATTAAATGCCTACAATATGTTTCTGCAGACGTTATGGGCAAAAACACCATTCTGGACCAGCTATCCCATTTTGATGATAATTCTGAGAAGGTCCAAAGAGAGGTTGTCCTTGAAATGCAAGGCTGGAAAGAGGTTGTATTCGCCTATCGGGATGCTTTCGGCTGGAAAAAGCTATTTCAGATGGTGCCGGTCTTCGGGATTGTATTCGGCGCCTTTTCCAACCGCTCGATGATTCACGACATAGCCGAAACAGGCGAGATGTTTTACAGAAAACGTAAAGTTATCGAGAGGCTAAGCAAGCCAACAAATAATGTTGCCGGTGATTAAAAGAGCTGCATACAAAAAAAGAAACGGATCAAGAAGCTTGATCCGTTTTTTCTAGTTTTGCAGGATATAATATCGGGAGCCGAATTACAAATTTAGTGCCGTTTCCTTTTTCACTTTCAACTTGAATGCTCCCTCCCATTTCTTTTATACAATTGTATACAAACATCATACCAAGACCAGTGCCATTTTTTCCTTTTGTAGAATAATATGGTTCTCCCAATCTTGACACTTCCTCCTTACTCATGCCAATACCTGTATCACTTATGGATATCACGGCTTCTTGTTTTTGTTTTATTGTTTTTATCACAAGAATGCCGCTGGAGTGCTCCTCCATTGCCTCGATTGCATTTTTGCATATATTCACAAGGCATTGGCTGAAATATTGCTGGTTGCCCATAATATGTATGGTGCTTGTCTCCACTTCCATACGTATGGAGCTCTTATTCGCCAGAGGATGAAGCACCTGAGTGATTCGCTGTATTTCTTCTTCCACGTTTAATGCTTCTATTCCATCCATTGGGTTGGGATTAGCAAATGCCAGATAGTCCTCAATTACCTTAACTGCCTTGTCAAGCTCACTTAACGATATGTCTAAATAATTTTTTTGATTATCATTTAAAGCTGTTTCCTGCAAAAGCTGCATAAAACCCTTTACAGATGTCAACGGATTTCGTACTTCATGGGAAATGGAAGCTGCCAGTTGACTGACTGTTTCCATCTTTTGAGCTTGAAATATTTTATTTTGAACGTTCCACAGTTTTTGAATGACCTCTACTACATAAATAATTAAGCATAATACGATAGATTGGATTAGCGCATATTGCAATGCGAGCTTAATAGGAATACCAATACCAGACACCCATCTGACTGCCGCTAAAGTAATTATCGTAGAAAAAATCCCGATTAAAAAGCTGTAAAAGACTTTCTGCTTAATAGATCTCTGCAAGAACCACCTTCGCACAAATAACAGTCCAATCAAATGAATGGGAGCAACAACAAGAGTATTGATTACACCTATTCCATCAAACAAGCTTCTGTATAATATATTTACTAAAGCTAAAACGAGAGCAGCAATGGGACCTCCATACAAGGAACCAAAAATCTGAGCGACCAATCGCAAATCAAAAAGAATACCATTACCAACCTTAATAGGAAAACTTATGCATGCTATAATTGCAGCAGAAGATGATAAGATGAGGAGTGATTTCTTATTTTCCATTTGGCCATTCCTTAAAACAAATAACAGCGGAATAAAGCAGCAAAACAAAAAAAGAAAGAAACCGTTTACTAAAAAGTCGTCAAGCATGATGTATTCACCTTTCTTATCCTTTTTCTTTCATTTTATATGAAGGGAAATTGTTTCACAATGGCTATTTGCTCTCCCTTTTAAGCAGCTGCTTCAGCTTTTCCTCTGTTCCTGATCCATCTACTGGTGTGTAGATGCTGCATCTTAAATCATTCATCCCATGAACCTGAAGCGAAGTGAGATTGTACAGCATTTTCCCAGCCTTTGAATGGCGAAATTCAATCATCACCTCTGGAGCTGAGCTGACTTCACTTTCATTCCACATCACTTCAAAATCAGGGTATTTATCTATCATTGTTTCGATAAATTCAGAGTACCAATCATCTGCCATATACTGCCCTAGGTACGTGCGAAAAATAGAGAGAAAACCTTTAGCGAAATGTTCCCAATTTACAGCTAGGGCTCTTAATTCTTTTCTAGCAAATAACAGCTCAATTAAGTTTCTATTTTCAAGGGAAAGCATATTAAAATCCAAAAAAACTTGTGCAGCTGCTTCGTTCCAGCCGACGATATAGCTTCGCCTGTCTGTAATGATGGTCGGACAGTAGTGAAGTTCGCTCAATATTCTCCTTATAGAAGGTGTAATCAGTTCCCCTTCCTCCATTGGAATACCAGCATTTTTTGCCTCCTCCAATGCCAGTCCAAATAAATACCGCTTTTCATCCTTGTTCAATCGTAATGCATCTGAAACGGCTTCTAATACAGAAATGGACACTTTTATGTCTCTGCCCTGCTCAAGCCATGTATACCATGTGGTGCTTACACCGGCAAGCTGGGCTACTTCTTCCCTGCGAAGCCCTGTTGTTCTTCGCCTCCCGCCTAAAGGCAGTCCGACCATCGCCGGCTGAAGCTTTGCCCGTTTCATCTTTAGAAACTCAGATAATGCTCGCAATCGAATCTCGTCATTCATTCTTTTCACTCCTTTTTAAGATAGTACTATTTATACTAGGATAAACTACAACTTGTAATAGGATAAGTAAACGATAAAATAAAGAAAAAAACAAGCTTTTGGAGGAATGTATAATGAAAAGAGTCGTTGTGACTGGAATGGGTGTTATCTCACCAATCGGAAATAATGTAGAGCAGTTTTGGGAAAATCTCTCTAACGGAATATCTGGCATTCGCAAAATTGACCAGTTTGATGTATCTAATTCCAAAACAACTATTGCAGGAATGATTGCAGATTTTGATGCAGTCGGCAGATGGGGAGCAAAGGAAGCAAAAAAACTGGACCGCTTCGCACAATTTGCATTAGCGGCAGCAGAAGAAGCTTTAAATAGTTCAGAACTTGATTTGGAAGTAGTCGACAAAGAAAGGCTTGGAGTATACGTCGGTTCAGGAATCGGCGGCTTGAACACACTCATTGATAATGTAAATATATTAAATGACAGAGGTCCAAACAGGGTTAGTCCAAATCTAGTTCCGATGATGATTTCTAATGCGGCTGCGGCGCAAATCAGCATAAGGCTAGGCGCATTAGGTCCTTCCCTCTCCCCTGTTACGGCATGTTCCATTGGAAATACGTCAATAGGTGAAGCTTTTAACGCGATTCGCAATGATGATGCAGATATTATGTTTGCTGGTGGTGCAGAAGCTGCCATATCCCCATTATCTCTCGCAAGTTTCGGAAATGCACGAGCTCTATCGACACGAAACGAGGAACCTGAGCTCGCAAGCCGTCCATTTGATGAAGAACGAGATGGGTTTGTGATGAGTGAAGGTGCAGGGATTTTAGTGCTAGAATCATTAGAACATGCAGTTAAACGAAATGCGCCTATCCTCTGTGAAGTAATTGGATACGGAGCAAGCTCTGATGCTTATCATATGGTTGCTTCCCACCCTGAAGGCACAGGTGCTTATTCAGCCATGCGAAATGCCTTGAGAAAAGCCAACATTTCACCTGCAGATGTTGACGTAATCAGTGCCCATGCAACAAGCACAAAGGTTGGTGATTTATCAGAAACGCTTGCGATCAAAAAACTGTTTGGCCAAGATGCCTATCGCATACCTGTAACAGCAAATAAATCAATGCTTGGCCATATGTTGGGCGCAGCAGGCGGCGCAGAAGCAGTCGCTCTTATTAAAAGTCTTTTGCATCAGCTTATTCCGCCAACTATCAACTTGAAAAAGAATGACGCTGACTGTGATTTGGACTATGTGCCAAACGAAGCGAGAAAAGCGCCAATAACAATTGGATTATCTAATTCCTTCGGTTTTGGCGGCCATAACTCGGCAATTGTATTGAAAAGCTATCAATAAAGTTAAGGCTGGCAATCACTTTGCCAGCCTTAACTTTATTCCATATGTGTTTGAAAGGAGCAATTCACCAATCAAGTATTTTTATTAATGATCCTTATAAGCAAATATTTTTGCCAATATGGCATAAATATGAATAATATCCTTATTAGAAGCAGAATGATGGATGGAAACAACAGGATGGTTCGGATCTAGAAATCGCTTTTGCCAATCTTTTGGCATCCATCCCTTTTTGACATTTACAATGGCAATGCCTCGTTCATCTTCTAAACAATAATCGGTAAAAGCAAGCGATCTTTTCAAGCACAGCTCTTTTTTTTCATATTTATAAACAATTTTCGTTGCTTTGTCTGTCCGCTTCTCTTCCAACTTGCTGATAAGCTGTTTTTTTCTGTTTCTAATTTCAACACATTGTTTTTTGACTGTAAACTGATATTGCAGCATGTTTTCCCCATTATAGAACCCATACGTTTTTGCTGTGAATATATCGAAAAACGGCGGCAAATACCATCGAAATAACGTAAATTTGTCATCCCTAATCTCGCCGAGCACTGTGCCCTCACTATCAAAGATAAGCATTCTTAAAGAAGGTGCAGGTAAAAAGGATAACAAGACCGTCTTCGATTGGAGAATAGAGGTAACCTTCTGCGCCTCCAATGTATCTGTAAGCCTCTCACAGCGCCTTCTTTGAATTAAATAAGAGGCAAACGCTGTAATGCTGTATAAGCAAAATGGTATGATTAGAAGAAGAAATAGACGATTCAGCTTAACGCTAATGAACAGTGCAATAAAGAAGATGACTGGAATACAGCTAATAAGGCTCGCGTTTAAGAAGGCAGTGGCTGATTGTCTGTAGTACTTTTCTATATTCATCACAAACATGGCTCCTTACTGATATTTTCCGTTATAATCTAGTATTCTATATTCTATTAACAGCCTCTATCATCTATGATTGATTGGAGTGATATTTTTGAAAAAAATGAAATTCGTTATTATTTTTTGTGCTGTTCTATTGCTTGCTTCTACGTCTTATTATTATGTGAAGATGAAAAGAACTGCTTCTGCTGTTCCCCCTGAAGGTATTCCTTATATCATTATTCTCGGAGCAAAGGTGGATGGTGACGAGTTGTCCAAAGTATTAAAAAACCGGGCTGACGCTGCTATTTCCTACTGGAATAATAATAAACAGGCAAAAATCGTTGTTACAGGAGGCAAAGGAAATGGCGAAAATATAACAGAGGCTGCGGCTCTCAAAAACTATCTGCTCGCAAATAATATTGCAGAAGATAAAATCCTTTTAGAAGATCAGTCTACATCGACGTATGAAAACCTGCAAAACAGCATGGATTTATATAATATTACAGAAGCGGTTATCGCAAGCAGCGACTTCCACCTATACAGGGCTGTCACAATAGCCGAGAAAAAAGGGATGAAGGCCTATCCTCTTGCAGCTAAAACACCCGCTTCTGTTATTATCCCGCTTACTATTCGTGAATTTTTGGCAATTGGCAAAATGAAGATACTAGGTTTTTGACTCTTCTACTAATCGAAAAACCCCAATGGGAATATTACCATTGGGGTTTCTAACTTTAAATAAATTGTTGCTCTTTCCAATTTCCCAGAGCTGCCTTCGCATCGCGATAGCCTTGCATGTATAGATTTTCCAGCTTTTGCGGATTTCTCTCCATGCGTCCAACGACCAGCTTTTCCTGCGGTCTTACTACCATGATATTTCCTTTTTTCTCTTCCTGTTCCACATATTCCAGTGTTTCATTATATAATTTGTATCTTGCTTCCATTGCTTGCTGCAATCCTTTGAATTGGGGATACTTTCGTCTCACAAAAAAAGCAAAACGTGATTTAGATTTACGATAACCGAGATTCCTTGTTAAAATGACAACATTTCTTTTAAAGCCATCCTCTTGCGCCCTTTTTAAGGGAATCGGATCGGAAATGCCGCCATCTAGCAGTTTCCTCCCTTTGAAATCAACAACGGGTGCTAAAAATGGCAGAGAGCTAGAGGCTTCCAAAGCTTTTAGGAGCTCCTCTTTATAATCTTGTTTGCCATAAAATACACTTTCGCCTGTTTGAATATCTGTTGCACCAATTTTAAATTCTGCTTCATTGCCATAAAACGCTTCATAATCAAACGGAACCATCGTGTTAGGAATCTGATTGTAAATGAAGTCCATCCCGAAGAATTGACCTGTTTGTCGAAAATTTCGCCATGACATATATCTTGGATCTGTAACATAATCCAAGCTTACCTTTTTGTTTCTGCCAGCTTGCTGAGACATATAAGAGGCCCCATAGCTTGCCCCTGCTGAAACTCCGATTACATATGGGAAATAGACATTATGCTCCAGAAAGCACTCAAGCGCACCGGCAGTATAAACCCCGCGCATGCCTCCCCCTTCCAGCACTAAACCGATATTTTCCTTCATTTCTATCCTTCTTTCTCTTACCTTCATTCTTAACTATCATAATCGATTAAGCTCATGAAAGGAAAAAAAAAAGACTTTCTTCGTTAAGAAGAAGTCTTAAAAACGCATCAGAATATATAGTTGCTCCCAAACCGAGCATTTTTAACGGCAACTAATCTTAAAAGAAAATTCCTTAGTTAAAAAATTGTCTCTTTTTCTCCAGTTACCTAATAAAACGAATGGTAAGAGGTATACGATAATCAGAACCTTCATATGACTTAATAGCAGCTATAATCGTAAAGATGAAGCCAAGAAGTGCAACGATTGGCATTAGAACAAAGCCGACAAGCACAAAAATCAGCAACCAGCTAATAAAACTGTAAATGGCGTACGAGATAAGGAAATTAAAATACTCTTTACCATGATATTTTACAAATTCTGAATCACTTTTTATTAAATAAATAACTAATGGACCAAGAAATGCTGTAAAAAAACTGGAAACATAAATAAGCATGGCAAATATTCTTTCATCATGAGTTACTTCTTTGTGGAAATTCATTTTGTCCTCCCTTTTGGGTTTCAATAATATGTTGTCTTATTATATACGAGCATAGTGTTAATATGTTTCAGTTTTTTTGCCCTTTTTTCTTAATTGGGATGTTAAGATAATTTTAAGGTAAATGGACTATTATTCCTTTAGGTATTCACCTATTAATCTTTCATCCTAAATTCTTATTTCATTTTTTCTTACACGTCATGTATACTAATGATTGTCTATTCTACAAATAAAATACAAATATTTTCAATAAGCGGGAGAGATGTAAGTGTCTGAACTAGTACATACAATCTTTGACTTTTTATCATCCTTAGGCTATATGGGTATAGCTTTAGGTTTAATGGTCGAAGTAATACCAAGTGAAATTGTTTTAAGCTATGGAGGCTATTTAATCCATTCTGGCCATATTAATTTTTTCGGTGCTCTCATTGCCGGTGTTATCGGCGGAACGATTGCCCAACTGTTTTTATATTGGATTGCGCTGTATGGCGGAAGACCATTTATCGACAGATACGGGAAGTATATTTTAATCAAAAGCTCTCATGTGGATGCTTCTGAAAAATGGTTTCTTAAATATGGGACGGGCATGATTTTTCTGGCTCGGTTTATCCCTGTTGTCAGACATGCTATTTCGATTCCAGCCGGGCTTGCAAGAATGCCAATTGGCCAATTCACCCTTTATACGACTGCAGCGATTATTCCATGGACCGTCTTATTTCTGTTGCTGGGAATGCGTTTAGGTGATCATTGGGAAAATATTGAAACATATGCAAAACCTTATATTACACCAATTATTATTGGAGCTGTTGTGCTGCTGGCTGCATACGTACTTCTGCAATTCCGCAAGAAAAAAAATAAATAAAGTATTTACAAAAACATTACAATTACCTATATTATTTTCAAGACTTTTTTTGTAAAATAGAAGCAGTACGATATTATTGCAGGAAAACAATAAATAAAATATAGGGAAGGCAAATGGTGCGCCACCTAATTAGGTTCTAGTGGGTTCGATTCCCACCCCGAAATTTTTTACAAGCTACAAGTTGATAAAAAATTTCGAGGGCGGAGGCACTTTTTGTTTTTCCTTTGCACACACTGCCCTCATGTATAAGGAGGGTATTTTTATGCTGAAAAAACGTGAATTGGAAGATTGCGCTGTCCTATTTGAAATGATGAAGCATCCGGATGTATTTCCCTTTGTCCGCCAAAAAGCGGCATCTTATGAAGAATATTTATTTATCACAAAACAGACGATAGAAGCAGAAGAAAAAGGTGAACTGATCTCTCGTACCATTCTTGATGAATGGCATAATCCGATAGGAACCATTAATCTTTATGATATTCAAGACGGCATCGGGTTTTTAGGAACTTGGATAGGCAAACCTTATCATGGAAAAGGATATAATAAAATAGCCAAGGAACTGTTTTTTTCAGAAGCCTTCTTTGAGCTGAATATTAACAGTATTTTAATGCGCATAAGAGAGCATAATCTCCGTTCCGTTAAAGCAGCAGAAAAACTCCCTTATGCCGTACATGCTAATGAGACAAGAAAATCGATTGTAGAAAAACTCAAGGAAGAAACAGGAGTAAGCTACGAATTATTTGAAGTCCCTAAAGATGTTTTTACACTATATACAATGCGCTCCAACCAGGAACAGACAGACGATCTGATGGAGGCATAATTATAAAGGTCAAAAAAATGCTCAGGATTTATTCCTGGGCATTTACTCGTTTGGTACAGTCAATATTTCCTTCCCATCACTTTCACCTGAACTTCCAGTACATTCGCTTAGTATGTACTTTTTTTCCGTTTCTTCCACTTTCATAAAAATATCCTTACACATGTATTCCTCAAGAGAATCACCATCAACACTTGCAGAAATATTGATTTGCTTTCCGTTAAAGATTAATCTTTCAACCATACGCTGTCCTTCTATCCCGTATGAAACAAAGTTCACTTTTGCTTCTTTTCCCTTCTTTACCTTATCTATAAATCTATTTAATCCATCTAAATTTTCAATTTGATTATGATTGTCAACAACCTGTTCTACACCTATATTTTTTATCCCATATTGCTGACAACCAGACATCATGTAAAGAAGCAACAGCAGACCGATAGTAGCTCGTCTCATAAACCTATCTCCTTGTAATTTTATACATATAATACCATAAATAGTTATTACTTACACTTATTTAGCATACAAGCTTACTTCGTGAGTCATACTTACCTTCCCTTCCTAATATAGTACACATAGGACAACTTTCTATATAGGAGTGTATTTTTTTATGATTGAATTTTTGAATACTCATATTTGGGCAAGTATATTGCTTGCAGCAATCGTATTTGGAGCAAGCCTCCTGCTGCGCAAATGGTTTACTAACTATTTTTTCAAGTTAATTCTCAGCTACACAAAAAAGAAAAAAATTCATGCTGCAAGCACTGTTCTTGTTGCTTTTGAAAAGCCTGTACGCTGGGTGTTCGTTGTCATTGGCATACAGTTAGCCTTCCTGTTCCTCCCTATTCAGACTGTAAGTTTTGAATCTAGTCTCGTCCGCTCCTGTTTTATCGGGCTGTTAACGTGGGGATTGTTTAACTTGAGCAGTGTGACCACCCTATTGTTTCCTAAGCTTATGACAAAGCTGGATATTAATGTAGATAAGATTATCGTGCCTTTTATAACAAAAATGTTAAAAACACTTGTTCTTATGCTCGGTTTTAGCATTATTGCTCAGGAATGGGGTTTTAATATAAATGGATTTATCGCAGGACTTGGGCTTGGGGGACTTGCGATTGCTCTTGCAGCAAAGGAAACGGTCAGCAACCTTTTTGGCGGAGTAGTCCTGGTGACAGAAAAGCCATTTACGATTGGGGACTGGATTAAAACGCCGAGTGTAGAAGGTACAATTGAAGATATTACGTTTAGAAGCACCAAAGTACGGACTTTCGCACAAGCACTTGTAACGGTTCCAAATTCAACGCTTGCCAATGAACCAATTATTAATTGGTCTAAAATGGGAAAACGGCAAGTTTCGTTTTACTTAAAGGTTGATATTCACACGAAAAAAGAAAGATTACAAGCTACCATTGCCAATATGAAAGCAGTGCTCGAGCGTCATCCTGGTGTTCACCCTGAAACCATTCTTGTTTCTCTTGAGTCCTTAAATGACAGCAGTGCTGATATATTAATTTACTTTTTCACAAAAGCTACCGATTATAATGGGTATTTACAAACAAAAGAAGATATTAATTTTCAAATTATCGAAATTATCGAGAAAAAAGATGTAGCATTTGCTGTTCCGAAAAGCACTGTCCATGTAGAGATGCCAGCTGAATTAAACACCGCAGACAGATTATTCTCTCATGGCTAAATTAACAACAGAAAAGTCATGCTGTTTTGCCATATTTTCCTTTTATCTGTGATATAATCGAAACGTTATTGAACAAAAGTGAGGAAATATGATGAATCAAACCTTTACAACAAAGCAAAAACTCAAGCAAATGTTAGTTATTTTACTGCCTGTTCTAGTCACACAGGTGGGCATGTTCGGTCTTACTTTTTTTGATACAACGATGGCTGGTCATTACAGTCCGATTGATCTTGCTGGAGTTGCTGTCGGAAGTTCTTTATGGACCCCTATTTATACTGGCTTAAGCGGTATATTGCTTGCTGTCCCTCCGATTGTCGCTCAAGCAGTCGGCAGAAAAGAGGAATCGAAGGTCAGTTTCTCCGTCGTTCAAGCAATCTATCTGTCATTATCAATGGCAGTTCTATTAATCATTCTAGGAGCCGTTTTCCTAAAACCTATCTTGCAGAGTATGGGTCTTGAACAAGAGGTTCAAGACATTGCCTTCCATTACTTAGCTGCATTGAGCACAGGCATTATTCCGATTTTCTTTTATTTTGTGCTGCGGTCCTTCATCGATGCCCTTGGCCAAACACAAGTAACAATGTTTATTACGCTTTCTGCACTGCCGGTCAATATTGGGCTGAATTACGTATTCATTAACGGTATTTGGATATTCCCAGAGATGGGCGGTGTCGGCACAGGCTACGCTACAAGTATTACATATTGGTACATGCTGTTAACTGCACTCCATATTGTTTATCATAATCAGCCATTTGCTGGATTTAAATTGCTTAGTAAATTCCATGCTGTCTCTTGGGAAAAATGGAAGGAAATCTTGAAGATTGGTGTGCCAATCGGATTCTCGATCTTTTTTGAAACAAGCATTTTCAGTGCGGTGACATTGTTAATGAGCAATTATGACACGAATACCATTGCTGCTCATCAATCAGCTATTAATTTCGCTTCCCTTCTGTATATGGTTCCGCTGAGCATTTCAACGGCGCTGACAATATTGGTTGGTTTCGAAGTTGGTGCAGGCAGGCTGAAGGATGCAAAACAATACAGCTGGATGGGTGTTTTCACTGCCATCAGCATTGCTTTTGTGAGCGGCATCATACTGATGGCTTTCAGAGGTCCGATAGCAGGCATTTATACAAATGATGCTGAGGTGTTAAAGCTGACAGCAAGCTTCCTTATATATGCGATATTCTTCCAGCTTTCAGATGCCATCCAGGCACCTGTTCAAGGAGCATTACGAGGTTATAAGGATGTTAATATTACCTTGATTATGACACTTGTCAGCTATTGGGTGATTGGACTTCCTTGCGGTTATCTGCTTGCCAATTATTCAAGTCTCGGTCCTTTCGGCTATTGGATCGGCTTAATTGCCGGTTTGGCAACAGGTGCTGTTTTTTTAAGCAGCAGACTGTATTCCGTTCAGAAAAAACAGGCCTTGGCACATAAATAAAGGAGGAATCAAGACGATTCCTCCTTTTTTCTTTCACACTATTTATTGGCTCATTTTTAGCCATCATTTCAATAAATGCATCCACCATTGTGTGCCTCTGCCTTCATGCAAGATGGACAGGGCCTTAGAAACTGGCATCCCCTTTCTGTATGTCCTGTCTGACGTCATTGCATCAAACGCATCAGTAACTGCCAAAGAAGGATATTTCTTCGCCTTTTAGTCCGTCAGGATAGCCTTTTCCATCAAATCTTTCATGATGACTTCGCACATCTTCAAGAATGGTGGCCATTTCTTTTTGCGGCTGTACTTGTTTAAGGATGTTTTCACCAATGACTGGATGTGTTTTATGTGCATGAATCTTCCTCTGTCAGCTTCCCTTCTTTTAACAAAACATTATCAGGAATATCTATTTTGCCAATATCATGCAATATCGCTGATTTATACAATAACTCCAACTCACTTGTAGGCAGCTTTAAGTTTTGCCCAATTAACTGCGAATAGACGGCAACCCTATTTGAATGGCCTGCGGTGTATTGGTCTCGGCATTAAGGGTGGTACTGAGCACCATCATAAAACTGTCTAAGAGCTGTTTATTAAACTTTTCACGCTGAATGATTGTTTCATTCATTTCATGAAAGCCTTTGAACAATTCAGCAAACTCGTCTGTATATACCATGCTGTTTGGCTCGGAATACTTGCTTGTGCCAACACTCTCCATTAAATTTTTCAGCTGATAGATAGGTGTGATTATATCCTTAGAGAGGAATCTTGCCGTTAAAACGGATTAAACAATCGTTATAAAAAGGCTTATAATGGCCCAATTCCAAAACGGAAAATCTTGAATATCACCACTGTCAATCAGCTTGACTCTTGTGGACAGCAAGATAATTACTAATGGAAGAACACTGATGCTGACTACCGTAGTTAAAAACTTCTGAAATAACTATAATAAAACAGAGTATTCGCATATCTTTGTCCTAATATTTAAACTGGTGAACATAAAGGCACCGCCAACCCCAAAAACGGCTAAAAAAGATCCAATCATGTAGTTATATAACAAACTGTTCATCAGTTTTTATAAGTATCCAAATCCATGCACCTAATTTTCGTAAAATAATATTATCTTATCATCAATAGGATAAAAACAACTGTTCCTTTTACCCGTCAACAGAGTGGAAAATTAATACAAGCGATAATAACACGAATTGGGTGCAAATGAATATGATATAAAAAAATCGAGCACTTCTGAAAGAAAGGATGAATTTCCAATGTTCCCATGGAATTTATTCCCTTTTAATAAAGACACGAAAAACAAAATGCAGCAAATGAGACCTGCCGAGATTCAAAAGTATGTACATGATATGATGGATAAGCTGATGCCAGAATCTCTGCAGAAAATGAACACTGATGAAATGTTCCAAAACATGTCACAAATGACGAATCGACAAACAGGAGCTGAGCCGAACAAATTTGATTATCTAGTATTTGAAACACACCATCACGTCTATGTACGAATTCCTATTAAGGAAGAAATTTGGCTGGAAAGAGTAAAGGTATACTACACCTCCAGTCAATTGATTATTCAACATATACCAGATGAAGAAAGCAAACATACAATTAATCTTCCTTCCCTTGTCAGAAGAAAGGGATCAACAGCCAATTATAAAGATGGTGTATTAGAAATCATGATTCAAAAAAACACACAGGTGCAATATTCTGAGATCGAAGTGTCGGATCTACATTAATCTTCCGAGAAAGGGTGTGCCGAAAATTATGTCGTTTGAAAACCTGGAAAAAATTTATCAGTTTCATGAAAATCCAACTAATGATATGCTCTGGAATAACTTATTTCAAGACTCGCCAAGCCAGCAGCATTTTTTTAATGGTAGGAATGCCATTAAAAGCAATAATCAGTTTCCCCCTTGTGATTTTTATACAAAGAATGGAGTTTGTTATATTGAAGTAGAGCTTCCGGGCATGACCCCGGAAAATGTTGCCGTTAAGTGTGAAGATCATACGCTTCATATTGCTGGGCATTTTAAGACACTTTGTGAAGAGTATGCCTATTATTTAAAAGAAAGGCAAAACCGGAGTTTCCATAAAGTGATTACATTGCCATATGCCATTAGGAAGGAAGAGCTTTCTTTCCAATTTAAAAACGGAATACTAATCATCCAAATACCGCCTGCATCGAAATAAAAAATCAACTCGGTTGCTTTGAGTTGATTTTTCTTGTTTGTTACCCATTATTTAAAGCTTTTATCGAAGCAGTAGAAAGGTCGTTCTTTTCCAGGAAAATGTAATTCTCCTACTTTGTTAAAGCCATTTTTCAGAAACAGATTTTGTGCTTTTTCATTGATGGCATATGTGTCTGTTTTTAAATAGAATGTGTCATTTTCAATAGCAAAAATTTCAGCGAAAGCAAGGAGCTTGCTTGCTATTCCCCCGCCGCGTATTTCAGGATCAACCATTAGCCTGTGAATAACATAAAAGTTTTTTTCCGTTAATGTCCATTCAATTAAATCATAGTTTTTACCGCCGATACGGTCAATCGCAATAGAGCCGACTACTTCTTCATCCATGATTGCAACAAAAGCAGAACTGTTTTCAATATCTGTTTTAAAATCCTTTTCAGCAGGATATTTATCAGACCATTGGTCATTTCCTTCTTCATTCATTATTTTTATTGTTTTTGCTGCTATATTCATAATTGCATCTAAGTCATTTATCGTTGCTAGTCTAATTTCCACGCTCAATTCTCCTATTATAGTATTTCTTTATTATTCCCCGTTTACTTGAGACTATTTCATTTTTTCTAAAATGAACTATATGAAAAACCATTATATAAATTTCTCATCAAAAAAACCACTAAAGTACACAGCTACAGAAAATAAAATAAAATTCAAAAACGCGGAAATTTTCACATAAAGAAAAAAACCAAAGGAACTATTCCTTTGGTTTTTTCAACAACTATTATTTACCTATAAATTGCTGTGTCCAGTAATTCCCGTCAGCTACATAGCCTACCCCAATATGAGTGAAATTGCTGCTTAAAATATTAGCGCGATGGCCTTCACTGTTCATCCATGCTTTCACCACTTGCTCTGGTGTTGTTTGACCTTTAGCAATGTTTTCGCCAGCTGCTTTATAGGAAACACCAAATTGCTTCATCATATCAAATGGGCTGCCATATGTCGGGCTTGTATGATCAAAATAATTGTTCTTGCTCATATCCTCAGACTTAGCTCTTGCAACTTTGCTTAACTCTGTATCTAGAGTTAAAGCAGGAAGACCTTGTTTAGCTCTCTCTGCATTTGTCAATTCAACAACCTCTTTTTCAAATGCACTCACACTTGAAGAAGTTTGTGTGGCTTCCGTCTTCTGTTGGTTTGCCGTTGTATCCTGTGCATTAGCAGTGTTTGCTGTTGTAGTTGTTTTATTGTCAGTTGCTGTTGTGTTTGTAGGTGCTTTTGTCGCTGCTGTCTCCTTATTTACAGTGTTGCTTGTGCTGCCATAATAGTTTTTAAGCAACTTATTTATATCAATATTACCTGAAAACTGCTTCATTAAGGCATTGATTTGCTCTTCATTAAGATTATATGATTGATACGTTACTTTCACCGCTTCTCTCTCTTGATTAGAAGCTGCATCTGCCTGATGCATAACCGGATTTGACATGAATAGAGCTGCAGCTGCTGCTGTTGAAAAGATTAACTTTTTCTTCATCTAAAAAATCCTCCTAAAATATGAATTTCTTAATATCGTATTAAAGGCTTGCTTACAGAAAAATCATATCATACGATTTTTGTCATATTTGTGGATAAAATATCCAACAAGTAAAAGCTAATTAGCTGCAGCAGCTTTTATTTCGCTTAAACCACTTATCGCCCAAAGCATGGTGAAAACTTTTCTAATTCATTAGAAGTTCAAATTATTTTACTTAATTATCCAGCAGATACATATTAAGTATGAAATTAAGTATTGACAAGTTTTGAAGCACAGTCTGTTCATAACAAATATGACAATAACTTGACTTACATAACAGCAAATCAATAATTGTTACTACTGAAAAAAGGGCTGTATATATCCAAAAAAAGGTGGAATAGTAAAAAGGAAGAAGAAGATATAAAGATGGAAGGAAGTATAGTTATGAGTACACCTTATGCTTGCCCAAATTGCCGGACAAATAGAAGCAGATTCAATATTATCCGCCAAGTGCCCCAATCTGTAAAGTTAGACCCTCAAACTGGAAATATTGTAGAAGAGTATACAGCAGATAATCTTTCCCCCTTTCATATTGGCTATAACGGTCCTGACAATCGTATCCAATGTGCAGCTTGCGGACTGGTAGATGAAGAAAGAACTTTTGCTAAATTTGGAGAGATGCGCTAATAAACAAACAAGAAAAGCCGTATGCATCTGCATACGGCTTTTGTTTCTATAATGGAAAAAACTCGTCATCAATTAAAACTTTCCACGGCTCAATAGGTGAAGTTCTGACTAACGTCAGCCTTTTCATTTCACTTTTTCTTTTTTCATTTTGAATATAAAGCTGCCACTCCAAGTTTATGTGTAAAACAGTTTCAAATTGATAGTCCTTTGTCTCCTCCACTTTAAACAGCTTTACATTTTCCAGTTCTTCCAAAGCAGCTCGCCAATCCAGTTTTTCTGTACTTAAGTGGTTTAAGATTGTATTATCCTGCTCTTTCATTCCTGCAACAAAGGAGCGCACAGTATCATTTGGATCTTGCTTGTCTAGCTCCATTTTTAAAATACCAGCTGCTTTATATACCATGAGCTTATGTGATAAATCCATATTGTCGGTCTTATGGGTAGTGCTTCCTAAAAAATGAATACAAAAATGGCCTGGAAACTTATTCTGTAATGCTCCTGCTCCATGTGGCATCCCATGCATCGATGCAGCTAGCACTTGATCATCCTTCAAAACAAGAATCGATCTTCTTTTCCAGCTCCATTTTCCGCCGTAGATTTCTTTCATAATCTTTGTATCAGCTGTTGTAAGTGGCTGGACATCAGCATGCTGTGACCCTGCTCTCCGCTGTGCATGAAATAACTTGCCTGTTTCCATATCATAAATGGAAAACTTGCTGTAACGTGGAATGACCTTATCTGCTTCCTTCCATTCGAGCAGCTGAATGCCGTATGTGATTGGAGCATTCTCCTTTGTTTCAGCATGGACGTTTGACACCATAAAAAGACTTGCGGCAACAGCAACAAAAAGAATGAACTTTCGCTTTTTGAACAAAATTACCCTCCTCTACACTTTAGCTAAAGAAAGTTTGCCCGTTTTATTGATAGTTCATTCTAAGTTATTGCGGCAACTTGTCAGATTACAGATTGTCTAACTGTTCTTTGATATGCTGCCAATCAATATTTTCACCGATAAAGACTAGATTTAATGGCATCTTCATATCTTCTCTCATCATTAAGGGCATTCCGTAGGAATACTGAAATAAATCAGGGTAGTGATTTTGATGGAATTGCACATAGCCTTTAATGCGATATATAGTGTCAGGAAGCTCCTTAAGAAATGCTTCAAATTTATCTGAAGCAATTGTATGTTTAAAATGATAGACAAACGAACTAAGCTGTAACGTTTGAATTGTTGTTTTGACTGTTTCTTTCGCGAATTGCATCGTCATATCTTTCAATTTTTGTACTGGAAGCTTTGAATAACTTGTTAATATAGCGAATGCTTTCGGATTGATGCTTTGAAGCTCAAACGTGACTTTTGATTTTTCCGCCTCTGTTAACTGGTCCTGTTTATTTATTAATATCATGTTGGCATGACGTATTTGCTCAATTAGAAGCTGCCCAACTGCTGGACTCATTTTGGAACGCTCTAGCCAAAGCTTCCCATCCATAACCGTTATAATTCCTTTAAGCAATAGTTTATCAGCAAAAATGGGTGAAAGGATACTGTCCATCGTTTCAACAGGATGTGCCGCACCAGTAGTCTCTAGGTAAATTACATCTGGCTTTTCCTCTATCAGCAGTGTTTGCAGCTGGCCTTCAAGCTTATCTTGAATCGTGCAGCACACACATCCTCCTAACAGCTCCTTCAGCGGTACATCTGCTTCGACTTCATTTGAATCAATCGATATATCACCAAATTCATTCATTAAGACTGCAACTTTTCTGCCTTCTTCCTTTTCATGAGTGAGCAGTCGCTTCAACAAAGTTGTTTTCCCGCTCCCTAAAAACCCTGATAATATAAATACTTCCGTTTTTTTCATCGTTATCCTCCTTAACTATAAAAGCATAACAATGGAAAAAGGAGGGCAAGTAGAAAATGCCGCTCCTTTCCATATTACTTTTTCAGTTCTTTATTTAGTATTTCGATTGCTTTTTTCATTTGCGTATCATTCTTTTGGATTTTTTCACTTAACTTTTCCATGAGCTTAAGCGTTGTATCTCCAGTAATGACGCCATCTACCTTTAATTTTTCTTTTTCTTGGAATTCCTTCACTGCTTCCTCTGTACTTTCATCGAAATAGCCGTTCGCATTTTCAACTTTATAGCCAAGTGCATTCAGCATTTCCTGTGCAGTTTTCACTTCATTGGAATTCGAATCCAGTTTTAACTTCGTATCTGGATTAATAATCGTCAATTTTGCATAGCTTGGAAGTTCTACTTTATAGGTCGGTTCAATTCCTTTTTCATGAATCCAGCTGCCATCTGGTGTCAACCATTTATCAGTGGTGAATTTAATATTGCTTCCATCTGATAATTCAATAGCACTTTGAACAGTACCCTTACCGAAAGACTTCACTCCGACTAACGGAACGTCTGCAGACTGATTTACAGCAGCAGCAAGGATTTCAGAAGCGCTGGCGCTTCCCTCATCAATCAATACTACTAATGGCAGCTTGTTTGCATTCGTGTTTTCTGAAGCAACTTGTTCAATTTTACCATTTTTATGCTCCACTTGGAAAATAAGCTCTCCTTCAGGAATAAACAGGTTGGCTATTTCTTGAACTTGTGTCAGCAATCCGCCTGGATTTTGTCTTAAATCAAGAACAATCCCCTTCATGCCTTTCTCTTTGAACTCATTCAGTTTATCAACAAGTTCTTGGGCTGTGTCTGACGAGAAGCTTGTGATTTGAATTTCAGCTATGCCGTCATCACGAAGTTCTCCATAAACCGTCTCAATTGGAATGGTGTCCCTGACAATATCAATTTTTAACGTATCTTCACTGCCAGCTCTCTCTATTTCAAGGCTTACAGTTGTCCCTTTTTTGCCTCTTATAAGTGTGACAGCTTCAGATGAGCTCATGCCTTGCAGGCTTTTGCCATCTACAGTCAAAATATTGTCATTCGGTTTCACTCCGGCTTTTTCTGCAGGAGACCCTTTTATTGGAGACACAACAATAATGCTGTCATCCTTTTCTTGTATTTCGGCTCCAATTCCTTCAAATGAAGAAGAAATACTTTCATTAAAGCTAGATGCCTCCTCCTGGTTCATATAATCAGAATAAGGATCATCTAATGCTGTGAACATACCGTCAATGGCTCCATTCACCAAGTCTTCTGTGTCGACATCTTGATAAAATTTATCCTTTATCGTATCGTACGCAGAGTAAAGCTTAGAAAATTCGCTTCTGTCTGTACCAACCGTAACAGCTGGCTCTTCGCCAAACGCGAGTGCAACGGTTGTAATCCCTGCAGCTAATATAACCGTAAAGAAAATAAGCATGACAAAGTGAAATTTCTTTATGCGGATAAAACTGTGATCTTTATCTCCCGCTTCGTTTTCCTCATTTATGTTCTTTTCATTCTCCAAATAATTCACCACTTTCATTTGCCCTTTTGGCACCGCGATACATGCCTTTTATAATCAACAGTATCAAAAAAATTGGGTTAATTTATGACATAATTATGAATAAATTTTGAACAAATATCTTTTCTTTAGATTTTTCTAACTTGTTCAAAATATTCCTCTAATGTCCAATTGTTTTCAAAGATATCTTTTGCTGATTTTTTGCCGACATACCGGTAATGCCATGGCTCAAATTTATATTTGGTGATATCCTCTTTTCCTTTCGGATAGCGAAGAATAAACCCGTAAAGATGGGCTTTATCATGGAGCCATTTTCCTTCTTTCGTGTCTTCAAACTCTTCGGTGAGCAGGAAATCGGCACTTTCAGCAGAGATATCCATTGCAAGCCCTGTCTGATGCTCACTGTTTCCTGGATATGCGACTGCTTCTTCTGCTTTTTTCTCTCCGACCTTATCAACTTCTGCCTTAAACAGAACGGACTGACGGTCGTAGGATCGGTAACCTGACACTGCATACAGGATGACACCGTCTTTTTTTGCAGCATTGAACATTTCTTCCAAGGCAGATGCTGCTTCTTTTCTCAAATAGCTTTTTTCGATGTCTTGATCTCCAAAGGAAAACAGCACATCTGGCCTTACCATATCTTCCGGTGCATAACCATCAGGTAAACCGAAATCCTTGTTGACAAGAGAGACAGTATTCGTCGGATTTTGAATAATGTTCCGGCCGTCCACCACTTTAATGTCATTAAAAAATGCTGCTTCAAGAGTCCAAGGGATTTCCTCCTCAGAACCTTCGCTTTCTGAGTCATTTTCCTGTGTGCTGTCTGCAGTTCCTTCTTCATTTGATTGCTCTGTGTCTTTATCTCCATTCCCCGTTGTTTCTTCTGAAGCCTTATCCTTATTTAAAAAGGGAATGTGTTCTGTAATGCCATCCAGTTTACTGCACCCTGTCAAAAGGGCAGTAAGCAACAGCAGCAGCGCTAGTTTTTTCATTCTCCACCCCATATTACACTTGTACAAAAGTACGCTTATTCTTTAATTGCAGCTTCGAGTGACACCTCAATCATTTCATTGAAAGTTGTCTGTCTTTCTGAAGCTGTCGTTTCCTCTCCTGTCAAAACATGGTCACTTACAGTTAATACAGACAACGCTTTGCGGTTAAATTTAGCTGCTAATGTATAAAGTGCTGCTGATTCCATTTCAATCGCTAGAATTTGGTACTTAGCCCATTTTTCCAGCTCAGAATTATCGTTATAGAACATATCTGCCGTAAATACATTCCCGACTTTAAGAGAAAGGCCCTTTTCAATGCCTGCATCATATGCCTTTTTAAGCAGATCAAAGTTTGCTGTCGGTGCATAGTCTACGCCACCGAAAGTAATGCGGTTCATTTGCGAGTCAGTTGAAGCGCTCATTGCTAAAATGACATCGCGAACTTTAACATCCTGCTGGATAGCACCGCAAGTTCCGACTCTGATTAGATTTTGAACGTTATAGCTTGTCATTAATTCATTCACGTAAATTGCGATTGAAGGAGCTCCCATGCCTGTTCCTTGAACAGAAATTCTTTTTCCTTTATATGTACCTGTATATCCAAACATATTTCTCACTTCGTTATAGCATACCGCATTCTCCAAAAAATTCTCCGCGATATACTTTGCTCTCAAAGGATCTCCAGGAAGGAGTACCGTTTCTGCAATTTCGTTTTCTTTTGCGCCAATATGTACACTCATTTTTAAGTACCTCCATTGATAAGAACATTTCAATAAAAAAATATATTAGGAATCATTTCCATATCCTAAACATTCACTATTTGTACTATATCATATTCTAGATTTGGGATAAATACAATTAATAGCAGGATAACAAAACTTTAATCGGCAATACTAATTTTAGCTTTTCCTTTGGGTTAGGAAAACATGCTAATACACACAAGTAACTTTTAAAATTTAAATGTTGAAGGAGATATTATTATGGAAAAAAAGCATCGCAATCGAATTAACTCTCCTAAAAAAAATAATCATATACCGAAAGAAGCCATTATTGCTGAACACGAAGCACATGGCAAAGAAATGTCTGCTAGAGAAAGAAAGAACTAAAAAAAGCAGGTGTGACCAAAAACAGTCACACCTGCTTTTTTAACCTGCATATTTGTTGATTAAATGATAGAGATTCCCCTTTAAGTCTGCCAGCTCCTGCTTATGAATACGCAAGGAGACATAGCTTTCATCCATATCAAGAGCCTCTGCGAATAATCCAGACAGCCCCCTTTGTTTTCTGTCAATCTGAAGCATAACATCGAGCTCATTTTCTGTAGCTGTTAGAATGACTAATTCAACCTCATCCAGCTTACCCCTAAAAGAACCGGAGACCGGAACGAATTCAAACTCCTGCACGAATGGAAGTCGCATTCGATGTGCCCGGCCTGCCTCTTTACAGCCGCCGCTTTTCATATGAAAACCCAGCTCCTCAAAAGCGTGGAACACTCCTCTAGTGAATGGAGATGGAACGATATTAATATGGTCCACATCATTCGGGTCAATAGCTTGTTTAATATCAAGGCCTGTTGAGATCCATACTTTTGTTCTGCCTATCGTAAAGGGAATATCATATGGAAGCACACTCGAAAATGGGATAACCTTTTTCTCTTTTGCCTCAATAGTAAAGGCTCCTGCAGCAAGGAATTCTCCAATCAAGGCCGTTTGTGATTCCTTTTTATCGTCTCTTTCTATTTCGTATTGTGTATACAGTCTGACATATATGGCGTCAATATTTTGAGCAACATTGCCTCCTGTAATATTTATTTCTCCCTCTATCTGTTCACCTGGTAAATAATCGGATTTTTTCAGCACCGTATCAAGTTTTGCTGCGCCAACGCCTACACTTGCCAAGGCTTTTTTAAATATAGACATAATAATTTTTTCCTCCCGCTATTTGCAAAATGATTTTGTTGTAATCATTTACGGAAGGGATGTTATAAAAGTTTCAATTAAACTAAAAAAAAACAATAAAAAATGGCAAGAGCATTCTCCTGCCATATGAACGAAATAACCTGCTTTTATATTAAACTGTTTTTTCCAAACTTACATTCACTATTCATCCAATTCCTCATCAATAATGCATTTCTCAAGAAGATATTCAAAAGTTATGTCAGCTAATTCTTCCATTTCATCTTCTGTGGGAACGTATCCCCTTTTTAATAGCTCACGAAAGAAAAACTCAGCAATTTCCTCCGTATCTATTATTACGTCAATCTCTTTCAAGCATATCGCCCCCTTTTGTAAGAATATATGTGACATAAGGTAAAACATGCAAAGCTTTTGTACGAATTATCGGATAAATTAAAATATTTTTCAAGAAAAAAGAGACATGTTTAGAGGGCCAGGTTCATATTTATTACTATTGACACTGCAAAACCTAAAATATCGTGAATAATGGGGGAAAATACTGTGAATAAGTTCCAGCATTTAGTCGAAGCTTTTAAAGAAGATGTGAATGAAGATAACAGCAGTATTTTAGGAATATTTGACAAAGGACTCAAAGCATTGTTTTCATTAGTATTGTTCGGCTGTATTCCTTACTTCCTATACCTTATTCTCTAATCTAGTGTAGGACAAGCTTAGAGCTTTTGCTTATCATCCTTGCTGCTTAACTGTTTTAGCTTTCTAATGGTCAGTCTCATTGCATGCTCATACTCTAAATCTTCGAACATCTCATACAATAATTGATAGTCATTATATATATCAAGCAAACCATCAATCAATTCTTGCTTTTCCTTCGTGCTTTCAAGCAGCTCTTTTTCCGACTTACGGTAAGAGCTGTTAGTTTTTTGCAAGTTTACCGGTTTCTTTTTCTTATCCATTATATATAAGAGACCCAGCTTTTGAATAAAGCTGTCAGCATTTTCTGCATCTGCCACTAAAGTGAGTTCTTCTTCCCCTGCCTCAAGCCATTCTCCATCACTAACTCTTGACAGTTCATAAATGATATCTTCCCATGCATCTGATTTGTAACGCCAAATTTCTGTGCGGAAACCCATGATTTTAAAAAGATTGGATCCATAGCCTTTTACTTTGACAAGGTCACCTATAAAATAGCGATATTCAATGTCTATTTTTTCCGTATCCATCAGCTCTCCTTCGAATTCTGACAGCATCTGCAGACTGGATTCCAAATATAATCCTTCACTTTTATTCACTTCGTAGACATGCATGTCATCAAGCCACTTCACGTCTGTGATTTTGCCAACGGTTCCATAGATAGTGATGACAACAGTATCGCCAATTTTAAACTTCGGTTTTTTTCGGTTTCCCATAGTAAAAAGTCCTCTCTAAACAGATTGTGCGATATTCGGTCCGCAAAAAGCAGCACCCTTGCCCCCACAGTCATGCTTAAAGACTTAACAACTAAAGTGGGGGATTTTAATAAGAAACTACCCTTTCATAAATCCACATCTCATCTTCATCCTTTTTTTGTTCGCTGTTTTTCTTATCTGAGATAATATATGCATCATCCTTGCTAATCGCCAATACTCATGTTCTATTTCATTTCGTTTTTTTCTAAATCAGCCATTATACAGGGAATGGACGTTTTGTTAATCCAATATATGTAGCTGACAAACTATTTTAGAATACACTTTAACCAAAACACGGGTTTCATTAAAAAATGGGCAAATAAAAAAGCATTTCGCAAAAAATGCAAAATGCTAATAACGGATTTCCTTTTCTTCTTGAAACAGATACGTTTCCCAAGCTTCATCAAAGATTCTCATACTATCCAAATAATGACCATTTAGCTCTAAATAATTGCTTATTTCATCATAATCAAAGCTGTTTTTTGGGAAGCTGTGATCTAAATAAGCATGATTGGCAAAGTGACTTATGTTATCTTTTGGCTGGGGATTGCGGAATTTCATTAAAAAATGATAAAAAGATTTAGTCATCGTTCCTCTTCCTTATCCGAAATAATATACCGTATACTATACATAACAAGAAATAATGGTGCAAGCATTATTCACTTTTTATAAGACTTCCAATCTATGCCTATTTAACGCTCCTCTTGGTTCCTATTATGTTTAATTCAGAAAAGGCAGGATATAATATAGCATGGCGATATTTAAGAAAGCGGGGAAATACAGTAACTTCTATGAAAAACAAAACTTTTATTCTAGTAATTACCAGTGTATTTGGGATAGCCTTATTTTTGCTGTATTGCCTCTATCATCCCGGCAAAACAAGCTCCAGTACTAAAAACGTCTACGACAAAATAAAGGCAAGTGAACCAGTATCCTATCTTGTAATCGGAGACAGTATCGGAAGAGGTTCTGGTGCGAGCAAGGATCAGACTAAATGGTTTTATTTGCTTGAAGATAAATTATATGACAATTATGGTTCTCCATTAAAACGGAACATGATTGTTCAAAGTGGAGCCACAGCTTTTGAAGGCTTATATAAATTCAAGAATTCCAGTATCCAGAATATTGATCTAATCTTTATCGTCTTTGGAGAAAATGACCGTAAATACATGAATAATGACGTTTTTTATTATTTATACAGCCAGCTTCTTCTCCAAGTAAAAGAAAAATATCCTGCAGCTGAAATCATTACCCTTACAGAAAGCAGTTTAGATAATGAAAATTTTGCAGACGTCATCTCTAAAGTGTCTGAGGAATACCAGGCAACAAATCTTGACATGAGAATTCCATTTCGTAAATCAGGAAAAAGAGCAGAAGAATTAACGAAGGATTTGGTTCATCCAAATGATAATGGCTATCAGCTTTATGCTGAATATATTTACAAGCATTTCAACAAACAGATACAGAACAAGGAAAAGAGTACAGAACTGCCCTTGAATGACTATGCGGCTAAAGCAATCAATATGGTAACAAACAACGATTATACATTTAAAGACAGCTCTTATGTGAAAAAGCAAGGATATTATACTACTGATGATAAGGGTGCCGAACTTGGCTTTACCTTTAAGGGCACCTATCTTGGCGCAAATGTAATAAGAGGTCCGCTGGGCGGCTTAGTTGATGTCTATATCGACGATGAATTTGTAACAAGTATTTCGACATGGTGGCCATTTGAAAAACCAAGGTCTGAGTTTATTGCCGGCGGACTTCCAGATGAAACACATAAGGTAATCTTTCGCTCAACAGGTAAAGCTTCCTCCCATAACACTTCAGGGTATCACAGAGTGCAGATTTCGTCTGTGATTGTTCAAGACAAATAGTTAACATAAAAAAGGCAATCCTCTAAAACGGATTGCCCTTTTCTTTGTATTGATTAATCTTCAATCAAACAACACTTTGTATTTGCCGTAGCCTTCTTGCTCCAGATCTTCCTTTCTGATGAAACGAAGAGAGGCTGAGTTCATGCAGTATCTTAAGCCTGTTGGATCAGGGCCATCATTGAATACATGGCCAAGATGGGAATCAGATTCTTTCGTCCTAACCTCTGTCCTAACCATAAAGTGACTAGTATCTGTTTTTTCTACAAGATCTTCCTCACTAATAGGCTTAGTAAAACTCGGCCAGCCGCAGCCTGCATCATATTTGTCATTTGAACTGAACAAAGGCTTGCCAGAAATGATGTCGACATAAATACCATCAGCAAATTCGTTCCAATATTCATTATGGAAAGGAGGCTCTGTTCCATTGTTTTGAGTTACTTCATATTGAATTGGTGTCAGTTTGTCTTTTAATTCTTTTTTATTCATGCTTTTCCCCCCAGTTGTTTTTAATAAAAGCAGCTCTTCCTGAGCCTACATGATAGGCGTTATAATGCAGCGAATTTTTTTTGTAGTAATCTTGGTGATAATCCTCTGCGTCATAAAAAACAGATGCCGGAAGTATCTTCGTTGCAATCGGCTTGTTAAATTTGCCGCTTTCTCCTAATGCTTTCTTTGAAAGTTCAGCAAGTCGTTTCTGTTCTTGATTATGATAAAAAATAGCTGTTTGGTAGGATTGTCCTCGATCAAAAAACTGGCCGCCTGGGTCTGTCGGGTCAATCTGCTGCCAATATATATCAAGCAGTTTTTCGTAAGGGAACAATTCGGGATCGAATGTAATCTGGACTGCCTCATAATGACCTGTCGTTTCAGAGCAGACTTCCTTATAAGTAGGATTTTCCTTATGGCCGCCCGTATAGCCGGAAACAACAGAAATAATTCCAGGCTCCTGATCAAACGGCTTCACCATACACCAGAAACAGCCGCCGGCAAATGTTGCTTTTTCATATTGTTTTTCCATACGATACACCTCTATTCCATTTAGTATGTATACTATCTTTTCCCTATAGGGAGTGTAACAACACTTCTTTTATTAGCTTAAACAAAATCGCCTGAGAAAGCAAAAAAGAGGCTTGCTGAATAATAAAAAGGAGTGCATGCCTGCACTCCTTTTTATTATTTTCGCTTTGCTTTTATCGTTTTTTTGATACTCTTCCATTTCTTCTTCTCATCTGACTGAGCTTTTTTATTCTGCTTTCTGTCAAGATAAGCAAGTTCTCGCTTCATTTTGAAATAGCTGTTCAGGCGGCCTGACTCCAGCTCTCCGTCCTCTATTGCCTGTTTGACAGCACAATTAGCTTCCCCCGTATGACCGCAGTCTCTAAACCGGCAATTTTCAGCCAATTCCTCGATATCAGTGAAACTCTCTAAGATACCGGCACTGCTGTTCCACAGCTGCAATTCTCTCATCCCTGGTGTATCAATTAAAACACAGCCATTAGGCAGCACGAGCATCTCCCGGTAAGTTGTCGTATGACGGCCTTTGTCATCGTCTTCCCTAATTGTTTGCACCGCTTGCTTCTCATAACCTAATAAATAGTTCGTTAATGTAGATTTGCCTACACCGGAAGATCCTAAGAGGGCAATTGTTTTTTGCGGCTGCAAGTAGTCGTTCAAAAGATCAAGCCCCCGATTCTCATGGACACTTACCGCGATTACCGGCACACCGAATGCGACTGCTTCAACTAAAGCGACTGAATCCTCTACATTGTTAGAAAGCTCTGATTTAGTAAGGAGAATCACTGGATTAGCGCCGCTTTCCCATGTCAGTGTCAAATATCTTTCGATTCTGCGCAAGTTTAAATCCTCATTCAGAGAATTAACTAAGAATATCGTATCCACATTTGCTGCTACGATTTGCTCTTCTGTAGTCTGGCCAGCTGTTTTTCTTGAAAATTTACTTTTTCTCGGAAGAACTGCCATTATCGTGCCTTTTCCTTCATTAAGCCGCGGCAGCACAGCGACCCAATCTCCTACTGCAGGATAGTCCTCTCTTCCGACAGCTTCAAAGGAAAGTTTTCCTGACACCTCACACAATAGCTCGCCGAATTCCGTAAAAATCCGGTAAATCCTCTTATGCTCTAATGCAACCCGACCTGCAATAATACCCTCTTTATTTAAGTGCGCTAATGCGCTTTTTAGCTCTTCATTGAACCCGATTTTATTTAAATCCATTTTAATCCTCCATTTTTTTTGCATAATAAAAAACCATAAGCACGTACAGCCCATGGTTTTCACATGCATTCAAATGCAGAATGTAATTCACTTACTTCATAAAGTAAGCGTAGGGCTGTACGATATATGCAATTGCCTTATTTACACTGATTAACTTTTTCATCGTACATCACCCTTTCCGTTATAATTAGTTATAGTATATACCATTTTTTTCTTTTTGTACATATAATTTCCGATTAGAAGATTATTTTTTAGATAGGCACTGTATCATTCGCTTTGCATAAGATGAAGCAAATTGAGCAAATAGGAGTGATACTATGAATAAACAAGGAGACAGCTTTCCCATTCATGAAGCGGGCATGTACAATCTGTTAAGCGATTATTATAAGTATACAAATCCTGAACTTCATATTTACTATTACCAAAAACATCTTCAAAGCCTGAAAATGGCACTTCCGCAAAACATAACAGCAGATACGGAAAGGCAAGCAGAATACGGCAAAATCCGCTTTATCCATGCATCTGTTCAAAAGCCAGCTGTTGATATTTTCATCAATGGAGTAAAAATATTTAAAGAGGTACCCTTTAAAAGCACTACAAATGATATGACCCTGCCAGTAGGCCGCTATCAAATAGACATTTATGAAACAGGGAAGATGGTTGATTCGCTCTGCAGCCAAAAAATCCTTGTAGAAAGTAACATCTATCATACTATTACCTTTTTAGAATCTGCCAATCAATATTTAAAGCTTTACTCCTACCGGGAAGATCCTTTTGTGCATGCAGCTGAAACAAAACTGCGTTTCATTCATCTTCATCCAAAATTGCCAGCATTAAATATTGCTGTCCAAAAAGGAGATGTTGTTTTTCCTGGTTTACACTTGAAGGCATCTACTTCTTACTTAGGGCTATACCCGATGACTGTCTATTTAGAAGCGCGAGATGCAGACACAAATAGACAAATTGCAACTCTTCCTCCTTTAACATTAAAGGAAAACAAAGCGTATTCTGCTTTGATTCTTGAAGGTTCCTCAGAGGAAGCTCCCACAGATATCTTGCTTATATCTATATAAAAAAGGCAGAATATCCATTCTGCCTTTTTACAATTGATTATTCCGTTGGCAAGAGCAAGTTGAAGCGAATTCGATTGTTTTCCAAATCAAATTCCTCTACTTCCGCCGCCATACCGTCGCCGATTTTCATATTAGTAAGATGCACATCAATAGTCTCATCATCGGGATTAATATTAACCCATGATGGAAGCTTATACTGATTCTCAATAAATTTCATTACATAGGAAACGGGAAGAGACAGCTGTCCGATACTGATCGATTTCTGTCTTAATGTAAGGTCCCCATTGTCCAATGGAATTGGTTCAAATGTAAGCTTCATTTCTATATCACTGCTAAAGATCGGCAAATAGCCAAAAAGCTCTACTTCGTCATTAAGATTTACTTCATAATGAACAGGCCCATTTAAGCCTTCTTTTTCCAAATAATTGTTGATAAGCAAAGTTAAGTCTTCTTTATTTGTTGTCACTTGAAACGGAATAACATCTTCGTTCTGTGAATCCACCCTGTCTGCCGATTTGTCAGCAGGTAAAAACACAAGGGTGACAAGGACTAACAGGATAATTATATTGATGGTTGCTAATATTAAAAAAGCTGTTTTCCATTTTTTCTTAAACAAACTCATTCTCCTCTGTTTTCTCTATTCAAGCGCTTCATTGCTAATATTTCCCCAATCGCCTCTTCTTTTACTGTCTGATAAATTTCGTCAGCAATCAATTTATAGCCTTTATCGTTCGGATGAAAATAGTCTGTATAAAGAAGGTTTTCAGATGAATCAGCAAAAATGTGTTCAATGGGCACAAAATAAGTATTGTTATATAGAGTAAGAATATTTTCTCCCGACATATTCCATTCTGTCACAATATCATTCATTTCATCCACGTCAGAAAACCATTTTGTAAAGGGATTATATACACCAACGAGGACTATCGCAGCTTCTTGATTATCTTTGCGAATTTCCTTCAGTATATTATAAAGATTCGTCTCAAATGTCTTCATTTGCCCTGTAAAATCATCGAGCTGCAAATTTGAGATATGATCGCGAACAACTTTCATAATATCATTGCCGCCTATTGTTAAAACAACCATATCTGCATCTCTGATGGAATTCTTGACTTCATCAGATTTAATTTTTTTGAGCAGCTGGTCTGTCCGATTGCCTTTAACACCAAAGTTGCTGATAGTGACGTTCCCTACTCCCTCTTCCTGCTTAAATAGTTGCTGCAGATAAGGGACATAGCCGCCTTTGCCAGTACTGTCACCAACACCCTGTGTCAAGGAATCACCGGCTGCGACAACATTCAAGTCCTCCGATATAAAGCTTTCTGGGACTTCCTGCTTCATGGCTACAACCGTTTCTTTCGAATCATTCCTATGAAAGGAAGTGTTGGTTGTACAAGAAGTAAGCAAAAAAAGCGTTATAATTGAAATCAGTAAGGTAAATGGTCTCATTGGCTAACACCTACCTTTATTGCATTTTTAATCATTATAACATATGGATAAAAGAATGGTTTTTACATTTTTATCCTTCTACCATTAGGCCAAAACTATGCAAATACTTTTTGCCTTTATTGAAAAAAGACCTATTCATTAGGCCTTATATTGTTTTACAGAATGAATGATAGGTAAAAAATAGCTAAACCATTTAGTATGTATGATTGAATAGGCATTTGAAAACAAGCACTTAACTATATAGTGGGATATAAACCTTAAAAGTTGTACCCTTGCCTTTTTCACTTTCGACTTCAATCTTGCCTTTCATTTGTTCAATCATTTGATAGCTGACCATCAATCCCATGCCAGTACCCTTTTCTTTTAAGGAATAAAAAGCTGTTCCTAGTCTGCCTAATTCCTCTTCTGTCATTCCAATACCCGTGTCCTTAATTTCAAAAACCCCAAAACCAGCTTTTTTGTATAAACACACGCTTAACACACCTCCGTTAAGCATGGATTCTATTCCATTTTTAAGAATATTGATCAGCACTTGCTTCAATTCACTGCTGTTTGCGCGTATATAAACCTGCTGGATGTCACGTTCAAAAGTAATGCTTTTCGACATCAATGCATAAGAATGCATTAAGTCAATTACCTTCATGATTAAATCTTCTCCATCGACTTTTTCACTTTGTTCAATTCCAGGCTTCGCTAAAGATAAGTAATCATTAATAATTGTCTCTGCTCTGTTCATTTCTTCAATCATAAGTTTTATGTACATTCGTTCCTCTTCACTAATATGTTCTTTAGCAAGAAATATCTGCAGGAAACCTTTAACAACAGTCATTGGATTTCTTATTTCATGGGCTACAGAGGCTGCTAATTGGCCAATCGCATTCATTTTTTCCGCACGCTGCAGCTCCCGGTGGATTTTCGTGTAGTTCATAATATTGTCCATCTCGTTTAAAGCTTCTTCTACTGAATTCAGCTCAATATCCCGAGACAATGTCCCTAATTCTTTCGAGGTTTTAGAAAGTCTTGTAAAAAGCATAGCAAGCTTTCTAACCATTTCGTTAAGACTGTCGCTGATTGCCCTTATATCGGATGCATGATGGCTGTTTAGCTCCACTTCCAAATTGCCGCTGCTAATCTCCTTAAGTCCCCATATTACCTCTTTTAAAGGCAATAGAAGCTTGCTGATTGCTCTTTTCGTATAGATAAACAGAAGTGCAGCCAAAAACAAGAATAGAACCACAAGCCACAATGACAGCTTGTGAATGCTGCTAAACAAACTATCTGCTGAAATATCCATTCCTATCGCGCCGATAACATTCATGCGCTCGTCTGTTATAGGTATGAATGCAGTATAAATATGGCTGCCATTCTCCTTGCGGAAGCCGCTGTAATCCGGAATTTTTATTAGAGGAATTTTGCTCGTTAACGCTGCACTGCTTGATGTGAAATAGGCTCCATCTTGTTGAAGGACTGACCATTCCTTGCAGGAGGAAGCTTCGTCATATATACAAATATATGTTTGAAGCACTTTTTCTTGTTGGAATGTATAGCTCGATAAGAGGTGTTCCTTATCATCATCACTCATAGAGCCGCTGGCGTAAAACTCCCCATCCGTTAAATGGTGTGCTGCAAAGTTTAACAGACTGTCCGTGTGTTCAGAGACAGCTTTCTTCCACTCATGAGAAGTGATGACATAGATGGATATTATTGCAGCAATTAACAGGAAAAAAGGCATACAAAAAGAGAATAATTGAATTTTATTTAAAAGAGGAAATTGCTTCACTTTTTTCATCATGTTACCCACCAAATCCTTTTAATTCCTTTTTCTAGAAATATAACTAAAAGAATTCGACAGAATTAAACGAAATTCCTCTTATTCCGCTAACTTTTTTTATGAAAGAAGGAGACGTTTAATTGTCCCCTTTCATTTTAGCGAGTTGCTCCTCATATAAATTTCTTAATATATAGACTTTATATAACTCTAATTTTCTTTGTTCTTGTGGATGCCGGTTCAACCCTAACTCTTTTAATCGGGCAACATACCAGCCTTTTGAACCATAATATGCCATTATTCTCTCCCCCTTAAAAAAAGATCCCCTTTACACTATATGTTAATAGGTTATTTCCTATGACCTAAAGCTGTGTACAAAAAAAAGAGATTGATTAATATCAATCTCTAAAAAAAGCTATTCCGCATAATAGCTAAAACCTAAAGCTCCTTGACCTGTGTGTGTGCTAATAACAGGTGTTGTGAAATCAATTTCTATTTTATTAAACCCTGAAACTTTTTCGATTGCATCTGAAAGCATTTTCGCATAATCAAGGCTGTCGGCATGAGTTATGCCTACTCTTTTAATCGTTTTCCCAAAGCATTCCTCCGCGAACGCATTTGCTAAGAACTTTACTGCCTGTGCTCTGCTTCGCACTTTTGTAACGGGTGTGTATACTCCGTCTTCCAAGGAGGCGATCGGCTTAATGTTTAAGAGTGAACCTATAAAGGCTTTTCCTTTACCAATCCTTCCACCTTTAATTAGGTTTTCAAGGGTATCGACGACAACAAATAATTTAGTATGCTTTTTGACATGCTGAATTTTTGCTAATATGTCCTCTTTATCGACACCGTTTTGTGCCATCATAGCAGCCTCAATAACTTGGAAGGATAAGGCTTTAGAAATATACTCAGAATCAATTACGGTAACATCTGCCTCTGTTAGTGCTGCAGCGCTTCTTGCAGAGTCAACTGTTCCGCTCATTCCTCCAGTCATATGGATGGAAATAACCGTATATCCTTCGTCTGCCAATTTATTATACGTTTCAAGAAAAACTCCCACTGGAGGTTGGGATGTTTTCGGAAGATTTTCTGCTTCCTTCATTTTTTGAATAAATTCTGCTGGGTTTATATCTACTCTATCTAAAAAGGTTTCTCCGTTTATTGATATTGATAACGGGATTACTTCAATGTCATATTTTTCAATTAATTCTGATGCCAAATCTGCCGTTGAGTCTGTAACAATTTTAATCTTTTTCATTTCACACTTCCCTTAGTAAAAATCTTGCCTTTTGTAAAGCGTTTTCTTAAACTAAAATTATACATCATTAGTCCTATAAATGGCAAGCAGAATCCTAAACTGGCAATCTGGCAATAAAACACCGTCTACAACTATATAAAAAAACCCCTAATGGAATCAGGGGTTTCTCTAAAAACTGTTAACGCCTTTATACAAGCAAGTTAAACAGGTTTGAATCCTTATTCAGCTCTGTATACGGAAAGCCTTTCAGATCCATTCTTTCAATAAGTCCTTTATAGTCTTCTCTGTGCTTCAGCTCCAAGCCGACTAATGCTGGACCATTTTCTTTATTGTTCTTTTTGATATATTCAAATCTTGTTATATCATCATCAGGACCGAGAACCTCATCAAGAAATTCCCTAAGTGCTCCTGCTCTTTGCGGGAAGTTAACGATGAAATGGTACAACAGCCCTTCATATAATAATGATCTTTCCTTAATGTCCTGCATTCTGTCAATATCATTATTTCCGCCGCTTATAACAACAACAACATTCTTGCCTTTAATCTTGTCCTTATATAAGTCCAACGCTGCGACAGGAAGCGCTCCGGCTGGCTCTGCTACGATTGCGTGCTCATTATAAAGAGAAAGAATCGAAGTACATACCTTTCCTTCCGGAACGAGCAGGATATCCTCGAGCAGCTGTTTACATACATCATAGCTTTTCTCCCCAACACGCTTAACAGCAGCACCGTCAACAAACTTATTAATTTTATCTAGTGTAATAACTTTGCGCTGCAGAACCGATTCTTTCATCGAAGGTGCTCCGGCAGGTTCGACACCGATCATTTTTGTCCCAGGTGAAACACCTTTAATATAAGTGCTTAACCCTGCCATCAGCCCGCCACCGCCGATGCTTGCAAACACATAATCGACAGGCTCCTCGATGTCATTCATGATTTCAATGCCTACCGTTCCTTGACCTGCAATGACATGCTCATCATTGAACGGATGGATGAACGCTCTTTCTTCCTGTGTTGCACATGCGACTGCTTCTTCATAGGAGTCATCAAACGTATCACCTACAAGAACGACCTCTACATTACTTTTCCCGAACATCTTCACCTGCGTTACTTTTTGTTTCGGTGTTGTTGCAGGCATAAAGATTTTCCCGTGCACACCTAAATATCTGCAGGCATATGCCACTCCTTGTGCATGGTTGCCAGCACTCGCACAGACTACTCCATTTTTCATCTTTTCTTTTTCCTGCATGACCATAGAATAAAAGGCCCCTCTTAATTTAAAGGAACGCACATGTTGTAAGTCTTCTCTTTTCAGATAGATATTACAATCATATTTTTCTGACAATCTATGATTTTTTTGTAAAGGAGTATGGGCCACTATGTCTTTAATTCGCTGGTACGCAATCAGAATATCCTCCAACTGCACCGTTTTTTTCATTACATTTTGTTCCATATCCACACCCTCATTTCACAGCTTTTAATTTGTACATTATAACATGTCAGAGAAGGAAATCCATCATAATAATTCTAAATTTTTTGTTTTTTCTCTACAAATCAATCGTTGGAATCAGAAAATTTTTATGATTTAAAATACATGTCAAATAGCAATAATGCTAAAATATAGACATCCTGATCGTCATTAACCGTTATTGTATGAACACCACTGACTAGATTGTTTCTTTTGATGCTGCCGACAACTTTATTGTCACACATCATTTTAGCTTCTCCATTGATTGTTCTTGAAGTGATGGTGAATCCTTCCTCACCTAACGTTCCTCTCATGGATTCCTTCAGATGAACAGCATTTTTCAAGTTAAAAACAGTCGCTGCTTTTCCGAACAATTTTCCATTTTTATAAATAAGCCAGCTTTCATTGTTTGCCAGTAATTTCTCCCGCTCCCATTCTACGCTATACACATTGTCACCAATCGAAAGTCTAAAGGATAAATACCATGGCGCTTTTCCTTCTATACAGCTGTCTACTACTCTGTGCCAGCGCTTTGTAAATAGGCGCTGATAGACACCCTTTTGCTCTCTTCCTTTAAATAGAGGTTTTGGTGTGTGCAGAAATTTTTGTAGCACATAAATAGACCAGTTCTCTGTGTTAGCCGGTATATAAGCCTGTTCCTTTTTGGAAAGAATGTTCGCAACGATATACAGCACAACAGCAGCAACTAAGGAGAGCGATGCTATCATAATCGTTGTCACATCAATCTGTCCGATGATAAAATACCTGACGACAGTACCAGAGAGTATTAGGAAAAACAGAATATATAAATGCAGCAAAGCATTTCCCCTCCTTATCTCTTCTTTATGTACGAGTCAAGTAAGCTTTTAGTTTCCATTTTATTGCTTCATTTGTTTTAATTGCTTCAATCCAGTAAAATAAACAAGAAGGAGGGATCGAATGAAATTCTCTGTAAAAGAAGAAATTGCTAACAGCATCACCCATGGAATCGGCTTACTATTAAGTATTCCAGCGCTTGTTTTTTTAATTGTTAATGCAGCTGAAACAGAAAATCCGTGGAGGATTGTCAGCTTTTCGATTTTCGGTACGACCATGCTGCTCCTGTATCTATGCTCGACTCTTCTTCACAGCACAACATATGAAAAACTGAAGGATTTTTTTGAAATCCTGGACCATTCTGCCATCTATTTGCTCATCGCAGGGACATACACACCCTTTTTGCTTGTAGCTATTAGAGGACCCCTTGGCTGGACATTATTCGGAATTGTTTGGGGACTTGCTGTTGCCGGAATTGTCTTTAAATGTTACTTTGTGAAAAAGTTTATTGTCGCATCCACCATCTTGTATGTTATTATGGGCTGGCTGATTGTTTCAGCGATAGTTCCTTTATTTCAGGCTATCGGAACACAAGGTGCGGTGCTGCTCGTAATTGGCGGTATCCTTTACACAATCGGCAGCATCTTTTATGTACTGCAAAAGACACCTTACTTCCATGCGATCTGGCATGTTTTCGTCTTAGCTGGAAGCTCGTTCATGTATTTTTGTATCTTATTTTATGTATAAAAAAACCAAATCAGCAGCTGATTTGGTTTTTTTCTTAGCTTTTTCGTTCATATACAAGGAAGCGGTAATCATAATCATTCTGTTCATTTCTAATCCCTTTTTCTTCACTGATAACACGCCATTCATTCCAGTCAATTTCGGGGAAATAAGTATCTGCCTCAAATTCACCACTGATTTCCGTTATGTACATTCTGTCTGTAATTTCAAGCGTTTCTTTAAATATTTCTGAGCCGCCAATAATAAAGATTTCCTCATCCTTCGTTGCCTGCCAACTATTGAATTCAGCAATGGAATACAGAACGGTACAGCCTTCACAAGAATAGTGCTTGTCTCTTGTCAGTATAACGTTTTCGCGATTAGGCAGATTCCGCCCGATAGAATCCCGCGTTTTTCTACCCATGACTATAGGATGTCCTGTTGTTACTTTCTTGAAGTACTTTAAATCTTCCGGCAGATGCCAAGGCATTTGGTTATTAAACCCTATTGCCTGCTTGTCATCCATCGCTACGATCATGGAAATCATACACTTACCACTCCTTTAATATGAGGATGTGCTTCATAGTTAACTATTTCAAAATCTTCATATTTGAATGAGAATATATCTTTCACATCTTTATTCATCACAAGCTGCGGCAGCGGCTTTGGTTCTCTAGTAAGCTGAAGCTCAACTTGCTCGATATGATTATTGTAAATATGAACATCACCGAACGTATGAATAAACTCTCCAACCTCAAGGTCACATACTTGGGCAATCATATAAGTCAAAAGTGCATAGGACGCAATATTAAACGGCACCCCTAAAAAGACGTCAGCAGAACGCTGATACAGCTGACATGAAAGCTTTCCGTCAGCTACATAAAATTGAAACAGACAATGACATGGCGGCAATGCCATATCAGGTATGTCCCCGACATTCCATGCACTGACTATCATCCTGCGAGAATCAGGATTGTTCTTAATTGTGTGAATTAATTCAGCTATCTGATCTATTGTGCTGCCGTCGCGTGCGGTCCATGATCTCCACTGATGTCCATACACAGGGCCAAGATTTCCGTCCTCATCTGCCCACTCATTCCAAATTCGCACATTATTGTCCTGTAAATATTTAATATTCGTATCTCCATTTAAGAACCACAACAGCTCATGAATAATCGAACGCAAGTGGAGCTTCTTTGTCGTAATCAGCGGAAATCCTTCTGCCAAATCGAAACGCATTTGATATCCAAATGTACTGACTGTGCCAGTTCCCGTGCGGTCCTCTTTCTTTGTTCCCGTCGTCAAGACATGCCTGCATAGATCTAAATATTGCTTCATTTATTCAACATCCTTTTCCTGCTAAAATTTCTTAGTTAATGCTGGCAATCTGTTTGTAAGTTAAAGGTGCCAGCTCCTTTAATGTTTCCTTCGTTGAACCGCCCAAATAATACATGGCAAAGGTTTCGGCAAAATATTCCTCTGGATAGTTCAAAAAATATTGGCTGTACGGAAACAGCGTTGCTTTCTCCTTATTCCAAGCAGCGGTAAAAGCTTCCGTTTTACTATAATAATTCAAAACCTTATAGTCAATGGAATGGGCAAGCTCATGAAACTCCAAATTAACGGAGCCATGCCCGCTGCCCTTTGGGCTCGCTCCAATTTTTACAAGCACTGTTTGGCCGCCGCCGATTCCTGGGACATCATCCCACGTTTTTTCGGACCGATAGCCTCTTGGTACAATTCCGGCAAACTGTTGTGCCGTTGGATTATCTGTCAGCTTCCCCGTAAACAGCTTCACTTTTATGCCTTTTTTCTCGATTTTCTGCAGAAGTGACTGCGGCAGTCTATTTATACGTTTCGCAATTGCTGCTGCTTCTTTCTGGTCAAAGGCTGGTTTTGGCAGCAAAATAATATTTTGCAGGTTCGTTTGTTCAGATTGAGTCAGCTCTCCCTTAATAATGGACTGAACTGGAAAATCCTTTAGAAATATGCCATCTATGTCTTGTTGAGAATTCCCCATAAGGAAGGAGACTATGCCAATCATAAAAAACGGCATAAATCTTCTTATATGCTTCATCCTTTTCTCCCCATCTTTCTTGCGATGTCTATACATTATGTTTGAGGTTCAAGTAGATTCCTAAATTAATAATCTACTAGATTATAGCATATATTAAATCGTAAGAGAGCAGTAAAGGATATTGGAAATACCTTCAAAAAAAACCTTTCAAACAGAACCAATGAAGGCTTCTATTCTGAAAGGCTAACTTGTCGTTATTAACTTACCATAACTTTTCTTTAAACGTCGAGTCCATAGTTGCGGCATAATGCAGCAAGTCCGCCTGAGAAGCCGCTTCCGATAGCATTAAACTTCCAGTCACCATTATGTTTGTACAATTCACAAATAACGACTGCTGTTTCCACAGAGAAATCCTCTCCCAAGTCAAAGCGAAGAATTTCCACATTTGTTTCTTCATTAACGACTCTGACAAACGCATTGGAAACTTGGCCGAAATTTTGGTTTCTTGAATCGGCATCATGAATTGTTACAGCAATGCCTACTTTTTCTACATGTGCAGGCATCTTAGAAAAATCGATGACAATTTGCTCATCATCTCCGTCTCCTGCGCCTGTCCGGTTGTCGCCTGTATGCTCGACACCACCGCTCGGATGTGCAAGGTTATTATAGAAAATGAAGTCCACATCATTTACTACCTTGCCGTTTGCATCTGCCAAAAAAGCAGATGCATCTAAGTCAAAATCAACTCCGCCATCATAGCGGTTCGTATCCCAGCCTAATCCGATTACCGCTCTAGTTAAGCCCGGGTTTGTTTTTGTTAAGTCGATTCTTTGTCCTTTAGATAGATTAATGGACATCCTTTTCTCCTCCTTTTTTCTTCTGGTTAAAGCCACTATTCCTTAAGAATAAGATTTTACGACTTCACCAAGACTGCCAGCAGATGTGCCAGATCCGATTGCGCCAAACTTCCATTCTTGGCCGTGTCTGTAAAGTTCACCAACAATCAAGCTTGTCATCCCATTATAATTATCGGTCAAGTTATAGTGAAGCATAGTATCGTTTGAGCTTGGATTAACAATGCGGATAAAGGCATTTTGAATCATGCCGAAATGCTGTTTTCGTTTGATTGCATCATAAATATTAACAACAAATACAAGCCTATGAACAGATGCAGGCACTCGGCTCAACTCTACGAAAACTTGCTCGTCATCCCCTGCACCGTCTCCAGTCAAGTTGTCGCCGGAGTGCTGCACACTGCCATCTCTGCTCTTTAAGTTGCCAAAGTAAATAACATCACTGTTGCCCTTTACTTTCCCGTTCTCATCAAGCATAAGCACAGATGCATCACAGTCGACATTTCCGCCAGAACCGCCGCCGCCGAACAAGGAGCCAAATAAACCGCCGCCACCCTTTTGCTGAACAGGATCCCAGCCTAGTCCTACCATAATTTTTGATAAACCTGGATTGCCTTTAGTCAAATCAACTTTTTGTCCTTTTTGCAGATTGATTGCCATATTGTCCACCCCTATGTATTTGTTTTTTTATATAGTAGGGCAGAAATGTTCTGCCCTTATATTTAGCCTTTTAATTTCATTTGCTTGAAATTGTTTTGCAGCTGCTCGAGTTTTTTTGTGCCTTCTTCACGAAGTCGCTTATTCTCTTCCTCGATAGACTTTGTCTCCTGCATACCCTTCATAATGATATTCCAAGACTCTTCGATTGTCTCAATCTTAATGCTCGGCGCACCTGCCAGCCTTGCGATATCAACACTTTGCTGAGATATGTTCTGCGCATTGCGGACAAGCATCTCATTTGTACGGCGGTCAAGCTCGCTCATACTGTCTGCTACAAGCTTCTGTCTTTTAGCGGCAACAGCTTGAATCAAACCATTTTTGAAGATTGGAATTGTCGTTACAAATGCAGAGTTTATTTTACCTATCAGCTTCGTATTTCCCCGCTGCAGCAATCTGATTTGCGGTGCTGTCTGCAGGGCAACCATTTTAGCCATTTCCAAGTCATATACTCGTTGGTCGATAAGCTCGATTGCATTGCGCAATGTATCGAGCTGCATGGCTGCAAGCTGATCGCCTTGAATTGCTTTTGCTTCAATTGGAGGTAGCACTTCCTCTTTCAGCTGGTCAGATTTCATCGCACCTGCAACAGCATACTTCTCGAGTGTTAAGTAATACTGATAGTTTTGCTCATACATATTATCGAGCATATTTGTCGACTCGACCATTTCATTTTGGTACTTAGAGATTTCGACATATACTTTATCGATTTCCTGCCCCATAGACTGGTACTTGCCGAATAGCTTCTCCATTAATTTTTCGCTTTTCTTAAATAGCTTCCCGAAAAGTCCTTTTGAGGATTGTTCAAAATCCTTCTTATCAAATTTATCCATGATTCTGCCGAGCTGTTTCAAAAGTTCACCCGAGTCTTCAACTTTTGTCATTCTCATATTCCCTAATATTTGATCAGAGAATTTCGAAATTTGGACAGCAGGCTCTTTTCCGAACTCCAATATTTGAATTTGGTCTCTTTCGTCAATCGATCTTGCCAATTGCTGCACTTCAGGCTCATTTCTTAACGAAAGCTTGATTTCAGAAACCTTATTTTCCGTTAACACATCTATCACTTGATGTTCATTACTTGAAGAATTAGATGATTGCATATTCACTGCTAATCTCCCCTTCTATTTTTTTTGAAGCCGTTTAGAATCATTTTCTTAAAGAATGATTCTTCCTTATATTCCATATCGAAAACAACATCCTCCAGCCAGTGAGCATCATAGGAGCCTTCTTGAATGAATGTCTCCATATCTGAATGACCTGGCGGATTATAAACGATAATATCTACACCGAATGAATTCAGTAAAAGCAATATAGCCGCATCTTCCCTTGTGAACAGACCGTTAAGCTCTGTTTTGTAGAGAATGACACTCGGCACATCCTGTGAATAGTCAAACTTCTGAAGCAGCTTCAGGATATCTGCAGGAATAATCAGCCCTTGTGTAAACAGAAATATAGCTGCTTCCTCTTCTGTCTCATTCGGCAAGGGCTTCAGCTGCGGCTTATCGCATATTGTGCGTATGCTTGAGGCAATTCCCTTTTGCAGCCCTAGCGGCAAGCGGCTATAGTTCCAGTAATTGGCTGTCATCATTTTGTTAATATCTAATTTCCCTTCTCTGTCGAGGGCACTTCGGTAGTGGAAACGGTAATCACTGACAACAGCTCTTGTAAACGGGAAATTCTTGATTAAAAGAGCATGGTCGACATTTACAAGACTATGCATCCGATCCCAGTATTCCTTTCTATTGCTGCTTACACCAAATACTTTAGCAAAAATAGTTGGAATTTTCACTACTCCATTGCTGACTTCAAAGTTAGGGCGAATCATTGCTTTTTCTTTCTCCAACAAAAAAAGCTCATCATATGTCGTTTTTAAGGTGACAGAAGTAGGAGTATAATCCCTTAGTTGCCATGGTTTATATAGGCCAGAACCTTCATGGTTAAGAATGCTTTCAATTTCTTTGGACGCTCTGTACGCAACCGTTGCCGTTCTCCGCCGTTTTTCAGTTGGAAACTCTTCTGCCTCTTTTGCTTGCGGATATATATGTGTAAAAGCCGGCTGTCCTTCACCGGATATTTGTGTGAGGATGTCATCACCATTTGGACTGACGACCACTAAATCACAGCCTATTGTAGCCAAGTATGTCAAAAAATAAGCCTGGCTTTTGCTGCCTGTCCCGTACCACAAAAATTGCGGCAGCCTGTCTTCCGCTCTGCACGCTTCAAGACTCGGTTCAAGATGATTGATGGACCATTTAATGACATCGACAAGAATTCTTCGCAATTCGCTGCTTTTTAAGCCACTCGGCTCTGCTTCTGCAAATCGCTCCAAAACCTTAATCATCCCTTCCCTTAATTTCCTATGAATGGACGGGACTTGAGATTTCAACAGCAAATTCTCTCCATCTAAAAAAGCGACAAAGCGATTGACCGAAAGATTTTGTTCTTGCAGCAAATTCAGCACTCTTTGAATCGCCTGAAAATGCTTGTTGTCAAGCACCCTATTCAAGTGATGGTTGCTGATAAGCACAAGCCTGCTGTCATCTTGACTGACCCAATCATACAGCTGGTTGTAGTATTCGTCTTCATCCATCGGAACGCCAAGCAGCTTTACAAGCACTTGTCCGAATGTGATGACACCATTTTCTTCTTTATAGAGCGGCCTGCTTTTTGGCGGCTGCTGCAATGTTGTATACCAGTTTTCCATTGATACAGGAAGTATCTGCCCATTCAGCGTGTGTAAATTAACATTCATTTTCCCACTTCCCTAAACGAACTGCTCTGTTAAATATGGCCTTGTGATTTGAAAAGGCTTTATATGTATCATAGCAAAAGTATATAGATATTGCTAAATATTTACCGTATATAAATTAGTACGTTTACTAGTCTAAAAAGTTTCATATTTTTTAAGCACTGCTTAACTTTCTAGCCTTCCAAGCAATATCTTTTGGGCTTTATATACCTATGTTCAATCCTTTTTAACGTCTCACCATTTTGAAGCAATTGCATATTATACAGTAAATCTAGGCTAAGCAGGTGTTATAATATGAGATCATTATATCGAAAAAAGTCTTATCATGAACTCGAGTCAGAACTGGAACAATTGGAGCAAGTTATAAGTTCCAAAACCTATCTTTTCTTTGATTTGTTTTTTATCAGTTTAATAATCAGTTTTGCCATAAGTGTGACCTTCAAGTCTCTTTTGCTAGGAATATTCACCTTTTTTATTTTTTATTCTGTTTTTATTGGCATCTATCGCTTGCTTTCCAAATGGTTTAAAGATTCTCCAACAGAGGAGTAGCACTCCTCTTATAAAGCCGGTGCACCGTTTCGATGATTTCTTCACCAGCATCAGCACCAGAGAAATTAGTAAGATTATAACGATTAGCATCTCGCACTTCGTCTGCTAATTCACCATGCTTTGGCATCCAAGCATGAGTACAAGCATCCAGTAAAGGAAAATCAAGGAGAGAGTCTCCTGCCCCTGCTGTAATTTTGATGCCTTCTCTTTTTTGGATAAATTTTACGGCTTCTCCTTTACACACAGGTGCTGGCATAAAATACAGCTTTCGCCCTTGCAGGGAAACCTTCCAGCCATTTTCTGATGCTATCTTTCCAATCAGTTTTTTCGTCTCAGAAGTTATTTGCTGTTCTAATATATAATAAAAGAAGAGATCATCTGCTATTTTCATAGAACCAGGTAAGGCTTGCCCGTTGACTAATTCCATCAGTTTTTCTTTTTCAATACATTGCTCTGCAAGCTTTACCTGAACTTCTTTCGTCCAATCTGACAATATTTCTCCTTTATAATGGATATTCGCACCATTGGAGGTCACACTGTAGGTGATTGGAATGTTCTCTTCGAAAATAAAGATACGCTTATATTGCTCATACGTTCTTGTCGTCACAGGCACAAATTGCAGCTGAGATGCAAGCTCCTTTAATTTTCTTAGTGCATCTATCTTCATATAGGAGATATAGTTTCCCTTTAATCTTTCAACAGGTACCATGCTTTCATTTAATGGAGTTCCCATTTCAGACAGAGCGCGTTCTGAATAAATCAAGGTTCTGTCTAAGTCTGACGCGAACATCATCATCATTTAGCACCAACCTTTTTAATAAGACCGCAGCATGTATAGCTCATTTGAGGATATGGAATGATTTCCACATTTCGTTCTTTTGCAAGCAAAACAATATGGCGCACATATGGGCTACTTGGGTCTTTCATGAGAATTTTCCACGGAACTCTCCTTAAAAGCACCCTAGTCGTCTCTCCGACTCCTGGCTTTACGTAATTAACTGTTTCAATTCCGAAAGATTCTTTCATTTCGAGGACTTCCTTCATTCCCTTGAAAGAAACTTCCTCTTCTTTTATAACATCCGAAATTGCCTGCTCCAATTTTTCTGTATCAATATGATGAAACTCAGAAGTGATTTCTTCCAAATACTTCTCTGAGACGTCATATTCTGTTAGTTCTTCGTAAAATTTTGCACCATGGAAATCTGACTCACCTATATAGGCATCATTCAGCACGGTTCTGCTGATAAGACCAGAGACTGTTGAATTTAAACATGCGCTTGGAATTAGAAAATCCTCTCTTGTTCCATATAAATTTGTGCAATGCCCAGGGTCTGCCACTACAGCGAGTGCATCATCAAGCTCAAATCCGTGGCTGTCTTTGAATTCAGCTAGAGATTTAGTTAATTCGATGGAAATGGCTCCTTTGCCTGTCCAGCCATCGATAAATTGAATATTGCCCTCAGGATGTGTTTTTAGGATGTACAGAAGAGCATTTTCGTCAATCCCTCTGTCTCTGATGATGGAAATGCTATAATGCGGGAAGCTCATGCTGTATTTCTGCTCTAAGTAACGTTTAATCAATATACCGATCGGTGTTCCTGCCCTAGCTAAAGAGACAAGCACCGTATTATTGCCCTTTTTTCTGTAAATCTGCTCAGCAACAACAGCAGTGCAAAAGGCAACCTTCTCCTTATATTCATCCAGAGTTTCCCAAAAAACTTGGAGATATTTTTCTGGAGGATTATATTCCTTCGGCAGCGTTTCACTGTAATGCTGTCCACCCTGAATGCGGCGCTCCCGCTCCTCTGTATCGCCTTCTAAATTTAAGCTGCTTAAATCCTTTAACAGAAAAACAACATCTTCCTCTTTATAAGAGCCAAATTTTTTTAGATCGGTCTTTTCCATCATCTACACTACCTCCCACTGCAATGCACCACATTTATTTTTTTTACTCCCGTTTCTTTAAGCTTTGCAAGCAAGAGCTGAAGCTTATCTTCTTCCACTTTTCTCTCAAAGAATATAAAAATATCATCGTATGCATAAGACGGAATATTGTATAAATAATGGTCTATATGCTCATCTTCAGGGTTTAGAAAATGGATGGCTGTTTTGGCTCCATAATGGTTTTCATTATGAGGATAAATCGGGCTTCTCGTGCTGGATTGGTAGGAAACACCCTGTCCCATTAGACTTGCAATTTTCATTGGAATATACATAAACTCGCCAGTTCCAATACAGAGTGTTTGGGTGCCAAGTCTCTTTTTAGCCAAGTAATCAGCTGCTTTATCCATCCAGTGATTTTCACTTGACAGAAGTCCGAATCTTCCAGTATCTCCTAAGTAATAGCCAGGATTTTCCTTGCCTGCTAATGTTCGTGAGTAATAAGGAAGCTGGCTGTTTTCCGTAAAATCATCAAGCGAAATAAACTCCGTCTCCACATTATCCGTGATTAAAGGATTTGTTTCCTGTTGAATATCTTCGATTTGCAGCGCTCCTTCAAGACTGAATTCTCCCTTTAATAGACTCACAATGCGAATATTAATCTTGAGCTCCTGCTCTAACTGTTTTAGCTTTTGGTCATTTTCTTTGCTGCGCCAATCCAGAATGGAGACAATTGTATACTCTTTCCGCGGGAATTTCCCCTGAATATCCTTAATAATATTAATGGCAGTCTTTCCTGTCGTCAGTTCATCATCAACAAGAATGACTTCGCGAGTATTATCAAGCATGGAAACATCTATATAGCAGCGATGAGACGTAGCATGGGAGTGCTCCTCCTCAAAAGAAATTATCGATTCCATGCCTTCTACTAACTCCCGAGTCGTGTGAAAAAAGGACGCATGTTGAAATCCTTTATAGAAACTGTGGCCCAGTGCAGTTGCTGTTTCGGCAAACCCGATAATAACAGGATCAGCCGTCTCCTTCCTGATGAAAGGGGCATCCTGAAAATTCGCAATGGAATGATGATAGCAGTCAAGCAATTCCTCTCTTTTTGCAGATAGACTATCTATCTTTAATTCTTCATATCTGGCAGCAAGCGCGAAACCCGTCCATAATCCAAGCTGTGGTTTAATCGGAATATGTTTTCCTAATAGCCTGCTGACAAACAAAAACGACCTTTTTTTATTGATTCTTGCCGCCATTTGAAATAGTTCTTCTGCATGCAGCTCAAATGGATTTTCCTTTATTTCAATATGCATCTTTAAATCATTTAGAATTGGCAATAAAATTTTCTTGTTTGAGTAAGTCAATGTATGTAAATTCTTCATGGAACACCCCATAAACTCTAGATTTTAGCATGATTTTCTGAGCCCAATAGAAATGGGGCTTTATTTCATTCATTTTATTGGAGAAGGAGCTTTTCATTACTCCAATCTCTCCATTACTGCTTGCAATTATATTTGCCGCGTCCAAATATTCCTCATAGCTGACAACATTTAACGCTTGTACAGGCTTAATATGGGTTGGGTGAATGATTGTTTTTCCTGTCAGGCCATTCGTAATGTCCATCAGTACTTCTCTAATCAAGCCATCCATATGCTTATCAATAAGCTGTGTTCTCATCTGCATGCCTGCCTTGCCGTATCTTTTTCTAAATGGCGTTTCCCGCAGCTGTGGTATCAGCATTCTCTCTTTGGAAGAAAAGTACTCCCAAACTGGTCCTGAAACAACATATGGACTGTCAGCGCGTAAAAATACATTGATGATATCTGTGATGCAATCGCGGATAATGGCCACATCATACACCGTTGTATCACTGTTTCTCCGAATGCCATAAAGACCGCAAAAATCAGTCGCTCCAATGCGGACATTTAAAATAAGATGTTTATATGTATCAAGAACTTTTTTAATCGATAACAGTTCTTCGAGCCTAGTCTCTTTTTCTATTATTTTCTTCGTTTCTAGTATCGGCATTGCATACAGCAAATTCCCCTTCGTATTATAGGAATCCAATTCTTGCAAAATGATGCTGCCAATTTGGGCATCAAACTTAGGAATCACAATACCTGTCAGCAAATGCATACAATCTTTAAGAGCGTTCATCAGCCGTAAAAACTGGTCAACAGAGCGAATTCTAATAAAAATCATTGGCATTTTGCTTTTCACTAATATTCCCTGCTCGATACTTGCCTTTATGTTAAGCAGCTCTTCTTTTAATTTCGCTTCTGCAAGCTCTACTTCATGATCACCGATAGAATCTTCTAAGCATATAACCATTGATGTTAAGCCGGGATGCTTGTTTATCAGAAGATCATGATAAATATTTGGTCTAGTTGCAGGCATATACAGGGTGGAGGCAAGGGCATAGGATAAAATCTCCTTATCAGAAGTTATCGACAATTCCTCAGGCTCCTTATAAAAAAGCTTTTCAACAAGCTGATTATTTAAATCGGAAAATAATTTCATTTCAGTAACTCCATTCCACTATAAAGCCTTTTGTGATTAGACTATTCTGATAATTATTATATAAAAAAAATTAGAAATTACCTTTTATTTTAATATAATATCGGTTTTCTTGCATTAATATTTTCTTGTTATGGGTAAATTTGTAATAACATGAGGATTATATCTTTAGATGGAAAAAAGAAGGGATGACAACTTGTCATACCCCTTCTCTCTCGTTACTTTATTAAGCTTCGCCTTGCTCTGCTTTTTTCTTATTACGATTATGAACAACAAATGTTGCTGCGAAAGCGATAATTAATATGCCAAAGAATACAATATGGTGTACATGAACACCAAACACACCTAAGAACATCTTTACAGAAATAATTAAAATCAAAATATATGCTGTGCTTTCCAATTCTGGCACACGGTCAATCAATTTCAGGAATACACCTGCAACTCCGCGCATCATCAGAACGCCGAGCATACCGCCGACAAGCAGCACCCATACTTCGTTGCTGACACCGAAAGCGGCAAGAACGCTGTCTACTGAAAAGGCAATATCCATTAGCTCAACAGCGACAACTGTTCCCCAAAATGTACCGAACAAGCGGATTAACAAACCATTTTGGTTAATGCCATGCGATTCTTCTTCGTTTTCTGCTGCTTCCTTCTCTTTTCGTTTATCGATAAAGTACTTGATTGCTAAATACGCCAAGTACGCTGCACCGAGTACCTTTACCCACCACAATTTAATTAGTAATACACCGACTCCAATTGCGATGAAGCGGAATATGTATGCTCCAAGCAAACCGTAGAAAAGAGCTTTTTTACGTTTTTCAGGCGGAAGATGCTTAACCATAACAGCAAGCACAAGTGCGTTATCAGCTGATAGCAGTCCTTCCAAAATTATAAGTGTTCCAATATATCCCCAGCTCACTGGGTCTGACAGTACTCTTCCCCACGCTTCCCAATCAAAAAACATAGAATATGTTTCGATAAAGGATTGAATAATAGCATCCATTCGTGTAAGTTCCTCCTCATTGATCGCTGTATCAGTTTTGTATTTTTTTATCTGCAATCAAATGGAAAGGCAATTGAAAAGGTTATCCCCTCTAAAAGCAACTAACAGATTAGCCGACTTGCAGTCCGAAATCTGTTGCTAATGCTGCCAAGCCGCCTTGGTAGCCGCTTCCGATTGCACTGAATTTCCATTCGTTGTTATGGCGATAAAGTTCTCCGACAACAAGCGCTGTCTCAATAGAGAAATCTTCTCCTAAGTCATAGCGGATAAGCTCTTCATTATTTTGTTCATTCAGAATACGCGCATATGAGTTAGAAACTTGTCCGAAGTTTTGGTTTCGTGCGTCACCGTCATGAATTGTAATAGTAAAAGCAATCTTTTGAACACTTGCAGGCACTGCTTGAAGGTCAATAATAATTTGCTCATCATCACCGTCTCCTGCTCCAGTTCGGTTGTCACCAGAGTGAACGACAGATCCGTTTCCGCCAGATGTGTTGTTGTAGAATACAAAATCAGCTTCAGATGTTACTTTACCGTTGTCACCAAGCAAAAATACAGAAGTATCCAAGTCGAAGTCATTTCCGCCGTCATACTTGTTTACATCCCAGCCAAGTCCTACGATAACTTTCGTTAATCCTGGGTTTCCTTTTGTTAAGTCTACTTTTTGTCCTTTTGATAAACTGATTGCCATGATTAATTCCTCCATTTTTTTCATTTTTATTATCTACGTTTCAAATGCTTCAATAGTTTCGCATTTTTATTATTTGTCGGGATTTTTTTTTAACTCATCCATTTAGGCGGAGTATTTTTATCCCAGTAGATATTGCCTAGTGCATAATGATTTTGGAAATTATCCTGAAACGTGTGATAATGAAAATTGAACCAATAGCCATCTTGCGGGGGGCGATCCCTTCTTACATGAAAGCGAATCACGTCTTGATTTTCTTTCACTATGTGGAAAATCCGCTCGCTCGTCCCAGGGCTCGGCATTTCTGTAACCGTAAGCTGGCTCAAATCTTCATCAGGGAAGCTTGAAGTCACATTGTTAATCGCTTTTTCAATATTCGGTAAAATCGCAATTCTGAATTCATCCTCAATCACCGGTTTAATCTTGCTCCCGAATTTCGTATAGCTTTGCACTTCTGCTTCTTCCATCAGCTTGCCCACGACCTTATCCCTTTCCGAACGCTCATCCAGAATCCCCGTATCAAGGGTTAATTCTTCTGAAGAGACTGGCAGCTTGCTTTCATCAGCAGGCTTCTTTTCATCACCATTGCTAGTATTGTAAAAAGCGGAAGGGGACGGAGTTACCAGTCCAAATGTTAAGATCGACACAAAGACAACAAGACTTTTTCGAATCCAATTAGGCATTGTAAACACCTCACTTTCAAAAATCCTGTTAATCCTATGTAAAGCCAGTTTTTTTCTTTGTTTAATGGTGCTCTAATATATATACAGTACTATTCAAGTATATAATAAAGTACAATTATTCAGCCACTATTTATACAGTATTATTTAAAAATAATAGCCTGTTATCCTTAATTTTTCCTATAATTCAATGATGCCATAGTGAAATTTGGCTGTTTTCCGCTGTATTCGCTGAAAACCAAAGGCTTCAAAGCGCGTGCTTTTATAATGGTCCTTCAGTACAACCCTTTCTTTGGCGACACGGCGTGCTTCTTCTATCATCGTGGTTGTCCAGTCTTCATAAACAGCTAAATGCTTTAATGGTTTAATTCCATCTGAATCAATGCTTTCCTCAAACATTGGATCTAAATACACACAATCGATACTGTTTGTCTCTTTTTTTCTCAGCTCATCAAGTGCATGTCCGCTCGTCACCTTCACCCTTCGCATAGCTTCATCCATTTGCTCATCATGGGACTGCCAGACAGCAAGACCTTCTTTGACAATAAAGGCAATGACCGGACTTGCTTCCACTCCTTCAACTGCTCCTGATTTTCCGACTGCAAAGCTTGCGATAATGCTGTCAGATGCTAAGCCGAGCGTACAGTCAAAAAGAGACTTTCCCTCTGTTAGATTGCAAGCATCAACGAAAGGATCATGCTCCTCCTTTTGCAGTCTTTTAATTCGGAACATTGCAGAGCTAGGATGAAAGAAAAAAGGCTCGCTCGCATTTGCTGCAAACAGTTCATATCTTTCCTTGCCCGCCACTAACACATCTTCTTGATACTTAGTGATCAGAGATTTGACTGTCCTTTTATTTCTGTCCACATAGCTGCACTGCAGCAAGGCTGCTGCCGTTTTCGCTTTGTCTATCATTTCTTGATTTGTTCTTCCTGCAGTTGTAACTATCATTTTCATTCACCTTTCTTAACACTTAAAAGGAATTGCCTTTATAAGAAAAAAAGAGGGGCTGCTAGTGTGCCCCTCTTTGCTTGTTCTATTGCTTTTATTATTAGCAGTTTTGTTCGAAAGCAGACATCAAATTTTCCATAATCGCTTCCATGGAGTTGCCTTCAATATCATAACGAGGGATAAAATGGACAACCTGATTGTCTTTAATTAAAGCCATAGAAGGAGATGATGGCTCGATATCTCCAAAGAACTCCCTCATTCTTGCAGTCGCTTCTTTATCTTGACCTGCAAATACTGTAATAAGATTATCCGGTTTTTTCTCTGCTTGTAATACGGCCTGTGTTGCAGCAGGTCTTGCAAGACCTGCAGCACACCCACATACAGAATTAACAACAACCAGTGAAGTTCCTTTATTGCTGCTGATAAACTCCTCTACCTCTTCTTCTGTTGTTAATTCCTGAAAACCTGCGTGCACAAGCTCTGCTCGCATCGGCTTTACCATTTGTCTCATATATTCTTCATATGCCATCGACATTACTATTTTCCTCCTTTATTTATGCATGTGCTATAAGCATACAATAATGAAATGCATACATGCAACGAAATGAATCTGATTAGGCGTGTTTCTTTCTTTTTTCTTTTCCCACTCTTTTTACCTGTAAAAGATGACATGTTCGGATAACTGGACGAATAAGAAGCAAGACACTTCCTGAGATATAAAGAACGGCACCTGTTATCTTCCAGCTCAACAGCATGTTGAAAATCGTTCCTAACAGGAATAACAGTCCAATCAGGATATCATTGATTGTATATATCGCCTGATATTTATCCTTTAAAATGATAGCTAAAGAACCGATAGAGATAACATGATTTTCTTCTTCTTCTGACTGTTTATTCATGTTTTTTAACACCTCGCTAAAAGAAATACTAGTGAATGTATTCCTTTTAACGGGGAGTCTAAACACAATTAGTCCAACAAGAAATATTTTCTAAAGTCAATCCTGCTTGCGTGCTTCAGTCATCTGTTTCCAGACAGAACCTTTCGCCTCTTCTCCAAGCTCAATTCTTTCGATAGCCATTTTAATTTGCAGACTTACTTCAAATTCAGGATCATCTTCATGAGCCTTTAATGAAGGCAAAGCCCTTTCATCTCCCACTTCATACAAGAACATTGCAGCACGCCATCTTACAAGCTTGCTTTTGTCATCTAAAGCTTTCATCATTTCTTCCATTGCTTCAGAGAAGCCTAAATCTGACAAGCAGTCACCTGCAGTTCGTCTTACTGTTACCGTTTTATCTTGAAGTGCTTTATAAAGGGACGGCAGCACGATTACATCTTCAATCATTCCGAGATATACTGTTGCCAGTCTGCGAATGGACGGCTTTTCATCATCAAGTGCTGCCGTTAACACTGGTATATCATCAACCGTCGGATCCTCACTTTGTTCTAATCTCTGATATCTAATCTTCCAATCTTCATGCTCTAAATCTTGAAAGGTCAGTTTGATTTTTTCCCGCTTGTTCAAAGTTGCTTCTGCTGTTTCTGGGTTCTTTGCAGCTTCTGCTAGGCTTGCAATTCTTTCATCAGGATATGCAGCCATCATTTCCTCTTGGACAGCTTGACCAATTTCGTCAAACTCACCGTAGCGCACTCCGAATTCCTGCCATTTTCTGCTTGCCACAACATTATCTTGCGGCATTCTTACCTCTGAAACGGCCTTCATGAATTGCTCTGGCAAGCCGTAACGCTTTTCTTCCGTTCCATCCGTCAGCTTTACTTGCATAGGTATCCCTTTGTACATTTGCACAAGCACTTTTATTTCACCGAAATGCTCGTTCACTTCCGGCTCTTTTTCTAAACTTTCTGCTTCTTCCCCAAAAGCATTTCGTACTTGGGCAAGAAGTTCCTTCCAGTCATATTTGGCATTTCGTTCAACTGCCAAGAAATCAGCAACATGGTAAACCCCTCTAATACCTTCAATTGCCAGAATGTCCTGGATTACCTTCGGTGCTTCTTCGGCATTGTCCTTTTTATAGTTATTGCTTGTTCCCATCGGCAGCTCTTCATTTAAATTGATTTTCATCGTATTCGGGCTAGGAGTAGGTTCAATCGCCATAATTTTCATCAAAAAATCCCCCTCAAAATCATTTTTTAACGGTTAACTTTCAGCAATCTCAGACAGATAGCTCCACCGTTCTATTAAAAATTCCAATTTCTCATTTAATTCTTCTTGTTCTTTAAGCAGAGCGTTGGCTTTTTCAAAGTCACTTCCTGTGTTTTCCATCTCTGTTTCAATCGCTTCAAGGCGGCTTTCGCAGTTTTCTATATCACTGTCGATTGTCGCCCATTCTCGTTGTTCATTATAGCTTAGTTTAACCTTCTTCTGTTTCGGCTGTTCTTGCTGCTTCGGCTTTTCCTTCACCGCTTTTTCTGCCTGCTCTTTTTGTTTTTCGGATTGGAGATATTCGGTGTAATTGCCGTAGTAGCTCTCTATATTACCTCCGCCTCTGAGCACTAACAGCTCTTGCGCTACTTTATCTAGGAAATAGCGGTCATGGGATACTGTAATAACAACACCTTTGAACTCATCTAAATAATCCTCCAACACCATCAGTGTTTGTGTATCAAGATCATTCGTCGGCTCGTCTAAAAGCAGGACGTTCGGCTCGCCCATTAGTATTTTCAGCAAGTATAATCTTCGTCTTTCCCCGCCAGACAGCTTGCCGATAATGGTTCCATGCGTATGGGGCGGAAACAAGAATCTTTCGAGCATTTGTGCAGCAGAGATCGTTTTCCCGTCTGTTGTCTCAATGATTTCAGCCGTCTCCTTTAAATACTCAATCATGCGCTTTGATTGGTCCATTTCTTCGTTTTCCTGCGTATAGTAAGCAATTTTCACTGTTTGTCCAATAATATAGTCACCATGGTCTAGCGGAATCTTGCCAGCAAGAATGTTAAGCAGCGTTGATTTTCCTGTACCATTATGACCGATAATGCCAATTCTGTCTCCAGGCTTTACAAGGAGATTAAAGTCCTTCAGAATCGTTTTGTTTTCAAAGGATTTGGAAGCAGACACAAGCTCAAAAACCTGTTTACCTAGCCTGCTGCCTTTTAAGGAAATATCAAGCTTGCCTTTATCCTGAACGGATGCAAGTTTGTCATCTAATTCTTCAAAGCGCTGAATTCTTGCTTTTTGTTTAGTTGAACGGGCTTTAGCACCTCTGCGAATCCATTCCAGCTCTCGTCTGAACAAATTCTTTTGTTTATCAATAGTTGCTGCCTCGTTTTCTTCTCTGATTGCCTTTGCTTGCAGAAACTCTGCATAATTGCCTTTATAGCTGTATAAATTGCCTCCCTCTAGCTCAAACATCCGGTTGGTAACCTTGTCTAAGAAGTAACGGTCATGTGTGACAAGCAGCAGGGCACCATTAAATTTACCTAAATAGTCTTCCAGCCATTTAACCGCATCAAAGTCAAGATGGTTTGTAGGCTCATCCAAAATGAGCAAATCCGGCTCTTGAATAAGGACTTGCGCAAGAGAAACACGCTTTTTCTGGCCGCCTGACAGCTCACCAATCTTTTTGTCATAAAAGCTGACGCCAAGCTTTGTTAATACAGTCTTCGTATTCGTATGAACATCCCAGCCGTTTTGGGCATCCATTCTTTTTTGGATCTCGAACAGCTCGCCGTGCAGCTTATTATTTTCCGGGTCCTTTTCTAACTTGAGCAATATTTCCTCATAATTCCGGACCACTTTCCATACTGGTGCATCACCTGTATACACATAATCTAAAACAGTCATTTCGGGATGGATTTCCGGACTTTGGGAGGAGTATGCGATTCGGTAATCTTTCGGGGCGATAATCTCGCCTTCATCAGGCAAATCGATACCTGCCACTATCTTCAGCAGCGATGACTTGCCTGTGCCATTAATACCAATCAGTCCAACTCTTTCTTTTTCACTTATAGAAAAGGAAATGGAATGAAATAATTCTTTTTCCCCGTAAGTTTTTGTTAAATTTTCAATTGAAATACTCTTCATAACTACCATTCCATTCTTTATAGAATTCTTTTAAGTAATTTTCCATCAATTGATGCCTTTTTGCTGCAATCGTTCTGGCTGTATTCGTATGAAGCAAGTCCTTTAATTTCAGGAGTTTTTCATAGAAATGCTGGATGGTGCTAGACTGGCCGCTCCGATATTCCTCTTCTGTCATGTTTTCTCTAGCACCGACAGAAGGATCGTATATGACATGTCCCTTTTTTCCGCCATATGCAAAGGTTCTAGCGATACCGATTGCGCCAATCGCATCCAGTCTGTCCGCATCTTGAACAATTTTCGCTTCAATCGACTCTGGCTCCGCGTTGTTTCCGCCGCTGTATGAAACCGTTGCAATTGCCCTTACTATATGATTTCGATCATTCTGTTCAAGCGGGAGACTTTCTAAAAACTGCTCAAGCAGCCGAGTACCTTCCTCTTTAGATTCGTTCAGTTTTGCATCTGCCACATCATGTAAAATAGCGGCAAGCTCTATAATAAATGGATTTCCGCTTGATTCTTTTTCACAGATGAAAAGCGCAGTATTTCGCACTCTGTCAATATGATGCCAATCATGGCCTGTCACATCATCTTTTAATTTATCTTTCACAAAATTCTCTGTTAATTGAATGATATCCATTATTTGAATGAACTCCTATCTATATCCTACCGAAATATTGTAACACGAATGAAAAAAATCAACTACAAAACCGTTTTAAGCACCGATACTCTTTTCCTATCTCGTTTAAAGTTTGCAAAAGAGGAAAAAGATAACTAAACAATAGAAAGCGGAAGATAAAAAGATGTCTAACTCAATGCCAAAAGAAGCAGGAATAGATCACAGCTTAGACGTGCTATAGGAAGGCTATCAATTTGTATCAAACAGATGTCAAGCTTATCAGTCTGATATATTTGAAACACATCTTTTAGGGGAACGGGCCATTTGTATGAGAGGGAGTGATGCGGCAGAGCTTTTTTACGACAACAGTAAATTCAGCATTATAAATGGCAGCAAGAAAGAATATGTAAAGAAAGGAATCTACCATTTAAACAATATTAATAGTTACCATTCCCGTTTAAAGAAATGGATACGTCGGTTTAATTTGAGTTTCTACAAAGTATTTACTATTATATTTAGTATGGTTTCAGTTCCTTGACAATAGGAATACAGAGAGTGAATTAAGTAAGAAAAAACAAATGCTTATCCTAGCAAGTGTTAACGGAACTTGGGAAACAGCAGAAACTTTACGACTTAGAGATACGGCATTTTAGGAAGAGAAAAAAACTTGGTAACTGCATTTCCAAGTTCTAAGTAGGTATAGGGAGCATAGACTCCTAACTTTATTTGATTATTGTTTCAGCTGGTGTAACTCCTTCATATTGTTTATACAATGTAACGATTTTCGTGATATACCAAGTTCTTTTGCTTGTAACCGGATTTTTCTCTAAAGTAATTAACTTATGTCCTGTTCCAAAGCTCTTGTAAGAACTTTTTAAATCATAAGCAATGCTATATATTACATTTTCATCGTTAATTTTTTCAACCTTCTAAACTATTCTATTCTTATACTTTAGTCATACGAACGTGATTATATGAGCATATGTGTATACTTTAACATAGCCAATCTAAATAACAATTTCTTCTTAGTATTTTTTTAATAACAATATTCGAAAAAGAGCATTAATCGTAATTGGGTTAATGCTCTCGTTAATAGAGGCATAAGTTATTTATTTTCTTTTGTAAGTCCTAAGTATTCGCCGGTTTTAGGATTAAATAAAACCTCTGCATTTAGACCATTTATTTTTCCATCTACACCAAGAAAAATGTAATTTTCATCTCGCATTAATCTAAAATGATATCCGTGTGAGAAAGGGGCATCTTTTGGGCTTGGTTGCAAATGATATTTTTCAACGGCAATTTTAATAATTTGACTACTATCAATATTAATTTCTAAATGTGGAATAGTTAGTTCATCGGAATTGCCAATTATTCTGTGACTTTTATGTTTGCCTTTTTCAATAACAAATACCATCTGGCGTTTAACTGATGGTAAAGCAAACACGCCTTGCCAATTTCCTTTTTTTCCATTATAGCCACTTAAAGTTTCATCATCAACACTGTTCATAAATAAAAGAATTGCTTCTTTATCGAATTTTTTCCCTAGTTCTAATCCTAAATTATACGCTTCTTTAAGAGTTAATTCTTTCTCTGGTAAATCTACTTCATAATTCCCATAGTCTATTGTTTCTTTAGCAAAACAGGAGATAGAACCCATGAGTATTAAGATAAAAAAACAAGCTAAAATAGTTTTCATTTTATACACCTGCTACCTATTGTGTAGGTAGTAGTTTTTCCATTTTCCAAATTAATAATGCTTATAGGACTATCTTTTTAAGATAGTCCCTAATGTTTTTTTAAAAATCAACCATAAAGAAACTTCTTGATTTTTGGAAAAACCTTCAAGGCTGTGTTATAAAACACATCTTCATGATACTCACTCGGAATAAGGTTTTGAATAAATTCAATATATGGTTGGAATGGAGCTAACGGCCAATCTGTCCCGAACAAAAGCTTATCATAGGAGTTGGCATATACGAGCGCATGCCTTAAATGCTGTAAAAATATTCCTTCTTGCGCCTTCTCTAACTCCGCTCTTGCCCCAACAACCAGCCCGGAAAGGTCAGCATAAACATTTCGGTTTTTATATAAAATCTCTGCACCAGTCAATGTCCATGGATCGCCAAAATGGGCCATCATAAAACGAATATTGCGATATTTCACCGCAACTTCATCAATTGCAAGCGGATGGGAATATTTCAACAACCCTCTTTCGGAGTATGTATCTCCAGTATGAAACACAACTGGCAAGTTATACTTTTCCGCTAGTTCATACACAGGATTGTATACTTTATCATAGGCATAGAACGGATAATAGCCTAAATAAATCTTTATGCCGACTACATGATCCTTGTAGATTTCCCGTTCCAGTTCTCTGATAGAAAAAGAATCTAGCTTGTATGGATTAACTCCGGCACAATAGACGATATTAGGCGGCAGTATATCTCCAAGATCAAGCCCCATCGGTGTTTGGGCCTTATAGTCGGGAAAGCCCATATGCGGCGTTTCTGTCACTCCCATGCCAATTGCTAAGACAATATTCGCATCTTTCATTTCTGATTGAACTCCGTCCGTGCTGTAATCAACTTTAGACAATGATTTTGCTGTTTCTTTAAATGATTCGATATTAGACAAATGGATGTGAGCATCAATAATTTTCATTGGTTCTCCTTTTCTATCACTCTATAATTTAGTAAACCGAAGGGATTTAAGTATGTCTAACTGTGATGATTTGACATTCATCTTATCAAAATAAAGGAAGCTCGGCAGTGTAAATACTCTGTTCTGATTGTCTCTTTCACAATTTGTCATGGAAACAAGCTGAATGATTTCATTATTTGTGTAATATTGTGTACTGATTCTGTTTCTGTCTGTGAGTAAATGCAGCTTATCCTCTGTACCTTGTAGTTTAACATGAAAGTCTTCCTTTAAAGTAATATCCTGCTCCATAGCTCCTGAAGTATAGACTCGGTTATGCAATTTATGATCAGCTAGCTGCAAAGTACAATTGTTATGCAAAAAGAGATTTGTATGCCATTGCTCCTTCTCCATTTTTCTGCCTGCCGTTTTATGCACAGACACAAACACAGCAAGAAGAGGCAATCCTGGCATTGTGACAAAGTATTGAGAAAATGAAAGCCCTCTCCATTGTGAGTGCTGGTTAATATCTGTATCCATTCTGATACCAGACCATTTGTTTGCGAAATTATCCCACACATCGACAAACGCAAGCTTAGTCGATTCTTTCATCATAGAATAATCATTCAAATCAGGCGGACCTGCCTTCATCCCGCCGGCCCAAGGGTTCCACCAGCTTTTTGCAATCAGCTCTGGAAATGCCTGATCAAGCCATTCTGTTTCGTTTACTTGTAAGGAAAAGATACCTGGATAATAATCGGCTGCAGCGGAAATTTCCAGGATGCCGTTATGAAGACGATATGTTTCAAATCCTTTTTCGTTTATGATGTTTTTTGTTATCCTTCCTTGCGGATAAAACAGGATGTTATCAAAATAAGATTCTCTTATTTCCGTCTTCATTACTGTCGTCATTTTATTGACTGCCTGCCACGCAGCTGCTTCAAACGGTAAATGGAGCGGAGTATTGACTTTTAGATCTTGCAGATGGGCAGAAGCATTATTAATAATCAAATCCATATCAAATTTAAGCGCATTGTTGCGGTAACTGGCAAACTGATAGGATAAAGATGTATTTGCTTCAAGCATCGGGTTGCCGCCATTCCAGATTAACTCGAGACCTTTATGGATTTCCTTCTTAGAAGCTTGAATACCTGCCGCTGCTGATTCTACTTCTCTCCAATTCCTATAAGCGCCGATAGACATATACAGAGGCGGGAAGGAATAGACATTACCTTGCCTGCTTTTTTGTGACTCGAGATGCATTTTCCACCCTTCCATCCTTATTTTACTGCCTTGCGTCCAATATACACCGACAGGGCTCGACTGATCTTGAGAGAAATACCAGTTGCTGCTCATGTCTTTTGACGCAATGTCTCGCGGCTCCACCATATCGGCTTCCTTGAATACAACAACCTCCCCTTTTAAAGGTAAGTATACCTCTGCCCAATCATGATAAAAGGTCTCCTGCAGATGGATATCTAAAGAAGTCTGTTTGTTTTCAAGGAGAACCCATCTTTTCACAAGTCCTTCTGCAAATAGCTGGATGTTAAGCTTTATACTATTGTCTGGATGTTCAGTAGATTGATAATGAAGAGTGAGAATAATAGATGTCTTTTCGTAGGAGGTTTCGACTTTTTCTGGCTTCTTTTTTGACAGCTCATTGGAGTAGGGCTTGCCAAGCATCGGGGCAAACATGGCGAACGGTAAGTTCCCTGTCTGATTGGTGCCTGCTGTCATTACATTATCTGCCTTTCTGACATTCACTTGATAAATCCCATTAAAAACATGATAGTAATCTTTTGTTTCACCGAAAAATCTCTCACCAATTCCCTTTAATGCCAGTGCAATTGGTTTATTTACCGTAAGCTCACCACCTTGCCATTTCACTTGAACAAGGATGTCTTCATTCGTAAAGCCTAAAGCTAATATAGAAGCAGGTATTGATACGAACCGCTTTTCTTTGCCTTTTAGCAAAAGGCTGAATGTGGAATTTTTAAAAGACAAATATTCACTTTCAGGAAGCATAATGGTTGCCTGTACAGATTCAGTAAGATTATTTTCTAATTCCAAATCGAGAGCAATCTCGAAGCCTTCCTGCAATGCATAGTGAATCGGTTTTGCCATGATAGTTACTGGCGTTTTTGGACAGATTCCTAGTTTAAATGTCGTCATAGTGCCACCTGCTGCTATATTGACCGCAATGGTTGGGAATGTTTTGCCCTTTTCTGCCTCAGGTCCCTCGGTTAAAAAGAATGTATCTGTTATCGTCATTTCTTCTTCAACAAAGAGGCGGTGGTTAAAATCACAAATAACTCTTTCATTTGGACAGGATGATAACTCAATTAAAAGAGGAGTGGTGGACTTGTTCTTAATAAAACATGTAACTTCATGTTCTTGTCCTACGAGCAATTCATGATTTTTTAGAGATAATTCAATCGAGAAATCATCTGTTTCTAGTGCACATAAACCTCTGCCCGTTTTTTCAAAGCTTGCTTTAAGTGCGGTCTCTTTATTTACCCATTCATAGTCATAATAAGTAAACCCATCTACATTCCTTCCATCTGGCTTTAATTCCATCGTGCGCAGCATGTCCTTGTACCAGTCAATTTTAGCCATATAAGGAGCGAGCAGCTTGTCATTTAATATGGTTGGAATAAAGTTCATTAAGTGAGTATAGCTGTCTTCATCTTCCCAGAAAAAACCGCAGCGCTTATAAAGGGGGACCGCTTTCGTATTACCTGCCCATGTGTATAAGTCGAGCCGTGGCCATTTTTTATTAATAACTGCTTGTAATGCATGAAGAAGCAGCAGTTTACCGACCTTTTTCCCATGGAAATCGGGTCGAACATTTAACAGCGGGATATATAACGAACCAACATCTTCTTTATACACAGACAGCCCGCAGTATCCTACCACCTCATCGTTATGTACGGCTAAAAAAGTATGCAGATTATCTGTGCTGCGATGCTGATCAATTATTTGTTCTTCTGTTTTTACACTGCCGCCCCAAGCCGCCTTGCTTTTGTTCCACATCTTCGCAACTTCAGCAGCAAACCGATCCTCGTACTCCACAATCTGTATATCAGCAATCGTTTGATGGATTGTCATTTAGCGAATCACCTTTTTCTTCATATTGTATGGATGGAAAACATAATCCTTCCTTTCATTTTATTTAGTAATAACCCTTTCCAATCCTATTTTCTATCGTATTATGCTTGGAAATTATTGTAAATATATTATCATAAAATAACAGAAACTATTAATCAACAAAACTAGACAAACCTCGCTAAAGGAGATTTTTTTAAAATAGCGAACTAGTATTTAAAGTCGAAAAACTTATTTGTTCTTCGTTCATTTATTCTATCAAAACGAAAGGTGATGAAGCATAATGATGGAACAAGAGAGAGTCGCTTCTGCTACGGAGGAAATTTTATTAAGCGTTAAGGAGGCAGCTGTTGCAATTGAAGAAAGTCCTGGTGTTGTGCGCAACTGGCTTAGAGAGCTGAAAGGAGTTATTCCGGCGATTGTCGGCGAACACGGTTACCGCTATTTCGATGATAACGCAATGGAAGTATTGGAAAAGATTAAAAAGCTGCGTAATGAAGATAAATTATCTTTGCGAGAAATTGAAGATGTGCTGACCGACACGGAGCCGCAAGTCTTGCAGCAGCAAGTAGCGAAGCCGTCAGAAGAGATGCTTCAAGAGCTGAAAACAGTAAAAGAACAGCTTGAGCTGCAAATCAACTTCAATTCAGTGCTTGTTCAACAATTGAAAAAGCAACAGGAGCAAATGGATCAGCAGCATGAATTTATTGAGACACAAAAAGAACAGATTGCTGCCCTTACCGCTGCTGCTAATCAGCCTTACGTACACACATATGGTACAAGGAAAAGCAAAGACGAAGAGGATAAAGCGACGAAGGAAGCACCAGTCAGAAGAGGAGCGATATTCCGCTTGTTTTCGTATCGCTAATTTGTCATGTTAGATGATGGCATTTGTATGGACTGTTGTTAAGTCTTTTTCTATACAAATGCCATCATCCTTGATTTCTTTTAGACAGAAAGTAGTGCACCACAAGCACCGCAAAACTGGCCATCCTGCAGAAACAGCTGACTCTTTGGAAATAAATAATCAAAGGAAGAAATGCTTTTTTGCAAAGGCATATTCACTGAAACGGCTCCACCCGCATAGATAATCTGGTCTATTTGATGAATAGTGCCAGCCTGCTGTGACAGTAGAACAATCGTTTCGGCTGTCATTTGAAAAAGAGACGATAATTTATCTTCCTTGCTACCATCCAATGTATTTCCATAGCCAAAATTACTCGCAGTCAAGCTTCCGTTGATACCAATATCCTCTTCATATAAATCCTTCACAAGAACATCGATCTTATTCTTGCTGCCTTTAGAAGCAAGCTCTGTAATTTTTGCAAAATCCTGAACTCCAGTTAATAATTCTGCAAGTCCCATGATTGTTCCCCCGCCAATTCCGCTTCCTAAAACCCGCGAATGACTCTTCTTGCTAACCTTAAACCAGGAAGTACCAGTTCCGACATTAACAAGCAGGAATTCGTCATTAATATGAGGATAATCCCTATCCTTCAGCCATCTTGCTCCAGTACAGACAGCATCAAATTCAGGAAGAATGGAGGCATTAGGAAAAAACGCTTGTTTTAAATAAGCAGCCTTGCTTCCAGTAAGGGCTATATCATTCCATTCAAAAAGCTTCAACCACTTTAGTGCAGTATCTGTTTGAGCATTAGGATATTTTCTAAAATGAATTCGTCCGTTCTGCTCAAATGCAAGCTTAATCATGGAACCGCCAGCATCTATCCCGATTTTAGCCAAACTGCTCCCTCCTTTTGTTATAAAAAAGGAAGAACAGAGTAATCCATTCTTCCCGTTTTCTTCTTATAATAACTTTTCAATATCCTCTTTCATTTCATACGGAGAAGCATTTGGAGAATACCGTTTAACTACTTTACCAGAACGGTCTACTAAAAATTTAGTAAAATTCCATTTAATCGCCTTCAGCCCCATTGCACCAGGCGCCTCATTACTTAAATGCTTGTAAAGAGGATCGGCATTTTTGCCATTCACTTCAACTTTTGCAAACATCGGGAAGGTAACGCCATAATTCAATTCGCAGAATTCAAGAATTTCATCCTCAGCCCCAGGCTCTTGATTCATAAACTGATTACAAGGAAATCCTAACACAGCAAAGCCTTTATCATTGTACTCCTCAAAAATCGATTGAAGCTCTTTGAACTGCGGAGTAAATCCGCACTTGCTCGCAGTATTGACGATAACAAGCACTTTCCCACTATAATCATTCAGTGAAACTTCTTCGCCATTAATTTTTTTGACCTCAAAATCATAAACAGTCATCCTATCATTCCCTTCCTGTCCAAATCAATCAGCACCTTCTGCCTCTGCAAGCCAGCCAATGTTGCGAGCATATAATCAGTCATGCTGACTAAATCATCCATATCGCCTTCTGTAACTAATCTGCTGAAATCAATGGAGATATGATTATTTACTATATTATCAGAACGGAAGGGATCAACACGAATTTCCTGCTTAATAACATGTTCCGCTCCCCATACTCTTTGCAGCAAGTCCTGCAGCATCCAAACTGTTTCTTGATTATTCTTATGTCTGACATGTATCGTCAAACGAATTTTCGCTCCTATTAAATGCATTTTCTCCTCAAGCTCTAAAAGCTCTGCTGCTAAGTTTTTCAGGGAAGCATACATCGACAAAGTAATTTGAGCATTTTGTTGCCCTCTTAAGGCAAACACAAGATGAAACTCCCTGGACATTGTACTGGTATCTAAAATGTCTTTGCGATTTAAGATGTCGATTGTACCTTCAAGATCCCTATCATAAAGCTGTCCTTCTACAACCGTTTTTAAATTATCATAAGCAGTTGGGTCAAACATATATTAATCTCCTTTTTAAAAGAGGCCGATTGCTTTTCCGTCCTCATTCACATCCATTTTTAAAGCAGCTGGCTGCTTCGGCAAGCCTGGCATTGTCATTACATCTCCTGTCAAGGCAACTAGGAAACCTGCTCCGATGCTAGGTTTTAGTTCTCTTACTGTGATTGCAAAGTTACTCGGTCTCCCAAGTAGACTTGGGTCATCTGAAAGAGAGTATTGCGTTTTCGCCATACAAACAGGGAGATTACCCCAGCCGAACGCTTGGAAATCCTTGATTTGCTTTTTTGCTTTTGTGCTGAACTCGACATGGCTCGCACCGTATATTTTCGTGGCAATAGTGTCGATTTTCTCCTCAATAGAAGCATCTAAGCTGTATAAGTGTTTAAATTCATTCTTTTCTTGTTCCATAATTTCTAAAACCTTGCGAGCAAGCTCCAGTCCGCCTTCGGAACCCTTCTCCCAAACTTCTGTTAAAGCAACGGGGATACTCTGACTTGCACACAGCTCTTCTAGCACTTCGATTTCACGCTCTGTATCTGTATAGAAACGGTTAATCGCCACAACAAATGGTAGTCCAAACTGATTAATGTTATCCACATGCTTTTGCAGGTTGGCAAATCCCTTTTTTAAAGCTTCTGTATTTTCCGCTGCCAAATCACTCTTCGCCACACCGCCATGCATTTTCAATGCTCGGATGGTTGCGACAATCACAACGATTTCCGGATTAATTTGTTCATTGCGGGCTTTAATGTTCAAGAATTTTTCGGCACCAAGATCTGCGCCAAAGCCAGCTTCTGTTACAACATAATCAGCAAGCTTGCTTGCGGCAGCTGTGGCAATCACACTGTTGCACCCATGGGCGATATTGGCAAACGGACCACCGTGGATGATAGCAGGTGTATGTTCAATTGTCTGCACAAGATTCGGCTTAATGGCATCTTTTAACAACAGTGTTAGTGCGCCTTCCACACCAAGCTCGCCGACTGTTACAGGTTGTTTGTCCATATTATAGGCAATGACCATTTGGGACAGTCTTTTCTTTAAATCATTTAAATCATGTGCCAGACAAAGCACTGCCATTATTTCTGATGCAACCGTAATATCAAAACCGTCCTCTCTTGGCACACCTTGAAGAGGACCGCCCAACCCGATAACCACTTTTCTTAAAGCACGATCATTTAAGTCAACAGCACGTTTCCAGACAATCCGTCTTTGGTCAATTCTCAGCTCATTTCCTTGGTGAATATGATTGTCTAGTATTGCGGCTAATGCATTGTTGGCTGTTGTAATGGCGTGAAGGTCACCAGTGAAATGAAGATTGATATCCTCCATCGGCAAAACTTGAGCATAGCCACCTCCTGCAGCGCCCCCTTTTATTCCCATCGTTGGCCCAAGGGACGGCTCTCTCATTGCAATAGCTGTTTTTTTATTAAGTTTTTGCAAGGCATCACCTAAGCCTACTGTAACTGTTGATTTCCCTTCTCCTGCAGGTGTCGGGTTAATTGCCGTGACAAGAATGAGTTTGCCTGACTGTTTATCTTTTAATTCCTCCAGCTTATCAAAAGAGATTTTCGCTTTATATTTTCCATACAGTTCTAAGTCATCCTCTGTTAAACCTAACCTCTTCGCAATATCGAGAACAGGATGAATGGTTGCTTGCTGTGCAATTTCTATATCTGTTTTCATTATTTTCCCGCCTTTATAAAATTTAATTTTCATTTCGTATGAATATATTCATCTTAAAAAATCTATGTACAGCATTATTTTGCCAATAATCTTATTTTACAGATGAACGAATAAAATTAAAAGGAAATATCTGAAATGTTCGTTTTTACCTTTGCCAGCATAGAAAAACAGCAAGAACACCCAAGGGGAAATATGCTGAAAAAAACTTATTTTCATACATTTCAGCAATTATATTGCGGCAAACCGAAAGGATATTTATAATAGGCTATATGTTTATACATTATTTAACTAATCTAAGTTTATGAAATAATCGGAATACAACGATAGCTTTGCTTATTGTTCTATTAATTATTCCAGCTTGGAAAATAAGGCATAACAATTGTACAACATGAAGAAAAAAGGAAAAAACAGGAGGCGAACCATTATGCCTATTAAAATTCCTCAGCTGCTGCCAGCAAGGGAAATTCTCGAAGAAGAAAATATCTTTATAATGGATGAAACAAGAGCAAAGGCTCAAGATATTAGACCATTGAATATATTAATTCTTAATCTAATGCCTGAGAAAGAAAAAACAGAAGTACAAATTCTTAGACTTCTAGGTAATACATCGCTGCAAGTCAATATCTCGCTGCTGCGCACAGCATCCTATCACTCTAAGAATACAAGTCCGAACCATTTAGAACAATTCTACACTGATTTCCAAGCCATTAAAGGTAATAAATATGATGGCATGATTATTACGGGAGCACCAGTTGAACTGATGAATTTTGAGGATGTTCAGTATTGGGAAGAGCTGACAGAAATAATGGACTGGACGAAAACAAATGTAACGTCCACATTGCATATTTGCTGGGGCGCCCAAGCTGCTTTATACCATCATTTCGGCATTAAGAAATATGAACTTGATCAAAAATGCTACGGTATCTATTCCCATGAAGTCCTTAGACCGTCTGAAAAGCTGCTGCGCGGATTTGACGACAGCTTCGTTGCACCGCATTCAAGACACACTAATGTCCAAATCCGTGAAATTGATGAACATCCATCACTCCAGCTGCTCGCTGCATCTGATGAAGCCGGTGCATTAATTATCAGCGGAAATAATGGCAAACAGATTATGATAACCGGCCATTTAGAGTATGATTCATCAACACTTGCTGAAGAGTATAAACGGGATAAAGAGAAGGGACTAGATATACATCTGCCGCTTCATTATTTTCCAAACAATGACCCAAACAGAAGACCGCTTAATATATGGCGTTCTCATGCACATTTGCTGTTTTCTAATTGGCTCAATTACTATGTATACCAAGAAACACCGTATGAGTGGAAATGAAAGGCTCGTGTTACATAAAAGAGGATTTGGCTTCCAAACAATTGTTGGAAAGCCAAATCCTCTTTTGTTATGTAAATCAGCCGTTGCTGTCAGAAAAATAAACTTCTTCAAATGGCTGGATTACGACAAATCCTTCACCGCTGAATTTCATTTGGATGGATTCACCGCTTCCTCTTCCGAAAAAGGTTTTTAACGAAACGTCTGTCACAAATTCGGGCTGCAGGTTACCAGACCATGCAACAGTTGCATTCGGGTCTGTGAAAACAGGTTTTGCTGGTGTCACTTTCAATGTGAGAGGTTCATAATGAGAAGTGATGGCAATCATCCCTCTTCCAGACAAATGAATGTTGAAAAGACCTCCGGACAGCATTCCGGCAACTTTTCTCATAAGCTTAATATCCCACTTTACAGTTGGCTCAAATGCAAGAAGATCATTGCCATTAACAAAAATCGATTCACCATTCAGATGAAGAATCGTGATTTTTTTACCTTGATCTGCAAGATATAATTTCCCTTGTCCTTCTGCTTTCATAAGAGAAGCTCCTTCTCCTGTTAAAGCTTTTTTGAACATTTTGCCTAAGCCGTGTTCGAGAATGCCTTCTCTTGTAAATTTAATGTTTCCCATGTAGGAAACCATGCTGCCAGCTTTTGCCCAAACCATTTCCTCTAAATTCACTTCCAGCATCCGCTGTGTTTCCAGTTCAAACAGTCCTTCACCTTTATCCTGCTGTTCGGTTTTTTCTACAAAGTCCTCCAAGGAATATCTGCTCATAAGTTTAATCCCTCTCTTTTCATCTATTAGGCTTACTTTTTACTAATACGATTACATTTGGTAAAAGTTTCATGATTATTTTTTCTGTTTTCGCACATACTAATCGATGATTTTGATTTTTAGAGAAAGGATGGATAAAAAACGTGGAAACAATCGTTGCTGTCGAAAGAAATTACTTAGGTGAGATTATAAGCTTTAAAACATCAAATGAACGGATTATTTCTTACAGAAAAGCACTGCTTGAAGCAGAAGAAGGCTTGCTCGATGGTATAAGGCTTTGTGAGGCAAGCTATGAAGAGGGACAAGCGCTTATTATTGAGGATACCTTTGCGGAATACCCGCTGATTTAATCGTTATTATGTAAGAGGGGCTAGACATAGAGACACACCTTATTGACAAAGGGGGTTTTCAATAAAAAATGTCTCTCGCCTTAATTAATCCAGTTCCTCGTTTTTTCGCTGGATAATTTTAAGCTCCTCTATTCTTTTATTATCTTCCTGAAAATATTGGACTAAATCTCCAACACGATCTATTGCGTCCCAGCTTAAATGATGTTCAATGCCTTCCACATCTTCATAAATATTTTCTTCTTTTACGCCGATGATACGTAGAAGGTCTTCTAGCAGCTCATGCCGATAAACTAGCCTTTGTCCGATTTTTTTGCCTTTCGGGGTTAGTATCAGCCCTCTATATTTTTCGTATACAAGATATTCATCCTTATCTAGCTTTTGAACCATCTTTGTAACAGAGGAGGGATGCACGGACAAGGCTTCTGCAATGTCGGAAACTCTTGCATATCCTTTGTCTTCTATTAATTTATAAATTTGTTCGATATAGTCTTCCATGCTGGGTGTTGGCATATATGACCCTCCTAATTTTGCATATACTCTCAAACACTTGCCATGTTTGGCAAAACTAGAGCAGTTTCACAACTGCTCTTGTCCTTCGCTTTGGCTTATTGCCAAACACGCAAGAACGAAAATATCCTTTATGCATTTTACTATATAAGAATTAAGGAAACAAGCACTTACCCTATTGGTTCGAACATAAAACAACATGTTCTTAACTAGGCAGGAGATCGCTTGCTTATTTCTTGCTGGAAAAATCCATTTGCCAGCTGAAATAATCATTATCCTCATTTTTGACATACTTTAATACAGCGTCAAATTTATTTCCTTTTTTGCTTGTCAGTCCTTTAACTTCTGCTTCCCCTTTTTTAAGCAGTGACTTCACCATTGTTTTTGTCGGTTTTTTCTTTAATGCTGCCAAAAACTTGTCATTCTTCCAGATTACAAACTTACAGCCTTGTTTCCAATTGCTGCAGCCGTAGCCTTTTTGCCCCTCGATTACTTTATGACCGCAAACAGGACACGTGCCAAGATTCTCTATGGTTTTTTTTGTATACGAAACCTCTTGAATGGTAACAGCTTGTTCCCCTTTAATCTTTTCAACGGAATTTCTAGTGAATTCACCAATAAGCTGCAAAAATGCGCTTTTCGTGTATTTACCTTTTTCAATATCATACAGAGACTTCTCTAACCGACCTGTGAAATCGAGGTTAAACAATTCCTTGATTGGGAATGTTTCAACAAGTGTCTTGCCTAAGTCGGTGCAGTTAAGGTTCTTCCCTTTTGCCTCTATATAGCCGATAGCCTTTAGCTTCTTAATGGTCTCTGCACGGGTGGCAGGTGTTCCGATACTGAACCCGCTTAAAATGGAAACGACATCTTCTTCCGTATCGCCTGAAGTATCGAAGTTTTTTCCGCATGTTTCCATTAAGCGCAACAGTGTTTTTTCGGTATGCTCCTTTGGTGCCTGTGTCGTATGAGTAGTTGTTTCCATCTTTTTAATGTCCACTTCTTCTCCTTTGCTTACAAATGGAAGAAGGACATCCTTTGACTTGATGTTCTCCGCTTTTTTCCATCCTTCAACAAGCTGCACTTTGCCTTTTGTATGAAACACACCGTTTAAATTTGCATCTAACACTTTTGTGACAATTCTCGTTTCTTCATATTCAGCAACAGGCATGAATTGCATCAACAGCCTTGTTCTAATTGCTTCATATACTTGCTCCTCATCCTTAGTCAGCTTCTTTGGAATAAGATAAGTTGGTATGATGGCACTATGGCTTTCGACTTTTTTATTATCAAAAACTCTTTTGGATGCATAAAATTTAATATCGTCTTTATACGGTAAGTTCGCTGAAATGGCGCTGACTACCTTTGCAGTTTTGCCGATCAAGCTTTCCTCTAGTGCCATACTTGCCGTCCTTGGATAGGTTATATACTTCTTTTCATAAAGACCTTGGGCCACCTTCAATACTTTATCTGCAGTCCAGCCTTTATATTTGCTCGTAATATACCCTTGCAGATTAGACAAGTTGAACAACAACGGAGGATACTCTTTCTTTTTCTGGACGGTTTTGTCTGCCACAACAGCCTTCTTTCCTACTATTTCCTGTTGTATTTGCTCGAGTTCTGCCTTTGTTTTAAACTTGTCCTCTTTGCCGACAGTATAAATGCCTGTGTATTTTCCTTCAGCAGCTAAGAATGTGCCTTGAAGCTTAAAATAATCCTCTGGCACAAATTCGCGAATTTCTTTATCTCGATCATAGATTATTTTTAAGGTTGGAAGGAGGACGCGGCCAATATTAAGGGCTTTTCCTTTCCCCTTCTGATATTTCAATGTTGTAACAGAGGTAAGATTAATGCCGATGAGCCAATCCGCCCATTGTCTGCTCACACCAGCATCCTGCAATGGCCTCATTTCACTGTTTGACCTGATTTGCTGTAAACCGTTCAATACTTCATCCGGTGTCCATTCATTCAGAAGCAGTCGGTAAACTTCCTTGTCTGTCCGAAGATTATAAATTATACTGTCTCCGATAATCTGCCCTTCCCGATCATAGTCGCAAGCCGATATAATCGCGGTGACATCTTTTCTTCTCATAAGCTGATGGATAATCCGCAGCTGTTTTTGCGCACCACTATCAGGCTTATCTCGGTTACGAGGGTCACTTTTTACTTTATATTTAAAGTTCTCCGGTATAAACGGGAAGTTTTCCATCTTCCATGTTGCCATCTTTTCATCATAATCTTTTGCATCATTCAGCTGCAGTAAATGTCCGAATGCCCATGTAATAATATAGCCATTTCCTTCAAAATAACCGTCCTGCTTGGTTTTTATTTTTAATGCATCTGCAATATTTTTTGACACAGATGGTTTTTCAGCAAGTATTAACTTCATGTTATCACCTTTTTTATATGCTTAGCCTTGAGCTTTTTGCTATCAAAACAAAAGATTCTCCTAAACATCTCATTTTCTCTAAAGAGACAAGCATGTTCAGGTAGAATCTTTTTCATTTCTATTATATCAATTATAAGCTACTTTGAGTGATTTTTTCACTTTCAAATACTGTTCAAGCTCTTTCAGCACATTATAGAGCTGAGCCTGTTCTACAAACAAATCCCAATCCTGCGGCAATGCTTGCATCCTTATTTCTTCCTCTAGCTTTTCAAGCTTGCTCAAGAAAAGCTGTGCTGTATTACCAGGATGTATGCAAAGACTCAGTTCTTCCAAAAAATTAGCAATCGAATGGCGCTGTTCCGGAAGCCTGTTTACTGTCGTTACCTTCGCGAAAAGTCCTTCTATTATTTCTAGCTGTTTTTCCCTAATTGTAAAATACTTATAATAATAGTTTTCTTTTCGGGTAAAATGATTTTCAACATCCCTGTATGCAAGCGACTTGGCAATCTGTACTTCCTTCGCTGTTTGCATCAGCTTCAATTTATAATCGAAAGCTGACTCATTAGAACGCAGGAACTCAACCATCCCTTGAAGCATTTCCTGAAAATCCTTTTCAATCTTCTGCTGGTATACCTTCATTTCCTTGTCGAGGCTCGGCATATAGCTGTTGACTAACAGCGCTGCGCCAATTCCGATTACAATGAGCATGAACTCATTTTGAATGACATCCCAGTTCATATGGCCATTTGAATAGATATGAAGGATGATGACAGTGCTTGTTACGACGCCTTCATTTACTCTCAGCAAAACAGTTGCAGGGATAAATAACAGGAGTAACAGTCCAATCGCATACGGTTTATAACCAATCAGCTCAAAAAACACGTAGGAAAACGGAATCGCAAGCATGCATGCTATGAATCTCGCAAAAGCGCTGTGCAATGATTTCTTTTTAGAATTTTGCACACAAAGAATCGTAATGATAGCAGAAGATACGAAAAAATCAAGGCTGCATAATTGAGCAACGGTAATTCCCAAACTTACAGCAACAGCAGTCTTGAAAGTACGGTAGCCTATTTTATATTTTTTTAGAGATTTTATTAGCATTGGTCAATCACAACCTGTAACTAATAGATCATCCTGTAAAGAAACCAACTTCCCATTAATTGAAATTTCATCTCCAGTTTTCACAAACAATGATACTACACAACCGCTGAATGGAACTCCGATCTCCTTCAAATCTCCTTGATCGGTTTCGATTGTCAAAATTGTTTCCCACTCATAAAAGTATGCTTTTTCCTGAACAAAAACCTTCTTGACTGTTCCAGCAAACGGACTCAATATCACTTGATCTTCCTTAGAAATTTCATAATACGGACTTTGACTGTTCTTTACAATCGTTTCAATCATTTTTTAAAATCTTCCCTTGTAAATTTTTTGCTCCATTGGTTTGATGGACGAGCATCTAATCCAGAAAAAATAAGTCTTTTTATCATGTTAATAAAAACACATTTTCACCGACATTTCAATGGTTTCCCTCCTATTTCCACATGTTTTTTTTATGATAAGCCTTTCATTTTTATCCATAAAAAAAACCGGCCTTTTACCGGGGGGTGACTGATGAAAAACTTTGTTATAAAAGCAGCTTTTTCTTTGTGCAATAAAGGGAGCTATAGTGTCTTCGGAATTCCTCACAAATTTGAGTAGGAGTCTCCAATCAATCTTCATTCACGAACAGGAATTTTGTTCCTTCTAGAAAGATTCCTCTTTGCCTGGTTCAAAGCCGTATTTTTTGATTTGCTTTTCTGTTTGTACATACCATTTATCCCTTTCAACAATATTGGAGACCGTCAATATAAGCGAAGGGATTTTTTCTACCATAAATACAATTAATCCGATATTTTTGTTCATAATAACAAAGGATTCACCGTGAGAAAAGGTGGTCAGCTCCTTGCCTAATTGAAGGATGCTTTTGACAATAGCCTGCTTGCTTTCATCTTCCAATACAATATTAGGCGAAAAACGCAAAATCCAGTTAGCATTTTCAATCGAAAATCGATACATACTTGTCACCTTCTTTTATTGTCTTCGCAAAAAAGCATAAAAGCAGACAACTGTCTACAGCTGTCCTATTATAAACAAATCCTTTTTACTTATCATTATATGGATATGTTGTAAAAGATGATTTATGTACTTAAAAATATTCTTTTACACTAATATTCACAAGAAAACAAGCACTGTCGTGTATCCGTTTTCTTTTGTTTCGAGCTCAAAAATACTTTTTATGAAAAAACTCTATGAAACCTTGACTCTACTGGGTTAATCGTGTATATTATAGACATCATTTAACAAAATTCTGAAAAATTACTTTCTATTATTATTTTGTTCTATGAGAATATTTATTTTTCAGCACTAATGTGTCTTGAAAGGCTTAGGAGGAAACTTAACATGCAAAACGGTAAAGTAAAATGGTTCAACAACGAAAAAGGCTTTGGATTCATCGAAGTTGAAGGTGGAGACGATGTATTCGTACACTTCACAGCTATCCAAGGTGACGGTTTCAAATCACTAGAAGAAGGTCAAGAAGTTTCTTTCGAAATCGTTGAAGGAAATCGTGGACCTCAAGCTGCTAACGTAGTTAAACTATAATAAAAACTTAGAGCAACAATATCCAAGAGCTGGCATTTTGTCAGCTCTTTTTATCTTCCTCTTTATAATTTCCTGCCAGCATATCTCCGAATTTTTTTATTTCTAAGCCGACAGTACATTCTGAAATACAAAAACGGTGTGCCTGCCTTTTACCTTTTTCTATTTTGTTATGCTCATATAAAAAACAGCCTTTACAATAATCATTTATAAGCTCTTCTGCTTGCAGCAGCCATTTTTTTCTATCCGTCACAAGGCATTCTCTCCTCTTTCTAACATGATTGGCATGCAACATGTACGTTAAATTATTTGCATTTTGCTATAAATCCGCTTCTCTTCAAGAGCTTGGGTAGCCAATTTATCCGCCTCTTTATTTTCATTGCGGCCAATCGGTGTATATTTAGCATTTATTTTCATATCAGAAAGCTTTTTTTCAATGCGGTCAAGCCACTTGTTTAGAGCTTCTTCGTAGCATGGCCACTCTCCTGACAGCTGATTTAAAACTACTTGTGAATCACCTTTAAATTCACATGTTGCTCCTTTGACTTCTAATTCTTCCAACAGATTCAAGGCGTGATAAAAAGCAGCGTATTCTGCTTCATTATTGTTTTCCATATCATGAAATAATTCGTTAGCCCGAATGCGATATTTTTTTTTGCCTTGGTTGAAATAAAGGATAACTCCAAGCCCAGCTGTGTTTGTTTGCTTTCGATACCCGCCGTCAAAATAAATGACAAAATCATGGGGCTCCTCTTCCACTTCAGCATTCAGCTTAATAAGCTCCTTCAAGCTCCATTCCGTTCCATTTTCATCATAGTAAGTCAAATCAACGCCTTTTTTGTTTTTCTCCATATCTTCCCCAATTAAAATGGCTGTGCTTTGTGCCATCCAGTCAGAGGTGAAATAAACCTCTTCTTTTTTTAAGCGGTATTTGTATTCAAGCTTATATTTCATCTAAAAAGCGCCCCTTCTATATTAGATTCTATTCATTAGAAATGTTACGGTATAATAAAATGGTTACTAAGTTAAAATCCATATAAAATAATGTTATGTAATTTGGCTAACTTTTATAGCTTAAAGCTCAAGTCCACTGTGAATAATAATACCAGATAATTTGGAGGTTTAGAAATGATAGAAGTCTACATCGATGGTGCAAGTGCTGGAAATCCTGGTCCGAGCGGTGCTGGCATCTTCATTAAAGGGCATGGGAGCGCCGAAAAATACTCTGTGCCGCTTGGGTCTATGAGCAATCATGAGGCAGAATACTATGCGCTGATTCACGGTCTTAAGATCTGTTTAGAAAAGAACTATCGGACAGTCAGCTTTCGGACAGACTCTGAGCTTGTCGACAGAGCTGTAGAAAAAAGGTTTGCTAAAAACAAAAAATTCTCTCCCCTTCTCGAAGAAGCACTTCTTATGGCAGATGAGCTAGACTTATTTTTTATGAAATGGATTCCAAGTGCGGAAAATAAAACAGCGGATGAATTAGCCCGACTGGCAATACGCAAAAATAATCCGAATGATATGCAAAACTCATGAGGTTAAGATTCTTTTCTTGCTGTCGCTAATATTGCAACTCCCTATAGCTAATCCTTTTGAGTAGAATAATCTAAGTAAAAAACCCCCTATTATAGGGGGAATAGCTGTTCATCCTTCAAGTATGTTAATGCTTCTTTTCTTGTTGTCACCTGCGCTTTTACAAAGCGTTCTAGAAGTGACATATAAAAGCTGCCATCAAAATGCTTCTGGATTTTAAGGGTGCATTCAATAGCTGTGTTAATTAACTCATCTGCTGCATTTGTATAAGCTTTTCCGAAGTAAATAAAGCCAACCGCATCTTCCCCGAACGAAAAGCCTTTGCTTTCTAAAAACAGCAAATACTCTTCAACTGTCTTCACCTTTCGCCCAATCCTCCCGAATTTCATCTTATTTCCATGTTACTTTATTCTTCGACATATTTCTATCTTTTTTTAGTACTATATGCCCTAATGTTCCCATCAAAACGCCCAGTAGAGCGCCTCCAACCACTTCCTCTGGCTGATGGCCAAGCATTTCTTTTAAGCGTTGCGGCTGCTTTTCCTCAAATGGAACCTTTTCATCTGTTTTCAGCTTTTCCATCAAGTCTCCCAAGTCATTGACTTTCAGTGTCAGCTCTCCAGTCTGGCGCCTGATTCCTTGTGCGTCATACATAACAATTAGCCCGTATACAAGTGATAAGGCAAAATCAATGGTCGGCACGCCTCGTCTTAATGCAATAAACGTCGTTAAGGATGATACTCCAGCAGAATGGGAGCTCGGCATTCCGCCAGTTTGGAAAAACAGGCGGTTATCCCATTTTTTTGTTTTTACATAATGAATGGGAATTTTCAAAAATTGAGCCAATCCGATGCTTGTTAAAGCAATGTAAACACCTTTGTTCATATCGTCACCTCAAGATTAGTTTTCATGAAATATGTTTAGATTATTCCATCCTGCAAATACTACAAATGATTATTTATTACCAAATGGTCGATTCCAACATAAGCAGGGGGTGAAATTTCATGAGCAAGGATAGAAACAGAGGCACAGCAGCAGGCGGCGTAAATCCGCAAGGCTATGGACAAGATGCTGATCAGACGCCTGCACCGAAAAGCAAGCTGGAAAACGCGGCAAAAAAGAAAAACACAAAATAAAAAACAGGACCGTACATACGGTCCTGCTACTATTCTCCTTATGCGAGAGCCTCGTCTTTTTTCTGAACGAGACGATCAAAATGCTTGAATTCTAATTCTCTGAACTTGGCAATTGCTTTATCTGGAGTGATTTGATACAGACTTTCCTCAAGAAGACAGTCCACTGGCACATCACATTTAATTTCTGCCAATGTTCTGCTGAGATGGAGCATGTCCAAATCTGCTTCAATTTTGGCACGCTGACCTTTTGTCAGTGAAACAAGATTCTCTAATATTCCTTCTATGCTTGCATGACTCTGAAGCAGTTTCAAAGCTGTTTTTTCTCCAATCCCTTTTACTCCCGGATAATTATCGCTCGTATCACCCATCAATGCCTTCAAGTCAATCATCTGCTTAGGCTGAATCCCTTTTTCCTCATAAAAACTATCTGGTGTATGCACTAAATAATTGCCATATCCTTTTTTTACAAGAGCTACTGAAATATGATCATCAAGCAGCTGCAGAATATCTTGGTCACCTGTTAATATCGTTACATGAGCTGACCCCTTCATTTTTTTGGCAATTGTACCGATGCAATCATCTGCTTCAAAACCGACAACACCTATATTGGGAATATCAAAGCTTTCCACCACTTCTTTAACAATATTAAATTGCGGCATCAATTCTACTGGTGCTTCCGATCTGTTCGCTTTATAGTCAGGATACATTTCCGTCCGAAATGTTTTGCTTCCCATATCCCAGCAAACTGCAACATGTGTTGGATTAAAATGGTCTACCGCTGTAAAAAAATGTTTAACAAACCCGTGGATTGCATTTGTTGGTAACCCCTTTGAATTTATCATAAATTGCCCTGTAACAGCTGTTGCAAAGTAAGCCCGGAACAATAGGGCCATTCCATCAACTAGCAGCAGGGATGGCTGTTTTTCTGTATTCAAATAGATCGCTCCTATTCATTTAGTCTACTCTATTATAACAGAATTCCAATCAAATTTAAGCTAGTGCGTTTTTCCATTGACAAGTGAGCACAAAAAAGGATAATCCTGCGACTATCCTTTTTTGTGGTCTTTTTTTATTTTAAAACGTCAACCTTGTTATCATCATAGGAAATCCAATCACTGAAGCTGCCCGGATATAGGGACACATTTTTAAATCCAGCTGATTTCATCGCAAGATAGTTAGGAATTGCGGTTATGCCTGATCCACAATACACAATATACTGCTTTTTTTCGTCCAATTCAGTGAAGCGCAGCTTTTGCTGCTGTGCATCTTTAAATCTTCCATTCACTAAACCATCTGTCCATACTTTATTGATTGCACCCGGGATATGCCCGCTTTTTTTGTCAATCGGCTCTATCTCACCTGTAAATCTTTTATGCTCTCTTGAATCAATTAATACTGTCGCATCACTTGGCTCACGAACGAAAGCTTTAACCTCTTCATAAGTTGCTGCCATACTCCTATTCACATCAGGAACAAAATGTGATAATTCATAAGCAGGAATCTCTGCTGTAATGGGGCCGCCAATCTCGAGCCATGCCTGCATTCCCCCGTTTAATATATATACATTTTTATGTCCCATATAGTTTAAAAGCCACCACAGTCTTCCTGCAAATGCACCTTCTTTGTTGTCATAGGCGATAACAGTTGTATTATTACTAATACCTGCCTGTGCAAGTTTTTCTGTGAACAGCTCCACATCTGGAAGCGGGTGTCTGCCCCCATGCTCTTTGACTGGTCCTGACAAATCTTTTTCCAAGTCGAAATACAGACTGCCAGGAATATGATCAGACTCATACAGTTTCTGTCCTTCATCAGGATTTGCCAGACTAAAGCGGCAATCAATAATTCTTAAATTTGGACTGGACAAATTTTGCACAAGCCAATCTGCCTCCACTACAAACTCCATCTGGTCTTTCCTCCTTACCTACTGTTAGCATATGTTAATACATTTCTGTCTTTAATTGCTTGCAGTGCATTTTTCATGTTAATACGGGTTGCTTCGTTTTGGAACAGCTCTGCTTTCCCACTGTAATATTCCTCCATTTGTCTGTGGAGGGTTTGAACCATTGCTTGTTTTTCTTCTTCCAAACAGTCATTAAAATAATTAAATAGCCGCTCTTTTTCTGTTTCAAAAAAAGTATAGCCTTCGCTTTCGATTACGGTTTTTATTTCTTCGGCAAGGTATTTTCTGTCTCCTTTTTCAAAGAAAGCTTTCGGGTTTTTATAATAAGATAATGCTTTTTTAAAAAGCGCTCTGTCAAATGTTCTAAATGGAGCCAGATGGGTTAAAACATCTTCCAATCTTTTTGTATCATCAAGCTGCAGGATGATTTCTTTATTTTTTTGGCGAATGCTTTTAATCGACTGTTCAAAAAGTTCTTTTCTTTGCGCATAAAAGTAATTCTCACTTCGTAAATTGACTGCCCTCAGCTCTTGCTCCACTTCATGGCTAAGCTGCATAAGGAAATCATCCAACGCTTTTTCTCCTTCCTGTTTTCGGCTTTCGCCTTTAAGCAGGCCAGGGTGGAACGCTTCTTTCAGCCAATCATTGAACTGCAGGAATATTCTCTGTTTTAAGTAATGAACCTGCTCATCTATTTCTGCTTTCAGCTTTTTATTTAAATAAGAATGCTTCTGTTGAACAAGGAGGGAGCGAAGTTCTTGTTCTTCCCTTTTCCACCGCTCCATTTGCTCCTTTTGCTTCTCATGCTCTGTTTCAGATGTCAGGATGAAGTCCTCCAACATATGTATGCCAGCTAAACAGTCTGCTTCTGCTGCTTTCAGCATAAATGGAAGCCATTCATCCTCAATGAATTGGAGCAGACTCGCTTTAAAATGTTCCATTTGACCTTTATATGGTTCATCACCGCTAAAGAGACTGGAAACTGGGAAAATACGCGGATTTCTAATTCCATAATGCTCGAGCTGTTCATAAAGATAATCAAAGACAAGATCTAATTCCTCTTGATCCTTAGCCAAGTCAATAGCGTTCATAATAAAAAACATCTTATCCTTCTCAAAAGAATCTTTCATTCTTCCTAATTGAAGCAAAAAGGACCGATCTGCTTTAGCAAACGCGTGATTATAATAAGATAAGTACAGGATAGAATCAGCTGCCTTCATGTATTCAAAGCTTAGCTCACTATGCCTTGTATTAATGGAATCTCCGCCAGGCGTATCGACTAATACGATGCCTTTTCTTGTCAAACTGCAGTCAAAGTACACATCAATTTTCGCAATAAAGCAAGATACAGCTTCAACCGATACATAGTGCTCCAGTTTCTTCATATCCTCTGTTGTGACCGTACCTAGTGATTCTTTACGTGCTTTATACCCTTCAGAAAAAGCATCTAAATAGCGAAAGTGACTCGCCGAAGACGGAGATTTTGCTTTTTTGATATTTCCGATGGCAAGCAAAGCTGCTTGCAAAGACTCGGCTTTTTCATGAAACACTTGCAGATAATCTTGAAGCTCACCTAATATCTCACTCTCGCTTTTCCAAAAGACAACCATTTTACCATGCTGATTGTTTCTATCAACAGGGAGGATGCGGTTAATGGCTGCTGTCATCGGATTAGGCGACACTGGCAGTAAAGGATGTCCAAGCAAGGCATTAGCAAATGACGATTTCCCTGCAGAGAAAGCACCGAATAAGCAGATGGTATATTGTTTATTGCGAATGGTATCTGCTCTTCGCTCTAGATTGCGGACAACCTCCTTAAAACCTGTTAATCCTGTTAATGCTTCAGAAACAAATGCAAGCTGTTCTATCATTTCCTCCGGCTTCGTTAATACTGTTTCTGTTTTAGGCCGGACTTCCGCCTGTCTTTTTCTTTGAGTCGGTTGTGCTGCATTGACAGGATTTATTTGCTGGACAATCGGCTCTGCTGGCTTTTCAATCAGCTGCAAATAATGAGGCTCTTTATCTTCTCGCCGCTCCTCCATCAGTTCTGTCAAGCGGTTTTTCCATGTATCCCAGCTTGTGTTTATTTCAGCAATTTTCTGTTTTGCTTCTAGTAAGGTTTCGAGGTTTTGCTGTTGTTCTGCCAAGGCAAGCTCCTCTTGTTTTGTGAGCTCATCCTGCTCGCTTACTAAGATAGAAAACAGCTTAATCGCTTCTTTTTTTACATTGCTTTTTATGTAATCTTCGACCTCTTCACAATAGCGGAGCAAATATGTTTCTGACATTTGTGCATTTGGGTTCACAAGTGATTGCAGAGCTGTCATTTCCAAAATAAACATAGATTCTGTCATATATTGCTCTTTAAATGCACCTGCATCACCGCCCACTTTTCCGGCAATAGAACTAAAAAATTCTGTCATTGGGCCGAGCAGCTGTAACTGGACTGTTTTAACCAAAACTCCATGAAATTCTGATAATCTTTTTTCCTGTTCGTTTTTGATTTTTTGTTTGCTGGAGAAAAGTCCAAGCTTAAATTTCTTATCTTTGGAATTCAAGTAGCTTTCTGCAAGCTCTCTATTTGCATAAGGCATAATATACGCATTTTTTATAATAGAAAGAAACTCAGCTTCCCACTCTGCCTGCTGCTCCTTACGACTGACTAGACGTTGAAGCTTCAGGTTAAGATTCTCCATTTCAAGCTCTAATTTTTCTATTTGCTCCTCGCTTATTGCCGCAAGAGGCAGGCTTGCTGCTTCCAGGTTTTTCTTTTTCCGTCTTGTCATTGTATTGCTGTGGTCTGTTTTTATTTTTAAAAACGATTGATCTGCAGAGGCTTCTGCTAAGGAATGTTTATTTGCTATTTTCTCTGCTATATATTGTTTCAGCATGCTTATTTCATTTTTATTTTTGTCCATGTCTTTGATGGAAGTGTAGAATATCTTCTCAGGCACTGCCCCACTAGATATAAAAGCATGCTCTACACTTTGCTTAAATGCTTCAAAAGAGATTTCTTCTTCTCGGTGCTTATCAATCTGATTGATAATTAAAACAAAACTTTTCCCGCTGTCTACAAGCTGTTTCGTAAATTCGATATTAATTTCAGACTGAACATGATTATATTCTACGACATAAAAGAGAACATCTGACAGATGGATGCTTGATTCTGCTGCAAGCATATGAGCTTTATCAATACTGTCAATTCCCGGTGTGTCGACAAAGACGATATTGGCTGATAATTCGATATCGCTTACATTTAAGGCAACACCATTAATTAACTCCTTGTTATTCAATTGGCTGTCCACTAATTTTAAGTCTGTGCAATTGGGAAATAACAGAGGCGAGCCTTCTGTGAAATCAACTCTAACAGAGTCTGCTCCATGTTTTACCTTGATTTTATGAGCTGTAGTGGGAATAGGACTGCTCGGTAAAAGACTCTTGCCCATAAGTTCATTTATTAAACTTGATTTGCCGGCAGAATAATGGCCGCAAAAGGTAAAAATAAAATCTCCTTCATGGATCTTATTAATTAAATCCTTTACCTTTTTGCTAGCTGCAGGATCATTATAACTAGCAAGAAATTGATAAAATTCAGTGAGGTGGTTTAGTTGAAAAATGGTTGTAGGAAGCATGATTAACTCCTTTTACTTTGGTGATTAGTTTCATTTTAACCATTTTCAACATTGGAATAAAGAAAATATTTTGAATTTTACACATAAACCGAGAAAATTTGAGGAAATTTGCGAATAAAACTAGCATATCGGAGAAAAAATAACTGCAAAGCAAATATGTATTTATTTTGAGTGAGCAGATGGGGATACGTTTTTCAGAACATATTTCATAACAGATAAGTAACCGACTGCTGCAGCAGCAATAAGAACTGCGATCATAGTTGAACACCTCTTTTCTAAATGAGAGCGATTTTCAAATTCAGTTACATTTTAACATTAATGATAATCATTTTCAATATGGAGGACATTGTTTTTTTTACAATATAAAAAAATTCCTCTAAAAAGAGGAATGAAATGTTTTGAAGGATGTTGCTGTGCATCTTTATTATAAAATGCCTGCTTTGAAATTTCATTGTAAATAGTATCCAGTACTCGTGAAAACAAGCAGGAGTATAAGCCTATATTAGTTAGGAAAATATAACCACGCTATTTTTTCCGTAAATTCCAAATTTACTTATCCAAATTTTATTTAAACTATGATAAGATGTTGTTAACTACAGTATGGGGGAATGAATTGTGACAATCACGCGAAGTGCAACAGAAATATTAAACGGGACTATTGAATCAGTTAAAAACGTAATCCCCTTTGAATTAAGTATTGATAAACCTACTTTAATCACGGCACCTTACCAGCAAAAATCATTAGGTGTTTTAATCGGTTTAACAGGTGATTTCCGTGGAAGAGTCATTATAGATGGAAACCAGGAAGTATTCGGAAAGATTGGCGAAGCGATGTTTGGAATGGTGCTGGAAGGAGAAATGCTTGATTCTTTCTCTGGAGAGCTTGGCAATATGATCGCTGGAAATCTTACTACATTTGTTTCTAAAAATGGGATTGCTATGGATATAACTCCTCCGACCGTGTTGGTGGGAGAAACGAAAATGTATGGCTTTGACAAGGCCCTTAGTTTAAAAGTGACACTTGCTGACACAGGCACTATTCACATCATTTTAATGCTTGAAGTGTAAGTTTTCGATAACAAAGAGATGGCAATTACTAGTCAACTCTTTGTTATTACAGTAATTCACTCATTTTCCTTCTGGCTTTGCACCTCTATCTTAATCTTGTTCTCAACCTTCATTCCGCAATGAGGGCATATAGTGCTCTCTTTATAAAGAATGAGGCAGTGCTTGCAATAATAATGTTCCATCAATTATCACATCCAGTTTATTATCTCTAACAGTATATTTATAAACAGCGCTTTTCGTGCATGCAAGCATACTTTCCCTTTAAAATAGAGGAAAGAGCAAGGAAATATTCCTTGCTCTTTTTTGTTTACAGCTTATAAACATTTGAGTACTTGTCATAAAGATATTGTATTAAATACTGTGCGTTTAGCCCTTCGCCTGTTACATCATTTAAAATTTCAAGCGGTTTTTTTGTTTTTCCGAACTGATGAACTTTTTCTTTGAACCATTGCTTAATCGGCTCAAGCTCGCCTCTTTCTAAAAGCTCGTCAAAGTTAGGAAGATCTTGGAGAAGTGTTTCTTTAAATTGAGCTGCATACATATAACCTAAGGCATACGATGGAAAATATCCGAAGCTTCCGCCTGCCCAATGGACATCCTGCAGCACTCCTTCCCCGTCATTTTTTGGCTCAATTCCTAAATATGACTTGTATTTCTCATTCCACACTTTCGGAAGATCTGCTACTTTCAGTTCACCGTTAAACAAGGCCTTCTCTATCTCGTAGCGAATGATAATATGCAGTGGATATGTTAATTCATCTGCTTCAATCCGAATAAGTGATGGCTTCGATTCATTGATTGCACGATAATAGTCTTCTACATCAACTTGATCAAACTGGCCGTCTGCATATTCCTTCAGCAAGGAATAATTTTTCTTCCAAAACGAAGCGTTTCGTCCGACAAAGTTTTCATAGAATAAAGATTGTGACTCATGGATACCCATCGAAGTTCCTGTACTAAGCGGTGTTCCGACAAGTTCCTCCGAAATATTTTGCTCATACAGTGCATGCCCAACTTCGTGCACAGTTCCAAACACAGCTACCCGAAAATCTGATTCCACATATTTAGTCGTTATGCGCACATCTCCTGGGTTTATGCCTGTAGCAAAAGGATGAACCGTTTCATCCAGGCGGCCTGCATCAAAATCATAGCCAATTTGCTTTAACAGCTCAAGGCTAAACCCATGCTGTTTGTCTTTTGGAAAGTGAGCGAACAAAAAGCTTGTTTCTGGTTTGTGCTGTGACTTGGCAATTTTTTGTACGAGAGGCACAATTTTTTCTCTTAACTCAGCGAAAACTTCGTCTAATATATGTACTGTAATACCTGGCTCATACATATCAAGAAGAACATCATATGGCGTGCTGTCATAGCCCCAATAATCGATGAATTTTTTAGTTGTTGCTACTAATTTTTCCAAGTAAGGCTCAAATAAAGAAAAATCTGACTTTTCTTTCGCCTCTTCCCAAACGCTTTCTGCTTTCGATTGAAGCATCACATATTCTTTAAATTCACTCGGAGGAATCTTTTTGTTCCGGTCAAATTCCTTCTTCATTTCTTCCACTGTTTTTTTCGTGACATAAGATAACTCATCTTGAACACTTGCATCAGATAATTGATTTAAATATTGTTCTAGCTCTTGCGAAACAGACAAATTAAATGCTTCTGCAGACAATGTGCCGACTACCTCTGTGCGCTGATCAACACCCTTTTTAGGTGCGCCTGTGCGCAAATCCCAATAAATGAGGGCCAAGGCCTCGTTGTATGCACCAATTTTTTTTATATAGGCTAAAAAATCCTGTTCTATTTCTTTAATATTGCTCAAATTTACTTCTCCTCCTTATCTGAAGCCCTCTGATTTTATTCAAAGCGTTTTCTGAAAACTATCTTACCATATTTTTCTTTCGAGGAATATAAGGGATGCTTATGTATAAATATAAAAAAGCAGTTCTTTTTTCAAGAACTGCTTAAAGTATTTATATATATGCAGGTTCTACCGGCAACGCTGCAACTACTGCATCTTTCACTTGCTTCTGCTCTTCTTTGTCCATAAGGATATGGATATGACCGCTGTCCTCATTTGTACGGATTAATCGTCCAATTCCCTGTCTTAAGCGAAGAATCATATATGGCAAATCTACTTCTGTAAATGGATCTGCTGCATTTTCACGCTTTGATTTATAAACAGGGTCATTTGGAGGGAATGGTAAGGAGTAAACAAATACATTCTCTAATGAACTTCCTGGCACATCCAGACCTTCCCATAAGTTAACAGCACATAATATAGACTCTTCTTCATTTTGGAATTTAGAAACAAGGCCGCTGATTTCTCCTTCTCCTTCAAAATAAATCGGAAGGGTGAAATCCTTTGGCAAGGCTGTCTTAAACTTCGCTAAGTCTTCCTTGCTGTTAAACAGCACAAGCGATCTTCCGCCAGCGGCAACTAGCTTCTCGATTACATAATCTTTCTTCAAATCTGTATCATCATGATTATATTCTGTCATGATTACATTCATGTTTTCGTCATAATCAAACGGAGACTCCACAGAGAAGGATAAGAACTCTTTAGCTCCTAAGCTGTTTGCCATATATTCAAATGACTTGTTATCCGATAATGTTGCAGACGAGAAGATAATCGGCTTGTTTTGGCTGAAAACATCTTCCTTCATAATATCTTGTACAAGTCTTGGCATAATTACAAGTGTCCGCTCTCCGTCATGCTCTTCAAACCAAATAATACCGTTCATTTCTCTTAAGAATAAGTGCAGGGAATGAGAGATTTGCTCCAAGTATTCTTCTACTACTTTCAAATCATACTCGTTAATAACATACATCTCACTTTCAAAGACTAGTTCTTCCTCCAAATCAGAGATTAGACCTGCAAGTCTTCGGCCTTCTTTCATAACAGTATCAGTCTTTTTGATTTCCTGCTTGTCCGAACCTTCTGTTTCAAAAGAAGCATTCGTTAATGCAGCAAAAAATTGCTCGTTTTGATAGATTGTATCTTCTATAATATTTAATGTTTTTTCTCTGACATCATTGGCAAGCAGCTTAGTAAGTAGCTTTTCCAAATTTTGTTCTGTCAAGCGGTATGTCAATGCTTTTTGGGCTGCATATTCCAACAGATGACCCTCGTCAAATACGACACAGGCGCTATCTGGCAACAGTGGCAATTGACCTTCTCTTTTTCTTGATTCCTTTGTCCAAATATGCTCCATGTAAAAATCATGAGAGCAGATGATTAAATCCTTGGCATTACGATAGTAATCTCTATGCAAAGTTTGGCCACAACGGTGGCGCTTATCGCATGTGAAGCAATCCTGCATGGAATCCCATGCCACGCCGCCCCAATCTTCATCTGTCAAGTCAGGGTAATCCTTTCTGTCCCCGTATGGCGCAAATGACTGGAGTGAACCACTGCCGTGAACAAAGTCAGGTAATGTATCATAAATAGAATTATACGTGTCCTCAAACGTTATTTTTTGATCTAGCTTGTTCAAGCAAAGATATTGGTTTCTTGACTTCGCCAGACGGACATCAATTTTCAGTCCTAATGCCTGCTCCAGTTTGGCGATATCGCCTTCCTTTTTAACAAGCTGTTCGATTAACGTTTCATCAGAGCATGCGATGATAGCAGGCTTGTTCACATATCGAGCATAGCAAATGCTGTACAGTAAATACACAAAGGTTTTGCCTGTGCCAACGCCAGCCTCTGCAAATATTGTCTTTTTCTCCTTGAACGCCTTTTCAAGCTGATAAGCCATAAACACTTGCTCATCGCGAAGCTCATAGCCGGCCTCTGGAAGGATGTCATAAAAAACATCCCCAATCCATTCCCCTAATTTATCGTAAAATGATTCTGTTTTTGAAACCTCAAATGGCATGCTGTTTTGCATGATACCCCTCCATAAAATGAAATACGAGACACTCCTCACTTGACTAAAAGGAAATTTCTAAAATTATTATGCCAAGGCTTGAAGAAGTTTGCCTCTATTAAAAACTTACGCTTATCGAAATGAATGCATTTATTTATAATAGGCAATTCCAAATAAACATGCAAGAGAAAAGAGGGCCGCCAACCGCAAGCTAGGCCCCCTCTTAACTTATTGCTCTAGTATGAAAAGAGCCTCACAAAAAAAGAAAAGACAGCATCAAGTTATTCCTACTTGATGCTGTTTGATAACGAAAAATTCATTGCCTGCTTAACGGATTGCTGTGCATCTATATAAGTTTGAAGCAAATCTTCTTCGATATCTTCATTTTTAACTATGTCTAATGACTGGTTAATGGCATGCAAAATTTTTTCATAATCGATCGTATTGTCCATCATTATAAATCCCTCCACACAAAACTATATAGACTTATATATACACATGTTGAAGGGATTTTATACGCTTTTGGTTTGTCTCTTTTATGCTGATTATCGTTTTCTTCTGCCCCAGTACTACTTGATGAAGCCGTTGACTGCTCTTTGTTAGTTTTTGATCGAAATGTGGGCTTTTTACCAGTTCAACCCGATTATCTGCTTCCCAATTCCTTCATATTATATTATGGTTTTATAGAGGTGTAAACAAATACTATTAAAATCTAATTTTTCAGGTTTAATACCTGCAACAAAGAAGTTATGTTAATAGACATTTCTAATAATGGTTTAGGATGCTTAAAGGGCTTCCTATTATCTTTACCATAATAACCATGTTTCACCTTAAATGTACTTATTTAATTTAATGTGGTATGCTTATCCGTAAGCACTTTAAATAATTTTAGTAAATTACTTGTATCTCTACTATTACTTGTGGTAGGTGTTAATACCGAAAAAGGAGATCAAAATGAAAACTAAAGCTAAAATTATAGGGACAAAGTACAATACGGACTATATACGTCCTAGATATGGTGTTAAACTTGAAACACTTGAAGGTAAGTTTTTAATTATCGATTTTGATTACACGGAAACACCTAAGCTGAAAAGCTATACGCCACGCAGTGTGTATTATGATGGGAAAGACTATGGTTCCAAGCTATCTTGGTACACAAAAGCAGTGGAAAATATGACAGTTCAGAAGTTCTTAGCTAATATTGCGGATAAACTGGATAAAAAATATTTACCTACGTTAAGTAAATAATATAAATATTAAAGACTATGCCTATTTTAAAGTGTAGTTATGAACGGCTATCATTAGCCGTTTTTTTTATTGATTTATAATAAGAAGAGAATGAAAAATACCAAATACGCTTATAAAACTACTCTTTAATATTTATTTTTACGAACAAGGCTTATTCCCTTCTTCGCTGTACGAATACATATCATTTTATTTAACAGTTTAATGTCTGCCACATTTGAAATATGTTGTATAGTACAGCAAGTCAAGAATAAGCCCAAATTCCTCCTATATATGGTTAATTCATGCAGAAAGTTCCCACACTAATTAATAACTCTTTAGGACCCTTAATATATAAAGGTTAATCCCGTTTTCTTCTGCCCCAGTACTGATAATAATCTGTTTTGATGAAGCCGTTGAAGAGCTTGCGCTTCTTCGTTGCTTTTTTGCCGTATTGTTCTTCAAATTCTTCATCTGATGTCAGCATGTAAATGGACCATGTTTCAAGCGGTTCGAATGCTTGTCCCATTTCACGGTACATCCTTTGCACTGATGGCTTGTCGCCTAAACGCTCTCCATACGGAGGGTTGCCAACAATTACACCATTTTCCTTAGGTGTTGTAAAGTCTCTTACTTGCATTTGCTTGAATTGGACTAAATCACCAAGTCCAGCCTCAAAAGCATTTTCCTCGGCGATTTTGACCATTTTATGGTCAATGTCAGTGCCTGTTATGTCAAGAGGCTGATCATAGTTTGCCAAGTCTTCTGCTTCCATTCTCACTTCATCCCATAGCTTTGCGCTCATCCAATCCCATTCCTCGGATAAGAACTCACGGTTAAAGCCAGGAGCGATATTCTGCCCGATTAAGGCTGCTTCTATCGGAATCGTGCCAGATCCGCAGAATGGATCGACAAATGGACGGTCTGGTGTCCAGTTTGTTAGCTGTATCAAGGCTGCTGCAAGTGTTTCTTTAATTGGCGCTTCTCCTTGTCCAGTCCGGTAGCCTCTGCGGTGTAGTCCGTGCCCAGATGTATCTATTGTTAATGTAGCTACATCTTTTAATATACTGACTTCTAGTTTGAACAGTGGGCCATTTTCTTCAAGCCAGCCTGTTTTTTTATAATGTGTACTCAAAGATTGAACAATCGCTTTTTTGACGATTGCCTGACAGTCTGAAACACTGAAAAGTTTTGATTTTACTGATTTTCCTGCTACTGGAAATTGAGCGTTTACAGGAAGATAGTCATGCCAGTTCAATGCCTTTGTCTTTTCAAACAATTCATCAAAGGTAGTTGCCTTAAACTCGCCGACAACAATTTTAACTCGGTCTGCTGTCCGCAGCCACATATTGCTTCTTGCGATTGCTTTTTCATCACCTTTGAAATGCACTTTGCCGTTATCTACCGTACACTCGTAGCCAAGATCTCTAACCTCTTTCGCTACAATTGCCTCCAGCCCCATTGCAGCTGTTGCAACCAATGAATATTTTTTCATACTTTCACCTATTTTCTAAAAAATAACTAATTATGTATATCACTTATTATGTCCATTTGGCATCTGCCATTATCATTTATCTTCAAATAAAAAGATGACCTTATGTTTACCTGATTGAAACAGAGTAAACATCAGAGTCACCTTGTGCTATTTTTATCATCATAATGTAATCAACATTAACGCTTTATAAGCCATGTTCTGTTCCTTTGTACTGTAACGACCTTAAAGGCCTCGTATAAAGGCGGTAATCATCTATCTACAGATTATAAATCTGTCCTTCTCCTCGTTTAGTTCCTCAGAGAAAGTTCCCCTACCAAAATTTGGGTTTCTCGCTCGCGGGGTTTACCTCGTTCCACCCTTTTCATTTCTGAAAAGGCTCCGTCACTGTGGCACTTTCAAGGTATTCATGCCATATCCTATAAGGACTTAGGCATTTTCCCTGCCGTCAGCATAAAATATGCTGCCCTAGCTTATTTTTTGGCTAGGCACGAACACTACAGGCATCTCAGCCTGTGCGAGCATGGACTTTCCTCTACAAACAATGTTTGCAGCGATTACCAAAGCGTTGTTATTGATACATTTGCTATTATAGTATGTCCAGCTGATAATAGCAATAGCAGATTCTGGATTTTCTAATTCATTTCAAATCAATCATATAGCTTGCTTCCAAATACATGCTTTTCCAGATTGGAAAGTCTTTTTAAAATATCAAAGTTAGTTGTGCCCGCAGTAGTTGTTGGCGCCTGCGGTCTTTTGGAACTTTCGTCAACCTGTCTTTTTAAGCGCATATTCTCCTGCTGCAGCTCTTCAATTTCTTGATGTAATGTTTCATAATCCTTTATAACCAAGTCTAAAAATTGGTCTACTTCTTCTGGTTTATATCCTCGCATTGCCGTTTTAAATTCCTTCTCGAGAATATCTTTTGCCGTTAACTTAATCTTATCTGATAGCATCATATTCCGCTCACCTCAGTCAATTGCCGTATTAAATTAATTTTTCCAGACATTTAGCGATTTGTCAATTTTTCTAGAAGAAGTCTTTATTAAATTCTTCTTCCTCCACAATTGCCTGCAGATCATAAAAACTGATTAATCGAATGTCGTAATCATTTCTTTCCTTATATTGTACTGCAAGTTCGTATAAATATTTAGGGTTTCCCGTTTTTTCTGTATCATAAAACAGCAGTAATGCATCGCTTTTTTGCAAAAGAAATACATTTTTCATCCGAAACTGGTTCGGACTTTCGTATTCTTTTTTTGATACAGAGTCGACATAGTCTGCCTGCATCAATATTTCTTCATACCATTCTTTATTTTCTTCCTTCCAGCTTTGCTCCTGATTTAAAAATGGGGTGACTACTCCAAGCTTTAGTTCAGGATGACCATTTAACTGCAAATCATAGACGACCTCCGCCGCCCAAAGCTCTGTTCCCAACTGACCGCTGATGAGCACCCATTCAAGGCCCTCCTCAAGCAATTGTTCCAGTTCTTTTCTTATCGCTTTTTTTATGTATTCTACAGCAGGGTCATTTTTTTTAAACAGACCAATTTCGAATGGCTTATATCCTGAAATAGCAGCTACTTTCATTTTGTCCATTCCCTTGCCTATAAACTTCTTATTTTTTCAGTTCATGTTTAACCTTAACTAATCTATTTCTGTTCCTTTTAAAAAATGACCTTTTTATTTGCAAAATATTGTAAAAAAATAACCTTAACCTTCCTTAAGAAACATTATAAGCATTTTTGGCAAAAAGAGAAATTTTTTTCCCTCACTTCATATCAAATGGCTGCCGAGTAAGGAATCGGCAGCCACGGATTATTAATAATTATTATCTTCTAGGAAAACCGCCTGGGAAACCACCTGGTCCTCCTGGAAAACCGCCTTGGCCACCTGGGAATCCACCTGGTCCTCCTGGCGCTGCTCCAGGATAAGCTAATCCAGTAGCTGTAAATGGTACGCCACCAGGTTGTGCAGGTTGTTGAGGCACCGGAAACGGAACTGGCGCTGGCCCCATATTTGCTTGCGTATTTGTCACCACATTCTGAACAGATTGTGTGTGCGGGAAATAATGCTGATGCTCATAATTCACGTGATTTACCGTCGTTGTATGGGATGGGTGAATATGAGGAACAATATTGTTTTGGAACGTGTTATTTACACAGCATTTCGTTGGGTGTACAACAGCAGGCAGTACATTAGGTTTGCAATGCATATTAAAATCTCCTCTCCATTCTTTAAGTTTTATTATCTTACAGTAACAACTTATGTTGGGAGAGGTAATCTTGTACTAATACAAACACCTAAATTTCCACTCTTTTTAAAGCTTATAATAATGCGTATAAATTTTCTTTTAAAGATGAAAATAAAATGGCTGTCAGGCAAACGACGACAAAAAACATGAACATTACAACTTTATACAACATGCACACTCCAATAACTCATAAAATAGGATAAACTTTAATCTTATCTTATTTTAATAGGAATGGGGCTGCTAGACAACAAGGTAAATAGTGGCTTTTTCAATTTCTAATTAGGCTAATATACCCATTTTCTTACACAAACGGTTTTTCCTCTTATAAACATCTGTCATAATTCGTGTATTTTCAGCAATTTTCGTGCCTTCTATCAATTTATGGGCACGGGTTGTATATTCTAATGCCTTTTTATATTCTTTTAATTTATGTTCATAAAGCTTTGCAGCCTCTATATAAGACTCATAAACTACTTTTTCATCTATTTTGCCTTCTGCTTTAATAATATTTTCCCAGAGGGTTTGTGCTGCATCATCATTTTTGTCTTTTTTGTATTGCTTTGCCAGCACAAATTGAGCCAGTAGATTCTCTTCCTCATTGCCATCCATAATCGTTTTCAGACTTTCAACTGCCTGTGTGCTTTCTCCAAGAGAAGCGTACCATCTGCCTACCTCATATGTTTCTCTTGCTGACATAGACTCATCCTTTTGCAATAACTGAAAGCTTAAATGCGTATAGAGGGTAATAAGGGAAAGAATGTCGATTTCATTATGCTTTAAAATTCCAAGCATCCCTTCTGGGTTTTTTCTTTCCACAAAATCAAAGTAAATCATCGGCGCGAGAAATCCAGGGATATCATCTTGCCTTTCGACACCGAGTACATCCTGCTCCACAATGGATAGCTTCGCTCTTTCCAACCGATGCTTCCACATTCTTCTAGCAGCATGATATAAATCAAAGTGGCCAAATTCCGGAAGCTTCGGCACATGCTCTCTTACAAATACATGTCTTGTCTTCACTTGCGGCCAATCAAAGGCTTTGCCATTATAAGTAACTAGTGTTGTATAATCAACATTTTCCAGAAAGCTTTTAAACAGCGGCACTTCAGAACCTGGATTTGGCAAAATATGCTGCTTAAGGACAATTTCATCCCCTTGCACTCTGGCATAACCGAGAATAAAGATGGTATTGCCAGTACCTCCCCCTAAACCAGTTGTTTCTGTATCAAAGAAGAACAAGTCTTCGGCCTGATGACCTTTTGCAGATAAGGGATGAGCATTATTTGTGTTATTCCATTCACTGACAGCTCCTAAAAAATCACGAAAGGCATAATTACCATGTTTATACTCAAGCGGATATCGAACCTCGCGAATAAGGCAGTAATTATCATCGACCCAATACGGCGCAACATTTTCATTAGTCCATACATCCATGAACGGTATTTCAGCTTGGCTTTTTGTTTCAGGGAGCCTTTTTTCACTGCTTGTTCCGCTAGTTAAATGTGGTTTTAAGCGTTGCAATTTATTTTTTATAGACATGAGCAATCTCCTAATTTAAAAGCATAATGAAACATAAAAAAAGTAAACGGACAGATTAAAACAAATCGAGAATCCTGATGCTGTTTTCCTTTGCAGCAATCCCTTCTATTTCTGTTCCAATACAAGCCGGACAGCCGTCTTTGCAAGGGCATCTTTGAATTAAGTTTTTCGCTGCGGCCTTTACTTGGTCAAAACGCTTATAAACATCTTCTGCAAGCCCGATTCCGCCAGGATAGTGATCATAAAGAAAAATGGTCGGCAATCCTGTATGATTTGCTTTTATTTGAGAAACAACATGGATATCATTTCGGTCACACATAACATGGACTGGAACAACATGCTGAAGCACATTGGAGATTCCTAACAACACTTGCTCTAATGTCTTCTCACCAAGATTTTCATCAATTTCTTTCAACTCAAGCCAAGCGGCACTTGTATGAAGCTCTTCCTCTGGCAGATGAATCGGTCCTGAGCCGATATTTTCAAATGTTGTCAACCGGATTTTCTTAAAGATAGAAGGAAGGATATTAATGGAAACATCACCATAATGGATAGCTGTCTTCTTTCTCGTTTCGGTTTTATCAATTTCCAACACCTTTAGCTGAACGGCTAAATTAGCATCTGTATAGTATTCGACGTCCACTTCGCGGACATATGCCTTTTTATGCTCCCAATCGAGCTTTTCAACTTGAAATTGAACACCTTCATGAAGATATATTGCCTCATCGTGTAATAAGGTCATGGCACTAAACCGATCCATTTCGCCAATAATCTTATGACTGGCAGTCTCAGACTGATCAATTATGACGACATTCTCTTGAGAAGCAGAACGCAAACTGATATTTCCCGCTGGAAATGACTGATTTGCCCAGTAAAAAGCATCACCATTTTGATGTATTACTCGTTCTTCTACTAAATATTCCAAAATATCTTTCACATCAAGCGGCCCGAATTCTTCATTGTCTTTGAAGGGCAACTCATAAGCTGCACATTTTAAATGGTCCACTAAAATGATTAGATTCTCTGGATTGATTCGTGCTGACTCTGGTGATCTGTCAAAAAAGTATTCTGGATTTTGAACAATATACTGATCAATCGGCGTTGAGCTGGCAACCATTAATATTAAGGCCTCGCCATGTCTTCTGCCAGCACGTCCTGCCTGCTGCCATGTGCTGGCAACACTGCCTGGGTATCCGGTCATGATGCAAACCTGCAGCTGTCCGATATCAACGCCCAGCTCGAGAGCATTCGTACTTACTACCCCTAAAATCTCACCGTTTCTTAAACCTCTCTCAATTTCACGGCGCTGTTTCGGAAGATAGCCTCCCCGATACCCTCTAATGGACCTTGATCCGATTTTGTCTTTAACAAGCTCCTGAATATGACTCAATATAATTTCGACCCTAACCCTGCTGCGTGCGAACACGATTGTTTGAATTTTATTCTTTAAAAACTTTCTTGCCAGCTGATTGACTTCGACTGTGGCGCTTTTGCGAATATTCAACGGTTTATTTACAATCGGCGGATTGTAAAAAACAAAGTGCTTTCTTCCGCGCGGTGCTCCGTTATTGTCAATTAGACGCATAGGATTGCCTGTTAACTGCTCAGCGAGTTCCTTTGGATTTGCTATCGTTGCAGATGTGCAAATAAAAATAGGATCACTGCCGTAAAATTTACAAATTCGTTTAAGCCGGCGAATAACATTGGCAACATGACTGCCAAACACGCCTCTATATGTATGAAGTTCATCTATAACCACATACTTAAGGTTTTCAAATAAGCTGACCCACTTTGTATGATGAGGCAAGATTGCAGAGTGAAGCATATCAGGATTTGTTATTACAATATGGCCGGCTTTCCTGACAGCCTGACGTATGCTTGGTGATGTATCGCCATCATACGTATAGCTTTTAATATCAATGCCCATCTCCTCAATTATCTCATTTAATTCGCTCTTTTGGTCCTGTGCTAACGCCTTAGTCGGAAAGATGTAAAGAGCACGGTTTGCGTCATTTTCAGCAATTGATTGGAGAACAGGAAGATTGTAGCATAATGTTTTCCCTGAGGCTGTCGGTGTTACAGCCACAATATTCTCTCCTTTTTTTAAGGTTACATATGCTGAGTATTGGTGGCTGTAGAGCTCGCCAATCCCTCTTTTTTGCAGGGCAAGTTTAATTCTATGATCAACACTGTCAGGCATTGGCCGCACGGAAGCTTCCTTGGGCTCAATCTCCTGCCAGTTAATAATGTTTTCATTCTTCTTTAGTTCCTCTATTAATTCAGAAAGGGATTTTTTCCTTATCATGAGTCTTCATTCACCTCTTGTACATAATATACCGAATAAACGTTTGGTTTTCCAGCATATAAATGCAAAGAAAAAGGGCCTGACGTAAGTTAGGCCCTGCTTCTTGTTACGGTCTTATGAATGATAATCCTTAACATAGTATGACGTTTATGCATTTATACAATTTTTCTTTCAAGCGAATCTTTTTCAATCTATCCAGAAATTACCTGCAGAGTAAATTAGCTTGTACTGCTATCAATAAAATCGGTCAAGAGTGAATGCAGTTCTTCTGGATTTTCCAACATGCCCATATGGCCTGCATCTAGTACTTTTACTGTTACATGTGGTGCAGAGGAACGAACAGCACGGTCAGCTGGAACCACCTTATCAAATTTCCCTTGTACGAGTAAAAACCTGAAAGACTGCTGGTCAATGACAGCATTGCGATCTGGACGTTTTCTCATTGCTGCTAATGTTTCCATTGCTGCAAGAGGATCTGTTTTATAGCCGATTTCTTTCACTTCCAAAACTTCCTCTTCGTTTACGAGTTTATAATCTGCTGCAAACAGGTTCGGAATAAGACCGTCGATAAACGCATGTATTCCTAAGTCCTGAATCTTTTCAATCGCTTTAAGCCTGCCTGCTTTGCCCTCATCTGTATCCGGATAAGCAGTGGAATGAATCAGGCCATAGCTTTTAAGTCTATTGGGATAATTTTCAGCAAAAGCCAATGTAACATATCCGCCGAGGGAGTGGCCGAATAAATGGACAGTGTCAATTTCAAGGGTATCTAGAAGCACTTTAACATCACGGGCTATGTCCTCCATTTCGAATGCTTCGCCGTCAAAGCTTGATTTGCCATGACCGCGTAAATCCATGGCGATTACATGATATTTACTTGAAAGTGGCGCCATCATTTTTTTCCAATATTCTGTACTTCCGCAAAAGCCGTGAAGCAGGACAACTGTTTGTTGATTGCCTCTGCCTTGCTCCACAAAGTTAAGCTCACGGTTATCTATCGTTATTGTTCCCATAACTGTTAACTCCTTTTTTAAACGTCTTACGTATATTTTAAGCTATTTTTCCGGTATTTAAAAACATGTATTTTAAGATTTGCCAACCTTTCGTCTAGATAGTTAAGCACCCACAAATGTTTGATGCATAAACTATTCACAAAAACCTATATAAAGGAGGATGTGCTAGCATGTCATCACAATTCCCTTTTGAACCGAGAAAAAACAATCCTGAAAAGCAAGAGCCGTTTCAGTTAATAAAAAAATCCATGAATCAATTTTTCCAAGAAAGACCTGTTAAGAATTTCCTGCAGTCAATGGATGAATTCTTTAGCAATCCCTTTCCCAATATGTCCTTCCCAGTTTCTGTCAACGAAACAGCAGATGAACATATAATAAAAGCGGAGCTTGCAGGTATTAATAAAGAGCAAATTCATCTTGATGTATTTGATTATCGTTTAACAATCAGTGTCACCCATTTAGAATTAGTGCAAGAGGAGAATGAAAACCAGCAACTCGTTCATAAAAGCCAAACTTACAAAAAAAGCTCCCGAACAATCGCTCTTCCCTATATTATTGATGAAAAGAAAGTGAAAGCTTCCTATCAGAACGGTCTTTTAACAATACGAGTCAAAAAACAAAAAGGTAAAAAAATAAATATCCTTTCATAATAGATAACTGTTTTAGAGTAAAAATTTGAATTAGACGCATACTAAAGAATGTTCCATAAAGGATCATTCCTTTTTGGGCATTCCTTTTTCTTTAAATCCTGCTAAGAGGTGATTTGATGAGTTACAAAGATAATTTGGATCCTCATTCTGAGCTATTTCATCATAATTGGACTAGACCTAAACGTTCCAAGTCGCAAGTAAACGGGCATACGGAAATGTCTAGGAATAATCTTATCCTACGTCGAAATGCAAAAGCTAATCGCTGGTAAGGTGAAAAGAAAAAGCAAAAACTTGCTGCATATCTGCAGCAAGTTTTTTTTCACAGATGACTATACTTTAAATATTCCTCCAACACCTTTGACAACTCCTGTTACTTGGTTCATGGCGTTCATCATCATTCCAGCTGTATCTAGCATCTTATTGAAGTCTAAGGACCCGTCCTGTGATTTAAATGAGTTCATAAAGCCTTTGAAATTGCCTTGTTTTTTCTGGTTAAACGATTGTTTCGGATATGGATTCATATACTGCTGGTGCATGCTTTGCTGCATCATCGGCTGATACATTTCTTCTTGCTGGTGAAGCGGGTTTTGAAACACATTTTGGGTATTTGGCTTATAAGCATTTTGCGGATGAAAATAGCTTTGCTCATAACCGCCAAAAGCTTGATGCTGCTGGTTCACATCATTACCGTAATACCCTGGATAATGCTGATTCATCATTGGGTTCCATCCTTGATTCATATATGGATTAAATGTACGGTCAAACGTTTGGACGTTTTGGGGGTGAGAAGCATAGCCGTTCATATAAGCACGCCCACTGTTTGTTAAATGTCCATGCATATTTATGTTTTGATGCATATATATCCCCTCCTATTCATGCAGCCCTCTTTTATCTTATGTATAAAATGCCTAGATGGTGCCTAACTGCTAAAAGGGAAAAGGAAGCAAAAAAAAAATAATGCTCCTTATTTTGAGGCTGGTTTTATACAGCTTCATAAACGGCAGAAACATTATGGTTATCTTTTTTTACAGTCTGTCTAAAACAGTCTGTAAAATAAATTGCACTGATTTTGCTGAATCTAAAAATCTTTTTTTACTCGTCTCCTTGAAAAAGGCTTGTATCGAGATAACCTCCAGATGATCAGAAGCTGTGCTTATTTGGCTTGGATGCAGATAAAGGGGTTTTTCTGTTTTCACCCACTCTTCAGCAAGATCCTTCCACTCGGCATTCCATTCTGCCACTTTATTGGCATATGGTCTGACAACCTCGTAAAAATCTTCGCTTTCTCCTGTCGATTTTACTTTTTGAAAGATGTCCACCAAGTAATTAGCACTTTCTTGTAATTCTTCTGTAAGCTCTTTTAAACGCTGAAAATTTGTCATAGCTGCACTCCAATATAACGTAAAACATGTTTTTCTTTATTTTAGTGAATTTATGATCCTAGTTCAAGTTTTAATGAAAGGCTGCTCATATACGGTTGGTGTTGATTATAATCTGATTCGTTTTGGGAAGTTAAGCATCTGTCTTCAAAGGAGGCCAACGCTCCTTCCAAGTGGTCGAGCGTTTGTTCATGCAGCATGATGTCGTTAGTCAAGGCAGTATTCCTATCCTGTAATAACTGGTCGAGTTCTACTAAGTCTTCCTGTATTCCTTCCAGTAAATTCATCAATTCCTCTTTATTATAAACAGACATCTAATCCCCTCCATGCTTATTGTGTATACTGATTTCTCTGTTTCCCTGTTAAGTCCTGCATGCCTGACAAAACTAGAAGGGATTCGTCAAAGAAAGCGGGAATTCTCCAATCGACCTTCTTCATTTCGACAGCAAAGCTTCTCTAGTTTAAAAAATGCCAGCAAGAAAAGTTTCTAGCTTTATCATCCTGTGAAGCTTTTCCTGTTTTCTTTTGTACCACTCTGTCATAGGCGCTAGTTCCACTTGGACACTGTCTTTTTTCCATTTGGCCTTCACTCTTGTATGGATACTCCAATCATTGCCGCTCGTTTCCTTTTGTATAAAAACAGGATAGCTCGTCCTAAGCATGGGCGTGTTTTTGCGGTGCCGAGGGTAAACATATTTTTCATAATCAGCCCGTGAACCTGTATGTGGTATATTTAGTGCAAATTGCAGAAAAGACTCATTTAGCCTTGTATTAAACAAAATGGCATATAATTCTTTGCCAAGCTGAATGCGGCGATCCAATGAGCTGAATGATGAGACACTCCTTCCATATATGTCTCCATTAAGTGTTGGGAAAAACACGGAACTTAAATGCCAGAAATCTTGAAACCTATAGGCGAATGTATGAAAAACCTCTTTTTGGAACAGCTTATTTTTAATGATTGGTTTTTCAATGACATTCTGTTCATTGATGATCAGGCTGAAGACAAGCCTTTTTTTATTCCGATACTGCCAATAATGCTGCCATTCCTTTTCCATAAAAGTGGAAACAGAAAAATATTTAAGTAAATGAAACATTGGCGCTCTTCTTTTCGTCGAATACTCATAGAGAAGCAGCTGTGGGTATGCATCTTGAAAAATCATCCAGTTTGCCCGTTCATACGTAGCAAATAAATTGAGGCGAGTTTTCTCGTTTAAAGACAAGGGAAACCAGCTTCCAGCCAAGTCGCACATATTCCAGCCCGCATTCCTTGACACGAGGCTTGCAAGGAGTGACCATTGGATTTCTTTATTCATGGTATAATATTCGAGATAACTGTCTGTTCTCGTAATATTATCTAAGTTATTTTTTTCTGTTAAACAGCGTATGTCTTTTATTAGCTCCTTCTCTTCAGTTGATAAGAAATGCTCATTTATACCTACCACAAAAGACACCTCTTTTTCAGAAATTATGTTATATTGTTTGTTGTTATCATGAAGTTATTCTTTCTTAGGGTTAAAAGCTGCGAGGTGAAAATGTGAAACTTCATTATCCAAACGGAAAAAAGTATATACCTAAATTAAAAACGAACAGCTCCGCCAGCAAAAAGCACAGCTACAGCAACCGGGGCATGACACTTGAAGAAGATATCAACATAACAAACCAATACTACTTAGAACTGGGCAAAGCAGTCATCCACAAAAAGCCAACTCCATTACAAATCGTAAAGGTTGACTACCCGAAAAGAAGCGCGGCAGTCATAAAAGAGGCTTACTTTAAACAGGCATCTACAACAGACTATAATGGGGTATATAAAGGCAAATACATTGATTTTGAGGCTAAGGAAACAAAGCACGGGACCTCTTTTCCCCTGAATAACTTCCATGACCACCAAATCAAACATATGCGGTCTGTTTGTGACCAAAATGGAATCTGTTTTGTAATTATTCGATTTTCTTCATCAGATGAGATATTCTATTTAGAGGCAGAAAAGCTCTTCATTTATTGGGATAGAATGCTAGATGGAGGAAGAAAGTCCATAACGAAGGAAGAGCTAATAAACACTGCCCATCCGATAGCACTTGGCTTTCAGGCTAGGATTGACTATATTAGAGTAATAGATTATCTTTATAGCTTCGATTAAGCGATATCTTTGTTGTTTGTTTTTGGAAAAGAAAGGTAGGAACTAGTATGACAGATAAATACCAAACGAGAGAGGAGCGGCGCAGGCAGCTCCAATCGGCGAATACTAAAAAAACGAAGGAGAAAAAGCCTAAAGATAAAAAGCAAAAGAACAAAAAAGGCGCCAAGCAGATCTTTAAACGGATTTTCCTTGTGCTGATCAGCCTTGGTATAGTCGGCATTATTGCAGGCGGCATCACATTTGCTGTCATGGTGAAGGATGCTCCGGAGCTTGATGAAAGCGTCTTAAAGGACTCCATCTCTTCAACTATCTATGACAAGGATGATAACCCTATTGAGAAGATTGGGGCTGTTAACAGAGATTATGTCCAATATGAAGATATCCCAGACCTTGTGAAAAATGCGGTTATCGCAACAGAAGACTCCCGATTCTTTGAGCATCATGGAATTGATCCAATCCGTTTAGGCGGTGCGGTTATCGCGAACTTCACCAACGGTTTTGGTTCAGAAGGTGCAAGTACAATCACACAGCAGGTTGTAAAGAACTTCTTCTTCAACCAGCCGCAAAAAACGCTGTCGCGTAAAGCGCAGGAAGCATGGCTTGCCATTCAGCTTGAACGCAAGTATACAAAGCAGGAAATCTTCGAAATGTATGTAAACAAGATTTTCATGTCTGAGAATATGAGCGGAATTAAAACTGCGGCAAAGGTATATTTTGACAAAGAACTAGATGAGCTGACATTGCCAGAAGCAGCGACGCTTGCCGGAATGCCACAGGCACCGAACGCTTATAATCCGTTCAAAAACCCGGACCGTGCTGAACAGCGCCGCAATATCGTCTTGTCGCTGATGAACCAGCATGGATATATATCAGAAGCGGAAATGAAAGAAGCTCAGGCAACACCGCTTGCAGACTCTCTTGTAGCGGAAGATAACAGAGAAACGTCTGATATGAAATACGATCCATACATTAAGCAAGTCATTGCGGAAATTGAAGAAAAATACCCAGATGTCAATGTATATACAGACGGATTGGAAATTCATACAACTTTAGATACGAAAGCTCAAGATTATGTAGATCAGGTGATGTATGAAGGCAATATCGTTGAATTCCCGGATGAGGAGTTCCAAGCAGGGATTACATTGCTTGATACGAAAACAGGCGGCATTCTCGCACTTGGCGGCGACCGTGATCCTGATGTGAAGCTCGGCTTCAACTATGCAACAGAAAATCCGCGTCAGCCTGGTTCGACTATTAAACCGATCCTAGACTATGGTCCAGCAATAGAATATTTAAAATGGGGCACATATGAAACGATTGAGGATAAACCGACAACGTATAATGATGCTGCCAAAACACCAATCAATAACTTTGATAATAAGTTTCTTGGTTCAATGTCCATCCGTGAGGCGTTGGCAAGATCCAGAAACATCCCTGCATTAGAAGCATTCCGTGCAGCTGGTGCTGATAATGCGAAAGAGTTTGCCAACAACTTGGGTATCCCTCTTAAGAACGCATATGAATCCTATTCAATTGGAGGAATCGGCGGGGAAGATAAAGGGATTACCACACTTCAGCTTGCAGGTGCATACAGTGCATTTGGTAATGAAGGTGTATACAATACCCCTCATGCTGTTCGCTACTTTAAGCTGAATGATGGCACGAAAATCAATATGGAGCCAGAATCTGAAGTGGCCATGCAGGATTACACAGCGTTTATGATTACAGATATGCTGAAAAGTGTTGTTAACTCAGCATATGGCACAGGATCTACTGCTAATATTCCAGGCTTGCCGCTGGCAGGAAAAACTGGTACGACAAACTATTCATCTGATGAGATGCAAAAATATGGAATTCCGGCCGGTGCGTCACCTGATGCCTGGTTCGCAGGATATACAACGAATTACACGATGGCCGTCTGGACTGGATACGCTGAGAGGAAAAATTACTTGCGCTCCAATACTGTCAGCAATGACCAGCGGATTGCCCAGCTGCTATTTAAAAACATCATGCAATATATTTCGCAGGATGTAGAAACAGCTGATTTCAAAATGCCTGACAGCGTGGAAAAAGTCAGCATCGAAAAAGGCACATATCCAGCACGACTTGCGAGCAGCTACACGCCAAGCAGTCAAATCATGACTGAATATGCGGTCAAAGGCAATATCGTCCAGAAAGTATCTGAGAAATACAATAAGCTCGATCCAGCTAAAAATGCTAAAGCTTCCTATGATAAAGACAATGATCAAGTAAATGTGTCTTGGAGCTACGGTGATACAAGTGATGTGAAGTTTGATGTAAGTGTCAGCATTAACGGCGGCGCTTCTGAACAGCTTACAACAACATCTGATACGAGCATTAAGATTGCCAAACCAGATCCTGACAGCACGTATTCATTCACCATTACAGCTAAGAGCGGTGACATGACAAGCGACGCTGTATCAGCATCGGTCAAAATTCCTGCCAAGGTGGAAGAACAGCCTGCAGAGGAAGAAAATGAAACAGTTGACGATGGCCAAACGACCGATGATGAAAATACAGGTGAAGAGGAAACCGACAACAGCAACAATGAAAATGGCAATAACGGTAATGGTAATGGTAACAACAATAATAATGGCAACGGTAATGGTAACAACGGCAATAACTCAGATGAGGAAGCAGATGAAAACGAACCTGACGAAAACGAGCCTGATGAGAATGAGGCGGATGAGTCCACACAGTCAGATGATTCTTCTGCAGACCAATCAGAGCAAAGCGCCACAACGCCATAATAAAAAAATCGTTCTCCTTTTGAAGGGGAACGATTTTTTATTTGCGTTTAATCATTTTTATCGCAAACTGTTTTTCCAGTTCTTTAAACAGCTCATCCAGCTGGCGGTAGGAATGGTAGCCTCCAGGTCTTGATAAAATAAAGGTAAGCCTCTCTTCTGCATTAAAGGGCTTAACCGACAGCTCGTTTGCAATAAGGCCCTTTTGCAGATGAACAGGACTGTCATTCGTCCAGTACAAACATTCAAGGAAAAGACGGACCCCTGTTTTGACTGTACGTACGGTTACGTCCTTATCTTTTTTTTGAATCGCAGCCTCTATCTCTGTCCTTTTTTCTTTCCAAAGATTAAAAATGGCTGTTATACAAGCTTTTTGCTCGTCAGGATGCCATGGGTAAAGAGTGTTCAGCCCGTGGTAATAAGCTGCCTCATGCATAAAAGGCCGATTTACTTGAAAGCTTTCCGTATCATACACCTCTAGCTTCCCTTCTTTCGGATCAAGAGCAATATGCTTAATTTCCGCAGGAATATCCACTATAACGAGACTTGTCATACAAGGACACCGGCCTTTTTCATTCTTTTTTTGCCTTCTCTGCATTCTGTCAGCAGCGGACAAGCCTCACATTGAGGATTTTGGGCTTTACAATGGTATCTGCCAAAGAATATCATGCGATGATGAGTGACTGACCATTCTTCTTCTGGCACCTTTTTCATCAGCGCTTTCTCTACCTCAAGAACAGAGTCCTTCCAGCGGCAAAAACCAAGCCTTTTACTTACCCTTTCCACATGTGTATCAACAGCAATTGCCGGAATATTATAGGCAACAGACACAACAACATTTGCGGTCTTTCTTCCTACCCCAGGAAGATTAATTAATTCATCCCTGTCTTTCGGCACTTCGCCATTATAGTTCTCCAGTAGCATTTGGCACAGCTTTTGGATATTTTTCGCCTTGTTTCGAAATAGGCCAATAGACCGAATATCATTTTGAAGCTCTTCTAACGGAACACTCAAATAATCTTCTGGCGTTTTATATTTCTGAAACAAGTTTTTCGTAACCTTATTAACTAGTGCATCCGTACATTGTGCAGATAAAGCAACTGCAATGACTAATTCAAACGGATTTGCATGGACAAGCTCGCAATGTGCTTCTGGGAACATTTCGCCCATCACATCAAGACAATGTCTAATCTGACCTTTTTTCAACATGTTCTTCAGCCCTTTTTGCTAGTTTTCGCCAAAGAGATGCTCTTTGGCTCACATGATTTTTCCATATAATAGTTTGATAGTTCACACAAGAAAAGACTGTCATTCTTATTTTCCTTTAAGAAAAGAGAATTTTAACAGTCTCTAAAATGTTACTGTTCCAGCCAATTGTAAAAGGGAACAGACTTTGTTGGTGCTTCTTCCTGCTCCTTGTTGCTGTTTTGAAAAGAACGGAACTTCTTTCCGTGGCTTTTGGCCTGCTGTATTGTCTTAATACCGTTTTTCTTCCACTCAAATAATATTCGGTCAATATAGCGGAAGTTCAGTTTCCCAGAAATAACAGCCTCTTTTAAGGCAGCTTTAATGATGACTGTATCATGGTGATCATCGTCAATCCACATACCTAAAGTCTCAATTTCAAACGGCGAAAGCGGTCTGCCGAACTCTTGTTCAAAGCATGTGTAAAGATCTGTTTCTTTTTTCTGATCGAGCACTACTTCTTCTTTTTTATCTGCAGCCAAATATTCATCAATCAGCTTTTCCCACAGCGGTTCTACAGAATAACGCTCAAAGCGGATGCCATGATCATTTTCGCCGTCCATAATAGCGATATATCCTCGGCGAATAAGCTGACTTAGCAGTTCATGACATTCCACTGCATCAATAGACATATTTGCTGCAATTTCTGTCGGAGTCGGAAATTCATTTCCTTTATCTAAAAAAGCAAGAACTTGAAGCAAAAGAACTAGTTCCTTTTCATTAAGTTTAAGTGCATGATAATGGGTTAGAAGTGTGGTTGGAATATGGATGTTTCCTTCTTGGAGCCATTTTAGCATAACTGATTTATTCATTGTAACACCTCTAATCTAGTATAGCATACAAAAGGGTACTGCTTGTATCGTGGATATACAGGCAATTGAAGGAAACACAAGTGTCCTTCTAAAAAAACGAAAGGGAGAATGCATGGATCATCTCTAATCGATGCATTCTTCCCTTTTATGTTTATTATTATGGGTACAAACGGTTTAACAATCTTGGGAACGGAATCGTTTCACGGACATGTTCTACACCGCTAATCCATGCTACTGTTCTTTCTAACCCTAAACCAAAACCGGAATGTGGCACAGAACCGTATTTACGAAGCTCTAAATACCATTTATATGTTTCTGCATCCAAGTTATGTTCCTGAACACGTTTTTCAAGCAAGTCCATATCATGAATACGCTCAGAGCCGCCGATAATCTCACCATAGCCTTCAGGTGCAATCAAGTCAGCACATAAAACAACATCGTCCCTGTTAGGGTCTGGCTGCATGTAGAATGGTTTTAGTGATGTTGGGTAATGCGTAATGAAAACAGGCTTATCGTAAGTTTCAGCAATTGCTGTTTCATGAGGTGCCCCAAAGTCATCTCCCCATTGAATATCATCAAAGCCTTTTTCATGCAATAATTTAATTGCATCATCATAGCTGATTCTTGGGAATGGTGCTTTAATTTGTTCAAGCTTGGACACATCTCTTCCCAATGTTTTCAATTCAAGCTGGCAATTTGCCAAAACAGATTGAACGATAAAGGAGACATATTCCTCTTGAACAACTAAGTTGTCTTCGAACTCATAAAAAGCCATTTCCGGCTCGATCATCCAAAACTCAATTAAATGACGGCGTGTTTTAGATTTTTCTGCGCGGAATGTCGGGCCAAATGAGAATACTTTTCCTAATGCCATTGCTGCTGCTTCCATATACAGCTGTCCGCTTTGAGAAAGGTAAGCATCTTCATCGAAATATTTAGTTGCAAATAATTCTGTTGTACCTTCTGGAGCACTGCCTGTCAAAATTGGTGGATCGACTTTCGAGAAGCCATTTTCGTTAAAGAATTGATAGGTCGCACGGATGATTTCATTTCTGATTTTCATAACAGCGTGCTGACGTTTTGAACGAAGCCATAAATGGCGGTTGTCCATTAAGAACTCTGTTCCGTGCTCTTTTGGTGTAATCGGGTAATCTACAGATGTATGGATTACCTCAACGCCAGTAACAAGAAGCTCATAACCGAATGGTGAGCGCTCATCCTTTTGTACCTTTCCAGTAACATAAACAGATGATTCCTGTGTTACAGACTTCGCAGCTTGGAAAACTTCTTCAGCCACATCACTTTTCACCACTACACCTTGCACAAAACCTGTGCCGTCACGCAGCTGTAAAAAGGCGATTTTGCCGCTTGAACGCTTATTAGCAATCCAAGCACCTAGTTTTACTTCTTTATCAACATGTTTCGGTAATTCAGCTATAGTTGATTTAATCACAATATACTCCTCCAAAAACGATAAAATCAAAATGATATGTAATAGCAAACCCAAGGGTTAAATTAAAGCTAAAGCATGAGCATGCTTTAGGAATTTCCGTTAAAAATGCAACATTTCTTTACAAATGCCGAGTCATTTTTACATAGTTTTACTTGCTATCTATCATAACATTATACCCTTCTTGACAATCACAATCAACATAATCGCTGAAAGGATTATTTTGCAGAAAATTCTGTTCGCAGTACAAAAAAGCGGCAAGTCCAGCCTGCCGCTTCATCGTTTTATACCGTTTCTTTTGCTGCTTTGCTTTCAACAAAGCGATGAATTCTATCCACAGCCTTCTCAAGCAATTCCAATGATGTTGCATAAGATAAGCGAATATAGTTATCAGCACCAAACCCTGATCCTGGGATAACTGCTACTAGCGCTTCTTCCAGCAAAGCAGTTGCGAACTTATCTGCATCTGCGTATCCAGTAAGCTCGACCGCTTTCTCAATATTAGGGAATAAGTAGAATGCGCCATTCGGCTTCAGACAAGTAATCCCAGGGATATCATTCAGTTTCTTATGGATGATATCAAGCCTTTCGCTAAATGCAGCTTTCATCTCTTCCAGAGAGTCTTGCGGCCCCTCATATGCTTCAATCGTTGCATATTGGGAAGGAGTTGTTGGATTGGAAGTGCTGTGGCTCGCAAGGTTTGTCATAGCGGAAATAATTGCTTTATTCCCTGCTGCATAGCCGATGCGCCAGCCTGTCATGCTGTGGGATTTTGACACACCATTGATGACAATAGTCGCTTCCTTCAGCTCTGGAGAAAGAGAAGCAATGGAAACATGCTCATTATCTCCGTATACCAATTTTTCATATATTTCATCTGAAATAATCAGAATATTATGCTCTAGACAAATCTCTCCAAGGGCAAGCAATTCTTCTTTCGAATAAATCATGCCTGTCGGATTGCTTGGCGAATTTATAATCACTGCTTTTGTTCTTGGTGTAATAGCTGATTTCAGCTGTTCAGGAGTAATCTTGAACTCGTTCTCCTCCACGCCATTTACAAAAACCGGCACACCATCAGCAAGCTTTACTTGTTCCGGATAGCTTACCCAATAAGGAATAGGAATGATTACTTCATCCCCTTCATCTAGCAGCACTTGAAATAATGTGTATAAGCCGTGTTTTGCTCCGTTCGTAACAATGATTTGATTAGGCTCATAGCTTAGACCTTGGTCTCTTTGCAGCTTGTTGATAATCGCTTTTTTCAAAAGCGGCAGGCCAGCTGCCGGCGTGTATTTTGTGTGACCTTCATTCATGCTTTTCACAGCTGCATCGATGATATTTTGAGGAGTGTTGAAATCAGGTTCGCCTGCTCCCAATCCGATGACATCATGTCCCTCTTCCTTCAAGGATTTCGCTTTTGCCGTAATCGCAAGAGTCGTTGATGGGGTTAAAGCACTTACTCTTTTTGCTAATTGAACATTCATTGTTTTTCTCCTCCAAATACCATTCTTTAAAAAATTCAGATATATTCCTGCGAAGCTCTCTGTTAAGAGAGCCCTTTTTTTAGCTTAATGGCGTAATGCTTGCTAAAATTTTGTACACTTCTAAATATTTTCAATATTTCTATGCAATTCTCCTGTTTCATAATCAAAATAAAAATAATTGATTAAATCATCATCTGTGTGGGCGTACACTTCCCAAACAGGAAGACCTTCAAGCATGCCAAGACGGACTGTATCAATGGATGAAAGCTCCCTCTCCGATGATAGTTTATTAATGACTTGCTGTTTTGTCAGCCCATCTTTTTTATTTTTGACCGTCACCGCATGGCTTTTTTCTTCAATCCACACAACGATATCTTCCTTATCCTTATTTTTTCCTTCTACTACGTAGTAACTGTCATTGCCGTTATAGAGAGAAAAATTATCCATGCTGACAAGGCCTGCTTCTTCTTTTGCTATTTTTTCTGCGGTCTCACGAGCCTTGGATACTGGCTGATGAGCTGTTGTATATGTATAGATGACAATTCCGAGTACAACAACTGCCAGGCCGACAAAAGACCAAATCCACTTTTTCATTTCATCACTTCTTTATTTATGTTTTTTATTTTTCATAGAGGCCGGAGTCTTAGCTCCAGCCTCTAGTATAAAGACTGCTTGGATATTTCGTCTATTATTTTAACACAATACAGTATCCATTAAATCCATTCCTTGATAAAAAATTCAATTTCATCTAACTTCTTTCTGATTACGGGCACTTTGGGAATGGACTCTAAAAAGAGCTCTCCATAAGTGGTTGTTATGATTCTTCTGTCCAGGATTACAATAAACCCTTTATCTGTTTCGGTCCTAATCAGCCTGCCGAATCCTTGCTTAAATCTTAAGACTGCTTCTGGTAAGCTGTTTTCCAAAAACGGATTGCCGCCCATAGACTTAATACGTTCATTCTTGGCTTCATTCAACGGCTCATCTGGAGAGGAGAACGGAAGTCTTACAATAATTAAACAGGTCAGATCCTCTCCCGGAATATCAATTCCTTCCCAGAAGCTGTTCGTGCCAAGCAAAATCGCCTTGTCATAGCGCTGAAAATTCCTCGTCAGCCTCATTCTGCTGCCAGTTGTAATTCCTTGAGCCAATATCGCATAATCTGGCAGGCTTCCTCTTGCTTTAATCATTTCATACGTCTTCTTCAGCATCTCATTGGACGTAAATAAAATCAGCATCCGCCCGCTTGTAGCTTCTGCAATGGAAATGATATGTCCTGTTACTGCCTCGATATATTCATCAAGCGGCACATTATTTATATCTGGAACCTCATCTGGTACAATCAGTCTGACTTGCTTATCATACTCAAACGGAGAAGGAATCTGCTTCTCCAAATGCTTAATACTGGAAAGCCCGAGTCCGTTTGCATAGTATTCAAAATGGTTGTTAACCGTCAATGTCGCAGAAGCAAACACGACACTTTTCTTCCGAGCAAAAAGGGTCTGCTGAAGTATTTCCGCTACAGAATGAGGCTGGGCGTAGAGAATAGCCTGATTCGGAAAGTTTTTCCAGTCGACTTCAAGCCAAGCAATGCTGTCTTCCTCCCGTAAAAAAATATGGCGCAGTGTCAGCATGTATTTATCCCATTCATCCATAATTGCCTTTATTCTGTCTGCAGCCATTACTTGGTCTGCACTAAGGGGAGTTGCATCATGTGTGCTGTATAGAGCGTCCACTAATTGTATAATCGCATCTTTACAATCCTTCAGCAAAAAGATGAACCGCTCTGCAACAATCTCTACTTGCTGCCACTGAATGGAATCATCTCTTTTGATGCGGATGCTCGCTTTAGGGCTGTTCGATTTGCCGCCAGTTTTTTTCGCATAGCGGAAGATAGTTCTAAACAGCTCCTCTAGTTCAAGCGGCAAATCGGAAAGCAGTCTGTTCAGCTTCTTTTTATCTGTGTACTCCAAATTCTTCTCTTTTGAATACAGCTTGTAAAAGAGCTGCTTCTGCTCATATGTTCCTATCGATTGAATGCTCATTTTTGTGCCGAAATAAGAGAATTGATGGCCAAAATGTTTCGTGGCATTCTTTTCAAAGTGATGGCCTTCATCAATGACCGCATATTCATAATTCGGAAGCAGCCCTTTGTCACCAGACAAGTCTTGTAACAACAGCGCATGGTTTGTAATAATAATATCCGCTTTTTGCGCTGCATTTCTTGTCCGCCGATAAAAATCCTTCGGTGCCCATTCTTTAGAAAAAGACAGAGAAAAATTACCGTCATTTTTAATTTTATGCCAGTATTTCATACCGCCGCTTGACAGGTTCAGTTCATCCTTATCTCCTGTTTTCGTTTCTGTAAGCCAGATCAGGATTTGCATTTTTGTTAAAATCACATCGTAATTGTCATCCTGCTCTTTAAGGGAAACCTCAAATTTATCTAAACTGATATAATGATTGCGTCCTTTTAGCACCGTATATCCAACAGCAAATGGAAGAATTTCCGCTAAGAGCGGCAAGTCCTTGCGGGTAAGCTGTTCCTGCAACTGTGTAGTAAAAGTGCTAACAACGATTTGTTTGTTTTCTTTTTTCGCAAAAAATGCAGCTGCTATTAAATAAGCAAGTGATTTACCCACACCTGTTCCAGCCTCAATTAAACCGTGAAGATCTGTTTGAAAACAGTGAAGAACATCTGTGATCATTTCCTGCTGCCCTAATCTTGTAACATAGTTAGGCAGCACTTGCGTCATCCTGTTTTCTACTTCATTCCTGTCAAAATCTATGTATTCTTGCTTGCTCTTTGCTGACTTATCCTTTTCATCTGACCGAAGTGCCAATCCTCTGTACAGCTCCAGCCCTTCTCGAATATAGGGCAGCTTACTCTCCTTTTGAATAGCGATGTTGTCTAGCAGCTGATCAAGATCGCTTTTTAACGCGCCGCTTAAACCCTCTAATTGTCTAATTGTTGCTAGCGGCAAGCCTTGTATCTTATTTAGCATAATTAATAGAAGCTCTGCCGTTACATAGGCGTCACTATCCGCTTGATGCGGACGATTATGTTCAATATTTTCTTGAATGGCCAAATCTGTCAGCTTATAGCTGTCTGCTGTCGGAAACAGGATTCTAGCCATTTCCACTGTATCAATAATCGGACCATAAAATGCTTCAAACCCAGCCTGCTCTAATTCATCCGATAAAAAAGTCAAATCAAACATGACATTATGTGCAACAAAATAGGCATCCTTTAATAAGGACTGCACCTTTTCAGCTATTTCTTCAAATAACGGGGCAGCTTCGACCATTTCGTCATTAATGCCTGTAAGTTCCTCTATAAATGGTGAAATCGGCTGCAGAGGATTCAACAGGGAGGAATACTCCTCTACTATTTTCCCATCCTCGATCACGACTGCCGCGAACTGAATGATCCGATCTCCTTTTTTAGGTGAATTCCCATTTGTCTCCAAATCGACCACCACATATTTATTCCCCATTGCATCCACCTCTAACTTTCAGTCATTCAAACGGTATCATAAAATGGAGAAAAGGAAAAGAATTTACTTCATTATAATTGCCCGTTTAGCCGTTGGATTTTGCTGCAATGCACTAAGACGATGGCAGCAAAAAAGGCCTTTTGTTCCTCTTCTCACGCATTACTAGCTTTTACATAATGCAAGAATTATAACAAAAAGCCTTTTAAGTTTAAATAATTGTCTTTTCCGGTTCCTGTCTCAACAATTCAACAATTCGGTTGTTCTCGCCCATAATCGCGACCTTCGGCTTATGGCTGTGAGCTTGTTCATCGCTCATTAACGCATAAGAAATAATTATTACCGTGTCCCCAACTTGCACCAATCTTGCTGCGGCTCCGTTCAAGCATATTGTTCCGCTCCCTCTTTGTCCGGGAATGATATATGTTTCCAAACGTGCGCCATTATTATTATTAACAATCTGCACCTTTTCGTTTGCAAGCATACCGACCGCATCCATTATATCCTCATCTATTGTGATGCTTCCAACATAGTTCAAATTAGCTTCCGTGACAGTCGCTCTATGAATTTTTCCATTCATCATCGTTCGAAACATGTGTTTGCTCCTTTTGCCCTATTTTTCTGTTTATAACTCAAAGATGATATTATCGATTAATCTGGCACTTGGGAAACGGACGGCTATTGCGATAATGAAAGTTCCCTCCCATACAGATGGTGCCTCGAGTTCAGGATAGGTGAGAATTTCCAAATAATCGACTTTCCCGCTCGTCTCTTTTTCAATGCGTTCCTGCAATTTGATGACTAACGGTTTTAGGTGATGATTCCCTTTAATCAGTTCTTCTCTTGCGATTGAAAGAGTCTGATAAAGAATGCCTGCTTCTTTTCTTTCCACAGGAGAAAGCTTCACATTTCGTGAGCTTTTCGCCAATCCATCCTCTTCTCTGACTGTTTGAACAGCATGCAGCTTAACTGGAAAATGAAAATCTTCAATAAGTCCGGCAACGACAGCGACTTGCTGGGCATCCTTTTTGCCGAAATAGACATTATCAGGCTGAATTAACTGAAACAGTTTTGTTAAAACAGTCGCAACACCGTCAAAGTGTCCTGGCCTGCTGCTGCCGCACAGTATATCTGCCCTTTTTTGGACATGGACAGTAACGGAAGGTGTGTGTGGATACATCTCTTCTGTCGTTGGAAGAAATAAATAATCAACCCCTTCTTCTTCAGCTGCCTTCTTATCCTGTTCAATCGCTCTTGGATAAGAATCCAAGTCTTCATTCGGTCCGAATTGAAGCGGATTAACAAACACGCTCAAAACAACCACTTCATTATCATCTCTTGCTTCTTGAAGGAGGGCACGATGACCTTCATGCAAATAGCCCATCGTCGGCACAAATCCAATTGTTTTTTGTTGTTTTTTTAATTGCAGTGCCAATTGCTGCATCTCTGTTTTTGAATGAATAACTTTCATCGTTTCCCTCCATACAGTCCTTCTAATACGTCTTCGTTCATCGTATAGCTGTGCTTTGTTTCCGGGAATGCCGAAGCTTTCACTTCTTTCACATATTGCTGAAGCGCATGAAGAATCGGTTCATCTACATTTGTGTACTGCTTGACGAATTTAGCGACTCTGTCCACTCCATATGAAATGATGTCATGATAAACGAGCACTTGCCCGTCTGTATCTCGACCAGCTCCAATTCCGATAACTGGAATCGTCAACCTTTCTGCTGCTTCCTTCGCCAGCTGCATGGGGATACATTCTAAAACGATGGAAAAAGCCCCAGCTTCCTCGCATTTTTTTACATCCTCAAGCAGTTGCATAGCATCTTCCATGCTTTTCCCTTGCACTTTATAACCGCCTAATACACCTACAGACTGAGGTGTTAACCCAAGATGGGCCATCACAGGAATACCGGCATTTGTGAGTAAACGTATTTTGTCGATCACATCATTTGCTCCTTCGATCTTGACGGCATTTGCTCCTGTTTCCTGAATCAGTCTTGTGGCATTAATTAATGTGTCACGGTCTGACAAATGATAGCTCATAAACGGCATATCAATCACGATAAATGTATCTTTAGCTCCCCGTCTCACTGCTTTGCCATGGTGAATCATATCCTCCATTGTGACAGAAACAGTAGATTCATAACCGAGGACTACCATTCCGACAGAATCACCGACTAGCAGCATATCAGCACCTGCCTTGGCCGCCTGCTTGGCAGATGGATAATCATAGGCTGTTACCATGCTGATTTTTTCGGCATTTTTCATCTTGATAAAATCACTTGTTGTTTTCAATACTTTTCCTCCTTTTTAGGGAGAGGGGGATATAAATAAGCAGAAAAATCCCTCTATACAAATATAGAAGGATACGTTTACTAGTTTGTTTTTTTATCCCTCTGTCCTTGTCCTCTTTGGTGGATCTAGGCAGATACATCATTTAAATGTACTACAATTACTTACCTTTTAGGTGCAGTTCAAATAGATACTGCCCAGCAATAGCATTATAGCAGACCTCTTATATGTCTTACTACAAAAAAGTTTATGATTCAATTAAGATATCGGCTGAATATATGGTATGAACTTTGCCTTCATCATCTTCAAGGAGCAGAACGCCTTGATCTGTTATTCCTTTGGCGATTCCTTCTAAAGTACCGTTCAAGGTTGTTGCTTTCACTCGCTTCCCGATACTGACTGCATAGCTTTCCCAGAGAAGTTTAATTGGATAAAATCCGTTTTCCAAATAGAGAGCATACAATCTTTCAAGCTCCAGCAAAATACTTTGGACAATTGTGGCCCTGTCCCATTCCTTACCCGTTTCAATAAACAAGGAAGTCGCTGTTTCTAAAAGGTCCTCCGGATAATCTGCTGCCTCCAAATTTACATTAATGCCTATTCCGATAATTAAGGAATGGATGCGGTCACTGTCCGCCTGTAATTCTGTCAGTATACCACTCACTTTTTTTCCATTAATCAGCAAATCGTTCGGCCATTTTATCCCTGGCTCACAGCCAGTTGCCTGTTCAATCCCCTTCACGGCAGCAACAGCCATAAGCAGGGTCAGCTGTGGTGTTTGCATAATTGGAACTTTCGGTCTTAAGATGATGCTCATCCAAATTCCTTTATATTTAGGAGAGTGCCAGGAGCGTTCAAACCTTCCTCTGCCGCCCAGCTGCTCTTCCGCAATAACAATCGTCCCTTCTTCTGCACCATCATATGCCAGCCTTTGGGCAATTCTTTGTGTTGAATCCACTGATTCTTCATAATGAATATTTCTTCCAAGCTGCTTTGTTTCCAAACCAAACCTGATCTCATCTGGTATTATTTTATGAGGTACTTCTAAAATTCGATAGCCTTTTTTACGAATAGCTTCCAATACAAAGCCATCCTTTCGGAGCTCTTCAATATGCTTCCAGATAGCTGTCCGCGAACAGCCCAGAACTTCGGCTAGCTCTTGACCTGATAAATATTCATCAGGCCTATCTGCGAAGGCTTGCAAGAGCTTTGTTCTTAAATCATTTCCCACTGCTTAAGCCACTCCTTTATTGCCTTACTATCATTAGCCAGTCTATTTTCCACAACAGCGGTTTCCACATTGGCAATCGTGTCTTTCATCCAAGGACCAGGAGGCTTTCCGCTCCATTCCATCAGGTCGCGGCCGCCGATTTGCAGTTCTTCCCTGCTTTTAATCGAAAGCTTGCTGTAAGCATCTTGTACACCAATTACATCCTCGGTTTTGCCGGTAAGCACACTAAACACCTTTTCTCCACTTACAGCAATATTTAAGCCGAAAATATAAAGATTCATGCTTGTCCACTGGTGATTTTCTTGTCTCTCTATCACACTTTTTATGATAGCTTGAACCGTTTTAATACGCTTGACTGGCAGCTTCCATTTGCGCAGGAACCTGTCTGCCTCCTGATGTGAGATTTCGCACGTTATTAGCAGGAGAGACCACATCTCATTGATGTCCAAATCCCAAACGGAAAGTGCAGACAGCAAGCTTAAACCATCCTTATAGGATTTAAGCATAGGCAGATGCTCATACAGCTTTGTCTCCATCATAAGCTTAAGCGCTTCGTTTCTTGCTTCGCCAAGCAGTAATTTTTCAAACTCCGCTGTAATTCTTTCTACGGCAATCTTTTCAAGCAGCTGTCTGTTGACCTCGACTGATAAACGAGTCTGCTCCTCTAACTGAAATCCAAGGGTGCTGACAAATCGAACTGCCCGCATCATCCGAAGGGCATCTTCAGCAAACCGCTCATTTGCAGACCCTACCGTTACGATACGTTTGTTAGCCAAATCGGTTTTCCCGTCAAAATAGTCTATGATATGGCCTTGTTTATCCATCGCCAAGCTGTTCATCGTAAAATCACGTCTTTGTAAATCATCACGAAGATTACGGACAAAGGCCACGTCTTTCGGTCTTCTGAAGTCTTCATATTCACTTTCTGTCCGAAATGTTGTAACTTCATAAGTCTCGTTATTGTAAAGCACCATAACGGTTCCATGCTCGATGCCAATATCTACTGTTGCTTTAAAAATTGACTTAACTTCCTCCGGCGTAGCAGAAGTCGCAATATCAACATCATGAATCGGCTTATTCAGCAAATAATCCCTTACTGCGCCTCCTACAAAATAGGCAGCAAAGCCTGCTGCCTCTATCTCTTCAATAATTGGAATTGCAGCTGCAAACGGTTGGTTCATATGTATTCTCCAGTTAAAATTAAATCTTCATAGATTTTCTCATACTGGCTAACAATTGTTTCTCCACGGAAATGATCCATCACTCTTGCGACAGAATTGGCAGCAAACTGCTGATGCCTTTTCTGATCAAGAAGAAGGGCTACAGACTTTTCGGCAATTTCTGCTATATTGCCAAGCTCACAGATTAGACCTGTTTCCCCATCGACAATTACTTCAGGGATGCCACCGATATTCGTGCCGACACATGGAACACCGCAAGCCATCGCTTCGAGAGCAACTAGCCCAAAGCTTTCTTTTTCTGATAACAAGAGCATTAAATCACTGATACTATACAGCTCTTCCAGGTTTTCCTGCTTCCCTAAAAGCCGGACTTTAGCTTTTATGCCAAGCTCATCAACAAGCTTGCATACATTTGCCATCTCAGGACCATCTCCAACTAACAGCAAGGTTGCAGACGTTTTATCTGAAATCCCTTTAAAAGCTTTCACAACATCAGTTACTCGTTTTACTGCCCGGAAATTCGACACATGAATGATAACCTTATCATCAGGACTAATCGCAAACTCCTTCTTCAGATGAGTGGAATCAATCTTGCGGTACACACGCTCATCTATGAAGTTATAGACTGTTTTTATATCTTTTTTAGGATTAATCAGATCATATGTCTGACTTACAAGCGACTGAGATACTGCTGTAACGACATCGGATTTTTCAATGCCAAAGCGAATGCTGTCAGCTAAAGAAGAATCATAGCCTAAAACGGTTATATCTGTACCATGCAAAGTTGTGACAATTTTAACATCTCTTCCACTCATTTGCTTTGCCAAAATGGCGCATACGGCGTGAGGTATAGCATAATGGACGTGAAGAAGATCCAGCTCTTCCCGGTTTATCACTTCTGCCATTTTGCTGCTTAATGCAATATCGTATGGCGGATATTGGAAAACGGAATATTGACTTACTTCTACTTGATGAAAAAATATATTATGGTACATTTTATTTAAACGGAAGGGCATGCTTGATGAAATAAAGTGTATTTCATGTCCTTTTTCTGCAAGCATCTTTCCAAGCTCTGTAGCTATTACACCAGATCCCCCGACAGTCGGGTAACATGTTATTCCTATTTTCAGCTTTTTCATACCGTACCACCCAACAAATCATTATGTATTAATAAAGGCTTCTTCGTCTTGAACCCTTCAGCAAAGTTCAGCCCGACTTCTTTACCAAAAAGGCGCTCTCTTGCTTCCACAGTTTCTATGTATCCGTTGACAAGAGGTGTATCCACACTTCCTGCAGATTTTGTAAATTGGCTTGAATAGCAGTTCAAGCTTTGTTTTTTTACTTCCATAAAGTCGCTTACGTCTGTTACAAAGTCCGGTTTATGAAAACCGTTAATCATATAGAAATAAACATTACTTGTCTTATGCGGCTCTGTACCCTTCACTTTGTAATTTCGGATGCCGGCAGAAAAAACAGCCTCTTCCACTAATTTTGAACAATTGCCATGATCAGGATGTCTATCCTCCCAGTACGGAGCAAAGACGATTTTTGGTTTCACAAGCCTGATCAGCTCCACGATTGCTTCCATATTCTCATCCACATTCCAAAGGCCTCTGTCCTTTAACGAAAGGGTAAACCGGCCATGTATGCCAAGGACCTTTCCTGCAGCAAGTGCTTCTGCCTTTCTTGTTTCAACCGTACCATTTGATGATAATTCACTGCTTGTTAAGTCACAGATGATTATTTTTTTGCCCATTTGAGCATATTTGGCAATGGTAGCACCCATGCCGATTTCCACATCGTCAGCATGGGCGCCTATTGCTAATATATCAATTTCGTCTGTGCTAAATGTCTGTAATTCTGTCTGTATTTCCATGTACAATATTTCTCCAATCTATATCCCCCTGCTCTAAGCCTCTGATCAGTACTTCTCCTGTACCCATATTGGTTGCCAACGGGACAGAATAAACATCACAAAGACGAAGAAGCGCTGTTACATCAGGCTCATGGGGCTGTGCAGTCAATGGATCGCGGAAGAAGAATACCATATCCATCTTATTATTGGCGATATAAGCACCGATTTCCTGGTCTCCTCCTAATGGCCCTGAACAAAAGCGATGTACTTCCAAGCCTGTTGCTTCTTGTATCTTTGAACCAGTAGTGCCTGTTGCGAACAGGGAATGCTTCTCAAAAATCTTTTTATAAGCTACAACAAAGCGAATCATATCATCTTTCTTCTTATCATGAGCTATTAATGCGATATTCATTAATTACACCTCTACTCCATAATATTTTCTAATCCATATATTAAAACATTAGCCTTTAACACTTCATCAACGGCAAATCTCACACCAGACATAAAGGAGGTGCGATTGTATGAATCATGCTTCAAAGTCAGCGTCTCTCCCTCTGCTCCAAACATAACCTGCTGATGGGCGATCAAGCCTGGCAGCCTAATGGAATGAATTCTCATGCCGTCAAAGTCTGCTCCTCTTGCCCCAGGGATTGTTTCCTTCTCTTCTGGATGTCCTTGTTTTTTCGGCTTTCTTACTTCTGCAATCAGTTCTGCTGTTTTAACTGCCGTGCCACTTGGTGCATCCAGCTTGCGGTCATGATGCAATTCCATGATTTCCACATCATCGAAATACTTAGCAGCAAGCTTAGAGAATTTCATCATCAATACGGCACCCAACGCAAAATTAGGCGCAATGATGCAGCCCCTGTCCATCTCTTCACATAATGCCTCAAGCTCTTTCAAATTCTCACTTGTAAAGCCTGTTGTCCCTACAACTGGTCTTACGCCGTATTGAAGCGCTGTTTTGGCATGGAACATTCCGAATTCAGGTGTTGTTAAATCAATTAACACATCCGGTTTGACGTCCTGCAGACATTTTTCAACATCTGTATATATCGGTACATCATAGGAAGGAGAGTTGAAATCATCAAGTTCACTTAATCTTTTCCCCTCATGCTTATGATCCAAAACGCCGACAAGTTCAAAGTGATCAGTACGTCCTGTCAGATAAACTGCTTCCTTTCCCATTCTCCCTCTTGGTCCTGCGATTACAATTTTTACTTTTTCCACTGTCTAATACGCTCCTTTTTATTGCATCCATATGTATTATTGCATGTTTTTTTTGGTTAGCAATTTAACTGCTTATGTTTCGCTTTCGTCCTTTCTTGTCCAGCGATCTTTATCTCTTGTGTTAAATTTATGCATAACTTTATTATGGGAATCTTCCAAATCAATGTTCAAACTGTTTGCTAAACAGATAAGAACAAAGAGCATGTCTCCCAGTTCATCGGCAATTTCCTTTTCATTTTCCGAAGCCTTTTTTGGCTTTTCTCCGTAATAATGATTAATTTCGCGAGCCAGTTCTCCCAGCTCTTCTGTCAGTCTGGCAAGCATCGCCAGCGGACTGAAGTAGCCTTCCTTAAACTGTCCGATGTATTCATCCACTTCTTTTTGAAGCTCTTGCATTGTCTTCAAATCTATTCACCTCTAAAAACTGCATTATTCTGCCTATTCCCCTTCATGTTAGCTAACATTTTCTTTTTTTACAAATGTTTTTGATTATTATTTTTCGGAAAAAGGACGGCGCCCGTCAGAGCTGGTTTTTCCGTAATGAAGATTGCTCATACAAGACCGATTCGATATAATGGATAGGCTTCAATATAATTGGTTCATACTAAGGTTAAATGATGACAGCTATACATAGAAAGCAGGCGAAAAAATGTTTAAGACGTTAAAGCTCAAAAATATTTTCTTCATTGTGCTCGGATCAGCTATATTTTCTTTTGGAATTGTCCATTTCAACATGCAGAATAACTTGGCAGAGGGCGGATTCACAGGTATCACCCTTTTGTTATTTGCAAGATTTAACTGGGACCCTTCGATAACAAACCTGATTCTAAATGTACCGCTCTTTTTTCTTGGCTGGAAACTGCTCGGGCGCAATGTCCTTATCTATACCATTATTGGCACGGTAAGCGTGTCTGTATTTTTCTGGTTCTTCCAGCTGCCCCAAATCGAGCTCCATATACCACTTAAAGAGGACTTAACACTTGCTGCTTTGTTTGCAGGAACCTTCATCGGTATTGGGCTTGGCATTATCTTTCGTTTCGGCGGCACAACTGGCGGAGTCGATATTATCGCAAGACTTGTTAATAAATATTTTCACTGGAGTATCGGCAAAACGATGTTTTTGTTTGATGCCTGTGTTATCACATTATCCTTGCTAACATACTTAACTTACAGGGAAGCCATGTATACCCTTGTTGCTGTCTTCGTAGGAACTAGGCTAATCGACTTTATGCAGGAAGGTGCTTATGCCGCAAGGGGGGCCATCATCATCTCAGACAAAAATCCAGAGATAGCAGATAAAATCTTAAAGGAAATGGACCGCGGTGTTACCGTCTTAAAAGGACACGGTTCATTCACTAAACAAGATAAAGAAGTTCTTTACTGTGTTGTTGCTAAGACAGAAATTGTGCCGCTAAAGGCCATTATTACAAGCGTTGATCCTCATGCCTTCGTATCAGTGACTGTTGTTCATGATGTATTGGGAGAAGGCTTTACTTTAGATGAATATAAAAAGCCGATTGAACATTAAAAGAGGGGGAAAGCTCCCCTCTTTTTTTATGGTCTATGGTGGATTTCTTTTATGCGTCCATCGCTCGGGAGCAAGTATGTGAGTACTCCTAGTAACGGCAGCATACTGCAAAACACCATAATTGTTTGAAGGCTGTATACATCACCAATCACACCGAAAATAACCGCTCCTAATGCTCCCATCCCAAATGCCAGACCGACAATCAGTCCTGACACAAGGCCAATCATACCAGGCAAAAGCTCTTGGGCATAGACAACTGTAACACTGAAGCTTGATTGCAGAATAAAGCCAATAATAACCAGCAGCGGAGCTATACACCATTGAGGAACATATGGCAGCAACAATGCAAATGGAGCAGAACCAATTAGAGAAAATAACAGGACTGTTCGTTTGCCGAACCGGTCTGCGAGTGGTCCGCCAAAAAATGTACCAGCTACCCCTGCAGCCATAAACAAGAAGACATATATTTGGGCGTGTTTAATTGTGCTATCGAATTTTTCTATCATATAAAAATGAAAAAAGTTATTAATGCCTGCACCATACCAAGATCTGGCGAAAACTAAAAAGATCAATAAACAGATTGCCACAATAACTTCCTTGTTCCAGCCACTTTTTTCTGTTTTAGCTGTTTTTTTCTTGACTGCCGGCACCTGAACGACAAGCTCTTGCTTATACCAATTTGATACAAAGAACAAAACAAGCATGCCCAATGCAGCTAACAGTGTAAACCAGATTGTACCAAATTGGCCTGTGCCAATAAAAATGAATGCTGTAAATAACGGAGCGAGTGACTGGCCGCCATTCCCGCCGACTTGGTAAATAGATTGTGCCAGCCCTCTTTTATTCCCTGCTGCCATGTACGCAACTCTAGAGCCTTCAGGGTGAAAAATAGCAGACCCAAAGCCAATGAACAAGACAGACAGAAGCACACTGATAAAATTAGGTGCTAGTGCTAGACCAAGCATTCCGAGCATGCTTGAAAACATAGCAATTGGCAAAAAATAAGGAATTGGCTTTTTATCTGCCAGCACTCCAAAAACAGGCTGCATGATAGAGGATGTAATATTAAGCGTAAACGCAATCCAGCCTATTTCTGTATAATTCAAATTCATAGTCGGTCCTATAATCGGAAATAAGGCCGGCACAACCGATTGCATGCAATCATTGATGAAGTGACCTAAACTGATGGCAAAAAGGATTCTGTATACAGTTATTGGTTGAGTATTATGTATTGCTCTTTCAGCCTGCAATATAACCCTTCTCTCTGTTAGTGATTAAGGAAAATCAGATTTATTATACAACTATCTTTCGATTATGGAAATAATCTTTAAGAAACTTTCAGAATATTTCTTCGGAAATAAAAAAAGTCTATGGAAATAAAGTCCATAGACTAATCGTTGCGCTGCATACCTGTATATATCATGATAAGTCTCAGCAGTTCAAGGACTGCAACGGCCGCGGCTGCAACATATGTTAAGGCGGCAGCGTTCAACACCTTTTTCGTTTCTCTTTCCTCATCATTGCGGATGATTCCTAATGCAACAACTTCATCCATAGCACGGCTTGATGCATTGAACTCAACTGGAAGTGTTACGAATTGAAACAATACTGCTGCTGCCATAAAAACAATGCCCAATAGTACAAAATTGCTTGCTCCAAGGATAAAACCAATCAAAATCAAGATCCACGAAAAATTGCTCCCTATATTAGCAACTGGTACTAATGCGTGACGAAAACGTAAGAAAGCGTACGCTTGCTGATCCTGAATAGCATGGCCGACCTCATGTGCTGCAATTGCAGCAGCTGCAACTGAAGACCCGTGGTAGTTATCAGTGGAGAGACGAACAACCTTTGATCGCGGGTCATAGTGATCTGACAGCATCCCTCTCGTTTCTTCTACAGATACATCATATAATCCATTAGAATCCAGTATTCTGCGCGCCACTTCTCTTCCTGTCATCATGGAGGAAGATGCCACTTTTGAATACTTTTTGTAAGATCCTCTTACTCTCATTTGTGCCCATAGAGGAATGATGAGAATGATTATAAAATACACAATAAACATGCTTTTTCCCCCTATTCTTCGTTAGTATATTATAAATTGTAAGCAGGGAAATCTCGCAAGTCAATTATTAAGGCCGTTTGTGCCTTCTTCGCTTTTCTTCCTTGTCTCCTAAATATTTTCTCCATCCTACATAGGATAATGTAAGGATAATGATGCTTCCAGTTGAAATTATTACCCACCATAAAGATGGATCTGCCTCATCTTCATATACCTGGTTAAAAACATCCTCAAGCTCTGATTCCAACTCGTCCAATTGCTTTGTTTCACCTTTTGTAAAAATTTGCAAGCGGTATGTATCGATATAATCGACCATCGTATTTAATTTTTGAAATTGTGCTGTTGTCACATCAAGCTTCAAGCTTGGATTAATGATTTGATACAATGTTAAAAACGAGTTCAGTTTCGCTTCATATTCCTGCTTATCGTTAGTGACAGCAGCATCTTTCATGTCCCGGTAGGAAGCCATCACCTGTTCTTCCATTTGTGTCCATAACGGCTCTTGCCCTGACGAAACAGCATCAACTGCAAGCCTGAACTTGATTGCCGAGTTAATCCGTTCATTCGTATCTGCAGAAGGGCTAGTAATTGCCTCAACCGCTTCATCACGAGCTCCGGTCAAAATTTGCAGTTCATCCATCGTAAAGGTACGCTCTTTCTGTCTTACGATGCTGAATTGATTGGAAAAATAATCAAGAATTTTTTTTGCATCGTCATATCTTTCTGACTTAACCAATTGCAGTGCTTCATCTGATAATGTATCTAACTCGTCTATAGGCGAATCTTGGTCTGCATATACAGATATAGAAATAGGCGTAAGCAGGATTAATAATATTAATAATACAACCAATTTAGCCTTCATCATACTTGTCCCTCCCCGATATACTATTAGAAATGTATGTCAGGAAGGACAAGGTTAGACTATAAATTTAAAACTATGTACACTAAAGAATGGAAAGCGTCGTTTTCCTTTTGGCAGCATAAAAACAGATGCCAATACTGACGATACTAAGCCAAAAAGTAAAATAACCAATTTTGTCCATCGACTGATCAAGAATACTGTAATTCGGCATCATCGAAAATACATAGTCAATAACATCATTATGCAATGTCCATACTGCCGCAATGGCTGCATGCTGCCATTTAATCCGATAATACGGTAAATACAATAATCCTTGGACAGCCATTGCTCCGTGCGAAACAATCAGCATCATGGATTCAATCTCTAATTGGCCTGTTTTGGCGTATACAAGGAGATTCATCACAACCGCCCATATTCCGTATTTAAACAGTGTTAGAAGCGCTAAAGCTTCAAACAATGGGGTGTTCTTCCTTAGTAAAAACGCTATTAAAACAAACATAAAAAACAGGCTGGCAGTCGGACTGTCCGGCACAAATAATAAGAAGATCTTGGGCGTCTCCGCCAACTGAAACCTATACCAATAATAGCCATAGATTGTCCCAAGTGTGTTAACGATGAGGAGCAGCCAAATAAACGACCGATTTCCTAATATAAGCTGTACCCATTTCATGTTAGGCAGCCACCTCTTTCAAGATTTTTCATTTCCCTTTATAATAGCATAATTCGGAATTCTATCTCTAATTTTTTCACGACAAAACAAAAAAGCGGTATGACTAGTCATACCGCTTTAAACACTATTATTCAGTACTTTGCAATTGCTTCAGGCGATCTGTCAGCTCGCGGAATGCACGCTCATCTCCGTTATCGAGAGCCTCATCAATCAGTTCCAGCAGCTTTTCCTTTTGGAATTTTTCGATGCTGGTAACAAGGAATTGCTCAGCAATATAACGGTCCTTCTCACTGATTTCCAAATTCTTAGGCATGAAAGGATTTTCTACAAGCACAGCCGCATACTGATGCGCCTTATTGGAAGCATAAAAATTCAGTTGGATATAGATGTCTTCATCTCTGTTTAAGCGAATATCGTGAAAGGATTTTTCCGCATCTGTCGTCATGACATTTTCCTTATAAAAGCGAAACGGAACTTCATCAACACAATGCGTTGACATCACCAAGCCCCTAGGGCATTTCTCGGCATTTTCGACGAAATGCACTTTTTCCATAAGCTGATCATGACTCATCAAATAATTCAAAATCCATACGCATTCTCTTCTTTTCAATTGATAGTGATTCAAAAACCAACGAATGAAGTCTTTTTTTTCGTTGACAGATACAGGGGTTTTCATGTTTGTTTCCCTCCTCTGCTTGCAACCAAGTTTTTAGTTTTAACACCTTGATCCTAAATTCCAGCGAATAAAGGCTTAATTACTCGCCGCTTGTTAAGCGTTGAACGATTTCGATAAACTCTTCATTGCTCGGGTCTTTTTCTAATAGGCTACTAAACACTTCTGCAGCTTCCTGTCTTTTTCCTTCTTCCAAAAGAAAATAACCATAATCATATAAAAAGTCTGGGAGTTCTTTAAAGAAAGTATATGCTTCTTGGTATTTGTTTAATGCCTCTGAATAATTTTCTATTCCTTGCAATGCCTTTGCCCCATCCCATAACAGCTGAGGCTCCTCTATATCTTGAGAATCCATAAGCTCTACCAGCTCGATAATATCCCCAAAACGGTCTTGCGTTAAAAACAGCTTATTTAAGAGCAGCACGCTTTCGGTGAATTCAGGGTCAATTGCCAAGGCTTCTCTGAAATACTTCTCAGCGTTCGCTTCGTCCCCTAGCTTTAGTGAAAGCTTTCCTCCAAGCAGATAAAGCTCCTTATTAAACTCATCATGCTTAACACCATCTTGAACCGTCTCAAATGCTTCTTGAAGCATTTCCTCTTGTTCGTAGCTTCTAGCTAAATATAAATACAAGGAATGGAAATCAGGATCTAATGTTTTTACTTCTTCAAATCGGTTAATAGCAATTGTAAGCTGTCCTGCCTGCAATGCTGTCAGCGCTAAGTTAAACAGTGTGTTAATTTCAATCTTTTCTTCAAGGGCAAGCTCATAATAATTAATCGCTTCTTCAAATGCGCCGCCTGCGCTCATATTGTCGGCAATTCTTCCATTAACATTAACTCCGCCGACTGTTGTTTGCTCTGGTACAACTGTTTGATAGGCCTTAATGGCGTCTGCAATTCGGCCTTGTTCAGAGTATAGCTCCCCTAAAGCGAAATCAATAATTACCTCATTAGGAAGGATTTTTTTCGCTTGAAGCAGCTTTTGTTCACTTACTTCATAAAGCCCGTCCATTTGGTAGAGATCTGCTAACAGCAGAAGGCTTTGCGGGTAACTTGCATCTTCAGGGTTGATTTTTTCCAGCTGTGAAATAGCCTCTTCCTCATTGCCAATTTCCATTTCAGTTTCAGCAAGTAATACTAATAGTTCGCCTTCTTCTGGATAAGCTTCCAGCAGCATCTTAAATAAAGCTTTTGCCTCATCAAGGAAGCCGAGCTGAAACAACTCCTCCCCTAGTACGAATCTTTCTTCATTTGAACCTTGGCTGAGTATCTCTTCATAATATGATAAAGCTTTAGCTTGTTGACCATTTTCTAATAACGTCAGTATTTCGTTTACTCGTTCCATTTTGTATCCTTTCTAAACTCCTCCTGTGCTAAAGAAGGAAGGTACTTTTATTTCCATCTGATCTCCAAATCCAGGATGGTAGAACACTTTTTCACCAGCTCGAACGCATGCACCTTTATGGTAGGTGACAAGTATCTTATTATAATGATAATGGTATAATTCCTTTTCATCAATATTTATGATTGAGCGGCTTTTTTCATAAAGATTATAGGTAACTTCTCCCCCTTGATAAATATTGCCTTTAAACGGATAAATTCCTATCTTGATAAGTGCCTCATAGGAGATAATATCATTTTCCATTAATTCTTTCTTAAGAGAAGAAATATTGGCATCTCGCATGATGATTGACCATGCTGTTTGCGCTTTTGTCCGCTCCTCTTCGTCTTCCATTAAAAATTGGGGGATCAGCGGACAATTAAACGGGAAAGCTGCCTCTTTTATCCAACCCCAAGGAACTTTATATAAATCTTCAGCTTGATTAATTTCCACGATAACAGCTGGAATTTTTTCTTTTTTACAAGATCTGATCAGACTTGCTGTTAGGATTTTGAGGGGGATTTTAATACATATAACATAATCGACGGCACAATTCAACAGCATATTTTTTGTCTTTTTTAGTTCGGCCGATAGCTCTCGTTCCTTTCTGACATCACATGCTGTCAGGACCATTGTGCAGCCCCTTTTTATCATAGCTTGAATATGCTCCTTTTGCTCACTCGGCTTCAGTTTTGTCACATCGTTATCGTATACAATAGGTGTTGGTGTCATAATATACGAATTTCCGTCCATTCTTATGCTGCGCTCCTTTGCGAAGCGCTCCTTCAATGCATCAATCCGATTGTCTTGAATGAGCATGGAAGTCTTTTTTAGTGACTGTTTTTTTAAAATACTTATATTTTCAATGATATATGCCATATACCCACCACCAAGCTTTTTAAGACAAGCTATGATAATTTTGGAGATTTTATGACTAATGTTTTTACCATAGAAAAAAGAGGTGTTTTTTAGACACCTCTTTTTTCTTCCTTATTTTCACAGCTTAAACTGTCAAGCTCTCCATATGTTCGAAGAATGATGGATATGAAACGGAAATTGCCTCGGCGTTTTCAAGGATAATATCCCCTTCTGTTACTAATGATGCTACAGCAAGCATCATGCCGATTCGATGGTCGCCGTGGCTGTCGACTGCAGCACCTTTAAGAGTAGCACCTCCGCGGATAATCATGCCATCTTCTGTCGCTTCAATATCAGCACCAAGTTTTTTTAATTCATGGACAACCGTATCAATGCGGTTCGTTTCCTTCACTTTCAGTTCTTCTGCATCTTTAATGACAGTTGTTCCTTCTGCTTGCGTTGCCAGCAAAGCAATAATTGGGATTTCATCAATCAATCTAGGGATAATATCGCCTTCAACTGTTGTACCCTTTAAAGAAGAAGCCTCCACTTGAAGGTCACCGGATGGTTCAAACTCATCCTTAGAGTCAATAATTGTAACTCTTGCTCCCATTTTTTCAAGAACATCGATAATTCCCGTTCTTGTCGGATTTAAGCCGACATTCTTTAATGTAACAGAGCTGCCTGGAACAATGCTTGCAGCGACAAGGAAGAATGCTGCAGAAGAGATATCACCAGGCACGTGGATATCTGCTGCCACAAGCTTTTGACCGCCTGTAACCTGAATATTTTGTCCATCTACACGAATATCCCCGCCGAATGCTTTGATCATTCTTTCCGTATGATCTCTCGTTGACACTGGCTCCACAACTGTTGTTGTACCTTCTGCCTGTAAACCTGCAAACAAAATAGAGGACTTCACCTGAGCACTAGCCACAGGAAGTTTATAAGAGATTGCCTTTAGTTTTTGTCCGCGAATGGAAAGAGGCGTGAACTCTCCGTTGCTTCTTCCATCGATTTTTGCACCCATCTCTTTAAGAGGGTTGACCACTCTGGTCATCGGACGTTTGGCGATGGAGCTGTCTCCTGCCAATGTGCTGTGAAAATCTCTTCCTGCAAGAATTCCCGACATCAATCTGATTGTCGTGCCGGAATTCCCTACATCAAGCAGTTCGTTAGGCTCCTTAAGACCTGCAAGCCCATTAGATTCAATTATTACTTTCTCATTATCATGCTGAATGTTAACACCGAGCTTCTTAAAGCAAGCGATTGTGCTTAAACAATCTTCTCCCATTAAGAAATTTGTAACGGTCGTCTTTCCCTCTGCAATTGAGCCGAACATAACAGAGCGATGGGAGATAGACTTATCTCCCGGTATAGCGATTTCCCCTGCAAGCGGCCCTTGTGCTCGCTTCAACTGTTTTTGATCCATATTATCACCTTAATCCATACAAGTCTTTATCCAATAGAGGTCTCGTAGTTGGAATATGCAGCAATACAAGCCTGCGCCCTTGTACGATCCTCTTCTGTCTGGAAGCTTATCACTAACACACCGTATATTTCTTCTCTTGTTTCCACAATACGAATATTGGTGATACTAATATTTTCCTTAGCCAAAAACCCTGTTACTTCAGAAATAATCCCTGGATAGTCAGGAACATCTACATATAAGTCATAGAAGGCAGGAATCGCACCCTTTTGGTTTTGCGGCAGCTCATCTCTGACATTTTTCGCTTTTTGGAAATAATCAAAGATTTCACTCGATTCCTCTTCCCTAATCAAATGCCTTACCTTCTCCATCTCAACCACCCAGCTGTCAAGGAGCTCGAGCAGCACTTCTTTATTATGAAGAAGAATATCCCGCCACATCGCAGGGCTGCTTGAAGCAATTCTTGTTATATCCCTGAATCCTCCAGCAGCAAGCCTTGTCACAAGCTCGTTTGTCTTGCTGGTTGCATCCGCTTGATGAACAAGAGAAGCTGCCACGATATGAGGCAGGTGGCTGATTACGCCTGTCAATAAATCATGCTCTGCTGGTGATACAACAAGAAACTTCGCATTTGTGCCAGACAGCCAATCCATCAATAATGGCACAGCATTCTTATCTGTTGTATCTTCAGGAGTTAACAAATAAAACGCATTTTCAAACAAAAGTGCTTTGGAGGCAGACACTCCGCTTTTATGAGAGCCGGCCATTGGATGACCACCAATAAAAGTGATGCCCTTTTCTTTTAACAGATGAGATTTCTCGACGATTTTGCCTTTCGTGCTTCCTACATCTGTTACGATGACCTGCTCTTTCAAAGGTAATTGCGCCAATTTCTCCATCATGATTTCCGCTTCCCTAACAGGGGTTGCAATAATAATCAAATCGGCATCCTTAGCTCCTTCTTCTAGCGTATCGACTGAATCATCAATGACTCCAAGCATTTTGCCAAGCTTTTTGTTTTTCTCGGCTATATCAAAACCAATAATAACAGTATTTGGATATTTATTTTTTATAGAGAGAGCGAGTGATCCCCCAATAAGTCCCAATCCGATAACGAAGACGCGACCATTCATCCTATCACCGCCTTCTTTTCTTCTAAAATCAAATGGCTGCTGCTTTCTCTTGCAAGAACTTGGCAAGCACATTGATCAAGCCTTCGTTCTCTTCCTTCGAACCAATGGTGATGCGGACAGAAGTCGGGAATCCTAGCGGTACTCCAGAACGGACGATGTACCCATGTCTCATCAAGTATTGGAACACTTCATTGCCGTCGACTTTAAAATCGACTAATACGAAGTTTGTTTGGGAAGGATAATAATTCAATCCATGCTCTTCACAGAACGTATACAGCTGCTGAAGGCCTTCTCTGTTTCTGATGCGGCAGTTTGTTACAAAGTCCTGGTCTTTAATGGCAGCTTGTGTAGCAATTTGCCCTAAAGTATTCACATTAAACGGCTCTCTGATAGGCTCAAGTGTTTGAATTAGATTCGCATTTGCCACACCGTAACCTACTCGGAAGCTTGCAAGTCCGTAAATTTTGGAGAATGTGCGCAGCACGATTAAGTTATTGAACTGTTTAGCAAGCTCCAATGCATCATAATAGTCTTCAGCAATAACATATTCATAATAGGCCTCATCCAAAACTACAAGAACATCCTCTGGTACTTGCTTCAAAAAGCTGACTAATGAAGATTCTGAATTATACGTTCCTGTCGGATTATTAGGACTGCAAACCCAAACAACACTTGTGTTCTCGTCAATGTGCTTAAGCATTTCCGGAAGATCATGTTCTCCTTTTTCCGTAAGCGGAACTTCTCTGACTTCAGCGCCGTCAACAACAGCGTTATGCTTGTATTGCCCAAACGTGTGGCTTGCCATCACCGTATTTCTGCCAGGTTTTAGCAAAGCTCTTGAAATCATTAAAATAAGATCATCTGAACCGTTTCCAAGTATAAGCTCTTGTGGGGAGACTTGAAGAAATTCAGCAAGTGCGTTACGCAGATTTGTCGCATATCCATCTGGATATAATGCAAAAGAGCCGTCCACTTCCTTCAGGCTTTCGATTACTTTCGGCGAGCTGCCAAAAGGATTTTCATTTGATGCCAGCTTTACTATTTTTTCTAGATTAAATTCTCGTTTTACTTCATCAATTGTTCTGCCTGGCTGATATGCTGTAAGATTTAGGAGCTGCTCTTTCCATTTCATTAACTTTCACCTCTAATAATGTATGGTTAATTTATTTTTCTTTAAGGTCTGGTCTTAATTGAATTGCTTTTTCTAAATAGATATGATTGATGTCCTTTTGTGGGGTATCTGTATTAACATGCATCATGATGCGGATACACTTTTGCAATGCATTAGGCACATCAATTTCCTTCATGCACATTACCGGCACATATGTCCAGCCCTCTTGAAGACGAATCACTTTAGCAGGAAAGGCGGACGTCAAGTCGTCCGTGACGGAAACGAAAACAGAGGCAACATTATCAGCTATTATCGCATTCTTTCTTATCATTTCCTTCACAAGTTTTTCTGCTGCATCCAGAATCACTGTTTCTTCATCCACTTCAACTGTGATTGCTCCCCGTATTCCTCTAATCATGATTTATTCTCCCTTAAATATATGTAGTTCTTCTCTTAATTCTTGTTCATCCATTTGGACAAGTTCAGGTGTGCCTATACTCTTTAGCAACACAAAATGAATTGTTCCTTTTACGGATTTTTTGTCCTGCTTCATACGGTCAAGTAAGGCTTCCACACTTAAGCTGCTTGGCACTTCTGTTGCATAACCTAAAGTTTTGAGCCAATGTGTAAAGCGGCTACTATCGAAATCCAGTCCAAGCTTCTTTTCACTTAAACGCAATGCAAACAGCATGCCAATTACGACTGCTTCACCATGGGACATATTTCCATATCCCATTTCCGCTTCTATTGCATGACCTAAAGTATGACCAAAATTAAGGTAGGCACGGACATTTGCTTCCTTTTCGTCCTGTGCCACGACATCGCTTTTCACTAAAATCCCTTTTTCCAAAAGTACGGCCCATTGTTCTTCTGGCACACCCGCTAGGTCCGTAATATCGTTGAGCAGAGATTCATAAAACTCCATATTGCTGATTAAAGCATGCTTCATCACTTCACCAAAGCCCGATCTCAGCTCGATAACAGGCAGTGTTGCGATATAACTAGTTTCATAAAAAACTGCTTCCGGCTGATAAAAGGCACCTATCATATTTTTGCCAAGAGGATGGTTGATGGCCACCTTCCCGCCAACAGCACTGTCATGTGCAAGGATGGTCGTCGGAACCTGAATAAACGGAATTCCCCTCATAAAGGATGAAGCGACAAAACCGGCAAGATCACCGACAGCTCCCCCGCCTAAAGCTATAATCAGTGATTTCCTGTCTAGCTTTTCTTCAAGAGCAAAGCTGTGGCAGCCATAAAAAACATCAAATGTTTTCGCATGTTCTCCAGCAGGCACGATATGGGAGACAACAGGAAATGCTGTTATCTCCTTTTGAAGTGCTGCCAAATGCAATCCTGCAACTGTCTCATCTGTTATGATAAGTATTTTTGAGCAATTGGGAAAATGCTGCTGTAAAAAGGCATTCAGCTTTGAGACTGTGTTAGCACCGATAAAAACAGGATACGATTTAGAGCCTGCATTTACTTGAACTGTTTTCATTAAAATTCCCTCGCATATTGACGATGCTTTTCGACATTTTCAAGCAAACCGTCAAACCGGTCAGAATAGAACTGATCAACAATAGCACATGCCAGCTCCCATGCCACTGCATTTTCAGCAACCACAGCTGCAGCAGGAACTGCACAGCTGTCAGAACGCTCAATGCTAGCAGCAAATGGTTCCTTCGTTTCAATATCCACGCTGTTTAAAGGCTTGTAAAGTGTTGGAATAGGCTTCATAACACCTTTAACAATAACAGGCATTCCTGTCGTCATACCGCCTTCAAAACCGCCTAAACGATTAGTTTTGCGCGTATAGCCTGCTTCACTGTCCCAGATGATTTCATCATGGACTTCACTTCCAGGCTTACTTGCCGCCTCAAAGCCGATGCCGATTTCGACTCCTTTAAATGCATTAATGCTCATGATTGCTCCAGCAAGCTTAGCATCAAGCTTCCTGTCATAATGAACATAGCTGCCAACACCCACAGGCATTCCTTCTGCGATGACTTCAACGATTCCGCCGATGGAATCTCCGTTTGCCTTCGCATCATCAATTGCCTGCATCATCTTTTTCTCTGCAACTGGATCTAAGCATCTGACAGGTGATTGTTCTGTGATTTCAATGATTTTGTCAATGGAAGGATATTCTGTCACTTCCGCCTTCACTCCACCGATTTCTAACACATGGGAGGCAACCTTAATCCCAAGCAGTGACAATAATTTTTTTGCGGCAGCACCTGCAGCCACTCTCACTGTCGTTTCTCTTGCAGATGAACGCTCAAGAACATTGCGCATATCGCGATGGCCATATTTAATTGCGCCGTTTAAATCTGCATGCCCTGGTCTCGGACGAGAGATTTTACGTTTAATTTCACTAGATTCCTCATCATCAATAGGCCCTTGACCCATGACTTTTGTCCAGTGCTTCCAGTCGTTGTTTTCCACAATAAGTGACACTGGCGATCCTAATGTTAGACCGTGGCGAATTCCGCCGCCGATTTCTGCAGTATCTGTCTCTATCTGCATCCGTCTGCCTCTTCCGTGCCCTTTTTGTCTTCTTGCAAGCTGTTCATTGATGTCCTCTGCTGTCAATGGCATACCAGCAGGCAGACCTTCTATAATGGTAATTAGTTTTGGACCATGTGATTCCCCTGAAGTTAAATATCTCATATCAAAATCCTTTCTCCCTTCAACGCTTTAAAGGAAATATGTTTCAATATATCATACGTTCGTGAATATGGATAGTAAAAAATCCTAAAAACCTGCATTTTTTATACTTTTTTATAGAAAAATGTATCTTCTGTCTCAAAGCCATACTTGCCAGGATTAAAAATTTGCTCTGTGCTGCCGACAAAAAATATGCCGCCGGGTCTTAATGCATTCGCAAATTTCTGATATAAAATATCCTTCGCTTCCTCTGTAAAGTAAATCATGACATTTCGGCAGACAATTAGATCGTAAGGCCCTTGAAAGGGATCAGACAATAGGTTTTGTTGCTTAAATGTCACAGGCTTTTTAATTTCCTCGCTGATTTTAAACATGCTTCCCGATTGGGTAAAGTGCTTCTGTTTTTGCGCAATCGGAACTTCATTTAACGAGCGCTCCACATAAAGGCCTTTCTTTGCTCGTTCAATAGCATTAATATCAAGGTCTGTAGCAGTAATTTGAAAGCTAGTCGGACGGAGGTGGTTTGATAGAATCATGGAGAGAGTATACGGCTCCTCACCAGTTGAACACGCTGCACTCCAAACCTTCAAGCTAGAACTGCCTTTAATCAAGGTCGGCAGAATTTTATTCTCAAGCACCTCCCACCGTCTGAAATTACGGTAAAATTCTGAAACATTAATGGTCATGCGGTCCAGTAATTCTTCGAGAAGCTCCTTATTCTTTCCTATTGCTTGAGAGTATTCTTTAAAAGACCGATAGCCTCTTTTTTCATATAGAGAGGTTAACCTTCTTTTCATTTGCGCTTCTTTGTAGAGAGATAAATCGATGCCTGAAATTTGCTGAAAATTCCTGATAAATTCTTGATAGTCTTTTTCCATAATGAAACCTCGCATCCTGCTGCTAGTAATTTTTCTTTTTTACTAGTATAAACGATAATGATAAGAAATGGGGCAATTATTTAGCAGCTACTTATTAAATAAAAGACAAGACATTCCTATTATTTTTGTTTACGGCAGCAATCATACTACTTTTCAAACAATAAAAAAGCTGCCCTTGAGCAATTACTTGCTCAAAGGGCAGCCTATATTATGTAAGGGGCATTAATAAACCCAATTATTGCTGAGCTTATTATACTCAACAAGTTCTTCTTCTTTAAAAAATAAGCCGATTTCTCTAGCTGCGCTTTCTATACCATCTGATCCATGAATCACGTTTTTTCTCATTACTACTGCAAAATCACCGCGGATTGTGCCGGCAGCAGCATCTATAGGATTTGTCTTGCCCATCATGAGCCTAGCCTTTGCCACCACATCTTCGCCAGCCCACACCATAGCAAATACAGGCCCTGAAGTGATGAAATCAACCAGCTCCATGAAGAAGGGCTTGTCCACATGTTCTTGGTAATGCTTTTTAGCAAGCTCCTCTGACACAACCATTAACTTGGCACCAACAAGCTGGAAGCCTTTGCTTTCAAAGCGTTCTACAATCTTGCCGATTAAATTTCTTTGCACTCCATCTGGTTTGACCATCAAAAACGTTTTCTCCATTTGATTCACTCCTATGTATGTAGTAGTAAGAAAAAATGATTTCATGAAAACGATATCATACATAAAGCGACAATGCAAAGCTTATATTAAAACTTCCTTTTCCCTAAGTACTTCGCTATATTGATGAGGGCAGTTTTGCTTCTACCCTTCGGAAGATCAACAAGCGCATCAAGTGCTTTTTGCAGATACATATTGCTCACCTTAATAGAGCGTTCAATGGCATCAGAGCTCTTAATCAAGCTTATAATTTCTAACAAATCTTCCCGGTCCATTTCTTCATGAACGGTTTCTACCTTTTGGCGGATAACATCATTTTCCATTGCATACAAAACAGGCAAAGTAATATTACCTTGCAATAAGTCGCCGCCAGCAGGCTTCCCTAGTTCTTCTTCTGTACCGACAAAATCAAGAATATCATCAATAATTTGATAAGACATTCCAACATAATAACCGAATTTATGTAGTTTTTTCTGATGCTTCTCTTCCACATCAGACACAATAGCCCCGACTAAAGAACTAGCAGAAATAAGCAGAGCTGTTTTTCTTTTTATGCGGCGAAAGTAATCCCTCACATTTTGTTCAAACTGGTATTTGTCTTTAATTTGCTGAATTTCACCGAGGCAAACCTCAACAATCGTGTCTGCCAACACTTTATGAGCATCCGGCTTTTCCAGTTCACTCATAATTTCAAGGGATTTAGCGAAAATATAATCACCACTATACATAGCAACTTTATTATCCCATTTCGCCTTAATCGTCGGTTGCCCTCTGCGCAAGTCCGAGTCATCGATAACATCATCGTGAACAAGGGATGCCATATGAATCAACTCGAGTGCGACTGCTGCCTTTTTAATGACATGGATGTCATAATTGCCAATTTGACCAGCGAGCAGGACAAAAATCGGCCTAATTCGCTTACCGCCCGCTTTAAGAAGATGCAGCGACGACTCTCTCAATATAGAAGTGTTGGCATTCACTGTATCTTCCAGTGTTTTTTCTATTAATTCTAAATCAGAATTCAAAAATGAATACATCATTTTTAATTTCACTTAAGCCTCACCCGTCTTTAACTGCTGTACAAAATAGATACAGACATTATTTTTCTTTAAAGCCGATATGCACAGCAGCCACGCCACCGCTGTATGCCTTATACGTCACATTGGACAAGCCTGCCTTTTCAAAAAGGGAAGCGAGCTCTTTCATTCCTGGAAAATCCCGAGCTGATTCCTGCAGCCAAGAGTATTCCTTGTAGCTTTTGGCGAAAATCTTTCCAAACAGGGGCATCACAAACCGGAAATAGAAGTAGTAGCCTTGCTTAAAAACAGGCATTGTCGGTTGAGATGTTTCCAGACAAACAACCTTGCCTCCCGGTTTAACTACCCTTCTCATTTCCTTGAGCACTTGCAGATAGTCAGGAACATTTCGCAGCCCAAAGCCGATTGTCACAAAATCAAAGCTGTCATCAGCAAACGGCAGCTCCATAGCATTGCCATGAATCAATTGGATTTGCTGATAATCCTTTGTTTTCTCTTTGCCGATGCTCAGCATGTTTTCGCTGAAATCAAGTCCGATTACTTCACCAGTTGACCCGACTGCATCTGCCAGACTTATTGTCCAGTCCGCTGTGCCGCAGCAAACATCCAAAGCTTTTGCGCCTTTAGGAACATTCATCCTTTTCATCGTTTCTTTGCGCCAAATCTTATGCTGCTGAAAACTGATTACTGTATTCATTTTATCGTAATTGCCATATATCTTTTCGAATACATGGTGCACTTTTTCTTCCTTTGATTGGTGCTCCCGCATTGCTCTTACCCTTCTTCCACATACATTTGTTGTTTGATTTTATCCAAAACTGCCACAGTTCTGACCCCGATTCTGTCCTCATCAGGCGCATAGCTCTTAAGCGCTTCTGTTAAGCTGTCTGCCGCTTTTTGAACTGCCGGATCGAACAGACGATATCCTTGATCCTCTGCAAGGCGGCCAAGCTCCCCACTATGACGATTCAGCATGCTGAATAAAAATGAATCCCCAGTTAAGTTATATGTATTCCTGTCTTGCAGCATTCTGTTCAGAAATAGAAACGACAATGCAAAGGTTCTCCAATTATGCAAGCGGAAACGGTCAACAAGCTTATCTAAAATAGAAAACTCAACAGCTTCTATGGCATCTATCATTTCTGGAAGTCCGGCAAAAGCTTGCTGATAGATAATCATCTTATTCTCGTTAACCTCTTTAATTGCTTCGGCAAACACTTTTATCATCTCATAATCTCCGAGGTCTGCCAGCAGCTTGTAATATTGACCGCTGTAAAAATCTCCGGCCAATATTGTTAACTGCCTGTTCTTTTCTATTCCTTTATGAACGCTGTCATTGGTTACAAGCTCATGGGTATCAAGGGCAATTTGAATAAGCATTGTTGTTGTGGCATATGTGATGACTTGGCTGTCATCTATGTCAGCCTGCTTTAATAGAAAAACGGTAAGCAGAAGCTTGTCTTCATCAATTATCGGATTATCAATATGCTTAAAAAGATAAGGATGAGCAATCTTTTGTAATACCTCTTCCCGCACATTCTCCACCATTTCTTGAAATAACATCATAATATCACCCTTGTTCCCCCATAAATTTCTCTTTATATATACATTACAACTAAATTATATTTGTATAAAGTCTAGCTTATTATAGCATACTTGCTTGCTGACACCACTTAAAAAGCCTTGTAAGACAAGCCTTTATGTCACTTAATTAAAGACAGCACCTCTGTGCGGGCATCTGCATTTTCTGCATACTTACCGCGGACAGCTGTTGTAACTGTCTTCGCACCAGGCTTGTTAACGCCTCTCATTGTCATGCACATATGCTCTGCTTCAACTACGACCATAACACCATGCGGATCAAGCATTTCTTGAATCGCATCAGCGACTGTTGAAGTGATGCGCTCTTGCAGCTGCGGTCTTTTCGCAACAGCTTCAACCGCTCTTGCTAATTTGCTCAAGCCCGTTACTTTTCCGTTTCTAGGAATATAGGCTACGTGAGCAACTCCATAAAACGGAACGAGATGATGTTCACACATGCTGTACAGCGGAATGTCTTTAACAAGCACAAGCTCCTCATGGTCTTCCCCAAAAATAGTATGAAAATACTCTCTTGGATCCTCATTTAATCCTGAGAAAATATCACTATACATTTTGGCGACTCTTTTTGGGGTATCAAGCAATCCTTCTCTTTCAGGATCTTCCCCAATCGCTTCCAGTATTTGTTTTACCGCATCTTCTATCTTGGCCAAATCAACATTCGACATTCTTTTTTTCCTCCCAAAGCTATCAATCCAATTTCCTTTAATCATATTAGCATATAAAAAGAACGAACACCACGAATACCGTTAATTCTATTCAATTCCCATTAAGCCATTGGCTAAACTTTTGGAAAATATGCTAATAAATAGAAAAAACCGCGAGTAATTCGCGGTTTTTAGAGAAATAATATGCAATGTATGTAAATTACTTCACTGCGTCTTTAAGTGCTTTACCTGGTTTAAAAGCAGGAACTTTGCTTGCTGCGATTTCGATTTCTTCACCAGTTTGTGGGTTGCGACCTTTACGAGCAGCACGCTCACGTACCTCAAAGTTACCAAAACCGATAAGTTGTACTTTATCGCCATCTTTTAAAGCATTCAAGATTGTATCAAAAACAGCATCAACTGCTTTAGTAGCGTCTTTTTTAGACAATTCGCTTGCTTCTGCAACTGCGTTAATTAATTCTGTCTTGTTCATGCCTTTCACCTCCTCCCAAATGTTTCAAATAAATCCTAAAAAATCGTTTCATATCATTATTTGTAAACAATTTATCGGAATTATATACGTCATCAAGAATATTTTTCCTTTGCAGCATCATAGGGTTCCATAATGCTACTACTAACGTGACAAGCATTTATAATGTATATCATAATGCTTTAATCGCTGTAATGACGCTGATTCCTTTAAAAGATTATCATAATCGTTTGAGCATATCAAGAAATTTTATATATTGATAGCAATCTTTTCATCATTTGATATAAAAGTGTAATATTAAATCAATAAATTTACATACATATCCGAAACTGACAAATTAAGAGAAATAGCCCAGTTCTTATTATTTAGTAGGGAGAAGTTAACGCATGCAAAAAAAAGAAACTCCCACAAAGAGAGTTTCCTATAAGATTATTGCAATAAGCCCTCCAGAGCCTTCATTGATGATACGCTCAAGTGTCTCTTTCAGCTTGTAGCGGGCATTTTCAGGCATAAGTGAAAGCTTTGCTTGAATTCCTTCCCTAACAATGGAGCTTAAGCTTCTTCCGAAAATATCCGAATTCCAGATGGATAATGGATCATCCTCAAAATCCTGCATCAAATATCTGACAAGTTCCTCACTCTGTTTCTCAGAACCGATAATTGGTGCAAATTCTGACTCAACATCCACTTTAATCATGTGGATAGATGGTGCTACAGCCTTTAATCTTACACCGAATCTTGAACCTTGGCGGATGATTTCCGGCTCATCTAAGCTCATATCGATAAGGGATGGTGCTGCAATGCCATAACCTGTTTGTTTAACCATTTTCAGTGCATCTGAGATTTGGTCATACTCTGTTTTTGCATGGGCAAAGTCCTGCATTAGCTCAAGCAAATGATCTTTCCCTCTGATTTCCACACCAACAATCTCTTTCAAAATTTCATCATACAGCTCATCTGGTGCGTACAAATCGATTTCGGCAACACCTTGCCCCATCTCAATTCCTGCAAGACCAGCCTTATCGATAAATTCAAAGTCGCTGAATTGCTGCACAACACGATCGACATCTCGCAGTCTCTTAATATCTTTAACTGTTTCCTTCACAGCCTCTTGATAGTTGTCACGCAACCAATGGTTCTCCCGAAGAACCATTACCCAGCTCGGCAGGTTTACGTTCACTTCAAGTACAGGGAACTCAAACAGTGCTTCTCTCATTACATTAAGGACATCTGATTCTCTCATGCTTTCAACACTCATTGCGATAACTGGAATATCATATTTTTCTGATAGTTCACTGCGAAGCTTTTCTGTATTAGGGTGATAAGGCTGGGCGCTGTTGACAATCATAATAAACGGCTTGCCGACTTCCTTCAGCTCTTCAATAACCCTGTTTTCTGCTTCTAAGTAATTACTTCTCGGTATATCCCCAATCGTTCCATCTGTTGTAATGACAACACCGATTGTGCTATGTTCCTGAATAACCTTTCTTGTACCAATTTCAGCCGCTTCATGAAATGGAATTGGCTCTTCATACCATGGTGTATTGATCATCCGAGGCCCATTTTCGTCTTCATAACCCTGCGCGCCTGGAACCGTGTAGCCGACACAATCAACTAATCGGATATTTACATCCAATCCTTCATCCACAGTTACAGATGCCGCCTGATTTGGAACAAACTTTGGCTCTGTCGTCATAATCGTCTTACCTGCCGCGCTTTGCGGCAATTCATCCTTTGTTCTTGCACGGTCACCTTCATTATCCATATTCGGAATAACAACCAATTCCATAAACTTCTTTATGAAAGTAGACTTGCCTGTTCGAACAGCACCCACTACACCTAAGTAAATATCACCGCCAGTTCTTTCGGCAATATCTTTAAAAATATTTACCTTTTCCAAATGATCCCCTCCTGAACTCTCCCTAGTGTAGAGATTAGCAAAAACCATTTAATGCAATTAGACAATATATATTTATGATGTTGTCCTATCTCATTATGACTACTTTTATAAATTCCCCCTTTTTTTTATGGAAGATTTCTTCTCCTTAAAAAACTACTTCGTAAAAAAACATATAATCAGCGGACTTTATCGCAAATCATAAAAGAAGTTAAAGTAATGCTCAGCTTATTTTATGATTTTTATTCACGCCAAAAAAAATAACCCTTCTAAATCATATATACACATGAATGATAGGGTTATGACTATTTCTATAAAAATTTATTTTATCGGTGTACATAGGAGCTACAGAGTCATTTTCATTCAAAAAAAAATCAAAGTAAAAGCAGGGGAACCTTTACTTTGATTTCATGACTATATAACCCATCACCTGTTCATTCCACCAGGTTGCTTCAAAGCATTGTATGCATAAATACATCATTCGCACACCATAAAATGCCTAATAATCGTAACAAATTTCGAAAAACAGATTTTTAAAGCTCACTAAAGGATGTATAAGACTTATTCTACGTACTGGGAAGCAAGGATGTTCACAAGGTCTTCCATCTCATGTGTTTTATCCCTTGCCATTAAGCCTTCCACTACTTCCTTCGCATTCTTCCCATTAAACAGCACATCATATAAAGCATTCGTAATCGGCATCTCAATGCCATATTTCTCAGAAAGCTGTTGGCCTGCTTTAGTTGTTCTGATTCCTTCTACAACCATTCCCATGTTCTCAAGAACCTCTTCAAGGGGACAGCCCTTTCCAAGCAAATTACCAGCTCTCCAGTTTCTTGAATGGACACTCGTACAGGTCACAATCAAATCACCAATGCCGGTTAATCCTGAGAAGGTAAGGGGATTTGCACCCATTTTTGTTCCTAATCTCGCCATCTCTGCAAGTCCTCTTGTAATAAGTGCAGCTTTGGCGTTGTCACCAAAACCTAGCCCATCTGTAATTCCAGCACAGACTGCGATAATATTCTTTAGTGCACCACCGATTTCCACACCGACAATATCAGGATTCGTATAAACCCTGAATTTTGAATTAATGAACAAGTCCTGAACTTTTTCTGCTTCCTCCATGTTTTTAGAAGAAACTGTTACTGTCGTCAAATGGCGCAAGCTTACTTCCTCTGCATGGCTTGGTCCTGACAGGACAACAATGCTCTTTAACAGACGCTCCGGAATCTCTTCTTCCATTATTTCAGATATGCGAAGCAGTGTTCCTGGCTCAATCCCTTTGCTTACATGAATGAATGTTTTTGGTTCATCTAAGAAAGGTATAATTTGTTGGATTACTTCGCGCATCGCTTTTGTAGGAACAGATAAGACAATATAATGGACATCCTTTAAGCTTTCCTGCATGGACGTATATCCAATGATATTTTCCGAAAGCTTTATGTCTGGAAGATATCGTTTGTTTACATGATTTTTGTTGATTTCTTCAATATCTTGTCCATTTTTACCCCAAAGATGGACAGTATGTCCATTATCGGCAAGCACTAACGCAAGCGCTGTCCCCCAGCTTCCGGCTCCGATCATTGCAATTTTTTTATGATTACCCATTACGATCCACCTCTATTATTTTCTTTCACGCGCAAAAATTCTAATTGGTGTTCCTTCGAAGCCAAAGGCATCTCTAATACGGTTTTCTAGGAAACGTTCATAGGAGAAATGCATCAGCTCTGGATCATTAACAAATACAACAAATGTTGGCGGTCCAACAGCTACTTGAGTAGTATAGTAAATCTTCAAACGTTTACCTTTATCTGTTGGTGTTGGATTCATCGCCACAGCATCCATAATGACATCATTCAATACACTTGTCTCTACCCTTAAAGTATGATTTTGGCTGGCGATATTAATCATTGGAATCAATGTATGAATCCGCTTTTTCGTCTTAGCAGACAAGAACACAACCGGTGCATAATCCAAGAATAAGAAATGCTCTCTGATGTTTTGTTCAAATGTTTTCATTGTTTTTTCGTCTTTTTCGACAGCATCCCATTTATTTACAACAATAATAACCGCTCTGCCTGCTTCATGGGCATAGCCTGCGATTTTTTTGTCTTGTTCAATAATGCCTTCTTCCCCGTCTATAACAACTAAAACAACATCTGATCTTTCAATCGCTCTTAATGCACGAAGAACACTGTATTTCTCAGTACTTTCATACACTTTCCCTTTTTTTCGCATACCTGCTGTATCAATGATTACGTATTTTTCACCGTTAACAGTAACTTCTGAGTCAATCGCATCTCTTGTTGTGCCGGCAATATTGCTGACAATAACGCGGTCCTCTCCAAGCATTGCATTAACAAGCGACGATTTCCCTACATTCGGACGGCCGATTAAAGAAAACTTAATGACATCATCAGCATAGTCTTTTGTGTCTCTGTTTGGGAAATGCTTGGCAGCTTCATCTAATAAGTCACCTAAACCTAAGCCGTGAGATCCGGAAATCGGCATCGGCTCACCAAATCCTAACGAATAGAAATCATAGATTTGTTCGCGCATCTCTGGGTTATCAATTTTGTTTACAGCAAGAACAACTGGTTTTTTTGCACGATAGAGGATTTTTGCTACCTCTTCGTCGGCAGCTGTTACACCTTCACGGCCGTTCGTAAGGAAAATGATAACATCAGCTTCGTCAATTGCTACCTCTGCCTGTGCTCTGATTTGCTCTAAAAAAGGCTCATCGCCAATATCGATTCCGCCTGTATCAATCAGGTTAAAATCATGATTCAGCCACTCTGCAGAGCTGTATATTCTGTCTCTTGTTACACCAGGAATATCTTCAACAATGGAGATTCTCTCCCCGACAATTCTATTAAAAATAGTAGACTTTCCAACGTTAGGACGTCCTACTATTGCTATTACAGGTTTCGCCATTCTTACTTACACCCTTCCATACTCCAAAATAGTCTTTTTTGCTTTTATGTCTACACAAACAAATACTATGTAAATTATTATTCCAAGCTCTTCTAAATCAGCCTGACATGTCAACTAAGATCGCAATACTGCTTGCCACAGTCCAAAAGCGTTAAAAACAATTAGGGGCTAGCCCAAGCTTTTAGGCAGTCCCCTAACTAATATATCTTAACAGAGCAGCATTGTACAGGCAAGTACAAGAAAATTGTTAAGCTATGCTGGGATTTGCCAGTCCTAAACTAACTGCTTGAATGCTCAATGCTTGACGATAATATAAACATCTTCGCTGATTTTATGGGCAATTCCGTCAAGAATAGCTTCCAAGTTTGTTGCTACAACTTCCATTTCACTAACGTCGCTGCAATAAAAAACGCCAGTGCCTTGCGCTACTTTTTCCGGTTTCGTTGTTATAGCGGCCAATATATACTTTTCAATCGTCACTGTGCTTCTTCCTCTCTTAACAGCCTTTTGCTCGGCATCCGGATGGCATTTTCAAGAGTTGGAGTTGCTCCAATAATCTCAAGCGCTTTTTCCGGGTCATTATGCTGCGGCAAAACAAAAACAGCGACCCTTCCATCCTCCAAGTCTCTTTTTGCTAAAGGAACTAAAGCTGGTGTTCCAGAATCGCGGTACACTCCCAATGCAGTCGAGACATCGTACAGAATTGCCTGTCTTTGCCCAAGATTTGCGATTGTCGTTCTGGCATTGAAGTTTTTAGGTGTGAGGATAAATCCCATCCCGTATTTCAGCACTTCCTCCTGCCGTGCTGGTATCCCGATATTCATAATATAAATATTATCAACATACAAGCCAGCATCTTCAAATCTCGGTTTAACATATTCAATTGTTACAATATCGCGAAGCTTTCCGCCGGACATGAGCTTCCTGCTGATAAAAAACGATATAATTGCCGCAATAATTCCGCCCCATATATGGAAAGTAATGAATCCAAAGGTACTCAAAAGGCTTGCAAACATAACAAGATAATTTCTGCTTTCAAATGCAATTGCTATTCCTTCGATATACGTTTTCCCACGTGGCACCATCTCGTAACTGTCAAGCTCTGTTAAGGTGTTTCTTTCCATATTGCGGACATCCCGAAATTGCGAGGCAGCGACAGTGAGAAAGGTGACAGCTGTAAAGTCTTTATCTAATATGGAGGGAATGGCAACTGTGCCTAGACCTGCCGCTATGAATCCAAGTGCAACATGAATGATCTTCCCGTGAAGATATGTCGGGTATTGCCTGTAATCAGTGCGAAGCATAAACATGCGTAAAGCTGTTCCGATAATGAGTCCAAATAGAATTGGATATGTAAATGTGGTCATCATAGTTTTTGCTTCTCCTTTTCGATTAAGTATATTTGCTGTTCCAATTTCGCAAGGAAAACTTTAGCAATATTCCACGCTGTTATGCTGGCTATACATAAGAGCAGACTGTCGAAAAAGGCCGCTGTTCCAATTCTTTCGTCCATCCTGTAGTAATGGAGCAAGTATCCGTACAGCATTTCGCCAACAGAACTTCCTATAATGATCATTAAACCCTGAGTTGCCATTGTTCGATGCAGCATCACACTTAAAATAGCAAGCATTACTGCAAGCATGACGTCTTTATCTATTAACAGCCAAACTGGATCAAGAATGCTTAAAAGCTGCAAAGCGCAATAAGCAAGCATTGTCATAAAGGCTGTCAGCACCATATAAAGCTGCTGGGACGTCCGTAGCCTGGCAGCATAAATAAAAGCTGACACTATTTGGACAAGCAGCAATACAGACACTTCCATGCCCATAAAGGGTAATTGATGAGGATATAAAATTATTGCAATAAGCAAAAAAGATGCGTATTTACTTCTATTATTATTATCTTTCTCCATAAAAAAAGTGGGTATTAACCAGAGCATCCAAGCAAACCAAAAAAACATATTACCTTCCATAACTATTCACTCTCCTACTTTTTCCATTATGTCAATTAAATATGTACTTTAAACTTAGAAAAGTAAGGTTTGGCAAATGCTGGACAAAATCCCTCTGCATAATGTGGGGTGTTATTTATCATTCTATTGATAGGGGGTGTTACAAGTGGGAAAGGATCGTCAAGAGAAGAAATTAAGACAAAGCCACCGCGTCGAATCTGACCGCGACCAGGCTATCCATTATCCTGGGGCGACACGTTTACAAAGCCCTAGTGAAGGCAGAGCCTTAAACGATAATAAATCCAGTGATTGACACACACTAAAAAGAGCTGTCCAAGAATAACCAAACAACGTTCTCCTTTAGAGAAGCTGTTTGCCCTTCTTGGACAGCTCTATATTATTATTGCTGCTTTAGTTTTTTCAATTGCTCGCCAATCATGTCACCTAATTGGAACCCTTTTGATTCCTCTGGCAGCTCATATACTTCATCTTCTTCTTGCTCTTTTTCCGTCAAGTCTTTGATGTTTAAGGAAAGGCGCTGTTCCTCTTCATTCACATCAAGCACCTTCACTTGAACTGTTTGCCCTTCTTTAAGCACTTCATGCGGTGTGCCGATATGCTTATGAGCGATTTGAGAAATATGGACAAGTCCTTCTACCCCTGGGAACACTTCAACGAATGCACCATATGAAACGATACGTTTAACTGTTCCTTCTAAAATACTGCCTTTTTCCGCTTTTTCTGCGATATTTGCCCACGGTCCTGGCAATGTATCTTTAATAGATAAGGAAATTCGGTCATTATTGCGGTCAACGCTTAAGATTTTCACATTGACTTCTTGACCTTCCTGAACAACATCTGAAGGGTTAGTGATATGCTCATGTGACAGCTGAGAGATATGCACTAAACCATCTATACCGCCCAAGTCTACGAATGCACCAAAGTCAGTTATTCTTTGAACAACCCCTTGAAGCGTCTGTCCTTCTTGCAAAGATTCAAGCAAGTTTTGTTTTTGCTTGCTTTTCTCTTCTTCAATAACAGCCTTATGGGAAAGGATTAAACGATTTTTATCCTTTTCAAGCTCTACAATCTTAAAGGAAATAGTTTTTCCTTTATAATCAGAGAAGTCTTCCACATAATGTGCTTCTACAAGCGATGCAGGAACAAAACCGCGCACACCTAAATCAACGACAAGCCCGCCTTTTACTACATCCTTCACTTCTGCATCAAAGATTTCACCAGAGTTGAACTTTTCTTCTAAGCTTTCCCAAGCTTTTTCAGCATCGACTTTACGTTTAGACAGAACAAGAGCATCCTCTTCTACTTTAATAACTTGAAGATCAAGCTCTTCTCCTTCTGAAACTACATCTTCTGCTTTTTCAATATGAAGGCTGGACAATTCGCTAATCGGAATAATACCATCCAGTTTACTGTCACTGATGGCAATAATAACTTGTTTTTCTTCAACCTTAGTAACTTTACCTGTTACGCGGTCCCCAACTGTGTAGTTATGAACAACGATATCATTTAATTCTTCAGACATATGTACTCCTCCTTAAACTTTTCTAATGAAATAATGCAATAATTGCTCATTCCATATAGCTTTCATAAAAAATTAATAGAATAATAAAAATTTATTTTCTTCTATCTAACTTCTTATAAATGTGATTATTTGTCAAGTAAGAAACACTAGCGCGCTTTACAGCCGCATAAGCGGCAATCAGTTTGTAATCTTATCCTCTGTCAATGCCATAATTTTGCCTACCACATCATTGATGGATAAAGAAGTCGTATCAATTTCGATTGCGTCTTCTGCTTTTTTAAGCGGAGCCACTTCTCGTTCAGAATCTAATTTATCTCTTGCTGCTATTTCCGACTTCAGCTGCTCCAAATCCGATTCAAAACCTTTAGCAATATTTTCAGTATGGCGTCTAACTGCTCTTTCCTCTACTGAAGCAAGTAAGAACACCTTTACTTCAGCATGCGGGATGACATGTGTTCCAATGTCCCTACCATCCATTACCACGCCTCCGCCGATTGCAAACCCCTGTTGTCTGCGAACCATCTCTTCACGCACTAACTTATGCTTCGCTGCAATGGACACAGAATTTGTCACATTGCTTCTGCGGATATCTTCCGTAACGTCGACGCTGTCCAAGAAAATTTTCTGTCCCTTTTCACCAGGGAAAAGCTCGATAGCCGTACTGTCTAACATACTTTCTAACGCTGCCTCGTCCTCCAAGTTAATCCCAGTGTTTAAGGCTTTTAAGGTTAGCGCCCTGTACATTGCCCCAGTATCGATATATATATAGCCTAGTTGTTCTGCTACAATTTTGGCTACTGTGCTTTTTCCGGCAGCTGCCGGTCCATCTATTGCAATGCTGATTTTTTTCATATTTCCTCCTAAAACCTTCACTATCCCAGTATCCAACATATAATTTGAAATTACTTAGAACAGAATTTTATCAGTTTTTATTTTATCATATTTTCTATCCCAATTTGTTGATTAAACCTATTAAAATCCGTACTATTTTTTCACATTTGATTTTCAAGTACAAAAAAACCTTTCAGATTAAAATCGAAAGGTTTTTCAAGCTCTACTCCTGGCTAAGCCCGAGTGTTTCCAAAATGGAGGTGTAATTCGACTTAGATACCCCTTCATATTGGGCAAGCTGATGCAGTTCTGGAAGTATGTTTACTTGATGAAGTATTTGACCAGCTAGCAAAAAAAACAACTGGATGGCAATTAACTTAAACAACAACCGTTCAAATCGCTTCATTTTCCACTAACCTCGATTTCTGTTGTGCCCTTTTTGATATTAAACAGGCGAATTCACTTTACCTGTTTAGTATCGGAATATCTTATCGAGTTTATTCAGATTTCCAGTCCTTTCTTACGGAAAGAAAGCTGACGGTCAAAACAGAAACGCAAGAAAAGCTGGCGGTCATTTGCGCTTACCTCGATAAATTCCAGCGGCGCTTTATTATGTGTTTCATTATAATTAATGATTTTTTTAACGATTGCCTTCACCTTTAAATAATAATAATCACCGTTTTGCATCGGCAAAACAAAGTTGGTGTACACAATGGTCTCTGCCTTAAGATTAGAACCTGCCGGCACAAGAATGGCTGCTCCGCCTGCACTTATGTCTGTTGTTATTGTCGCAAACGGCGCAACTTCTGTGTCGTCAGAAGAGATGGCAACATCCACATTTGTTTCTACTCTGACATACTCTCTCCTCTGAATCTTAATAAACTGGTCACTGTTCGGGAAATGAAGGATAAGCATTGGTATATTGTTTTGCTTCTCTCTCCCGATAATTTCTGAGTCGAACATGTAAACCGCTCCTTGACTTGTAACAAAGCTGACCTTTAGCTGTGTTCCGTTCAGCAAGAAGACGGCCTTTTTTGTTTCAGCATGGATGGGATAATCTATATAGATTTCATTTTCTTTTCTATCAACTAAACGGCATTTATATTTTTCTGAGTTCTCACTATGAGCTGGCTCTAATATTAACGTATCTCCGATATTTATCACTATAGTACCACGCTTTCTTCGTTTGCTAATTAGGAATTAATTCTTTTTACCTATATTATCGCAAAAACATCTTCCTTATCAATAGTCCACAGAAAAAAACGTAGTAAAAAAGCAGCAAGGAACAAGATACCCCTACTGCTTTTTTACTATTAAACAACGTCATCATATAAAGGTTCAGCATTTTTGAGTTTTTCGACTTTTTCTTCTGTGCCAGTATCAGCATTAATATAAATACGATACGTATCATCATCCAATGTGCCGATAAATTCATAGCATAATACTTCATCGTTTAAATCATTAAGAATAACAGCCAATCCGTCTTCCATTATGTTAACATTTTTGCTGATTTTCTTTTGTGCCTCAGACTTAGATATTGCGGGATTTTTAAAATCCCGACTCTTATGCTGTTTTAAGTAATCTTCAGCAGTAAAGCCGATAATATTCCCATTATCTAGAGCAACTTTTATCTTAATGCTGTCTGGATAAATTCTTACCCCGTTATCCTCTGTTACATAGGTAAAGACACCGATATTGTCATATTGCATACTTTCAAATAATGCCAAGTCTTTAAAGTCATGCTGTTTCAAAAAATCCGTTGCCTTGTTGCTAGCATCATTTAAACTGATTTTTTGTTTTTTAACATCTCTTGAAACAATCGACCAGATTGGATATCCGCCCTTTTTGGTAATATCCATATTTGCTTCTGTTCCAGTATCTTTTTCTTTAAGAGAGACACTGTAAAATCCATATCCAGATCCTTTGCCATTCTCTGTGATGTTGACTTCCACATCACCTTTAAATGCTGCATAATCTTCGGCGATTTTTTGCGCTTCTTTTTTCGTGATTTCTTCTCCTTCTAAACTGCTGAAGTTTTCATCCTTTTTTTCCATATTAACATTTGTAACGCCAAAGCTTGTTTCTTGGTAGCCATCTACTTTGTCCTCAACAGTTTTTAAACCATCAATGATTGTATTATCTCCTTGCTTATTCGTTGCCAAGGCCATCTCAACGTCCATCCAGCGTAAATTGTTTTCTAGAACTAGATGCTGCACATTGCGCAATTCATCTTGAATATCCTTTGCATCTCCATACAGCTTTTTCAATGATTTATATTCCTTATCGGACAGTGGTTCATCATCTAAATTTCGGACAGCCGTCCGGTAGCTGAAATCTCCGATATTTGCTAAAAATTCCTCTGTCTTATTGAATGGCAATAAAGTGAGCGGCAGCTGGCCAACATCGCTATGGGCCTGTGAAGTTATTCTCCATACTTCCGCCAGTGACGGAGACAGTGATTCTTGTGAATTCATCGCAAGTGTTGTTCCAATTTGATCATGAAGCAAATCTATTTGATAGGAAAGATCATGGAAAGCACGTTGATAGCTGTTTTCAGCATTCATTAATACTGCATTTTTTTCCTTATGTTCTTGATAGCCCCAAAATGCTGCACCTGCAACTCCGATTGTCAAAATACCTATCAATATCCCTCTAAGCATTTAACGTTCACCCCTTTTATTTACAGAATATGTGCTTGCCTATTTGCTTAATTTGCGGTCTTGACCAAATCCAACCGCTAGTTGCGGTTGCTGGGTTAAAATAATAGATAGCATTTCCTGTAGGGTCCCATCCATTTATAGCGTCAAGGACAGCTTGTTTTGCCGTCTCATTAGGTGTCAGCCAGATTTGTCCATCTGCAACAGCTGTGAACGCTCTTGGTTCAAAGATAACCCCTGATACTGTATTCGGAAACGAAGGGCTAGTCACCCGGTTAAGAATGACAGAAGCAACAGCAACCTGACCGATATAAGGCTCACCTCTTGATTCTCCATAAACGGCATTTGCCATTAGCTGAATATCATTCTGTGAGAAACCGTTAGGAACATTAGCAGCTGTCGGCGTTTTTTTCTTCACCGATTCGCCAGCATTCGCTTTTGGCGGAGTTGCCTTTGTATTATTGTTTGCGACATTATTGTTAGTGTTTGCTTTATTATTGGCTCCAGCGTTATTTGCTTTTGATTGATTTGTTTGTTTTTTTGTTGCTGGTTTTTGCTGATTATTATTTGCTGCCTTATTTGTATTAGTTCCTGTGTTTGACTTATTAGCAGTCCCTGACTTATTTGCATTGCCAGCCTTGTTTTTATTTGCAGAAGGTGTTTTTTGCTTATTCAAATCTGTCCCACCGTAATGTGAGAATTTTTTCCCGGTGTCAATTTGTTCTTTTACAAATTGCTCATTATACTTTGATGCTTTAGCTAGCTTTAGTTTTGTTTGCCAGCCGGCGAGTCCGTCAATTGGCAGCCCGAATTCATATTGGAAGTTTCTTAATGCCCAATATGTTTTCCAGCCAAAGACTCCATCAATTTTGCCATTGTAAAATCCTATATATTGGAGTCTTGCTTGCAATTCAATTACATCATCTCCAACAGCACCTTGCTGAATCACTTGATTCGAGAACGCTTCCGCTTTATGCTCCACATTCGCTAATGTTGCTAGAATGATACAGGCGGAAATTACGACAGAAATTTTCGTTAAGAACTTTTTATTCATGCGTGTTACCCCCAGATGTGAATACTATTTGTCATTGACTCTATTTTTTGTAGCCACTTGGTTTTTATGCAAAAAAAAAGAAAATGAACAATTTCATTTTCTTTTCAAGGGATATATTCGCATATTTTAAGCTTTATAAAAGGCTAAAGACGGCCTTTCATGCGCGCTCTATAGGTTTGCATTCATATATTTGCTGACATGCTCCCGACTCAGCTCTCTTGCCATTTTAACTTTTCTCAAACCAAGCCACCAAAGAAACAGCATGAACGGCGTAATGAACAAAAGCCAATTTTTTTGAAACGTTAATATATAATCGTAAATCCCATGTAGGATGAACGGTACAATTAAGGAATAGCAGATCCATTTGCTTCTTGGCATAGTAAACTTCCCTTTACCAAGGTAATAGCCCATGATAACACCAAAAAGAGCATGGCTTGATACAGGCAGCAAGGCTCTTCCTAATGCATATTCCACACCATTTGCTACAAGATAAAGAATGTTTTCAACAGTCGCAAAGCCAAGTGATATGGACACTCCATAAATGATTCCATCATATGGTTCATCAAACTCAATATGCTGATAAGCTGTAAAGAACAAAATAAACCATTTGAAAAACTCCTCTAAGAGGCTCGTTGTTACAAAGGAATTCAATAAATGAGATGGAACAGCTTCTTCGACGCGAAGAACATATTGGATAAACATGATTGGAAAAACAAGCAGAGCACCTGTTATAAATGCTCTAAACACTAGCGCTATCGGTTCTGATTCATATTGATCTTTTAAGTAAAAATAACTTAAAAGCGCCAAGCCAGGTGCAATACCAGCGGATAGTATGGCTAACATTCGCTCTTTCCCTCTCCCTTTTTTGCCAGCGAACTTTTGCGGATTCTTATTTTCTTGCCGCTATCGCTTCAGCTATCTGGTCCCCATGGAACCTGCCATTTTCAATAAATATTTCGTTTGCATTATTGCCAGCTGCAATTACCCCGGCGATGAAAATTCCTTCCACATTCGTTTCCATAGTGTCCGGATTAAATACAGGCCTGCCAGAGTCTGCTTCGATTTCGACTCCCATCTTCTTAATAAATCCGTGATCAGGATGATATCCAGTCATCGCAAACACGAAATCATTCGCAATTTCCTTATTCTCACCTTGCTTCTTATACGTTAAGGTTTTTTCTTTAATTTCTACCACTTCTGAAGCAAATTCCATTTTTATAACACCGTTTCTGACAAGGGCTTCAAACTCTGGAAGAATCCACGGCTTAATGCTGCTTGAATATTCTGTGCCTCTGTACAATACCGTTACGCGGGCTCCTGCTTTCACCAATTCAATCGCAGCATCCACACTTGAGTTTTTTCCGCCGATTACTGTTACATCATGATTAAAATAAGGGTGCGCTTCCTTAAAATAGTGGCTAACCTTAGGTAAATCCTCGCCTGGTACATTCATATAGTTCGGGTGGTCATAATACCCAGTTGCGACGATCACATAATTAGCGCGGTATTCTCCCTTTGAGGTTTGCAATTTGAACAGGTTATTTTCCTTTGTTACATTCTGCACTTCTTCATATGCATGAATCCTTAAGTTTTTTCGTTTTGCTACTTCTCTATAATACACAAGCGCCTGATTTCGGTTTGGTTTATATTGTTCAGTAAGAAAGGCCACATCCCCAATTTCCAGCTTTTCGCTCGTGCTGAAAAAAGTCTGGTGAGTTGGATATCCATGTATCGCATTTACCACATTTCCCTTTTCAATGATAAGGGGGTTAATGTTGATTTTTTGCAAGGCGATAGCAGCAGCTAATCCACAAGGCCCAGCACCGATTATAATCGCTTGTTCTTCGTTCATGTTAATCTCTCCTAACTTCTATACAACTCTCATGCACAGCATGAGCAAAATATGTAAATACCTGAAAAAAAATCTCCTATTTATAGCATAGGAGATTTTTGGTTATTATACAATAGTTTGTTATCCTAACTTAAATCCAGCCGCGGAATCTTGACGCTTCCGCCATTTTTCGAACACCGACCATATAAGCAGCCAATCTCATATCCACCCTGCGGATTTGTGCTGTTTCATAAATGTTCTCAAATGATTTGCTCATTACTTTTTCCAATTTTTCTTCGACTTCTTCCTCAGTCCAGTAGAAGCCTTGATTGTTCTGAACCCACTCAAAATAAGAAACTGTTACACCGCCGGCAGATGCTAATACATCCGGCACTAAAAGAATGCCTTTTTCCGTCAAGATTGTTGTAGCTTCAAGTGTTGTAGGCCCATTTGCCGCTTCTACCACAATGCTTGCTTTAATATTATGAGCATTTTTTTCAGTGATTTGGTTTTCAATTGCTGCAGGAACCAATATATCACAATCCAATTCCAAGAGCTCTTGGTTTGTAATCGTATTGTTAAATAAATTCGTTACCGTTCCGAAGCTGTCTCTTCTGTCGAGAAGATAGTCAATATCTAAACCATTTGGATCATGCAAAGCACCATATGCATCGGAAATTCCGATTACCTTAGCACCAGCATCATGCATAAATTTCGCTAAAAAGCTGCCTGCATTTCCAAAGCCTTGCACAACAACTCTTGCTCCTTTAATTTCGATGCCTTTTCTCTTGGCCGCTTCTCGGATGCAGATTGTCACACCTTTAGCAGTTGCCGTTTCCCTTCCATGTGAGCCTCCTAGTACGAGAGGCTTGCCTGTAATAAAGCCAGGAGAGTTGAACTCATCAATTCTGCTGTACTCGTCCATCATCCATGCCATTATTTGTGAGTTCGTGAAAACATCAGGTGCAGGAATATCCTTTGTCGGGCCGACAATCTGACTGATTGCTCTTACATAGCCTCTGCTCAATCTCTCCAGCTCTCTGAAGGACATGTCACGAGGATCGCAGACAATTCCACCTTTACCGCCGCCATATGGAAGATCAACAATTCCGCATTTTAGGCTCATCCAGATAGAAAGTGCCTTTACCTCTGTTTCTGTAACTTGAGGGTGGAATCTGATCCCTCCCTTTGTTGGGCCGACTGCATCATTATGCTGTGCCCGGTAGCCAGTGAATATTTTCACACTGCCATCGTCCATCCTTACAGGTATCTTCACTGTCATCATACGGATCGGTTCCTTCAGTAGTTCATACACCTCATCAGAATATCCTAGCTTATTCAATGCCTTATGAATGATCGTTTGTGTTGATTTTAAAACATCGTGTTGCTCTTCAACAATCTTTTTTTCATTAGACTTTTTGGCTACCATTTAATGAATCCTCCTAAAAAACTGCAAAGTTAAATTATCATTTTTAACGGTCAAAATTCTCATTAAAGACTAGCATTTCCTTTTTGTCTACATACATTTTAACTTACTTTAAAATTATAGTATGTACATTTCTCGAAGTACACTCAATAAAGAACTCATTGCTGCTAACTTTTTTTATAAATGGATCGTCTCTGTAGCCGTTGCATAACCTTTTTTTGGTATGCAGGACAGAGCCAATTAATCAAAATGACTTGCCACTGTGGAAAGATGTTTTATAGTATGCTCTCCTTTATAATATATTCAAAAAGATACAACTTTGTCCTTATCTTTCACACTATTTTGGCATATTCTTTTCTTTTTACTAAATAGAGATTGCTTGACACACCTATAAAGAATTAAGATATAATTCTTTATCATTATCTTATCATTTTTCCTCGAAATTACCAATGATGAAGTTAACTGATTTTGATTTTTTCACGTGTAAATTTAAGGCCGCGAAAATACAAAAAAGCTCTTTACTGGCAAAATGCGGCCAAAAAAGAGCTTGAGGGAAAAAACCGAGTAAAAAGCATTATATTTTGTCTTCATTTAAAATATTGGTTGATCATCTCAATCGCGTTTTTCTTTTGGATTGTACACCCGTATTCCTCAATCATGTGGATGCTCTTGATGCTTGCTTCACCGAATTCACTTAAGATTGCTGCTGCCTGTGCTTCCTTGACAGCCTGAATATCAGGAAAATACAAGTAATATTTGCCATCAGCGCTCGAGAATGTTCCGCCGGAAAATCCTGCTTGAAAAAGCACCTTACATGCTTGAATGGCATCTTCAAGATCAGAGAACTCATATAATATATCAACAGTTTCTTCAACAGTAACCTGCATCTCCAAAAACCCTTCTGCCAACAGTTCCTCATCTTGGAATTCTTCCTCGTTCATCGTCAAGATCATGACCATTCCTTGTGCCTTCATCGAGAAAATCTCCACCGCAACAGAACCATGTATTTCCAAATCAAACATATCATTAGCTTCTTCGAGCATTTCATGAAAAAAATATTGCCATTTTATCGAGTCTTTCCATATATCATCTTTCGTCAGTCCACGTTCATACAGATCATCAAATGTCAGGTATATCTTTATTCTATTATGATTCAATCGTTCTAAGCGCATGACAATGCCTCCTGCTTCTATCTGAAAAAACTCTTACTGTAGCGTATGAATGAAGCAGGAAAACGGTGATTTGTCTGTATTATTTAGATTCGTTTATCTTTAGTATGCTGGATTTTAATAATATGCGTTTCCGGTTTAGCCCCAAGCCTTAACGGTATGGAGGTTGTGCCGTATCCATTGCTGACTAGAATAGTCGTTTTCCCAATGACCTTCGTAGTTCCTTTCTCATATGGACCGAACCCTAATATCCGAATTTGTCCACCGTGAGTATGACCGCTCAGCACTAAAGTCACTCCATCATCGTCCGTTAAATCTTCCATTACTTTCGGATTATGACTGACAAGTATTTTGAAATCAGATTTCTTGATGCCTTGTAAAGCCATTTCTAAATCATCGTGTTCTAAGGAACGGTCTTCAATCCCAGCTAAATGCCATTTTTGTTTTTTCGGAGATGTAAAGGAAACCGATCTATTATCAAGAACCGTTACATTCTCTTCAGCAAAAAGCTCCTTCAGCTTTTCTATATCTGCTTCATAGTCATTATTTCCCCATACGAAAAAAACGGGGCCAATTTCTTTAAGCTTTCTGAGATTACTGCGGACCGTATCAAACTGGACGCCCTTTTCAAGTAAATCTCCGCCAATAATAACAAGCTCTGCAATTCCCTTTGCTTCCTCCACAATGGCAGGAGATACTTCCCTTCTATGTATATCAGAAATGAAAAATATCGTAATTTCCTTGAATGTCATTGGAAAATTAGGAAAGTAAAACATCTCATATTTCAAGTTATCCTCCATTGCATTCTTATGCATCTTTACAATCAATGCTATTCCTGCAAGGATCATCAGGATGACTGCCACAACAACCAACACAAGCATACCCTTCCCCCCCTTTTTTTAGTCTATTGAATTATTGTATAATGTTCACTTTGTTTTTACCAATAAATCGACAGCTTGTTTTAAGCGAAGTCCTCAAATTAACAAGGCATTTTACGTGTTCCTTCTACTATAATTGTCTTTTCATGAAAAAATTTACATTTTCAGTTTTCATAAACGAAAACAGGGAGGCTTAGGACCTCCCTTTCCAATTTGGTAAACCTTGATTTTATATTACTTCTTGGGTATGAGGATTAATGTTAATACTTCGCCTCCCTTTGAACAGTTTGGATTACCTTACCTTCACCGTTGCTTACCGCTAGCAATGTTTTCAATAATTTGATTTGTAATTTAGGTATAAAATTGGATATCTGAGTTCTTATGCTCCAATATTATTTTTTTGCGTAAACTCCGTTACTCCGCTTCCCATTGCATCATGGCTGCTTTGACAAATTTGGGCTGACGCTGCTTAATTTGAAATGCCTCTTATCTAACCATCTATTTTAAAATAGATTCATAGCTAAATTTCTCCTTCGAGCCTTTCATAAGAATTGCCGCAAGCAATGCCAACACAACTCCTAAAGCTAATAAAATCCAGATACTTACAAGCAGTAATCCTGTAAATTGTCCAACCACGAGGAGTATCACCGGCAGGACTAGGAAGACTGTGCGCTGCTGGGCTTCCTCCACTGTCTGTGCTTTCGCAGATGCGCGTACAATTAGCGTAATGGCAATCAAAGAGATGGCCGGAGATATAAGCAGCATGATAATCATCCAACTAATGTCAGGCAATATAATGGCGCCTGTCGTTAAAACTATTTCAATTTCCATGACAAGAATCATTGCGAAGAATGATGTAAACGAGACAATCATGCTCATCAAAAAGGAAGCAAGTATTTTTGATTGGAATATTTGCCGCAATGATAGCGGGCAATAAAGTAACGTTTCCAGTGTGCGATTTGCTTTCTCCCCGACAATGGAACTTGCCGCCATTACAGAAGAAGCCATTATTGGAATGATTAAAAAGAATACAGGCATAATGTTGTTCAGCACAAGCTTTATTATATTCTGATTGAAGTTGCCTGCCTGTTCCGCAAGGGGAAGCATCTCTAACAGCTTTTGAAATTCAGCTGTTTCTTCTGGCACAAAGTGTATGACTAGGATAAATATCGAGGGTAGGATGACTGTCAATACCAGCGGTACAATCAACATAACGGAAAACATTTGCTTGTTACTTGTGATTCCTCGTAAATCCTTTTTTATGATGGCTCTTTGCATTGCGTTGATCATTTAATGGTCTCCTTCTGCTTTTCTTTTTCAATTAAATTGAAATAGATATCCTCCAGCGAAGGACGCTTCATTGACACATGATAAACATCGCCACCTTCTTCTACGATGCTAGAGACAATATGGGGGATTTCCTCTTCCGTTTGAATATCCATTTCAAAATTCCGTTCTCCTATTTTTCGATATGACAGACTGCCGGGTAGCTTGCTGGCTTTTATCTTGACTTTCATTCCGGAAATAACCTTGGAACGAAGCTGCTCAAGACTTCCAGATGCGAGTAAAGTTCCCTGATTCATCAATCCAAATGAGGTGCAAACCTCCTGCGCATAGCGCAATTGATGGGTACATAAGAATATGGTCATTCCTTTGTCACGTGCAAGACTTTGGATCAGTTTGTTGACACTTTGGGCACTTTCAGGATCAAGCCCGGAGGTAGGTTCATCTAAAAACAGGACTTTGGGTTGATGAATCAACGCACGAGCAAGGGAGAGCCGTTGGCGCATACCTGTAGAATAGGTGGTTAGTTTTTTATCTTTCGCATCCGAGAGATTCAACTTTTCTAATAGAGATTCAGCGTGTCTTTCACTCTGGCCAGAACTTTTGCCGAATGCAGAGGCATAAAAAATGAGGTTTTGAATCCCTGTCAAATTGTCATACATCTGCGCATGTTCCGTCACAACACCGGATAGACCATGCACTTTTTCTGGATTTAGAGTCGGATCAATTCCTAACACCCGGCAGCTTCCCGCAGAAGGTGTGAGCATGCCATTCAAAACTTTGATAGTAGTGGTTTTTCCGGCACCATTCGGGCCTAAAAATCCAAAAACTTCACCTTGCTCAAGAGTGATGCTTATATTATCCACCGCCTTTTTACCCCCGGGATATATTTTTGACATATGATCTATAACAACTGCTTTCATTATCAAACCTCCTTATTTTAATCAAAGTACTATGCTCTTAACCGTTGGTCAGATTCTTCCGGAGATTAATCCTGGGGTAGCGCTGTCTCCATTTTGATTTTTGTTTTTAGCCAGCTATCAATAAGAGCAAAAAATCATCTCCGTGAAGATGCAAAAGATAAATGATACAAAACCAACTCAGTGTAATTCTCTGATAACTCTAATACTTATCCCATTCACTTCAGCGTTATATTGTCCTTGCACTGCGGATATATAATAACTTGCGGTTCTCTTGCATTCATTCACCACTCCTGAAGGCGTTCCCATCATGGAATATATTAGAGAAAGCAAAGCCTTCTCCCGAATGCCCTTTAACGTTCATAGAGGAAGTAACCACGGATTTTCCCGAACTTTCCTTACCATCTAAATCTTGATAACGTACAAAGCTTGTTTAACCCCTAGAACACCCGAGGTTAAATAATGGGAATATTCTCTTATCCATTCACTGTCTAACTGTTCAAAAGCAGAATCTGACTCAGCTGCTTGCTTATAATAGAAATTATACCCCTCTGCCTCTTCTATCCCCTGCCACCTCTAGCTCTCCATTTGTGTTTAGCACAACTACATTCTCGTTCGAATAATTACTGATAGATGAAATGCTAGAATTAGTTTCAGCTGCATTTGTAGGTATTGCACCAGCCTATATAATAACAATGGGTGATACTAAAGCAATAGCGATTGCCTAGAATGCTTTTCTTTTTCCCTTCTAATTTTTTAGAAATTTTATATACCCCTTAGAAAGTCAACATTGATTTAAAGCGTTTCCAAAAAGTTGTGGCGGAAAAATAATTCTCAATACAAATATAACAAGTAAAAGAATAATTTTCTGCAGGACTTTTACTCTAATCTCTGAAAATGGTATTATCAGCATCCTTTTATCGTAATAGTATAGAGGTCATGAGAATTTCACTTTCAAAAACGCAAGCAGATTTTAATCATGTCCAGTCTATCTTACATTGTAAAATCCCTTCGCTTCACTAATGGAAATGAAAAACTCTCCAGTAGCGGAGAGTTTTTTAATTATTCTATTTCATCTATCTTCTGCTTTAAATATTTAGCAATTTCTGTTTGCCCAAATTGTCTAGCATATTCATATGCATCCATATTCTTAATATTCTCTCCTGTATATCTAATTGAAATATCTATTCCCTTTTCAACTAGAAACTCAGCTACATCTTTATGCCCGCCATAAATTGCTCCAAATAACGGATTTCTGTTTGCCAAGCTCACATCTATTTCTGCACCATGCTCTATTAAATACTTCACTATTTTCAAATGCCCAGCTCCTGCTGCCAAATTTAATGAAGAAGCATCAAAGATACCACCTTTTGTATTAACATCGATTCCTTTTTGAACTAGATACTCTACTATTTCAAAATGTCCTTTCTTTGCTGCAACATGTAACCAGGTACCAAATGGTGTCATTAAGTGTAAAGATTCTGGATTATCATCTATTAAATGCTTTACTTCATTAATATCACCAATCTTTATAGCATTTCTTATCGTTTTATTTACAATTTTTTTATCCATAATATTAGCCCTTCTGTATTTTCTAATATCTTGTACTAGCTATGCACCTTAATCTTCAAGTCCTTCAACTATATCATCAAAGTCATGCCCATTTCTCCAATAGCCCTTAACCGTTTCACTATTTCCTCTAAAGCATCAAGACTCTGTTGTCCTACTTGGGCATTTGGTGCCAAGACAAGATTTCCTTCCCTATAAATGTATTAACTTTCTATATACTTTATAGTAATAGCACCCATTAATCAAAAACCAAATACTATTAGCAATCCGCATCAAGTTACTTCTTCGGTCAAAAAACATTAGAATGATTTTGCAAATCATTCATATTATTGTAAAGATATGAAAATAAAGGAGGGCTTTTTGTTATGAGTCAGTTTTATAAAAAATACCACCCTTATATAAGCCCTAATGATCCTTGCCCGCCATTGAAAACAAAAGTATATTCCACCCCGCCCAATTTATATATGGGCTTTCAGCCGCCCCATTTGCCGCAATTTTCACCAATGGAAGCACTCAAAGCAGGAACATTATGGAAAGCTTTTTATGACCCTTATTATAGTCCTTATGAAAAAAGAGAAGGTGATGCATGATGAAACAGCTGCCTGCAGAATATTATCAGCTTCTTGAACAGCTGCAAGCTGTTGACTTCGTACTGGTCGAATTAACACTTTATCTTGATACACATCCGAATGATCAAGATGCAATCAATCAATTTAATCATTATGTTAAAGAAAGAGAAAAGTTTAAACAGCTATATGAAAGCAGGTATGGTCCACTTCTGCAATTCGGAAACAGCTATTCAGGCAGTCCATGGGATTGGGACACAGGGCCATGGCCTTGGCAAGTATAAAAATGATTGAGGGGGCATTGATATGTGGCTTTATGAAAAGAAATTGCAGTATCCTGTTAAGGTCAGCACCTGTAATCCCATGCTGGCTAAATTTCTGATAGAGCAATACGGCGGCGCAGACGGGGAACTGGCTGCAGCACTGCGCTATTTAAATCAGCGTTATACGATACCTGATAAAGTGATTGGCCTTTTAACAGATATCGGCACAGAGGAATTTGCTCATTTAGAAATGATTGCAACAATGATCTATAAATTAACTAAAGATGCAACTCCAGACCAACTAAAAGCTGCCGGCCTCGATGCGCATTATGTCACACATGAAAAAGCGTTATTTTATCATGATGCTGCAGGTAATCCGTGGACTGCTACATATATCCAGGCTAAAGGTGACCCGATTGCGGATTTATATGAGGATATTGCTGCTGAGGAAAAGGCGCGGGCGACCTATCAATGGATTATTAACATGAGTGATGATCCTGACTTAAATGATAGCCTGCGGTTTTTGCGGGAAAGAGAAATTATTCATTCCCAGCGGTTTAGAGAAGCGGTTGAAATTATTAAAGAAGACAGAGATCGAAAGAAAGTATTTTAGAATATGCAAAAAGAGACTAAAGTACAGTATTTTAGTCTCTTTCTCTACTTTGTTTCATGGAAAAGATTAATGTCATACTCCTGTTTCATCATATAAAAAACATGGTGACGGCCCTTCCACTCTTCTTCCTTCTTCCAAAGATCTTTAGCTTTATCGATAATCTCACAACGGAGCTCATGATATTCCTTCTCTGCTTTATCCTTTTTTTGTTTAAGAACATTCATAAATCCGAAGGAACCAACAATCATGGCCAGTGCATAGAGATTAAATGTTTTAGCGATAAAAATAGAAAACATGATGGCAAAGGAATGGGAGAACGGAACGGCAATATGTTTATACAGCCAGTAAGCGTAAAAAAATCCAAAAATAATTGTCAGCCACATAACAAATAAATGCCTTGTTTTTATCATGTCAAATTTACGTTTTTTATCCACTAGCTTTTGCAGCATTTCCTTTGTCGTTTCATCTGTATTGCTGTCAAGATTTAATATCGACGATTCCATATGCCAATCCTCCTTCCCTTTCACTATATGAAAGGAAAGGACAAGTTAGAATCAATTATTTAGCGGTTATTGTGGAATTTTTAATACTTGCCCAGCCAGTACATTATCACTTGTAAGCTGGTTTGCTTGCTTAATGATCTCTATTCCAGTTTTAGAGTTATAATATTTCATCGCTATTCTGTATAGTGTTTCATTAGCTGCTACAGTATGATAGATAACCGATTGTTGGGAGGCTGCTTCTGCATTTTCTGTTTCTGTTTTTTCAACTGGTTCCTGCTTTTCCACCTCAGAAGCAGCTGCCTTTTCCGCTTGGCTGTCTGCTGTGGTTTTTTCCTGTTCTGCTGCTGTTTCTTGTTTCTTTGCAGCCTCTTCTTTCTGTTGTGCTGTTTCTTGTTTCTTTGCAGCCTCTTCTTTCTGTTGTGCTGTTTCTTTCTGCTTGGCTACTTCTTTTTCTTCCTGCTCAGCGCTGGATGCTTGTTCTTTTGCGGTTTCATCAGGCTTTTCTTCTGCTTCACTGTCTTCTTTTTCTACTGTTACATTACCAGTTGCAGAACTGCTGCCCTTTTGTTCAACACCTATCTGCTCGAATTGATTGGAAGAGCTGTTCACTGGAAGCACTGTGTCAACTGAATAGCGGTTTATCATTTCATGTATGCCGAGCAATAGTACAGGCAGGGCAATAAAAGAAATAGCAAGAATCGTCATGCCTGTATACTTTTGGTTTTTCTTTTTCTTTTTTTTCTTTTTATGATGAACAGCTCTGCGCGACGGCAGTTCTTCTGTTACTCTGCTTGGAATCGGTTGAGCTGGCTTTTCACTTTCTTCCAACCGAGAAAGCCGTTTTTTCTGCCGTTCTGCTTGAACTCTGTAAGGATCTTCTCTTGTCATGAACATCCCTTCCCCCTAAACATATTTCAAACGTAATAATATTAGTCAAAAACCTTATATCTAATCAGCAAACCAAGGAAAAAGTCGATTGTAAAATGCATGATAATGGTCGCCAGTAAACTTCCTGTCCACATATATAAAAACCCAATTAAAAGACTTATAAAGATGATGTTTACAAATAAAAACCAATTAAATAAATATCGGTAGTGGATGACTGCAAAGATTATGCTTGCTGCCAATAATCCTAAATTTGTTTGAAGGATACCGCGAAACAATATTTCTTCACTGATACTAATCACGGCAGCGATTATGGCGATATGAGCTGGATGCATATTTTGAAATATTCGTTTGTTTAGTCCGCCGTCATCATGATACTTTTCAGGTAGATATCTCATAAATATCATATCGAGGCCAACAACCGCCGCACCTAAGGCAAAGCCGATTAAAATATGGTTCCAATTAAAGAGGCTTAAAGAAGTAAATATATCTTCTATCTGGAATACGAATATACCTAAGCCTGCAGAAATAATTAATAATATAAATTGTGTTATATATAAGTGCTTTATAAGCTCTTTATCAGACAAAGTATTTAACAGCTGGGAATATTTTTGTTTATTCATCGGCTTTTTCTCTTCTCTTATTTAGAATAAAAGCAAGCTGTCTTTTCCAGCCATCACCAACAAGCTCTGCCTTATCATTAATAGGCTGACCCGCATAAAACCTCTCCATATTCAAACCGCAATTATCACAGCATACGGAATTAATTGGTGCTTCTTTTTCCTGGAAATAGCTCGTCAAATAGGATCTGCGGCATTGCTTTAATAATACCCATGCAAGCATATCGTGTATGCTTTGTTTTTTAACAGCAAGCCTGTTCTTGCAAAATTCACTAAAATGGTTAAGCTTTGCTTCTATTTGCTTGCAGGTTTTTCCTTCTGGCTGAACATAGGCAGTTAGCACTCGCCATTGAGTTTCAGTGAATTGCTCCATTATCCAAGCCAGCTCTTTTTCAGCCCAATCTTCATATGTAGTATATGGAAGCAGAGACCTTCGCAGTTGATTTAACTGCAGCTCATTCGGCAGCTCCATTTCCGTGAGCTGATAAGCAAGCGTTTCGTCACCTGGCACATATAAGAGGATGGAAATACTGTTTTGACGGTCTCTGCCAGCCCTGCCGATTTCCTGTAAAAAAGACTCTACTTGTGTTGGGAAATGATAATGAATAACATAACGGATGTTCTCCTTATTAACTCCCATGCCGAATGCACTTGTTGCACAAACGATATCAAGCTGGCCATTCAAGAACTGTTGCTGAATCAAGATGCGATCCTCTTGGGACATGCCGCCATGATAGGCATTTATTCTTTTACCCGAGTTTTGCTTAAGTTCTGCAGCGGTTTGCTCTGCCAGCTTTTTGCTTGAAAAATAAATGATGCCAGGTCCTTGCAGTGTGTTTGTCAGTTCTTCAAGCCTTTTCCTTTTTTCTATCCCACTCGATAAAATTTCTGCTGTTAAGGCAATATTGGGTCTGTCGACACTGTAAATGACTTGTTCAACAAATTCTAGAGCTAATGATGATATAATATCTTTTCGGATGGCGGGAGTGGCTGTTGCTGTAAGTGCCAATGTTAATGGATTTCCCAACTCCTTGCGCACTATCCCTAAATTTTGGTACTCTGGTCTGAAATCATAGCCCCATTGGGAAATACAATGAGCTTCATCGACAACAAATAAACCAATTTCCAGTTTTTTCAAAACATTCAATATATAGGGTGTTCCAATCATTTCTGGGGAAATAAACACGAATTTATACTTGCGTATATTTTTAATTACGTCATTTCGCTCTTGCCAGCTTAAAAAGGAATTAATGGCAACAGCATTTTTTTCGCCATTCATTTTCATTTGTTCGACTTGATCTTGCATGAGTGACAGTAATGGCGAAATGATGATGACCGTCCCTTTCAGAAGTTTCCCAGGCAGCTGATACACCAATGATTTCCCTGTTCCAGTCGGCAGCATTGCCAATGTATGACGATTCTCCATTAATGCTGAGATTGCTTCCTTTTGTCCTGGGCGGAAAGAGGGCAGCGAAAATAATTTCATTAGGTTTTTTTCTAAATTCAATTTATGCCTCCCCCTAACTTCGCAAGAACGATTCTTATTTCAAAATATGACATTTCAGGAAGCTGTTGTTTGATTTGCTTCAACGACTTGGAAGCAGTAACTTCTGCGATTTTTTTTATTTTAGCTATTTTGTTGGGACTAACATAATCTTCAATCGAAAAATCAGGGATATTCAACACGAGTTCTGCGATATGATCTTCAATTGTACTCATCTTCAAACGTCGCATTGTACTTATTTCGTCAAGGCTTAAGCCTTTTTGAATATATTCATATGTCGCTTTGGTTGAATTAGTCAAAATATATGCAGTATTATCATCCATCACCATTTGTCTTAAAAATGGGAATTTTTCTTTAGCACTGAGAATTTTCTTCAGCATAAAGTGAAGCAATGACAGAAAGTAAAGCTCATAATAACTTCTGTCTATCCCAAAACTAGCTGCCGCTTGCTCTGGAGTTAGCCCAATATGCTCTGACCCTGTTAACCTGCACACAAGGTATTCAGGTAACACTGCTTCATCATCGAGGCAATCAGCCAATTCTTGGTAAAGCTGTTCATTCAGTGATTGTCTGTCGCCAGCATAATTCTGCAATGCTCGCTTCATCCACGCCTGTACTACGATATTTCGCTGAATTGGCATATAGCGATTATCGCCTTTGGAAAGATGGGAGGCAACTTGAACAGAAAGTGCCAGCCGCTCCCAAAATCCTACAGCAATTCGGTGATATTTCCAGCCATTTAAATGGGTAGGAATAGGGTATTCTATAAGTAAACGCGCAAACTCATCTTCTTGTTTCGGATTGATGTCATAATGCTGAAATGTTTTTCCTTCAGCAGTCCATTTCTGCTCTTTTAAAGCAGAAATAATCCTGTCGAACTCTGCTCTTGATAAATTCGGGTATGTTTGAAAAAAAGGCATAAGTTCAAAAATATGGATATCCTGTATCGTTTGCGCTGATTTTTTGCCGTTTAGGATATGAAGGACAGAGTAGATAGTTCTTTCTCCCTTTATTCTTTGTAAACAATATAACACGATTACCTCAATAAAGGTCATATACGAAAACTCCTTAAAATAATGGTTCATGTCGAATTATGTACTTTCTTGCTTTATATTTTACCACGAAAACTGTACTTGGAGCTAAACTTGAATCATTAATGCGAGGTTTATTCCTTTATATTGGTCTTTTTTATTGAAAAGTTATACATTCAGTTTTACAATAAAGGATGGATAGTAAAGATGTATCATTATTTATAAATGCATATTACTTAACAAAAGAATACTGGAGGTTTTTACGACTCATGGCAAAATATACGATTGTTGATAAAGATACATGTATTGCTTGCGGTGCATGTGGAGCTGCAGCTCCTGATATCTATGATTATGATGATGAAGGCTTGGCATTTGTAATGCTTGACGATAACGAAGGAACTGTAGAAGTTCCAGAAGTATTGCTTGACGATATGCTTGATGCATTTGAAGGCTGCCCAACAGATTCCATTAAAGTGGCAGATGAGCCGTTTGAAGGCGACGCATTAAAATTCGAATAATAAAAAAAGCAAAAAGAGTTTTTCTCTTTTTGCTTTTTTTATTATTATGCTACCTTACGATATTGAGCTTGCTTTGTGATCCAGCCTTTCATTTTCGTAAAAACAAGCAGGAACAAGGCTGAAACGATAGCGCCTTTAATAAGGTTAAACGGCAGGATTAAGGAAATTACATATGCACGCATTTCGGCAGATGTCATTGGGTCCCATCCGATAAATTTAATATAAACTGGCAATAGTACAAAATAATTGAAGAAGCTAAGGGCTATACTCATCACAAGGGCACTTGAGATAAGGCCGAGCACCATTCCCAATTTTGATTTCAATTTATTGTAGATGAAATAGGCAGGCAGGATAAATGCAACTCCAGCAATGAAGTTTGCTAAATTTCCTACAGGTATTCCAATCTCACTGTTATGGACAATATAATCCAGAAGGTTTTTTATCAACTCTACCAATATACCTGCAACTGGACCAAGAATTAACGCTGTTACCAATGCTGGCAAATCACTGAAATCCAATGTCAAAAATGGAGGAAACGTTGGAAGCGGGAACTTGATAAACATAAGCACAAAAGCCATGCTGCTCATCATTCCAATCAAGACAAATTTCCTTACATTCATTTTCTTTTTATTCATTTCTTACTCTCTCCTTTTAGGATCCATCTGCCTAAGAAGAGAGATTCAGCAATTTTGTTAAGGCACGCCAAATAAAAACCTCAAGCTAACATGAGCTTGAGGGAGTGTTTAAAGGCATACTTAACAAACGTTCTAACTAATAATTTTTTCGAACGATTGCAGAACCTCCATCTTCTCCCATCCAGACTTTACTGTCGGTTTTGGATTTTCACCAAATCAGCCTAACGAATAGGCTCGCGGACTTAGAGCAATACTCCTCACCGCCGGTCGGGAATTACACCCTGCCCCGAAGATAGATCAATATTTTATTTTTTTACTAATTTATATTATACATAAGATTGGCTGTTATGGGAAGAACATTGCTTATAATAAAAGCGGGAAGTTTTATCGGAATTAAAAGGAGATTTTCGAACTGGGGCAACTCACAAAGAAAGAAACATACTGGGAACTTTGTTTATTGCCCATTCTCACTTAGTGATACTACTTTTATGTAAGTCAAACCTTTAAGGAATACATTATTCATAATAGATGTTCACATTAGGTGTGATGCCGCTATTTTTATCTTCCTGCTCCTTTAATTGCTTAAATTGAAGCAGACTCATGCTTTCAGGGGGAAGCAAGGCAGGTTGTTCACCTAAAATTGCGCTTATTTCGTTTTCTTTTATGTAATAGATTGCTTTTTTATATGGAACTTGCCCAAGAGTTGGGTTATAGCCTACCGGCTCTTCTACCGTTATTTCCAAAGTTTCTGGTTTTACCTCTGCCTGTTTTTCGGCTTTTGCCTTTTCCTTTTTATTTTCTTTCGTGGTTACTTCTTTTTTTACAGGTTTGCTTTTTGCTTCAGCAGCTTCCTGTCTCGCTGGTTTCGCTGCTGCTTCGACTGTCTGTCCCACTTCTGCCTCTCCTAATGCCAAAATCGGGTTTATCGCATTTTCCTTTGTTACCGTCCATTCTTTTTCGTGAATCTCAAAATGCAGGTGGACGCCAGAGGAATGGCCAGTATTGCCCATCTTCCCAATGAGGTCGCCCATTTCAACCTTTTGTCCTTCCTTCACTACTCGTTCATTTAAATGGGCATAAACGGTTTCTAAGCCATTAGTATGCTTAATAAAAATTACATTCCCGTAGGATTGGGAATAATAAGACTTTGTGACATTGCCGCTGTCTACAGCAAATACAGCAGCTCCAAGGTCACCTGCAATATCAATTCCTTTATGATCTCCATGTCTTGTATTAAATGTATCTGAAATCATGCCTTCACTCGGCCAAGTCCACCCTTTGGTGCGTTCAGACAGTGAAGGTGATTTAGCTTCTGAATGCTTGCCTCCTAAAAATAACAAGCTGACAAACAGAAGCATTATTGCAGCTATGAGCAGCCGTCTGATATAGTCTCCCATTGTATCCTCCTTTTTTTCCTAACACGAAAATAACCTGCAACAAATATTTGTTGAGAGAAAAAAGAAAATTGAAAAGTTCCTCTTTCACCATATGAGTACATGTTTCGTTATAGAACTGATCAGTCCACCTAGATGAAAGTGACAACCATTAGCATAAGAGCATTTGCCTAGTCTCCTAAAAGCTATGAAACAAATGTTAGTATGGGATATGTTCTCTTAATTCATGCATTCTTTTTCACCGTCTAACAAAAACAACTAAAAAAAGCTCCAGCTAAGCTGGAACTTTTTTAATTCATTTCTCGTTTATTTGCCGCTACAGGAACTGGGATTTCATCAGTAAATACAAATCTTCCAATTTGATTAATCCCAGCGTTTTCAAATCTCACTGTTTTAAATTGGAAATCCTTAGCGGTCAGCAAGATCGATTCTATAGCTCTAAGTGTAGCTTTATCCGCATGTAGGACGCTGTCTTTTGTTAAATACAGCTCCAATTCACTTGTTTCTATATTTGGAACTATCTTCTCGAAACGGATATTGTCAGGGATTGATGCAGACAGACCATATTCCGGCATATCCTTTTGCATATTGATAAGTGCGGTCTCAATATCATGATACGGTGTCTCCCAAGGAACATACAGGGCATTTTCAGCCTCGACTGAATCTGTTAAGAGATAGTACCCTCTGTTTTCAAGCTGCTGATAATATATCTCCGTCAAATCTCTGTCACCAACTAATACTCCCTTTTGACCCTTTCTCCTGAATTCCATTTTATCGGCACCGACACTTTCCAGCTGCTGATAAACAATAGAGTTTAAGAAGTCATCTGAACCGATTGCTCCAAGGGATGTGACATCATCTGCGAAGTCAATAATAACTGTCTTATTGCTCATGTCATAACTGACTGTCCCATCAAATGGGTAATAGTTATCAAGGCCCCAGCTTGTTTCCTCAATGGCAGACATGTATTTTTTATACAAGTCAAATTTAGATAAGCTGTCCGGATTTTCAACAAGAATGCTGACAGGCACTGCCACCTGCAGATTCTTATCAGGAATAGGGTATGTGAGCAGCTCTTTGTCTCCTACTTCTTCTGCATACAAAGCTGTTGTTTGTAATTCAACATCTGCCTGTCGATTCTCGACTTCTCCTGACTGCTCTTTCATTTGGAACGAAGATGAGTTTTCTGTGCTTTGGCTGTCTTCATTAATTGCTATATATTTGCTGTTTTCGGATGAAGATGAATCACTTAAATTATAATTGCCGTTATTTGACCGAAAGAAGCTTTCTCCTATAACAATAAGAAGCATGAAAGCAAATACAGAAGCGACTGCTGGCATGAGCCAAGGACGGCGAATCCGTTGTTTAGACTTGCCGGCCGCAATATTTTGATAAATGCTCTTTGGGTCCCGTTCATCCTTAATGGCCGGGAATTGCCTCAACAGGCTTTTTAGCTGCTCATCGCTCCAATTGTTTTTTTCCATTGTATTCCTCCTCTCTCGTCCATTCCTCCATATGTTTTTTTAGTGCTTTTAAAGCGCGGTGCTGTGTTGTCTTTACCTTACTTTCTGTCCAGCCGAGTGTTTCTGCCGTCTCTGCAATGGACCGTTCCTGAATATAGCGAAGAATAATGACCATCTTTTGGTCCACTGTACATACCTTTAACGCTTGATATAAATATTGCACTTCTTCAGATAGTATAGCCACTTCCTCTGGCAGAGAATCATCAGCTTTGATTTGCTGTTTAGACCAATCAAACTTCTCCATGATTCTGTCCTTCCAGTTTTTATTTTTACGAAAATGGTCGATCGCTACATTCCGTGCAATACTGAACAGCCACGTTTTTTCTGCACTTTTCCCTTCGAAACGGTCATAGGATTTCAATACGCGAATATATACTTCCTGCACTAAATCTTCTGCCGTCTCTTTATGGCTGACCATATAAAATAGAAATTGAAAAACGTCATGATGATATTTTTTATATAGTTCATCAAAAACGGAGTCCATCAGTTTCTCCTCCCCGTTTATAAAATTAGTCGTATTGTTTTCCACAATAGTTACGGATTTTTTTCTTCTACAATAATTTTTTATGTAATTATTAAGATTAATCGTATTTTTAAGCAAAACAAAAAGGAAGGAATAATCCTTCCTTATGTTCTATTATGTTAAATTGTTTCTTGTGAATCAAGAAGAATCGGCAACATCTCTAAATTTATTCAACATTTCGGGGCAAAAAGATAAAAAATGTCGTTCCATGACCATACTTGCTTGTGACAGATATATGGCCATTATGAGCCTCCACGATATTTTTGGCAATGGCAAGCCCCAGTCCTGTGCCCGCGCTGCCTCTCGTCCTTGCCTTATCCGCCTTGTAAAAGCGCTCAAAAATATATGGCAAATCCTCTTCTTTTATCCCGGCACCGTTATCTTCTATTTCCAAGTAAATGCCGACATTATCTGATTTTGCATTGATTTTCACAGTACCATTGTCTTTCGTATGCCTGATGCAATTGTCGATAATATTTGTGACCACCTGCTCGATTTTATCAACATCCATCACAAATGGCGTCATATCCTCTTGGATATCCATCGTTATTTCAATATTTTTTTCTTTTGCGATTGCATTAAACTTCCGTGCAACCCGATGAAAGAAGGAAGTCATTTCCACTTCATCTAGGAATAGCTCAAGATGTCCCGCTTCCATCCTTGCTAAATCAAGGAGCTCATTGACAAGGCGGCCCATGCGAAGAGATTCGTCATAAATGATTTTGGCCATTTCCTGCTTTTCTTCCTCAGATTGTGCAATATTATCTACAATGGCTTCACTATAGCCTTGCAGCATACTGATCGGTGTGCGCAATTCGTGAGATACGTTAGCAATAAAATCGTTGCGCAGCTTGTCCAGCTTCCGCTCTTCGGTCATATCCCTAATAACTGCAATAGCTCCTCTTATCTGTTCCCTATTATAGAGGGGACTTACAATAATCACCCATGCTCTATGCGAAAGCTTCATCTCGGCAATTTGCTCTTCTCCCGTGCCGATGGCAAGCTGAAACAGTTCTTTCACTTCTGCAGGCACTTGCTCTTGCAGCGGCTCACTGCTGCCTTGTTCATAATGCCAATATTGCAGGAATCTTTCTGCCGGAGGATTTGTTATAAGCAAACTTCCGTTTTTATTAAACGTAAGCACACCGTCTGCCATGCCGCTCAGTATATTACCGAGCTGTTCTTTTTCTTGGCTTAAGGCATTTATGTTAAAGTTCAGCCGTTTTGCCATTTGATTAAATGCTACAGACAGCTCCCCTATTTCATCTTGAGACCATATTGGAACAGTGGTCTCGAAATTCCCTCTTGCCAGCTCCATTGCAGCCTCTCTCATCTTGCGGAGAGGGGCTGTAATTCTAGTAAGCAAAAAGAAAGCAAATATTGTTGTTAAAATAATGGCGACAACAGCAGCTAACACAATAAACTTCGTTGTTGAGTTTTTTGTATCATTAAGAACAGACAGATTTTGAAAAACATAGACTGCACCAATCGGTTTATCTCCCTGAAGTATAGGAACACCGCTTGCTGTCACTTCAACATTCTCATTTGTTCCTTCGCTTGCAAGTTTAATTGTTTGCATAGTCTCCTTGCCGTTAACGTTCACTTGTTTAAGCTGTTTGCTTGATAGGGCCGTTTCCATTGAATCCTGCGTAAATTCACTGTCCGGAGATATCGAAGTCTTACCATCTAATTCAATCGCCGCAGCGGCAGATTCATCCACCAGCTCCCACACGATATCCATGCCGATATCCGGATGTTGCTCAAGAATGCTTGACGCCTTGGCAGCATTGCTTGTCAGCTCTTTTTTTGTCAACTCCATATGATACTGCTCAAAATACTCAAGGAGCATAACAGTCAATATAATCAATACGACTGAAATCAGCAGTAAAAAGGTACTCCAAAGCTTAAATACAACACTTCTCCAAAACATCATCCATTGCTGACCTCGAACTTGTAGCCTACTCCCCAAACTGTAACAATCATCCGAGCAGCGTCCTCTGATACTTTATTCAGTTTTTCTCTCAAACGTTTAACATGTGTATCGACTGTGCGTAAATCGCCAAAAAAGTCATAATGCCACACTTCTCTCAGCAGCAGCTCCCTGTCATATACTTTGTCTGGTGATTTAGCAAGAAATAACAGCAATTCATATTCCTTTGGCGTGAGACTGACTTCTCTGCCATTTGCAAGAACACGGTGCGCATCATTGTCAATTGTTAAGTAAGGAAACACAATTAAGTCCTTTGCACTGCTTTCACTTTGTACAAATCCAGCTGGAGCAGATCTTCTTAATAAAGCTTTGACTCTCAACACTACTTCCCGCGGGCTGAAGGGCTTAACAATATAATCATCTGTACCTGCTTCAAATCCTTGCACCCTGTTAATTTCTTCTCCTTTGGCAGTAAGCATAATAACAGGTGTCGCTTTTTTCTCCCTCAGCTCCTTGCAAACTTCCATTCCGTCCTTGCCTGGCATCATCAAATCGAGCAAAATAATATCATAATCGCTGGAAAGAGCTTTATTTAAAGCGGTTTGCCCGTCTGATGCTTCCTCAACAAGAAAGTCCTCTCGTTCTAAATACATTTTCAGCAGCCTTCTGATTCTGTCCTCATCATCCACGACAAGAATTTTTATTTCCTTCTCCATTTGGTAATCCTCCTTACAACGCTTCTATGATAATAATGGAAGCACGCTAAACACTTTTTTGCATGTTTCCTTTTTTGCCCATCTTATAAACAACAAAATCCCAAAGACTTGTTAAATATCAATGGGATTTCCGTAAAAAACTTATAATCATTATAGCATTTTAATGTTGCAGATATTGTAATCATGCACCTTGTTCTGTGAACGTTTTATGAATTTTTAACAAGCTTATTTTTTCTTATTCGCTTCCGTGCGAAGAAGTTTTACTTCATGTGCTGTTAATTCACGTGCATCACCAGGGCTCAAGCCACTCAAATTCAAAAAGGAGTATCGTTCCCTTTTCAGCTTTAACACAGGTGTGCCAATCGCTTCGAACATTCTGCGGACTTGGCGGTTTTTGCCTTCATGAATTTTCAACTCAACGATAGACGTTCCTTTTTTCTTATCCACAGACAGAACCTTAGCTTTTGCTGGTGCTGTCTTACCGTCTTCAAGCATAACGCCTTTTTCCAGTAGCTTGATTTTCTCTCGCATCGGAATGCCTTTAATCTTTGCGACATATACCTTCTCTATTTCCCCTTTAGGGTGCATCATCAAGTTGGCGAATTCTCCATCATTTGTGAGCAAAATAAGTCCAGATGTATCATAATCAAGACGTCCGACCGGATAGATTCTTGATGATATTACTTCAGAAAAGAAATCTGTTACGACTTTTCTGCCTTTATCATCATTCACACTCGAAATCACGCCGCGAGGTTTGTACAGCAAGAAGTATACAGGCTCCTCCCTTTCAATCGGAACACCGTTCACTTCAACCTTGTCAGAAGGTCCAACTTTTACACCTAATTCTTTTACGACTTTACCGTTAACAGTAACTCTTCCATCCAGAATTAATTCTTCTGCTTTCCTTCTCGATGCAATCCCAGCATGGGCAATTACCTTTTGCAGTCTTTCCATTTATGTTTCACCTCATTAAATTCATCAACAGCAATAGCTTACTTTTCAAACAGCCATATTTTTTGTCATCTTTTGAATTATGACATAAGTTTGCCCATTTTCAAAGGAAAGTCTGTAAAAACACTGAAATAAAAAAAACTCCGAACGAATCGGAGCATCACTTACCAAACATTAATGTCACAACAACAATCGCTGCTACAAACCCGACAAGGTCTGCAAGCAGCCCTACTTTAAGTGCATCACCCATCTTTTTGATGCCGACAGCGCCAAAATACACAGTTAGCACATAAAAGGTCGTATCAGTACTGCCTTGAATAGTAGCCGCAAGCCGGCCGATATAGGAGTCCGGACCATAGGTGGCAATCAGGTCACTTGTCATACCAAGTGCTGCATTGCCAGAAATAGGGCGAATAAACGCAAGCGGAGCAACCTCTGATGGCACTCCAAAAAAGTCTAATGCCGGCTTTAGAAATCCCATAAAATATTCCAATGCCCCTGATGCACGAAATACCGAGATTGCCACAAGCATGCCCACTAAAAAAGGGATAATGGAAAAGGCCATTGAAATGCCCTCTTTCCCTCCTTCTACAAAACTTTCATATGTTGGTACACGCTTGTATGTTCCATAAACGAGAATAAAGCAAATTAAAGAAGGAATCATCCAAACTGACAACAGTGAAATAATTTCCATTATGAATTCATCCTTTTCTCATTCTTCGATAGTAAAAATATCGATCAATTAAAATCCCACTAATTGCGGAGAAAATCGTCGCAATTAAGGTCGGTCCAACTATATCAGTCGGTGAAGCTGAATCGTAGTTGATGCGAATGGCGATAACCGTTGTTGGAATAAGCGTTATGCTGGAGGTATTTAATGCCAAAAAGGTTATCATGCTGTTGCTTGCACTCGTCTTGCCTCCGTTTAACCGCTTCAGCTCCTCCATTGCTTTTATTCCAAGGGGAGTCGCAGCATTTCCCAAACCGAAGATATTGGCCATCATGTTGGAAAGAATATATCCCATGGCCGGATGGTCCTTCGGCACCTCTGGAAACAGCTTGGATACTAAGGGTCTGAACAGATTTGTAAGTTTTTTTAAGAGGCCTGCTTGTTCCGCAATCTTCATCATGCCAAGCCAAAAGACTAGCACACTGATTAATCCGATACATATCGTAACTGCTTCTTTTGCACCTGAAAAGATTGCCTTGTTGACTTCATCGATTGTCCCATTAAAGATGGCAAAAACTATTCCAATCACAGTCAGGAGCACCCAAATGATATTAACCATCCTTATCTACTCCCATAACTGCCAGAAACATACTTTTAAAATGGTCAAAGAAGCTCTTCTTTTCTTTTACTTTTGCATGTTCAAAATAAACGGGAGCAGTTTCTACCAGCTTGCCTTCTAAATAGATCTCTGCATTGCCGACTATGTCAGGAACACTCTGCTCCTTCTTTTTCCAATCTGCTTGGACTTTTGAAAGCTTAAATTGGATTTTTAACTCATCCTTCTCCGCTTCCGTAATCGGATACACTAAATCCTCTTTAATATACAGCTTGTTTTTATAGAAGGAGTCCTTTGTCTTAACTTTGCCTTTTTCCAGCACTAATGCCATTTGATAATTCTTAAATGCAGTCTCATACATGTTTATATGATCATCCCAATCATCAGGATCGTTTAAAGTGACTGCAATCAGCTCGACTCCATCTTTTTCCGCTGTGGAGACAAGGGTTCTTTTCGCTCTTTTTGTATAACCTGTTTTTCCGCCTGTGGTGTACTCATAAAGACCAGTCAGCAGCTTGTTTTTGTTCTTCCAAACCCGGTCCCATTCTCCATCAGGATTTTCTGAACGGTAATTTTTTGTTCCTGCTATTTTTTTGTATTGCTCATTATCCATCGCATACTTTGTTAGTAACGCCATGTCATAGGCAGATGAATAATGATCCTCATGATCATCCAGCCCATGAGGATTAGCGAAATGTGTGTCCTTCATGCCCAGCTCTTGTGCTTTTTGATTCATTAAGTAAACAAATCCGTCCAAACTTCCGCCGACATGCTCCGCAATAGCAGTAGCTGCATCATTCCCAGATCGAAGCATCAGCCCGTACACCAAATCTTCTAGAGAGATTTTTTCGCCGGCCTTCAAGTAAATCGAAGATCCCTCAGATCTAACTGCATTCTCGCTAATTTTCACCATATCATTCATTTTTCCCGACTCAATCGCAAGAATGGCTGTCATAATTTTTGTTATGCTGGCAATCCTTCTTTGGGTATGTGCATCCTTTTCATAAATGACTCGTCCTGATTCCTGCTCCATCAAAATGGCGCTGCTAGCACTGACATATATTTGCGCATTGGCATTTTGCGGGATAGTCAGCAACAGAAATGCCGTGATGCAAGATAGGAGTAATATCTTATATGGTTTCATATAACACTACCTCGTCTCCTTATATGGTTTGTACATATTTATGCAGGACAAGCGGGCTTATGACAAATTGGTAAAAACTTTAGACTTAGGCTCTCTTTTTAAAATCAAAAAAACAGACGAACCATTGCTGTTCGCCTGCATGCTCAATAAAAAATTAAAACGGCCTCCATTTCAAATCACTTGCCTTCGCAAACCTCTCTTCAACATCTTTCCAGTTAACGATTTTCCACCAATTACTGATATAATCAGCACGTTTATTTTTGTACTGTAAGTAATAGGCATGCTCCCAAACATCCAATGCCAACAAGGGAATTGTATCCCATTGAGTCAACAGCATATGCCTTTCTGATTGGAGAATTTCCAAATGGCGCGCCCGAGGTGACCAGACTAGGATTGCCCAGCCTACCCCTTCCACCGCCTTGGCTGCTTCTGTAAAGTGGTGCTTAAAAGCGTCAAAGCTGCCGAAATAATCCTTTATTGACTCAAGAAGCATCCCTTTAGGCTCTCCTCCGCCGTTTGGACTCATATTATTCCAAAAGATCGTATGCAAATAATGACCAGATCCGTGGAAGGCTAGCTCTCTCGACCAATGCTTCACAAGGTCAAACTTTCGATCTTTTCTTGCTTGTGCCAGCATTGTTTCTGCTTTATTTAGTCCATCCACATAGGATTGATGATGTTTTGTATGGTGAAGCCTCATAATTTCTTCCTCTATAAAGGGCTCCAATGCATTATAAGCATACGGCAGCGGCGGCAGCTTGTGGCCTCCTGCCTTTACTGATGGTTCATTGATGAAAATCGTTCCAACCTGCTGTCTCTGCTTAAAGTAACCTTCCATTTCGTCCTGAAGCTCTTCCGCTTTATGCTGGATTTTAATCAGTTCCTCTGTATCAATCGGTTTGCGTTGGACCGTTTCCATTAAGGATGTAAACTTATCAAGGCTTTTCCAAATTTCTGCGCTTCTTTGGACATTCTCTGTTTCTAAAAAGTCCTTCAATTCTCTGTTCCAGACTAACACATCTTTTACATATTCATTGTAGCTGCTCATTGATCTCAGATAACCCCTTTTCTATCTAAAGTCATTCTTTACAGAATATGTGCAGAATGGGGGGAACATGTTTAAATAACCGAAAAAAAGAAGCAGGATGAATGCGTTGCTTTCATCCTGCCTCTTTTTGTTTTAGTCATCCAATTGCTGGAATGATTCGAAGAACAAATCTGCCTCTTCCTGCTTATAATCTTCCTCTTTTTCTGCTAATTCAGGAAGTTCCTTTAAGTCCTTTAAACCAAAATGATCTAAAAATTCCTTTGTCGTTCCGTATAAGATTGCCCTGCCTGCACCTTCTGCTCTGCCGACCTCTTTTATTAGCGCTTTTGCAGAAAGGGTATGAAGAGGCCTTTCTGTTTTCACACCGCGGATTTCTTCAATTTCTGCTCTTGTAATCGGCTGCCTGTAAGCAATAATGGCAAGGGTTTCAAGTGCAGCCTGTGATAATGTAGAAGCATGCGGGGATTCAACAAGCTTTTTTAAATAGACTGAATGCTCTTTTTTCGTGGCAAGCTGAAAGGTCCCGGCTATTTCCACAATGGAAATACCTCTATTTTCATCTTTACGATAATCCTCCATCAGCTCTCTTGTTACCTGCTCCGCCTCGAATTGCTCCACATTCAGGACATGGGCCAGCTGCTTAAGTGTCAAGCCTTCATCTCCAGCTGCGAATAATAAACTTTCAATAATACCTTTCCAATTTGTAACCATCAAAATCTTTCCTCTTCCTTTCCAACCACAAATATATCTGCAAAGTTATGCTCTTGTTCCACAAATAACGCCTGGCGCTTCATTAGCTCCAACAGAGCAAGAAAGGTCACAACTATATGGGTTTTATCATGGACAGGAAAAAGCTCTTCAAAATGAGTTCTTCTTCTGCTTTTAATGAAAACAAGAATTTCCTCCATCCTGCTCTCTATTGGAATTTCCTGTCTTGTTATTTTTGTCGATAGGGGCGCCTGCAGCTTTTTCCTGCGCATCAGCTTTTGGAACGCAGCCAGCATATCGTATAAAGACACGTCCAAATCGCTTTTAGCATTTTGATCTGCATCTTGGGTAAAGTCAGATAAATCGCTCGGAGGCTTCGTGAAAATCAACCCTCTCTCCTGCTCCATCTCCTTAAGATCATCCGCTGCTTCTTTAAATTTACGATATTCTACCAGTCTTTCGATTAAGTCTTCTCTTGAATCTTCTTCCGGCTCATACATAAGGTCATCATCAAGAAGCTCTTCATCGTATTTAGGAAGCAGCATCTTGCTTTTAATTGCGAGAAGTGTCGCTGCCATCACTAAAAATTCACTTGCAATATCAAGCTGCAGCTCTGACATTGCATGGATATATTCTAAGTATTGTTCCGTTATTTCCGCGACATTTATATCATATATATCAATTTCTAATTTATTTATTAAATGCAGCAGCAAGTCCAAAGGACCTTCAAAACTGTCAATCTTCACATTATATTGCATTATATCTCACCAAAATCCTAATAAAATAACATCCATATTCCTTATGCTAGTATAAGTATAGATGATTCCATAAAGTTATCCAATAATAAATTATACCATCTTCAAAAGCATATAGGGTAACTGACTTTTCTATCTGCTTGTAAAGGAAGTATAATAGCAAAAGATACTTTTTGTCGGGAAGGAGAAAATAGTGGTGTATCCAGATGAATATATTGAGTATTTGGCACATTTTCATGGAGATCAAGATTTCTTTGAGTGCCATGAAATATTAGAGGAATATTGGAAAGAGGTGGATCCAGGCAATAAAGAATCGATTTGGGTCAGCTTTATTTTAATGGCAGTATCATGTTATCACCATCGTCGCGGAAATTTCACTGGCGCACGCAAAACATTAGAAAAAGCCATTATCATGTTTAAGCATGGAAACTGGATATGGTCAGACTATGGACTGGATGAGCATATATTGCTGGCGAGATTGGAAGAAAGATTGCATAATATCAATAACCAGCTTCCCTTTAAACCGTTAGTCCTGCCTATTAACGATGCTTTTTTAGAAGAGCAATGCGTGAAATGGTGTCTATCGCATGGAATGGAGTGGAAATCAAGTTTAATACCTGCTGAAGCAATTGTTCATCGTCATCTGACACGAGATAGAAGCGAGGTCATCTTAGAAAGAAATGCTGCCATTGCAGAGCGTAAGGAACGCAGGAAGAAATAGGTAGCAAAAAATCCCTGACCGCTTACCTGTAAGGAATCCGGTCAGGGATTTATTTTTATTACGAATTAAGATTTTCCTCCATATTCATGCATTTAGAAAGAAAGCCTACAGTCAATTCGTTCGCTTCGATTTTTTTGTTGGTATATAATGACTTAATTGCTTGCACCATCGATTTACCGACACCTTGATGTCTGTACGAAGGGTTTACGGATATATGCTGGATGCTGATTCTGTCCGCATCTTCAAAGCTGATTCCTATAAGCCCGATAATATCCTCTTCTTCCTTCCATAAAAAAAGCTGCCAATTCTCGTTAGCTTCGTATTGCTTTATCGTTTGCTGTAGCACTTTTAAATCCTTTTCGGCAGGCATAAAAGAAAGCAGGCCCATCGCAATTTTCTCAAAAGATTTTTTATAACGAATAATCATTTGTATCCCTCATTATTATTAAAGCATATTTACCTGTAAGTTTTCCCATAATGGATTGTTTCCAAACAATATTCTATTTTAAATATGAAGAAACCGGCACTAGTATTAAAATCCGCCATAAGAGCATAAATTATCTGACTTTGGCGAAACCTGTTATAAATACTATCATACATAAATTATGATTAATCTTCAATGAAAATATTATAAGAAGAAAGCATCATTACAGTAACTGCGTCAAAATCCCTACTGTTTGCAAGTAATCCATATATCATCTTCTCATTATAATAGTATGCTAAAACAATTCATTCAGCTACTATTTTTATTAGCCTTATTATCGATTATAATAGCAAGTGCAAATCCCGTTCTTTACACAATATGTGGGTAGAAGGAAACTTTTTGATTTGCCTGTACGTCTATATGCATAGAACATATTTAGGAGGAAACACAGATGATTAGAAAAAAATGGGCTGTGCTTGTCTTTTCACTTTTGCTCCTGCTGCCATTGCACGCATTAGCAGATGCAGCGCCAGGGGATATGATTATCACTTTAGGTGAAAACTTGACAGAAGAGCAGAAGAAACTGCTTCTGACGGAAATGAAAGCGCCTGATGATGCACAAATCATTACAGTCTCTAATAAAGAAGAACATCAATATCTAGGAAGCTATATTTCCAAGGCATTGATTGGCACAAGAGCCATCTCTTCCTCCGCTATTACCATCAATGATGCAGGAAGCGGAATAGAAGTGACAACTAAAAATATAAACTGGGTAACAGATGAAATGTATATTAATGCGTTAATAACTGCAGGTGTAAAGGATGCTGACATTTATGTTACAGCTCCAATTGAGGTTTCGGGGACAGCAGCACTTACAGGTCTTATTAAAGCATATGAAGTATCAACAGATACAGAAATTCCAGAGGATGTTAAACAGGCTGCCAATGAAGAGATGGTGCAGACCGCTAACCTCGGTGAAGAAATAGGAACAGATAAAGCATCTGCACTAATGGCAAAAATCAAAGAAAAAATCGCGGAAAATAAACCGTCGACAGATGCTGAACTGGAAAAAATCATCAATGATGCAGCAAGCGAGCTTAATATTTCGTTAAGCGATACTCAAAAGCAAACATTGATGGATTTCTTCAATAAGCTTAAAGAGCTGGATATCAACTGGAATCAGGTTGGAGATCAGCTGCAAGATGCAAAAGATAAATTTAATGCATTTATTGAAAGTGAAGAAGGTCAAGGTTTTCTTGCAAAAGTAAAAGAATTTTTTGCAAGTCTCGTTGATGCGATAAAATCATTCTTCTCTTAATAGAAAAAAAAAGGAAGTGCAAATGCACTTCCTTTTTCTTATTTATTTACAGACGCCTTCTCTTTCAAAGGTAAATCCAGACGAACTATGTCCTCATACGTCTCTCTTTTTACAACAAGAACCGCTTCCTTGTTTTCCACAAAAACGACTGGAGGTCTTGGAATTCGGTTATAGTTATTAGCCATAGAATAACCATATGCACCTGTGCAGAACACTGCTAAAATATCTTGTTCTCCTGCTTTGGGCAGTGGTAGATCCCAAATTAGCATATCTCCTGATTCACAGCATTTGCCAGCGATGGACACCGTTTCTTCTGCTTCAACCAAAGGTTTATTTGCCAAAACAGCCTCATATTTCGCATCATACAATGCCGGACGGATGTTATCTGTCATTCCTCCATCAATCGCTAAGTATTGGCGCACTTCTGGAACTTCTTTTCTCGAACCAATCTTATATAGAGTTGTGCCTGCATCCCCAACTAGTGATCTGCCTGGCTCAATCCAAATTTCCGGCATGCTCATGCCAAATTGATTCATATTTTTCTCCACTTCAGTAATAATCTCTTCCACATATTCTGAAGGCTGGATCGGTTGGTCTTCGTTTGTATATCTGATACCGAAGCCCCCGCCAAGGTTTAAAACTTTAGATTCAAAGCCGAAAGCCTGTTTCCATTTATAAAGCTGACCAATAATCTTTTTTGCAGCAAGCACAAAGCCTGTTGTCTCAAAAATTTGAGAGCCGATATGACAATGCAGCCCTAACAGCTCAAGATTTTCAGATTCCATCGCTTTAAGGATCGCTTCCTCTGCTTGTCCATTTTGCAGTCCAAAGCCAAATTTAGAATCCTCTTGTCCTGTAAGGATATAGTCATGTGTATGTGCTTCAATCCCAGGTGTTACGCGAAGCAGAATCGGCATCTTGCTGTGGTTCTGTTCACACAGCTCCTGCAATAAGGCAAGCTCATAAAAGTTGTCAACTACAATACAGCCGATTTTATGCTCAATTGCCATCAGCAGTTCTTCTCTGCTTTTGTTATTGCCGTGGAAATGGATTCTTTCCATCGGGAAACCAGCTGTAATTGCCGTATAAAGCTCACCGCCGGATACTACGTCAAGGGACAGCCCTTCCTCATTGGCAAGCTGTACCATTGCAATTGTTGAAAATGCTTTGCTTGCATAAGCAACCTGTGCCGGAATACCCCGTTTAGCGAATGTATCCTTAAATCCTCTTGCTCGTTCTCTGATAAGTGCAACATCATATACATATACTGGTGTTCCGAATTCTTCGACTATTTTCACTGTGTCAACACCGCCAATTTCCAAATGGCCAGCTTCGTTCACACTGGAAGTTCCATAATAATGCATATATCCCCCTCGATTCTCCCTAAGATTGATATGAAAGGCTAAGATGAAAAAATAAGAAACAAGCAGACAGTTCCCCTTTCGAACTGTCTGCCTTTTTATGTCCAATTATTTAACAGCCTACTTGATTAAACAAATGTATCATAAATAAACCCATTTCTCAATCCTCTTTTTATTGGATATTTCTATTTATTACGGTCTTGAGCATGTGCATGGCTTGGTCTTAATTTACTACTAGGAACTGTTCTTCTGATAAGAATATTAAGTAGCGCCTTTGGATAAAACGGAATGAAAGGCCATAGATATGGAACATTCAATGTGCGCAAGCTTGCTAAAAACAGAACATACAAAGTACAGCCGACAACAAAACCTGGAGTATGGAATATAGCGACTAATATTAAGAGAACAAAGCGTACGAGCTTATTGGCAATCCCTAATTCATAACTTGGAGTCGCAAAATTCCCGATTGCTGCCACTGACACATAAAGAATAACTTCTGGTACAAACAAACCAACATCAATGGCGATTTGCCCAATCATAACGGCCGCAATTAAGCCCATAGCGGTCGACAGCGGTGTCGGTGTATGAATGGCTGCAATCCTTAAGAATTCTAAACCGAAGTCAGCAATAAATAACTGAACAATAATCGGCAAGTGGGTACGCTCTGTCGGTCCGATAAAGGCCAGGTTTTCCGGCAGCAAAGACGGCTCAAGTGTAACAAGGAACCACAATGGCAAGAAAAACAAGGAAGCGATAACACCTAAAAAGCGAACCCAGCGCACAAATGTGCCGACCATTGGAGCTTGTCGATATTCCTCAGCATGCTGCAAATGATGAAAGAACGTAGCAGGTGTAATAATAACACTCGGTGATGTATCGACATATATGACAACATGGCCTTCTAGCAAATGATTGGCTGTGACATCTGCTCTTTCTGTGTAGCGGACTAGAGGATATGGATTGTAACCTTGCTTTAGCAAAAACTCCTCAATTGTCTTGTCTGCCATCGAGATGCCATCAACATTTATTTGCTCTAGCTCCTTTTTAATGATTGCAACTAGATCTGGATCAGCAATATCTTTAATATAACCAATTGCCACATCAGTTTTTGACCGTTCTCCGACCTTCATAATCTCAAAACGGAGCCGCTCATCACGTATTCGTCTTCTTGTAATTGCCGTATTTACGATAATATTCTCGACAAAACCATCACGAGAACCGCGGATAACCTTTTCTGTATCCGGTTCCTGCGGAGTTCTGCCAGGATAGCTTCTTACATCGATGGCAATACCTTTTTCATAGCCTTCCATGACTGCAACAACTAAACCAGACAGCACTTGGTCTACAAGCTCATCCATTTTTTCCAGGGGCTTTACTTGGTGGTGCACAAGCTGGTTTTCAATAATTTTAAAAAAGTCATCGGATTGATGTACACGTTCTTCATCATTTAAAAATAATAGCTGTTCTAAAAGCTGAGAAATGATGGCACTGTCAACGAGTCCGTTCACATAGTACACATTTACCTCATGATGGAGAACACTGATTTTTCTCACTCCAAGGTCAAAGCTGACACCTAAGCCTACCCTGTCGGTCATGTACTTTTCTACATCGCAGAGCCTTCTAAAAATAGTCTCCATATCATGTGTTTCCTTGCTCATAAAATCCACTTCTTTCTAAAATATATTCCACTGCAATTCGTGTTATTGGTGCACCTTTTTCATAGGAATCTCTTTTGCCCATTTTGCCTATATCACCGATGCCGACAACTAAAGGCAAGTCGAGACTATCGAGACTGTAGACAGTATCACCGCTCATTCTTCCTATCTCATACTCTGGAATGCCAAGCTTATCTACACCGTAAGGAGTCAGATTGCCATCTTGGTCGATTGCCACATCAATCCTTGTCCATTCCTCTCTTCTCGTTCTGCTTGCAACAGCAATTACCCCAAGCACTTCCACATCCTTGTGTGCTGCTATGTATTTCAAAGCTGTCTCGCCTGCCCCCTCACCCACATAGCCACTATCATCAAACATCACTAATACGGGATCATTTTTGGCTTTTTTTATGAGATTTAAAATCTCCGGTCCACTATGGGTGGAGGGATTTCCAAATGACGTAGAAATGCAGCGGCCTCCCACTTCTTTTGCCACCATTTCAACTGCTCGTTTTGCATATTCGTCTCCATCTGTTATTAAAATAATTTTTCTTTTTGTACCCATCTGCAAATTCCTTTCTTTGACACTTTGCTAGAATCTACGGTGCAAAATACATCCAGTGAAATAAGGAGCCAAAGATTTTACCAAAGACAAGTGCCATCATCAATACGAGCAGCCGATCATCGAGGCTTACCCTTTTTGCGAGAAGAGGAAAAACATTTAATACTTCTGTAAGTGCTGCAGCAATCATACCTATATAGATTCCACCGGCTAGACCCATTACTGTTAACAGAATGGCTGGTAATGAGAAGGCTGGTTCTCTCAAAAAGACGAATGTACCGCAGACTGCACCGCAGACGACAGACCATTCATAGGAATATATCTTGCTTCCTGTTTTCGTCAGCTGCGTCAATCTCGGAATAATCCCAAAGACGGTTAAAAAAGCAACATAACCGGCTCCGACTGTTATTCCCCAAGCTCCCCCAATAAAAAGGACAGCAAGTATTTTAATGATCATCTAATTTTTTCATGCTTTCTTTATTTTCATGCATGATGACATATTGGTCCAAAGCTTGCTGATAAGAGAAAACTTCTACTTCCAGGGGGCTTGGTTCCTCATTAAAACGCTTTTTGAATACATGGTTGAAAAAAATGATCATTCCTAAGCCTAAACCTAGACTATAGGGAATTTGGAAGATGAGAGGCTTTTCTACCTCTTTTCCTGTAATGATTTTATACAGCTTTTGGTGGACTGCCTGCATGCTGACGTCTTCATGAAAATTCATAATAGTCAAGGCAGAGCCAATAAAAAGGAGCAGCCAAACCAAAAGGAACAGCGGTATAGACACTTCTTTTTTTTTGAGGATGACTTCAATGATGGTTTGTGCAGGACCGATAATCTGTATCTCCAAGTTTAGATTGAAGCTGCGTATTGCCTTAATTACCCTTGTGCTGTCGATGATGATGATGTTACGGTCACTTTCTGAAATAGAATAGATTACCAAATTATTCAATTGTTCCATTAAGCTATCAGCAGCTATTACTTGGGCTAAATCCTTCAGCAGCACATCTTCATTCAATCTTTTTTCGATACGATTTCTCATCCGAATATAGACTGTCTCAGCCATTCATCAACACATCCAATCATCTAATGTTTTTACGATGATGGTAGTATTTGCTTAATGTGGGCAATTTATAATGATAATTTTTTTGGTAATATTTCCATATAAAAAGAGCAGATGGATATTAAATATCCATCTGCTCTTTCATTTGCAGCAATATTTTTTTCTCAAGGCGTGATACTTGGACTTGGGATATTCCAAGCCGGGTTGCAACTTCAGATTGTGTCTGATCTTTGTAATAGCGCAAATACACAATCAGCCTTTCTCTTTCGTCGAGTTCCCTAATCGCCTCTTGCAGGGCGATTTTATCAAACCATTTGCCCTCATTGCCATCATCTATCTGGTCTAGAAGGGTAATAGGATCGCCGTCGTTTTCATATACTGTCTCATGGATAGAGGACGGTGTTCTGGCGGCCTCTTGTGCTAAGACAATATCTTCCGGCGGAATATCAAGATGCTCTGAAATCTCTCCAACAGTTGGTGTACGGCCGTACTGCTTGGAGAGTTCATCTTTTGCTTTCCTGATTTTATTGCTCAGTTCCTTTAAGGAGCGGCTCACTTTCACGGTTCCGTCATCACGGATAAAGCGCTGAATTTCGCCAATGATCATCGGGACTGCATAGGTCGAGAACTTCACATCATAGCTTAAATCAAATTTATCTACTGATTTAAGCAATCCGATACAACCGATCTGAAATAAGTCATCCGGATCGTAGCCTCTGTTCAAAAACCTTTGCACGACTGACCATACAAGTCGCATATTCTTCTGGACTATTGTGTCTCTAGCTGACTGATCGCCATCTTGGCTTCTTTTGATAAGCTCCTTCACTTCATGGTCTTTTAAATACGTTTCTTTCTCCTTTTTTACCTCCACATCCATAAGCGATTCTCCTTAATTGCTTAGCATTTTGCTCTTTATTAAATGCTTGCGCAGGCGGATCTCAGTTCCATTTTCTGGGCTAGAATGCACTTCAATTTCGTCCATAAAATTTTCCATGATGGTGAATCCCATTCCGGATCTTTCCAATTCAGGCTTTGTCGTAAATAACGGCTGTCTTGCTTCTTCTACATCCATAATTCCTCTTCCATCATCACGAATGGTCAAATCGATAAAGGAATCTTCCATAATGACTGAAATGTAGACAATCCCGTCAGGGTCATTTTCATAACCATGAATAATACAGTTTGTGACCGCTTCTGATACGACTGTTTTGATTTCTGTCAACTCATCCATCGTTGGATCAAGCTGTGTAATAAAAGCAGCGACAGTTACCCTTGCGAAGGATTCGTTTTGGCTTTGTGCGCTGAATTGCAAATGCATTTCATTTCTCATTTATGCAACCCCCAATCTTTCAAGTGCAAATTGTTCATTTGTTTCCAGCTTCATTATCTTAAACATGCCAGACATATCAAACAACCGTTGTACACTCGGGGAGATTGCGCAAATCACCATTTCTCCGCCTAGCTGCTTTATTTGTTTATATCTGCCTAAGATTACTCCTAAGCCTGAACTATCCATAAATGATAAATGCTCTAAGTTTAAAACAATATGGCGAATATTTCTGCTCTCTATCGCATCAGTCGCTTTTGTGCGCAGCTCTTCTGCGTAGTGATGATCTAATTCCCCTGCTAAACGAATACAAAGAACATTGTTTTTTGTTTCCAGCTCAATATTAAGACTCACTATCCATAGCCTCCTCTTTTTAGGTTAGTGAGTCAATTCTACCTTTAATCCTGCATTTCCTTCAAGCAAGACAAAACTAGTGTTGATTCGCTAAAAAAAGAGGAATGCTGACAGTTTTAGCAAGCTTATTGCGTTTTTGTAAACATACCGGCAGTTCGTTTAAACAGTGTCCACCAGCCTGCTTCTTTAATTTCTGTTTGCGATACGAGCGGACTTTCCACGATTGTCTTGCCATCTTTCACAAATTGGACCTTGCCGATTTCCTGACCCTTTGCAATTGGGGCTTTTAAGTTTTTGTTCATGACGATTTTTTTCTCTACGTCATCAACCTTTTCTCCCTTTTTCGTCAATAGAGAGATTGGTTCGCTTGTAACGGCTGATGCCTGTTTTTGGTCCCCTTTGCTTACATTTACTTTGCCGATAAGCTCATTCCTCTTATAGACTGGATGCGTTTCGTATTGGCTAAATGCATAATCAAGCATTTTTGTTACTTGTGCATTCCGCTCTTTTGATGTAGGCGCACCAAAAACAACAGCAATCACACGCATTCCATTCTTTTGGGCAGTTGCTGTCAGGCAGTATTTTGCTTCTTTCGTGAATCCCGTTTTCAAGCCGTCTACTCCAGGATAAAACTTAACAAGACGATTAGTATTTACAAGCCAGAACTTCTTGTCAGAGTCTTCTCGCAAGTACGCCTCATATGTACCTGTAAATTTAGTGATATCCTCATATTTCAATAATTCCTTCGCCATGATAGCCATATCATGTGCTGTGCTGTAATGCTCATCGACCGGGAGGCCTGTGACATTCTTGAATGCTGTATTCTTCAATCCTAAACTGCTCGCTTTTTTGTTCATCATTTCTACAAATGCTTCTTCTGAGCCAGCAAGTCTTTCGGCTACTGCCACTGCTGCATCATTCCCAGACCCGATTGCAATGCCTTTAAGCATTTCCTCTGTTGTCATTTCTTCTCCAGGCTCCAAGAAGATTTGGGAGCCGCCCATTGAAGCTGCATGTTCACTCGTCCTGATTTTCTCGTCTATTTTGAGTTTACCTTGATCGAGTGCTTCCATGATTAAAAGCATAGTCATTATTTTTGTCATACTTGCCGGCGGCAGCTCTTCATTGCTGTTTTTCTCATATAGTACTGTCCCAGTGTCTCTGTCAATCAAAATAGCTGATTTAACATTGTCCACCAAATCACTACTTTTCTCTGCAGCAAGTGTGCTTGGTGCCAACATAGATGCAAATAGTAACATGGTTAAAAAGATTGTTGCGATGCGTTTCATCTCAAAGACCCTCCATTCTATATACTGTCCCATTTTTTCCAATCATGTTTTTTTTATACAGTCAGCTATAAATATTTTTCTTAGGAAGACTACTGTGCGCACGAGGAGTGAGTATCCTTGACACAATCATGCATTTAAGCTATTTTTAGACTGTTATATAAATAGTTCGGCTATAGAAATAAGCTGTATTAACTTAGTGGTTTTTTCGAAATAAAGGAGGAGAAATTTTGATTCAAATAAAAACAAAGGAGCAAATCGAAAAGATGAAGAAAGCCGGGGAAATCCTTGCAGATTGCCATAAGGAAATCCGCAAGTTAATTAAACCTGGCATTACAACACTTGAGATTGATAGATTTGCAGAAGAATATATCACAAAAAGAGGAGCAACACCTGAGCAGAAGGGATATCACGGTTATCCTTTTGCGACATGCGCATCTGTCAACGATGTTATTTGCCACGGATTTCCAAACAAGACTGCTTTGAAAAATGGCGATATCGTTACAATAGATATGGTGGTGAATTTAGACGGATGGCTTGCCGATTCTGCCTGGTCCTATGCGGTCGGAACGATTTCGGAGGAAGCGCAAAACTTGCTGAAAACGACAGAAGAGGCCCTGTATAAAGGGATAGAGCAAGCAGTTGTAGGAAACAGGGTCGGCGACATTTCCCATGCCATTCAAACCTTTGCAGAGTCAAAAGGCTATGCCGTTGTTCGCGACTTTGTCGGCCATGCGATTGGCAGAGACATGCATGAAGAGCCGCAAATTCCTCATTTTGGTCCTCCAAATTTGGGTAGAAGGCTGAAAGAAGGCATGGTTATCACGATAGAACCAATGTTAAATACCGGAATGTATCATGCGAAGGTTGATTTAGATGGCTGGACTGCAAGAACAGTAGACGGCAGTCTCTCAGCTCAATATGAGCATACGCTCGCAATCACAGCAAATGGGCCTGAGATATTAACAAAGCAATAAGAAAAAAAGGGAAGCTAATTTTAACGCTTCCCTTTTTGTATGCAATTATTCGTGGATAAGCTGTCTCACTTGATTTGGCGGCATTACATCTGCCGGTATTCCAGGCTCATAAAGTTTCACAGCCGATGTTTTTGCAAACTCTTGTTTAGCTTCGTCTATTAAAGAATGATCTTCCAACAAATCATAAAGTGTTAAAGCCATTGTTTTGGCAGCTAAATGCATTCCTTTAAAGCCGATAGAGCTGCCATAACAAGCCGTTGCTTGCCAGGAATGCGCTTGAACTCCTACCGGTGCACAAGTTGTCATCACTTGTCCTACAGGGGTGATCCAGCTTACATCGCCGACATCTGTTGAACCGCCGATTGATACACCTTTCATTCTTTGATCGTCAATATTGACTGTTGGAAGGGGATCATCTGTGAATGCTGCAATGCGCTGTTTAGATGTAGCAACGATACTTGGGTCAATGGAAGCGATAACTTCACTTGCAAATTGTTTTTCCTCTTCTGTAAAGAATAACGGGTTTTCCTCCATATTTTTCAGCATTAGCCCGTTTAATGTATCGTTGGGCAATGTTTCATAGGCGAAAGCAAGAATTTCAGAACGAACTGTCGTTTCTGTCATTATGGCCGCTCCCTCGGCACATTTTTTTACCCTTTCAAGCAATTCGTCCACTTGTTCCTTTGTGGCAGCCCGGATATAATACCACACGGTGCTAGCATCTGGAACAACATTAGGAGCAAGACCTCCATTAGTAATGACATAATGTATTCTCGAGCCATCGAGGATATGTTCTCGCAAATAATTGCTGCCAATATTCATGATTTCCACGGCATCAAGTGCACTTCTGCCGGCATGAGGAGCTCCTGCAGCATGTGCTGCAATTCCGCTGAAATGGAATTTAATTGACACCATTGCTTGCATGCTAAAGTTTGACGTCATATTAGCAGTACCTGGGTGCCAAGTAAGGGCACAATCTAAATCATCAAATACACCTTCTCTTGCCATAAAGGTCTTGCCTGACAGAACCTCTTCGGCCGGACAGCCATAATAACGAATCGTTCCAGTGAGGCTTTCCTCTGCCATTTTCTCTTTTAAGGCAATAACTGCTGCCACCCCTGCTGTCCCTAATAGATTGTGTCCGCAGCCATGGCCTGGACCGTTTGCAACTATTTCCTCCCGAACTGGCGATACGGTTTGAGAAAGACCTGGCAATGCATCATATTCTCCTAATATGCCGATGACTGGACTGCCGCTACCAAACTCTGCAATAAAAGCCGTTTCTGAGCCTCCTGCATTTTTTGTAACCGTAAACCCGGCATTTTGCAGTGCTGCTATTTGCAGCCCGACAGCATGCGTTTCCTCATAAGCAAGCTGCGGATGTTCCCATATATCCTTCGCCATGTCTGTAAAGAATTGTTCATGTTCGTTCAGCCACTCTACTACATCTGTTTTACTCATATAAAGCCTCCTAATCAATTAGTTGCAAAAAGAAGAATGAATATTCTGTATTTTAAAAGCATAACCCATCTTTTTAATTCGTGCCACTAATCAGTCAGGAAATCTGACGAAAACATTTTTATTGAAGAACATCCATCACTTTATTCTGTATCATGACAACCTCATTTTTCATATGTACTGGCTCATATTCCTTGTCTATACATTCCTCCCAATAGGCAATATGAAGGTTATCTATTTCATGTTTGGATTCCGCTAACAAAGCTCCCCCTTCACCTTGGATTGAGTACCAATAAAGAAATTCCTCACCGCCTGTAACCTCCCGAAAGATTGTTTCCACATACATTTTTTCATCTTCCAACGTCAGCAGCACCTTGTCCATTTCCTTATTTAGAAGCGCCATCCATTTATCCACGACTGCAGATTTACCTTTTTTCACTTTTACTTTCGTCAACTCTATATTCACAAGCAGCACCCTCCTCAAGTAATTAATGTCATTATAGCAAACTAATTAGATACCCGTCTAATTAGTTTGCTATAAAAGAAGATCGAGTTCGCCTCGACCTTCCTTCCTGCTTTATTTAGCCTGAAATTACTTCATAAATTAATTCAGGAGCATCTACTTTTTGATCTGTCACTTTAATATGCTCATATAATCTTTGTTTAACATCATCGACATTGTCTGTATTACTATAAATCGTCACAAGGGATTCGCCTGCTTCCACCTTGTCACCGATTTTCTTGTTTAGAACCAATCCAACAGCTAAGTCAATTTCTGACTCCTTCGTCGCTCTGCCAGCACCTAGAATCATCGCTGCTGTTCCGATACTATCAGCCGTGATTTCTGCCACATAGCCGGACTCCTTTGCAGGTAGCTCAAGCTTGTATTGTGCTTGTGGAAGACGCTCAGGCTCATCCACAACACTTGAATCGCCGCCTTGTGATTCTAAAAACAGCTTGAACGTTTCCAAGGCTTTGCCGCTCTTAATTGCATCCTCGAGCATTTCTCTTGCTGTTTCAATATTTTCAGCCTTCTCCGCTAAATACACCATCTGAGAGCCTAGAGTGAGACAAAGCTCTGTTAAGTCTGCTGGTCCTTGACCCTTTAATGTATCGATTGCTTCCTTCACTTCTAAAGCATTACCGATGGCAAATCCAAGCGGCTGGCTCATGTCAGAAATAATTGCCATCGTCTTGCGGCCGACATTATTGCCGATTCGAACCATTGCTTCTGCAAGTTCCCTTGAGTCATCCAATGACTTCATAAAAGCTCCTGCCCCTGTTTTAACATCAAGACAAATCGCGTCAGCACCGGCAGCGATTTTTTTGCTCATTATGCTGCTTGCAATAAGAGGAATACTGTTTACTGTTGCCGTAACATCTCTTAAAGCATACAATTTCTTATCAGCAGGAGTCAGATTGCCGCTTTGACCAATGACAGCAACCTTATTTTTATTTACTAGTTTAATAAATTCTTCTTTATCGATTTCCACATGGAAACCTTTTACTGCTTCTAATTTATCAATCGTTCCGCCAGTATGGCCAAGACCCCTGCCGCTCATTTTCGCAACAGGAACGCCTACAGCCGCAACGAGCGGGCCGAGTACAAGTGTCGTCGTATCGCCGACACCGCCAGTAGAATGTTTGTCAACTTTGATTCCTTCAATTGCCGACAGGTCGATTACATCACCGGAATGAACCATTGCCATTGTTAAATCAGCTCGTTCCTTCTCGGTCATGCCTTGAAAAAACACTGCCATTGTAAATGCACTGATTTGATAATCAGGTATTGTACCATCTGTATAGCCGTTGATAATGAAAGAAATTTCCTCTTCCGTCAATTCGCGTCCATCACGTTTTTTCTCAATTAAATCAACCATTCGCATTTTCATAGTGAGAATCCCCTTATCTACTATTCGCCGATTTTTGTAACCAATTCTTTCACATATTTAAGGAAGTCTGCTTTAACTTTTTCTGTCGTTTCAATTACTTCTTCATGATTCAACGGCTGGTCAAGAATACCTGCTGCCATGTTGGAAATACAAGAGATTCCAAGGACTTTAAGTCCAGCATGTCTAGCAACAATTACCTCTGGAACTGTTGACATACCGACTGCATCTCCGCCAAGAACTCTAAGCATTCTAACCTCTGCCGGTGTTTCATACGATGGACCTGTGTTACCGACATATACGCCTTCTTGTACCTTTAAGCCGATGCTTGCAGCGATTTCTTTAGCTGTTGAACGTAAATTTTTGCAATATGCTTCAGACATATCAGGGAATCTAACGCCTAGGGCAGAATCATTTGGGCCGATAAGCGGGTTTGTTCCCATATTATTAATATGATCTGAAATAAGCATTAAGTCTCCAGGAGCGTATGATTCATTCACACCGCCTGCTGCATTTGTTACGATTAAGTTTTCGACACCTAATTCTTTCATAACACGAACTGGGAATGTCACTTTTTCAAAAGTGTACCCTTCGTAATAATGGAATCTCCCTTGCATTGCAACAACTTCCACACCGCCAATTGTTCCAAATACAAGCTGACCAGCATGGCCTTCTACTGTTGAAACTGGGAATTCTGGAATTTGCTCGTACGGAATTTTTACAGCATTTTCGATTTCTTCAGCTAGAACACCAAGTCCTGAGCCTAAGATGAGGCCAATTTTTGGCACAGCGGAATATTTTCCCTTCAAAAAGTCTGCTGATTGTTTAATTTTAGTATAATCCATGTTCACTGCTCCTTATATTAACTCTTTTAAAAAGCTCTTTCCGTTTTTTGGCATAGAGACATTAAAGTTTTCTGCAATCGTTGCGCCAATGTCCGCGAACGTTTCTCTTAACGGAAGCTGTTGTCCTGCACTGATTTTTTTGTTGTATACTAACAGCGGCACATACTCTCTCGTATGGTCAGTTCCATGATGGACAGGATCATTTCCGTGGTCTGCTGTGATAATCAGCAAATCATCCTCGTTTAAGTGCGGCAGCACTTCTGAAAGCCTTGCATCATATTCCTCAAGCGCCTTGCCATAGCCGATTGGATCACGTCTATGTCCGTAAAGAGCATCAAAATCGACAAGATTTAAGAAGCTTAATCCCGTAAAGTCCATATGTAAAGTTTCAAGCAGCTTATCCATCCCATCCATATTCGATACGGTTCTTAGTGACTTAGTAACACCTTCGCCATCATATATATCAGAGATTTTACCGATAGCAATGCTGTCAAAACCGCTGTCTTTCAGTTCGTTCATTACTGTTCTTTCAAACGGCTTCAACGCATAATCATGGCGGTTTGCTGTTCTTTTAAAGCTGCCTGGTTCACCTACAAACGGTCTTGCAATAATTCTGCCTACCATATACTTCTCATCAAGTGTCAATTCTCTTGCAATTTCACAAATCTCGTAAAGCTCCTTTAATGGTACAACTTCTTCATGTGCTGCAATTTGCAGGACAGAATCAGCTGATGTATAGACAATCAAGGCACCTGTTTTCATATGCTCTTCGCCAAGCTCATCTAAAATTTCCGTACCGCTGGCAGGTTTATTGCCGATAATTTCTCTGCCTGTTTTTGCTTTTAATTCATTTAACAGCTCATCCGGGAATCCTTCCGGGAAAACACGAAACGGTGTGTCAATACGCAGGCCCATGATTTCCCAGTGACCAGTCATTGTATCCTTTCCGTTTGATGCTTCCTGCATTTTCGTATAATGAGCCATCGGCTTGTCTGCTTTATCAATACCTTTAATTTCTTCGATGTTGCTCAAGCCAAGTTTCCCCATATTTGGCATATGGAGACCATTCATCTTTTCAGCTATATGACCAAAAGTATGGGCACCTAAATCGCCGAATTTTTCAGCATCAGGAGCTTCACCAATTCCGACTGAATCCATCACAATTAGGAATACCCTTTTAAATGGATATGTGGACATTTAATTACCTCCTATATATGAATTAATCATCCTATTTTACCCTTTAGTATGTATCTTTAACCTAAAAAATTATAGCATATTGTCAGAAGTCTGACATCTATTTGCATAAAAATAATTTTAGGGCCAGTCCTTCCACCATTGTATGAAAAAAGGTGAAAGGGCTGCCCCTATGCTCTTGGATGATATTGACTATAAACGTCTTTTAATCTTGTTTTTGTAACATGTGTATAAATTTGTGTTGTAGAGATGTCAGCATGTCCAAGCATTTCTTGAACTGCCCGCAGATCTGCCCCATTCTCAAGCAGATGTGTCGCAAAAGAATGCCTTAGGGTATGGGGAGTTATCTCCTTATTAATCTCCGCTTCTTTGCCGAGTCGTTTTAAGATTTTCCAGAAGCCTTGCCGTGACAGTCTTCTGCCGTGATGGTTTAGAAACAGGGCATCTCCTACTTCTTTTTTGCTTATAAAAGCAGGTCTTCCTTCTTCAAGGTATTCTGTAAGCGCCCTTGTGGCGGCACCCCCGATTGGAATGATTCGCTCCTTATTCCCTTTACCGATACACCGAACGAAGCCCATCATTAAATGGACATCATCCATATTCAACTGAATCAGCTCACTCACCCGTATTCCTGTTGCATATAAAAGCTCCAGCATAGCCTTGTCTCTTTTTCCGAAATGATCCAGCTTATTCGGAAATTCAAGCAACGCCTCTACCTCTTTCATAGACAGCACCTTAGGCAATGACCTTTCTCCTTGCGGCGATTCAATATGTACGGTCGGATCCTCTTCGGTCACCCTGTCCCGAAAAAGGAATTGGTGAAACGCTCTGATAGAAGCTATGTGTCTGGCAATTGTTTTAGAAGATTTTCCGTTATCTTTCAAAAACCCCAAAAACCGAACAATATGTGCACGCTGAATATCGGTAAGGCCAACCATCTCTACTTCTTTCATGTACTTACTGTAGGATTTCAAATCCCGTTCATACGAAACTAGAGTGTTTTTTGCCAGACCCTTCTCCACCAATAAAAAATGCATAAAGTCCTTTAGCTGTTCTTCCATTAGTCATTACTCCCCATTTAAGTAAAAAAGAAATATTCGTTCCTTCCAGGAAAATTCCTCTGCCTTTCCATCACCGCTCACTTTCACAGCAGCTCCAGATGGTTCATCATAACGATGAAAATCCTGATATTCATCATTAAACCATATAAGCGCATAATAAAAAAGAACTGTGCATCCTACAAACAGCAAAAAAACCTTTGCTGTCCGAAAAACTACTTTAGACCATTGCAGCATTATTACTCCTCCAAACTAGTGTCATACTAAAAGCTATGCCAGTTTACGGAGTAAATATACCTGTAATAGGACCTAAAACTACTAAACAATGCAAAAAACCTTCTCCATATGAAAAAGGTTTCTCATTCTTTGATTAATCTGCACTTTTTTCAATACAGCGATGACATATTCCATGAAAGGTTAAACGGTGATCTTTTATTTTAAAGTTCCAGTCACGTTCAACCACTTTTTCAACATCCCCTAATAAATCCTCTTGAATTTCATCAACAGCTCCACATTCTATGCATACTAAATGATGGTGAAAGTGAGCTGCACCTTCTTGTCGCAAGTCATATCTAGAAACACCGTCACCGAAATTTATCTTGTCGACTATTTTCAGCTCAGTCAGCAGCTCTAATGTCCGGTAAACTGTCGCTAATCCAATCTCGGGAGATTTCTCTTTTACAAGGAGGTAAACATCTTCTGCACTTAAGTGGTCTTCTTCATTCTCTAGCAAAACCCTCACTGTTGCTTCCCTTTGAGGAGTTAATTTATAGCTCGAAGAATGCAACAGCTTTTTTATTCTATCTATTCTACTTTCCATTCCGAAAGTCCCTCCCTAGCCACTGTCCATATCATTATAACAGAAGAAGGAATAGAATCCTAATAAAAATTATTATAAATAAGAATCAATAATTATTTGTTAATTAAAATAATTATAATTTACTTACACTTTCGGGATGAACCCTATAAATGATTCTACCATATTAATAATCGATTTCATAAGTCCTGGTGAAATATAGGCCTCCACTCCAGCGGCAGCAGCAAGGAATATCATAGCAGCAAACAGCAGAAACATATATCTTCCAAATAACGGCAGCATCGGCTCTCCCATTTTTTTCATAAATTGCTGTCTAATCATCTTAAATGAAAACGAAACAGACAAGGTTGCAGAGATGATAAAAATCGGGATAATGATAATATTTTGAGGCAAAACAGACACAAAAGAAAGCAAGAAGCCGTTCCAGCCCATCTGGTTTACTAAAAATCCGACTGTAAATCCAACAACCATCCCTTTAATGAACAATAAAATGAGAATAACCGGCAAACCGATGATAGAAATACCCAAGAGCCACATCAAGCCGATGAATTTACTGTTATGAGAAAAGCTTTGAATAAATAAATCCTTGCTGTCAGCAACCTTGCCATTAGAAATTTGGCTGAAAAACTGTGACAGATAATAGAATAAATCTTCCTTTTGGCTCAATGTTAAACTGTTCACGACAATTGCTCCAAATATGACACCCATCAAAAACAACACCGCAATAAATAAATAGATGGAGGAATGCTCCCGAAAATGATTTGCTAGAATGTTCTGGTACTTATTTTTTTTCATTGCTACCTCTCCTCTGTGCCAATCTGTTAGTTCATTCTATGAAAAGATTCAGCAGTATATGACTAGCAAATCTAGTATTTTTCTACCAAAAGTATCTGTAAATTATAGATGGCAGCACGTATACTAAAAGAAACCAATAGAAGGGGCGAGCGCTTATGAAACCAATCCTCCTTGATTTTCCTCCTAGAATAGAAACAGACAGACTGTATTTAAGGCCATGCCTACCAGGTGACGGAAAACTAGTTTTGGACAGCATCCAGCATTCCTTGCAAGAGCTGCAAGATTGGCTCCCTTTTGCCCACAAACAGCAGACATACGAAGAAATAGAAGAGAATATTAGAAGGTCGTATGCTAAATTTATTTTACGAGAAGACATTCGCTTGCATATCTTCTTGAAAGAGACAGACACATTTATTGGATCAACTGGCCTTCACAAAATTAATTGGGATGTGCGCATTTTTGAAATCGGCTACTGGTGTGATTCAAGATTTGCTGGATGTGGCTATATTACGGAAAGCACGAAGGGATTGGTCCAATTTGCGAAAGATGTTCTAAAAGCAAATCGAATTGAGATTCGCTGTGACCCTCTCAATACAAAAAGTAGAAACATCCCTGAAAAGCTCGGATTTACGCTGGAAGGAATTCAAAGGAAGGATTGTATGAGCGCAGACGGAAGTACCCTTAGAGATACTTGTGTGTTTGCTTTGACTTAACTCATGACAAAAAACGAAAAGAAACGGCCAATCCGCCATTTCTTCTCGTTTTTTATTCGTCATTTTTATTAGAAACACGCCCATACCTGCCGCCGCCGCCAACAGTGAGCGACAGCTTGCCAGCTCTTGCAGCTTGGATATATTCGGCCACCTGAGTCGGAAGTATTTCAGCAAGCTGCTCATACGGTGCTTCATGAATAATTTGCATTTCCGTCGAAAAATAATGAAGCAGCTTCTCAAGTGTTTTTTTCCCTAAACCTGGAATAAACTCCAGTGGAACTTGATGAATATAGGGCGGCCTTGACGGCTTATCACCAGCAGTGGCAAGCTCTTTTATCCTTGCAGCCACCCCTTTTTTTCCGTTTTTATGCCCGCAGCTTGAGCATACCTCTTCCTCTTCTCCTAATGGCTTGTGGCATTTTAAACAAACTGTATTATGATATTTGCCTAACAAAGGATCCATTCCATAGTTTTCTGCGACTTGCCGGCCATCGACACCCTGCAATGCTTTCTCCAGCTCTGTGAAGGATGCTTCCTCTACCTCTAAAATTTGATACTCTCGGGCAATTTTTGCCAGAGAATGGGCATCTGAATTGGTGATATACGTATAGCTGTGTAGCTCCTTGATCTGATCTGCCATCATAGTATTCGAGCTTAGGCCCAGTTCTACAGCATCAATCAAATCTGGATCAAAAACTTCTGAAAGGGATGCTTTTACGCCGCTTCCGTACAAACTTTTATATGGTGTAAAGATATGTGCAGGAATAAACAAACCGCCAAGACTCTTTACCTTTTTTTGCAGTTCTTTGCCTGTCACATAGATGCGCTGTGAGCTTAATTGAATGTTTTTCATGTATTTAGAAAGCCATGATGAGAATTCCTTCATAGCCGTCAATGTCGGCATATAACAGAGCACATGGATAGGCCCTTTACAAGAATCATCATATATTTCAAGCTCAGAACCAGGAATAATGGTTATTCCATCCATCTCCAGTCCCCCGCCTGTCTTTTGAACCATTCTGCCTTTTGCGATGTTTTCATCCATTTCCATTAGTATTTCTGGCGAATGACAATCGATAATTCCAATCATATCAAGCCCCTTTTGAAAACTGGCATATTCGATAATGTTCAAAAGCGTCAATGTACGAGATCCTGTGATTTTTACTGCCTTACCGCTTGCTGTTCTGCCGATATGGATATGTAAATCTGCAAATATGCGAATCATTAAATCACCTTATTTTCCTAGAAGCTGCCAGTACTGGACGGCATACATTGTTTTGGCATCAAAGATTTTTTGCTCCGTTATTAAGCTTTGTGCTTCCTCCATTGTAATTTCCATCAAGTTGACGAATTCATCTTCATCTAGTTCTGCCGCATTTTCTATTTTATAAAGACCGCTCGCCAAGTATACATGGACAATTTCATCAGCAAAGCCAGGGGAAGTATAAAAGGAGCTGATAAGCTTCATTTCTTTACAGCCATAGCCGGTTTCTTCCTCTAATTCCCTTCTTGCACAAAGAGCTGGGTCCTCATCCTTTTCAAGCTTGCCTGCCGGAATTTCCACAATCGCTTTTTCCAAGGCTTTCCTGTATTGCTCCACCACCACAAGCTTCCCTTCTTCTGTTATCGCTATAACAGCAACAGCTCCAGGATGCTTAATAATCTCTCTTTTGGAAGTACTGCCATTCGGAAGCATTACCTCATCCACTTGTAAGGAAATAATTCTCCCGTTAAAAATCTTCTCTGTGCTGATTGTCTTTTCTTCTAAATTTTCCATTTGTCCTTCACTCCTGTTCTAAGCAATTCCATTTTTCATATATTTCATTATACTTATTTCCCTGTGCAAAAGGGAAGGAAACGGAGGATGTCTTTGAAGATTTATAAACAGGAAAAAGCCATTATACTGACTGGAAAGGCATGGCAAGTCCGGCATATGCTTAAAAACTACCGTAAAGACTATGTTTATATTAAGGATTGGATAAAGGGCGAAAAAACACTGCAGAAAAAAGAAGACAAACTTTAAGCCACTTTTTTTGTCTTCTTCTCCTCCTTTTCGTTAAAATAAAGATGGAAATACTAGTGAGAGAGGTGTGCTTATGAAGAAAAATCGTTTAGGTCAATCTGATTTACATGTTTCTGCTCTCGGACTAGGCTGCATGAGTCTTGGGACAGACGAAAAAACAGCCTTCCCTATCCTTGAAGCAGCACTGGAAGCAGGCGTTAATTATTTTGACACAGCCGATTTATATGATTTCGGACAGAATGAACAAATCTTAGGTAAATTCTTTAAGCAAAACCGAGAGAATGTTATTATTGCTTCTAAAGCTGGCAACAAGTGGCAGGAAAACAAAGAAGGCTGGACGTGGGATGCCAGCAAGGCTTATATAAAAGAAGCGGCCAAACAAAGCTTGAAACGCCTTGATACAGATTATATCGACTTGTACCAGCTTCACGGCGGAACGCTCGATGATCCTATTGAGGAGACAATTGAGGCATTCGAAGAGCTAAAAGCAGAAGGTTATATCCGTTATTACGGCATTTCTTCCATCCGCCCAAACGTTATTAGAGAATATGTAAAGCGTTCTAATATTGTTTCAGTTATGATGCAATACAGCATATTGGACAGGCGTCCAGAAGAGGAAGCCTTGCCACTTCTTCATGACAGCGGAATCAGTGTTGTCACGCGCGGTCCAGTAGCAAAGGGCTTGCTGAGTGATAATTACCTAAAAAAGCTTACGGCAAAAGGCTATTTAGACTACAGTGAAGAAGAGCTCCGCTCCACACTGGAAGGTTTACAGGCACGCTTTGAAGGCAAACGCTCTATTTTGGAAGCAGCTGTCCAATACAATCTTTCCAATCCGGCAGTTGCTACTGTTATTGCTGGGGCTAGCAGTGTGGAACAGCTGCAGGAAAACGCCAGAGCTGTTAACAGCATTGCCTTAACTCAGGACGAACAAAAAGTCATTCAAGCCGTATCAAAAGCTTCCTTCTATAAGGATCACCGATAAGAGTAAACAAAAAAAGCAGGATTTTAGCCTGCTTTTTTTATTTGTATTCTTTCCAATTCATAGGTGTCTCGTTCAAGAGTTCTTCAAAGCTTTTGTTTTTATCACGCTGCCTGCGCTCTTCTTTTTTTCTTTCTTCTTCGACTTTAAGTTTTTCTTCTTCTGCAGCTTTCAGCTCCTGCTTCTTATCCTTAAGCTGTTTGGCAAGCTGTTCATTCAGCATATCTCCAAGTGTTACAGGCTTATCTGTGTTATCCTTTTTTGCAGGTCTGTTTTGTTTTCTCATGGCAAGAAACCACCTTTCCATTAATCTTCGATTGTAATCGTCTCTTCAAGGCTAACCTTAACATTGCCTTTAATTGCTCTTGTAATCATGCAAGATGCCTCTGCCTTTTCCGCGAGCCTTTTTGCAAGCTCCACCTCTTTGCTTGAAGATCCAGCTGGAAGAACTATATTTGGACGATGGATGATTTCTTTATATGTAAAGACACCGTTTGTCACATCTACAATCGCTTCCGATGCCAATGTTAAGCTATTTTTATCTAATTTGCTTCTTTCCATCATTGCTGCCAATGTAATTATAAAGCAAGTAGCCGCTGCACCGAGCAGCATTTCATCAGGATTTGTCCCGACACCTGGACCATCCATTTCCTTTGGAATAGAAATTTGTGTTTTTAAATTGCCGCTTTCAATTGTGCCAATATCATTACGAAGTCCTGGCCAATTTGCCTGCAAATGAAAATGATGTTCTGCCATTCCTTTCATCGTCCTTTCTGTAAAACCTGATGAAAGTATCATACCATAATTTTGGAGCGTTTGTTCGTTGGAAGCTTATACAATTACTCACTTGACTCATCTTTTCCTGTTTAGGCTTTTATGTGTATCGAATCTCGTGTTTTTGTGTATGTATAATACTAGCAAAGCTTGTTTCATGCTTAGCTAAAAGCCAGTAAGGAGACAAGGGGTGCAAATTATATTATTGTCCGCTTTGTTTCTATAGAAAATAATGGTAAACTCATATTAGTTTTTTGAAATGAAATATTTTGTTCGGAGGAATGAATGTGAAAAAATTTTTTCGCTATTTTTTTTCATTCTTAGTTTTTATCTCATCCATCGGTGTATATTGTACGAACCGATTGATGTATATGAAGAAAAAAGAAGACGAATTTATTTTTAACAGGGAAAAAGCAGCTGGAAGACTTAAGCCAGAAGTTCTGGAATCCCTAAAAAAACGGGAAGTAACCATCCCTTCCCCATATGGATACATGCTGAAAGCAGTTGTAGCAGAGCCTTTCCCTGAAAAGCGGTATATTATTATTGCCCACGGGGTGACGGAAAGCAAAACGAACTCCATTAAATATATGAACTTGTTTCTTGAGAGAGGATTTAATGTTGTCATTTATGATCATCGTCGTCACGGGGAGTCTGGCGGAAAAACAACGAGCTTTGGTCATTACGAAAAATTCGATTTAAAAGCTGTTGTTGATTGGTTAAAGGCAGACAAAGGCAAAGACATACTTTTAGGTATTCATGGGGAATCGATGGGAGCTGCCACGATGATTCTATATGCCGGGATGGTCGAAGACGGTGCTGATTTTTATATTGCTGATTGCCCTTTTTCCGATTTTGGCGAACAGCTTAATCATCTTGTCAAAGCTGAAATGAAGGTGCCTGGAAAACTGTTTCTGCCAATTGCTGATGTTTTTCTGCGGGCAAGAGAACGATATTCTATCCGCCAAGTGTCTCCCATTGCAGTTATTGATAAAATCGCGAAGCCGATGCTGTTTATCCATAGTGAAAAAGACTCCTTTATTTTGCCGCATATGACACAGGAGCTTTTTGAAAAGAAACAAGGACCTAAAAAGCTTTTTTTAGCATTAAATGGTTTTCATGCCCAAAGCTATAATGAAAATAAAGAAGAATATGAAAAAGTAATTGATGATTTTTTGCAGGAATATGTCATTCAGTGATTTATTCACATATTCTTTATAGGAAGGTTGGCTTCTTTATATGAAAGTTCTATCCATGATCCAGCCTTGGGCAAGTTTATTTGTACTTGGTGAAAGTAAATTCGAGACAAGGTCGTGGAAAACAAATTACCGCGGACCTCTTGCCATTCATACGAGTAAGAAAATAGACAAGAAGGCAAGCAGCCATCCCAATATTCAAAAACTGTTGAACTTAAAAGGCCAAGCGCCAGACACTCTCCCAACAGGAATGATTATCGGCGTCTGCATGTTAACAGACTGCTTACGAGTGATAGACAGCCGAGAGAATGAGGCAGTGTTGGCAGATGGCCGCCTTGTTATCGGCAATGAATTTTTCCTTGGTGACTACACTGTCGGCAATTATGCTTGGGAAGTGAGCTCTATGAAGCAGCTGGATGTAGTTATCCCTGCTAAAGGGCAGCTCGGATTATGGGAATATAATGGAGATATCTCCATTTAAGCAAAAAAAGACATGCAAAGCTTCGTTCTTTGCATGTCTTTTTTTTGCTTATTTCCAGTGCTCGTTTATATACTCATCTCTTCCAGACATTGCTCTGTCCTCTTTGTAATGCTGTTTATTTTTCTTATGATAATCTTGATGATATTCTTCAGCTGGATAAAAGATAGCTGCCGGCTCAATTTCTGTTACAATCGGCTTTTTGAAACGGCCGCTGTCTTCAATTGCCTTTTTCGAGTTTTCTGCCAACTGTTTTTGCTTTTCATTATGATAGTAAATAGCAGTACGGTACTGGGAACCTCTGTCTTGGAATTGCCCGCCGCTGTCTGTCGGATCTATTTGCTGCCAATACAGCTCCAGCAGTCTCTCATATGGAAAAACCTCTGGATCGAACGTGATTTGTACCACTTCTGCATGTCCAGTGCTACCCGTTTTCACTTGTTCATATGTAGGATTTTCAACATGTCCTCCTGAATACCCTGATACAATGCCTCCGATTCCCGGAAGCTCTTCAAAAGGCGTTACCATACACCAAAAGCATCCGCCTGCAAATGTTGCTTTTTCCATCTTCATCCCTCTTTCTGACCACTAACTTCCTAAACGGAAGATTCTTCTAACTTAAGATTGAAACTAGTATATACTAAATTCTAGTAGGATACTACCATTTAACACTAAAAAAGGACTTGCATTCATTGGATAAATAGCTATAGAAAGATGCTTAAAATGGCTGAAATTAAGGTTTCGGCTATATTACCGTTAAGGAGATTACTTTTTGTCCAGCATGCCGCCCATAATCCGGTCAGCAATACGAGGAAACAGATTATAAAGAACGCTGCCTGCATTCATCCATTTCGGCAAATTCAACTCTCTTTTCGGTTTTAAAATCAGCGCTGTTATCTTGTCCGCAACATAATCTGTGGAAAGCATGAACTTCTCCACATTTTTTGCATAGTTGCCGGATTTATCTGCAATCTCAAAAAAATTAGTATCAATTGGTCCTGGGTTAACTGCTGAAATACGGATATTGGTTTTAGCAACCTCCATTCGCAAGCTGTTAGTGAAGCCTAACACAGCATGCTTTGTTGCTGAATAGCCGCTTGACTTAGCTGTCGCTAGCTTGCCGGCTTGTGAGGCAATGTTAATTATATGACCTTTATTGGCACTTAACATCGACGGCAAAACTTCCTTCGTACAAGCAATCAGTCCTAGAACATTGACAGCAAACATTCTTTCCATATCAGCAATACTTGTTTCATGGAGGTACTCAAAAATGCCAAAGCCGGCATTGTTCACTAAAATATCAACAAAACCGACCTGTTCCTTAATTTCAGCAAATACCTCATGCACTTTTTCCAGATCGCTTACATCTAAAGCGAAATAGATTGGATTTACTGCTGTTTCACTTTGTATTTTTGCTGCGATTTTTTGGAGCTTTTCCTCTGTTCGCGCAATCAGGATTGGTCTTCCACCAAGCAATGCTATATTGATAGCAAGCCTTTCGCCAATTCCTGATGATGCTCCTGTTATTATGATATTTTTACCTTGTAAGCTTTCCATCCGTTTCACCTCTTATATCATTCATGATTAATCGCTATCTTTTTGTACTGGAATATCATATTCCTTGAAATCCTCTGCAGCAGAGGATGGCGGGAATATTCGTTTTGCTTCTTCAAGAAGGCTGTCGGCACAATCATATCTGGCGCTAATATGGGTAAGAATCAAAAATTTCGCCCCCGCTGCCTTTGCGTTTGCAGCTGCATGTGTTGTCGTCGAATGATAATATTCCTTTGCTATGTCTGCTTCCCCTTCAGCAAAAGTGGCTTCATGTACTAACACATCAGCATCTTTTGCAAGCTCTACTGCTGCTTGACAGGTTCTTGTATCACCTAAAATTGTGACTATTCTCCCCTTAATACTAGGTCCAACAAAATCTCTGCCATCAATGATACTGCCATCTTCAAGGGTAACTTTTCGGCCTGCTTTAATCTCTTTAAATATCGGTCCAGGCTTTACTCCGATTTCTGCCAGTTTGTCTGTTTGCAGAACACCAGGCTTATTCTTTTCCACAATACGGTAGCCAAAGCTCACCACACCATGCTCCAGCATTTTCGCTTCCACTGTGAATTTATCTTCATCTAATATAATGCCATCTTCTATTTCTACTATCTTTAATTCATATTTTAAGTATGTTTGACTAACCTTCAGACTAACAGCAATATATTCAGCAATTCCTTTTGGTCCGTATACAGTAAGAGGTGTTTCTCCTCCTTGAAAGGATCTGCTTGCTAAGAAGCCTGGTAACCCATATAAATGATCGCCATGAAGATGGGTGATAAACACCTTTTCCACTCTTCTCGGTTTAATGTTCGTATGTAAAATTTGGTGCTGTGTTGCTTCCCCACAATCAAACAGCCAAATGCTTCCTGTTTCCTCGAGCAGTTTCAATGCGATGCTCGTCACATTTCTTGCCTTGGCTGGAATGCCAGCTCCTGTTCCTAAAAATGTAAGCTGCATATTCAAGTCACTTCTTTCTCTTTTTCTAAGCTTCTTTCTACTAAAAGTATGGGTATGTGATTGGACATTTTGCACAAAAAAATCGATACTAATAGCAGTATACGGCAAAAAATGCCACAAACCAAATATATTAAAACTTTTTCCTAGTAAGTTTCCCTATTATCATGTAATATCTAAAAAGACAACATATTTTTCAGATATGGATATAGGCTGCTTACCTTTTAAAAATTTTCAAATATTCAAACATAATATTTGCCAAATTAACTTTAGTCAGCTAAAATTCTATATCTGTACAGATGCTCAAGGCTTGCAAACCGAGTTTTGCAAGAACTTGAACAACAACAATGGGGATACAAAGATCATACATATATATAGAAAAGAGGTCCATGTACGTGAATCAAAATCAACAATCTACTGCGTTAATCATGATTTTTGGGGCAACTGGAGATTTGGCAAACAGAAAACTGTTTCCTTCCCTTTACCGTCTATACCAAAAAGGCAAACTTTCTCGTTTTGCTGTAGTCGGCGTCGGAAGAAGAACTTTAACAGATGAGCAATTCAAACAAAATGTACAAAACTCTGTCGCTGAAGCAATATCTGGCAGCAAGGATTTAGAAGCATTCGCTTCCCACTTCTGCTACCATTCGCATGATGTAGCTGATTCCAGTTCCTATGCTGCTTTGAAAAACATTGCGGACGACTTGGATAATAAATATAATTTGGGCGGAAACAGAGTGTTCTACTTAGCAATGGCACCTGAATTCTTTGGTCCGATTGCCATACATTTAAAAGAGGACGGTCTGACAGATGTTGCTGGCTTTAAGCGCCTGATTATCGAGAAGCCGTTTGGACATGATTTAGAATCAGCCAAAGAGCTGAATGAACAAATTCGTACTGCATTTGCAGAAAATGAAGTATACCGCATTGACCACTATCTTGGTAAAGCGATGGTTCAAAATATTGAAACAATTCGTTTTTCCAATGCTATTTTCGAAAATCTATGGAATAACCGTTATATCAGCAATATTCAAGTCACTTCTAGTGAAGTGTTGGGTGTGGAAGAAAGAGGAAGGTATTACGAAACAAGCGGCGCTTTGCGTGACATGGTGCAAAACCATATTCTGCAAATGGTTGCCTTGCTTGCAATGGAGCCGCCAATCCGTCTGACTCCAGATGAAATCCGCTCTGAAAAGGTTAAAGTATTCCGTGCAATGAGACCTGTTGAAGGGGATGCAGTGAAGGATTATTTCGTCAGAGGACAATACGGAAAAGGTGTAGTGGAAGATTTGGAGGTTCCTAGCTACCGCGAAGAACAAATGGTAAATCCAGAGTCGCAAACCGAAACATTTGTGGCTGGAAAAGTGATGATTGATAACTTCCGCTGGGCTGGTGTGCCATTCTATATCCGTACAGGAAAACGCCTTGAATCAAAATCAACCAAAATTGTCGTTCAATTTAAAGATATCCCAATGAATCTTTATGACAGACCAGATCAAGCGTTAACGCCAAATCTGCTTGTTATCCATATCCAGCCGGAAGAAGGAATCACTTTGCACTTAAATGCAAAAAAAGCTGGCCAAAACATGGAAGCTACACCAATTAAATTAAGCTATGCCAACACAGGCATCGCAAGCATCAATACTCCAGAGGCATATGAAAAGCTGATTGATGACAGCATTCATGGTGACGCAACAAACTTTACCCACTGGGATGAAGTGGCACTTTCCTGGAGCTATGTTGATAAGATTTCACAAGCTTGGGCAAGCACTCCAGCAGAAAACTTCCCGAACTATGTTTCTGGCAGCATGGGTCCGAAAGAAGCAGATGAGCTTCTTGAGAAAGACGGATTCTTCTGGTGGCCGCTAAGTCAGTTTGAAGTAGATGTTTGCTGATTATAATAATAACAATATTAAAACGTGAAATCCTCGATTTCACGTTTTTATGTACTTATCAATATTATGATGGGAGTTTCGAAGTTTGATGGGAAAAACAAAAATAGTCGTGCAATTTTTACTCGTATTTCTTCTATATAATTTAATTATTTTATATATTGGCTGGAATATCTTCACATGGCTTGAAGTATTGCTGCCGAATGTGTATGTTCCTGTTTTGACGGCTATACTGCTTATCGTTGCATATTCGTATTTTGCCGGCCATCTCATCCGTTCCATTCCCTTATTCCGGATTGTCGGTTCGTATTGGCTCGGTTTTCTTCAATATGCTGTCCTTATCTTGCCAATAGCTGACTTAGCAGCATATATTATTTCAAGATTTACGGTTGCCGATAAAACAGTTGCTATTATTGGAATTATGACCTTTATAGCTTTTGCTTATTTACTGATTGCAGGGAGCTATAATGCTTACTCCCCTGTTATTAAACAATATGAGCTTATGCTCCCTAAAGGTACAGCAAAACCTAGTAAGCTGAAGATAGCAATGGCATCCGATATGCATTTTGGCACATTATCAGGCAATGCCCACTTAAACCGGCTTGTAGAGCAAATCAATGGACTGGAACCTGATATCATTCTTTTTCCAGGTGATATTATTGATGATGACCCTATTCCCTTCCTCCGTAAAAGAATGGGTGATAAAATGATGGAATTAACCGCTCCTTTAGGAATTTATGGTGTATTAGGAAATCATGAATATTATGGTAAAAAAATTCCGGAGTTTTTGGAAGAAATGAATCGTGTCGGTGTAACGATTTTAATGGATGAGACAGAAGTCATAGATGACCGATTTATCCTGATTGGCAGAAAAGATAAGACAGACAAAGACCGCTTGCCTATCAGGGAATTGGCTCACCAAAAACCTGCTGATCTCCCTGTCATCATGATGGATCACCAGCCAGCAGAGTTAGTGCAAGCTATGGAGGAGGGCATCGATTTATCTTTATCTGGACATACACATAGAGGTCAAATGGCACCAAACCATTTAATTACTAGAAAAGTATTTGAATTAGATTGGGGCTATAAACAAAAAGAGCAGCTTCATGCCATTGTTTCATCTGGCTATGGATTTTGGGGTCCTCCAATCCGCATGGGCAGCCGCTCGGAGATTGTATGTATTGATATTGAATTTGTATAAAATTCAGCAAACAAAAAAACACCGAATGGTGTTTTTTTGTTTTAACTGTTTATTTCATCCAGTTAGTGTGGAATACGCCTTCTTTATCCGTGCGTTGGTATGTGTGTGCACCAAAGTAGTCACGTTGTGCTTGAAGAAGGTTTGCTGGAAGCGTTTCTGTACGGTAGCTATCGAAATACGCCAGTGCAGCAGCAAAGCTTGGTACAGGAATACCGTTCAATACAGCACCTGAGATTACTTCGCGAAGAGCAGCTTGGTATTGCTCTGCGATATCGCTGAAGTATGGATCAAGCAACAAGTTCTTCAATTCTGGGTCACGGTCATAAGCATCTTTGATTTTTTGCAGGAATTGTGCACGGATGATGCAGCCTCCGCGGAAAATCATTGCGATTTCGCCGTAGTTAAGATCCCAGCTATACTCTTCAGATGCAGATCTCATTTGCGCGAAACCTTGCGCATAAGAAACGATCTTGCTCAAGTATAGGGCTTTGCGAACAGACTCAATATATGCAGCTTTATCGCCTGTAAACGGCTTGATTTCTGGTCCAGTCAATACTTTGCTTGCTTTAATACGCTCTTCTTTCATTGCAGAAATGAAGCGTGCAAATACTGATTCAGTAATCATTGGAAGTGGAACACCTAAGTCAAGTGCACTTTGGCTTGTCCATTTACCAGTACCTTTTTGGCCTGCAGTGTCAAGGATTAAGTCTACAAGCGGCTTGCCTGTTTCTTCATCCACTTTAGTGAAGATGTCTGCAGTGATTTCGATTAAGTAGCTGTCTAATTCGCCTTTGTTCCAGTCAGCAAATACTTCATGCAATTCTTGAGCATCAAGGCCAAGAACATGCTTCATGATGAAGTAAGCTTCACAGATTAATTGCATATCTCCATACTCAATACCGTTATGAACCATTTTTACATAATGACCAGCACCGTCTGGACCGATGTATGTTGTACAAGGCTCATCGTTTACTTTTGCAGAGATATCTTTGAAGATAGGAGCTACTAGCTCATAAGCTTCTTTTTGTCCACCAGGCATGATAGAAGGCCCTTTTAGTGCTCCTTCTTCACCACCAGATACACCAGTACCAATGAAGTGGATACCTAGCTCACTCAATTCTTTGTTGCGTCTTTGCGTATCTACGAAGAAAGTGTTTCCTCCGTCAATAACAATGTCGCCTTTATCAAGCAATGGCTTCAATTGTTCAATTGTAGCATCTGTTGCTGGACCTGCTTTAACCATAAGCATGATTTTGCGCGGTACTTCTAATGATTGAACAAATTCCTCCATTGTGTATGTGCCAACAATGTTTTTACCTTCTGTTTCTTGCAGCATTTCTTCCGTTTTTTCTTTTGAACGGTTGAATACTGAAACAGTGTAGCCCCTGCTTTCGATGTTCATAGCAAGGTTTTTACCCATGACTGCTAAACCAATAACCCCAAATTGCTGTTTTGTCATCTTTTAACGTCCCTTCTAAACTATGTATCCTTAGCTTTATAGTAGAATTCACTTTACTTTAGCAAGATTCTACTATTTATACAACTATTCTAGCTCATTCCAAACAAACTTTCATCGAAATTCTGAAAAAAATTTTCTTAAAAAGTAAATTACTTATAAAACTACTTTCCTTGGAGGAAATCTTTGTTAAAACTTGTTTGTGTTCCTACATTTTCATCAGCCTTTGAAACTGCATTTTCTGAAGCCGGTTCAATAATTTTCGAACCGTATTTTGCCTTTAACTGTTCAATAGTTTTCCATAAAGGCTCTTTTTCTGCTTCTTTTTCAAACGAGAATAAATCGAGTTGTTTGGCAACATAGCTATTCTCTACTAAATCAGTTGCAGTTATGCCAAGCAGTCTGACCGCATTGCCGTCCCAGGCTTGAAGAAACAGTTCCTTTGCGATGTGGATTAAGTCACTTTCCGCTTTCACCGGGTTACTAAGCTTTCTGCTTTTTGAAAAGTTCTTCCTATTTCCATACCGGATTGTAACACTTAACCCCTTTGCATGGACTTTCTTGCGCTTCATTCGGGTTGCAACCTTATGGGCCAATTCTGTAATTACTGCAAATAGTTCCTGCTGATTTGCTGTATCCTTCGGCAATGTGGATGAATTGCCGATGCTCTTGAACTCTTTAGCAGCTTCAGGATCAACTTGTCTGTTATCCATTCCATTCGCTCTGTCCTTTAAACGGAGACCGTTTATCCCAAGCACTGCCTTCAGCTGGATTGAATCAGCATGCGCCAAATCCTTTATTGTCGTTATGCCCTGCTTCCTCAGCTTTTCACCTGTTTTTGTGCCAATGCCATGCATTTCCTCGACTTCAAGAGGCCATAAGACGTTTGGCACATCCCTTTTTCTCAGAACAGTAATGCCCATTGGCTTCTTAAAATCGGAAGCGGTTTTCGCGAGAAATTTGTTTGGAGCAATTCCAATACTGCATGGCAAATCCAGGCGGTCGTGTATCCTTTTTTGAATAGACTCCGCAATTTCAAGGGGAGTTCCAAACTCATAGCTTTCTGTTATATCAAGATAGCCTTCATCAATGGATACAGGTTCTACTAAATCGGTGAATTCCCGCAGTATGTCAAACATAGCAGCAGAAGCTGTGCGATACCTGTCAAACTGGGGTTTCATGATAATCAGCTCAGGACACAGTCTTTTCGCTTCCCAAAGGGGCATCGTCGTCTTTAGACCGAACTTTCGGGCCTCATAACTGCATGTAATAATAATCCCTTTTCGTTCCTCCACATTGCCTGCAATGGCAAGCGGTTTTCCTTTTAATGAAGGCTCGTATGCCATTTCTACTGATGCATAAAAACTATTCATATCGACATGCAGAATGACTCTGCCCTTTTTCGGATAGAATTCCTTCATTAAAATCACCCATCCTATCTTTACTACACAGGCTGTTTGTTCATATAATCCTTAATTTCTTTGATGCCATCAAGGGAATCAAGCAGAATATGCGGCTCAATCACCATAACGAGGCGATTGTCTTCCAGATTCAAGACACCTGTGAAATAGCTTGTCTTTTGATAGGCAGACAAGCCTGCTTGTTTAATCATCTCTGCTTTTACATCTATTATTTCCTTGGCTGCATGAACTAAGACAGCAAATGACAGTTCTTCTGTTTTAATAACAATCAGCCTGTTGTGCTCATTAGACTGCGTTGCCTTATTATACAATACATTTTGCAGATCAATAACGGGAATAAGCTCATCCCGCACCTTCGTAATTCCAAGCACATAAGAAGGCAGCTGAGCTATATTTGTTATATTTTCCTCTTTTTCGATGGATATAACGTGCTTAATGGAAATAGAGTATTCTCCTGAACCAACTTGAAATATTACCGCTTTATCTAAATCCTGTATCATTTATACTTCTCTCGCTTTCTATTAATTTTTTATGTAAATGGATGTTATTTGAAAGTCACTCTAGTATTATTATACTAATTTTATCTTATATCCTCTACCAAAACGACTAAATCTAGCTGTTTTTATCCGTTAATTGACATTATTTCAATATATCACTCCTGTTATTTCTCCATAATAAAAAGCTTTCCCTTTTAAGGGAAAGCTTTTTATTATTTTGCTGCTGCAACTTCCTCAATAATTGCCACAACCATCTCTGCCAATTTATTCAGTTCTTCGATTGGCATTCTCTCATTTGTTGTATGTATCTCCTCATAACCGACTGCAAGGTTAACTGTTGGAATACCAAACCCACAAATTACATTTGCATCGCTGCCGCCGCCGCTTTGCTGCAATTCACAGCTTCTGCCGATTTTTGCTGCTGCTTTGCGCGCCACTTCCACAACATGGTCTCCTTCGCCAAACTTGAAACCTGGGTACATTACTTCGACATCAACAATCGCTTGACCGCCCATGTCTTTAGCAGCTGTTTCAAATGCACTCTTCATCTTTTCTACTTGAGCTTCCATTTTTTCAGCTATTAACGAACGCGCTTCTGCAAGGATATCTACATGGTCACAAACGATATTCGTTTGCTGGCCGCCTTCGAAACGTCCGATATTTGCTGTTGTCTCACTGTCAATTCTGCCTAAAGGCATATTGGAAATAGCTCTTGATGCAATCGTAATCGCAGAAATGCCTTTTTCAGGTGCAACACCAGCATGAGCTGTTTTGCCTAGGATTGTCGCTTTAATTTTTGCTTGTGTAGGTGCAGCAACAACAATATTGCCGACTTTTCCATCACTATCAAGTGCATAGCCGTATTTAGCTTTTAAAAGGGACGGATCTAGCGCTTTAGCTCCAACCAATCCAGACTCCTCACCGACTGTGATGACAAATTGAATAGTGCCATGCGGGATAGACTGCTCTTTCAAGACAGTGATAACTTCAAGCATAACTGCAAGACCTGCCTTATCATCAGCACCTAAAATAGTTGTGCCGTCAGTTACGACATAGCCATCTTTAATGGAAGGCTTAATGCCGACACCTGGAACTACAGTATCCATATGAGAAGTAAAGTAAATCGGATCTGCTCCCTCTGCATTTCCTGGCAGTGTACAAATCAAATTTCCGGCACCATGGCCAGTTACAGCTGTTGTGTCATCTTCAAATACATCTAAGCCAAGTGCTTCAAATTTGCTTTTCAGCAATGCACAAATCTCTTTTTCATATTTTGTTTCGGAATCTACTTGCACAAGCTCCAAAAACTGATTTAATAAACGTTCGTTATTTATCATATTTCGTTCCTCCAAATAATTACTCACTTTATTAGTATACACCTAAATCAGCAAATGTTTGAATATATTCGCTTTGATTCATGGAAATTTCTTTATAGTTGTTACTTTATGCTTTTCCTAGTAAAATAGAAGGACAAGAATAAGCAGATAAATGGAGGAATTTATGAACAAAAAATTTCAAAAGATCGTCGTGTATTTGATGATTTTTATCATGTTGCTTTCTACTCTAATGATTGGATTGAGCATGCTGTTCTAAATAAAAAATGGCCTGTTATTAAGTGCTGCACCCCAAAAGTTAGAGTTGAAATCTAACTTTTGAGGTGTTTTTTTATGGCTAAATATAGTGGGAATTTCAAACTGAATATTTTTCAAGAGTATTTGAAAAGTGCTTCTTTACATATTTATGCCTTTATCAATTGCTCCATATTCAACAGCTAACGATTCAGCATCCTTACTGGAATCTGTAATCAGCACCTTTGTACCTAAAGGAACAGATTGAAAGATTGACTCAATTGCCTCATTTTGCATACGCACACAGCCTTGTGACACATAATGGCCAATGGAGGCTGGATTGTTCGTGCCATGAATTCCGTATGTTCTTCCTTCTGTGCCTTCTGCATCAAACCCAATCCATCTTGTGCCTAACGGGTTTTTCGGATCTCCGCCCATAATATCCTTCTTGCGGTAATAAGGATTTATTGCCTTTACAGTCACAGTAAACAGCCCTTCAGGTGTGAGTTCATCCTTTTTTCCTGTCGCCACACTAATAAGTGTCTGCACCCTGTTATCATCCACTAATGCCATTTGATTCGTGCTTTTATTTATAATAACGAACGGGTCGCCCGGCATTGGATTATCGCCAAGCGGCCAAATCGGAGACACAGCCAGCAGCAGACCTGCCAGTAATTTCAGCATCCACACACATCCTTTTTAGTCTAGTATGTGTGAACACTGTATTTTTATACTATAGTTTATTAATAGCTAAATGATAACTAGAATTTATTTGATTCCCCATAACTAGGCCGAGTTAGCGGCTATTACATAGATAGCAAGTCTTTGGTAAAGATTATCATGTCTAATAACCAGTAAAATAAAAAAAGCTGCCTTTTATCAAGACAGCTTTTTACTATTACAGCATTTTTTCTAAAAACTCTTTCGCTCTTGCACTTTTCGGATTTGAAAAGAACTCTGCAGGCGGCGCATCCTCAACGATTGAGCCTTGATCCAAGAACAATACTCTGCTTGCAGCTTCTCTAGCAAAGCCCATTTCGTGTGTAACAATCAGCATCGTAATCCCTGTATTCGCCAATGATTTCATAACTTCAAGTACTTCCTTAACCATTTCCGGATCTAAAGCTGAAGTAGGTTCATCGAACAAAATAACCTCTGGATTCATAGCAAGTGCTCTGGCAATTGCTACCCTTTGCTTTTGTCCGCCAGAAAGACGATTCGGATATTCATTAGCCTTTTCAGCCAAGCCGACTTTCTGCAGCAACTCTTTCCCTTGCTTTTCAGCCTCAGATTTGCTCATACCTTTAACTTTAATTGGTGCATAAGTGACATTTTGTAGGACAGTCTTATGCGGGAAAAGATGAAAGTGCTGGAATACCATTCCGACATTTTCTCTCATTTTTTTAATGTTAGCCTTCTTAGCTGTAACTTCCACATTATCAATGAAAATTTTGCCTTCAGTCGGCACTTCTAATAAATTCAGGCAGCGCAGGAAAGTGGATTTACCAGAACCAGATGGCCCGATAATTGTCACTACCTCACCTTTTTTTATTTCTGTTGAGATTCCTTTCAAAACTTGTAAGGAACCGAATGATTTATGCAATTGTTGAACATTAATCACTTCTTCTCATTCTCCTTTCAAGAACCTTCGCAAGCAATGTCAGCACCATTACCATTACATAATAAATTACCCCTGCAAGCAATAATGGTTCGAAATAGGAAAATTTGTCTCCACCCATTATATAAGCCCTTCTCATTATGTCCGTAACACCAATAACTGTAACGATTGCTGATTCCTTCGTTAAAGAAACCGCTTCGTTTATAAGTGCTGGAAAAATGTTTTTCAGTGCTTGTGGAAGAATTAAATCGAACATTGCTTGTCTGTTGCTAACTCCAAGAGCAAGCGCTGCTTCCTTTTGGCCTTTATCCACAGCCAGAATTCCTGCGCGGATAATCTCAGAAATATAGGCAGCTGAGTTTAACCCGAATGACATGATTGCCGCTGCAGCTGGTTCAATTTGCACACCTGTAATTTGCGGTGTGCCGTAATAGATAATCATTAACTGAAGAACAAGCGGCGTTCCTCTGAAAATAGACGTATATGCATCTGCAATCCAGCTCAATACTGGGAATTTGCTAATTTTTAAGATCGATAGGACAATCCCTAATACAAAGCCTAATATTCCTGCAACAAATACGATTTTTAATGTAACGATAATTCCTTTTAATAGAAAAGGAAGGGATGGAATAAACTGTTGAAAATCCAATTCCATACAATGACTCAATCCTTTCAAAAAATAAGAAAACGTTAAAGAGAGTCTCTTTAAACGTTTTTCTTATTTAAGCTATTTATTTATGTTAGTTATCAAACCATTTAACAATTAACTTATCCAACTCGCCGTTTTCTTTCATTTTATTCAATTCTTCATTAAACTTCGCTGTTAAATCACTGTCTTTTGGAAACGCGATTGCAGAACCAGCATCGTCATTTGCTTCTGTTGCAGTAAAGGAGCTTAAAGTATCATCCTTTTTCAAATACCCTTGTGCTACTACATCTTCAATGATTGCTGCATCAAATCTGCCTGCTTTAATTTCTTCCACCAACTGTGGAATACGGTCACGGTTTTCGACTTTCACATCAACTTTTTTTGCGATTTCATTTGCAGCATCTTCTTGAATGGATGCAAGCTGTACGCCGATTGTTTTGCCTTTCAAATCTTCCACGCTGTTAATATTGCTGTCTTTTTTTGTAATAACTAAATCTTGAGCAGTATAGTAAATATCACTGAAATCAACATTTTCTTTTCTTTCAGGTGTAGGTGACATACCTGACATAACTAAGTCCACTTGGCCTGCTTGGATTGCTGGAATCAAACCGCTGAAATCAAAGTCTTTCACTTTAATTGTATAGCCCAGTTTTTCACCAAGTGCATTTGCTAAATCAATATCGAATCCGATAATATCTTCACTTTTTGCTGAATCAATGTATTCAAACGGTGGATAGTCAGCTGATGTTCCCATAATAAGTTCTTTTTTATCAGAAGAACTTCCGCTGTTGCTGTCATCTGTGCTTGTACCACAACCTGCTAGAATTGCTATCATTAACAGCATAAGTGCCATTAGTTTTTTCATAAAGTTTTCCCCCTATAATCAATATGATGTATTTTGCGCGATGTTTTTTCGTTCTCATGAGAGTTATATTCATACAACTATATGCATTTTAACACAAACTAATAATTATTCAATACACTTTATACAAATTCATTCAAAAAAATAATTTTCCAAAAGGATGAATTGAACTACTTTTCTGAAAAAACTTTATAATAAAAGACAGAGGATAATTTCCTCTGCCTATCTTTTACTTATTTTGAAGGTTTATACTTCCTCACAATATTCTTCAAATGCATTTTGCAGTTTCCCGACAACTTCCATTGGATCATGGCCTTCGATTTCATGACGTTCTACCATCTTCACAATTTGCCCGTCTTTTAATAAGGCAAAGGATGGTGAGGATGGTGCATATCCTGTAAAGTATGATCTTGCTTTTTCTGTTGCTTCTTTATCCTGTCCAGCGAAAACCGTTACGAGATGATTCGGCTTCTTCTTATAATGTAGGGAATATCCTGCAGCTGGACGGGCAATACCTCCTGCACATCCGCACACAGAATTAACCATCACTAATGTAGTTCCTTCTTTAGCAAAAGCTTCATCTACTGCCTCAGGTGTAGTAAGCTCTGTATAGCCAGCTTCTTCCATGTCCTGGCGTGCTTGGCGAACAACATCGTTCATGAATAAATTAAAATCGATATTCATTATTTTGCCCCTCCGATTTATTTGATTAAGACATTATGTCCAGTATTTACTTATCTATCTTATTATTATCAATTGACCCGCAACTTTCAATTAATATGTTTTATCTTCTATTAATAGATTGGCGTATTGTCTTTTGTTGTATTTTCTAATCTTTCTTTCAAACGCTGCATAAATCTTCCACATACCAAACCATCAAGCACACGATGGTCAAGAGACATACACAAATTAACCATATCGCTAATTGCAATCATGCCATCCTTAATAACAGGACGCTTAACAATCGACTCAACCTGCAGGATTGCCGCTTGCGGGTGATTAATAATACCCATTGACTGAACTGAACCAAAGGAACCTGTGTTATTCACAGTAAAGGTTCCTCCCTCCATTTCATGAAGCTGCAATGTACCGTTTCTTGCTTTTGCAGCAAGTTCCGTAATTTCTCTTGCAATTCCTTTAAGGGATTTCTCATCGGCATTTTTGATAACTGGTACAAATAGTGCATCTTCTGTTGCGACAGCTATAGAAATATTTACATCTTTTTTGCGAATGATTTTATCGCCAGCCCATGTTGAGTTAATTTCCGGGAATTCCTTTAATGTTTGCGCAACTGCTTTAACGAAGAAGGCAAAATACGTAAGGTTATAGCCTTCTGCTTTTTTAAAGGAGTCTTTGACCTCGTTTCGGTATTGAACAAGCTTTGTTGCATCGACCTCGATCATTGTCCAAGCATGAGGAATATCTTGCTTGCTTTTCTTCATATTAGCGGCAATCGCCTTGCGCACACCTGTTACTGGAATCTCGATATCACCAGGAACTGCTTGAGCATCAACAACTTGAGGAGCTGGAGCTGTTCGCTGTACAGCTACGTGTACTTGCTGCTCTTTTTGCACGTCGATTTTTTCTGGTGCAGCAACAGGCTGCTGTATCGATTGGCCACTGTTAATAGCAGCTAAGACATCTTTCCTTGTAATTCGGCCGCCTAATCCACTGCCTGTTATCTGGCTTAGATCAATTCCTGCTTCTTGGGACAGGCGCAGTACTGCAGGTGAATATCTTGCTTTGCCTGCTGCAGGCTTTTCTGTTGTATTGCTTGATGCTGTTTCTTTGACAGCAGGAGCTGCTGCTGTCACTTCTTCTGCTCCTTCTACATCAATGATGCAAATGACTTCACCGACTTGCAGTGTATCTCCTTCTCCTGCAATCAGTTCTTTAACACTGCCTGAAAAAGACGAAGGTATTTCTGCGTTGACTTTATCTGTCATTACCTCAGCCAATGGTTCATATTTGTTGACAGTATCTCCAACAGAAACGAGCCATTTGCTGATTGTTCCTTCTGTTACGCTCTCTCCAAGCTTTGGCATGGTAATCTTTTCACTGGACATGTTATCCCTCCTTATCACTCAAATCATTAAAATTCTGCGAGCTTACGCATAGCATTTTCGACTTTTTCCGGGCTGACAATGAAGTGTTTTTCCATCGTCGGTGCATATGGCATAGCAGGAATATCTGGTCCAGCGAGCCTCATGATTGGTGCATCCAAGTCAAACAGGCAGTTCTCTGCAATAATTGCCGCAACCTCACTGATGATGCTGCCTTCTTTGTTGTCTTCTGTTATTAACAGAACCTTCCCTGTTTTAGAAGCTGCCTCAATAATTGCTTCTTGGTCAAGAGGATAAACAGTACGCAAATCCAATACATGTGCAGATATTCCGTCTTGCGCAAGCTTTTCTGCTGCCTGCAGTGCGAAATGTACACATAGTCCGTATGTAATGACTGTAATATCTTCTCCTTCTCTTTTTACATCTGCCTTTCCGATCGGCAGTACATAATCATCCTCAGGCACTTCCCCTTTAATCAGGCGGTATGCACGCTTATGTTCAAAGAAAAGAACAGGATCTGGATCACGAACAGCTGCTTTTAGCAATCCCTTCACATCATACGGTGTGGAAGGCATAACAATTTTCAATCCAGGCGTATTGGCAAACATTGCTTCCACTGATTGCGAATGATAAAGAGCGCCATGAATTCCTCCGCCGTATGGTGCGCGAATAACAATTGGACAAGTCCAGTCATTGTTAGAGCGGTAACGAATCTTTGCTGCCTCTGAAACAATTTGGTTTACAGCAGGCATGATGAAATCAGCAAACTGCATTTCCGCAATCGGCTTCATACCGTACATCGCGGCACCGATACCGACTCCCGCAATCGCAGATTCTGCAAGTGGTGCATCGATGACTCTTTCTTCACCGAATTGTTCATATAAGCCGGTTGTCGCCTTAAATACGCCACCTTTCACACCGACATCTTCTCCTAGGATAAATACCTTTTCATCTCTTTCCATCTCTTCTCTGATGGCCATAGTAACTGCATCAATATATGAAATAACTGCCATTATTTCTTTCCCCCTTAATTCCCGTACACATAATTCATTGAGTCTTCTGGTTTTGCATATGGAGCCTTTTCTGCATATTCAGTTGCTTCATTGATAATTTCCATAATATCAGCATTCAGCTCTTGGTCCATTTCTTCTGTCAGGACACCAACTTCTGTTAAATAATTTTTAAATGTGATAACAGGGTCCTTCGCCTTCGCTTCTGCTACTTCCTCGCGGCCTCTGTAAGTTCTGTCATCATCGTCAGAAGAGTGAGGAGTTAAACGATAAGAGACTGTCTCAATAAGAGTCGGTCCTTCCCCTCTTCTTGCTCTGTCAACTGCTTCTTTAGTGACACGATATACCTCAATTGGATCATTGCCGTCCACTGTATATCCTGGCATGCCATAACCGATGGCTCTGTCTGACACATTTTCGCAAGCTAATTGCTTTTCGATTGGAACAGAGATAGCATATTTGTTATTTTCACAAACGAAAATGACTGGGAGTTTATGTACTCCAGCAAAGTTCGCACCTTCATGGAAATCTCCCTGGTTGGAGGAACCTTCTCCAAAGCTGACGTATGTTACAAAATCTTTCTTCTCAATTTTACCAGCCAAGGCAATGCCCACAGCATGCGGAACTTGTGTAGTTACAGGTGAAGAACCAGTTACGATGCGGTTCTTTTTCTGTCCGAAATGTCCTGGCATTTGTCTGCCGCCTGAGTTAGGATCTTCTGCTTTAGCAAACCCTTGCAGCATAATTTCTCTTGGCGTTTGTCCGAATGCAAGCACAACACCTAAGTCTCTGTAATACGGCAATGAATAATCTTTAGCTCGGTCAAAGGCGAATGCCGTACCTACTTGCGCTGCCTCCTGGCCTTGGCAGGACACAACGAAAGGAATTTTTCCAGAGCGGTTTAAAAGCCACATCCTTTCATCGATACGTCGTGCTAATAGCATATATCTATACATTTCAAGTACTTGCTCATCTGTTAATCCTGCATTTAAATGGCGCTTTTCTACCATTTGATTACCTCCTACATTTCCTTGTCTCACTTTTTTATCTCCAGCTATTTGCGTCATCCGTGTATCTCCTTTCCATCAACTGCTAATGCAGCCTCTCCGATTGCTTCAGATAATGTCGGATGAGGGTGTATCGTTGCTCCTATTTCCCATGGAGCGGCATCCAGTGTGGCAGCTAGCGCTGCTTCTGAAATCATGTCAGTAGCATGAGGTCCGATAATATGAACACCTAATATATCATCTGTTTGCCTGTCAGCAATTATTTTGACAAAGCCTTCCGGTTCGCCGTATACTAGTGCTTTTCCGACTGCCTGGAAGGAGAATTTCCCTTTTTTAATTGTAAAGCCTGCATTTATTGCTTCTTCTTCTGTATATCCAATACTCGCTATTTCTGGACTAGTATAGATACATTTTGCGATTTTTTTGTAATCTAGTCGCTCTGGCTGCAATCCTGCAATATGCTCGACAGCCTTTATCCCTTCATGGGAAGCAACATGGGCCAGCTGAAGTCCTCCAATAACATCGCCAATCGCATAAATATGAGCTTCCTTCGTCTGGAAATTCTCATTTACCTGTATGGTATTATTGTCGAAGATGATTTCTGTATTTTCCAAACCCAATCCTTCCACATTGCCGATTCTGCCGACTGAAACAAGCAGCTTTTCGCCTGAAAAGAACACCTTTTCACCCTTTATTTCTGCTTGAACAGTGACATGCTCATTTTTCTCCAGCGTTTCAGGCAATACTTTAGCACCTATGACAACCTTGACACCTTTTTTCTCCAGCTGCTTCTTCAGTTCAAGGCGAATATCTTTATCCTCTGTTGGCACAATTGTGTCGCTGTATTCTATTAAGGTCACATCTACATCAAAATCAGCAAGCATGGAAGCCCATTCTACACCGATGACACCGCCGCCGACAATAAGGATTGATTTTGGAAGTTTATCCATTTTTAATGCTTCTTCTGAGCTGATAATCAACTCTCCGTCAATCTCGAGTCCGGGCAATGTATTAGGTCTTGAACCAGTAGAGACAATCACGTTTTTAGGAAGCAGCATCTCGTTTTCTTCTCCGTTATTCATCTCAACAGAGATAGTCCCTGGAATGGGAGAGAATATAGATGGACCGAGAATTCTTCCTTTCCCTTCATATACGTCGATTTTCCCTTTCTTCATCAAATACTCGACACCTTTATGCAGCTGGGTGACAATACTATTTTTTCTTGCTTGAACCTTTCCAAAATCAAAGCTCACATCATTCACAAGCACACCGAAGTCCTCGCTTCTTTTAGCCGTTGAATAAACCTCTGCACTTCTCAGTAAGGCTTTGCTTGGGATACAGCCATTATGGAGGCATGTACCGCCGAGTTTGCCTTTTTCGACTATGGCTGTTTTTAAACCTAATTGGGAAGCGCGGATTGCCGCAACATAACCGCCTGTCCCGCCTCCTAAAATAACTAAATCATATTCGTTAGCCACTATATTCACTCTCCTAAAAAATTACTTTATGTTATATGCTTTTGCTTGCTCTTCCCCGCGAAGAACACGTAAACATCCATTTGCTAATGATTGCATATCATTTTCACCCGGGTATGTGAACACATCTGCTATCCATTTAGTCCGTTCGACAATTTCGTCCACAAGCATCGTGCTGTAAGCCATAACCCCTGTCAAGATGATTGCATCAATTCTGCCGGCAAGAACAGTACTTGCACTGCCAATCTCTTTTGCAATCTGATAAGAAAGTGCATCGAAAATGAGCTTATCCTGCGTGCTGCCTTCCTTGATACCGGCTTCTAATTGACGGAGTTCCTTTTTGTGCAAATAGCTGTTTATACCTGCGTGGTACAGCAGCTGCTCTTTCATTTCCTTATAGCTGTATTTGCCGGAATAGCAGAGGTCGACCAAATCACCATGTGGAAGACTTCCAGCTCTTTCAGGGCTGAAGGGCCCTTCTCCGTTCAGACCATTATTAACATCAATGACTTTTCCGCACCTATGTGCTCCGACCGTAATTCCGTCTCCTAAATGGGCTACTATAAAATTACAATCCTCATAGGACCTGCCAAGCTCCATCGCAGCCCTTCTGCCGCTTGCTTTATGATTTAATGCATGAAAGACACTTTTTCTGGAAATAAGGGGATATCCTGATATTCGGGCAATGTCTTCAAGTTCATCAACCACAACTGGATCAGTGATAAAAGCAGGGATATTTAATCCCGCGGCAATCTCCGCTGCTATTAATCCGCCAAGATTGGAAGGATGCTCTCCTCTTTCGCCTGCCTTAAGATCTGCTATCATCGCACTGTCCACCATATATGTTCCGCCTTCAATCGGCTTTAACAAGCCGCCTATTCCGGCAATTGCGTCAAGCCTGGAAAGATTAAATCCTTCAGATAGAAGAAAATCCAGAACCTTCTTCGTCCTTGCAGGCGCCTGGGCAGCGATGTTAGGATAATCTGCTGTATCCTCCTGCATGATAGATTGCTCAAAGATTGGCACTTCATTTTCATATAGGGAAATAACTGTTGATTCGGATTTAGGGTTTATGACTAATATTCGATGTTTTTCCATCATCTTTGATAATCCTCCCTGTCCAGACAGTTTTTATTTGTTAGTTCAAATGATATTTTTCCAATTTATAATATAAATTCCGGACAGATAAGCCTAGCTTCTTCGCTGTTAACGTCTTGTTTCCATCAAGTTTTGCCAATGTACGCTCGATAATAACTTTTTCATATTCCTCAACAAGCTCAGAAAGCGGTTTATCTTCTGGTTCTAGAAGGATTGCATTCTGACTGTTGTCAGCAGTGCTGCTTGAAAAAGCGAGATCAGCTTCTTTAAGGATTGTTTTCTGTCTATCTATTTTTGCAAGTGAATGAAAAACAACAGCCCGCATTTCTCTGAAATGATGTTCAAACGGGAAGCTTTGCAATGCTTCTATTGCAGTGTTGTCAACAGAAGCAACACAGCTGCCATACTCCTTATTGGCTAGTTGTATCCATTCCTTCACCAGTGGAGCTATATCCTCTTTCCTTTCTTTAAGGGAAGGGAGATGAATGCTCGTCTGCAGCAGTTCATAATATAGTTCCTGCAGAAACAAACCTTTCATCATTGCCGTTTCCACATTAACAGAAGCGGAGAGAACTAAACGGTATCCGGCAGTTTCATCTTGATTGGAACAGATGAGATGCAGCTTTTTTTGCTGCTCCATAGATAGATCTGTAATATTTTCCATATACACCGTACCTGAAGGCTGCAGGGAAGTATCTTCACTTCTAAGCATTTCCAAAAACGCTGAAACTTTTTCCTGCTCTTGCAAACAATCAATAGCAGTAAATGCTTGATATCTTCTCTTCCCCTCATTATGGATGGCATTTGCAAACATTTTCTTGCCAGTACCGGCAAGACCACGCAAAAACACGGTATAATCCATATCAGCTGCTATTTTCCCCTGCTGCACAGCCATCTTCATCCGCGGGGACTCTGCTGTAAAGTCTTCAAACCGGCTTTGTGCTTCTAATGTACGAATAATTTTTCTAGATTGCTCAAGCTTCTTCCTTAGTTCCGCCTGCTCTATATCATAATCAATAAACAGAATACAGCCCTTCCATATCCCATCGATCAAGTTAGGAATACATCTAATATTTCCTTCTATTGAAGGTCCTGCCACTTTTTGCACAACAGTCCTTCTAGTCTCCATCGTCTTTTTGCTCACATTACTGAGCTGTTCCTTCCATTCCGCTTCAGCAGAACTGTCTTTCTTTAATAAATACTGAAACTTCTCATATGCAGGATTTTGCAAGATAACTAACAGATTTTCATCCATAATCACAAATGCTTGTGATGCGTTTTGCAGTACTGCCTGCATTCCCTGTTGTATGTATTCATCAACACGCCAATCCTCTTCCAATGCCCTATCCTGCTGAATTATCGCAGCTGCTCCAAGCAATTCTCCATCCTTGTTTAAAAGGGGAAAACGGGACACATGCACGGAAATATGTTCAGACAGACGGAATAACTTTCTGATTTCTGCCTTTTTCGTCTGGAGCACTCTCATCAGCTCTGCTTTAGGAAAGACATCAAGAATATGCGCATCCTTCGCTAACGGCCTTTTGTTCTGATGTGCAGCAAGCGTGCTTGCCTGCTGGTTGTAATAAACAATTCTTCCTTGTTTATCAATGAGCACGACCGCTTCTTTTAAGTCCTGAAAGATCGATTGTTCTGTTGATTGATAGGATAAATCCATTTGCAAAAACCTCACTTTTTGCATAATCATAAAATATTAACCGTGCAATTTATTTCATATCTATACTATAAACATATTTGCAATTCCATGCAAATTTTTTCTCGATTTTTATGTATTCTGATAATTTATTCAATTTAAACGCTTACATTTTTTACATAAAAAAGGTACCTGCATTAGTAGCAGGAACCGCACAGTCCTATTTAGAGGATGCCTGAAGAATTTGCATAGCTTGAACTGGTTCATCCGTAATAATAGCGGACGCTCCGGCTTGGATAAACTCTGTCATTTTCATTGCATCATTAACGGTATAAGGCCTAACACTTATGCCAAACCTTTCAGCCTGCTCCACCATTGGAATGGTGATCCTTTTGTAATTAGGATGAATTCCTTTAGCCTTGATTGCTGTTGCATAAATCCATGGCTGATATATTCTATCTGAAAGCAGTGCGGCTGTTTCTATTTCTGGGGCAATTCGGTGGCTGAGCACCATGCTGTAATGATTAAAGGAAGAAAAGATAATCCGGTCACCTAATCCAAACTCAGAAATAAGATTAATTGTTTTTTCTTCCATGCCATCATATGGGACATTATTGTTTTTAAACTCAATATTGCATAATAAGGAGTTGCCCTGCATCCATTCAAACAGCTCTTTTAATGAAGGTATCTTTTCGTTAACACCAGCAAATTTATAAGAAGCTTGTAATTTCCTTAACTCACTAAAAGTATGTTCTGCAACAAATCCAGTTCCATTTGTCGTGCGGTCCACTGTTTCATCATGAATGATGACTAATTCGCCATCCTTCGTCATTTGCACATCCAGCTCAATTCCGTTCGCTGAAGCCTTCTCTGCTTCCGTGAAAGCTATCATCGTATTTTCAGGAAAACGGGCAGAATAACCTCTGTGAGCAAATATCAATGTCATATACACACACTCCTAAACTAGAAATTGTGTTGATAGTAAAACAGACTCTAACGAAAGTTAGAGTCTGTTTTTGTTGAAAGTTAATTAAGCTTTAGTAACGTTAGCAGCTTGTGGTCCGCGTTGTCCTTCTTCTATGTCAAAAGAAACTTCTTGGCCCTCATCCAAAGTTTTGAAACCTTCAGATTGAATAGCACTGAAATGTACGAATACATCTTGTCCTTCTGAAGTTTCGATGAAACCAAATCCTTTTTCAGCGTTGAACCATTTTACTTTACCTGTAGCCATTTTTGTTTCCTCCTATGTGCTTCACACACTATGTATTACTATCCTTGCTCTTCATAAAAAATAAAGAATGTTCTATCCTAACTATTTACTTCGAACAAAAATAAGTCTCCTTTATAGTAACAGGTTAAACATGGGAAAGCAAATCTTTACAACAAAGTTTACAAAAAGAATGAAAAATTTATGATTTCTTTATACTTTCCGACTGATTGTCATTTTCGTAATCCTTCTAAAAAATAACCTTGCAACGATAAAGATGAGCCAATACAAAATATAACCCATCTAAACACGAATAATAATATTCCATCTAACTTAAACTTAGAAACAATAAAGCTTGGTATTATACGGCTTTAAAATTAGTTCGTTTCATTGCGCTCTCGGCCACTTTGCTTTCCGCGGGGAGAAAGATGAGCCTCCTCGTCTTCGCCTGCTGGGTCTCATCCTTCCCTCTATTTCCCGCAGGAGTCGAGTGACCTCCGCTCGATTCCACTAAGATTTTTAATTATTGTATATAATCGAAACAAAAAAACCAAACTATTAATCAATAAATGATAAAAATAGTTTGGTTTTGATTCGTATTTTACATACTTGTGTCCCAGCCTGTTAAAATGATCTTACATCAACCAAGACAGGAAGATTGGTAATGTAATTAAGGAAAGGATGGCACTGAGGACAAAGGAGGACGCTGTTTCAGCTTCCAATGTCTCAAACCTTGTTGCAATCATCGCAGCTACTGCTGAGCCTGGGAAAGCAACCAATAAGATTGCATTTGTCATATCTGTTTTAGATAATCCCATCATTAGAGCAATCAATACCATTGCCAACGGATGAATAATCGCTTTTATGAAGGCAATGCTGATAGCAGTTTTGCTGAATTTAATATTGCGGATACCAATTGTTACCCCAATCGCAAATAAAGCTGCACCAGAAGTGATAGAACCAATTTCATCTAAGCTGTCTGCTAGTATATCTGGTGAATGGAAGCCGCAAAGAATTAAAACGACACCAAGCAACGGCACGCATGCAAGCGGTTCAGACAATCCATGCAGAATAGATGAAACAGTCACTTTCCATAAGCTTTGTCCCTTTTCCTTCGCATTGGTGCTTGACTGGCCAATAGTTCCGATAATACTAGCCAATGGATCAAGAAGTGCATTAACTACTACACCAGTTATCGCAATAGGGATTGCAACTGCATCCGCCCCAAATATACTTCCTAATACTGGTATACCCATAAATGCAAATGATGGCTGCGTAGAATTTAATGCAAACATAGATGCTGGAGTTGTTGATGTTTTAAATACAAAACGTGAAATCAGTAAAAGAACTACATAGAAACCGATAATACCTATGAACATTGTGACAAAGAAAGGCCATTTATCGATAAGTGTTTGTTTAGAAGTTGTTGTAATTCCGACAAATAAATGTGCTGGCAACGCAAACTTTGTAACAAGTGTGTTCAAGCCTTTAGATGAAGCAGCATCGAACTTTTTAAAATACCCTGCCAAATAACCTAAAATAATGACAAAGAAAATTGGTATTAATATAATAAATATTTGACCTATACCCATAATTTAAATCCCCCAAATGTTATCCAAAGCGTATCAATACGCTCAAAAATTGTGCTAATAAACTCTACTTAACCTATTTATTAAGTAGGTTTTAATTCTTCAAAAAATAAGTGAGACTGCTCTTTAGGGTAAATCCGGCTTTTAATCCGTATTACTAAGATTAAAAGCCTCCCTCTTTAAAGCCTTATTTCTTTCAACAATACTTACATTGCTTCAATATCTTTATATACTGGATACCACATAGCATCCTTCACAGCTTCCTCCACATTTGCAGGAATATCTTGTGCAACTCCATCTTCAATGGCTGCTTTAGCAACAGCAACTGCTACTTCATAGGAAACTTCACGAAGCTGAGAAACACTTGGCAGCAATGAAGCTCCATCTTTGCTAGTATCACAAAGCTTTGCAACTGCATCTGCAGATGCAATGAACATGCTGTCTGTAATTAATTTAGCTTTTACTACAATCGAACCAAGACCAAGGCCTGGGAATACAAAGGCATTGTTTGATTGACCAATTTCATAGCTAATTCCTTTATATTCAACAGGCTCAAATGGGCTTCCAGTAGCGATTAACGCTTTTCCGTCTGTCCATTCAATCAGGTCTGATGGAACTGCTTCGGCTAGATGCGTTGGGTTTGACATCGGCATGATGATTGGACGCTCAACATGTTTTGCCATTTCTTTAATGATTGCTTCTGTGAAAGCACCTGCAACACCTGAAGTACCAATCAAAATGGTCGGCTTCACTTGTTTAACTGTCTCCATTAATGAAATAATGCCATTTTCTTTTTCCCAGCCTGCAACTTCTGCTTCTGAACGTACATATGGTTTTTGGAAGCTCAAAATACCGTCCATGCCATCTGTCAACAGACCTCTGTGATCAACAGCCCAGAATCTTGCACATGCTTCTTCTTCTGTCAAACCTTCAAGAACCATCGCATCTTTCATTTGGTCTGCGTTACCAATACCGGCAGCTCCTGGTCCAAACACTAATACACGTTGATCCTTTAATGATTCATTTTTGATTTTTAATCCTGAAAGAATACCTGCTAACGTTACTGCTCCAGTACCTTGGATGTCATCATTGAATGTTAAAACTTTATCTTTATACTTCTCAATAATATGGCGTGCGTTCACATTACCGAAATCCTCCCAGTGCAGCAATGCATTCGGGAACATGTCAAGTGCTTTTTCAATATAAGCATCAATGAACTGATTATACTTTTCACCACGAATTCTTTCATGGCGGTTACCGATATATAATGGATCGTTAATTAGCTTTTCATTGTTTGTACCTGCATCAAGCACTACTGGCAATACACGTTTTGGGTGGATACCTGCAGCTGCTGTATATACAGCCAGTTTTCCAATTGCGATATTGATTCCGCCGACACCCCAGTCACCAATACCTAAAATGCTCTCAGAGTCTGTTGCAACGATTAAATCAATATCGTCTGCTGAAGCACCAGTATTCGCAAGTGCTTCCTCAATTCCATCTAAATCATTAACAGACAGGTAAACACCACCTGGACGGTGATATTCGTGGCTGTATTCTTGGATGGATTGACCAACAGTCGGTGTGTAAACAATCGGCAGCATTTCGCTCAAATGATCTGTTAACAATCTGTAATATAAAACCACGTTGCGGTTGAACAAATCATTTAATGAATTGTTTTTCTCCAGATTACTTGATTTGGAAGCAAATTGCTCATATGCTCTTTTTACTTGCTCTTCAAGCGTCAAGACCGCTGGAGGCAAGATACCGTTAAGGCCAAGCTCCTCTCTTTCTTTTTCTGTAAAGGCAACTCCTTTATTAAGCAATGGATTTGCAAGGACATCCTTACCTTTTAATGTTGTATGAATCGAACCGTCTTTTTCTAAGAAAATAACTTTGCTCATCTTCTATTCCTTCTTCCTTTAACTTGGTTACTAAAAGTTAACTGGTTAATTTACGTTACAGATTCTACTCCCCTATTTTTTCTTCGTCAACGGTCACTGCCACACAATTGTCACAAAACCATTTATTGAAAACGTTTTATATGATATTATGTAAGTAAGGCTGATTTTTTTAATTATTTAACTATGTTATTTATAATATATTGGTTATCATTAATAACTAAAAAAATGAGGATGAAGGAAATGAGCGAAGAAAAGACTCCGCGCAACTTAAGCGAAAAGGTGGAGAAGCTGTATCAATTCATCAGCAAAAAGTGGACTGGACTTATTATTCACGCATTAATGGATGAACCGAAGCGATTTAGTGAAATTCACAGCTTTATTCCAGATCTCAGCAAACGCATGCTGAATGAAAGAATTAAGGATCTTGAGCATCACGGCATCGTCATACGCAATGTTATTACAGAGAGACCGATACGAACGGAATATTCTTTGACAAAAAAAGGCCATGAACTAGGCAAAGCATTGGATGCAGTGGAATTATGGGCTAAAAAATGGATGTGAACAGAGACCGGGTTTTCAACACGGTCTCTTTTTTTACTTTTTTTATTTACATAAAGATATTCGGCTGATTTTTTTACAAATTTACTTGCACGAAAAGAACATATTCAGATTTTGAAACAATTCTGAATCATAACCCGTATATAACTTATACTCATTAAATGGTCTGGAGGAAATAAAGATAATATGCAGATTAGAATTGCTGTTTTTTTTGTCTTAAGCTTATTTTTGTTGGCAGGATGTTCACTTGAAGTAAAGCGATCAGAAGAATTTAACATTACAGATGATGAAGAAAAAAGCAATGCTGATGAAATAAAGGAAATGGATTATATTGACACGACCCATAAAACAATCGATGGCTTGATTGATGAATTAACTGCGTTAAAAAGGAATAATGAAGAAAGTATCCTGTCTAGTGACTTAGAAACTTTGCCAACAATCTATAAGGAAAAAGAAGATTTGCTGACAGATAAACAAAGATTCCAATACAGCAGTACTATGCTCGCAATGGACGGTGCACTAGAAGAGGTCGAAACCATCCATTCATTAACGCAAGAAAGCCTACATACGAAAGATACTAAAAAGCAGGAAGAACTGCTTAACATGCTCGATCAAACCATTTATAATCTTGAGGCAATTATTGAAGTATTAGAAAATGAGCGGAATTATTAGAACAAGAAGTATTCTTGTGTCTTACTTGACTATTTTATTTCAGAAAAAAGCACTTCCCATTAATAAATAGGAAGTGCTTTTCTTCATTTACCTAATAGATTAGTGACAATCTTTATTAGGAAGCCTTATGCTCCAATCTCAGCTTATCTGCCACAATCGCGATAAATTCTGAGTTCGTCGGTTTTGCTTTGGACATGCTGACAGTGTAGCCGAACAAAGTGGAGATGGAATCGATGTTGCCTCTGCTCCACGCCACTTCAATTGCATGACGAATTGCCCGCTCTACACGGCTCGCAGTGGTATTATATTTTTTAGCAATATCAGGGTAAAGAACTTTTGTAATCGAGCCTAATAATTCAATATCATTATACACCATTGAAATAGCTTCCCTTAAATAAAGATAGCCTTTAATATGGGCAGGAACACCGATTTCATGGATGATGCTCGTGATGCTTGCATCAAGATTTCTTGGTTTTTGTTCTTGCTGCTGTGATCTGTAAGATGTTGAGGATGTTTGTTTGCGGACAAAACCGTTTGATTTGCCGCTCACCTGGCGGATATGGCTAGCTAAATAATCCATATCGAATGGCTTTAAAATAAAGTAAGATGCTCCAAGGTCAACAGCTTTTTTTGTGACATCCTCTTGACCAAAGGCTGTCAGCATAATGACATTTGGCATGGATGGAATACTCAATTGCTTCATTCTATCGAGAACGGCCAAACCATCTAAATGAGGCATGATTATATCCAATACCATAACATCAGGCTGTATATCCTCCAGAAGATCCAAACACTCCTGACCGTTATGGGCTACACCGACGACTTCCATATCTTCCTGGGAATTTATGTATTCCTCCAGCAATCCAACAAGTTCTCTATTGTCATCAACAACACATACTTGTATTTTCTTCAATGATAGTTTCCTCCTCAATATCCAATATCTCTCTATTTCTACTTTTATTCTAAATGACAATTTCGACAAAGTAACTAAAAATCCTTTGATTTTATAAAAAAATATAGAAAAACTCGTTTTTTCTCATGTATTCTCTTATTTTCGACCACTTTCGCCATTTAACTGCTTTCTGTGCGTGTTTGTCGAATAATCTTTATGTATTTATTATACAACCTTTATTAGGTGAGAATAAAGCTTTTAATGGTTATTAAAGCTGATAATTTTACCCCATTAAAAAAATAAGTATTTTATAACTAAAAAAATATGGCGATTTTATGAATACGCTCTTGTTGCTGACGGGAAATTTAAGTTATTATAAAAGATGGACTTTCGCATATCGTATTATTTTTTAGAATGGTTTTACAGAAAGGATTTTTTTTATGGAAAATGTTGCAAAGAACGATCAGCCTACACATAAAGTATTGTGGCAGCTGACAAGACCACACACGTTAACTGCTTCTTTTGTTCCTGTATTTATCGGAACAGTTTTAGCATTACAATATGAACAGATTCATCCAGGTTTATTTTTGGCGATGCTGTTTGCTTGTTTGTTTATTCAAATAGCTACGAATTTGTTCAATGAATATTATGATTTCATTCGCGGATTGGATACTGCCGATTCTGTTGGGATTGGCGGTGCTATTGTCAGACACGGGATGAAGCCGAAAACAGTTATGAACTTGGCAGTCGGCCTTTATGCTGTTTCGCTCCTTTTAGGTGTTTATATTTGTATGAGCACAAGCTGGTGGATTGCTCTTGTCGGCCTGCTTGGTATGGCAATTGGTTACCTATATACAGGAGGACCGCTTCCTATTGCCTACACTCCATTTGGTGAATTGTTTTCTGGCATTTGCATGGGAACGATTTTCATCCTTATTTCTTTCTATATTCAAACAGGTTTTGTTAATGAACAAAGCATTTTGATTTCTGTGCCAATCGCGATTTTAATCGGCTGCATTAACCTGTCTAACAATATAAGAGATATTGAAGAGGATACTCTCGGGGGCAGAAAAACAATTGCGATTTTAATGGGATTTGAAAGAGCTGTCCAGCTCCTTGCTGCATTATTTGCCATATCGTATATTTGGGTTATCGGAATTATCCTATTTGGTGTAAGCAGTCCATGGCTCTTTATTGTATTCTTAAGTATTGCTAAACCAATCCAAGCAATCAAAGGCTTTAAAGGCAGCCGCAGTGAAACACCACTTGCGATGAAATCAACAGCCCAAACAAATACATTCTTCGGATTGTTCCTAGGAATTGGTTTGCTGCTTGAATTTATCTTTTCAAACCTATAAAAAAAAGCGCACCTAATTGGTGCGCTTCTTTTCATTTAGGAAGCCTTCTGCTTGTTTTCCTCATAAATGTCAATTCCAGCTTCATTCAGCATCCATTCAATATGAACACCATATCCACTAGTCGGGTCATTAACAAAAACATGGGTAACTGCTCCGATAAGCTTACCGTCCTGAATGATAGGGCTGCCGCTCATTCCTTGCACAATTCCTCCTGTTTTCTTCAGAAGCTCCTTGTCTGTTACCTTGATAACCATCCCTTTTGTTGCTGGGAATTTCTGCGGCACAGAGCTGACCACTTCTATATCAAACAATTTCACTTCGTCATTATCAACAACAGTAAGAATTTGAGCCGGTCCTTCTTTCACTTGGTCGGATAAGGTAATCGGCATTGCTTTATCCATCACTCCATTGGAGATACCTCTATTTAGTTCACCAAAAATTCCGAATGGGCTGTTTGTTGTAATATTACCAATTACTTCTTTATCGGAAGAAAATCTCGCCAGCTTTTCACCTGGATTGCCATTTTCCCCTTTTTCTATGCTTGTAACAGTCGATCGCAAAATTTCTCCGTCATCGACAACTATTGGCTTTTTCGTATCCATATCAGAAATGACATGGCCTAAAGCTCCATATTTTTTTGATTGCGGATGATAGAACGTCATCGTTCCAATTCCAGCTGCTGAATCTCTAATATATAACCCCAATTTATATGTGCTTGATCCTTTTTCTTTTAAAGGAACCAATTTTGTTTTGATTTTTTCTTTTTCTCTCATTATTGTTAAGTTAAGCGGATCTCCAGTTTCGCCTGCACTTTGGACAAATGGTGCTACGTCCGCCATTTTTTCGATTTGTTTGCCATTGATTTCTGTAATCATATCTCCAACTTTTATGCCAGCCTTTTCACCAGGGGAAGCTTTGCCATTTTCCGTGTTCACCTGATGATGGCCGACGATTAATACGCCAACTGTATTTAATTTTACCCCGATGGATTGTCCGCCTGGGATAACTTTAAAGTCTTTTAAAACATTCACATCAACTTTTTTTATCGGAAAGCCTGCCAGCTCTAAAACCATTTCGTTTTTACCATTCTCTTCACCATGCAGCGAATACTTCCCTTCATCTTGACTTAAGGCAACGACTGAATTGTCCTCTGTCATCATGCTTGATGCAGGTATCGATGAACTGTTTATCACTGTATTTTGGCCTTCAAAGATAGTGACGCTTTTTGGGATATGAAGATATTGTTGAAAGGGTTTATTGAAACTTAAAGATATTAATGAAACAAGGAGAATTCCACCAATTATTTTTCTAAGGAAATCCATTTTCAAATCATTCACTCTCCTCGCTTCTTGTCACCAAACTTGTGGCTTATATATAAGTTTGCCTGCATGGCGGTCATTTATTACTGTAAAAACTATAAAAAACCTGCACACTTTGGTTAGTAATAGTAATTTTGTAAAACTTGAATAGCTAAAAGCATACTCAAAAGTTCCTTAGTAAAAATAGAAAACCCCTGTTAAACAGAGGTTTTCCTTGTTCTATCCATTATTCTTGACCTTTTGGGCTAATTTTAACAGCTCTTTTGCATGTTTTTTTGTCAAATCGGTAATTTCTGTTCCGGATATCATTCGGGCAATTTCTTTTACTTTATCTTGTTTTGCCAATGGAGTGACAGTCGTCGAAGTTCTTCCATCATGAATGGCTTTAGCAATATAAAGATGGGTATCTGCCATGGCGGCCACTTGCGGCATATGGGATATGCAAAGCACCTGTGAACCTGCTGCAACTTTGGATATCTTTTCAGCAATCGCTTGTGCAACTCTACCGCTGACACCTGTATCCACTTCGTCAAAGATAATCGACGTCACGCCTTGATGCTTAGAAAAAATACTCTTTAATGCAAGCATCATTCTCGACAATTCACCGCCTGAAACAATTTTAGACAATGGCTTAAGCGGCTCGCCCGGATTTGTTGAAATATAAAACTCCACATCATCCATACCAGATTTAGTTACATTATCATCATCCGCATTAATTCTGACTTCAAACACTGTCTTTTCCATATACAGCTGTTTCAGTTCTTGATGAATGTCTTCTGTCAATCGGAGTGCAGCTTTTTTGCGAAGAGAACTAAGCTCATTTGCTTCTACTAACAAATCCTTTTTGATGCTTAATAATTCTTTTTCAAGCATATCAATATGTGTTTCTTTATTTTGGAGTGTTTCGAGCTCCTCTTCAATTTTAGCGGCATATTCCAATATTTCGTCAACGGATTTTCCATATTTACGTTTTAGTGAATTTATCTCATTCAGTCTGGATTCTATACTATTGAGCCGTTCAGGGTCATATTCAAGATAATCAAGACTGTTTCGAAGCCTGCTTGCAACATCCTCCAGTATGTAAAAACTGTTAGATACAGAATCTGCAATCTCTTTATACTCTGGATCAAGGCTTGCTGCTTCTTCCATATGCCCCATCACTTCACCAAGCCAGTCTAACCCCTTTTGTTCTCCCTTTAAGGCAGTATAGCTTGTTTGAATGCTTTCGAAGATTCTCTCAAAATTGCCGAGCTTTTTTCTTTCCTCCAGCAATTCTTCATCTTCATTCTTTTGCAGATTGGCATTAATAATTTCCTGATGCTGAAAGGTTAATAAATCCAAACGATGAGCCATCTGCTGTTCATTTTCAGTCAAGTTCATAAGCTTTTTTTGTGTTTGAGTATACGAACGGTATAATGCTTCATATTCCTTTAGCACAGGGGCGAGTTCTGTATGAGCATACGTATCCAGAAGCATGAGATGTTTTGTTTCATCCATCAATTCCTGATGCTCATGCTGGCCATGGATATCGATAAGGCTTGAGCCGATTTCCCTCAATGTGGATATCGTTATAAGCTTTCCGTTTATTCGGCAAACACTTTTGCCTGAAACGGAGATATCTCTTCTCAAGATAATGGTTCCTTCCTCGATATCTATTCCGAACTCTTCCATTTTCTGAAAGCAAGGATGGCCATTTTCAATATAAAAAAGCCCTTCTATTTCTGCCTTTTCTTCCCCATGGCGAACAAATTCAGCAGAACCCCTGCCGCCTACAAGCAAATTTATCGCATCAATAATAATGGATTTCCCAGCACCTGTTTCCCCTGTTAGAACGGTCAATCCTTTTTGAAAGGAGACGGATAAGGATTCTATTATGGCAAAATTTTTAATTGATAATTCATTAAGCAAAATATGTCACCTCTTTTACAACATATCAAGAAAGCGGTCTGTAATCGTTTGTCCGTCTTCTGCAGTACGGCAAATAATAAGACATGTGTCATCTCCACAAATGGTCCCTAAAATCTCATCCCAATCAAGGTTATCGATCAGCGCACCGATTGCTTGTGCATTGCCAGGAAGTGATTTCAATACGAGCAAATTTCCTGCAGAATCAATTTTTACGAATGCATCCATTAGCGTTCTTTTTAGTTTCTGCAGCGGATTAAAGCGCTGGTCTGCCGGCAAGCTGTATTTGTAGCGGCCGTCCTGCAACGGCACCTTTACAAGATGAAGCTCCTTAATATCTCTTGAAACAGTTGCTTGTGTCACATTATAACCAGCATTCTTCAGCTCATCTACAAGATCATCCTGTGTTTCTATTTCATTATTGGCAATAATATCTCTTATTTTTATATGCCTTTGGCCTTTATTCATATCTATCATTCCTTTATGGACAATTTGTCCACTTTTTTTAGAGTTGTGATTTAAAAAGTTTTTAGTTAAGTACATTTTTTTGTCTGCATTATGCAGACTTTAAAGTCTATACTCCTATATTTCGCCATCGTTTGACAAAAACCTTCTTAATCCTTGTATATTCATTGTATCTTTATTCTATAATTTGTATGTATTCTTTTGCAATCCAAAAAGGAATAAGTGTGAACTTATTCCTTTCAGAAGAGTCCCTATTAACTTACTGCTTTGCTTTTTTCAGTTCCTCATGTGCAGAATCTACGACTTCTTTTATGTGGATTTGTGCATCTGTTCCGTCTTGATTTTCAGACCAATATAAATGGAGAAGGAATTCAATGTTCCCATCTCCGCCTGTTATCGGTGAAAAGGACAGGTTTTTGATTTGATAGCCTTCCTTCTTCGAAAACTCAATAATCGTTTCGAGTACATCCATATGAACCTTTTTATCGCGGACAATTCCCTTTTTGCCGACTTGCTCTCTGCCTGCCTCAAACTGCGGCTTAACTAATGCAATAATATCACTGCCAGAAACCAGCAAGGTTTTCAACACAGGAAGAATCAGCTTTAAAGAAATGAAAGAAACATCGATGGATGCAAAATTCGGCATTTCTCCTTCTAAATCTGCAGGAGTAACATAACGGAAGTTAGTGCGCTCCATTACAACTACTCTTTCATCTTGTCTAAGCTTCCAGGCAAGCTGGTTATAGCCCACATCAAGTGCATAGGACATTTTCGCACCATTTTGTAAGGCGCAATCTGTAAAACCACCTGTTGACGCGCCTATATCGAGCAAAACTTTGTCTTGAGCTGTTAAATCAAAGACTTCCAGTGCTTTTTCCAGCTTCAAGCCGCCGCGGCTCACATATTTCAGCGTTTTTCCTTTGACAGTAAGCTTGGATTCTGCCGGGATTTTTTCGCCCGGCTTATCCAGTCTCTCCTCATCACAATACACAATTCCTGCCATGATGGCTCTCTTTGCTTTTTCTCTCGTTTCAAATAATCCTTGCTCGACTAATAAAACATCAATGCGTTCTTTCTTCATCTATTATCTAAGCCCTTTTTTGTTTTTTTCTCGCAATCGAGTTAATTCTTTTAACCGCTTCTTCTGTTGTTAAGTGAATTTCTGCCAACAAGGAATCAACATCTCCATGCTCTATAAATTGATCAGGAATTCCCATTCTGTCAATAACAGTAGACCCAAAGCCAGCTCCTTGTGCATATTCAAGAACATAGCTGCCAAAACCGCCTTGCAATACTGCTTCTTCTATTGTTAATATTGGCATTTGGAGTTTGAACAATTCATTTAGCATCTGCTCATCCAATGGCTTGATAAATCTTGCATTAATGACTTTAACAGATGTTCCTTGCTTTTCAAGAATTTCAGCAGCTTTCATCGCCATTCCGATTGTTGTACCGAATGTCAAAATAGCTGCATCTGTGCCTTCTCTCAGCACTTCCCAAGTTCCAATTGGAATTGACTGTAATGTTTCGTCCATCGGAACACCAAGCCCGTTGCCTCGAGGGAATCTCATTGCAATCGGTCCATCATTGTAGCTAAGCGCTGTATGAACCATATGCTGACCTTCGTTCTCGTCTTTCGGCATCATTATTACTAAATTCGGCATATGGCGAAGGAAGGAAATGTCATACACACCTTGATGTGTCTCTCCGTCTGCACCTACAAGTCCTGAGCGGTCAATACCAATAAAGACGTTCAGATTTTGTCTGCATACATCGTGAAGCATCTGGTCATATGCTCTTTGCAGAAAAGTAGAATAAATCGCCAAAAACGGCTTCATGTTTTGGGTTGCAAGCCCTGCTGCAAGTGTAACTGCATGCTGTTCTGCAATTCCCACATCTAGCATTCTGTCCGGAAACTCTTGCGCAAAGGCTTCAAGTTTAGACCCAACAGGCATGGCAGGCGTAATGGCGACAATTCTTTCATCCTGTCTAGCAAGCTTAAGCACCGTATCACTGACAAGTTTGCTCCATGCTGGGGCAGTATTGGCAGGCTTCACTAGAGCACCTGTCTCAATTTTATATGGACCTGTTCCATGCCATGTGCCGACCTTATCCTTCTCAGCAGGTGAAAAGCCTTTGCCTTTTTTCGTCAATACATGCAAAAGGACCGGGCCTTCCGTTTTCTTTGCATAATTCAAATGTTCCATTAAATCTTCATAGTTATGGCCGTCGACCGGACCTAGGTATGTGAAGCCAAGCTCTTCAAAGAACACACCAGAAACAAGCAGATATTTTAGACTGTCTTTAATTCTTTCTGCTGTCGCTGCCAGCTTCCCGCCAACTGCGGGGATTTTTTTCATGAGCATTTCCAGTTCATCTTTCGCCCATTGATATTTACCGGCTGTCCGCAGTCTTCCAAGCACATGATGCAATGCTCCAACATTTGGTGCAATGCTCATTTCATTGTCGTTAAGAATCACAATCATATTAGTTTTCTCATCGCCAATATGGTTTAAAGCTTCTAACGCCATTCCGCCTGTTAAAGCACCATCACCAATGATTGGCACAACATAAGAGTCTTCCTTCTTCAAATCACGAGCAACTGCCATACCCATTGCCGCTGATAAAGAGGTAGAGCTGTGACCAGTTTCCCAAACATCATGCTCGCTTTCATTCATTTTTGGAAATCCTGATAACCCTTTATATTGTCTGAGCGTATCAAAATCCTTCGCTCTGCCTGTCAAGATTTTATGCACATATGCTTGATGTCCTACATCCCAAATAAACTTGTCTTTCGGGCTATCAAAACATTTATGCAATGCGATTGTCAACTCGACTACACCTAAATTCGGACCGAGATGTCCGCCCTTATCCGACAGTTTATTTATTAAAAAATGACGAACCTCTTCACTCAACTTCTCAAGTTCTTCGATCGATAGGTCTTTGAGAAAGGCTGGATTCTTTATTGACGATAAATCCATCGTTAACAACTCTCTTTCCTTCAATTTAAACCTTATATAAAAAACCGTGTTTATTTCCTTTTTTATAAATAAATTAAAATTATGTATGCTTTATTATCATCTAACCTTTATTATTAGCTATACATATTAAATATGTATTATACCATTCAAACATCCTTAATAGGAAGTAATTCTATATAGTTCTTACTAAGTGGTAAATATATATTAAAAAAGAAAACTTAAATCCGAACACCTTTTTCACATAAAAAGTACCATTCATGTTTATTTTAACATAAAGCTCCTAAAAATAACCGCTAACACAAAGTGATAACGGTCGTATTTACGTATATTCTTTACGTAGCAGGGTTAACTTGTCCTAAAAAAAAGAAGTGTCTTCTCCCAAATATACCCTAATTCAATTATTAGTTAAACATGTTTTTAGCTGTTACGATTACCGACTAAATCTGTCATTTCCTCCAACAGTTTAGTTTCCAGCGATAAACCGGCGAGCTTTTCCTTAGCAGCAGCAATATGATAAGCGAGCTCTTTTTTTGCCCCGTCCATTGTCAGGAGAGCGGGATATGTACTCTTATGATTATCTTCATCACTTCCAAGAGGCTTGCCGATCAGTTCTTCATCGCCCTCTACATCTAAAATATCATCTCTGATTTGGAAGGCTAGACCTAAGTGATAAGCAAAAGCTGTTAAAAGCTCAATCTGCTCGCTTTTTGCGTCTGCAAGATGAGCGCCGACTAAGACACTTGCCTCGAGCATTTTGCCTGTTTTATGGACATGGATATATTCAAGATCTTGTTTAGAAAGCTGTTTTCCTTCCCCTTCAATATCGCCGACTTGACCGCCGACCATACCTTCAGCACCTGCAGCCTTCGCAATAATTTCCAGCACTTTAATTTTTTTATCTGCGTCAGTGTCTTTCATGCTTGTTACAAGCTGAAAGCTGTATGTAAGTAAGGCGTCTCCTGCAAGAATGGCAATAGCTTCACCATAGACTTTATGGTTAGTAGGAATACCTCTTCGCAAATCATCATCATCCATGCTTGGCAAATCATCATGAATCAATGAATATGTATGTATCATTTCAATTGCCGCAGCGGGTATAAGTCCAGATTCGGGATCTTTCCCAAAAGCCGCCATTGTGGCGAAAGTGAGCAACGGGCGGATGCGCTTGCCGCCGGCAGAAAGAGAATAGTGCATGGAATCTAGAATAACTTCCGGGGCTGCCAGTTGTGAAACGCTGTCTTTTAATTGCTGTTCAACTAGTTTTTTATATTTTTCTGTAAAAGCTGCTAAAGAAAGTCCGGACAAGCGCTTATTCCTCCTCGCCTATGGAAAATGCTTCTTTTTGTCCATTATCGAGGACAACTTCTGCAAGCTGTTCTTCCACATTTTTTAGTTTATCATGACAAAACTTCGATAGTTCCATCCCTCTTTTGTAAGTATTGATTGCTTCCTCAAGAGGCACATCGCCTTCCTCAAGCTTTTCCACAATCTTTTCTAGCTCTTCCATCGCTTCTTCAAAGGATAAGCCGGTTATTTTAGACATATTTATTCACTCCTTAATAGATGTCACTTGAGCTTTTACTGTTCCATCCGAAAGCCGCAGTTCTATTTTTTCATTTTCGGTTACTTGTTTTATGCTGGAAATTAATTTCCCTTCAGTTGAATAAGCAAGATTATAGCCTCTTTCCATGATTTTCAATGGACTCAATGCATCCATTTTGCCAATGATGGAATGAAACATCTGTGCTTTGTTCTGGTATATTAAACTCATATTTCGAACAAGGTTTTTTTCTAGGCTGATTCGGTCCTTTTCTGCAAGACTCAGCAGCTCTTGTGGATGACGTCTGAGAAGGCGGCGTGCCAGAACTTCCTGCTTCTCTTCATTTGATGCAAGCAGCTTTTTAATATTGCGCTGCAATAATTCATTTTGCCTATCCAATTGTTCCATCTTTTGGTCAAGGAGTAGCTTTGGATAACGAAAGGCATATGATTTTTCCATCTTTCCGAGTCTGTGCTTTTCCTTGTCGACCCTTTCTTTCATTCCGCGAATGAGCCTTGCCTTACGGGTCAGCACTCTTTCCATAAGCTCTTCCATATGCGGTGCTGCCATTTCGGCTGCTCCAGTTGGCGTTGGAGCTCTCAAATCTGCAACAAAGTCAGCGATCGTGAAGTCTGTTTCATGCCCTACAGCAGATATAATCGGAACTTTCGATGCAAATATAGCATTAGCAACAGCTTCTTCATTAAATGCCCAAAGCTCCTCAATCGAACCGCCGCCTCTTCCGACAATCAATACATCAATGGATGGGCCCGTTAGATTGTTAGCTTTTTCAATTGCTTTTACAATAGAAGGTGCTGCTGCCTCTCCTTGAACTAGTGCAGGAAAAATGATGATTTTAGCGATTGGATAACGCCTTTTGATGGTGATGAGTATATCTCTGATGGCTGCACCTGTAGGAGAAGTGATAATCCCGATTGTATCAGGATATTTTGGGATTGCTTGTTTATATGTAGGAGAAAACAGTCCACTTGCCTCCAATTTTTTCTTTAGCTGTTCATATGCCAAATACAAGTCGCCGACACCGTCTGGCCTCATTTCTTGCACATACATTTGGTATTGACCGCTTTGCTCATATACGGTAACAGATGCCTTTACAAGTACCTTCATGCCGTTTTCAGGCTTGAATTTCATGCCTTGTGCGTTTCTTGAAAACATAACGGCAAGAATTCTTGCTTTATCATCCTTTAATGTAAAGTACATATGCCCGCTGCTATGCTGTTTAAAATTGGATATTTCTCCTTTGACATGGACATGTTGCAAATGGGGATCTGCATCAAATTTTCTTTTTATGTATTTTGTTAATGCTTGTATTGTTAAATATCTATTTTCCATTATATAACGCTCCTATACAGGATAAAAGGGAATGGCAGTAGTCCTGCTTTTCCCTTTCGAATGACGAGTAAGCCCTATTTGGCATGCACTCTTTTATTCCCTTTAGTCAAGCCTTACAAACTGTTTTTAATTTTAGAAAGGATGCCATTAACAAACTTGCTTGATTTATCATCACCATATGCTTTTGCAATTTCTACCGCTTCATCAATTACTACATTTTGCGGCACTTCCTCTGTATTGTAAACAAGTTCATAAACAGCTATGCGAAGCAGATTTCTGTCGACATTGGCAATTCTTTCAATCGTCCAGTTTTCCAAGTGCTTCTTAATATGCTCGTCAATAGATAACTGGTTGTCCAGCACACCATTCACCAGTGCAGACAAATAGGCATCCGGCTTTTCTCCGTCTAATGCATGGATGATTGCCTCATTTTTGTCTATATCGCTCAGGTCAATTTGAAATAATGCTTGAAGCGCCTTTTCTCTTGCCGTTCTTCTTTTCATTTCCTTTATGCTCCTTTAAACACTTGCATGTAATTTGCATGCTTGTCATGTTTTTCTCTAAAAAATCCTGTCATGGACTCTTATTTTTATACTATTTGATCTCATTCATGCTATTTTTGCAAACATTGCTAAAAAGATAATAGCATATATAGCTTGAAACTGCTATTCACGAATGAATCAGACAAAGAAAAAAGCTGCCATGGATAGCTACTTCTCTACACATAGTTTGGAACGCTAAATGTATAGAAAGTTAAGCATATCCTAATAGCAGCTTATTTTTTTACATCTCTTGCTGTGTTTCTGTATCTTGCTTAGCATTCTCAAACTGAACGCCAACCACATGTATATTTATTTCTTCAGCCACTAACGCCGTCATATTGATCAGTGTTTGGCGAATATTATCTTGTATTTGCTGTGCCACTTGCGGGATGGAAACGCCAAAATTCATGACACAATAAACATCCACCTTGATACCTTCATCTGCAAGTTCTACCTTAACTCCTTTGTTGTGCAGCTTTTTCCCAAGCTTTTCTACAACACCAGAGGCAAAGTTTCCTCTCATTTGGGCTACGCCCTCCACTTCAGATGCGGCAATTCCAGCGATTACTTCTATGACTTCAGGGGCAATTTCAACTTTTCCTAAGCCGTTAAATTCCTGGTTCATATCTAAAATAGTTGATTCGCTCATATTGGTTCCTCCCTTTAATCTTCAGATTTCATCAAATCATACATCTCTAAAAATTTTGTGTTGAAGTTTCCTTCCACAAATTTTTCATGATTAAGGAGTTTCAAGTGAAATGGGATTGTCGTATGAACACCCTCAATGACGAATTCACTAAGAGCACGCTTCATACGTGATATTGCTTCTTCTCTTGTTGCGCCATATGTAATAACTTTAGCAATCATGCTGTCATAATACGGCGGGATCGTATAACCAGGATACGCTGCTGAATCAACACGAACACCTAAACCGCCCGGCGGAAGGTACATATTGATTTTCCCGGCAGAAGGCATAAAGTTCTTAGCTGGATTTTCAGCATTGATGCGGCATTCGATTGCCCATCCGTTAAATTCTACATCCTTTTGCGTAATAGCCAATGGTTTTCCAGATGCTACTAGTATTTGCTCTTTTATCAAATCAATACCTGTGACCATTTCTGTAACCGGATGTTCCACTTGAATACGTGTATTCATTTCCATGAAATAGAATTGTTCGTTTTGATAATCATAAATGAACTCAACTGTACCTGCACCAGAATATTGTACTGCCTCTGCCGCTTTAACTGCTGCAGCTCCCATTTTATTGCGAATTTCTTCTGTCAAAACAGGAGAAGGCGTCTCTTCCAGCAACTTTTGCAGTCTTCTTTGGATAGAGCAGTCTCTTTCACCTAAGTGAATAACATGGCCATAGTTATCAGCAAGTACCTGCAGCTCTACATGGCGGAAGTCTTCAATAAACTTCTCCAAGTATACACCAGCATTACCGAAAGCTGTCAAAGCTTCCTGCTGAGTAATGTTGATTCCACTAATCAGCTCTTCTTTTGTTCTGGCAACACGGATACCTTTACCCCCGCCGCCTGCAGTTGCTTTAATAATAACAGGATAGCCGATTTTCTCTGCTAAGCTGATACCATCTTCTAAATCTTTAATGATACCTTGGGAGCCTGGTACAATCGGCACACCAGCTTCACGCATTGTTTCTCTGGCAATGTCTTTTGTTCCCATCTTATTGATCGCCTCTGGACTTGGTCCAACGAAGGTGATATTGCAGTCACGGCAAAGCTCCGCAAAGTCAGCATTTTCTGCCAAAAATCCGTAGCCTGGATGGATGGCATCACTGCCAGTCAGCATTGCTGCACTGATGATGTTTGTAAAGTTTAGATAGCTTTCCTTTGAAGAAGTCGGCCCAATGCAGATAGCTTCGTCTGCAAGCTGGACATGAAGCGCTTCTCTGTCTGCTTCTGAGTAGACTGCTACTGTTTCAATATTCATTTCACGGCACGCTCTAATAATGCGGACCGCAATTTCTCCTCTGTTTGCGATTAACAGTTTCTTAATCATATGTTAAACCCTCTCTTCTTACAGTGCCTTCACTAAGAATAAAGGTTCACCATATTCTACTAGCTCGCCGTCTTTAACAAGAATCTCGACAATTTCCCCTTCAACCTCAGCCGTGATTTCATTGAATAGCTTCATTGCTTCCACAATACATACTACTGTATCTTTTGACACTTTATCTCCAACTGAAACATATGCAGCAGCATCTGGTGTTGCTGATTGATAAAATGTCCCTACCATCGGAGAAGTTACCTTATGTAGGTTCTCTGCTGCTACATCTGCTTGCTTAGCTTCTGGAGCAGCTTGCACAGCTTGAGGCTGAACTGCTTGAACTTGAGGTACTGGTGCTGGTGCTGGTGCACTTACAGCTGCTACTGCTTGCACTTCAGGGCGATTTTTTTTGATTTCTACCTTTGCTCCTTCGTTCTCATATACAAAGTCGCTGATGTTTGAATCATTGATTAGGTTGATTAAATCCTTAATTTCTTCTATTTTCAACATGCTATTCTTGCACTCCTTTAATTACATTTCTTTATGACTAGCTACTAATATCATACGATAAGACCTTCTAATAGTTCAACCACTTCTATCATTCAGTATCATTTTTCTTGCAGTTTTTTATTCCTTCTGCTGAATTATCATACCATTTTCTGCTGAAAATAACTATTCACAGCATATTTTCTGTTTTGACATAAAAAGAGCAAAAAGGAAAAGTCGCCTTTTCCTTTTTGCCGGCAATTTCTTATTTTGGATCGAATGTAACTGCTACAAATGCGTTCGGCTGATTTAAGTTTTCTCTTACTAACTGAACAATATCATTTGCAGCTTCTGCAGAAAGCTCTTCTGCTTTTACAGTGACATTAACTTTGCCGTCAACAGTGCGGACAAGTACATCCTCATAATTTTCTGCTTTAATCAATGTTTCCACCATTTTTTCATTATCGGAAAGTGTTCTTATTTCATCAATTTTGTCTTGAGCTGCACTTTTCTCTTCTGCTGTTTTTGCCTCTGAAATTGTCTCTGTCAGCTGTTCTTCTTCCTTGCTGCGCTGTTCATCAAGTTGCAGGCGCATTTCTTCAAACACTTCATCTGAAGCGACTGTAGATACAGAGCTGCCATCCTCTGCTCCTTTTGTTTCTGCACTTTGCTCAGCATTTTCAGTTCCAGCTGCATTTTCCTTGGCTGTATCTTCTGTTTGCTTACTTTCTGTAGCAGCAAATTCATTTGTCTGTTCTGGTGATGTTGTGTAGTACACAGTCAATACAACCACTAAGCTTAACATTGTCAATAACCATACAGTTTGTTTTTTCAATAACATTTATGAATCCCCCTTAGTTTTGTTTTGCTTGAACAGATACCCGATGGCTTGGGACATCTAAAGCCCTTGTTACAGCCTCGACTATCATGCTTTTTACTTTTATATTTTCAGCTCCTTTTGCGATGACGAGAACACCTCTAATAGTCGGCTTCTTTGTTTCCACCACAATCGGAACTTGTTTATCTCCATTTGGTACAGTAACGAGCGTCTCTTCTGAAGAGTTTTCCTCCACAGTTCGTTTCCCGCCCTGCGGGTCTTCCTCTTCAGTTGTTTGACTTGAAGTTGTCTGATTTTTCTCATATACCTTTTTCTCAGAGCCATCAATGTTCACATAAACAACGGCGTCTTTCACGCCAGCCATTGAATTGACTGCCTCTTTGATCTTTTCTGTATATAGTTTCTCGTAATCAGTAATATCAGATGAACCGCTTGATTTCTGTCCGAAAACTTCTTCAGCCTGCTCGGACGTGTTTTCCGCATTCTGGCTGAATGCAGATACATCGGAGTTGTCGTTTTTAAAGAACATATTGCTTAAAAGCATGATTCCCGCTCCAAACAGGACGACTATTATCAAGTATTGAGCCTTGTTTTGCTTCTTGTTGTTATTGCCAGACATCAGCTTTTTCAAAAAGGTGATCGGGCCTTGCGTCTTGTCCTTTTCGTGGTCATTTTCATTGTCTTTTCCCATATCTGCACTATTCCCCTCCTTTAGCTAGGATGTCAATGCTATCTTGTGGTACATCCCATTTTCCCGATAGAAATGAAACAATATCTGCATTATCTACTTGTTCCTTGTCACTGCTTGCAAGAAGGGGTTGCTGTGTGTCAATAGATACTGGGCTGACTGCTTCCACTGCCCCCTGATTGTTTTCGTCTGCCTCTTTCAAGACGAGGACAAGTTTGTCTAAATTCTCTGGAAAGCTTTGCTCTGTTTGGTCATTCAGCGATAGTTTAATCGAATCGATTTCGACACCGTAATCTGCTATCAACTCCTTGTTGGCATCCTCCTTCAGTTGGACAGCCATTTTTTCTAATGTATATTCATCAAGTGATGCTTGTATTTCTTTTTTTTGCGATTCTATCGAATTTTCTATATTTTTTTCTTCTGGAAGATTGATAGTAGCTGCTTTGAGCACTTGTTCAAAGTCACCGGAAACAAGCTTGAACACAGGTGTTAAGATAACCGTGATCAACAGCAGACCGCAAACGAGCTTCGCATATTTCTGAAATGTTGAATTCGGCAGCAGCATATCGATGACTGTTGCAAGCAGTACAAAAAGAATTATATTGGTGACCCATTCTGTTATATAACTGATATTCACTCACCTACCTTATTTCATCATCATCGTCACATTGCTTGCAGCGATAATGACTGTAAGACTTAAAAAGAACATGAAGGAAACGATCGCCAAGGCAGCAAATACATACAGAACACTTTTGCTGATAATATCTAGACAGTTGATGACAGGACCTCCGCCAAGTGGCTGAAGAAGTGCTGCGGCAAATTTATAAATGATGGAAATCACTAGAATTTTCAATGCAGGAAAAGCAACGATTAACAGCAGAATGGCAACACCTGCAATCCCAACTGTGTTTTTAAGCAAAAGGGATGCGCTAATAACTGTATCTGCTGTGTCTGTGAACATTCTGCCGATGACTGGAATGAAATTGCCTGCCACAAATTTCGCTGTTCGCAATGTAACCCCGTCCGTAACAGCAGTTGATATCCCTTGAACAGATATAACACCTAAGAATATTGTTAGGAATAACCCAAGAATTCCGATAGAGATATTGCGCAACAAATTACCTAGCTGTGTGACTTTATACTGCTCTGACAAACTGCTGACAATATGCAGCAAGGTAGCTAAAAACAGCAAGGGCAGCACAATATAGGAGATCAGCATACCGCTTGTATTCATAAGAAACAGAATTACCGGATGAAAAAACGCCGCTGAAATTACTCCTCCAGATGCTGCCATCAATCCCAGCAGGAGCGGAACCAAAGCAAGGATAAAGCTTGTCATCGTGCCAATCGCCTCATTGGCATATGTTATAGCTACATGAAAGCTGTTCAATGCTAGTATGATAATCACCATAAATACAATCGCATAAGCAACCTTGCTGATGGAGCTCTTTTCAAATGAATTTTGGAGCATTTGCAACAGCATGCTGAAAACAGTTAATAGAATAAGAGAACCAAGGAGCTTGCCATTCACGACAACTTCATGAAAAATAAACTTAACTAATCCAGAGAAAAACATGCTGTAATCAAAATCTTTTTCTCCTTTAAGAAAATCATATAGACTCCCTTTCTGAATCTCTGGCAAATACCCTCCATACTCGGATGTGATACTTTCCCAGAAACCTTTTAATTCGGATAAGTCCAAGCTATCTATTTGAGTTTGAACGACCTCTTCCGCGCTTAATGCTGCATTTTGCTCAGTTGGTTCTTCTTCTGTAGCTTCTTGAGGTGCTGCTTGTACAACTGGATTAAATACAAAAAAGAATGTGAATAGGAATAGTAGCGCAACTTTTAGTTTCGTTTTCATCAGTCCACCTCGAGATTAAAGCGTCTTACTAATTAGGAATCATATTAATAATTGTTTCTACAAGAACAGTTAAAATCGGCACGGCCATGGCGAGAATCAGTATTTTTCCGGCAAGTTCTATCTTAGAGGCAATCGCACCTTGACCAGCATCCTTTGTTATTTGCACGGCAAATTCAGCAATATAGGCGATGCCGATTATTTTTAAAATCGTTTCCACATAAACGGTATTCACCTTTGCGTTCAAGGCAATTCTTTCTACCATTTCAATGATGGATGCGATTTGATCCACAAGAAACAGAAAAATCACACAGCCGACAAATACAACTAACAAAAAGGCGATATTAGGTTTTTGCTCTTTTATAATTAGGGCTAAGAATGTCGAGATTAAGGCTACTCCGACTATTTGAAGTATTTCAATGATCGTATCCCCCTTTATCCCTGGAATAAGAATACCGATTTAATTTTTTGAAATAAGTCATCTACGATGTTGGCAACCATGAATAAAATATAGATAAAGCCAAATAATGTAACCCATTGTGCATACTCTTTCTTACCTACCTGGTCCAGTATCGTGTGCAAAAAGGCGACTACGATGCCGACACCTGCAATCTTGAAGATAATATCCACCTCTAAACCCATGTATGTCTCCTCCTAAACCTACATCAATAAAATGACAATTAATAACCCTGAGAGCACGCCTAAGCTTTTTATCATCTTTTCATATTTCAGTTGAATATCTCTTGCCTCTTGTTCTTCTCTGTCGATATGCGTTAATGTGAGCAGGATTTGTTTTTGCTGTGAGATTCTGTCATGTCTGCCCAGTGTTTCACCGAATTGCTTCATGATTTCCAGTTCAGGCTTTTTCATCGCTGTTCTTTTCCAAATATCATCAAGACAGGTTGTCCAAGCATCCTTTACTGTTGTATCTTCCGTCATCAGCTTTTCGGAAAAGCTCGCAAAGAAATGACTTAAAGGCTGCTGAAGCTGCTCAGATAACCGGCGTGCTGCTTCATGTAACGGTGTATGGCCGTACATAATTTCTGCCTCCAATGACTGCAATGCCGATTTAAGCTGTCTTAGCTGCTTCGGCCGCTCGCTAAATGTCTTGGCTAGTTCCATGCCGCCAAAGCTTGTGGAGGCAAGAATAATAATTGCTCCAACTATTTTCATCATCTATTACATCACCTTCATTTCCTGCACAAGAGCCCTACCTTGTCCATCCTTTATTGCACTGACCGTCCCTGGACCGTTTGCTCTGCTCAGCTCAATATATCGTTCAAAAATTCCTGTTTCGATAATCGGCTTTAATGTTGGTCTGTTTTTAATTTCATCAAATGAAGTTCCATGTGTTGACATCATCAGCTGGATACCTGCATTCACCGCTTCCAGAATCGCCTCTCCATCCTCTTTGCGCCCAACCTCGTCAACGATTAGCACATCAGGGCTCATCGAGCGAATCATCATCATCATTCCTTCCGCCTTTGGGCAGGAATCAAGCACATCTAGTCTCGTCCCGAAGGTCATCTGCGGGATTCCATCCATGCACCCGGCGATTTCCGATCTCTCGTCGACAATCCCGACCTTTAGCGGTCCGATACCAGCCTTGCTGTTCCCTGTTGAAATGATTCTGGCAATATCGCGTAATACTGTTGTTTTTCCAGTTTGCGGGGGTCCGATAATCATCGTATGCAGCCAACGCGAGCCGTTATATAAAAACGGAGAAAAAGGCTCAGCCGCACCGATTTTTTCCTTTGCGATCCGAATATTAAAGGAAGCGACATCCCGAATCGCCTTGACTGCACTGTCTTCGAGGATAACCTTGCCTGCAAGCCCAACGCGATGACCGCCTTCTATAGTGATATAACCTCTCTTAAGCTCTTCTTCTAGTGTATAAACCGAATAATGGCTTAGTTTATGGAGAAGCTGGAGGGCATCCTCACGCGTCATATCCATATCAATAAACCGTACGCCGTCATGGAAGGAAACCTCCAAAGGCCTTCCAATACGGATTCTGATTTCTTCTAGTTGCTCTCGTTCAGCAGGAGTAAGTGTGAGTATAGAATCGGCAATTTTTTTAGGCAAAAATGAATAGAGTGTTTTCACAGCGCTTTTCTCCTTTATAAAGGTTGTCCATCAATCCTAAATCATTAAAACGGATGGCTTACTATGCCACTTACTAGAATGTATGAAAACAAAAACCATAATATGCCTGCCTATTCTTTTAACTGGCGACTAAAATGAAGATTGATTCCAAAAGATATAAGAAACAATTCTTATAAAAGGGGACTAAACGATGAAAAACACAATAATTCGCTGCATTTGTATCGTGATTGCCATATGTACCATTTCCGGGAGCGTTGCTTGTTCAGCAGAGCCAGCAAACGGCGCCCCTAAAAATGTGATTCTTCTGATTGGAGACGGAATGGGAATGGGTCAAATGGAGATTGCCAGTGTTTTTGAGCATGGGAAAAGTGGCGGTTTGTTTTTACAATCCCTGCCATACACAGCTTTAGTTAAAACATATTCTGCCAACAATAATGTGACCGATTCTGCTGCAGGAGGAACAGCAATCGCCATTGGCAAAAAAACAAACAACGGAATGATCGGTCTCACCCCAGACGGTAAAGAACACCCAAGCATACTGGATGTTTTTAAGGAAAATGGGAGCAAGACAGGAATTGTTACGACTAATAGTGTGACAGATGCAACTCCTGCCAGCTTTACAGCTAGTGTTAAAGACAGGTGGGCAGATCAAGAGGAAATTGCCAAACAACAGTTAAAAAATCAGATTGACGTAATTATGGGCGGCGGTTCTATGTATTTTGGAAAAGACGAAGCGCTCGTAAGAAAATATAAAGACCTCGGATATTCTCTTGCCACTACGAATGAGGAGCTTGCCAAAATGAAAGGAAGTAAGCTATTAGGTCTATTTGCCAGCAAACATCTCTCCTATAAACAAGATCGGGAAGAACTAAAAAGCAAAGAACCTACTTTATCAGAAATGACGAACAAGACGCTAGAAACTCTCGCAAAGGGAGATAAAGGCTTTTTTGCAGTAATTGAAGGTGCAAGAATTGACCATGCCGCTCACTCCGCCGATTTAACTGGCATTTGGAAGGAAACGGTTGAATTTGATGAAGCTGTTAAATATTGTGTGGAGTGGGCGCAAAAAAGAAACGACACATTAGTACTTGTCGCTGCAGATCACGAAACGATGGGTTTATCGTTGACAGAGCCGTTAGACATAAAAGGGTTGAAGAACATTTCTATAAGTCCTGAATTAATGGCCCAAAAATTACAAAAAGACGAAAAAACGGGCACCTACACGAAAGAAAGCATTCTTTTTGTATTCCAAACATATGCACACATCACGCTAACAGAGGAACAATTAGCTGACTTTAATAAAAAAATTAAAAAGGACAATGGCAAACTCTACCCTGAACAAAAGGTCGGCAGAGAAATCGGGGGAATGATCGCCTCTCATTTTCACGCCGGCTTAATGGATAGACCAACCCAGCAGCTCAGCAGCACAACAGGCGGTCATACAGGCAATATGATTGCTTTGTTCGCAGTTGGCAAAGGTGCAGAGGAATTTCATGGTGTGATTGAAAATACAGATATTCCAAAGATTATAGCCAAATTAAAAGGCTATGATTTTGTTAAGTAAATAAGGAAAAAGGCAGAGCTTTTTTAGTCGCTCTGCCTTTTTCCTTGAAAATGGACAATACTTGTCCAAACTTTTACTTTCTGTTTTGAATATCCTATCATGGAGGTGATATCCATGTTTAGGCGGCCAACATCCGTTACCAATGTGAGCAATCCTTTTCGCTACTCTGGATCAAACAAGCATTTCGGGGTAGACTTTGCGAAATCCGGGACAAATCCAATTGCAGCTGCTGCTGACGGAACTGTTTCCCGCTCTTATGTTTCTTCAAGCTATGGGGAGTGCATTATGATTGTCCATCAGCTCGGCGGGCAAATTTGGGAAACTGTTTATGCACATTTGCGCGCAGGTTCCAGAAGAGTATCTGTCGGTGAACGAGTGAAAGCTGGACAAACAATTGGCATTATGGGCAGTACAGGGCAATCTACTGGGCAACATCTGCATTTTGAACTTCACAAAGGCAGATGGAACAGTGCCAAGTCCAATGCTGTCAATCCCCTTCCTTACTTGGAGGAAAACCAGCAAACAACTACCGCTCCTGCCACGCCTGCTAAATCTTATACTGTTGTTGCCGGTGATACGCTTTCTGAAATCAGCCAGAAGTATGGCGTGTCTGTCGGAGCCATTGCAGAGGCCAACAATATCGGAAACATCAATCAAATCTATGTAGGTCAAAAGCTTGTCATTCCAAGTAATTCTTAATTTTGTCCCTGCAGATACAAAAAAAAAGAAGAGAACAAAGTTCTCTTCTTTTTTGCCGCATTTGCCGCTTAGGTGTATGGAGTTTCAAAACCTGCTCCACCAGGTGGGTGTTCGCAAAAGATTTCTTCATATGTCCTTTAGGAACATGTCATAAAGGCATGCTGATCCTTCTTTAATATAGAACTCCCTAATTAACGATAAAGGTTGAAACTTCATACGATAACGTACAACGCAGCGTTTATATTTATATAATACAGCATCCCATCCTGAAACGCAAATGGTAAAAACCGTAAACTAATTACGCGCGGGAAACATAGCTCGCTTCAGCTGTATTGATAATCAATCTGTCGCCTTGGTTAATAAAGAAAGGAACTTGCACAGAAAGACCTGTTTCTAAGATTGCAGGCTTTGTACCGCCAGAAGCTGTGTCCCCTTTAATGCCAGGCTCTGTTTCTGTTACTTCAAGCTCAACTGTATTTGGAAGCTCTACGCCAAGTGTTTCGCTTTGGTACATCATGATATGAACTTCCATGTTTTCTTTCAAGAACTTTAATTCATATTCAATCGCATCAGCAGATAGCTCGATTTGATCATATGATTCTTGGTCCATGAATACATGCTGATCGCCGCTTGCATACAAGTATTGCATTTTACGGTTGTCGATTTGTGCTTTTCCAACCTTTTCGCCAGCTCTGAATGTTTTTTCTTGAACTGCTCCTGTACGTAAGTTCTTTAATTTAGAACGCACGAATGCAGCGCCTTTTCCTGGTTTAACATGTTGGAAATCCAAGACACGCCAAATTCCGTTATCCACTTCAATTGTTAAACCTGTTTTAAAATCGTTTACTGAAATCATAAAAGATCCTCCTGTTAAGTCCTATAAAATAATCAATTCTTTTGGTGAATGGGTTAAAGCTTCATTATGATCATCTGTTATGATGGTATCATCCTCTATGCGAACCCCACCCAGACCTGGAATATAGATGCCTGGTTCAACTGTTACAACCATGCCGGGCTCAAGGACTGTTTCCGATTTATAGGATAGTCCAGGACCTTCATGGACCTCTAAACCGATTCCATGACCTGTAGAGTGGCCAAAATATTCACCATACCCATGTGCACTTATGTAATCACGAGTCAGCGCATCTGCCTGAATGCCAGTAAGACCCGGCTTGATTCCTTCCATTCCTTTCAGCTGAGCTTGGAGGACAATATCATATATTTCCTTTAGCTTATCGTCTGGTTTGCCAACAGCAATTGTTCTCGTAATATCAGAAACATACCCTTTATAATATGCTCCGAAATCCATTGTCACAAAATCACCGGCTTCAATCACTTTTTCTGATGCCACACCGTGAGGCAATGCAGATCTTGTTCCAGAAGCGACAATTGTATCAAAGGATGATGATACTGCACCTGCTTTTCTCATAAAAAACTCTAATTCATTCGAAACTTCCAATTCTGTTTTCCCAACCGTAATAAATTTAAGGATATGGGCAAAAGCGGCATCTGCAATCTCCGCTGCTTCCTTTAATATCTTAATCTCTTCACTACTCTTAATCAAGCGTAACTTTTCTACAATGCCTGAAACTGGTACAAGTTCTCCTTTAAACGTTGTTTCATACAGCCTGTATTCTGTAAAAGTCATATAGTCCTGTTCAAAAGCTAATTTTTTTATACCAAGCTTTTCTGCTTGTTCTGCCACTTCCTTTTGAATTGGGCCTGTATGTTTAACAATGTCAAAACCAACACATTGGCTGGCTGCTTGTTCTGTATAACGGAAGTCTGTAATGAACTTAGCTTCTTCCCCGCTGATTAACACAACACCTGCTGAGCCTGTAAAGTTAGAGATGTAACGGCGGTTAAAATTGCTTGCTATTACAATTCCGTCAACACCTGCAGCTGCCAAAGCTTCTCGTAATTTTTTTAATTTCTCCATTAAGGTTCTCTCCCCGATTACTAGTTTCGTTTTTTTCCGAATGTGCAAACTCATTGATAAATAATTTAAAAATTTTGCCTGCTATAAAAAAAGAATGCTCATGTAGAACATTCTATCATATATTAATTATCCTTCACTACCCGAAATGTTCGCCTCACTCTTCTTTTCTTTTTGTTTTTTTGTCCGTATTTCGCTTTCCTCATAAGAAATCGTATAACCGACAAATACCCCCCACAGCATGTACAGACAAACTGACGTAATAATGGTATTCAGACTGAGCTGCAAAAATGGCTTTATACTCGGAAAAATAGGATTTAAGATAATAAAGACCACACCAAAAACCATTATGCCAAATCCTAAACCTATATAGAAGGACTTGAATCTTCTCAGCAAAAGATAATAGCCGAAAGCAGCCATTAAAGAAAAAAATCCGATAGCACAAATGCTGATAATGGTTCCAAGCCAGCTAGTCTTCCAGCTTCCTAATGCCCATGGCTCCAAGATGACATTCGGCCTTATTTCTGTCATATGAAAATAATAAGCGATGAATCCGATGAACGCCCAAAAAATTCCGCCAAATAATCCTGTCCAGACAACAAGGCTGATGAAATGCATGGATGGCTCCTTTGAAATTCCGCTGATATTTTCCGCTTCTCTTTCATTTTCATTATTCATTTCCTATGCCTCCTGCAAAAGATTCTTCCATACCTTCCTTTTTGCAAATGCTCCTAATTCATCAGGCTAGTTGTTTCTCTAAATTTTTAGTAATATGTAATTAGGGGTTTTACAGTGATTTGAGACAACCTCTCACATCCAACAGAGAAAACAATTACGCATTTGCTTTTCCACCCTAATTTAACCTGAGGTTGGTGTAAATATTCATGTCAAATAAGCAAAAACCAGTATTCGGAGGACAGGCAGTTGTAGAAGGTGTTATGTTTGGCGGAAAACATCATTATGTGACTGCTATAAGACGTAAAGATCAATCGATTGATTACTTCCATTTGCCGAGAAAACATAATCCGAAGCTGGCTAAATTAAAAAAAATCCCCTTTATCAGAGGGATTGTAGCCATCATTGAATCAAGCGGAAATGGTACAAAGCATTTAAATTTCTCCACAGATCGCTATGACGTAGACCCTGCCGACGATAATGTAATTGAAGAAAAGGAACCTTCTAAAATGACAATGATTTTAGGGGTAGCAGCAATCGGTATACTTTCCTTTCTGTTCGGCAAATTTATCTTCACGTTAGTTCCTGCCTTTTTGGCTGAGTTTTTCAAGCCTGTTATAAGCGGACATGTTGCTCAAATTTTGCTTGAAAGCTTCATTAAACTGCTGCTTTTGCTTGGCTATATTTACTTTGTTTCCTTAACCCCTCTTATAAAGCGGGTCTTTCAATACCACGGTGCGGAGCATAAAGTGATCAATGCTTTTGAAAATGGCAAAGAAATAACCGTAGAAAATGTTCAAGCTCAATCAAGGCTCCATTATCGATGCGGCAGCAGCTTTATTTTGTTTACCGTATTTGTTGGTCTTTTTCTATATTTGCTGTTCCCGACAGATTCATTTGTTGAACGGATAGTAAGCAGAATTGCTTTAATTCCTGTCGTGCTTGGAATTTCATTTGAGGTGCTGCAATTTACAAATAAATTGAGAAATATCCCGGTTTTAAAATACTTAGGATTGCCAGGTCTTTGGCTGCAGCTTTTGACAACAAAAGAGCCGACAGACGATCAAGTAGAAGTAGCCATTTATTCCTTTAAGGAATTAAAGCGCAGAGAAGAAGAAACAGAAAATACAATTTTAGTTAGCAGCTGATTAATATTCTTATATTTAGGGGATATTGCATATTATAGGACACCAAAAAAAATTATTTTGTACAGCGCTTCACCAAAGCAACAATTTTCGTAGCTGTGAATAAACTTTTTTTAATACGAGTTTAAAAGTTGTAAAAAATGCTCATCATGCTTTTAGGGAGGTGGCTTTTTCTTGAAGAATCGAATTCCTTTTTTTGTTATTGGAATCGTCTGCTTACTTGCTTTAATAGGTTTGGTATCGTCTGTTGTTTCCAATCCTGTTGGGTTTATGCAAAACATACTCTCTTTAGTTGTTGTTGGACTTCTCATCTGGTTTATCGTGCGACGTTTTTCCAAAGCTAGCCCTGAAAGAAAAGAGCAGAAGGCTTTTGTCAAAGCAGCAAAAAGATCGAAAAAAAGACAACATACAAAAGGGAAAACCTTGCCAAAGCAAGGCGTCCAAGCAAAACCTGCATCCTTCAAAGGCAAGAAGAGAAGCGCGAGCAGTGCACACTTGACTGTCATTGAAGGAAAAAAAAGCAAAAAGAAAAATCGGGCAACTTTTTGACCTGTTTTTAAAGAAGGCAAATTCCCTGCCTCCTTTTTGCCATTTATAAATATTTTTGTTATATGTAAAAAAAGTCGAACTTATCCTAAAGGCAGGTTCGACTTTTTTTATTAATAAGTCCATGAGCGTAGGAATTTATTGGCATAGTCTCGGCCCATCTGAATTATTTCAACTTGTTTTTCTTTCGTTAAGGTGAATTCAGTAGACATAACTCCTTCAGAGGGAATGAATATGATATTCTTTTCATGCTTGCGCGAAATATACCTGGAATCATGAGCATCCTTCATTGTCTCAAACATTGCACCAAACAAATGAAAAGCGTTTTTTATCATATGTTTTGGATGCTCTGACTGTTTATGACTTAGCTTTAGCCCAATAACCGGTCTGATTTTTTTTACATTTTCTTTATCAAAAAGCCACATCGGAAAATTGCTGAGAACGCCACCATCTACAATAATGCTTTTATTTTGTTTTGTTCCAAGGGTTGCTGGTTCAAAAAAGAAAGGAAGACTGCAGCTCATTCTAATGGCCTTTGCAACAGAGAAACTGCCTGGATCAATTCCATACTTAGGCAAGTCATCTGGAAGAACAACCATCACACCATTTGTAATATCAGATGCAATCACCCGCAGTGAGTTTGGAGGCAAATCTGCAAATGTCCTAATCCCTTTATAAGCAAGCTTCTCCTCCAGCCACCTTTCTAATGCATTGCCTTTATATAAGCCAAGTCGCCAATAAAGAAACAGCCATTTCGCAAATGGAAATGGAACGAGAAGCTTGCGTTCATCCAGAAGTGTGGACAAGTCGAGTTCTTCCAGCATTTTCGCAATGTCTTTACTCGTATACTTCGCAGCAACAAACGCGGCAATAATAGAACCAGCACTTGTCCCTGCCACTCTAACAAACTCAAATCCCTTTTCTTCCAGCACTTCACATGCCCCGATCAAGGCAAGACCCTTTATGCCACCGCCTGAAAACACTCCATCTATGTGCATAATGCCTTCTCCCCTTTTATTGCAGCATTGTTACACTTTAATATCGAAAACAGAAAAATAGTACAGCAGGCAAGCCATTTATTTACGTAAATCCACAATTCCCTATTGATTTATTTACATGCTGGGACATTCATCCAATCTTTTATAGGTTGCTGCACATAAAATAAAAGCGTATAGATAAAAAAAATGGAGGTATTTCATCATGAAGCATCACGATGTTCGAAGACCTTATGGATTTGGCAGACCTGGATTTGGTTATGGAAGACCTGGATTTGGAGGAGCAGGATTTGGTCTTGGTGTTTTAGGCGGACTTGCGACAGGAGCTCTGCTTGGCCCTGCCCTTTATGGAGGATACGGTTATCCTTATGGCGGCTTCGGCTACCCTTACGGAGGATATTATTATTAATATAATGACAAATGCGCATAACTCTTGTTATGCGCATCATCTTTATGTGAAGTAAGCAACTTCTGCTTCAGGAAAGAACTGAGATACATAGCCTCTGATTGTATCCTCCATATCTTTTGCTTCATCGTTTTGATAAACATACTTTCCTATGCCGTATCTGCCCCATTTATATTTTCTTTTTTCCTCATCCATCTCAAGCTTAGTTTTCGGGTATCTTTTTGCAATGACTCTTTTAGCTGGCTTTGTGAAGCGATGCTGAATAAGCTCGAATGTCAGATTAGAGAGATTGACGCCCTGCAGACTTTCGGACAACCTTTCAAACAGCTCGTAATAGCCTTCCTTCCAATCTTCATGCAAATAAATAGGCGCGACAATAAAGCCAAGTGGATAGCCTGCATTAGCTACCTTTCTGGCAGCCTCTAGCCGTTCATCAAAGGTAGAAGTCCCAGGCTCGAAATTTTTTATTACATAACGGGAATTCACACTGAACCGGAATCTTGTTCTGCCGTTATGCTCTGCATCAAGCAAATGGTCGACATGGTGATATTTTGTTACGAAACGCAGACGGCCTCTGTCTTGCTGTCCGAAATATTCAATTGTTTTTTTCAAAGAATGCGTTAAATGATCAAGTCCTACAATATCTGATGTACATGCAGCCTCAAATCTTGTAATTTGATCGCCTCGTTCGTCCATGTATTTTTGCGCTTGATCAAATATTTCCTCCAGATTGACATATGTCCGTATATACGGTTTGCTTCCAAGCGTTGTCTGCAAATAACAATAATGACAATGCCCCATACAGCCAGTCGCAAGCGGAATGGCATATTCTGCTGATGGTTTTGACGTATCAAACTTTAATGTTTTTCTGATGCCGACAACAAGAGTAGATTTAGCATTTCTGTACTGCTGAAGCTCTGTTTCACCTGGAATGCCTCTCACCTGGTTATGCGAGGTCGTTTCTCTTATTTCAAGACCCATCTTTTCAAATTTTTCCTTTAGTTCTCTTCCTAACTGGTATTCTAATGCTTTCGGTTCTATATAAACTAATTGGGGAACAAACGGCTTCATAGTAAAATTTCGCCCTTTCGTAATTTATTATGGCTATATGTTTAATGTTTGCTAAAACAAAAAAAAGAGGACAGGGAATTATCCCCATCCTCAATCGATATAAGCCGTTTAGCTTGTTTTTATCTTTTAAAGTTCCATTCATTGTTTTCATATCTTTCTTTAGCGAGCTTTTCTACATAGTCCAGCTGCTGTTGGTTAAGCTCATATTCCTGCAAGTCAATATTGAGACCTCGCTCAAATCCTTCTTTAAATGCTTTTTTTGCCATCTCAATTGTAATTTTCTTGTCTGTCAAATTATTGATTGCTACTGCCTTTTCCTTAAAAGCCGCCTGCATCCTCTCTTTAATTCGTTCACTCGAATATTTAAACAGACGGAACAGCTTGTCTTCATCAAGATCAAGCAAAATAGAGCCATGCTGTAAGATTACGCCTTTTTGTCTAGTTTGAGCACTGCCTGCAACCTTTCTGCCTTCCACTACAAGCTCATACCAGCTTGGCGCATCAAAGCATACGGCAGAGCGCGGATTCTTTAGTGAAGCTTTTTGCTCTTCTGTTTTCGGAACGGAAAAATACGCATCAAGGCCGAGAAGCTGGAAGCCTTGCAGAATACCTTCTGAAATAACCCGATATGCTTCTGTTACTGTTTTCGGCATATCCGGATGCTCCTCAGACACAATAACACTATATGTTAACTCATGCTCATGAAGCACGCCTCTTCCCCCTGTAGGCCTTCTCACAAACCCTAAGTTCAATTCCTTTACAGCGTCCATGTCAATTTCTTTTTCTACTCTTTGAAAATAGCCGATAGATAATGTTGCCGGATTCCATCCATAAAAGCGAATAACAGGAGGAAAATCTCCAGCAGAATGCCAATCTAGCAGCGCCTCATCTAATGCCATGTTAAAAGAAGGGGAACAGTTGCCAGAATCAATAAATCTCCATGTTTCTTTCATCATAAGTAAACCCTCTTTTACGTTAAAATATGTATTATGCACGTGATTAAGTCTATCAAAAACATCAATAGTTGAAAAGAAACAAGCTGTAAAAAAACTTGCCAGCATTCCCTGTAAACTATTGCTTTACTACAATAAGGTTTCACTTATATAATAGAAGTAGAGCAACATGTATTCGAAAGGAGAAATGAGAATTGCAAGCAGTATATACTCTTTTAATTGCGATAGCAATTTTTGCTATCTATTCTATAATCGTATACCTCTATCAACGCAAGATAGTTAAAACGATTTCAGAAGAGGAGTTCCGCCAAGGGTACAGAAAAGCCCAGCTGATTGATGTCAGAGAACCAAATGAATTTAATGCTGGACACGTACTTGGGGCAAGAAACATTCCTCTATCTCAATTAAAAATGAGAAAAGGGGAAATTCGTTCGGACAAGCCTGTTTACTTATATTGCCAAAACGGGATGAGAAGCGGAAGAGCCGCTCAATTTTTACACCGTAAAGGCTACAGACAGCTTACACAGCTGCAAGGCGGCTTTAAAAAATGGTCTGGAAAAGTAAAAACAAAATGATGAAAGGACACTTTTTAGTGTCCTTTTTTATGTACATAAATTCCCCCCATTGCTTCTATGACAACGGGGGGGGAATCCTACTTTATTTATTTTTGATAGCGAAGAACTGGCTTTCTCGCAGCAAGCGTCTCATCAAGACGTCCGATTACTGTGGTATGCGGTGCTTCCTGAACAACCTCTGGTGTCTCTTCTGCTTCTTTAGCAATTTGAATCATTGCATCAATGAATTGATCCAATGTTTCCTTTGATTCTGTCTCTGTTGGCTCAATCATAATACATTCCTCTACATTAAGCGGGAAATAAATTGTCGGCGGATGGTAGCCGAAATCAAGCAGTCTTTTCGCAATATCCAATGTACGAACACCGAGTTTCTTTTGACGGCGCCCGCTTAATACAAACTCATGCTTACAGTGTTTGTCAAATGGCAGATCATAAAATTCCGCTAATCTTCTCATCATATAGTTCGCATTAAGAACTGCGTTTTCCGTAACTGCTTTTAAGCCGTCTGGTCCCATGGAGCGGATATATGTGTATGCACGGACATTAATTCCGAAGTTCCCGTAAAAAGGCTTAACCCTTCCAATAGATAATGGACGATCATAGTCAAATACATATTCCTCTCCAACCTTTTGAATGACTGGCTTTGGAAGAAATGGAATCAAATCAGACTTTACTCCAACTGGACCTGAACCTGGACCGCCGCCGCCATGAGGTCCTGTAAATGTTTTGTGAAGATTTAAATGAACAACATCAAATCCCATATCGCCAGGTCTTGCTTTAGAAAGAACAGCATTCAAGTTTGCCCCGTCATAGTATAATTTGCCGCCTGCGTCATGGACAATTTGGGCCATTTCGAGAATATTTTCTTCAAATAGCCCTAGTGTGTTTGGATTTGTCAGCATAAGTGCTGCTGTATCCTCACCGACCACTCTTCGCAAATCCTCCAAATCAACAAGACCATTTTCATCCGATTTTACTGTGATTGTTTCCAAGCCGGCAACTGTCGCCGATGCAGGATTTGTTCCGTGTGCAGAATCTGGGACGATTACCTTTGTGCGAGATGTATCTCCATTTGCTTCATGGTATGCACGAATCATCATTAATCCTGTCCATTCTCCATGAGCACCTGCCGCAGGCTGAAGTGTCACTTCATCCATACCTGTAATCTCCATTAAATGCTCCTTGAGATCATACATCAGCTCCAGTGCACCTTGAACAGAGCTTTCATCCTGCAATGGATGGATATGAGCAAATCCGCTGAACCTTGCTACATTTTCATTGATTTTCGGATTATACTTCATCGTGCATGAACCTAGTGGATAGAATCCGGAATCAAGCCCATGATTTCGTTTAGAAAGAGCGGTGTAATGACGCATAATATCCAGCTCTGAAACCTCTGGAAGTTCTGGCGGTGCCGTGCGAATATACTCTGCTGGAATCAGCTCGTTTACGTCTAGTTCTGGGATATCCATTTCTGGCAGGCTGTAACCGATTCGCCCGGGTGTGCTGTTTTCAAAAATGAGGGGTTGATGTTTATCCATGATAATCCTCCAATTCCTTGACAAATTCGTCGATTTCTTCTTTTGTACGCAGCTCTGTTACAGCAACCAGCATGCAATGATCCATTCCCTCATAGTCCCTGCCGAGGTCATAACCGCCAATTATATCTTTTTTCAGCAATGCTCTGTTAATAGCAGCAACCGGAGACTTGCAATCTACTACAAATTCATTAAAAGAAGGTCCCTCAAAGCGAATCTCAAAGCCAGCTGCCTTCAATTTCATCTTTGCATAATGAGCTTTTTGAATGTTGGCCAATGCCATCTCCTTAACCCCAAGTTTTCCAAGTGCAGTCATTGCCACAGACGCAGCTAAAGCATTCAGCGCCTGGTTGGAGCATATATTGGACGTCGCTTTATCACGGCGAATATGCTGCTCACGAGCCTGAAGTGTCAAAACAAAACCGACAGCTCCGTTCTCATCAACCGTTTGTCCGACAAGTCTTCCTGGCACCTTTCTCATCAATTTAGAAGTAACAGCGAAATATCCACAGTGCGGTCCGCCGAATGCTTGTGGGATTCCAAAAGGCTGGGCATCACCAACGACGATGTCTGCCTTAAACGCTCCAGGTGGTGTTAATGCTCCAAGAGCTAGCGGATTGCTTGATACAACAAACATTGCTTTATTGGCATGGATGACTTCTTCGAGCTCCTTCAAAGGCTCGATTCTGCCAAAGAAGTTAGGATATTGAATCATAACTGCTGCTACATCATCACCCATATGAGTTTTCAGCACTTCCACATCTGTAATTCCATCCTTATGCGGCACTTCAACCACTTCAATATACTGGCCTTTTGCATAAGTTTTTACGACTTCTTTTGCTTCAGGATGAACACAGCTTGACAGGAGAATTTTCTTTCTTTTTGTTGCACCGGCGCTGAGCATTCCAGCTTCTGCAAGTGAAGTTGCACCATCATACATGGAGGAATTGGCAACATCCATGCCTGTCAACTCACAAATCATTGTCTGGAACTCAAAGATTGCCTGTAATTCCCCTTGGGAAATTTCTGGCTGATACGGCGTATATGCTGTGTAAAATTCCGATCTTGAAATAACATGATCGACAATAACAGGAGCATAATGATCGTAAACTCCTGCACCTAAAAAGGAGACATTTGACTTGCTGTCTGCATTTTTTGAAGCCAGCTTGCTTAGTTCCTTTAATAGTGCAGATTCGCTTTTCGCATTTTTAATATTGTATTCCCCTTTAAACCGTACACTTTCAGGGATATCAGAAAACAGCTCATCAACAGAATCTGCCCCAATTGCTTTAAGCATGGCATTTCTGTCTTCTTCAGTCATTGGCAAATAGCGGTGTTTCATTCTTATTCCTCCTGTCATTGTCACTTGTTCCTTTTATAAAATGGAGTAGCTGTCACTTGTGCTTTTACAAGCTTCCCTCTTATTTCCACTTCCACTTCCTTACCGACTTCTGCATAATTGCTGGAAATCAGCGCAAGACCGATGTTTTTCTTTAATGTCGGTGATTGTGTTCCTGTTGTTACTTCACCGATAGCAGCACCGTTTTCATAGACTTTGTAGCCATGTCGTGGAATCCCTCTATCTATCATTTCAATCCCAACAAGCTTTCTTTGCAATCCAGATTCTTTCTGTTCTTTCAAGGCAGCTTTGCCGATAAAGTCAGCTTCTTTATTCAGCTTTACGGCAAATCCAATCCCTGCTTCCAATGGAGAAATATCCTTGCTAAGCTCCTGGCCGTATAAAGCTAAAGTCGCTTCAAAGCGAAGCGTATCTCTTGAACCTAGACCGCATGGAATAACACCGGAATCCTTCCCAGCATCTAAAATCTCTCTCCACAGATGGGCAGCATCCTCTTTGTTGCAGTATAGTTCAAAACCATCCTCGCCTGTATAGCCTGTTCTTGACAACAGTACCTCCTTGCCGCTGACAGTTGTATGCTGAAATTGAAAATAACCGAGTTCAGCTATATTAGCGCTGCTGATTTTCTTAAGCGTCTCTTCTGCCAACGGGCCTTGCAGAGCCAATTGAGCATAATCGCTTGATAGATTTGACAGCTCTACTTCTCCCTCTACATGGCTTGCAAGCCATGCGAAGTCCTTATCGATATTGGATGCATTAACCACGAGCAAATAGTGGTTTTCGCCAAGCTTGTATGTGAGAAGATCATCGACTGTTCCGCCGTTTTCATAGCACATCGCTGAATATTGCGCTTTGCCGATTTGGATTTTAGAGACATCGTTTGTCAGCATTTTTTGCAGATAATCTAAGCTGTTTTTACCTTTTACCTCAATCTCTCCCATATGAGAAACATCGAATAATCCAGCTTTTGTGCGAACTGCTTCATGCTCTTCTTTAATACTGGAAAACTGAACAGGCAAATCCCATCCGCCGAAATCAATCGTTTTGCCTCCATACTCCTTGTACAGTTCATACAAAGGGGTCTGTTTTAATTCATTCATCCTCTCATCCCCATTCCACTATTTATCTTCCTATTGCATGATAAGATCCACTGCTTAACCGGATTTTACGTTTATCCTATCTTAGGGGGGACTGTAAAAGCACGCAAAAAAGGACAGAACCTCCCCTAATATCCTTTGGATAAAGAAAGGTCTCTGTCCTTGCACCTGAAAGTTTACCGAAATGAATCGGGTGTCCCCTTTGGTGGCTGTCAAAAAGTAGATTTACTTTTTAGCTGATTCCAATATTTCTGAAATCTCAGCACTCTCCAGAGCTGCGTCAAAATAGAGTTCTTTTGCCTGAGAGATTCACAAGGATTTGCTTGCTCCTTCGGCGCTACATAATGTAGTCTCTCCCCTATTTATCATCCGCTATGTATATATAAAATTTAAATAATAAAACTTCTAAGGTTATATTGGTTTTTTTAGCAATGCTCTCCTGTTCAAATGGATAGATTGCCTCAATATGGCCATACTAATAGATAACTATGAAAAATTCTTAAAAATCGTTCTTTTTAGTAAAGACGATTATTTTTATACAATAACGCTAAATTCGTTCATGTTTTACCGACAAAATATCCAAAAATACGACAAAACAGAAAACTTTTTACACCACTATCCTAACATTTACAATCATATCAAGGCAATAACTTTTTTATGATTTTTGAATATTTTTTGATAATTCAAGATGTTCTATATCGTTCATACGTACCAGTAAATAACAGAAAGGATGGCAGCATATGACAATTAACATCAACTTCGACCAAACCTGGAAGGAAGAATTGCTGAAAAAAATGAATGATGATGGTCCATGGTCTAATTGGGAGCTGTTCCAATTAGCTTTGGAAGTAGAACAGCATACAATCATTCCTGAATTTGAAGGCTTGCAGGCACCAAAGCATTTGTCTGATTTGACACCGTTGCCCCATCAGTTGGAGGTTGCCAAAAAAGTAATCGAGGATATGAACGGGAAAGCAATCCTGGCTGATGAGGTCGGGTTAGGAAAAACCATTGAGGCTGGGCTTATTCTAAAGGAATATATGATTCGAGGGTTAGTAAAAAAAGTGCTGATACTTGTTCCTGCCTCCCTTGTCACACAATGGTCAATGGAGTTAAACAGCAAATTTTTCATTCCGGCTGTGTCGCAAAGGAAAAGCTATGTTTGGGAACAGTGTGATATTGTCGTTTCTTCTATTGATACAGCTAAAAGAGAACCACATAGAAGTATCATCAACAATTTGGACTATGACCTTGTCATCATTGATGAGGCTCATAAATTAAAAAACAATAAAACAAAAAACTATGAATTTGTCCAAAATCTTAAAAAGAAATTCTGTTTATTACTGACAGCAACCCCTATTCAAAACAGGGTGAGTGAAATTTTCAATCTTGTTTCCTTATTGAAGCCTGGACATTTAGGCAGTGAAACCGCCTTTTACGAAAAATATAAAAAGGATTCACGCTCTGTTAATGATGATGAGCATTTAAAAGAACTTGTTAATAAGGTAATGATTCGAAATCGCAGGAGCGATACGGGAATTGAGTGGACAAAACGGGTTGTTGAAGCCGTTACGATTGATTTTACAGAGGAAGAAAGAGAACTTTATAACACTATCGAATCTCTCAAAGGCTATGAGGCTGACGATGAGAAAGCGGGCACAAGAAGTCCATTCTCGATGATAACATTACAGAGAGAAGCCTGCAGCAGCAGAGAAGCTGTGTATTATACATTGCAGAACATGATGAAAAAAACCGAAAATCCCACTCAGGAGTTTCAAGATAAAATCCAGCTGCTCGGCAGCAAAATCATGGCAATCACGAAAAACTCCAAGGCAGAAAAAGCGCTCGAGCTCATAAAAAATGTCGATGATAAGGTGATTATCTTTACAGAATACAGAGCAACTCAGTTATATCTTCAATGGTACTTAAAGCAGCATGGCATCACTTCCGTTCCTTTTAGAGGCGGATTTAAAAGAGGGAAAAAGGACTGGATGCGTGACTTGTTCCAAAACCATGCTCAAGTGTTGATTGCCACTGAAGCAGGCGGAGAAGGCATTAACTTGCAATTTTGCAACCATATCATCAATTTTGATCTTCCTTGGAATCCAATGAGACTTGAACAGCGGATTGGCCGGATTCATAGACTCGGTCAGAAAAAGGATGTGATGATTTACAACTTTGCTATAAGAGATACTGTTGAAGACCATATTCTTAAATTATTGTATGAAAAAATTCATCTTTTTGAAAAAGTTATCGGCGATTTGGACGATATTCTCACAAAACTGGACTTTGGCAATATGGAAGAATATATGGATGATATATTCACCAATTCAAATTCAGAGGGAGAGATGCGCATTAAGATGGATAACCTCACAAGTATGATAGAATTTGCGCAAAATCTAAAGGATGGTGACAACTATGAAGCAGCAAGAAATTCATCAATTTCTTAAACAGTTTTTTCAGGCAAATGATTGTGAGCTGATAGAAGAAAATGAGGGCTATATGATTGTACAATTGACAATTGATTTAGATAAAGAGCTGATGAACCGCCCCTTTTATTGGCACTATGTAGAAAAAACTGGCGGTGTCCCTAACCCCGCCAGACTTACATTAATAACAGATCCAAATAGAGCACCACAGGATTTAAAAGGAGAGCTGATTCATTTTGGATCTCCAAGATTGCATCAATTGTTTTCCTGCGCCAAAAGACTATCTGGATATATTCGTTTATATGAGAATATTCCAGGACAAAAAAATATGCACACACCACTGCGTCCTTGGCTGTCTATGAACGTGAAAATTTCTTACCAATGCGACCGCAAAAGGGATGTGTTTCGCTCTATTGGACTGCAGCTTATTAACGGTCAGCTAGTCGATAACTTTCATCAAACGGTGAATAAGCTTAATCTTTCTGCCAAAATACCAGACTATGCCTTCACACTTTCACCGTTAATAATGCCTAAAAGCGGGATGATAAGGATTGAGAACACAATTAAACAAACTATCCTCCAAGAGGATCATCAATGGGCGGAAGAAGCGAAAGGAAGATGGTCGAAGGACTTAAAGCTGCTGGAGCATTTTTATGAAGACGCAGAAGAAGACCGGATGGAAAGCTTGGAGATTGAACGGCTGGCATTAAAAGAACAATATGAACCAAAAATCAATGTTTCTATCATAAATGGCGGACTGTTTTATTTAGCTTCTGATGCCGTATAAATAAAAAGGATGAATCCCAAACATCTTAGGATTCATCCTTTTGCCTATTAATATTTTTTCCTGAAAAAATAAACGAACACATACGGAAGTATTCCAAACCATCTCAGCATAAACGGCTCTTTTTCCCCACGCTTTGCCGCCTTTATTTTTTGACGTTCCTCTTTCGGTTGGTCCATGTACTGTACAAATGTCTGCGTTAAATATTTTACATAATCATTTGTTTTCATAACTCACCTTAATCTTTTTACCGATTAGTTTAACCAACCTATCTTTACTCTATACCTTTTTATTTAACCTCTACCCACTTTGTCATGCGGTTTTCTCCCCTGTCAAAATAGCTGTAGGCTTTCATTGGTTCCATTTTGTCTGCAAACAAACGGTATTCCACCTTTAATACATCGTCCGATACTTGCTCAACTGTATAAGCAACCTCTCCTGTTCGATAATGAAACTCTCCCGTTAACATATGTCGATCTGCCCTTAGCTCTTCCTCCAATTGCTTTACTGTACTCATAAAATAATATTCTTGAATAAGAAGCAGCTTCGAGTCGTTGTAAATTCTTTTCTCATTGATATAGATACCTGTTATGACTAGAAAAAAACAGATCACTAGCAGATAAACAGATAAGGTAACAGGATATATAAAGCCATTTTCTGTCTTAATCATAATGGGCTTTCCTCTGCAAGCCGTAGAAAAGAGTAGACAGCAGCCTCCCGTTTAATCTGAAGGCTGTCTGTCACAGCTATCATGACACCATTTTGGATTGCTTCAAATTTAACTGCCTTTACTTCCTGCAGGCATACTTCATGACCTGTTCCATTAACTCTTCTTCTGATTTTATTTCCATATAACTCATAGTGGATATTCTCTTCCTCAACAGTTAGATGGAGCTTTTGCTCTGTTACGCGGACAGATTCAGCTAATCGCACCTCTTTTTTTAACTGATGCAAAAACACATCCCATTCAAGACTGCGAAGACTGCTGGAAATGATTGCTCCATCTGTTGTTAATTTGATAGCGAGGGGAAAAAAAGCACAAAATACTAAAAACAAAGACAAGGCAACAAGCATTTCTGTTAGCAGAAATCCGTTCTCCCCTTTAACTATCTTCACAGATTGCCTGTGTTTTCTTAAATACATCCACATATTCAATACACGCCTCCTTTCCGTCTTTCCAGCTGATCTTATAAACGATATTTTCCTTCTCGATTGTCTGCGTTAAGGGGCGGACAGACTCCTCAGCCCTCCATTTCAACAAGCATTCATATAATAGCTGGTGTGCTGTTAAATCCTGTTCGATTGCTTTCATTTGCTGAAGCAAATGAATGTATGCAGGTATAAAAAAGCAGGCAATTATTAGCCATGTACCAATAGCCAGAAAAAACTCAGGAAGGAGAAATCCCCTATTGTTTTTTAACATAAAACCTCCCTCTCCCAATTTGAATGGTAAAAAGGTATTTCTTGCTGCCAATACTAATCCGATAGGACGCAAATTTAGAAACATTGCCGCTTGGTGTTATCGTAAAATAAATGGGAACAGCATCCTCGTTTATCTTAATGCTGTCATGATAAATCCTGTCTACAATTCTCCCTGTCTTCAAATCTCCGCGAATATAGTATCTTTTATCGGCCGGGTTAATTTGGACGTAAACAGTTTTCTGGTGAGCTAACGCATAGTTTTGTGCGTAGAACAGGTCTGTTTGCAATTGAGTAAAGAAGGTTCTTTCCTGAAGCAATTCAGATTGAGGCTTTAATAAAATAGGAGTAACTGCGAGGAGGACAAGTACTATAGATAGAACAGCAAGCATTTCCAGCAAAGTAAAACCGCTTTGAGAATTTATTTTCATCTCTGCACTTCTACTTCACCATTCTCAATGGACAGCTCTTTTCCATTCGGACAAGTCGTCTGCCCTTCCTTTAAATAACCCTCATCCACCAAGGCATTCATGCTTTGCGGATAACTGTTTTTATCCATATAATAGGCCTGCACCTCTGCTTCAACCATTTTCACAAAGGCCTCACAGCCAGTCGAATTGATTTTTGAGTTATGCTTCGTAATATTAGGCAGTGTGATAATCAATAATATCGAGATGATTAAAAGGACTATCATCATTTCTATTAGCGTAAATCCGCTTTCGTTTTTCATCTTTTCTCCTTTCATAATCCATTTAATAATTCGAACATTGGCAGCAGCACAGCAAGATAGATGGAAATAACTAGGATTCCAATAAAACCATAAATGATTGGCTGAATTTTCTTTAAAAGTCCAGCAACCCTGTCTTGAAGGTTTTCCATACAGAAACGGCTGAGAAAGAGAAGCTCCCGGTCAAGCTTGCCGTTCTCTTGTCCATGCTGTAATATTCGGCAAAACTCCTTCTCCATAAAGGTTAGCACAACAAATGCATGCTCCATTCTTTCCCCTTTCTTCAGTTGTTCGATGACCTTCTTTCCAGCCAAAGAAAAATAGGCATGCTGATTATTATTTTGAAAAAATGTTAATGCTTCGTAAATAGAAAAACCGCCCGCTAACAGGTGACTAAGCTGCAGAGAAAACACATGGGTGTAATAAAGGGAAAAACATTTGCCCGCAATTGGAATGGCTGTAAACAGGCGCAGTTTTTCGAGTGCATCTTTCTTCCGAAAGAACTTGAAATAATAAAACACTAAAGTCAATGCAAAACAAACAGCTGACAACATCAGAATAGGCATTGCTTTTCCTGCACCGATAATGAATACCATAAACAGATTTGTTTCCAGTTTCATTGTTAAAAAGAGAGAAGAAAATTGGGGAAGCAGCACTTGGTGGACAAAATAGAATAAAACTAGGGTAAAAACAATGAGGAAAAGAGGATAATAGAGGATTTTCTGCAATTGCTGAATTGTTCGCAGCCGGTTTTCCATAATAGTGCTCGCATCCATAAACGCACCTGCAAAGCCGCCATGCTTTTCTGCAAAATATACATAACTGATCGTCTGCTGATTAAATTTAAGTCTTGCCAGGTTATCGCAAAAGGAGTTTCCCCCTTTTAAAGATCCGAGCACAGACATAATATCCTCTTTTTTGTTGGCAGGCAAATAGTAAACACTTGAGCGAACCCCTTCGGAAAGGGAATATCCTTGTGTCAGCAGCTCTCCGATAACTTTCAAAAACATCGATTGCTCCTGTAAGCTCCAGCTGTCTTTATTAATCTTCATAAATCCAGCGACCATACTCTGTCTCCTTTACAAACCCCAGGGCAACTCCTTTATTAATAGCCTCTCTTAAATCAGGACGAGGATTAAGCTTTTCAGCAAAGGTTTCAGCGAGAATGGACTGAATGGTCCTCCCTGTCATTATTTCAAAAACACTGGCTCTGTTTATGCGGTTTTGAAGCTGAAAGCAAAAGGGCAGACAAACAGGACCGCAAAAAGGACAAACAAGCTCGACAAGCCTTTGCGCTGTAACAGCAATTAAAGTTTGCTGCACCTCACACTTGCTGATGCCGAATTCCATGAGTCGATAGATTGCCCCTTTCGCATCTCTTGTGTGCATCGTCGCAAGCACTAGATGCCCTGTTAACGAGGCTCTGACAGCAATTCGAGCTGTTTCTGCATCCCTTATTTCGCCAACCATAATTACATCTGGATCATGGCGCAATATTGCCTTTAGCCCCGCTGAATACGTAATGCCTGCTTTTTCATTAACCTGCACTTGAAGCACGTTATCCTGCGGCTTTTCAACTGGGTCCTCGAGACTAATGATTTTTCGTTTGTACAGATAGGAGCTGCTGCTGAGAAGAGAATAAAGGGTTGTTGTTTTGCCTGACCCAGTCGGCCCTGTGAAAATAACAAGCCCATGGGCATGTTTAAGCAGTGACAGAAGCTTTTTAGTGGTGTTTGGGAAAAGAGATATACGGGTGAGCGGTATACTATTCTTGTCTGGCAGCAGACGGATGACGAGGCTTTCGTGGGGACTTGCAGGCAAGGTGGACAGTCGGAGGCTGATGTTTTCCCCGTTTGCACTTGTACGGATAGCACCGTTTTGCGGGCGCCGCCTTTCGCCAATATCCATAGAGGCGGTAAACTTAAAATGGGAAATAAGTCTGTCGCATTGATTCACAGGGAGTGTCATTCTGGGGTATAAAGAGTGGGAAATACGAAATTGCAAATGCGATTCTTTTCCTTTCGGAACAATGTGAATATCTGTGGCATTCGCTTCTACAGCTTCCCGAATAATACGGTTCGCTAAAGCTTCAATAGAAATCAAAAGTCTGCACATCCTTTCTTTTTGGTTCATTCTATATTTCGACAGACTTTTTTTATTCCCTCTATTATTCGTCAATTCTTCTAGCTTTTTTTCAAGCAATATATGCATTACCTTTCTGCTAGCTGACCATTCTAAGAAAAGGGGGTGGTACTTGTGGAAAGAAGAGATCCAGTTGAATTTTCAGGAAGAGTTCTTGATAAGCGGAATACACTTACTGGGCCGGATGCAGGAAAAGCAACAAATCCAAAGCGGCCTGATCATGTAAAAATTAAAAAAGAGGATAAATAATAAGGCAGACCTTTGAAAGTTGAACAGCAGTCTTGCTTGGGCTGCTGTCCATTTTGAAGGGAGATAAGCCTATTTAAAAAACAATTATCCTGTAAGGGCATACGATACATTATGTTTAAAGTTGGAGGTGCTCACAAATGGGAGAAGCAGGTTTTGAATTTGGCGGCGGTTTTGCATTGCTTGTTGTGTTGTTTATCCTTTTGATCATTATCGGTTCTGCATATGTTTATTAATTAAAAAGTGTATATTTTGAGTTATAGTATCCATAATAATATTATAAGATTATATTTTTGGGCTATAGCCAAGCGGTAAGGCAACGGACTTTGACTCCGTCACTCGTTGGTTCGAATCCAGCTAGCCCAGTTTTAGCGTGAAAAGCATCCCCTTTTCACGCTTTTTTTCTGTATTCATCATGTTTTAGCTAAGTTAACAATATGAAAATCGTGATTATGCTGTAAAAATGTATATTTTGTGAATTTTCCTGTCGAAAAGATGTGAACATTTTCTAAACAAATAGTTCTTACCGTGGTTATGGTGGATTGCTATATTATAATGAACAAAAATACTGAAAAAACGGAGGTAAGAACTTATGGAACAGACACTAAAAATCACTAATGTATTATCCGACCCAACTCGGTTTTATATTTATCAATATATAACAAACCGCCACCGCGATGTAACTGTTCAGGAGATTGCTGATCAATTCTCCATCCACCCAAATGTCGCAAGACTTCATCTTTCCAAACTTGAAGATGTTCGTATGCTTCATTCTGAGACGAAAAAAACCGGCAGAGGCGGCCGGCCAAGTAAATTATACCGTCTCTCATCTGAAGTTATTCAATTGAGTTTTCCTTTCCGCAACTATCAGCTGCTGAGCAGCATCCTTTTAAAATCTTTAGAAAAGCTCGGAGCAGATGGAAGCAAAGCATTGTATGAAACTGGATTCGCCTTTGGTAAAGAGATGATGGAGCAGGAAATTGCCCGCAGTCCCCTAAATTCAGGAGCTCTTTCTAAGCAAGATAAGCTGCACCTTTTAAAGCAAGCTGCCCTCATATCCGGGTTAAAACCAGAATTGGAATGGGATGACGACGAACAAAGCATATATTTTGAAATCTTCAACTGTCCCTTTAAGGAAGCGGCAAACGAGCATAAGGATAAGGTGTGTATGATGCACCAGCAGTTTTTTATTGGCATGTTTGAAGCTGTTTTCCCTGATGTATTGCTGTCAGAGCGGCGAAATATGATTACAGGCTGCCAACAATGCGCCTATAAGGCGTATGTATGTGAACCAGCTCACATAACTAAGTAAAAATAAGCTGAAAGATACCCTTTCCGCTTATTTATTAAAATCCATTAATATAAGGATTATGATCCATTTCGTGGGCAATGGTTGTACTTCTGCCATGCCCAGACAAAATAACGGTTTCCTCTGGCAGTGTAAGAAGTTTATCGTGAATGCTTGCAAGCAAGGTGCGATGATTACCTCCTGCCAAATCTGTTCTGCCAATGCTTTCATAAAATAAAGCATCTCCTGAAAATGCTACTCCGCTTTCCGGGAAATAAAAAGTAACACTGCCAGGGGAATGGCCCGGTGTCTCCAGTACGGCAAAAGTAAAACCGCCAATAGTCATCGCTGGATTTTCGTCAAGAAAATGATCTGCAGGCTGTGCGACCACAGGTGTTGGCAGTCTGAATGCAGAACTACCGTTTAGCTTTGGATCACTCAGCCACTTATCTTCTTTGCTATGTATAAAGACAGGGATGTTATATTCATTGCGAACTGTTTCCACAGCACCGATATGATCGAAATGAGCATGTGTCAGCAAAATCGCAATTGGCTGAAGCCCCATTTCCCTGATTGTGCTCGTAATTTTGCCCCCATTCTCGCCTGGGTCTACTATCAAGCATTCCTTTTTATCATTCCAGATTAAATAACAATTTGTCTGAATTGGCCCCAATGGCATCTGTTTATATTGAATCATCATGTCACCACTTTTCTTTTAATGATTAGTCTTTAAGATGGCTAAGCACTCTGTCGACTTTCTCTTCCATCTTCCTTTTTACATCCCGTCTGTCATCTATCCGTATATTTGTAGCAACACGAACTAGCCCTTTAGAGAAAGGCACCTCATGCATTGCTTGGATTACCTCAAACAAAACAGGTAATTCTCCTTCAATTATCGTATTCATCGGCGTCAGCTGAAATCTGATTGCCCCTTTTTCTTCGTATGTCTTTAATACTTTCTGGATATCTGCCACATAGGCACTGACACTTGGTGTCTCCGTCCCAATTGGGATAACTGTTACATCTACTATTGCCACTGTAAGTCCTCCTTAAAGCTTTCCATATTCTTTTATGATGTCATAATTTATTGGGAATCTCAAGCATCTGCTTCATTTAGTTAAGACAGGGGAATAACTTCCCCTGTCTCAAGATTAATCAGTTTCTCCAGATAAAAACCATACAATGCCCACTTGCCGTCAGGTGATATACTGATTGGTTCGTTCTCCAATCCTTCCTTTATCACTTTAGGCTTTTCTCCACTTCCCGTGTCTATGGAGACAAATGAGTAACCTTCTGTATAATTTGTCGCATCACCGGAACTCTCTGGATAAAATGTAAACAGCTGATCGTCTGCTGCATCATTATATGGGATAAGCCAATCCGAGTAGTTGGACAAGCGGGGCAGAGAAATAGCAGCTTTGGCATTAAGCTTGTCATAGAATGTATATTGAGCCATCTGCATATCTTGCGAGTCATCGGAAATTGTAAAAATCTCTTGGCCATTACTGCCTATAGAGTAGGCGTTATTTTCGCTAATTACTGTTTGTTCACCAGTTTTTATATTTTTAGTTGTTACAGGAGACGACAAAGAAGTCTCTTCCTTCCAGCCTAAATAGGCGACTGTTTCCTTATCTGCCCAAACGATAAACGGATTGTCAAGCTCGACTTCCTGGAGCTTCTCATTCTTTATAGATAAGAGATAGGAGGTGCTGGCCCATTCCTTTGTAAAAGAGGAAACAAGCACTTGATCTTCGTCATATGGATTCCAGACAAACTCAGCATCATAGCTTTGCAGCTGTTTAGAAAATAGCTGTTTTCCCTCTTTATTCATTAACACTATGTTGCCTTGAAAGTCCTCTTCATTTGTAAATACGAGCAATTTGGATAAGTCAGGGCTTATTTTCACTGCTGTTATAGCAGAATCACTCGTATATAAAAGTTTATGCTGTCCTGAATAAATATCAAATGTATAAACATAATAGCTGTTACCCTTGCTTGTGATATAGCATATTGTATGGGTATCAAGCCATCCAGACACTTCCACAAATTCCCCATTATCCACTTCCATCGGCAATGCCAATGCTTGGATTTTCTCTTTTTTTTGATTATCTTTCTCTTCCTCTTTACTCGTTGTTTCCTTCTGTTTATGGGAGCATCCAAATAAAACAAGTGTGAAAATGAGCAAGAGAAGAAAAAACCCATGCGCATTTCTCTTTGAAAGGTCTGTCATCCTTTTCACACCCTTTTATTATGTTTTTTGGTGTTTACTATATTGAATATTAACATAAAAAAGCCGAATTAAATCGGCTAAACCATTAATTTTCTTGAACATTATTTTTTACAAATATAACGATGCCACAAATATTCCTAAAACATCTTTGTAAATATCATCAAACTGTGATAATGGCAGAGGATTTATTCCTTTCCCCAACTCGAGAGTAAAACCTGGCTGTCTAAATTCCTGAATAAACCAATCTTTATAGCCAGCATGGCTGTCAACATTTTGAACCGCTTTATATCCGCTTAATCGGGAAAACTCGTTTGCAATTAGTGCTGATTCAGATGGTTCAAAATTTTCATACCCCCAATAAAATTCCTTGCCTTGAGTATGGAATGCTATCATTCTGTTGAATTTCTCCTGGTTTGCAAGCTGTGCCATTATTACTGCTTCTGGCTCTGTAAGTGGTGCATCTCCAGGATAATCACGAGGAGCAGGGGTTTTTGGCTCCTTCCTCTCTTTCTCAATCTCCCAAAATGCAGGAAATTGATTATTTAAATCAACACCATTTATATTCGCCTTCCAGCCTGTAAAATCTGTGCTGCCTTCATTAATAGCAATCACTTTCGACCGCATATGCTCTGGAGGTCCATTCAGCACTAAATCCACGCCATCAGGATTTACCATTGGCACAAGAGATAGGTCTACATTTCTATAAATAGGCAATGTGTCAATATTGTTTATCTTTCCGCCATTTGTAATGGCCAGCAGAAAATCATTTACATACGACATCAGGATTGCACTTGTAATCCATTCATTAGCATGAAAGCTTCCGTTCATATGTACTTTTTTGCTGCCGCGGCCGATTCGAATTTCTTGAATTTCATTGCCAAGAACACTTTTTCCCAATGTATTAATTTGAATAAAAGGATAATTTTCTTTTAGAATTTCCAGATCATTTTGCAATGACTGAGAATCATATTTTTTGCGTGCATTCACTAATCTTTCCATAATTCGTTTCGGAGCAATAATTTCATCGCCTGTTCGGAGCTCATTTATATTCGTGTTTTGATTCAGTAAAAGAAGACAGTCGACAGAGATATTTCTGCTTCCGGCTATTTTCCATAAAGCATCGCCCGTCTTCAGTTGAAGTGTTTCTGATTGAAAGCCTGGAATATGAATGCAATCGCCTTTTTTAAGAGCATCCTTAGCACTTTGCTGATTGCTGTCAGCAAGAAGCTGGAGCGGGATCATAAACAATCTGCTGTAGTACGATAGAGTGTCACCGTTTCTTGCTATAACCTCCATAAATATACACTCCTTTCATCACTCTATATTTATGATGAAAAGGAGAAAACGATTCATCTTCATGAAACATCCGCTTCCTAACAACACCCAATTTATACCAACTGTAACATAAAAAAGATCTGTTCATATGAACAGATCAAAATAATATTATTTATTTGCAAGCCATGCTGCGCCGATAACACCTGCAGTATTCCCCAATGTAGCTACATCGATAAGTGTTGACTGGGCAACAGCTTTGAAAGAATATTTCTGGAAGTACTCGTTAACAGGCTTTAATAAAATATCTCCTGCTTTTGACACTCCGCCGCCAAGCACAATTCTCTCCGGATTTAATGTGTTTGCAATATTAGCAAGGGCTAAACCTAGATGTGAAGCTACAAAGGAAACTACCTCATTTGCAAGTTCATCTCCGGCATTTGCTTGATCAAATACATCCTTTGCAGAGATTGTACCGTTATTTGTTAGGATTTGGTGCAGACTGCTATCAGGATTTTCATTCAATCGCTCTCTGGCAATCCGAACAATTCCTGTTGCAGACGAGATCGTTTCAAGACAGCCTGTTTTTCCACAGTTGCAAGGTGCACCATTTTCGATGATGGAAGTAATGTGGCCGATTTCACCAGCAGCTCCCTTGGCCCCTTGAACAATCTTTCCATCAACGATAATACCGCCGCCAACTCCAGTGCCTAATGTGACGCAAACAAGATTCTTATAACCTTCACCTGCACCCTTCCACATCTCACCAAGGGCTGCACAATTTGCGTCATTATCAAGGATGACAGGCAAGCCAAGATCTCTCTCTAAATTAGCCTTCAGCGGAAAATTATCCGGCCAGCTAAGATTCACTGTATTGTAGATGATACCTGTTTTATAATCAAACGGACCTGGTGCTCCCATACCCGCACCAAGCACATCTTCCTTGTTATGATTCCATTCAGCAAGCTTCTCATGAACAGATTTAGCAATATCACTAGTGATGTTCGCACCCTCATTTGAATTATCTGTAGGGATCTCCCAGTTATCAATCATATTGCCATCTGTTGTCAAGAAAGCAATTTTCACAGTCGTACCGCCAAGATCGATTCCAACCACCCATTTTTCCTGCATCTGCATTCTCCCCATTCTATTTCTGTTTCTCTTTTAATTGTTGTATTCCTTGATTTAGTAGTAGAACAGCCATATCAAAATCTTGTTTCTCTATGATTTCTGTATGACGGAGCTCTTCTAATTCTGCTTTCATCAGCTCCAAATCACCTAATCTGTCTCCTACGTATATTATGGTACCGAACCTTTTCAAAAATTGCTGCACATCGTATATCGTCTTCATTTCTATCCCTAAAAACCTCCCTAAACATCAGGGAATATCCTTCCTAATTAAATCGTTTTCATTTTTTAGTATAATTCAAATATCGCTTTTACTCAAGAACGAGATATTAATCATTTTCATTTATGTCTGCTAGGGAAATCTGCAAAAATAACGAATTTCTGCACCTGATTCTTCATATATTGGAACAAGAGTATAAGGTTGTCCTGAAAATGTTTATCTAACAGGAAAAGTGGTGCTGCTATTGAAAAAAGATTTTATCGTTTTAAGCATTTGCCTTGTTATCATTATAAGTTCCGTTTATTTTTTTCAGCAAAATCAAATTGCAAAAGAGAGCATTACATATTTTCCAATTGACCCGAGCGTATCCTTTCCGACAGCAGTTACGAATTTACAGCTTGGAAAGCAAAGATATGATGAATATAGTGTCGAATGGGAGACAAAAAGCATTGTAAATAAAAAGGCCTATTTAAGACAAAACATGGGGTTGTTATATGCAAACGGCCGACTTATAAACACGATGGGAGCGTGGAAGCAAAATACAATGGAGCTGACAGAGCATAAGACGGTCGTCGAACGAGATAGCCGCCTGTTCCAGGCAGTCGCCTTTCATTATGCCGAAATTCATGATGAAAATGACAATATCTTCAGCTCTCAAAAACTTTCCGCTAATCATTTGTATGTCATCAATTCAAAATTCGACCAAACCCCTCTCGGCTTTACAGCACCGCGGACAGAGGCAGAAAAACAATGGAAAAATACTTTAGATGACGAAACAGCAGATGTGATTGAGTATCAATTAAATGAGGCTGTAAAACATTATTCTATACCTTTGGCAGAATATCCAAACAGAATACTATTAACAGAGCTTGCAGACTATAATGACAAACCTATTCCAGGTTTTACACAAGAACAAACGGCAAAGATTATCGGTCAGCTTACAGAAGGTTTATATAAAAATTATTTCCTGGGAATTACAAAAGAGGATGGAACTGTGACAAAACCTGTTGGGAGTACTGTTCCAGTTATTCTGTTAGCAAAAGATCATCTGCTTGTAGTGTTTACAACGGGAGATAATCAGCCTGTCCTATTAAGACAGCAAATTTCCACATTATAGTCCTCAGCCCCCTGTGATGGGGGTTTTCTTGTTGAACTAAGCAAGTAAAAAAGACCTAAATAGGTCTTTTATTGATAAACAGTTGGTTTTGAGAAAACATTGCTCATCATTTTGTTGCGTAAGCCTGGGAGATTCATGACAATTTTGATTAAATATTGTCTAATCATCGGACTTTTTAACACCGTGTTAATAATTCGGTATCTTCTAGTTAACAAAAAATAACCGCCAATACCAATCAATAAAATGGATAAAATTTTCGGCATTTTCATCCCTCCTATTGATTAGTTTAGGAAAAGCCGCTCTTTTTTATCCAAACTTTTTTGCTTAAAGAACAAATAAAGCAGCAAGGCAGGCTGCAAGCACACCTGACAAAATATTGACAGCATCATTGTTAAGAAAAGAAAAACCCTTTATCTGTTTTGCTTCTCTAGCATGATGCACTCGTTTTTCTACTTTTGCTCCGCAAACTGTACATTGATATTCTGCTTGAACATAAGCCCCCAGTAAGGTGTCAATAATATTGCCGATAAATCCAAATAAAGAAATCAGCAGAAATTCATTTACACTTATAGGGAATAGCAAATAAGCGCAAAAACCAATCAACAAGGAACCAAAAAAACCTGCTATTGTACCGAGTAAACTCATTGCCCCAGATGTGCCAGCTTTTGCTCTGCTAAAGGTTCTAAGCGAGAATGGTTTGCTTTTGCTTAGAGGGCCAATTTCTGATGCCCAAGTGTCAGAATTGGCTGCGGCAAGCAGGACAGCGAAAAGAATAATCAGCTCATGACTTCCGCTCCAGCCGTAAAAAAGACTGACTAGTGCTGCTGCACCACCGTTTGCAAGTACTTGCATATAGTCTCTTGTAGAGCCTTTTTCATGCATTTCTTCCACTCTTGCTTTTTTGTCTTTTTTATATTTTGACAAAAGACTGGAGGTAAGAAAAAAAACACCTAGGAGGATAAATCCTTGATAGTGGAAACCTAATTGGATACCTAGACCGACAAAAAAGGCTGCAATACTGCCGCTTTTGTTAAGAAACCCTTCCTTCCATGCTAGGTATACAGCAATAAGGATAATGAGAATGCTAATTATTTGTCCCAATAGCAATTACTCCTTTATTTGTAATCAAATGCTGTACAGGAATATCATGAGCTTCTGCCGGGATAGAATCTTCCAATTGGCAATCCATCGCTAATGAAATCGTATTTCCATGATAATTTAGGAGATAGCGGTCATAGTAGCCTCCACCAAACCCAATTCGATAACCGTTTGCTGCATAAGCAACTCCTGGTACAAGCACCAGATCCATTTCATCGCCTTCTGTTAAAGCTGTTTCTGATTCAATTGGTTCATAAAGCCCGCTGTATACAGTTTCAAGCTGGTCAAAACGGTCTAACTGCCGAAATACCATTTCTTTCGTGCTCGGCAGACATTTTGGCACACTGACTTTTTTCCCTTCGGCCCAGGCTGTGCGGATTATTTGCAGTGTATCCACTTCTGGTGATTTGGAAATGGTTAAACCAATATGACGAGCATTTTGAAACAATGGATGCTTGTATAAATTTTGGGCAATTTCGTAGGATAGCTGCTCATATACAGGCTTAGATAAAGACTGCAATTCTTTGAGTATTCTTGTTCTTATCTCTTTTTTTGTCTCCGTCATCTTGATTTCACTCCTTGGTTATGCTTTTTTCATATGTAATGCTTTAGGATTTTTTTTATATACAAAAAAAACAGAAGGGATACCCCCCTCTGTCTTATTTTGTTTCGCGATGTGTTGTTGTGCGTTTTTCTCTTGAGCAATATTTTTTAAGCTCAAGACGGTCTGGGTTATTTCGTTTATTTTTTTTAGAAATGTAGTTACGATCTCCACATTCTGTGCAAGCTAACGTAATGTTGACACGCATGGTTATTTCCCTCCAAACTATTGCTATACTAGTTCGTGCATACGACTTTTATATGATAACATTTTTTTTCACGAAATGCTAGTACTGTTTTTCAATAGAATGTGATTTAAATCCATAAGCTCTTCTTTATCTTTCCCATATATAGTCCATGCTCTGCTCGTACTCGAGGTTTGAGCTGCTAGATTCATGTTAAGGGAACAGATGCTGACATATCCACCTTTACCCATTGGTAAGTATTTTAAGCTGCCTTTTTGCTGATTCTTCCAAATTAGATCTGTATGAACGTTCCATAGTGGCTGAACGGTTCTCTGTTCCAAGCTCTTCCCATTAAACTCGCCATTTACTAGTATTAGCTGGTCATCGACAGAATGGAAGACAACATTGTCTGTCGGTGAAACGAAGGCGAGGTGGTCCTGATTTGATTGGGAGTAATAACTTAGCAGCAGAACCTTCACATCTATAGCCTCTTTCGAATGATTTCTTACAAATATCTCATTATATTGGACTTTAGAATGTTTTTGAACGCTCTTTACATGAACAGAGACTGCGTATTCTGGCAGTAATTTCTCATAACCGTTCTGAAGCCAGCAGATTTTGCCGTTAATCCAAATGCCTGGAGTATTGACCAATTTTCCTCTTGTCATTTCTTTGCCGAAATTCTGATAATCAGACTGTAAAGAAATCTCCGTTTTCATCCTTCTTCACCTTTTTTTCCTATTTTTTTTATTCCATAGTAGCTGCCGTTTCTGCCATCCTCTTATTTAGGATTGCTTCTTCAAACACCCTTGAGGTTTCATCGCCGACTCTGTTCCAGCCAAACAGCTTTTCTACAATCGCCCTGCCATTTTTTCCAATCTCCAATGCCATAAGTGGGTCATCGATTAAGGATTGCAATTGTTCTAACATACTTTCAGTATTCCCTGGTTCCATAAGCATCCCTGTCTTACCATGCTCTACTATCCCTTTTAAGCCGCCCGTGTTGGATACGATTGTCGGTTTCTCAAAACACAGCGATTCTAAAGCAACAATGCCGAAAGGTTCATAATGGCTTGGAATGACAACAATGTCTGCTACTTGGAAGAAACCATTTTTTCTGTCTTCCGGTAAGTAGCCAATCAAGTGAACCTTGTCCGATAAACCATTTGCAGCAATATATTGTTTATATTCATTAAACATTGGACCAGCACCCGCAAGAACAAATTGAATATCCTTGATTTTAAGACGTGTAGCTGCTTCAAGCAATGTTTCAAATCCTTTTTCCTTCACCATTCTTCCTAGCGCAAAAACCGTCTTCTTATTTGGATCCAATCCCAATTCTTCTGCTGAATTTAAGGCTGGCTGATTATTTTCCAACTTAATTCCGTTTGGAATAACATTAAGTTTGTTTTCACTTACAGCAAATAACGAAGACACTTCTGTTTTCATGTACTCACTGCAGACAATTACTGAATCGGACGCATTGATTAGCTGCTGTTCCTTTTCATGAATAAATTTTTGCATTTCTGTATAGATGCCGCCGTTTCTTCCATGCTCTGTTGCGTGCATAGTTGTAACTAACGGAATGCCTAGTTCTGTCTTTATTGCTGTAGCTGCTGCTCCGATGAGCCAATCATGGCCTTGAATTAGCTCAAAATGATGGTTAGCTGCTAAGTCTAAGGCTTTTTCCCACATGCTTATATTTAAGCCGCCAATCCAAGTTATAAAGTTCTTTTCCCGCTGATGCAGCGGCTTCACTCGATACACATACAAGGAAGGACTTACCTGTTCATCAACTAATTCTTGATTCATGTCTTGTGACGTGATTACATGAACTTCATATTGTTTGGCTAATGTTTCTGCTAACCCAGCTACATGTGTTCCAAGTCCTCCAATAATATTGGGTGGGTATTCCCATGAAAGAATCAGAATTTTTTTCTTGCTTCCCCCTTGTGCAAAGGGGTTATTCATTTCCTTTTGGTAAGCAGGAACTGCACGGAAGATAGCGTGTTTACTTTCTCGTTCTTCTAACCATGCTTTTTCTATACTGTCTTTCAAAAAGACACTCAGCTTATCAGCTGCTTCCCAATGATTGTGCTGCAGGTTATCTGGATAATCCAGTTGATTAACAATAGCATGAAGCATGAGCCATTCCTTTTCCAGCTGTTTAACGACCCTGTCAGCACAGTCAGAAAGCTTCTGCTCCCGCCAGGCTGTAACCTCTTTTTCAAGGAAGGACAGTCTAGCATAGCTCTTTCCATCTTCGTGTATTCTATTTAACTTCTTCTGATTAAAAAAGGAGGAACTAATATGAACCTTCTCTAAATTCCCGCTAAATTGACGAATATATGCTTCTGGTGATAACGGCATAATCGAATCATTTTCCACGAAGTCCTTCGTTAATTCTTGTGAAAACTCATTAATCTCGGCTACACTCACAGCAATTGCTGTCATCGCAGGAATATCTTTTGTTTTCGGCAAACCTGTAAATAAACTTCCCGTCTCCTTGACGTCAGACCATTGTCTTAATGGTATCATGCATATATCATGAGGTGATTTCACTGGCAAACCTTCTGCTTTAGGAACAGGATCTGTGATGGCTAAAGTTTTGTCATACACAAAGCTATATCCAATCCCCGCCTTTTTAAGATGCAAATCAATGCCTGGTGAAAAGGCGCCATTTGGAAGCCAAAATCCATTTGGACGAATATTTAAATGGTCTTCTATAATGGAAATTCCTGTTTCAATTTGGAGTTTCACACCATTTACCGTTGACAGAGCTGTAAGAGAGGAATAGGACGCAGATGTGGCCAATATCTCTATTTTATGGTCATGTACCAATTTCTTAATGGTTGCTGTTATATTCCTGTCAATCTTGAGCCAGTAGGAGTATTCTTCTTCCCATTTCCATTTATTTTTTTCTAAAAATTCAGTTATTTCTTTTTGGTAATCTTCTGTTTCTGCCAATTCTAAATAAATCGGTGGCAATGCAAGGGAAACGCTGTATGGCACTGCCTTCTTTTCCATGTTCTTTAAAAAAGTAAGCAAAGCTATCGAAGCTATATGAAAAGACTGTCTGTCTTCTTTATTGCTGGAATAATAATTCATGACAGGAAGCTCTGCATGAACGATTAGCTGAAAATAGGATACGTTCATTGCTTCTTCACACTCTCCTTTACCGCTGTCTCATAATAACTGTATGTGCTAACATGCTCAATCCAATTAGGAAGTGGAGTTTTTCCTTCGCTCCATGCTATTACATCCTTTGCATTTTCACCTGCTTGGTCTGCACTTGTTCTTGGTGTATGAATAGGATTAGACTGCAGAATTGGCATGAGAGCTCCGCTACCATCCTGTATCCCGACTTCAAAACAGTAACTTCTATTTGGCTGTAATCCTTCCAAAACGAGTTGATTCTTGTCACGATCAAGCTGAATTTCATCGGTAGCATGTGCATTGCTGCCATCGAAATATATGCTCGTGATATCATAGACACGCAGCTTTAGCGATAAGTCATCATTAAGAAAGCCGCAGTAGGAAGAAATTAAGTTCCACTTTGATGCTGGTATGCTCCAGAAAATTAGTGCTCTGTTTTCTCCTGCAAGCCATGCTTCCATGCCATTACTCTTTTTTAATGTTTGAATGCTTGTCCATAAAAAAGGGGACATAACAGCACTGTTATCGGCATATTCTTTAGGAGAAGCGCCTTCTGTCTGCTCTGCCTTTTCCGCTTCTTTCAAATACTTCCCCCACTGATATTGCACCTTTCCAAGGCTCATATCCAGTTCTTTCGCAATTTTTCGGAAAGACAAGCCTTCCTTCCTTAAATTAACTATTTGTTCTAACAATGGAATCAGCACCTTTCATTTAATACTGTATTATGTTTTAGCTATTATCGTATTGGTTGATTTATCAGGATTCCTTTTGTGTCGATTTACTGATTCTTCCTTCTTCCTATATGTTATCACCGAATGATAGAAGCCACAATAAACGGAATTTGTCGTATCATGCTAATGTTTATCCCTATTACCTTGAAGCAGCATAAAAAATTTTGTCTGTTGAATAAAAAACAGCAATTCGACAATGACTATTAATAAAATTAGTTTGTATCCGACATTTTTTGCTGCCGCTTATAAACTTGTCTGCCGCACACTTGCTTGCTTGAAATTACTGTTGGGAAATGTTGAAAGGTAGTGGTAGAATGAAAAAGTCTTGTAAATTACAAATTTTTTAGCAGAGGTGTCTCATTTTGTTCATTTTAATGTTTAGTTTATTGGGGATATCTGTTCTTCTTTTTATTGTATCTTTATTTATGAAGGACCCCTATAAAAAGCTGCAAGAGGATATAGACCAGCTGTCCATCCAACAAGTACAAGAAATATATAAAATAAAAAAGAAGCTGAAGGTGCTTGAGGAAGAGCTGTTGATAGACGATATGGATATGAGTCCTGCCATCCCTGTTACAGACAAGCAGCCAAATATAGAAATGGGTGCAAATCCCATTCATGCTATTATTAAAAACCAGGTTTGGTCTCTTGCGTCACAAGGAGTTTCCATTGAAAAAATTGCTTCTCAATCTTCCTTATCAACTAGTCAAGTACAGCAAATTATCACAGAGGGTGTAAAGCGAGGATTTGCAAATGAATAAACGAAGCTTGCGTTCCTTTGCATTCGGTCTGTTCGCAGCCTCCAGCATCATTGGAGCATACACCGTATACACTGGCAGCCAAAAGGCTGATACAGACAAACAAATTACAACAGAGCAAGCAGAGAAAGTTCTCTCTGCAAAAGGCTTTACTACAGTTGCCAATGAAGACTATGAAGAGCTCGTTGCTGCTAAAGAACAGGCCGAGAAAGCGGCCCAGCAGGCAAAAGCTGATAAAAAAGCAGCTGAAACAGAGGAAGCAAAACAAGCAGAAACAGAGAAAGCTGATGAGCCAATCTCATATAAGCTCAAAATTAAAAGTGGTATGAGTCCTGGCGAAATTGCTGATACATTAACAAAAGAGAAAATTATTAAAGATAAAGATGAGTTTGAAGCTTTCTTAATTGACAATGACTATCATACAAAAGTGCAGGTTGGCACTTTCCGTGTATACAGCGATATGAGCTTTAGAGAAATTGCTGAAAAGATAACAAAATAAACGATAATGAGGGGCAGTCCAATTGGACTGCCCCTCATTATCGTTTATTTTTCTTTTTGTCGTTCTTTTTTCATATCAAAATAAGCATCTAATACTTCTTCACCTATTTTTAAGTTTGCTTTATTGTCAACACTGCCGTTATATGCCCATGGAACTAAGACTGCCATTGCCACTTCCGGATTTTCAGAAGGTGCATAGCTTACTAAGCTCAAGTTCATTACTTCCTGCAATGTCTTATAGTTGCTCTTTTGCGGTCCATCATAGAAGGCCTCTGCCGTACCAGTCTTAGCTGAAGGAGAGTATGATTTGCCGCTTAAATACGTGTATGCCGTTCCTTTTGGACTTTGGGCAACCATCTTAAAGCCTGTCTGCACCCTTTTTATCCACTCTGGTTTTGCATCAATCGTATTTAAAACCTTTGGCTCAACAGAGTCAACTACTGCCCCAAGCTCGCCTTCTTCAGATACAGGGCTTCTAATTTCCTTGACGATATGCGGTTCCATTCTGTTCCCGCCATTTGCGATTGTAGAAATATATTGGGCAAGCTGCATATTTGTGTACGTATCATACTGACCGATGGAAAGATCGAGAAGCTTACCAGGTACTGACGTTTCTGTTCCTTTAAAGCCTGTCTGCTCATTCGGCAAGTCGATGCCTGTGCGAATTCCCAACCCGTATTGAGCGTACGCATTTCTCATTATTGTGAAGTCCTCTGCATCAACAGACAGAGGCTGGCCGTAAACATATCTAGCACCTGCTATTTTCATAACAGTCTGGAACATGTAGACGTTTGATGAACGCATCAAGGCTGTTAAGTCATTGATTGGCCCCATTGTTGTCCATGATCTCTTAATAGTATCGCCTATTCTTACAGGTGTATCATTAATAACTGTTCCCGGACTGATTGCTCCAGTATTATAGCCTGTCAGAACAGTAGCACCCTTAACGACAGATCCGACGTTGTAGGATGTCGTAATATTGCCGAGAGCATCATCGTTCACCTTTGTTTTTCCATCTTCTGTTACAAGTCTTTTCCCTGCCATTGTCAGCACATCGCCTGTGTTTGGATCCATCAGAACAACATAAGCACGGTCAAGGAATTTTGTTCCTGACATTTGTTTAGCTGCCTTCAGCTGCTTTTCAATGATGTCTTCGACTTTTTGCTGCAGCTCCATGTCAATTGCAAGCACAAGGTCATTTCCGCGTTTTCCTTCTGTAATCACTTCTGTGTCTGTAATTTCTCCATCACTGTTTGTCTCATTGCGGACTTTTTCTTTCTGTCCTTTTAAAACATCTTCGTACTGAAGTTCCAGATAACTTTTGCCGACACGATCATTGCGGCTGTAGCCTTTTGAAAGATAATAATCCAACGACTCAGCTGGTAGGCCTTCCTCTGAAGAGCTCACACTGCCGAGAACAGAAGCAAGTGTCTTGCCGAATGGGTAATCTCTATCCCAGTCTGTTGTTGTATCGACACCTTTTAAAGACGTTAAGTTTTCACTTACAACTGCCATTTCTTTGTTCGTCACTTTATCGTTTTTGACGATATGTGGTGTCAGTTTATAGCCGCTTGAAAACTCTCGGTAAATTGCTATAACTTCTAAATCATCGTCAGTCAAAGACTTTAGTTTATCCTCCGTGATCCTTTTAAGCTGCAGCTTATATACTTGAGAGTTATATTCATCTGAATCGGTGTACTTTTCCGCAAGAGCAGTTTTTTCCTCTTTCGTAACAAGTGCTTCCGCTTCTTCCGGATGCTTTAATATCCAGTAATCCTGTTTGTCACGTTCGGTAACTTTTTTTGTATCCTTTTTTATATATTTCGCAAGCGCCTCGGCAGTCTCCATCATTTTTTCAGTAGAGACACCGGTATTTGTGTACGTTATCGCATTTTTCGCGAGATTATCAACAATAACCTTTCCTGTCGAATCATAGATTTTCCCGCGGGGCACAGATGTATCTACTGTTACATCCTCTGTTTTTTCCAGTTCCCGCTTATACTCATCACCATATACAATCTGCACGAAACCAAGTCTCAGGATCAATGCAGAAAAGAGCAAAAAGACAGCAAAAAAGATAATGTTAAGGCGAATCGGAATCGTCTTTTTTTTCTTCTTGTTTCCCAATGTAATACCACACTTTCTACAATCATTTCTCACTCTATTGTAATAGAAACTCTTCAATATTTCTATTAATAACCTGCTGGGATATCCTGCAAAGTCGATATTTGTCTTCTAAATACCTTTCTATATTGTGAAAAAACAGCGATTATTACACAAAAAACAAGGAATTTGCGAGGCAAATTCCTGTTATTTTTTCATATCAAAATATTTATCCATTACCTTCTTGCCGATTGTTAAGTTAGGTGATGGTCCGTTGTCTGTTGTATAGACCCAAGGCACCATTACCGCCATTGCCACCTCTGGGTTTTCATAGGGAGCATAGGCAACAAGGCTGACATTCATTACTTGGGGCGGTTCTTCATAATTTTCTCGCAATGGTCCGTCATAAAAGGCTTGTGCAGTTCCTGTTTTGCCTGCAGGAGTATAAGAACTTCCCGCAAAAACACTGCCAGTTCCGCCAGGCTGCATCACCATGCGGAAGCCCTTCTGCACTTGATTCATCCACTCTTCTTTCATATTTAGCTTATTTAACACCTTCGGCTTGATTTCATGCTCCATCACACCATATTTCTCTTTGCCTTTTCCAGAACTTCTGATTTCCTTCACGATATGTGGTTCAATTCGGTAACCACCATTGGCAATTGTCGAGATATATTGGGCAAGCTGCATATTTGTGTACGTGTCATATTGACCGATTGATAAGAACATTAAATCCCCAGGCTGATTTGGTTTTACTGGTCCTTTAAATCCAGCCATCTCATTAGGCAGATCAATTCCTGTCCTAACTCCTAAGCCCATTTCTCCAAAAGAATTACGAATAGTCGTATATGCTTGTGTTTCCACACTAAGAGGCTGCCCTTTAGCATAATGGCCTTTTCCGATTGCAATGGCGGTTTTGGCCATGTATACATTGGAGGATTGCTGCAATGCTTGAAGGTCATTGATAGTATTCATCACCTTCCAAGATTTAAAATCAGGGGAGTCCTTGATGCTCATCACTTCATCAAGCATCATAGAGTAAGGACGAATAACTCCTTCTTTATATCCAGTAAGCACCATTGCTCCCTTTACTGCTGAACCAACATTATAGGAAGTGGTAATATTGCCTAATGCAAAATCCTGTACTTCCTGCAAACCTGTCTTGTCGTTTTTAACAAGCTGCTTGCCCGCCATTGTTAATACTTCCCCTGTATGTGGGTCCATCAGCACGACAAATGCTCTGTCTAAAAACTGTGTGCCTGCATAGCCTGCCTTTGTCTTCCGTAATTCTTCTTCAATAATTTTTTCAACCTCAAGCTGGAGGTTCATATCAATCGACAGGAATAAATCACTGCCCGCTTTACCTTCTGAAATAACATTAGATGAGACAATTTGATCTTTTTTATCTTTCACATATTCAACTGCTTGCTTTTTCCCTCTTAAAACATCTTCGTATTGTTTTTCAATATAGCTTAAACCAACACGGTCGTTCATGTTATAGCCTTTTGCGAGATATTCATCCTTTTGCTCTGCTGGTATCCCTTTTTGCGTGGAGCTGACTTTCCCAAGAACTGTTTTCAGCGTATCTCCATACCCATATGTTCGGTCCCAGTCTTTTGCTGTATCGACACCAGGCATCGAGGACAGATTCTCACTGACCTTAGCTAGCTCCTCTTCTGTTACACCATCATTTTTGATGACAATCGGCGTATAATAATAGCCGCTCGTCATCAGCCTGTAAATGGCTAAGGATTCTAAGTCATGTGCAGATAAGCTTGCTACTTCTGATGCCGTTACCTTGCTTCGAAGCAGCTCATTAAATTGCTTTTGATAGTCCTTTTCGCTGAATTTTTCCTTTAGCTTATTATCTTCTTCAATAGTTACTTTTTCTTTTGCTTCTTTTGGATGCAATAAGAGCCAATAATCTTTTTTATCTATATCAGTGATCTTGTCAATCTCCTTCTTTGAATCCATAGCAATTAAGTCTGCAAGCTTTTCTGCCGTTTTATTCAACTCATCCGGCTTATACTTCCAGTTTGTAAAAAGAATGGCATTTTTCCCTTTATTGCTTACAATGCTGTTCCCGTTCCTGTCATATATTTCTCCTCTTGGAACAGTTGTACTGATAACAATGTCCTCTGTTTTATCTACTTTCCGCTTGTATTCGTCACCGTAAACAATCTGGACAAATCCTAAGCGAAGGATCAGTGTTGAAAACAGTAGAAATATCAGCAAAAATAATAGATTCAACCGTAAAGACAGCTGAAATCTCCTTTTTCTCTTTTTTTCCCCCATAAAATTAACCCTTTCTTTTTAGACATTCTCACTCCTTTTATTTTAAAGTAAAAATCTGGTTCTATCTATCAGAATTTAACAAAATTCACAAAAATAACAAAGGTTCCTTATAAATAAGGAACCTTTGTTAAATAGTGTCCTGCTATTCTTGCCCATTTAATCTAGGCGCAGGCGAAAGCTTAATTTTTCGCGTAAAGAAATAAATGATTGAATGTCCGCTTCCAAGAATAAACAGCATCACTGGGATGGATTTTTCCGGATTAAACATAGTTACGCCTGCAATGAAGATTAGAACAGACAATAGCCGTCCAAAATTCAAGAACATTTCACGGACGACAATATATTCTATCCGCATTTCCCCTGCATTCCAGCCGCGGCCGATTACATCGTATGTCAGACTTGTATATGGGACTAGGATTAATGGATAAGCAATGGCAATAATACCTGAATAAATAAGAAGACGAATGAATGAAAAGTCAAATACTATGATAAATATTGACAAGAATAACAGAATTCCGCCTACCAGGATGGACTTATTTCGCTTTTCACTTTTGATGCTTCGTGACACGATATAATAGGCGATGAACGAAATGCCTGAATTAATGAGCCCAAATGTGCCTAGCGCCATTTCACTTCCTGTTGCGATAAACACAAACACAGTAATAACAAAAGCATACGTTCCTTCTCTGATTCCTTGGAAAAAATGAGCATAGGTAATACTTTTCCAATTATCATCATTCTTTCGTTCTTCGATAATTCGTTTTAATAAATATTGGCCGCTTGCCGGTCTTCGTTTTAGAAAGAAGCTCAATACCACCGCTAATGAAAATAATCCGAGCGAAATTCCGAACACAATCATATAGCCAGTTGTTTTATTCAAGGTTGAAATAATAAACCCTGCCAGCATAGGACCTACCATCCCTCCAACAGAGCCGAGAATGCCAAGAAAGCCGTTAAAAAAATCTCTCGTATCTGGTTCTGTAACTTCAAATGTCAGAACATTAAAGGCAAGCCAATAAAACCCATAGCCAATGCCAAGCAGACAGCCTAACAGCAGCAAATAAGTAGATGCCTTATCACCGATAAGCAGTACAGACAAATAAAACAACGCCAGGAAAATGACACCAATTCTAAATACGATGACCCTGTCAATTTTTTTTGCCCATCTGCCTGCAATGGTGAAGGTAATCAGCTGCAGAATAATTGTAGCCATATTATACAGCCCTAAATCTTTAAATTCTCCAGATTGTTTCCACAAGAAAATATTAACAAAGGTATTAGAAAGAGCTATGCTTAATGCATAAAGTCCACCGATTGTCAGCAGCAGTCCCAGTTCCTTTGTCAGTTTGATATTGCCAATCAAATTCCCTAATTTCATGATAAAAACTCCCCTTTGTCTCGCTAGTTTTTAACAAAAGGGTGTTCCTTATACAACATTTATTAAGGATGGTGCAGATATAGGAGGATTTTCGCGAAAAACAAAAAACCTTGCTGACCAAATTGGCCAGCAAGGTTTTTTGTTTTATTTTGCTGCAGTGTAGCGCTTAGTAACTTCTTCCCAGTTAATTACATTGAAGAATGCATTAATATACTCTGGACGGCGGTTTTGGTAGTTAAGGTAGTAAGCATGCTCCCAAACATCCAAGCCTAGGATTGGAGTTTTTCCTTCCATAAGCGGGCTGTCTTGGTTTGGTGTGCTTGTTACTTCCAACTCACCGTTGTTTACTACAAGCCATGCCCAGCCTGAACCGAAACGAGTTGTAGCAGCTTTAGCAAACTCTTCTTTGAAGTTTTCATAGCTTCCGAATTTGCTGTCGATAGCAGATGCTAAATCACCTGAAGGCTGTCCGCCGCCATTTGGAGAAATAACTTCCCAGAATAGAGAGTGGTTAGCATGTCCGCCGCCGTTGTTACGAACAGCTGTACGTGCTGCTTCTGGAACTGCATCAAGGTTTGACACGATCTCTTCAACCGTTTTAGAAAGAAGTTCTGCATTTCCTTCTAGAGCGTTGTTTAAGTTTGTTACATATGTGTTATGGTGTTTTGTGTGGTGAATATTCATTGTTTCTTTGTCAATATGCGGTTCTAATGCATCGTAAGCGTATGGTAATTGCGGTAATGAAAAAGCCATTTGTTTTTTCCTCCTATGTATAGGTAATTTTTTTTCTTCCCATATAATTTATCACTATTTTGACAATATTTACATGAGAAGGTTCTTCAAATAAAACAGTACCAAATTAAGCCATTCCTTTCAATTATTTTGCTTTATTTACAAGGAATTTTTTAAAAGAAAAACTGACTTTTGTGTTTTTGCAGTCATTCCCCAATTTAGTATATAAAGGAACTCTTCTTTTATACCTACATTGTTGCAAAAACAAACATCCCTTCTTTCAAAAGATTCGCTAAATAGACACATTATTCCTTTTCGTTGGTATATATAGGTTTTAACTTAAAAACGACAGGTTCACCTTCCAATATATTACAAAATCCATTTGACAATAAATACTCGATATTTTTTAATCGAAGCATAAAGAGAAACAACAAAGGGAGTGCGACAGATGAAGGAAGGGACTCTATCGCTTTACAGTCTGCTATTGCAGCATTATTTTTCGATTAATAATGTCCAATTCATTAAAAAGGGAAGCTTGCTGTTTCAAGAGGGTGACCCTGTTTCCAATATTTATCTCCTGTTAGAGGGGACACTATCAGTAGGCAGAATTCATGAAAACGGCAAAGAATTTATCATGAAGATTCTCCATGAGGAGGATTTGCTGCTAGAATACTTATTATTTAAGCAGTCACCGAAATACTATCATTTTGCGAGAACTATAACAGACTTTGAGCTTCTTATCATTGATAGAGCAGACTTTGAAGACTTTGCTCTGCATGACCATAAAATGCTTGCCTCTCTTACCGCATGGCTGAGTACAGGCTACTTAAAAGCAAATATTAAATGCCAAGATTTAATCATGCATGGTAAAAAAGGAAGCTTGTACAGCATTCTTATCCGGCTATGTCACTCTTTTGGAAAAAGAACTGCAAATGGTATACTAATTGATTTCCCCCTTACCCATCAGGAATTGGCAAATTTAACATTTGGGACAAGGGAAGTTATTCAAAGAGCCATGAAGGAACTTAGAGATGGCGGCATCATCTCTATCTCCTCTCAAAAAATTACTGTTAAGGACCTTGCTTTCCTAAAAAAAGCGGTAGACTGTCAAAACTGCCCTATTGAGATTTGCGGTCTAAACTAGTCCTGTTTCTTTAATTAACTGCGATAAGGAAATAGACAATCATAACGGTCTGAATCAGCCCTTTTGCTGCGACGCTTCCTAAAAAACCGACAAGAGAGCCGACGCCTGCTCTAAGGGCTGCTTGCCAATTTGATTTATTTACAAGCAATTCGGCGATAACCGCTCCTAAGAACGGACCAATTAATATTCCGGCAACAGGAATAACAAATGGACCTGCTATCAGACCAATCGTACTACCCCAAATACCAGCCTTTGAACCACCATATTTCTTTACACTGAAAAGGTTCGTTAAATAATCAGCAATAAATAATAAAATAACGAACATCCCTTGAATAATCCAGAACAAGACAGAGAATTCTTGGAAGGTAAAGAAAAGACCATACAACAAAAAACCTCCAATTATAAATACAACACTTGGAATAAATGGATAAATCAAACCTATATACGCAACTACAAATAAAGCTCCTATAATAACCCAATATATGACATTCACGTTAATAGCCTCCATTATCTTTTAGTTTCCTATGTTTAACATAGTTTTTTTCGCCAATCAACGGCTTACGCTTGTATATGTATTTGTGCAAAGATAAAATAGTAATGAATCTTTATAAGGGTGTGTCAAATGAATGAATATTTTTAAGCAGTTTTACCGGAGCATCTATTCACCAAAAGATATAGCTAGCTTCCGTTCACAGGGTATTTGGAAAACAATCGCTTTTCTTCTGATCCTCTCGATTGTCGCCTCTATCCCTACCATCTATTATTTAAGTAAAAGCATGAATGAAGGAATACATACACTAGCTTCCACATTGGAAGAAGATGTTCCCGACTTCCGAATTGAAGACAACACGCTTCATTCTGATATGAAGGAGCCGAGCGTAACCAATACAGAAGACTTAACAATTATCGTTGATTCTACAGGCACCTATAACGAAAAGAACATCAGCTCTTCAGGCAATACTGTTGCTCTCCTTCCAAAAGAGTTCGTTATTGTCACAGCAGGACAATCTCAGTCGTTTGAGTACTCCTATTTCGGAAATATCCAAGCATCTAAAAGCGATTTAGCAGCATTAGCGAAATCCTTTGATTCAATGGTGCCACTGTTTACGAGTATAATGGCCGTGATTTTCTTTATCTTCCTTGCAGCTTCTAAAGCAATTGAAGCATTCATTCTTGCGATTTTCGGAACTGTCTTTGCAAGAATTTTAGGAAGAGAATTAACATATGGCCAAACATGGAGGATTACTGTCTACAGTATGACCATTCCGACTATCTTCTTTTTCATCATGGATAGCTTGGAAACAAATGTACCTAACGGCAGTATGCTTAATTGGTTCATCTCCCTGTTCATCGTATTCCTTTCTATTAAAGAAATAGAAACGAAAAAACCGATAAAAGAATAAGCATTAGAATTATACCCGTTTTTGTTTGCTCTAAATCTATATTGGCACTAAGACTGTAGACAAGCTTTCTAAACAGCTGTTGACAGTCTTTTTATTTAATCTTTCTCGCCCTCCAGCACCTTCTATTTTGCGTCCTGACCTGCTCTAAATTAGTAGAGCAGGTTTTTTATGGATTATAATCTATTATTTTTAGAAATAATGATAGATAAAATACTAGAAAAAGGTTCTATTAAAAATTCCTTGTACATACATTTAACTATCCATAAAAAGCAGGAGGAATCATGTATGAAAAAGCTCTTCATTACTTTTATCTGTCTGTTGACCATCTATGTTATCTATTTTGATTTGAATCACGGCACATTGAATGTAGATAAAGAGCCAGCGATTGAGGTACAGGCATCATCTGGATCTGACAGCCCCGGCTATTTTGAGCATGAGGTAAAAGCAGGCGAAACGGTCCTGTCAATCATCGAGAATGAAACGTCTGTAGCCCTTCCTGTCAGCATTGATACTTTAATAGCAGACTTCAAAAAATGGAATGACGGCGTTTCTCCTGAGGATATCCAAGTCGGAAAAGTTTATACCTTTCCTCATTACATCAATGGGCAATAAACGATTCCCGGCAAATTTTCCATTTGTTAATGTCAGCAAGTTTCTTGTCAATATAAGTATTTCATTGTTACAATAGGAATGTACTTTTGAATTTATTTGAGACCCTTCTTAAGTTTTTAAGGGTTCTCCAATTATTAAAGGAGCGAATCACCATTGAGTGAAATTATACATCGTACTAAAACCCGACCAATAAAAGTTGGCAATTTGACCATTGGCGGAAACAATGAGGTTGTTATCCAAAGTATGACAACAACAAAAACACATGATGTCGAAGCTACAGTTGCAGAAATTAATCGACTTGAAGAAGCTGGATGCCAAGTTGTCCGCGTTGCTTGTCCTGATGAACGTGCAGCCGATGCTATTGCAGAAATTAAGAAGAGAATCAACATCCCGCTTGTAGTCGATATCCATTTTGATTATCGTCTTGCATTGAAAGCTATTGAAGGCGGAGCAGACAAAATCAGAATTAACCCAGGTAATATCGGTAAACGGGAAAAGGTGGAAGCAGTTGTTAAAGCAGCTAAAGCTAAAGGAATTCCGATCCGTATTGGTGTAAACGCAGGTTCACTTGAAAAGAGAATCCTCGAAAAATACGGCTATCCAACAGCTGATGGCATGGTTGAAAGCGCATTGCACCATATCAAAATACTCGAAGATCTTGACTTTCATGATATTATCGTATCCATGAAAGCATCTGATGTAAATCTTGCGATTGAAGCGTATGAAAAAGCGGCAAAAGCTTTTGATTATCCTCTTCATCTTGGGATTACGGAATCAGGCACATTGTTTGCAGGAACTGTAAAAAGTGCGGCTGGATTAGGTGCGATTCTTAGCAAAGGAATCGGAAACACGGTTCGTATTTCTTTAAGTGCAGACCCTGTTGAAGAAGTAAAAGTTGCACGTGAGCTATTGAAATCTTTCGGATTGTCGGCAAATGCAGCTACATTAATTTCTTGTCCGACATGCGGACGTATTGAAATTGACCTTATTTCGATTGCTAATGAGGTGGAAGAGTATATATCCACCATTAAAGCACCGATTAAAGTGGCCGTGCTTGGCTGTGCTGTTAACGGTCCTGGAGAGGCGAGAGAGGCTGATATCGGGATCGCAGGTGCTAGAGGCGAAGGTCTATTGTTCCGCAAAGGGAAAATAGTCCGTAAGGTGCCAGAAGAAACAATGGTAGACGAATTGAAAAAAGAAATAGATGCTATCGCTGAAGAATATTTTGCCAAAAAAGCGGCTGAAGAAGCTGAAGATAAACAGAAGAAGCAGGATATGCTTACACAATAAGCTATAATGAGTCACCCCCCATTGATTTGATGGGGGGTGACCCATTTTTAGAAGCTTATAGACAAAATAAAACCCTTAAGCAATATGCTTAAGGGTTTTGTTTTGTTACAGTGATTCTCCGTTTGTTTCAATTACTTCTTTATACCAATGGAAGCTCTTCTTCTTAATACGGTCATTTGTTCCTTTACCTTCACTGTCTCTGTCAACATAAATATAGCCATAGCGTTTTCTAAGCTCTGCTGTAGATGCGCTCACAAGGTCGATTGGTCCCCATGAAGTATAACCGATTAGTTCGACTCCATCTTCAATCGCTTCTCGCACTTCTTCAAGATGGCTTTGCAGATAGTCAATCCGATAATCATCTTGGACAGTTCCATCCTCATTAAGTGTATCAACTGCACCAAGTCCATTCTCTACGATAAACAGTGGTTTTTGATATCTGTCATGAAGCTGATTCAAGACAATTCGCAAGCCTTTAGGGTCAATTTGCCAGCCCCATTCAGACGAAGCCAAATATGGGTTTTTGACACCTTCTAGCAGGTTTCCACTCGTTTTCTGATGCTCTGGGTCTGTGCTAGCAACAAACGACATATAATAGCTGAAACCAATATAATCTACCGTGCCTTCTTTTAGAAGCTGCTCATCGCCTTCTTCCATGACAATTTCAATATTGTTGTCACGGAAATAGCGCTTCATGTATCCAGGATAGCTTCCTCTTGCCTGAACATCAGAGAAGAATAGCGTCTGACGGTCTTGCTGCATTGCTGCGAACATATCCTCCGGTTTGGATGTATATGGATATGTGACCATAGAAGCGATCATACAGCCAATTTGTGATCCTGGGATAATTTCATGACCGGCTTTTACGGCAAGTGCACTTGCAATAAATTGGTGATGTGCGCCTTGATACTGGGAATTCTTCTTGTTTTCCCCTTCATCAAACAGCAGTCCGCCACCTGTAAATGGTGCATGGAGAATAACATTGATTTCGTTAAAAGTCATCCAGTATTTCACTTTATCTTTATAACGTGTGAAAACCGTTCTTGCAAAGTGTTCATAGAACTCGACAACTTTGCGGTTTTTCCAGCCGCCATAGTTTTTTACTAAAGTCAGAGGCATTTCATAGTGAGAAATTGTTACTACAGGCTCGATATTATATTTCTTCAGTTCATCAAATACGTTGTCATAAAACGCTAAACCTTTTTCATTAGGCTCTGTTTCATCACCATTTGGGAATATTCTAGTCCAAGCAATAGATAGACGGAAGGCTTTAAAGCCCATTTCGGCAAAAAGTGCGATATCTTCTTTATATTTATGGTAAAAATCAATTCCATCATGATATAAATTATAAGCTGTCATGGACTCATCCGGCGGGCTCATAATTCCATGCGGAGATACGTCTGCTGTGGACAGTCCTTTTCCATCTTCTTTATATGCACCTTCAAGCTGGTTAGCAGCTACTGCGCCGCCCCACAAAAAACCTTCTGGAAATCTTTTCCCCATTCTATTCACCTCTTCATGTTATTAGAAAGGGACTGAATAACCAGTCCCCCTACATTTCTTAAACTGCAGATAAGTCAAGCACTACATCGTTTGCGCTTGTATGACCAGTTTTAAGTGGTGTTACATCTTTATATTCCATCGTGTTTGTAATAACAACAGGAGTAATTGTGTCAAATCCTGCTTTCTTTAATGCATCAATATCAAATGAAGTGATTTTGTCTCCAACCTTGACAGCGTCTCCTTCTTTCATATGTGCTGTAAAATGCTCACCGTCAAGCTGAACTGTATCTAATCCGACATGGATAAGGATTTCTGCTCCTTTATCACTTGTAATACCGATAGCATGCTTTGTTTTGAAAAGTGTTGTAATAACTCCATTTACTGGAGAGAGCACTTCCCCTTTTTCTGGGATGATAGCAATACCTTTCCCCATAATTTCTTGGGAGAATGTTGGATCATTCACTTCGCTTAATGAAACAGCTTTTCCTACGATAGGGCTTAAAATTTGTTCGGATACAACCCCTGCTTCTTTCGTCGCAGCAGCTTCTGCTTCTGCATCTTTGTTTTTAGCTGGTTCTTCTGCGTTTTCAGCAGGTACATCTTCAAATCCGATTAGATATGCCGCAACTGCTGCAGCAACAAACGCAATCGCCATACCAATTAGAGCGTTTACAAAGTTAAGTCCTGGTCCAATGAATGATGTAACACCTGGAATACCTGCACTACCACCCATGATATATGCTGCAACCTTCGTGATTCCTAGATAAGCACCACCGACTGCTCCACCAATTAGTGCCGCGATAAATGGCTTTTTAAGACGAACGTTAACACCATACATTGCTGGTTCTGTTACACCCATTAATCCTGTAACACTGACAGAATAAGAAAGTGATTTGAATTTTTTGTTTTTCGTTTTCATTGCAACTGCAAATGCTGCTCCAGCTTGCCCCATATTTGCCAAGAACATTGCTGGCATTAAATAGTCAAAGCCGTTTACTGTAACATTGTTAATCATGATTGGCACTAATGCGTAATGCATTCCAGTCATGATGATTAGCGAGAATGAACCTGCAAGAAGGATCATCGCAAATAGTCCTGCATTGTCGAATAAGAAGTTGATTCCTCCAGATAGATATTCACCTAGAATAGCACCAAGCGGACCAACTGTGATCAATGTAACCGGAACAACTACTAATAACGTAACACTTGGTACTACGATAAGTTTTAAGGACGCATGTGTAACTTTATCTATCCATCTTTCCACATAAGAAGCAATCCAGATTGCTAACAGAATCGGTATAACGGTTGATGAATAAGTAGCAATCGTAACAGGCAGCCCGATAAAGGAAATTGGTTCACCTGCCGTAAATAATGCTGTTAAGTCAGGATGCAGGATGGCTGCACCGATTGCTGCAGCAACAAACATGTTGCTTCCAAATTTTCTTGCAGCACTTACAGCTAATATGATTGGCAAGAAGTAAAAGGCACCGTCACCAACAGCTGTTAAGATGATATATGTTTGACTCGTATTAGAAAGCCAGCCTAACGCAACTAGAATCGCTAGAATACCTTTGATCATACCTGCTCCAGCAATTGCTGGCAGGATAGGAGTGAACACACCAGAAATGACATCAAATACAGCACTTATCGGATTTTTCTTTTCTCCCGAAGATCCGCCGCTTGTCTTTTCTCCGCTTAATTTACTGTTATCTATAATTCCTTTATAAACCTTCGGAACATCATTCCCAATAATAATTTGGAATTGACCTCCGCTGATGTTTGTTCCCATGACACCTTCAAGCGCCTCTATTTGTGGGCGATTTGCTTTACTGTTGTCTTTTAAGTTAAAGCGCAATCTTGTCATACAGTGAATGACATTATCTACGTTCTCTTCACCGCCAACTTGTTGCAATATTTCTTTTGATAATTTATTATAATCCATGACAGTACCTCCTATTTGTAGGGGAATAATATTGTTATACTTTGATTTAGCTGTATGAGGGTGGCAGCCCATATACAGCTTTTTTTTCTTGCTTATTTATGTTTTTACATCCCTCCGTTTTTACTCCATAAAAAAAACCTAAACTACGCCCATAATAAAGGATATAAAAATCCTCCTATCGAACGAAGTTTAGGTTTTGCCTGCATAATCAGTAACAATCCTAAAGCGGTTTCATTAAATTTTACAACCTAAATTTATCATGCCCTAAAATATTTGTCAACGCTTTCGATATTATTTTATAAAAAATATTTTTTCAATAAAAAAACGGCAGCTTCTAACAGAAGCTGCCGACCAAACAAGTCAAAGGTTTGTGCTAAAAGAACGGGGCAATAAAAATGCCGATGATAATAGACAATGCTCCAAGAGCGATCGCCCATGATCCAAGCGTTACTGCTCCGCGTCTGCGGGCTACAAACCCTACAATAATCCCAACGATGCCTAATACAATCGGCATCACAAACAGAGAAATAATAGAAATAATCAGCGCTGTTATCCCAATTCCTCTGCCATTGCTCTCTGTACGTTCCTTGCGCTGTGTGTCCATTTTTGCTTCTTCGTTCGTCGTCTCCACTCTCTGACGAACTGGGACACTTGTGTTAAAAGGCATTGGATTGACAATCTCTGCAGATGTCTCCTCCATATAATCTGTTGTGCGTGAATCGTCTTGCTCTCTATCGGTGCGATTCTTTTCTTCATTGCTATTGTAGTCTGCCATGATCATTCCCTCGCTTTCTATAATAGGAGCATTTATTATCATGGCCAATTAAGCACTCCTTATTAGTGTAAAAGCTTGGAAACATACTTTTTTACGTAAATCCTTTCTCTCTCCCATGTCTTTTGATAAGCTAAAGAAGGATAAGTTTTAGTAAAAAATTTAGAAGAAACAACAGTAAAAGGAGTACATAATGAAAAAATTGCGTTTTGGAATAGATATTGACGGGACAGTCACAAGACCGGATACCTTCGTTCCTTATTTAAATGAGAGCTTCCAACTAAATATAACGTTAGAAGATATTAAAGAATATGATCTATATCCCCTTGTTTCTGTTTCACACGAGGAATTCGATAAATGGTTTATAGATAATGAACCACGCATTTATACTGCTTCTCCTCTTGCAGAGGGAGCAAGCGTTGCTTTGAGCAGCTGGGCGGACAAACACGAGCTATACTTCATCAGTGCAAGAGGACAGCATCTCCTTGACATTACGAAAGAATGGTTTGTAAATAACGGCATTGCTTATAATCATATTGACTTAATTGGCACACATCATAAAATTGCAGCAGTTAAAAAGTATGAAGTGGACATCTTTTTTGAGGATAAGCATGATAATGCAGTAATGATCCATCATGAATGTGGAATTCCTGTTATTTTATTTGATACTCCGTACAATAGAGAGCCAATTCCTGATGGAGTAATCCGGGTGACAAGCTGGCAGGAAGCTTCCAAATGGGTGGACAACTGGATTAAAACGAAGCAATAATAAAAAAAATCTACTGTTTGCTAACAGTAGATTTTTTATTGAATACATTCAGGACATTTTCCATAAATCTCAAATTTATGGCCTGAAACATCATATCCTTTTAAGTTGTCTGTCAGTTCTGCCATCGGACATGTAATAATTTCTTTCGTTTTTCCGCATTCCAGACAGATAAAATGATGATGATGGTGGTGATGTGAGCATGTAAACCGGAAATGCTTCTCTCCGTTCAGCTCTGTCATCTCAAATATATTGAGCTCCACAAAAAGAGAAAGATTACGGTATATAGTATCAAAGCTTAAACCAGGATAATCATTTTTCAATGCATCCAGTACATCTTTAGCCGTGATATACTTATTTTTAGCTGCAAACAGCTCTAGAATATCTTCTCGTTTTCCGGTATGCTTATAGCCCTCTTCTTTTAGTATGTCTAATGCTTGATCTACATTCAATGGTGACACCTCCCAATTTTCTGGAATATATATAGTAACCGTTACGATTTATTCAACTAATGGAAGTCATCCTTTATCTAAATTAGTATACAAGAATGCCCTGATAATGTAAAGATACGGCGACTTTCGAATAAATCATTCAGATTTTTTGCATTTTTCATGACACATTTTCGCCTAACCCTCATATGTTAGAATGGGGAGTGATGACATGAAAATTTTTGAGAATATAATCAACCATAAAATCCATACGATTACTGCAACAGAGCTGCTGAAATACAGCAAACAATTCAAAATTCCTATTAATGATGGAGAAGCTGAGACACTGGCAAAGCATTTAAACAGCAAAAAAATCAACATTTTCAATCCAAATGAAAGAGCTCAGTTAATCAGAGAGCTTGCGACAATTACCAGCCCAGCCACAGCAAAGGAAGTCAATAACTTGTTTAATCTATTTGCAAACCAATAAGCTTTATGACTGCCTCTTTTTCCTTCTATGGGAAGAAGAGGCTTTTTTTATTTAATAAAAACATTTATTATTCTCATCTTTTTTTCATGTGCCTATGCTAAAGTGTTTGCTTGGACAAGATTATCTTATTTTTTGGAAGCTAAAAGGAGCAATAAAAATAATGAGTATGGATACATTACTGCAATTAAACACCATTTTTATAAGTATCATTATTGAGGCACTGCCATTTATTTTGATTGGTGTTATCGTCTCCGGAATCATCCAAGTCTTTATTTCAGAAGAAATGATTGCAAGAATTATGCCGAAAAATAATATTCTCGCTATTTTGGTTGGTTCCGTAATGGGTGCTATTATCCCTGCCTGTGAATGCGGTATTATTCCGATAACAAGAAGGCTTATTTTAAAAGGAGTATCAATCCCTGCAGCTGTAGCGTTTATGATCACAGGGCCAATTATTAATCCGATTGTTCTTTTCTCCACCTATATTGCTTTTGGCAACAGCTGGAGCATGGTGTTACATCGTGGATTATTGGCAATACTTGCGGCAATTATCATTGGTATTGTTCTTAAATTCACCGTTAAAGAGGCACCGTTAAAATCAACAGAAAACCATTCGGCTCATTATCATTCCTTTACAGAAAAAATTTCTGCTATGCTGAAACACTCTATCGACGAATTCTTTTCAGTCGGGAAATATTTAGTGGCAGGTTCATTTATTGCGGCACTTGTACAGACGACTATTAAAACATCAACACTTGTTTCCATTGGGAACGGAACCATTTCCTCCCATGTTGTGATGATGGGGCTAGCTTATGTATTAAGCCTATGCTCACAAGCTGATGCCTTTATTGCTGCAAGCTTTCGCGGCAGCTTTTCCACAAGCTCGATTCTCGCTTTTTTGCTGTTTGGTCCTATGCTCGACATCAAAAATACAATGATGCTGCTCAGTACATTTAAAGCGAAATTTGTCGCTCTCTTATGCACCGTTATTACCATCACTGTTTTACTTGTGACATTAGTTTTTTAAGGAGGCATGTATATGTTTCGGATATTTGTTCTAATCGGGTTCACATACCTTTTTTTCCATCTGCATGCATCTGGCGATATTTCTAAATATATTAACATGAAGTATTCCTATATATCTGAGTCTGCCATATATATCTTTATTTTGTTTACGCTTATCTCCATCTATTTTTATATAAAAGGAGATAAACACGATCATGAACATGAGCATGATTGTGATCATTGCGGACATAATCATGCAGCAGAGGAAAACCGTTGGTGGAAAAGAGCCATTGCTTTTCTCATTATGATTGCGCCTGTATTGACAGGACTATTCCTGCCTGTTGCCACACTTGATTCGAATATAGTAGAAAAGAAAGGGCTCTCCTTTCCCGTCTATGCGGAAGGAGATGAATACAGCCAGCATCAGTTTCTACAACCAGATACAAGCAGCTATTACGGAAAAGAAGGCTATTCTGAAATGATGGATAAGGGTCTGAAGAAATTAAGTAAAGTAGACTCCATTAAGCTGGAGGGAGATACTTTCCTCAACGATCTGGAAACTATCTACAATTACCCAGGTCAATTTATCGGGGAAGAAATAACACTGACAGGTTTTGCTTATAAAGATAAAGAGCTGGCAGCCAACCAAGCCTTCCTGCTGAGATTCGGAATTATCCATTGTATTGCTGATTCAGGTGTTTACGGAATTCTTCTGGACCTGCCTGATGATTTGAAAGCAAGCAATGATGATTGGCTGCAAATAACAGGAACTCTTGATAATATTTATTACCAGCCTTTCAAAAAAACCATTCCAGTTCTCAAAGTAACAAAATGGACAAAGGTTACCGAGCCTAATGATCCGTATGTTTATCGTCAAAATTAACATAGAAGCAAAAACTGCCGTTCGACGGCAGTCTTTGCTTCTATTTTTTTGAAAAATCAATAAATTTTGTATTATAATAAATTTATAAGAATTTACCAAAGGAGGGCATTCAATGAAATATGGGAAATTTGTGATTGCTACAATGGTTGTTATATTATTGGAATTTGGCATTTCTTATTTAGTTGCACAAAAATTGAATATTTTTTATTTAGATGCCATGTTTTATGTAGGTTTGAGTCTTACCTTAATTTTTGTCTTTTTCTCCAGCACAGGAGGCTTATTTACTAATTACAGTGAGATGACTACTGCAAAAAGTTATCTTGGTTTTAAAAACAATTATAAATTAACAAGAAAACTTGGCAGCTTAAGCATAAATTGTTTAAATGTTGGCTCCCTATTATTTTTTCTTATCGGCCTTGCTACAGCCTTCATCACAAGTAACTAATCTATTTTAAGCAAATAAAAGACCACTTCACATGATGTGAAATGGCCTAATTTACTTTAACCTTTTAAAATATCGTCAAGTAAGCTTTCATTAAATTGCTGAGTTTTCAGCATATCAATTTCATGTTTATATGGAGCTTTTTTGTTAGTCTTATCTTCCCCGACATAAGGTGTTTCCAAGATTTTCGGAATATCAATAAGCTGAGGATGATGAACAATTTTGCTTAATGCGTCAAAGCCGATATGACCATAGCCAATATTCTCATGACGGTCTTTTCTCATCCCTACTGCATTTTTACTGTCATTGATATGAAGTACTTTCAGCTTGTCTATCCCGACAATACGGTCAAACTCATCAAGCACTCCGTCAAAGTCCTCGACAATATTATAGCCGGCATCATGAGTATGACATGTATCGAAGCATACAGACAGCTTGTCATTATAGGTGACACCATCCATAATCATAGCTAGCTCCTCGAAGGTTTTACCGCATTCGGAACCTTTACCAGCCATTGTTTCCAGTGCAATTTGCAGATTTTCTTTGCCTGTCAGCACTTCGTTTAAGCCTTCGATAATTTTTTTTATGCCTATATCTGTACCAGCACCAACATGTGCGCCTGGATGCAAAACAATTTGTTTAGCACCAAGCGCTTCTGTCCGTTCAATTTCTGTTCGTAGGAAATTAACACCTAGTTCAAATGTTGCCGGATTTGTAGTGTTGGCAATATTAATGATGTAAGGAGCGTGGACAACGATATCTGCTATCCCGTTTTCCTGCATATGTCTCATTCCTGCTTCTATATTTAAATCTTCAATTTTTTTGCGTCTTGTATTTTGAGGAGCACCTGTATATATCATGAAGGTATTTGCTCCATAAGATACTGCTTCTTCACTTGCTGCTAGAAGCATTTTTTTTCCGCTCATGGATACATGGGAACCTAGTTTCACCATTCATCCTCTCTCCTCTCAGCTTTTACTTATTTATTTCTGCTTTTCAAACGTCTTTCCCGTTTTTTAATGCCTTCTACTTCTCGCTGCATCTTCTTTTTGTAGCCAGGTTTCACTTTCTTCGGCTTTTTCACAAGAGATTTTGCTTTCACATCAATTTCATCTGCAGTACGTTGACGTTTTTTTCGGCGGTTTCTGTCTTCAATTTCGACCCACTCACCGTTTTTCAAGTCCATATTTTTAAACTCGATGCCAAGCTTTTCAAGCTGGTTTAGCTTATCCTCATCCGATTGCTCGTAAATAGTCAATGCAATTCCTGATGAACCGGCTCTTGCTGTTCTGCCGACACGGTGAACATAGAAATCAAGATCTGCTGGCAATTCAAAATTGATGACATGACTGATCCCTTTAATATCAATTCCTCGTGCAGCTAAGTCTGTTGCAATAATATATTGAAACTCCAAATCAAGGACTTGCTTCATCACTTTCTTTCTTTCACGAGGTGTAAGCCCGCCATGAATTCTAGCAACCTTCAGCCCTTTTTCCGAAAGCCCTGCAGCTACTTCATCACACATTTGCTTTGTGTTTGTGAACACGATTGCCAAAAATGGGTTGAAAGCTGTCAATGCTTCATATACTGTCGTAATTTTATCTCTGTGTCTGGAAGGTAGAAGCACATGTTCAATCTTAGCAGCAGTCAGCTGCTTTGGCTCCACATGTACATATTTAGGATTTTCTAAATATTTCTTTAAAAACGGCTTCAGTTTTTCCGGTATTGTTGCGGAGAATACAAAGATACTTAAATCTTTTGGCATTCTTGCAGCAATTTGGTCCACATCTTCAATGAAGCCCATATCAAGCATAAGATCTGCTTCATCGACAATCAGCATATTAGCTGTATGGACATGCAGAGCCTGCTCCTTTACAAGGTCATTAATTCTTCCTGGTGTGCCGACAACAATATGCGGCTGGCTTTTAAGCTTTTCAATTGCACGCTGTTTATCCGTCCCGCCAATGAACAGGCGGCTTGAGATCGCTTCTGGTGAATGCTTTGCCACTTTAACAATTTCATTATGAATCTGCGTTGCAAGCTCTCTTGTCGGTGCAGTTATTACAGCTTGTACCGTGTTACTCTCAGGATTAATTCTTTCCATAATTGGCAGTACATAAGAATGGGTTTTCCCTGTTCCCGTTTGTGACTGTCCAATAGCACTTTCCCCTTTTAACATCAATGGGATAACTTTTTGCTGTATTTCTGTTGGTTCATAAAAGCCCAGTTCATCGACTGCTTTCAAAATGAACGGCTTTAAATTATAACGGTTGAATGTATTTTGACTCATTTTTAAAACTCCTTTATATTCAGACAATAAAAAACTTGCCGCGGCTTCACTAGTCCATCATATTATTATAATCAAAATCTGCTGAAAAGACCACTAATTCTCAGGTAATTAACGCGAAACCTGTTGATTACTCCCGAAACTTTGATTCCTTTTTCCTAAATATACTTGCTTCACCTTTTATTTTTCCCATATTTTCTATTTTTTAATTAAGACAATTCACTCAGATTTTATGCACTATCCGCTTAAACCCTAAACAAGTGACAACTATACAGCATACGCTAATAAGGAATACAGGTTATTATAGAAAGGAGGCAGCAGCATGCCACCAAGACCGCGTATGCCGCAGCCAAGAGGCATGGGGGGAAGAATGATGCAAGGCCCTGCTCCATATCAAAGACAGATGATGGGCAGAGGCGGCGCTCAAACCAGTAATGGTGGAGGCATTCTTTCTAAATTGCTTGGAGGGGGAAAAGGCGGAGATACAAATGTGCAAAGAGGTGCTGCAATGCTAGGCAGCTCAAGTTCAAGAAATGCCGCGACTGGCGGAGGGATATTGAAGACATTAACGAATCCTGCATCCATCAACGGATTACTTGCCAATTCGCAAAAATTCCTGCAAACAGCAAGCCAGGTTGGTCCGATGATCAGCCAGTATGGACCAATGGTGCGAAATATCCCGGCAATGTGGAAGCTTTACAGGGGCTTAACAAGCAGCAGCGATTCCAGCACAGACAAGTCTGCTGATACGAATAAGGTGAAGAATACAAAGACGACACAAGAAGCTACTGGAACTTCCAATGAAACAGCGGAGCCAACTGCTGTTCCGGGAGTAGAAGAAACACCGGCTAGAGGGCCGCAGGACAGTGGAGTTTCTGTTCCTAGAATGTATATATAAATAAGTTAGACCCAAATTTCTATTTTTCAGCTGATCTAAATTTACAGCCCAAACAAGTAGAAAATGGGTCTTTTATTTTTGCCATCCTCCATCACTATCTCAATATTTTTGTCTTCTTTTAAGAAGTTTTATATAATAATATATGTTAAGATATACTCTGAGTCCTAATACTTATCCGTACGTTGATGTATTTTGGACGGATAAAGAGGTTCCTAGTGGGAGGATTACAAATGAAAGTGATAAAAATTGCCCCTAGAGGTTATTGCTATGGCGTAGTTGATGCTATGGTAATCGCCCGTAATGCGGCTTTAGATAAAACATTGCCACGCCCGATTTACATCCTTGGTATGATTGTGCACAATAAACATGTGACGGACGCTTTTGAAGAGGATGGCATTATTACATTAGATGGTAAAAATCGCAAGGATATTATTGAACAAGTTGATACAGGTACTGTTATTTTCACCGCCCATGGCGTTTCTCCTGAAATTAGGGAAATAGCGAAAAGAAAAGGCCTTGTGACTCTTGATGCAACATGTCCTGATGTTACAAAAACACATGACTTAATTCGTGAGAAAGAAAAAGAAGGTTATTATATTATCTACATTGGTAAAAAAGGGCATCCAGAGCCAGAGGGTGCTGTTGGCGTTGCTCCGCATGCCGTATCATTAGTTGAAACAGTTCAGGATATCGAGAACCTCGATATTAAGCAAGAAAAGATTCTTGTCACAAACCAGACAACGATGAGCCAATGGGATGTTGCAGATTTGATGGAGAGCATCAATTCGAAATTTCCTCATGCTGAATTCCATAAGGAAATTTGCTTAGCCACACAAGTTAGACAAGAAGCTGTAGCCCAGCAGGCTGGCGAAGCAGATGTCTTGATTGTGGTAGGAGACCCAATGAGCAATAACTCAAATCGTCTTGCACAGGTTTCTGAGGAAATTGCCGGTACACCTGCTTACCGTATTGCTGACGTGTCTGAACTGAAACTAGAATGGATTAAAAATGCTAAATCTGTTGCAGTGACAGCTGGCGCTTCAACCCCGACACCGATAACTAAAGAAGTGATTAACTTCCTTGAGCAATATGATTCAGAAAAGGAAGAAACATGGGAAAGAGAAAAGAAAGTCCCATTAAACAAGATTCTTCCGAAGGTGAAGACAAAACAATAAACAAAAGCGGTAAAGAACTTAGGTTCTTTACCGCTTTTTCCTTATACAAACTGAAATGGGTCTGTATGAAGACTGGATGGGAAAATATTTACCTTATAGCCTGCTTCCTCACAAAGAGAAACGAGCTTATAAGCAACTCCTTTTTTCATCACCTTTTCGACATTATGGCCTGGGTCGATTATATTCAAGCCAAGCTCACTGGCGTCAATCGCAACATGATAATACACATCGCCAGTTACATAGACATCCGCACCTTTTCTGATGGCATGGGAATAATATTTATTGCCGTCTCCGCCCAATACAGCCACTTTTTTTACTTTTGCTTTCATATCACCGACCACTCTTACCCCTTGTACGTCGAGGCGCTTTTTAACGTGTTCAGCAAATTCCGCAAGTGTCATTTCTTCTATTTTACCGACTCTTCCAAGACCAAGCTGCTCACCTTGCTGCTGGACATCAAAGATATCAAATGCCGGTTCTTCGTATGGATGTGCTTTTTGGAGCGCCTTGATGACTGTTTTTTCAATGGAATGAGGATAGATAGTTTCTATTTTCATCTCGTCCACGGTCTCCAGTTTACCAGGCTCTCCCTTAAATGGATTTGTATCCTGACCTGGTTTAAATTCACCTTTTCCTTGTGCAGTAAAGCTGCAATGACTGTAATTGCCGATAGCACCTGCACCTGCATTCCCTATTGCTGCCTTCACTTGCTCAGCGTAGTCAGCCGGAACATAAACAGCCAGTTTTTTAAGCTTATCCTCATATGTAGGAACTAGTACTTCACAATCTGTTAAGCCTAATGCATCGCTCAACAAATCATTAACACCGCCTTTAGCTACATCTAAATTAGTATGGGCAGCATATACAGAAATATCATGCTTAATCAGCTTTTGCATCAGCCTGCCTGCAGGGTTATCTGCCGTTATTTTTGATAAGGGACGGAAAATCGGAGGATGGTGAGCAATAATTAAATCTGTTTTCAAAGAGATTGCTTCATCTACTACTTTTTCGGTTACATCAAGGGCAATCATTACATTATGTACTGGTCTGCTCAAATCTCCGACTTGAAGACCGATTTTATCCCCTTCCATTGCATAAGCCTTTGGCGAAAACTGTTCGAACAATGATATTAATTCAAATCCATTAATTGTTTTCATTTCCGAGCACCTCCTGTACAAGTGCGATTTTCCAATTAAGTTCCTGTAGTTTAGCAACCGTCTCTTGTGTTTCTGTTGCTGTTTGCATACGCTCAATTATTCTCTGCCAATTTTGTCTTTCTAACGTCCATTTCTTTTGGAAGGCTTGGTTTTTTTCTCTGCTTAAAAAAGGTCCAAGCAAAAGCTCTGCATCTATTTGCTCTGTATAAGGCTCCTTTCCTACTCCTTGTTCAGCAACGAGCACTTCATAAATCTTATCATCTTCTTCTATTATCTCTTCGCTCACGAGCTTCCAGCCATTCTCTATAAGCCAAAGCCTGATAGAATAGGCGCTTACGTTCGGCTGCAGAACAAGTCTTTTGACAGTTTGTAGCTTTTGTTTGCCATCATCAAGAATAGCAGCGATTAAAGCTCCGCCCATTCCGGCAATCGTAATACAATCGACTTCACCTACTCCTACTACCTCTAGTCCATTCCCTTTTCTTACAGATATAACATCTGTAAGTCCCTCTTGCTGGACCTGTCTGCGGGCAGATTGAAATGGTCCATCCACCACTTCTCCTGCAATTGCAAATGACGCTTTCTGCTTTTTCAGCATATAGCAGGGCAAATAGGCATGATCTGAACCAATATCTGCGAATGATGCTCCTGCTGGTATGTATTTTGCTACTGTTTCAAGACGATTAGATAATCTGTCTGTATTCATTCTAAACACCACATTTCATTGCTATTTCTTATACTAAGTTGATTAATCTATTACCTATTTGTAACATATTTGCTAACGGAATGCCACAAGACAACTGATTTTTCAGCAGGCTTGTCCCTATATAGAACATAGTAATTTTTCCCATTAAGCGCGGAATGACATAAAAACGAGAACTGCAAGCAAGAGGAAGCCAATATAGGAAGAAATCGTAAAATAAACTAGCTTAAACTTTCTTCCTCCTATAAACCAGAGTAAACAATTTATCGTTAAAATAATATATAAGAATATTATTTTTTCTGGAAAAAAATGAAGAACAGCTTTAACGCTAAACAACAGAACGATAAACGCTGCTACAGTAACAGGGATATCATTTCCCAGCCCTTTTACTTGATAATAGAAAATGCCCGCTGCAGTTATTATCAGAAAAATTAGTGAAATAGCCATTTGCAAAATGAAAGACAATTCAGTAAAATATAAGAAACCTACTGTTATCGGAATAAACAATAAAAAGATTGCACTGGAGATAATATGCTTTTGCTTTGGCAATTCTTCTTCCTTCATTCTATTGCCTTCTGTGTAAAGGGTAAGCAAATAATCGCAATAATGCTCCGGTAGCATTTTATTTTTTTTCCAATAAAGTATTTCTTGGATAATCACTGTTTTCCTATTATCCTTCATGGGCAGCACATCCTTCATGTATTTACGGTTAAAAAAAAAGAAACAGCCACTTCTATTGTAAGAAGTAAACTATTTCTTGGCAATGATAACTTTGATATATCAGTTCATGCTTTATTCTAAGAAATCTTTTAGTCTTTTGCTGCGGCTCGGATGTCTAAGCTTTCTTAGTGCTTTTGCTTCGATTTGGCGAATACGCTCACGCGTTACACCAAATACTTTGCCGACTTCTTCAAGTGTTCTTGTACGTCCGTCATCTAAACCGAAACGAAGTCTTAAAACATTTTCTTCACGGTCTGTCAAAGTATCCAGAACATCTTCAAGCTGCTCTTTTAGAAGCTCATAAGCTGCATGTTCAGAAGGAGATGTTGCATCCTGATCTTCAATGAAATCACCTAAATGGGAATCATCTTCTTCCCCAATCGGCGTTTCCAAGGAAACAGGCTCTTGCGCAATCTTTAAGATTTCTCTTACTTTATCCGGAGTCAGATCCATGTCTTCTCCAATTTCTTCAGGAGTCGGTTCGCGGCCTAAATCCTGCAGTAACTGACGCTGAACGCGAATCAATTTATTGATTGTTTCAACCATATGAACAGGAATACGGATTGTGCGGGCTTGGTCCGCAATTGCTCTCGTAATAGCCTGGCGAATCCACCATGTCGCATACGTACTGAATTTAAATCCTTTTTCATAGTCGAATTTCTCAACCGCTTTAATAAGACCCATATTTCCTTCCTGAATTAAATCAAGGAACATCATTCCACGGCCAACATAACGTTTTGCAATGGAGACTACAAGTCTTAAGTTCGCTTCAGCAAGACGGCGTTTTGCCTCTTCGTCGCCTTCCATAATGCGCTTTGCCAATACAATCTCTTCTTTAGCGGAAAGCAGGTCCACACGACCAATTTCCTTTAAGTACATACGTACAGGGTCATTTATTTTAACGCCAGGAGGCACACTTAAATCATTAAGATCGAACTCTTCCTCGCCTTTTGCAAGCTCTTGAACATTCGGTGGCTCATCCTCGCCATCTCCTACAAGCTCTATACCTTGATCTCCTAATACCTCATAGAACTCATCCATTTGATGGGAGTCTAATTCAAAACTGGCTAGTTTTTCTGCAATATCATCATATGCAAGTACCCCAGTTTTCTTTCCAACTTCTGTTAATTGTTCCTTTACCTGATCAAGGGTCAATTCCGTTTCAACCTCTTTTGAACGGGCTGACTTTTCAGCCATATGTCCCCCTCCTTCCAAAAAATCAAGACAATCAAATTTATTTTAATGATTTTACTAACAACATGACTTCCATTCCTATTTCTGCTGCCTTTAGAAAATCATTTTGTCGCTCTGCTTCTTTTTGCAATGCTTTTTTTTCATTAATCTCAAGCATTTTTTCATAATTCAACAGCTGTTTTAAATAATCGGCAAGCTCTTGGTCATTTACTTCTTCATTGACTTCCATCATGTCAATGTCAGCTACAATCCGCTGCAGCTCACCGTCACGAATAAAGTTTAGAAAGGCGCTCGAATCTGAGCTTTGTCCTGTTTCATAAAAAGCCAGCAAGTATGTGAAGATTGCCTGATGTTCATCAATATTAAACGTCCGGTCCTGCAATGCTTCCCGCACCTTTAACGCGACATCTTCATTTTTGAGCATATGTGCTATCAGTCTTCTTTCGGCAGTATGATATGCCGGCAGCAAATTGTTAGATCTTTTTTTAACACTATATTGCTTAACTGGTGCATTAATGCTTTTATTTGGCTTATTTATTATACGCCTGCCGGCCAGCTCTTCCTCCTGCATTTTTAATGCTTCAAGAGAAATCGCAAACTCAGAAGACAGCTGTCTTAAATAGAGATCTTTTTCAACTGCATTTTCAAGCTGAGCAATTTCTCCCAATACTTGTTCTATATAGGCGAGCTTATCTCCTTCATTTTGCAGATTTTTTCCTCTGCGGTGATACACGAGCTTAAAGCTCATGAAAGGAACACTCGCCTGCATGATTTCATGCTGCAGTTTTTCTTCCCCGTATTTGTTAAGATAATCATCCGGATCCAGACCATCTGGAAGCATGACGACCTTAACAGTACATTTGGCGGCAACAAGCATTTTTCCTGCCCGATAAGCCGCTTCAATCCCTGCAGAGTCTGAATCATAACAGATCGTTATCGTCCGGGAGTTCCGCTTCAAAATAGCGATATGCTCTTCTGTAAGGGATGTTCCCATTGTCCCGACACTGTTTTCCACACCTGCACGGCTTGCAGCAATGACATCGGCAAATCCTTCGAACAGGACAGCATGCTGTGTTTTCCGCATGCCAGGCCTTGCCAAATGAAAATTATAAAGGGTGCTGCTTTTATTAAAAATTGGTGTTTCCGGACTGTTTAAGTATTTAGGAGTTGAATCCCCTAATGTACGCCCGGAAAATGCAATAGTATTGCCATTACGGTCAAAGATGGGAAACATGATTCGATCGCGGAAACGGTCAAAATATCTATCCCCTTTTTCACTTTTAATGATCAAACCTGCTTTTACCAGTAAAGAAACATCATATTTCTTTAAATACTTCACTGCGAAATCCCATTGATTCGGCGCATAGCCTATTTGGAATTTCTCAATTACTTCTTTAGTGAAGCCTCTGTTAAGCAAATACTGTAAAGCATGCTCACCATCCGTTGTGTTTAGAAGCAAATGATGGTAAAATTTAGCTAGTAAATCATGCGCATCCATCATTTGCTGCAAATCTTTGGAAATGGCAGGCTTATCACCTGACTCTTGCAATTCCACACCTAAGTCGACATTAGCTCTTTCCGCCAAATGGAATGCGGCTTCCTGGAAGGAATAACCGTGTATATCCATCAGGAAAGTAAAGACATTTCCACCCGCATGACAGCCGAAGCAATGAAATATCTGCTTTTCGGGTGATACGGAAAATGACGGGGTTTTTTCGCCATGAAATGGACACAACCCTAAATAATTGCGTCCTTGCTTTGTTAAAGCTACATGCTCCCCAATGACGTCAACTATGTCAATTGCCTGTTTGACCTCGTTTACCTTTTCATCAGGAATGCGCTCAACCATTTTTAACACATCTCCCTACTACTAACTTTCCTATAAATAAGACATTCGACACAATCAGCTCATTCTCCTGCAACTTTCGACAAAACGATTGCCAAACTTTTTTTGAACTTTTGCCGATCCTTTTCTTCGAATGGCCTTGGTCCTTTACCGTATATACCTCTTCTTCTTGCCTTTGCAGAAAGATAACGCATATCCAGCGCTGTGGCAATATCCTTTTCCTCGAGGATAATCCCTCTTGGGGTTAAGACTTGCACAGCTTTTGGCAGCAAGGTTGCCGCCAGTCCGATATCCTGTGTTACCACAACATCATTTGCCTTCACGGCATTCATAATAAACATATCTACTGCTTCCTTGCTACTGTCAACATATTTCCAGTTTGTTCCGTCTTGATGCAGTTTCATGTGAGCATAGGAAGCGATAAAAATTACCTCTATAGATTTGCTTGTAGCCATTTCGACAATTTCTTCTTTCACAGGACAAGAATCAGCGTCAACATATATGATGCAATTATCCATTGTACTAATAATTCTACATCACTCCACATATTCCTTCTTTCACGAATACTTTTTCGTTGAAAGAGATGTTGTCGAAAATTATTTTTTTCTTCCTCTTGACTTCTCACAGTAAATAGTTTATTCGTTATGAGCCAAGTCTAAACCTATTTACAATACTTTTTTATCACAATTTTCTATTATAGTACATAAATTAGGTAAATACCATAAGTTTTCCGAAAAAAACAACAACAATTTCTCCTGCTCAAATAAAAATTTTCCGTAAAATAAATGATCCTGCCAATAAACGCCAACAGGATCCTTCTTTGCTTTGTTTTAGAATATCAAAACTGCGTGTTTTTGGCACGATAATATAAGTTGAAAATAATATTGGCCGTTTCTTCGACTGCTTTGTTCGTCACATCGATTACCGGACATTTAATTTGGTCCACAATGCTTTCAAAGTATTCTAGTTCCTGTTCGATCCGCTCAATTTGCGCATAGCTCGCACTGTCACTTAGACCTAAAGAGATCAGCCTTTCCTTGCGGATATTATTCAGTTTTTTCGGGCTGATTTTTAGACCAAAGCATTTATGTGCTGGCACTTCAAATAATTCCTTCGGAGGATCCACTTCAGGCACGATTGGCACATTGGCTACTTTCACCCGCTTATGGGCTAAAAATTGGGACAAAGGCGTCTTGGAGGTTCTTGATACACCAAGCAAAATAATATCTGCTTTTTCCAAGCCTCGCGGATCTCTGCCATCATCATATTTGACTGCAAATTCAATCGCTTCTACTTTTTTAAAGTAGTCTTCATCAAGCTTTCTGACAAGACCTGGCTCAAACAACGGAGTTTTGCCCCAGAGCATCTGAAACTGATCGATAATAGGCCCGATAATGTCAGCAGCGTATACACCTTCTTCAACTGCCAGCTCTTGCATATATTTACGCATTTCTGGCTTTACAAGCGTATAAGCAATCATGCCGTGCTCTTGGCGCGCCTGGCGAATTACATCGCGTATATTGGACTTGTCTTCGACAAATGGAAACCTCTTAATGGAAACATTCACATTATGGCCGGAAAACTGGCTGATTGCTGCTTTCGTCACAAGCTCTGCTGTCTCTCCGACAGAATCAGAAACTACATAAATGATTTGCCTTTCCGTCATGATTCACCCTCCTCTTAAATTTGTTCATTGGATAAGTCTACAAGTGCTTTTGTTATATTTGTTTTCGTTACTCTGCCAATTACCTTTAGGCCATCAAGCTCTTCCTTCACAACTGGCAAAGAATCTATTTCCCGTTCTATCAGTTTTTTACCAACATCCACAAGCTTATCATCCAAATAACAGTAAGTGATATTTGGCATTCTCGTCATGATGATGGTAACAGGCAATGACGACAATTCCTGTTTTCCGATGCTTGCCCGAAGCATGTCCTTCCTCGAAACCACACCAGCAAGCATTTCGTTTGCATCGACGATAAAAATAGTGCCTACATCCATCGTAAACATTGTAACGATTGCATCATAAACAGATGTTGTATCACTTGCTACAACAGGACTGGAATAATAATCCTTAACTAGCAGATTATTAATGTTTTCTGTCTGCTCTGACGTCTTGCCAGTATAAAAATAACCGACGCGAGGCCTTGCATCAAGAAAACCTGCCATCGTTAGAATAGCGAGATCAGGGCGTAATGTGGCTCTTGTCAAATGTAAGGATTCTGCAATTTGCTCTCCAGTTATAGGTCCATTCTCTTTCACAATTTCCACAATTTGCTGTTGGCGTCTATTCAGTTTTATCGTTCATTCACCACCTTTGAAATAAAGCTTTAGAAAGCAATTTAAAAATAAAGCAGGTGGAGAAACCTCCACCACAGCTGCTTTATTTTTGCTTATTTAACCAAAATTTCCGAAACATATGCAAATCTTGTAATCATATCAGCAAGCTCTGACATTTGGTTTAATCTGTTTTCTTTCAAAGCTGGATTATCTGTCATTACCATCGTATTGTCGAAGTACAATGCAATCGTTCCTTCAAGAGAAGTTAGAAGTTGGAAATATGCTTCCTCATCTGTATTGTCTGTCAGTTTTTCTTTTACTGATTGCACAGCACTGTAAAGATTGCGTTCCTCTTCATTTTCGAACAGAGATGGATTTACCTGTCCTTTACTTTCCGCTTTTTTAGATATATTTATAACACGCGCTAATGCTTCTATTCCGTTTTTAAAGCCAGCATCGTTTTTATGACTGTCTAACACATTAGCTTTTCTCAGCAGGCTTGCAGGGCTTCCTAATTGATCAAAAAGAACAGCATCAATTAAATCATAGCGGATGCCTTCTTCCTGAAGGATATGCTTAATGCGCGCCTTAAAGAAGTCCATGATATTCTTTTGCAGCTCTTGCTCTGGCGTTTTTGCAATATCCTTAACATTATTCATTGCCAATTCGACAAGCTCTTCCACTGTCAAATTCCAATCTTTATCCATTAAAGTTTGCACGACTCCTGTAGCCTGTCTTCGCAATGCATACGGATCTTGTGATCCAGTTGGAATCATACCAATTGCAAAGAAGGAAACAATAGTATCAAGTTTTTCAGCAATCGCTAGTGCTGCTCCTTCATTGCTTGAAGCTGTATTATCGTCTGCGTGACGAGGCATATAATGCTCATTAATTGCCTTAGCCACAGCAGGAGCTTCTCCTTTTTGACTTGCATATTTTTCTCCCATTAGTCCTTGAAGCTCAGGGAACTCATAGACCATATTTGTTACAAGGTCAAATTTCGAAATCTGCGCAGCACGATCCGCATTTGTCTTTTCTTCAGCAGAAAAGGACAGCTTTTCAGCAATTTTGTTTGTTAGGCCTTGAACTCTTGCCACCTTCTCTGAAAGTGTGCCGATTTCTTCATGATAAACAATTGATTGAAGCTTCGTTAACAGCTTTTCAATATCCTGCTTCTGATCTTCCTTATAGAAGAAGGCAGCATCGGCAAGACGCGCTCTCAGCACTTTTTCATTCCCTTTTGCCACTTTGTCCAAATGATTATGATCTCCATTGCGGACAGTAATAAAGAAAGGCAGCAGCTTATCATCTTTTGACTTAACCGGGAAATAGCGCTGATGCTCCTTCATGCTTGTAATTAATACTTCAGTCGGAAGCTCTAGGAATGATTCTTCAAACTTTCCGTACAAAGCAGTCGGATATTCTACTAGATTATTTACTTCCTCCAGCAAATCTGCATCAATAGGAATAACCCAATCATTTTCTTCTTCAATTTTTTTAATTTGTGAAAGGATAGCCGCTTTTCTCTCTTCTGGGTTTACGATGACAAATTGGCCAAGCAGTGCTTCTTTATATTCTTTCGGAGCTGCAAAGCTGATTTCTTTACCAAGGAAGCGATGACCAGTTGATTTGCGGTCTGCCTCCACACCAGTGATGGAGAACGGAATTACTTCGTTGCCAAATAATGCAGCAATCCACTTAATCGGACGAATATAGCGAAGATCATTATTTGCCCAACGCATATTTTTAGGGAATGACAAGCTTAAGATAATGTCCTTTAATGCAGGCAGCAAATCAACAGTTGCTTGCCCTTTTATAAATTTCTTCACATGGACATATTCAACACCGTTGATTTCTTTGAAATAGATATCCTCAACAGAAGCATTTTGCCCTCTTGTAAAGCCTATCGCCGCTTTTGACCATTCCCCTTTTTCATCAAGGGCAATCTTCTTAGCTGGTCCTTTTGCTTCTTCCTCGATATCTTTTTGTGCTTCGTCAAGCTCACTTACAAGAACAGCAAGACGTCTTGGCGTAGAAAATGCTTCAACAGTGGAATATTGCAACTGCTTTTCATTCAGCCATGCTTCCACCTTCTCTTTTAAGCTGTTCATGCTGCTTGTTACAAAGCGGGCAGGCATTTCCTCTAAACCTATCTCTAGCAATAAATCTTTTTGACTCATACTAATCAAACCTCCTTGCCTTTTAAAATAGGGAATCCTAATTTCTCACGCTCTTCATAGAATGTTTTGGCCACTTTACGTGCTAAAGTTCGGCATCTTCCAATATAGCCGGTACGCTCTGTTACAGAAATCGCACCTCTAGCATCAAGCAAGTTAAATACGTGGGAACATTTTAAAACATAATCGTATGCTGGATGAACTAAGCCTTCATCCATTTGGCGATGTGCTTCTTTCTCGTAGACACTAAACAGGTTAAACAGCATATCTACATCTGAAGTTTCAAAAGTGTATTTGCTGTGCTCAAATTCAGGCTGATAGAAAATATCTCTGATAGTAAAGCCGTCTGTCCACTCTAAATCAAACACATTTTCTTTATCTTGGATATAAGAAGCCAATCTTTCAATACCGTATGTTATTTCAACAGAAACTGGCTTACACTCTAAACCGCCAACTTGCTGGAAGTAAGTGAACTGAGTAATCTCCATGCCGTCAAGCCATACTTCCCAGCCTAAACCAGCACAGCCTAATGACGGGTTCTCCCAGTTATCCTCAACGAAGCGGATATCATGCTCTAAAGGATTGATGCCAAGTGCTTTAAGCGAATCCAAGTAAAGTTCTTGAATATTATCAGGTGATGGCTTCATAATCACCTGGAATTGATGATGCTGATACAGACGGTTCGGGTTTTCCCCATAACGTCCATCTGCCGGTCTTCTGGACGGTTCTACATAAGCCACATTCCAAGGCTCAGGACCGATTGCTCTTAAGAAAGTGTAAGGGCTCATTGTTCCAGCCCCTTTTTCTACATCATATGCCTGCATTAAAATACAACCATAATCTGACCAATGCTTTTGCAATGTTAAAATCATGTTTTGAATATTCATGTCAGCTTCAGCCTCCAAAAAATTTATTTTTCTTGTCAATTGATAGAAGTCAAAAGAATTTATGTAATCATTTTTTTGCCTAAAGACAACAAAAAAACTCCCGCCCCTATGCCAATTATTGACATAGGGACGAGAGTTTACCCGCGGTTCCACCCTATTTGCTGCAGACTTGTGCAGCCACCTTCATGTAAATGTCGCTCCATGAACGCCTTCCTTAAAGCTCTTGCACCTAGCTTTCACTATCCTAGGCTCGCTGGATCAAGAGGAGTTTAAGTACTACTTTCTTTTCAACGCAACTGTTTATTTACAAAAAATATTATCTAAAAAAATTTCAATTGTCAACCTTCATCTTCATTTAAATCCTATATACTACTCACTTCGTGAAGTCACTGCCAAAGCTTTTAATCGACTGCAGAAATTTTTTTGATTTTAAATACAAACCTGAGTATTCATCATAATAGGCTGAAATAATCGTATTAAGCTCTTCTTTCGTTGCGTCTTTGACTGAAATATTACCAAGCCTTGCTAAGTCAAAATAATAAAAGACTCGCAGCAGCTTTACAGCAGCCTGGGACATTTTGTAGTGATATGGATCATGTTCGAGACAGCGATGACATAATAGGCCGCCCTCTCTTATGGAAAAGGCAAACTGACCGTCTGTTGCACCACAATTTGTGCATTTATCAAGAACTGGATATAGTCCTAGTACGTTCAGCATCTTCATTTCATAAATATTAGACAAAATCTGGGCATCATAGCCTTCATTCATATAATTTAATGTTTGCTGCAATAACTCAAAATGAAATGGATTAGGCTTCTTATCTTCTGTACAGCGGTCTGTCAGCTCAACAACATAACTTGCATAAGCTGTCAGCATGATATCTTCTTTAATGGCACGAAAACTCGTAATCATTTCCCCTTGCTGCACAAGCCCGAGACCACTTGAACGCTGCACCAAGTAGTAAGCATATGTAAAAGGCTGGGTAACAGCAGAGAGCCTGCTGTTCGTCTTCTTTGCACCTCTTGCCATTACACCAACCTTACCCCATTCACGGGTATATAATGTTGTAATCTTATTTGTCTCTCCATAATCTGTCGTTCTAATGACGATGCCTTCACATTTTTCAAGCATCACCCTCACCATCCCTATCTATGGGACAGGACTATGAGATAGGAAAATCAATATCGGCTAGTTCCTCTTCTTGTGCATTCGGTATCTCATGGTTAGCCTTTTCTAACTCCTTAAAAAGTAGATACGTATCTATGCTACCTGTTTGCGAAAAAACCTTCCAGGTAAAGTCTAACATGATAAACCCCCACCTTTTTTGATTTAATCTAGCTTAATCATTGCCTTAACCTTATCATAGCCTGTCTTTATAAAAACATGAGACGAAAATTTTGCTAATTTTATTTCTGTATATTCTATTTACGCTTTAAATTAATACTCGTCTTCTCTAAAGCCAAAGTCTCTTAATTGGGACATCTTGTTTCTCCAGTCCTTTTGCACTTTAACCCAAAGCTCGAGGAACACTTTATTTCCAAGCAGATTTTCGATATCTGTTCTTGCTCTTTTTCCAATTTCCTTCAGCATGCCGCCTTGCTTGCCGATAATGATTCCTTTTTGTGAATCCCTTTCAACAACAATTGTCGCCATTACATGCACAACATCATTTTGTTTTCTTTCCATTTTTTCAATAACTACCGCTAAAGAATGAGGGATTTCCTCTCTCGTTAAGTGCAGAGCCTTTTCCCTGATTAATTCTGAAACGATGAAACGTTCTGGATGGTCTGTTACTTGATCTGCCGGATAGAACTGTGGACCTTCTGGCATATATTTTTTAATTTGGGTTAGCAATGTTTCCACATTGTTACCTTCTAAAGCAGAAATAGGAATTATTTCTTTAAACGGGTATTTTTCCTTGTATGAGTCAATCACCGTCAGCAGTTTATCTGGGTGAATGGTATCAATCTTATTGACCACTAAGAAAATAGGCGTTTTGATATTATCAAATTTCTCCAGAATGAATTCTTCCCCTTTTCCGAATCCTTCCTCTGCATTAACCATAAACAAGATAAGATCTACTTCTTTTAAGGTGTTTTGTGCAACCTTCATCATAAAATCGCCAAGTCTATGTTTCGGCTTATGAATTCCTGGTGTATCAATAAAGATCAGCTGAGAGTCATCTGTCGTCAGCACACCTTGCACTTTATTTCTAGTTGTTTGCGGCTTATCGCTCATAATAGCGATTTTCTGGCCGATTACACGGTTCAAAAAGGTTGATTTTCCGACGTTTGGCCGTCCGATAATAGAGATAAATCCTGATTTATGTTCCTTGTTGCTGTTATTATTTAAGTCCATTTAATGCCTCCGATAAAATTGCTCTTTAAGCAGCATTTTCGCCGCTGTAAATTTTTTTGAATGTCTGCTGATTCCTGTTTTATTGCCGGTGATGCTCTAAGGCAGAAAGACAACCGCCCATGCGCTTATTCAACTATGTTTAGTACTACAAGGAAGTAGTTAGCGCATCTGCTTCATATATTCGCCTCTTTTTGTTTTTTTACTCCAAAAGACTTTGGCTGTTCCCTATTTTATAAAAAGAAAAGAACGTTTTCAAATAAGCAGATGTAATTTCTGTATTTGCACACATATGTATATCCTTTTATAGCCCTATTAAAATTATATACTATCTTCTCTGCTGATGAAAGCTTATTAGCCAGCAAGCCTGCTAGGTAATTCTATTCAACAAACAAAAAAGAGCAAGGGAGTTTTAAATCCCAATGCTCATGAGTTGCATTATTTCCGGTACAAAAACGAACATTCCGATTATAAGGGCAATGATGGCTGCAAACAATACTGCACCTGCTGCAATATCCTTTGCTTGTTTTGCCAATGGATGATATTTCTCTGTTACAAGATCTACAACACGCTCAAGGGCAGTGTTCATCAATTCCATACAGATGACCAGCCCTATTGCAATAGAAAGGAACATCCAGTTTTGTACAGAAATATGAAAAACAAATCCCAACAATATGACAAGCGCTGTAAAACATAAATGTATCCGTAAATTTCTTTCTTTCTTCACAGCCGATATAATGCCAATGAACGCAAGGCGAAAGGAAGATAGCTGACTGTTCTTCTGAATCCTTTTATCTTTGGAGTCCGAATTCATCTAAAATTTCCTTTTGAAGAGTAAACATTACTTCTTCATCCTCTTTTGTAAGATGATCATATCCTAACAGGTGGAGAAAACCGTGAACAGCTAGAAAACCTAGCTCGCGTGAATAAGTATGACCATATTCCTCTGCTTGCTCCTTTGTCCTGTCGACAGATATGATAATATCGCCGAGCACCCGTGGCATATCCATTCCTACAAGCTCTATTTCCCCTTCTCCAAGCTCTTCCATTGCAAAGGAAATAACATCTGTCGCCTGGTCTTTATTGCGGTATTCTTTATTGATTTCCTGGATGCGGTCATTATCGACAAATGTAACCGAAAGCTCAATATTTCCCGACAAGTTTTGTTTTTGCGCCGCAAACATCAACAATTTCTCTACTAATTCTTGGTCTGCTGCTGCCACCTTTGTAGTTTCATCAATAAAATCTATTTCTAAATTCATATTCAATTCATCCTTTACTTCTTCATGTCGGGATATTCTATTCTTGAATGAAATATCCCTTTTAATGTTTCACAGAGTGTGTTGCGAACCTGTTCTAATTCCTTTAAGGTAAGATCACAATCATCGAGCTGCCCGTCTTGAAGGCGGTCTGCAATAATATTTTTAATCAGGCTTTCAATTTGATCTGGTGTAGGGGAGCTTAGACTTCGTACAGCCGCTTCCACACTATCAGCAATTCCTATGATTGCTGCCTCCCTTGATTGCGCTTTTGGTCCCGGGTAGCGGAAGTCGTCTTCTGCAGCATCAGGATTTTTTTCTTTTGCCTTATAATAAAAGAACTTTAGCAGGGACGTGCCATGATGCTGTTCGGCAATATCAATAATCTCTTTCGGCATTTTTGAGCTTTTTAAAAGCTGCGCTCCATCCGTTGCATGAGCAATAATAATATTTTTGCTGGCAGCAGGCGGAAGACGGTCATGGGGGTTCCCCATATTCATCTGGTTTTCAATAAAAAACTGCGGTCTTTTTGTTTTGCCTATGTCATGATAATAACAGCCAACTCTTGCTAACAAACCATTTGCACCGATTGCTTCACATGCTGCCTCCGCCAAATTAGCAACCATTACACTGTGGTGATACGTTCCCGGAGCTTCAGTCAAAATCTTTCGCAATAACGGATGATTAGGGTTTGAAAGCTCAATCAGCTTCATCGTTGACAGGATGTTAAAGCCAGTTTCAAAAAACGGCAGTATCCCTATTGTCAAAACAGCCGATATAATTCCTGATAGAATGGCACTTAATAGATAAAATCCATATTCTGTTGCTTCAAGCTGACCATTTTGCATATAGAGCATGCCAAGGATTGTAATGATATTAATCAGTGCAACTAGCAAGCCTGCCTGCAAAATATTGGAACGCTGATTATGCTTTTTCAAAAACTGGATGCCTGCAATTCCCCCTGCTAATATATATATTCCAATACCGACATGGAATGCTCCTGCCGTTCCTTCATTGAACATAATCATCCCGCATACTGCTAGGGCAATGGTTACAAAGATTGCTAATTTCTCTTCAATTAAAATTTTTATCAGCATAACAGCCATTGCTGCTGGGAAGAAATAGCCGATTTCAATAATGTCCTCCTGCTGAAACAGGCTGATTGCTTTCATAATGAGAATGGAAATGATGAAAATAATCGAGAACATTAAATCATAGCCTTTAGTCCCCTTGTTTCTTCGGTCAATGCCGGCTATATAAAAGTAAAATAAACAAACAATAGACAGGACGATTAAGCCAAGCCCTAAAAACGGCTTACTCGTGTGTTCTGTATCCAGCAAGCCGACTAAACCAAGCTGACGGTAAACCTCCCTGCTAATAAGCTGTCCTTCTTCTACAAGAATTTGCCCTTGCAGTATTTTAACAGGCTCTACACTGTCTACTGCTTGCTGTCTCAGCTCCTCCGTACCTGTCGGATCATAGAATTCATTTTGGATAATCGCAAATCTTCCTAAGTCAATAACAGCACTTTTTATATCGCTGTTAATGCCGCTGCTGTTCCTCAGCTCGTCTTCCACTCGCTTTTTAGCATTTTCCACATCATCTGCCGGTATTTTGCTGCTCATAACAGAGTTAATCGCGGTGACTGTAATATCCTCTGCAATTTCGAGTTCTTCCTCAGATGAAGCAAGCAGCTCCTTAAGCGTGCTGTCCATAATCTCATTTGTTACATTTGCAGTCAGCTTTTCCTTTAGCAAAGAAAGTTTCTTATCAGGAGTAATACTGCTTGTATTCGTAGCTTTACTGTCTGTTTCTCCACTATCTGCTGCCTTATCTGCCTCATTGTTCACCTCTGTCACAGAATCGAAAATAGAGGTAATTAAATCAACACGGTTTTGGGCAATTTCTTTATTTACAACGTATACATCTTGCACTTGGTTTTTATTATCTTCTTTTTTCTTTTCCGTGCTTTCCGTATCTTCCACCGTTAAGGGAGAGCGAATCGTCTCGTTGGCGACAGTAAACACATCTACATTTAACTTTTCCGGTTTAACATTGCTGTACATCGAGAAAAACAATACCGCTCCAATAAGCACAAATAGCAAGATCCGAATTGCTGTTTTGTTTAGAAAACGGTTCTTATTATGTATGATTTTTTGAAGAAATCCCATTGTAACCTCCTAACTAACTGACAGATACCTCATGATTATATGTAAAAACTTAAAAATACTTATTAAACCTGATATTTATGTAAAATAATATCAGTTTTTCGCCATGTTTTCATCTTTTTTCTCGATATATCGCTTTACTAGCAGGGTTTAAGCGTAAAAATCCAGTTTTTTTAGCAAAAAATGACTAATATCCCTAGTCTGACCCCTACCTAGACGAAACAAACTATAGGCGCAAAGAAAAAGGCAAACCATGCTTATCTGATTAAGATGGTTTGCCTTTTACACTTACATTAGCTCTCTTGTGCATCGTATGCTCTTATTATTTTCCCAACAAGGGGATGTCTTACTACATCTGTTTCAGACATATAACTGAAGGTTATCCCTGAAACATTATTTAATATATGCTCTGCTGCCACTAAACCGGACTTAACACCCTTCGGCAAATCAATTTGAGTACGGTCACCAGTAATAACCATTTTTGAGCCGAATCCAAGTCTCGTTAGAAACATCTTCATTTGTGCTTGTGTCGTATTTTGTGCCTCGTCCAAAATAACAAACGCATCATCCAATGTTCGTCCCCTCATATATGCGAGCGGAGCAATTTCAATTGTATTTCTCTCAATCAAACGCTGAGTATGCTCCATTCCAAGTACATCATGCAAAGCATCATATAAAGGGCGGAGATACGGGTCGACTTTTTCCTTCAAGTCACCTGGCAAAAAACCAAGACTTTCCCCCGCTTCAACAGCAGGCCTTGTCAGGATGATTCGGTTCACCTTACCGCTTTTAAGGGCGCTGACCGCCATTACAACAGCTAAATACGTTTTACCCGTACCAGCTGGTCCGATCCCGAAAACTAAGTCATTTTTTTTAATGGAACGGATATATTCACTTTGTCCAATTGTTTTAACCCTGATAGATTTTCCCTTAATTGTTTTCGCAATTTCTTCATCATAAAGTGCTCCAAAATACTCCAAGGTTCCTTTTCTGGCCATTTCAATTGCATAACTGACATCGCGCTGGCTAACGGAAATACCTTTCCGTATTACCTGCAAAAGTTTTTCAACAATGTCTCCAACCAATTCAATGCTGTCTGGGTTTGTAGAGGAAACATGCAAAGTTTCGCCTCTTGTAACAATTTGGCAATCTAATTCCTTTTCGAGGATTTCCAGATTGCGATCCCCTGTTCCAAGCAAGGCTACTGCCTCTTCTGGGCCATTTAATTTTACATTCATTGTCTTTAAATCTTCTGTCATTCCAAGTCTCCTTGAGTTATAGGTTGTACTTCTGCAATATTTTCAATTGTTGTGAAATCTATATTCAGTATTACTTTACCATTCTTTACCGATTGTCGCAAAATTTTTTCTTTCTTAATTTTTCCGTCTTCGCCAATTTCCTTTTGCACATCCTTACGGGCTTTTTCCTTGCCTGCTTTAATGGCTTCTTTTTCCGTATAGCTTCTCGTCACTTCTTCCTTTTCCCTGTATGTCTTATTTGTAACCTTTATTGGCAGTTCCCATTTCAAGAACTTAAGATTTTTTTCGTTTTCCTCTTTTTCATATTCCTTGTACTCTACCTTCCCAAAACCCCAAACAGGAATTTCAAAACCGCCTACTTTAAGGTAATGTTTTTGCTTTTCATTGCCATTAAAAACTTGGAAGGTACTTTCTAAAGGAATTGTCACAGTGGAGCTGTACCAGGTTTCTCCCCATATCTCCCCTCTGGCTGAGACGGTTTTTGTATCTTTATCTTTCCCATATGTTCCGGTTACTAATAATTGACCTTTTTTTACCACATCATGAACGCTGAAAACTTGGTCTCCTTCTTCAATGAAGTAATCTACAATGGTTGCTTTTTTAGCCGCGATAAGATTTTGCGGTTTTTCCTCTTCTACTTTATCAGGCTCATTCTTTTCCACTACTTGAAAGTGGTAAGTTGTCCCTTTTAACTCCACGCCAATCCAGGTGATTGCGTCAATATTATTGGTCAGTTCAGCTTGTATCTCGTCCAATTCTTTTGCGAAAAATTGAAATTCCCCAATTTTAATATCCATTTTATCCAGTTGCTTGCGGATTTGATATTCAGTTGCAGGATTAGCTCCCTTAATCTCAATGCCCCATACCATATTGGAAAGGGTGAGAACTAGTCCTAAGAATAAAAAGACACCAATCGCAAAGCCGCTGTTTTTCAGTATTCTTTTATAAAGAAAGGGAGCTCCAGCGCCACGCTGAAACTCTATTTTGATGCCACTCCCTCTTACAACCTCTCGGAACTTATGGATGCTTTTTAAGCCCATTTGAAACGTGATAGAGTGAGGGCCGTGTTTTTTAACACTCCAGACGGCAATCTTCTTTCTCAGCAGATTATTTAAAAAACGCTCCAGCCCTTTCCCTGTTGCTTTAACTGTTACAATCCCAGTAAAAAATTCTATCCAATGATTTTTCATAGCTTCCTCCCATGTTATTCGTTTATGTACATCACCTGATCTATTTTTCCTTCCAGCAGTATTTCCTCTGGCAAGATCGTCTTTATGACAAAGCCTTTGCCCTTTATTAAAAGCTGTCCCTGTTTTAAGAGCAGCCTTAGCTCTTTGTCTGAAAAAGTCAGCAAACCACGGTGGTTCTCAATATAAATATGGATTTGGCCAATCATTGTGATCCTGGGTAAGTCCATCATGACATCTTGAGGAAGCTCTAGGTTTTTAATCATCCAATTCCGTACCGTATTTCCCCATTTTTTAGCCATAAAAAAAGAACCCCCTTTCATCTCATGTGTATGAGAAAAAGGAAGGTTCTAGCACCTATTTTTTAGGAAAATTCAGCATTGCTGCTAAATATTTTTACTGTTTAATCATTTGCTTCTTGCGGGTTGCAGGATGGGGCCGTTTAGCCCTTGGAGGCCCAATAATTTCCGAAAGAATGACCGCCTCAGCAAGATTTGAACCGTTAAGCAGGTCTTTTGATTCTATTGGCAGAATCTCCTGCTGTTTGTGCTCGTGCTGGCTTCGTGCGATATTTCTTTCCATCAGCTTCAGCTTCTTTTTGAGGGCATCTCTTTCTTTTTTAATGGCATCCAATTCATTCGGCACTGGCACTGTTTCTTTTCTCACAGGTGCTTCCAATGCCTGCTCCACTCTTTTCATTACTTGCTTCTTAATATCAGGCATATTAACAGGCGCGGTTTTCTTCTTCGCCTTTTTGCCATTATCCTCCTGTTTTTCTTTCTCTTTTTGGAATAAGGAGAACAGGAAGCCTACTATCACGATAATAATTGAAATATATTCCAAGAGAGACTACTCCCTTCAGCGTGCCTTACTTTTTATCTTCATCTTTATTTTCATTATTTACTTTGCCGATTGAACCTCTCATTTCCGTATCTGCGGTAATGTTCTGCAAGTTCATATAATCCATAACACCCATATTTCCAGAACGAAGAGCGTCAGACATCGCCATTGGAACTTCTGCTTCTGCCTCGACAACCTTCGCGCGCATTTCCTGAACTTTGGCTTTCATCTCTTGTTCTTGTGCAACAGCCATTGCTCGGCGTTCTTCCGCTTTCGCTTGTGCTATCTTCTTATCAGCTTCTGCCTGTTCTGTCTGTAATTCAGCTCCGATGTTTTTGCCTATATCCACATCCGCAATATCAATGGATAAGATTTCAAACGCTGTTCCAGCATCTAGACCTTTTGACAATACAGTCTGTGAGATCATGTCTGGGTTTTCGAGGACCTTCTTATGATTATTCGATGAACCGATTGTTGAGACAATTCCTTCACCGACACGAGCTACAACTGTTTCTTCTCCAGCTCCCCCTACAAGGCGCTCAATATTTGCGCGAACAGTAATTCTAGCTTTTGCTTTTACTTCAATTCCATCCATTGCTACACCGGCAATAAATGGCGTTTCAATAACTTTCGGGTTAACACTCATCTGTACCGCTTCGAGAACGTCACGGCCAGCCAAATCGATTGCAGCACAGCGTTCAAACGAAAGCTCAATATTTGCCCTGTGTGCAGCTATCAATGCATTGACAACTCTGTCGACATTACCACCAGCCAAGTAATGGCTTTCCAATTGATTGATTGTTACATTAATTCCAGCTTTATGCGCCTTGATTAACGGATTAACAACACGGCTAGGAATTACCCTTCTCAACCTCATCCCAATCAATGTAAATATGCTGATTCTTACACCTGCTGCTAATGCTGAAATCCACAGCATAACTGGGACGAATGTCAACAGGATTCCAAGCAAGATAATTCCAATCACTACTACTGCAACCCAAAAGATTGTCGTTGCGCTTAATGCTTCCATTAATTTTCCTCCTTGTGCAGATCAATATCGGTGAATTCTCTAACGACAATTCTTGATCCTTCTGCTTTTACAATTTTAACTTTTACATCTTTTCCAATAAAGTTACCTTCACTGACCACATCAATTCGTTCGTCTCCAATAACAACCGTTCCTGAAGGACGAAGCGCAGTCATAGTTATACCTGTCTTGCCAACAAGATCATTTCTTGTTTTATTGGAAACATATCCTTCTTCCGTACTCGTAGAGTCTCTCAGCACAATTTTTTTGAAGAATTTCATTTTTCTACCAAACACCTTTACTAAAAGAATAGTGGCGATAATCGATACAGCTATCGCAATACAAATGCTAATGGCAATATGATAAGCATTCCCTCCGGCAAGAAAGATACTGCCTATAATTGCAACAATGCCCAATGTTCCAGCTATTCCGCCGACTATAAAGAACTCCAGCAGAACAAGAAGTATCCCTACAGCAAACAGAATGATTGTTTCATATCCTGCAAGCCCTGAAACAAGGTGGCCATAGAAGAACAAAAGCAGGGAAGAGATTCCCACAAAGCCAGGAACACCAAAACCTGGAGAAAACAACTCAAATATCAAACCAAGACTGCCAATTGATAACAAAATCGGAATAATGAGCGGATTTGTCACAAAGCGTGCCACTTTGTCGGCAAAGCTTTCATCCATTCTTTCGACTTTTGCATTTTCCATGCCCAGCTCACCAAGCAGTTCATCCAAATTAGAGACTGTTCCATTTGAATAATCAACGTGAAGACTTTCTGCAGCTGTCAATGTAAGAAACTCACTCTCATCATCACCGAGCTCTGGTATGGCAATCGATTTATCAGCCATAGCCATCGCATAACGAGGGTCTTTGCCTCCTTTTTCAGCGGCTCCTCTCATCGCAGACAGCCAGTATGATTGCGCTTTTTCGCCGGCAGTGTTTCCTTGTCCATCTATGATACCAGCTGCCCCGAATCTTCCGCCCTCATCCATATAAATCATATCTGTATTTAAGGCAATATAAGAGCCTGCAGAGATAGCATCCTGATTGATATATGTGACTGTCTTTATCTTTGTTTCAGAAATCGTCTTTCCGATCGCAGCAGCTGCATCAACTGCCCCCCCAGGTGTATCCATGTCAAAGATAATAACGTCTGCCTTTTTTTCTTCTGCCGTTTTGATCCCCCTGTCGATAAACTCACTCAGGCCTTTTTCCACTGTATTCTTTATTGGAATGATATAGACTAATGATTGGTCGTTAGCAAAACTGACTACAGGAAAAAAGGATAATAATAAACTAAAAAGAAAAGGCAAAATCAATATTTTTTTCCTATTCAAGTTCCTCCTCCTTTCCTGAACATCGTGGCTATAGTAAATATACGATTAACTTTTAAAAAAGTTTCATACATTTATTATTATTATAGACTTCTTCATAACTTTCCAACACAATGTAAAAAGGCTGCAGTCTGAGACTGCAGCCTTTAAAACAATTTCATTTATGAAAGGTGTTGTTGTACAAGTTTATTTACTAGTGAACCATCTGCTTTACCTTTAACCTTTGGCATTAAAGCAGCCATCACTTTTCCCATATCTTTCTTTGAAGAAGCTCCAGTTTCTGCAATTACAGAAGTAACGATTTCTGTTAACTCCTCTTCTGAAAGCTGTTCAGGCATATATATTTCAACATGCTTTAACTCCGCACGTACTTTGTCAACAAGATCTTGGCGACCTGCTTTTTCAAACTCATGGAGGGAGTCCTTGCGTTGTTTCACTTCGCGAGAAAGGACAGTTAACTCATCCTCTTCAGAAAGATCTCCGCCAATCTTAATGCTTTCATTTTGAATGGCAGCTTTCAGCATTCTGATATTAGTGAGTTTATCTTTATCTTTGTTTTTCATCGCTTGCTTCATATCATTGTTTAAGCGTTCGAGAAGACTCAATTAATACACCCTCTCTTAGAACTTACGTTTTCTTGCTGCTTCTGATTTCTTCTTACGTTTAACACTAGGCTTTTCATAGAATTCGCGCTTTCTAGCTTCCTGCAAAGTACCAGTTTTTGATACTGAACGTTTGAAGCGACGAAGAGCATCTTCAAGCGATTCGTTTTTACGAACGACGGTTTTAGACATTCTCTTTCCCTCCCTCCGAAACACAACACACTAACATCAACATGGATTCCATGTACCTTGACATTATAATATATCAAGGAAGCAAGGTCAACTGTATTTAGCCTTGTACCGAAAATTGTTTTCATTTTTTTTGTGATTTCTAAACAAGTATCCCTCATTGTCCATCCTCACACTTATATATTACCACAAAATAGAACTTTAAATCTTGTATATTTCTATCATTTTGCATTTTTAGCATGTCCATTTCCTTTCTTTCATATATTTTTTTGAAGGAGTGAACATTCATGCTTTATATTGGACTATTTATCATCATGATATTGTTATTTATTTATGGAATGACGTTGCTGCGGACAGGCCTTTTCAACCTCTCTTCCCATTCACTTAAAGCCTTATTAGAGAAGCTTACCAATAAGCCTTGGAAGGGCATGGTTGCTGCAATAATCATCACTGCTGTCCTGCAAAGCAGCTCTGCTGTTATGGTGCTGACAATCGGATTAATTGCTGCACGGGTATTGACCTTTCCTCAGTCAATCGGCATCATTCTCGGAACAAATATCGGCACGACCTTTACGACGGAATTTATCACCTATGATATTAGTGACTTTTTGCTTCCATTAGCAATAATCGGAGCTGTTTTCATACTAGTCAACAAACATAAACTAAGAAGTATCGGGTTTGTATTATTCGGGATAGCGATTGTCTTTACGGCAATGAAAGGATTTAAACATTTTGCGTCCATCATTCAAGACAACCCTTTTATGCAGACCTTCCTCGCTCATTTATCTGACCGGATTATTTTGGCTTTAGCTGTCGGAATTCTCCTGACAGCATTAATTCAGTCAAGCACCGCAACAATCGGAATTATCATGGGCTTTTTGACTGCTGATATGCTGAGTATTGAAGCCGGAATTGCAATTATGCTTGGCTCTAATATCGGCACCTGTATAACCTCCTATCTTGCATCTATCGGTGCCGAAAAGCAGGCAAAGCTTTGTGCATATGCTCATATTTGGCTTAATGTCGGCGGGGTGCTTCTGTTCTACCCGTTCATTGGCCAATTAACAGATGCTGTGGAATATATGACGAGTGCTAAGGACGTTCAGCTTGCACATGCAAGCCTTTTATTCAATGTGCTGTCCTCTATCCTTGTCCTGCCGTTTGCTGAACAGTTCGGGAAATGGATTATGAAGCTGCATAAGGTTTAGACGCAATAAAAAAAGGATGGACCCTAATGGGTACCATCCTTCTTCTTAGTAGTCGCTGTTGCTTGTTAGTCCGTTAACAATCGCAACACCAGAACTTGCGCCAATGCGAGTAGCTCCAGCAGCAATCATTTTCTCCGTATCTTCACTGCTTCTTACACCACCGGAAGCCTTAACACCGATATCTGGTCCAACTGTTTTTCTCATAAGAGCAATATCTTCAACCGTTGCTCCACCTGTTGAAAATCCAGTAGATGTTTTCACAAAGTCAGTTCCTGCTTCGACTGCTAAAACACATGCTTTTTCTTTCTCTTCATCAGTCAGCAGACTAGTTTCAATAATTACCTTTGTAAGTGCTTTGCCTTTTGCTGCATCCACTACTGCTTTAATGTCTTCTTTCACAAGGTCATAGTTCTTGTCTTTAAGTGCACCAATATTAATAACCATATCAACTTCCGTTGCTCCATTTTCAATAGCATTCGTTGTTTCAAACGCTTTTGTTGCAGAAGTAGTTGCGCCTAATGGGAAACCGATAACAGTGCACACTTTTACTTCCGTGCCTGCCAATAGCTCACTAGCATATTGAACCCAAGTTGGGTTTACGCATACTGAAGCAAAGCTGTATTGTTTTGCTTCCTCACATAATGTTTTAACCTGTTCTTTTGTTGCGTCTGCTTTCAATAAAGTGTGATCGATCATTTTTGCAATTTGGCTGCTCATCATTAATGGCTCCTTTTACATGGTATGTATGATATTTGTCATTAGAAAAGCATCGCTTCAGATGCTTTTCCACTCTTTGAAACTGTTGTACTGCTGCTAATTATACAATCGCTTTTTCTGTTTCTGTATATTCTTCCAATAATCGGACGAATTGACCTTCGTTAACTGGATAGCCTGCTTTAGTAATTTTCACTTTTACGATTTGGCCAACCATCTCTTCTGTTGCCGGAAATACTACTTTCAGATAGTTATCTGTATAGCCGACATACAAATCGCCGTTTCCAGATTCCTTATATACTTCCTCTGGAATCACTTCCACGACTTCGCCTTCGTAATTAGAAGCATATTCTTTAGCAAGCTGGTCTGAAAGGGCAATCAGTCGATGAACTCGTTCGTTTTTCACATCTTCATCAATCTGGTCTTCCATTCTAGCTGCAGGAGTACCCGTTCTTTTTGAGTAAGGGAAAACATGAAGCTCAGAAAACTTATGCTCTTTAATGAAGTTGTAAGTTTCCATAAATTCTTCTTCTGTCTCTCCTGGGAAGCCGACAATTACATCAGATGTGACAGCGAGACCAGGAAGCGCCTCTTTAAGACGAGTGATTCTTTCTGCGAAGAACTCCATTGTATACTTTCTTCTCATTCTCTTCAATACAGTATCAGAACCGGATTGAATCGGAATATGAAGATGATTTACAATTATTTTCGAATCATTAAGAACCTCAATGACCTCGTCCGTAATTTGGCTTGCTTCAATGGAAGAGATACGAAGTCTCTTTAATCCTTTTACTTGTGATTCTAAATCACGAAGCAATCTTGCAAGATTATAGTCTTTCATATCCTCGCCGTAACCGCCTGTGTGGATACCTGTAAGAACAATCTCCTTATAGCCTGCATGTACAAGCTGTTGAGCTTGTCTGATTACTTCCTGCGGATCTCTTGAGCGCATTAAACCTCTAGCCCATGGGATGATACAGAATGTGCAGAAATTATTACAGCCCTCTTGGATTTTCAAAGATGCTCTCGTTCTGTCCGTGAAAGCTGGAACGTCTAATTCCTCATACACTCTGTTTTTCATAATATTGCCGACTGCATTAATCGGCTGGCGTTCTTCTTTATATTGCGTGATGTAATCAAGCATTTTCACACGATCCTGTGTTCCAACAACGATATCTACACCAGGAATAGCCATGATTTCTGCCGGCGATGTTTGCGCATAGCAACCAGTAACACAAATGACTGCGTCGGGATTTTTGCGAACAGCCCGTCTGATTACTTGACGACTTTTTTTGTCTCCTGTGTTTGTAACCGTACATGTATTAATGACATAAACGTCAGACATGTTCTCATAATCTACTCTTTCGTATCCTTGCTCTTTAAATAATTGCCATATAGCTTCTGTTTCATAATGATTTACTTTACAACCTAATGTGTGAAAAGCAACTGTTGGCATTATATTTCACCTCATCCATTCATTAATTCAAAATGATAGGAAACAGCGGAAAGCAAATACAATGGTGCTGTTTCCGTCCTTAATATTCTTGGTCCGAGTCCACAGGCAATAAAGCCGTTGTCTGTCAGAAGCTCGACTTCCGTATCTGTAAGGCCGCCTTCTGGGCCAAATACAGCAAGAATCGACTGCCCCTTCTTCATAGAGGAAAGCGCTCTCGCTAGATTAGCTGATTCTAAAGCCTTAGCTTCTTCCTCATAGGCAATGATTAATACATCATAATCAGCGGCCATCTTTATTAACTCTTTTGGCGAAACCGGGGCTATTACATTGGGAATCGCAGCGCGGTGTGACTGTTCTGCCGCTTCTTTTGCAATCTTGTTCCAGCGGCTGATTTTTTTATCGGACTTTTTTGCGTCCCATTTAACAATCGAGCGAGATGCAATAAAAGGGATAAACTCGTGCGCACCTAATTCTGTGCCTTTTTGGATAATCCATTCTAGCTTATCCCCTTTTGGCAGGCCGCTTACTATTGTTACCTTGACAGGGAGTTCAATGTCTTCCTCTACCCATTGTATCACCTTTGCCACTACTTCGTTTTCGGTAATATTTTCAATTTTACAGCGGGCGGTTTGCTGATTTGAATTGACACAATAGATTTCTTCATCAGGCTTCATGCGCATGACCCTTGTAATATGATGGAAGTCATCTTCTTTTATTAGGAATGTGTCCTCTACATTTTCCGCAAAATAACGTTGCAATGCATAAAACCTGCCTTTACATATAATCAGGAATAATTTGACAAAGCACTACTTAAGCATTATAAGCATGCTAAAAGAAGTTTGCAGTGTATCAAACAAACTTCTTTTTTACCTTACTTTCCTTTTTTCGCTGTGATGCTGATCCAATCTTCCATTTGAACCGTTTCAACAATTTCAAGACCTGATGCTATGATCGCTGCTTTCACTTCTTCTTTTTTCTGAAGAATGATTCCTGATGCGATAAAATAGCCATCCTGTTTTAATAAACGGTAAACATCATCCGTAAAGCGGACTATCACCTCAGCAAGGATGTTCGCCACAATGACGTCTGCCTCCTCGCTGATACCGTCAAGCAAATTATTCTGCTGAACATGAGCCGTTTCATGCACTTTGTTCAGTTTAAGATTAAGTTTTGCTGACTGAACAGCCACTTCGTCTAAATCAAGGGCAAGAACAGATTTAGCTTTAAGCATAGCTGCTGCAATGCTCAGAACACCTGAACCTGTGCCGACATCAATGACAGCATCCCCTTTTTTTACTATTCTCTCCAAAGCCTGGATACATAATACAGTCGTTGGATGTGTCCCCGTACCAAATGCCATGCCTGGATCCAATTCAATGATTAGTTCATCACTGTGAACTGGTGAATAATCTTCCCAAGTTGGCACAATAGTGAATTTCTCCGAAATCTTAACAGGATGGTAATATTTCTTCCATGCTGTTGCCCATTCTTCTTCATTCACTTCCATAATGGAAACTTTATTTAAACCAATATCAATATTAAAAAGGATCAAATTATTGATTGCCTCTTTAATTTCCTCTACCGTTTCTCCCAAAAAGCTGTTGATGGGAAGATAAGCTTTTACCAATACGCCTTCTTCTGGATAATCGTCAGGATTGAGTTGGTAGATTTCGCCAAAACGGTCTTCTCTTTCTTTAATCAAATCGAAGGGATCTTCAATTACCACCCCGCTTGCACCTGCTTCATGCAATATGTTTGAAATAGGTTCAATCGCTTCATTTGTTGTATGAATTGTGATTTCAGACCATTTCATTTTCTACCAACTCCAATCAATCTTTATTCACCTTTAAAGGCTCTTTTAACTTTTGAAAAAAAGCTTTCTTCTTCTTCCCCTTGAGGAGCATTTCCTGTTACCTCTGCAAATTCCTGCAGCAATTGTTTCTGTTTATCGGATAGTTTTGTCGGCGTAATCAAGCGGACAATAACATGCTGATCCCCTGTACCGTAGCCGCGCACATTGGCAATACCTTTACCTTTTAGACGGAATTTCGTTCCTGTCTGTGTTCCTGCCGGCACTTTCAATTTCACTTTACCGTGCAGTGTTGGTACTTCCACTTCATCACCAAGGGCTGCTTGTGCAAACGTAATAGGCATTTCGCAGTATACGTCCTCACCATCACGCTCAAAGAACTCATGTGTTCTAACATGGAACACCACATATAAGTCCCCTGCAGGTCCGCCATTAACGCCTGGTTCCCCTTGGCCGCTGACGCGAAGCTGTTGACCGTCATCAATTCCAGCAGGAATTTTCACTTTAATCTTACGGCGTTTTTTCACTTTACCTGTTCCGCCGCATGTTCCGCATTTATGTTTAATTTCTTTACCAGTACCATTACAATGCTGACAAGTTCTTCTGTTAACAATTTTTCCGAATGGCGTATTTTGCTCCACATTCAATTGCCCTGTACCACTGCAATGTTTACATGTTACAGGTTTTGTTCCAGGCTTAGCACCTGTTCCGCTGCATGTTTCACAAGTTTCCTCACGCGGAATTTCAATTTCTGTTTCTTTTCCAAAAGCTGCTTCCTCAAAGGACAGAGTCATTGTGTACTGCAGGTCTGCTCCTTGTCTTGGTGCATTCGGATCACGTCGGCGTCCGCCGCCGCCAAAGAAACTGCTAAAAATATCTTCAAAGCCAAAGCCGCCGAAGTCTCCAGCTCCACCACCAAAGCCTTGGTTAGGATCTGTGTGGCCAAATTGATCATAATGGGCACGTTTTTGATCATCGCTAAGTACTTCATACGCTTCTTTTACTTCTTTAAACTGATCATCTGCTCCCGGGTCTTTATTAATATCCGGATGATACTTTTTTGACAGCTTACGATATGCTTTTTTGATTTCATCCTTGGAAGCCGTTTTTGCAACTCCAAGGACTTCGTAGTAATCTCGCTTATCCATTTATGATTGCCACTCCCCGATTCTTTTCACATAGATGATATTGTATCATTTTGCATTTCTAATGTACAATAGTTTATTCTAAACGATTAAAAAAAGCCTTTACTTTTATAGGTTAGAAAGGAACGCTAAAAATTAGCTCTCATAAAGAAAAAGCCAAAGCCAAGGATAACCTGACTTTGACTTTTCGAAAATTAGTGCTTATTTGTTGTCGTCATTAACCTCTTCGAATTCTGCATCAACTGCATCATCGTTTTTGCCAGCAGATTGACCTTCAGCACCTTGTGCTGCTTGTGCTTGTTTAGCTGCTTCTTCATAAAGCTTTGCAGAAAGGTTTTGAACGATTTCTTGAAGCGCATCTTTTTTCGCACGAATTTCTTCTAATTCGTTTTTCTCGATTGCTTCTTTAAGCGCATCTTTCGCTTCGTTCGCTTTTGCAACTTCGCTTTCGTCCACTTTGCCTTCCAAGTCTTTTAGTGTTTTTTCTGTTGTGAACACTAATTGGTCAGCTTCATTGCGCAATTCTACTTCTTCTTTGCGCTTTTTATCAGCTTCTGCGTTTTCTTCTGCTTCTCTAACCATTTTATCGATTTCTTCATCAGATAATCCTGTTGAAGACTTGATTGTGATAGTTTGCTCTTTGTTTGTTCCAAGATCTTTCGCACGAACATTCACAATACCGTTTTTATCGATATCGAAGCTAACTTCGATTTGTGGAATTCCACGTGGTGCTGGCGGAATGTCAGTCAATTGGAATCTACCTAATGTCTTGTTATCTGCAGACATTGGGCGCTCCCCTTGAAGAACATGAATGTCAACAGCTGTTTGGCTGTCAGCAGCAGTAGAGAACACTTGTGATTTAGATGTCGGAATTGTTGTATTGCGTTCAATAAGCTTTGTGAATACGCCGCCCATTGTCTCAATTCCCAATGAAAGTGGTGTTACGTCAAGAAGAACTACGTCTTTAACATCACCAGTGATAACTCCACCTTGAATAGCTGCACCCATTGCAACTACTTCATCAGGGTTAACGCCTTTATGCGGCTCTTTACCGATTTCTTTTTTGATTGCTTCTTGTACAGCAGGAATACGAGTAGAACCACCGACAAGAATTACTTTATCGATTTCAGAAGCGCTTAAACCAGCATCTTTCAACGCTTGACGAGTAGGACCCATCGTGCGTTCAACTAGATCAGAAGAAATTTCTTCGAATTTAGCGCGGGACAATGTTACTTCCAAGTGAAGCGGTCCAGCTTCACCAGCAGTGATGAACGGAAGCGAAATTTGTGTAGATGCTACACCAGACAAATCTTTTTTCGCTTTTTCTGCTGCGTCTTTCAAACGTTGAAGCGCCATTTTATCCTTGCTTAAGTCAATTCCGTTTTCTTTTTTGAATTGATCTACTAGATAGTCAATGATTACTTGGTCAAAGTCATCTCCGCCAAGACGGTTGTCACCAGCTGTAGATTTAACTTCGAATACGCCGTCACCCAATTCAAGGATGGAAACGTCGAAAGTACCGCCACCAAGATCGTATACTAGGATTGTTTGATCTTCATCTGTTTTGTCTAGACCATATGCAAGTGCTGCTGCAGTAGGCTCGTTAATGATACGCTCTACTTCAAGTCCAGCGATTTTACCTGCATCTTTGGTTGCTTGACGCTCAGCATCGTTGAAATAAGCAGGAACTGTGATAACAGCTTTTGTTACCTTTTCACCAAGATACTCTTCTGCATAGCCTTTCAAGTATTGAAGGATAATCGCAGAAACTTCTTGAGGTGAATAGTTTTTGCCTTCAACTTCCACTTTATAGTCTGTCCCCATATGACGTTTGATGGACATGATTGTGTTAGGGTTTGTAATAGATTGGCGCTTTGCCACTTCCCCAACTTGACGCTCTCCATTTTTAAATGCAACTACGGATGGAGCAGTGCGGTTACCTTCTGGATTCGGGATAACTTTTGGTTCTCCGCCTTCCAATACAGCAACACATGAGTTTGTTGTACCTAAATCGATTCCAATAATTTTACTCATGGAAAAATTCCCTCCAATTCATTTATGTAGACCTTACTGGCTAACCTTAACCATGGCTGGTCTGATTACTCTGTCTTTTAATTTGTAGCCTTTTTGGAACTCTTCTACTACAATATTAGGTTCTGTATCTTCCACTTCTACTTGCATTACTGCTTGATGAAGATGAGGATCAAATTCAGTTCCGACAGACTTGATTGTTTCAACACCCTCTTTTTCAAGTGCATCCAACAATCCTCTGTAAACCATTTCCATGCCTGTATATAGGCTTTTTGCTTGTTCTTCTGTTGCTTCTACCTTCAAAGCTCTCTCAAAGTTATCGATAGCTGGTAGCAAATCCAAAACTAGGCTTTGTGCTCTATATGTTTGCGCCGCTTCCATATCAAGCTTCGCTCTGCGGCGGGAATTATCAAAGTCTGCTTGCAGACGCAAATATCGGTTTGTTTCACTCTCTATTTTCGCCTCTAGCTCAGCAATTTTAGCATTTGCTGCTTCGAGATCCTCAGCAAGTGAGTTTGTGTTTTGAGCATCAGCAGTTGTTTCATCTTGCTGAACTTCTTCAAAGACCGCTTCCGTATTCTCTTCAGCATTGTCCTCTTGAATCTCTTCATTCATTGTTGTTTTATCTTCTGCCAACTTGTTCACCTCCCTCAAATGAATTAAATCTTTGTAAATAGTCTTCACAGTGAACTATTATACATAATCAACTTATATAAAGCTTCCAATAACTATCATTTTTTTTAAATGGTTTCCCTACTACCGTTTATCACTGATAATAGGGAGTTACTACATATTAACTATATCCTTCGCTGCTAGTTTTGATACAGCTTTGTCAACACTTTTGTGAGATCATGCGCCATCAGATTTAGCAGGCTGACTACCCGTGAATATTCCATTCTCGTTGGTCCCAATATGGCAATGGACCCTAGCTGCTTTTCCCCTAATGCATAAGAAGCGGAAATAACACTGCAATTATCCATTGCGGTAATATTGTTTTCTGTCCCAATCTTAATGTTGATGTCTGTTGTGTTATTACGGATTAAGTCATGGATGCCTTCCTCTTTTTCAATCATATTGAGCAAATCGCGAATTTTGCTGACATCATGAAATTCCGGCTGACTCAGCATATTCGTCTTGCCGCCGAAGAAAAGCTTCTCATGTGTGTCGATTTTAACAGCATCATAGATTGAATTCAAAAACAAATCATAATGGTTAATATGACGTTTTAAGAGTGTGGCAACTTCCTTATATATTTTGTTGTGCAGCTTCTCAAGAGAGACTCCTGCGAGCCTTTCATTAAGAATATTCACAAGCTTTTCAATTTCGTTTGCATCTGTCGATTCCGGCAAATGAAACATTTTATTTTCGACATGCCCAGTATCTGTGATGATAATGGCAATGGCTGTCTGGGCATTTAATGGCACAATCTGAATTCTTTTCAGTTTGTTTTCCTTTACAGCTGGCCCCAGCACTATTGTCGTATAGTTCGTTAACTCTGAGAGTATTTTTGCTGATTTTTGGACGATGTTCTCCAACTCATAAATCTTCTCAGCAAAAACAGAATTCAGTGTTAACACCTCTTCTTTACGAAGCTTTTGCGGCAATAATAAGTGATCGACATAAAATCGATAGCCCTTTTCGCTTGGAATTCGTCCAGATGAAGAATGGGTCTTTTCCAGATATCCCGATTCCTCCAAATCCGCCATTTCATTTCTAATCGTGGCAGAGCTAAAGGATATTTCCGGTTTTTTCGACAAGCTTCTAGAACCAACCGGCTGAGCAGATGCTATAAAATCATCAATAATCACTTGCAATATCAATAATTGACGATCTGTTAACACATTCATCACCTCTGTTAGCACTCATTAGCACCGAGTGCTAATTCTACTTATAAATTATCAAATAAAAGGGGAGTGTGTCAATAATTTGGTTTTTATTTCGCAAAAGAAATTCTTTCCTAATTAAACAGACAACCTCCCCCTATTTTAGGAGGAGGTATTGTTAAAGAATTCCGATGAAAGATTGAAATACTTCATTTCCTAAAAAACGGCCATTATATGTGAGTTTTAAATTCCCATCCTCAATGGAAATTAATCCTCTTTCCAATAATTTCTCCAGTTCAGCAGCAAACAGCGTCTCAATGTCTTGCTTATACTTTTCCTTAAACACAGCGAGACTGACGCCACTGTTTTTTCTCAGCCCTAAAAACAGCTCCTCTTCCATCATTTCTGCTAAAGTAACCTGATGATTGTCGAGAAGAGGCAGACTTCCTGCAGCCAAAGGCTCCATGTATTTTTTTAATGGGCCGAAGTTAGAGCGGCGGTAGCCATTAACGTAACCATGTGCTCCTGCACCAAATCCGTAATATTCTTCATTATTCCAATACGTTATGTTATGGATGCTTTCATAGCCCTCTTTTGCGAAATTACTAATTTCATACTGCTTGTAACCATGCTGTGCCATCTCCTCCATAAGCAGGCGGTACATGCTTGCTTCTGCATCTTCACCAGGTGTAAGCAGTTTGCCCTTGCGGAGAAGATTATAAAATACTGTCTTTGGCTCAATGATCAGCGAATAACCAGAAAAATGCTGGATATCTAAAGTAAAGGCCTGCTTTAAGGTAGCGGCAAAATCGTCTAATGTCTGACCTGGCAGACTGTACATTAAATCGATGCTAATATTGTCAAACCCGATCTTTTTGGCAGCCTCTACCGATGTGAAGACATCTTTAGCTCTGTGCGTTCTGCCTATCCTCTGCAATAGGTCATCATTAAATGATTGCACACCGAAGCTCAAGCGGTTGACTCCACCTTCATACAAGGCTTTCAGTTTATCTGGAGACAAGTCTCCAGGGTTTGCCTCAAATGTATATTCAGCATTTTCTGCTAAGTGCAGATTTTCACTGATAATCGCACATAACCTCTCCAGCTGCTTAGCATTAAGGCTTGTTGGTGTTCCGCCTCCGACAAAAACGGTTTTAAGCGGGGCATTATTTTTACTTGCCGTCAGCTTTATTTCCTGTTCCAGTGCATCCAAATATTCGTCCACAGGCTGGCCTTTTAAAAACACTTTATTAAAATCACAATAATGACATATATGTTCACAAAATGGGATATGGATATATGCTGCTTTAATCAATATGTCACAGTCCTTTCTCTTTGCAAAAAATAAGAAAAGAGGTTAGCACTGCTCTAAAGCTGCAGCCTAACCCCGATTTTAGCTCATTAATTATTTTTCGTCGTGTTATTGTCATCCATGCGCAGTACAGCCATGAACGCCTCTTGCGGTACTTCTACGGAACCGACTTGCTTCATCCGCTTCTTACCTTCTTTTTGCTTTTCAAGCAATTTACGTTTACGGGAAATGTCACCGCCATAACATTTTGCCAATACGTTTTTACGCATAGCTTTAATCGTTGAACGGGCAACAATCTTTTGGCCGACAGCAGCTTGGATAGGCACTTCAAACTGTTGGCGCGGAATAAGTTCCTTCAGCTTTTCAACAATGATTTTTCCTCGTTCATAAGCAAAGTCCTTATGGACAATAAAGCTTAATGCATCGACTTTTTCTGCGTTAAGGAGAATATCCATTTTTACAAGCGTCGACGTTTTGTAGCCGATTAGCTCATAATCAAAGGATGCATAGCCTCTTGTATTTGATTTCAGCTGGTCAAAGAAATCATATACAATTTCAGACAGCGGAATTTCATAAATTATTTTAACGCGCGTCTCGTCCATATATTGCATATCAATGAACACACCGCGTTTTAGCTGGCAAAGCTCCATGATTGCACCGACATATTCGTTTGGCGCCATCATTGTTGCTTTTACATACGGTTCTTCAATATGATCAATTTTTTGCGGATCTGGCATTGCCGATGGGTTATCCACTTTCAATTCCGTTCCGTCTGTCATAATTACATCATAAATAACACTTGGAGCTGTCGTGATTAAATCGATTTTGAACTCTCTTTCAATTCTCTCTTGGATAATTTCCATGTGCAGAAGTCCTAAGAAACCACAGCGGAAACCAAACCCTAACGCCTGCGACGTCTCTGGTTCAAATTGAAGGGCAGAATCGTTCAGCTCTAATTTTTCTAATGCTTCGCGAAGGTCATTGAATTTCGCACTGTCGATTGGATACAATCCGCAATATACCATCGGATTCAGCTTGCGGTATCCAGGCAGCGCTTCTACCGCTCCGTTCTTCGCATTTGTAATTGTGTCCCCGACACGTGTATCGCCAACGTTTTTAATTGCTGCTGTAAGGTATCCAACATCACCAACAGACAGCTGATCTGTATTGACAGCCTTTGGCGTGAATACACCGACCTCAATTACTTCAAACTCTTTGCCTGTTGCCATCATTTTAATCTTATCCCCAGGTTTAACTGTACCTTCGACTACACGAATATAAGTAACAACACCTCTATAAGCATCATAAAGGCTGTCAAAAATAAGCGCTTTAAGCGGCGCTTCCGGATCTCCTTGAGGAGCAGGAACCTTTTCAACCACTTGTTCAAGGATATCTTCAATTCCAATACCAGCTTTCGCAGAAGCTAGGACTGCTTCAGAAGCGTCTAATCCAATAACATCTTCAATTTCATTGCGGACACGTTCTGGATCTGCACTTGGCAAATCAATTTTGTTAATAACAGGAACGATCTCCAAGTCATTGTCAATTGCTAAATATACATTCGCAAGTGTTTGTGCTTCAATTCCTTGAGCAGCATCGACAACTAGCACAGCTCCTTCACAAGCTGCTAAACTGCGGGATACTTCATAGGTGAAATCGACATGTCCCGGTGTGTCAATCAAGTGCAGTGTATAAATTTCACCGTCTTTTGCTTTATATTTAAGCTGGACAGAATTCAGCTTGATTGTAATTCCGCGCTCTCTTTCTAAATCCATCGAATCAAGGAGCTGGTCCTTCATTTCACGGGCTGTCAGCGCATTTGTCTTTTCTAATATTCTATCTGCTAAGGTAGATTTTCCATGATCAATATGAGCGATGATGGAAAAATTACGGATTTTTGATTGTCTTTTAAGCATTTCTTCTCTGTTCATCTAGTTCACTCCTACAATAATCGCGCATATACACTATTTCTGATTATAGCAGTGTGATGGGTAAGATTCAATGAAATTATCTGCAAGAAAAAGCATTCATAGACACTTTGTCAGCATTCAATGGATTTTTCGCACCTGCTATTATGGCTGTTCACCGCTGTCTTGGCCCTTATTCATAAAACCGCCCACCAAATCAACCCCTTTTTGCGCAAGGGAAGAAACACCGTCAGCGACGCCCTTCCCAATCCCTGAAAGAAGATTAAAGGTTTTCATCTCCTCCATCTGCTCTTTCTTCTTTTGCAGATCATGGCTTGTTACATCCGTCCCTAGTATCGACGCCTCTAACCCGCCCTGCTCATTGCTGATTGATAGTGCACTGTTAAAGTTTTTATCTTCATATCCTTTCAAGCTTAGGATCCCCCCATTTGCCTGCTGCATGCCGAATAACACACACGCAAACATTAATAGCGCAATCCCAACTGCCCGCAAAGTAAACATCTTCACGTATTAACACCTCTTTCTAAAACGCAAGTTTAGCCGCCGTTCACACTTTCTGCTTTCCAATAGTACTCACTGAAAGCATCAGCTAACGCCTTCGATGTTCGATTTAATTCTTCAAATGTATTATCAACACCGCCGATTTCGACCAACATGCTGTTCTCTGATAAATCCTGATTAAATTTTCCGTTTGTATAAGCACCTTTTTTTAGAATGACTCCTCGAGACAGAGATTTATATTTTTTCTTTAAAATAGAGTGGAGCTCTTCAGCGAGCTGCTGATTTTTTTCAAAATTATTATTGTTTCCGCCGATGACGAAGGCGATTTTCGCATAATCTTTTCCGTCTATTGTCGTCGTTGTGTTTTTTCGTCTCTGGGAATCACGGTGCACATCTATTAGGTAGCTTAAATCCTTATTGTCAGTCATCGCCGCTGTTACTACTTCTCTTGAACCTTGATAGGATTGAGTATAAGTCCAGCCTTTTTTATCTAGCAGTTTTTGAATATCCTGTTTTTCGACTGTTGTGCCAATCCCCTTCATTTCCAGTTCTTCCTTGATGACATCCCCTAATTTTGTAATGTTAATTTTAGAATGCTGAGCTAAGTTAGGATCTGTGACTCCTTTGAGGTACGGCAAAAATGATTCTCGGTTATGGGAAAAGTATAGATAGACAATTTTCTTGTCGCCAGTTGTAGGAGCGGCCGCAGGTTTTTGTTTCTCTTGCTCTTCCAGTCTTTTAATTTCATCTGTCCGCTGCAATGCCGCTTCTTTTCCAGCCTCAATAAATGGCTGAGGAGGTGCTGATTCTAGAGGCAGGTTCGTATAATTGGTTCCATCCCCAGCTACTAGTATTTCACTGTCATATAAGGAAAAGGCGGGAAGCTCTCTTCCTAATAAACTGCGGGGATCATCCAAATTTATATTTGTTGCTAGTTTTATAAACACTTGGCTGAAGCTTGTATTTTTCTGTTCTTCTGACAGTACGGACAAAAAGTGATGATTTTCTGCACCAAGCAGAGAAAAAAAGAAGCTCCCATCTATTTCGCTAGGCGATTTCTCAAGTAAGGTTGAACTCATATTCATTTCCTGCTTTACAGAAGAAATAGCAATTACTGAAATAAAAATTAAAATAAAAAGGATAAATAATACTGGCAGGATGTTCAGCGCATTAGCATTCCATATATAAACTTCTGGTTTTTTTCGTAGTGGTTTCATATTCACCTCTCCTAGCAAGTCTATTAATAACTATGTAAATGCTAGGAGAGATAGAACTAGTAATTTAAATTGGAATGCTAGATTTCTCTATTAAACGAACAAGCTTTCCTTATTAATGTGTATTAAATCCGGCATTATCTTGATTGATTGCACTGTGCAGTGCTGCATTCAGTCCGCTTGCGATGAGATTGGACATGTCTTCAATAAAAACATCGACTTCTTTCGGCGTGACCATCAAATTATGGCCAATTGGCGAAAGAACTTCATGAATAAGGCGGCGCTTCTCCTCTTCCGGCAGTGTGCCGATAATCCCTAAAAATGTTTTCCGATGGTGCTCCTCTGGTAAATCTTCGTCTGTCAGCACTCTTTTCTCCCCAAAGCTCAAACCAGCAGGCGCAAGCGCTCTGGACGGCCTGTCTCCTTCTCTAAGCTCCTTGCCAAAATGCTTCAGGATATAATCTATCGTGTCACTAGTAATGGAAACTGCATCAACTACTGTCGGAACGCCGATTGCTATTACAGGCCTGCCTAATGTATCTTCACTTAGCTCTTTCCGTTTATTTCCTACACCAGATCCAGGATGGATGCCTGTATCAGAAATTTGAATAGTAGAATTCACTCTATCAATACTTCTGGATGCAAGTGCATCTATTACGAGGACAAAGTCAGGATTTGTCTTTTCCACTACTCCTCTAATAATGTCACTTGTTTCAATTCCAGTCAGTCCCATGACTCCAGGAGAAAGTGCACTGACAGGTCTGTAGCCTTCTTCTACATTTTGCGGTTGCAATTCGAATAAATGCCTTGTAACAAGAATATTTTCGCAAACTTGCGGACCGAGTGCATCAGGGGTCACATTCCAGTTCCCTAAACCAACGACAAGACAGGAGGCATCAGCGGGAATATTGCTAGTAACAAGAAATTGAGAAAACTCTTTAGCAAACACTTTTTCTACTTCTGCTTGAAGCTTGCTATCCTGCTGGCGAATACCTTGAACTTCTAAAGTTAAGTATCTGCCTTTTTTCTTTCCAATCAGCTCCTCGCCTTTTTCCGTCACTTCCACATAAGAAACTTTTATCCCTTTTTCTTCTTTTTCTTTAATAATGACACCATCTAGTTGTGATTGATTTGGTTCTGTTTCAATAAGGGATTTCTGTGCTAGCGCCATGTCTGTTGCTTCAATGGCCAAATCTGTTCGGACGGCATACTTGCTTAAATCCAGCTGTTCACTCATACAGTTTCTCCCTTCATAGAAAGTAATATATTCTTATCATGCCCGTGCAGCAGCCAAAAAATTCATGGAGAAACAGACAGAAAAGGGAGGTTTTTTAACAGTTACAACAAAAAAATAGCTGTTAACGGTTCAAATTAAGTGGATAGTATTGCATTATTAGAAACGGTTTGATAAAATATCATTTGTTCTTTAAGTTTTTTAGGAATGTAAAAATCGAGTTTATATATGATTCTCGATGCTTCTTTTTAGGAGGTGAACGTAAATGCCAAATATTAAATCTGCTATCAAACGCGTAAAAACTAGCAATGCTCGTAACGCTCAAAACACTACAGTGAAATCAGCAATGCGTACTGCTGTTAAAAAAGCTGAGGCTGCTATTGCTTCTGAAGATAAAAATGCTGCGAACGAAAGCTTTGCAGTAGCTGCTAGCAACCTAGACAAGGCTGCTGCTAAAGGTCTTATCCATAAAAATGCTGCTGCTCGTAAAAAATCTCGTCTAGCTAAGAGAAACAACGCGATCAACGCATAATAAGCACAAGCACAAACAAAATTGGCTATCCATTCGGTAGCCTTTTTTATTGCCGCAAATTAAAAACGCTGCCATCAAGGCAGCGTTTTTTTAGGTTTATTTAGCCTGTCCCAATTTAAATAGAATCATCTCAATAATCATTGTTTTATTCGCAGCGCCCGTCTTCATCTGGTAGTCGGCTTCAGCAAACATGCTGATACACCTTGTTAGCTCTTCATCAGTAAAGCGGTTAGCTTGGCCTGCAGCGAGCTTGACACGAAATGGGTGAACTTTTAAAACAGACGCAATTTGCTGTTGTCCGTAACCCGTTTTCGATAGTGCTTTAACTTGATAAATAAGTCGGAATTGGTTTGTGATAATTGCTAGCATTTTTAACGGCTCTTCATTTTGTTTCAATAAATCATAATAAATTCTTAATGCCTCATCAATTCGTTTGTTAATGATTTTTTCCACAAGCGCAAAAATATTTTGTTCCAATGATTTAGAAGCGAGTTCTTCCACTATTTCCTTGGTAATCAATTTAGAATCCTGTACATACAGCGCCATCTTATCTACTTCACTTGTTAAAAGGAACAAATTTGTTCCAGCAATGCTGAGCAAAGCTTCAAGGGCATCATTGTCCAGTTCGACTTTATTGTAGGATGCTCTTTGTTTCATCCAGTTTTTTAATTCCTGTTCATTTAATTTCTTAGCTTCTAAAATTTCTGCGGTTTTTTTTAGTTCTTTCGTAATTTTCTTCCGCTCATCAAGCTTTTCATAACTGCCTGTAAAGACAACAATCGTATAAGGAGAGGGCTCCTTTAAATAAGCTTCAAGTCTCTTTACATCATGTTCCACTTTCGATTTTGTCTTTTCACTTGTTAGAAAAAACGGGTTCTGCAGAATAACAACCTTTCTGTCTCCAAAAAACGGAATTGTTTCCGCATCTTCTATTGCCAGTTCAATACTGACTTCCTCTAAGTCGTATACAGACAGGTTAAAATCTTCTTCATCAGGATTTAAAGCTGTTTGAACCAATAATGTTCTTGTTTCATTTATTAGAAATGATTCCGGCCCATACATTAAATAAACAGGCGCAAATTCTTGCCTTTTAATTTTTTTCCAAATTTCTTGCATCAAAATTCTTCTCTCCGATCATGTCCTTTTACTTGCAAGGACAGCCTGATATTACATATCAAGCATGTTTTTAGCATCTATATTATATCGTAAAGAAGCATTTCTATTTTGACAAGCGTTAAACTAAAAAGCGGACAACTGTTTTTACGAAAAGCTCCAGCCTTCTTTGAAAAACTGGGAAGATGCTTTTCAAAGAAGGCATTCGCTTTTATAACAGCTGCCCGCTTTCAATCTATAATGAACGCAGCATATTAAGGCCTAGGATACTTAACATGCTCCGGTACACTAAGGTTAGTTTTTACACTCACCTATAGCTTTATATATGAAACTCAAATCCAAAACAGGAAAATTTCCGCTTTTGCATGGTAATCGAAATGTAAGTATTGCCCTAGGGATATTCACTATTTATTGCAGCTAATTTCCTCTGTTTTGTTATATGTTATGGCTGTTGCAAAAAAAAGGTGCCTTTTTTTTGAGAAAATTTAAAAGAAATGGTTCCATTCACATCTGTTCTCCACACAGTTATCTTTTTTGCTTGTAAACGTTTAAGCACCCCCTTATCCGGATGGCCGTAACGGTTGTTTTTTCCTGCTGAGATAATGGCAATATCAGGATTCACTTCTTCCAGAAATGCTTCTGTAGTGGAGGTTTTGCTGCCATGATGGGCTACTTTAAGTACATCTGTTTCTAGATTGGATTGTGCGGCAAGGAGCATTTCCTCCCCATTTTCTTCTATATCCCCTGTAAACAGCCATGACAGCCCTCCAATTTGTGCAGAAATGACAATTGATCCATCGTTCTCACCACTGCTGTTCACAGTATTCCTACCTGGTGCAATAATTTGAAAAACGGAATTTCCATTTGTCCAGCCATCTCCCTCTCCTACAAAAAAGACAGGAATATTTTTCTGCCTTGCCAGCTCCCATATTTCCTTTTCCTTATCATTTGGTTGGTTACTAGATTTAGGCATAAGAATCTGTTTAACTGGAATGCTCTTTATTAGCGCAACACTTCCGCCAATATGATCCATATCACCATGGGTAAGAACTAGCTTGTCAATTTTGGTAATTCCTTTGCTTTTTAAGTACGGAACTAGAGTATCTTCACCGACCTCATAACTATTCTCTCTTTCCTGCCATTCTTCTTTTTGATATTCCATTGTACCGCCTGTATCAATTATATATGTCCCCCTATTGAACGGCTCATTAATAAGAATACTATCTCCTTGTCCAACATTAATAAAAGTAACTTCCCCATATTTACTCCAAAATTCTCCTGTGTATTGAAATAAGAGCAAGCAAAAGGGGATTAAAAATGCACGTTTTCTCAAATGGGGCAATGCTTCATAAAGGCAGAAAAACACTGGTATGAAACAAAAATACAGTATCAATTCAAGATTGTTCGGTTTACCGAAAATAATCGTAATATAGGGAATGTCTGCTGTTTTTGTTACAAGCCAGTCTGACAGCTGACATATTTTGTCTATGGGGTAAAGAAAAGCTATGGTGACTTTAGGTAAAAGGAACGATAGAAAAAATACAAGGATGAAGTATGGGAGCAGAATCGAAAAAAGGGGGATATATACAAGGTTTGCAAAGAGTGACAAAGCAGGAAGCTCATAAAAATAACTCAATAGAAAGGGCAGCACAGAAAGCTCGCAAAAATAAGCAGTAAGCAGATATATTTTCACCGGCTGCTTTTCGCCTTTAAGAATAGACGTACTCAGCAATAAAAACAAGCTGACGATAAAGGACAATTGGAAGCCGATATCAGTCACAATTTTCGGAAACAGAAAAAGATAACCGAGGAACGCGATACTCAGCAAATCGATCGAGGAGTAACTCGATAGCCGCCACCTCCTCTGGAGAAGCATTAGGCTGGCAGTAGAGACCGCTCGGATAACAGAAGGACTTAAACCAGTCAAAACCGTATAGGCAGGCAATATAAGCAATATTATCGTGATGCTTCTCTCTTTCGTCATACCAACTCTCAACAGGAAATAATAACCTAATCCAATCAAAAGCAGGACATGAGAACCTGAGATGGCCAGCAAATGTACAATCCCTAATTTTTGATAGGCGTTTTGAATAGCACTTGCTATATAATCCCTGTCACCAAACAATAAAGCAATGGCAACTGGTGCCGTATTTTCGGAAAAAACGGCTTCAATCCAAGCGATTCCCTGCTCTCGTAATACTTTAATGGCAGACAGCAAATCGAAGCTAAGCTCTTTGCAGGAGGTGATATCCTTCACTTGTAATACCCAATGAATGGACTGCCTTTTTAAATAAAGCTGATAATCAAACATTCCTTCATTGGCAGCTGCTGCCGGCTGCGCTAATTGCCCTGATACCACACATGTATTTCCAAGGAAAGACTGTTCCGTAACATCTAGCTTCTCTTGAAAAGTGTTTAATTGGTAATGAAGCAGCAGCTTCTCATCAGACTGATTGTCTTTTGCAACGGCTGTCCACTTGTCACCATCGATTTTAGTTGTTTCCATTATTGTCAGTGAAAAGTTTGTTTGGGTACTTTTTAAGGAGGAGAAATTATTTTTGACATCTAAATGGGCCCTGTAAAAAAAGATAGCACCTATAAAAACTAGTAATAATAATAAGGGGATTGTCCATTTCTTTACAATAATCAGGAAGAATATGAACACAATTAAAGCAAGAAGGAAGATAAGAGAGGAGAAATTCGCTAAAAGAACAGCCAGAAGTGCGGCTACGGCAAAATAGAGGATATTATTATAAAGAAAATTCATGATTATTTAGGGAGAAACTTCTTCTTTAAACAGAAGAAGTTTCTGTAGGTATGATGGAGAACAGTTCTTCTGCTTGCTTTTCTAATTCCTCGATTCCCTCGCTGTCTTCCCCGCTCTCTTTCAACTGATTCAGCAATTGCTTTACAAGCAGTTTCTTTTCCTTATGCTTCTCATCAAAAATAACCTGCTGTGCTTCTACCTTTTCAACATGCACATTTGCCTGTTGAAACAACTCTAGCGCATATGGATGATTTTTATAGTCATGAGCATAATAAACAGTTTTTATGCCAGCCTGTACAATTGCCTTACAGCATTGCAGGCACGGAAAATGCGTAACATAAATATCTGCCATGGATGTCGCCACACCGAATTTAGCGCATTGTAATATCGCATTCATTTCTGCGTGAATGGTGCGAACACAATGATGATCAATGACATAACAGCCTTCATCAATACAGTGCACGCCTCCGGCAATGCTGCCATTATAGCCCCCGGCGATAATCCGCTTATCTCTTACAATCGTTGCACCAACAGCAAGCCTTGTGCATGTGCTTCTTAAGGCAAGCAATTCGCTCTGTGCCATAAAATATTCATTCCATGATAATCTATCCATTTAATACATTCACTCCTAGTAAAAGTTTAAAAAGTATCCTTATTAGTTTATATGCAAGAAACCATGGCGTCAATTTCACCTATCATACTAGTTCACTCTTATTAAATCCAATAACTTCTCCAACGTCTTTTCTCCAATGCCGCTTATTTCCTTTAATTCCTCCTTCTCCTTAAAGCCGCCATTTTGCTCTCTGTATTCAATAATGGCTGCAGCCTTTGCTTCTCCGATCCCAGGCAATGTCATTAACTCCATGGCTGACGCCTCATTGATGTTTATCAAGCCGCCTTGCTCGTTTCCCCCACCAGCTGGAGTGTGAAGCTGCTCTTCCCCTTCTGTCGGAACGTAAACGACCATTTCATCTTTCAATCGCTCTGCAAGATTTACAGCATCACTTTCTGCATTCTCCGCGAACCCGTTTGCCCTTGCAATAATATCCATCACCCGTTCCCCAAGTTGCGCTTCATACAGACCTGGGTTATTTACAGCACCCTTTACATCGACAAAAATTTCTGTCTCATCCCCCGATTTCTCCTTATCCTCCACATCTGATACAGGCAACTCCTTTGCTGCTATTCCTAAGTTTTCTGTCTTATTGGCTGAAGTGATAAAGTGAAATACTAGCAGTGCGATAATTGCTGCACTAAGCAGCAGAACAAGTTTATGTTCTGTAATCCATTTCATTTCATTAATCCTCCTTTACAGGTATATTCTATTTGCAACTGTCATATCGTTATATGAGAAACCGCTCATTATAGGGGGGAAATAAACCGTGAAAATAGGAATGATTGGAACAGGTAATATGGGGAAGATTCTTATTGAAGCATTGCTTGACAGTAAGGCTATTTCTCCTGAAGATATGCTGATTCAAAACCGGACACTCGCAAAAGCATTTCAGATCAAAGAGGCATATCCGGCTGTCACAGTTTTAAAAACTGCCAAAAAAATTGCGGAAAGTGCTGATCTTATTTTTTTATGCGTCAAACCGCATGACATCTTTAGTGTAGCAGCAGAAATTACTCCACATATTTCATCCGATAAATGTGTTGTTTCGATTACTAGTCCTATCAACACAGAGCAGCTTGAATATATGCTGCCATGCTCTGTTGCCCGGATTATTCCGAGCATCACCAACAGGGCGCAATGTGGTGTGGCGTTATTTTCATACGGAAGCAAGTGCACACAAGAATGGAAGCAAGGATTAAATACACTGTTTAGTCACTTTTCCACTCCAATTGAGATTGAGGAGAATATTACAAGAGTTGCATCCGATATCGTAAGCTGCGGACCTGCTTTCTTCAGCTACTTGACACAGCGTTTTATAGACGGAGCTGTCGAGGAAACAGATATCGATGCGGAAACTGCCACAAAGCTAGCAAGTGAAATGTTAATTGGACTCGGTCAGCTGTTAAATAAAGGCTATTACACCTTGCCGACACTGCAGGCGAAAGTAAGTGTAAAAGGCGGAGTTACGGGAGAAGGCATCAATGTGTTAGAGAGAGAACTCGGAGATACGTTTAACCAGTTGTTTCAGGCGACACAACATAAGTTCGAAGAGGATTTAAAGATGGTGAAAAATTCGTTATTGATCAATAAACACCGATAGTTTCTTAGTTTGTATTTTCGAGATATAAAAGGATTTTCCTGCTTTTTTTTGTTTTTTTCCAGCCATGGATTTATACTTCATGGCTTCTTCACACTTAGATGTACATAAGAAAACACACCTATTAACTTTTAGGTGTGTTTTCCGCTTACTTCCGGCAATAAAAGAAGATTCTTTCCGCATCTTCCCCTAATTCTCCATCATGGAAATCTGCTGTTACCTTCAAAATAGAAAAGCCGGCATTTATTAGCCAACTGCTATATTGCTCAACAGAATAAGTCCGCTGAAAATGCAGTTCATCATAACGATCATATTTTTGGGAAGCCTCGTCAAGCTGGAAAAAAGATAAATCATGTTCCACACTGTCAGGATACTCCCCTTCATAACACAACCAGATGAGACTGACATCTTCATCATTTAGTGCGTATGTTTGGTTTTTGAACAAATGGTTCATTTTATATAAAGAATGAACATCGAACAAAAATAACCCGCCTTCATCTAAATGCTCATACACCCCTTTAAAGGTGTTTACTACTTGTTCTTCTGTTTGCAAATAGTTCAATGAGTCGCAAAATATACCGATAATATCAAATAAAGGCAGGTCTTCAAGCTCAGACATATCCTGCTCCATAAAAAACACGGAAAGTCCTTGTTCTGCAGCTTTGTTTTGGGCAACACTGAGCATATCAGAAGAGAGATCTGCTCCTGTTACCGTAAAGCCCTTTTCCGCCAGCCTGACAGACAGCTCCCCTGTTCCGCACGCTAGGTCCAGAAGCTTGCTGCCTTCAATTTGGTATTCCTCTTTTGCAGCTATCAGAATCTCAACCCACTTATCGTATGGAACGTCATCCATCAACCTGTCATATAGATAAGCGAATTTCTGATAACTCATTGTCCGATCTCGCTTTGAATATTTTCAGCCGGCGCATCGCCCCATAATCTTTCCAAGTTATAATATGTTCTTTCATCACGGTGGAACACATGGACAACAATATCCCCAAGATCTACAAGAATCCATTTTGCTTCTTGGTATCCTTCTAGTCGTTTTACAGGAACACCGATTTCTTCACATTTATCTTTAATTTCGCTGGCAATTGCTTGTACCTGCTTATCGGAATTACCATGGCAAATCACGAAATAATCCGAAACAAGAGAGATACCTTTCATATTTAATGCCACTATATTTTCTGCTCTTTTATCATCTGCTGCTTTAACTGCAGTCAGAAGCAAATTGCGTTCATCCATTTATTCAACCTCCGTTTTCATTACAATACTATTATACATCTCGAATGTCGCAGGAAAAACCGGCTGTCTGCGGCTCATTAAAAATGCTATTGTGTTGGTTACTGATTTCAAAAAAGCCTCATCCAAGCTAATCATCGCTAATTCCCTTACTTCATCCACTCCTGGAAAAACTCTTCCCGGTTCGATATAATCAGCTAAGTAAATGATTTTTTCAAGCTTGTTCATTCCAGGTCTTCCAGAAGTATGGTACTTAATCGCATTAAGCACTGCTTCATCTTTTATGCCCGCTTCCTTTTCCACTAAATAAGCTCCAACAGGTGCATGCCACAGCTCTGAATGGAAGGAAAGCAATCGATTATCCATATTCTGCTCTAAAATGATTTGTTTCATTTCTTCTTTAGGGCGAAATTTCGCATAGTCATGAAAAATAGCGGCTAATTCTGCCTTGGCCGTATCTTCATCATACCGGTTAGCCAGCTCAATCGCTGTTCCCATAACACCCATTGTGTGTACATAACGCTGTTCCGTCAATTGTTCCTTCACAATAAGAAGCGCTTGTTCACGATTCATATAATCTATTCTCCTTAATGTATCGTTCCACTTCATCCTTAACTAGAAACGATATTGTTTCTCCCTGTAAAAGGCGGCCTCTGATTAGTTTAGAGGAAATGTTGACATCCGGTACAGCTACATAAGTGACAGGATAATTTGTATCATTACTGTAATTCGGTCTGTTCACACTTATAAATCTAACCAGTTTAAGCAATTCTTCTATCATATACCATTTTGGCAAATATTCAACCATATCTGCTCCGATAATAAAATGAAAGTCAAAATCCGGATACATCTCTTTTAATATCGTCATCGTATCAAATGTATAGGACTTGCCTTCCCTGTCCATCTCGATCGTCTGGACATGGAAACCTTCCTTGTCTTGAATAGCCAGCTCAAGCATCTTAAGACGGTCTTCATTTGATACGCTCCCTGATTTCAGTTTATGCGGAGGCTCATGATTTGGCATAAACCATATCTCATCTAAACTTTCATGATGCATGACTTCATTTGCAATGATAAGATGACCAATATGGGGAGGATCAAAAGTGCCTCCCAATATTCCAATCTTTTTTTTCAAGATTATCGCCTCTTCTAACCCATTATGATGGTAAGTTAATGGTTTTGTTCTCTTTTGATTCCTTGTAAAGAACAATTGTTGAACCAATCAGCTGAACAAGCTCAGCCCCAGTTCCTTCTGCAAGCTCACTTGCCACAACATTCTTATCTTCTTCACAGTTTTGAAGGACACTCACCTTAAGAAGCTCTCTTACCTCAAGCGCCTCTGCGATTTGTTTAATCATGTTTTCATTGACTCCGCCTTTTCCAACTTGAAAAATTGGATTCAAGTGATGTGCCATTGCACGTAGATATCTTTTTTGTTTTCCTTTTAGCATTTAATTGCCTCCTAGTTGTTTCCATACATTTTTTCTCATTCTGTCTGTGTCCGGCATAAGACCGATCCACTTCTCAAAGGCTAATGCTCCTTGATATACAAACATCTCAATTCCATTTTGAACAATTGCCCCGCGCCTACTGCCTTCTGTCAGAATCTTAGGCTCTAGAGGGTTATATATTATATCACTTATAAGAGCATTTTCTTTTATGTTTTCAACATTTAACGGGGTTTCATCAACATTTGGAGACATGCCGATAGAAGTTGTCTGGATAATTAAGTCGTATTCACCAAGCTGCCTTTCTGCTTCTTCCCGTTCAAGTATTGCTGTCTTAACCGGAAACGGACAAGAGCTTTTCAAGCTTTGCGCATTTCCAACAGTCCGATTTGTGATATCAATCGTTTCTACTCCATAATGGGCCAGCGTAAAATAAATGGCTCTTGCTGCACCGCCAGCTCCTATCATCAATGTTTTTTTATCCTTAATGTCAGGCATGACCTTAAGAATACCAGTAAGATATCCAGATCCGTCTGTATTATAACCAATCCATCTCCCCTGCTCGTTCACAACCGTGTTAACAGCACCAATTGCTTTACAAAGTGGGTCGAGTTCATCCAAAAAAGGGAGGATATCCGTCTTATGGGGAACGGTCACGTTAAAACCTGAGACACCGTCTTTCTTAAGCAGTTCAAGCCCTTTTTCAAGCTTTCCCTTTTCTATATGAACCCTATCATATTGGGCATCGATTTGATAGTGCTGGAACAAGTCGTTATGCATAAATGGTGACATGGAATGTTTAATTGGATCACCAATAACCGCAAACCTCTTCATATCCACTCTCTCCCGTATTTTCTCTTCTCTTTATTTAAATAAGCGACTTTCTAATCATTGCATGTACACCTTGGGGAACATGCACGGAAACTTTAATGTTTGGTTCGTTGACAGTGATCCAGCCTAAGCCAGAAAATACGATATCTGTTTTTGCTTCCCTAATAGTGAAATCATGCTTCACAAGCTTAGGAAAATGGTCCATTTCGTCTCGCTTCGGCGGTGTCAGCATTTCACCGGCATGTTTTTCATAGAGAGCATCTGCATTTTCCGTCTTTGTGCGGTGTATGTCAAGCTCATTAGAGAAATAACAAACAAATGAATTCCGATCTCCGCTTGTGAAATCAAAGCGCGCCAAACCGCCAAAAAACAAAGTTTGTCCTTCATTAAGCTGAAATACTTTTGATTTTATTTCTTTTTTCGGTGTAATGACTTTTAAGTCCCGCTTATCGACAAAATGGGCCATTTGGTGATGGTTGATAATCCCAGGAGTATCAACCAGCGCCTTGCCGTCTGCTAAAGGAATCTCGATAATATCGAGAGTTGTCCCTGGAAAATGGGATGTTGTGATAACATTTTCTTCTCCTGACACCTCTTTCAGAACAGAGTTTATAAACGTAGATTTGCCGACATTCGTACAGCCCACCACGTAAACGTCTTTTCCTTCGCGATGAGATTCAATAGCTTCCAGTACCTCTTTAATACTTTGCCCTTTTTGTGCGCTTACTAAAAAGACATCCGCAGGTCTTAACCCCAGATCTTTTGCTTCTTTTTTCATCCAGTTGATCACTTTTTGCTTGTTAACAGACTTTGGAAGTAAATCAACCTTGTTCCCTATTAATAATACTTTATTCTTTCCTGTAAATCGATGAAGTCCTGGAAGCCAGCTTCCATTAAAATCAAAGATATCAACAATCTTTACAATCAGGCTGTCGCTTCTGCCAATTTCGTTTAAAATTTTCAAGAAATCATCATCTGTTAATGATACATCCTGAACTTCATTATAATGCTTTAAGCGGAAACAGCGCTGGCAAATAACCGTCTCTTTCTGCAAAGAAGAGGCAGGTGCATACCCAAGTTCTTCTTTATTTTCTGTTTGAATGGCAACTCCGCATCCAAAGCAATGTATTCTTTCAGTCACTTATTAATCCTCCCATGTCAATTTTCCTTTTCTCCGGAACCAATTCAATATTCTTCTTTCAATTTTTCTGTTTATCCTTGTCGCAAAACCATCTGTTTGGGCAACAGGCACAACGAGAATAGTATGAAAGCCGCTGCGGTTCCCGCCAAGAACATCTGTAAGAAGCTGATCTCCTATTACGACTGCTTCTTCTTTACTTAACTTCATTTCTAAAAGCGCTCTGCGAAAGGCTTTCCCCATCGGTTTTCTGGCCGCAAAGATAAAAGGAATGTTTAAAGGATCAGAAAAAGACTTTACTCTTCCTTCCTTATTATTTGATACGATTGTAACTTTTATATTGTTTTTCTTCATATCTTCGAACCACTCTATTATCTTTGGTGTCGCCAAAGGGCGGTCCCATTCAACAAGCGTGTTGTCAAGATCTGTAATAATTCCCTTTACTCCCTTTTCTTTCAGAAGTTCTGGTGTTATTTCGAATATATTTTTGACAAACTGATCAGGCAAAAAATTATTTAACAATGATTGACACCTCTTTTATCTACTAGTTGATCAGAAATTATTTGCATTTAAGGTTTTTCACGTTGTATGTATGTCACACTGATTATTTTCCATCCGAAAAACAATTTTAATGAAAGTAATATTATACCTTTTTCTACCCGTGAAAAGAAGTTTATGTCTGTTTTTTTTTATATTCTAAAAATATTTTTCGACAAAAATCGCAAAATTCCGCATTTGTGGATAACCTTATTCACATTATACCCTTTGTTATAATAAACATCTTTATACTTACAAACAACTTAACCACAGGTTATCCACCATAGATTGTGGATAAGAGAACAGTTGTTCTAAATGTTTATTTTTGTTAAAGTTAGGTTACTAGATAATATATTCACTAACCGTTTACAGAATTTACAAAATATGGATTGGAGGTGATTTCCTGACATGCGCAAACTGTCAGATGAATTGTTGATTGAGTCATATCATAAGGCTAGGGAATTGGATTTAAGCCCTGAATTTATACGTCTCATTGAAACAGAAATCCACCGACGTTCATTAAGCAATAAGATAAAAGTTTCCTCCTAACCCGCCTATCGTGGGTTTTTTTTATTCTGTGCATTTAGCTTTTTAATTCGCCGATAAGCTCTCCCATTTTAACTTGGAAAGGTGCTTTTATATCTTCCCGAAGTTGAAATGCATCTTTTTCAAACAACAGAATAACGGTTGATCCAAAAGAAAAATAAGCAATTTCCTCACCCACATCAACCATATTTTGCTGATGACTTAAAATAATAGAGTTGATGAACATTGCTCCTACCTTAACGACCGCAACATTATGGCTACTATTTGTTTTCACTTCCGAAATTGTTCGGTAGTTTTTAGAAAGAGGATTTTTTCCGTATTTTAAGCCATATTTATTAACAGGGTATGATTTTTCTCCTGCAGTCCATTGCTTAACTATTTCTCCGGCAACAGGACTATGAATGCGATGATAATCACTTGGGCTCAAATAGAAGATCAAATAAGTACCGTCCTCATAATCTCCTATTGTGTCGTCTTTGTCCAGCATCTCTTCAATGGAGTATATCTTGCCTTTCACTGTAATTGTTTTGTCTTTTTTAATTTTGCCGATGTCTTCAATAACAGCATCAACAGGACTTATTACACCATTATGCTTGTTATGTATTGCCCTGACGCCAGATTTTAACTTTCTAACAAAAAATTCATGAAGATTCGAAAATGATTCAACACTTTCTTCCGCTTCCCCAAGGTTTATTTGGTATACTTTGGAAAAGGAAGGGATCACCTTGGTGCTGATTTTTGAATGAGCATTTTTTTATCAGCATAGAACTCCACCTGCTGTTAGTCAGTTCTATTAATAATCGGTAAAAAAACTGTTTCAACGAAGAATCCTCCAGTAAATTGTAAATTTTTCTTTACGAACAATCATATATTACATTAAAATTAAATATTATTATATAAAAAATAAAGTTTGTATGAAATAAATTTCATACGAGGAGTGAATGGGATGTTTCTACATGAAGTGATAGAACAAACCGCAAAAAAGCTAAAGGCACAGATTGCCAATTTCCTTACCCTGACAAATCTAGGTCTTGGCGGGTTTTCCATTATTTTCAGCTTAAAGGGCCAAATTCAGCTTAGTCTTTTATTAATATTTATCGCTGCATTAGCAGACAGGTTGGACGGAATGGCTGCACGCAAGTTCCAAATCGAATCAGAATTAGGAAAGCAGCTGGATTCTATGAGCGATATCATTTCTTTTGGAGTTGCTCCAGCATTGTTGATTTACCAGGCAGTATTGTTTGAATTTAATGCAGTCGGTTCTTTCTTTGCCGTCTTGTATATTTGCTGTGGCGCATTTCGTTTGGCGCGATTCAACATTACAGAAAACAACGGCTTTTTCACTGGTTTGCCGATTACAGCAGCTGGGTGCATCATCACCTTCTTCAGCCTGGGTATAAACTATGTTCCGCCTCAAATGTATTTGTTTCTTCTTCTGATTTTATCTGTTTTAATGATCGCTAATTTCAAATGGAGAAAAATATAAAAGGATGCCTGCAGGCATCCTTTTTCCATTTACCTAGTTAACTCCATAAATTCTTCCACATCTTCTATGCATACTTTTATGGCGCTTTCCCAAAAAGCATCATCTGTTAAATCCACATTTAAATGCTTTTTCGCAAGCTCCTCAACAGACATGCTTGCCGTGTCTTTCAATAGGGCGATATATTTCCTTTCATATCCTTTTCCTTCTTGAATGGCTTTGGCGTATATGCCAAGAGAAAATAAATAGCCGAATGTATATGGGAAGTTATAAAAAGGAACTCCTGTGATATAAAAATGCAGCTTAGAGCCCCAGAAGGACGGATGATATTCTGCCAATGCATCTCCGAAAGCTTCTTTTTGCGCATCTGTCATAAGCTCATTTAGTCTTTCCTTGCTTACAAGCCCTTTGCGTCTTTCCTCATAAAATCTGGTCTCAAAGAGAAAGCGTGCATGTATATTCATTAACAAGGCAACAGACCGCTGAATTTTATCCTCTAACAGACTGATTTTCTCTTCTTTAGTCTTAGCGTTTTTCACAGCAGCATCTGCGACAATCATCTCAGCAAGCGTAGAAGCTGTTTCTGCCACATTCATCGCATAATTGCGGTTCAGTGTATGCATATCCCTCATTGCATATGTATGGAAGCCGTGCCCCAGCTCATGTGCTAATGTGGATACGTTAGACGGCGTCCCAGAGTATGTCATAAAAATTCTTGATTGCCCGCTTTCAGGAAAGTAAGTATGGAAGCCTCCTGGTCTTTTTCCGTGTCTGTCTTCTGCTTCAATCCATGCGTTCTCAAAAGCCTTCTTAGCAAAACCAGTCATTTCCTCCCCAAACTTCTCAAAGTGATTGAGAATGAATTCTGCACCCTCCTGATAACTCATCTTTGATTCAGTCTTGCCAATCGGAGCATCAACATCATACCAAGTCAGCTTATCTATGCCGAGCATCTGGGCTTTCCTATTTAGGAATTCAACGAAAGGCTTCTTATTATTGCTGATTACCCTCCACATTGCTTCAAGCGTTTTTTCTTCCATTCTGTTATATTCAAGAGGCTCTTTGAGCACATTATCCCAATTTCTCATTTCATATGTATTTAACCGGAATCCAGCAAGATGGTTTAATGTCTTCGCCAATACAGCACCTTTCTCATCCCAAGCCTTTTCCCATTCAGCAAAAACCTTCTTGCGCACTTTTCGATCTGGATTGGAGAATTTATTCGCTGCCTGCCCTACAGACAGAAACGTTACTTCACCATTTTCTTCAAATGGGATTTGTATACTGCCCACAACTGTATCATACATTTGTCCCCAGCCGTGATAGCCGTCAATACTAAGCTTATTGATTAGCATTTCTTCTTTTTCGGAGAGCTTCTGCCTGGCATTTGTTCTTCTTTCTGTAAGAACGAAAGACAGTTCTTTCAGCTCTTCATCTTTAAGAAGAATCGCCCATTGCTTTTCCTCATATTGCGATAATTTTCCGTCAAATATGGTTAAAACATTCTGAAACTTGGCACTAAGCTCCGTTACCTTCCCCCTTAGGGCATCTGCCTCTTTATCATTCATGTTTTGCGCCTGCAGACAGCTGACGAATGCGCCTGCTTGACGGATTTTTTTGACAGTTCCTTCAAACAGGAAAATAATATGCCGCACCGTCTCCCTTTCGGCTGCTCCATCCATTGGAACATATTTACCTACAGCCCTTGCAAATTCTTCTATATTACTTCCAGTTTCATCAAGATGTTGTACAAATGCTTGCGAACTGCTTCCTCCAGGAAAAAAAACATCCAAATCCCATACATCAGAAAACGTTTTGTTTGTCAAAGTTATGCGCCCCCTTTATTACTTCTTATATTATTATAGTTTTATTATTAAAAAATTTCTATCTATTATAATAGAAGAAAGCAAAAACGATACTAACCAAAATATGTTTTCAGCAAAAAAAATCATTTGCCTAAAGGATGGCAAATGATGAATAATCACGCTTAATAGAAACAGTTGCCAAATGCCCAAATTCCCCAAAACAAAATAATGATAATAAACAGAACAATCAATAATGCATACCATGCTCCGTATCCTTGCTGTGCACCATAGCCGTATCCAGCTTGAGGCGGGTAGCCACCAGCTAAAAACGGTGCCCCTGGCACGGATTGATATGGGTAGCCGAATGCTGTCATAATGAAACCTCCCCTCCCTATTAACCTATTCGGCAGATAGCCTGGTGGGTTAGGCGCCAGTCCTACTTTTTATTGATTTTCTATGCTCATAAAAAACTTGAGTCTTTATAAAAGACCCAAGCACTGTAGTTTTATGATTCTGTCAAAATGATGGTTGCATAGCCTGCATCCTTGGCTCTGTCTTCCATCGCTTCCGCATTTGCACGATTTGCAAAAGCTCCGATTTGGACTTTATACAGATTGTCCCTAAACAATACTGCTGCCTCAAGCCCATCTCGTCTTGCTTGTTCTGCTAAGCTGTCTGCATTTTCTTTATTCCTGAAGGCTCCGATTTGCACCTTATATAGATCTCCAGAACCGCCGCCGCCTGTATCTTTTTTGTTTAGGTTAAAGGCATCGGCTATGCCTTCTGCATGTCCTCTTGCCAATGTGGAAAGGAAAGAAGCGCTTTTCAGTTTATTTGCATCCGTTGCATTGTCAATAAATCCGTTTTCTGTCAAGATAGCCGGCATATTAGTTTCTCTTAGCACATGGAAATTCGCCTTTTTCTTACCGCGATCGCTCCAGTTAGATAGGTTGATTATACGATTATGAATTGCCGTCTGGTATGTCGTTGTTGGAGCACCAACTCCAGTGTAAACATAGCTTTCAAATCCTATCCCTCCGCCTGCATTTACATGAACAGATACAAAATAGTCAGCACCCCATGCGTTGGCAGCATTAGATCTTTCTGAAAGGCTGACCGTTTCATCAGAGGTTCTGCTCATCCTTACTGTTACATCTTCGTATTCACTGACAAGCATATCTCTAATCATTGTCGCAATTCGCAATGTGATATCCTTCTCCTGAATTCCATTTCCCACAGCTCCTGGATCAGAGCCGCCATGTCCTGGATCAATAAATATTTTCGCCATTATAATTCACCACCTTACTATTATTATAGAAAGGCGGTGAATCATTGCTTGTACGTATGACTAATTTGTAATTAAAACAAGATCCTTTTCCATCTTGTCACTAAACAGAACGGTTTCCCTAATACTTCCGTCATCCGCTTTGTAGTACATTGATTTTCTAATGATGTTACTCTCTGAGAAGCTTATAAAAATAATTCTTTCAACTGAATCTTCCGTAAGACCATTTATATCGACAGCATCCATTTCGGCTGGATAGCTGTAATGGTTGACTGTACACAAATCAAAACGCCACACTTCATTTCCATTCATAGCGTCTGTCATTGACTTGTAATCCCCTAACTGCAACGCCTCTATATCAGCTTTATTATGAAGGTTTTTCAGTGTTGCTTTCCACTCATTATCACTGCGTTCACATGTATCCTCAATGCCTGACTTCACGTCTTTCGCCTCCTGTAAAGGCGAGATGATGGCAGTAATTAACACGGATAAAAAAAGCAGCTGTTTCAATAGCATTTAGTCTTCATCCTCCTACTGGGTAGTTCTTACATATCCGCTTATACGCTTATTTATATTTCAAAAACATTACTATTATTATATTTTATTTACAAATTACAATTTTTTTTCAGGAGGGAAAATCCGCTGAAGTGTAGGGCATGTACTTTTTAAAGAATATGTGTTTACGAACCAATAAATGATAATATTTTCCTTTTCATCAAACTATCCTACCATTCCTGCCACATAGTAAGAATATGTAGGAAGGACATGCATAAATATGTAAGGAAGGAGGAGAGAAAATGAAGAAACGCCTTGCAGCAATCGTTGTAATTGTTCTGCTTGCCTTTATTGCATATGTGGAGACACCTACTGCGAAGATTAATGAGGATTATGTTTATTTTTATGGTGAGACAACGGAAAGTGAACCGGCAAGCACGTCTTCGGAGGTGTATGGAGCGCCAGAATTAGAATATAAATTAGAAGATACGCAGGTAGAGGATGGATTTGTTGTAGAAACATACAGAGAATACGAGATTTATAAGAATCGTGAGGGTGAAGTTGTTAAAAATGTTCCTACTTCTAATCGGGAATATTTAAGATACAAGCAATAGAAGTTTCGTTGTGACAAAAAAGAGGGCTGCACGAAAGACAGCCCTTTGTTTAGAGGCTAATCCTGCCCCTTTCTCCGTTTTTCCTTTTCCGCCCTGTAAAATTCATGGAACATCTTCATTAGCGCTCTTTTTTCAATACGGGAAACATAGCTTCTTGAAATACCAAGCTCTTTAGCAATTTCCCTTTGGGTTTTTTCCTTTTTTAAGTCTAGCCCGAATCTGCCGACAATAACTTCTTTTTCCCGTTCATCCAACACATCGATATACTCTTTCACCTTTTCCAGCTCCATATTCAATTGAATCGTATTCACTACATCTTCGGATTCCGACTTTAATACATCGATTAAGCTGATTTCATTTCCTTCCTTATCCTGACCAATCGGATCATGCAAGGATACATCTTTTTTTGTTTTTTTCAGTGCTCTTAAATGCATAAGTATTTCGTTCTCAATACATCTTGCTGCATATGTGGCAAGCTTCGTTCCTTTCCCTTCCGAAAAGCTTTCTATTCCCTTTATCAACCCAATTGTTCCGATAGAGATTAAGTCTTCCGAATCCTCGCCTGTGTTTTCAAACTTCTTCACAATATGTGCAACAAGCCGCAAATTATGTTCTATCAACATATTCCGTGCATGTGAATCTCCCTCTGCCATCAGTCTTAAGTACTTCTTTTCATCTGATGCAGACAACGGCTGGGGAAAGGCGTTATTTTTTACATAGGACACAAGAAATAACAGTTCTTTTACTAAAAGCCCGAGTGAATAAATTATCCCAGACATATTTCCACCTCCACTTTTGCCTATACTCCATTACTATGTAAAGGTCGAGGATGTCTTGCATGTCCTCGCTCGAATATTAATAGGAAAATATCCATTAATTATGTTTACGATAATCTGCCGCAGGGTATAAAGGACATCCTAAAAAAGTATAAGCAGTCATTAAAGCGGAATTATATTTTTAGAAAAAAGGTAAATTAAAAGAGGATTTTTCTTTCCTTGGCTGGAAAATAGGAATAAAATGGGCTTATGCGTTTTTTTAACAATAATTGGACAACTTTTCGATAGGAGAGGTGCAGATGGATACAAAATATTTAGACCTGCTAACAGAAAAATACGATAGTGAAGAAAAAGTAGTGACAGAAATAATAAATTTGGATGCCATTTTAAACCTGCCAAAAGGGACTGAGCATTTTGTCAGTGACCTGCATGGGGAATTCCATGCGTTCCAGCACGTCTTGAGAAACGGCTCTGGAAATGTAAAGGAAAAGATTAAAGAATTGTTTCATGAAGAGCTTTCCAAAAAAGAGATGGACGAGTTTGCTACACTTGTTTACTATCCTGAGGAAAAGCTCCAGCTTGTTATCAACTCATTCGAGTCAGACCAATTATTGTACGAATGGTATGTGGAAACGATTGAAAAGATGGTTCGCCTAGTTTCCTATGCTTCTTCCAAATATACTCGTTCTAAGGTTCGCAAGGAGCTGCCGAAGCAATTCGTGTATATTATTGAAGAGCTGCTGTATAAAAAAGACGAACTCGACAATAAAAAAGAATACTACTCAAAAATCCTCCAAAGAATCATCTCCCTTGGTCAAGCAAGCAAGCTTATTACAGGGTTAGCATATACGATTCAAAGACTGGTAGTGGACCATTTGCATGTAGTTGGCGATATATACGACAGAGGCCCTCATCCTGATAAAATTATGGAAACCTTAATGGACTATCATTCTGTTGACATTCAGTGGGGAAATCATGATGTTTTATGGATTGGTGCATTTGCCGGCTCTAAAGTATGCCTTGCCAATATTATCCGCATATGTGCACGCTATGACAACCTTGATATTATTGAAGATGCTTATGGCATTAATTTAAGACCATTGTTAAATCTTGCAGAGAAATATTATGAAGATAACCAAGCCTTCCGTCCGAAGCTGAATGCTAAAAGGGAAGAAATTGGCGAAGAGAATATCCTGCAAATCACTAAAATCCACCAGGCTATCAGCATGATACAATTTAAATTAGAGCAGCCGATTATTAAAAGAAGACCAGATTTTAAGATGGAGCACCGTCTCCTTTTAGATAAAATCGATTTCAAATCAAATACGATTGTTTTGCATGGTAATACCTATCAACTTGAAAACACTTGTTTTTCAACCATTGATCCATCTGATCCGGCAAAGCTTTTGCCTGAAGAAGAACAAGTTTTAGAAAAGCTGCTTTTTTCGATTCAACATTCTGAGAAGCTTGCAAGACATATGACTTTCTTAATGAAAAAAGGCAGCCTTTATTTAAAATACAACGGCAACTTACTGATCCATGGCTGTATTCCGTTAAATCAAGATGGCAGTATGAAAACAATGGAGCTAAACGGCAAAGATTACAGCGGCAAAAAGCTGCTTGATGTGTTTGAGAAATACTTGCGCGAAAGTTTCTCTCATCCTGAAATAACGGATGACCTGGCAACAGATATGATTTGGTATTTATGGACAGGCGAAAATTCCTCGCTGTTTGGAAAGAAAGACATGACTACCTTTGAGCGCTATTTCATCAAGGAAAAAGCGATACATAAAGAGCAGAAAAATCCTTACTATCAGTTAAGGGAAGAAGAAGCAACTTGCAGAAGAATCCTTGAGGAATTCAACATGAATCCTGATCACGGCCATATTATCAACGGGCATACGCCTGTTGAAGAAATAAACGGAGAAAATCCGATTAAGGCTAATGGAAGGATGATTGTTATTGACGGCGGCTTTTCCAAAGCATATCAATCTAAAACAGGGATAGCAGGCTACACCCTTCTTTACAACTCATATGGCATGCAGCTAGTGGCACATAAACGTTTTATTAGCAAAGAAGATGTTCTCCAGACAGGAACAGACGTCCTTTCTGTCAAAAGAGTTGTAGACCGAGAGCTGAAGCGAAAACGAGTTATGGAAACAAACATAGGAGAGAAATTGCTCGAGCAAAGAGACGACCTCCAGCATCTTCTCGAATACAGGTACAAAGTGAGATAATTAGAAGCTCATGCATCACTATGATGCATGAGCTTTTTTCATTGAGATTTCTTGCCGATTCTTTCTAACCACCACTTAAATTCTGCCGAAAGCAACAAAATAAATATATGCATATAGCCTTCTCCTTTTAAGTTTCGTTAGGTGGAGTCCTTCTCCACCCACAGGATTGATTGACGCCTTTGCAAAATGATAATCATATTGTTCACCCTTTCTCTTTTCTATTATTAAACATTATAAATATCGATGATGTGACATATGTTTGTCTTTCTGCTCTTCCATTAACTTTTCAATTCTTGCTTGATGCAAATGTTCCTCTGTACTTACTTTCCGCTTGCGAATAATGAGGGTAAAAAACAATAGATTCAGTGTCATTTATACCACCTCCTTCTTAGTCGTACTTTTCTTACTTAAAACATATTTCTGGGAAAATCACCTAGCAGCAATTGCTTTTGGTTGTTTTCTTCTATTAATTGCTCCATTAGCAAATCATGCATATGTTGCTCATGCGATTTTTGATTTTTTTTAATCGTTATCGACATAAATAGAATATTCAGTGTCATTTGCTCACCCCCTTCACGTTGCCATTACCATTATTTAACTAAAATGTTAATTTTTAATTAAAAAGGCGCAAAAAAACCGCAGTTAATCTAGGCTCCTGCGGCACTTTTTAAAAAAAGGCATATAAAAAACCGCAGGGACAGAATTCACCTGCGGTTGGATAGGCTATTATAATGAATTAGCTATTCCAAATTATCACTGGTTGAATTCGTGCATAAATATATTGAGTTGTCATTTTGCCTGCTGCTCCGATAAATACGTTTTGCATATCATTCAACCTCCTTTTGAAATAGTTTTTACATTGGCAATTATATCCTCGATTTCCAGTTTTGTAAACCCCTTTTTCCAGATATGGGTTTTTTATATTAAAGTTTTTGAATAATAGGTTTAATGCTTGTATTTAAAGGGCATAAAAAAAAGAGCATGATTTTCTCATCCTCTTTGTAGCATATATATTTTATTACATATCGTTATCTGTCATATCACTGATCATTTTTTTGTATTTCTTTACTTTAGCGAAAAAGAAAATAGATGTACCTAATGTTAAGACTGAAGTAATTGCCATCGCTTCATCATGCCATTTCACTTCATGAACAGCCGGAACGATAACCCCTAAATAAAAAAAGACTCCAACAGCTAGCAAAACAATGGCAAATCGTTTGTAGTCTGCCAATTTCCCCGACAAGTCCTTCAACGTTTTCTCCATTTTTATCCCTGCTTTCTACTTTTCTATAACTCTACTGTACCATAAGCATGGTCGTCTTTTCTTTAGCAATTGATAGCATGTTAGGAAAATAATAACAAGAAAAAAACTGCCTTCTATAAAAGGCAGTTTTCTTCTTATTTTAAGCCTTGTTCTAAATCCTCTAACAAGTCCTCTACGTCTTCTAAACCTACTGAAATGCGGACAAGTCCATCGGTAATGCCAAGTTCTGCTCTTCTTTCTGCTGGAATAGATGCATGCGTCATTTTTGCTGGTACAGATATTAGACTTTCCACTGCCCCAAGACTTTCTGCTAAAGTAAAATACTTTACTTTGCTAAGAAGCTTATCGGCATTTTCTGCACTGCCAACATCAAAGCTGATCATTCCGCCAAAACCTGACGCTTGTTTTTTACTGATTTCATGATTTGGGTGTGTTTCCAGTCCTGGATAGTACACTTTAGATACAGCAGGATGCTTTTCAAGGAATGCGACGATTTCGCTGGCGCTTTTTTCATGTTCCTCCATTCGAATACCTAACGTTTTCATTCCGCGGATTAACAGCCATGAATCATGCGGTCCAAGCACTCCTCCAGTGGAATTCTGAATAAAATGCAAATCTTCTCCTAGTTTCTCATTCTTAACTGCAACAAGACCTGAGACAACATCGCTATGGCCGCCTAAGTACTTTGTAGCACTGTGTAAGACGATATCTGCACCGAGTGTTAATGGTGTTTGCCAATATGGTGTGGAGAAGGTATTATCAACAATCGTTACTAATCCAAGCTCCTTCGCTGCAAAGGAAGCTTCTTGAATATCAGTGATTTTCAGCAACGGATTTGTCGGTGTTTCGATATAAAGTGCCACGGTATTTTCTTTTACTGCTTCTTTTATATTGTCGATATCGCTCGTATCAATAAAGGTAGCTTCTATTCCAAATTTATTAAGCACCTTTGTTATTACCCGAAATGTGCCACCATAAACATCATCTGTTATTAAAATATGATCGCCTTGTTTAAATAGCATTATAACCGCCGTAATAGCTGCCATTCCGGAGCTAAATGCAAATCCCCTAGTTCCGTGCTCTAAATCCTTTATAAGCTCCTCCAGGGCGTGGCGGGTAGGATTGCCTGTTCGTGAATATTCAAACCCTTTATGATTGCCTACTCCTTCTTGCTTATAAGTGCTGACTTGATAAATTGGAACATTGACAGCACCTGTATGCGGATCTCCTGGTATTCCTCCGTGAATGAGCATCGTTTTGCGTTTCATTTAAATTCCTCCTTCAAAAATCTTTTTACTAATATAGCGGTCGCTGCTGTCCGGTAGGATTACAACTATATTGGTGCCTGGTGCAGCTAGTTTCGCTTCTGCCAAGGCGGCATATAGGGCTGCCCCTGAGGAGCTTCCCACAAGCAGGCCTTCCTTAAGCGCTGCCTCATTCACCTTTAAAAAGGCATCGCTATCACTGACTGTATAAATTTTATCGAAGTAAGCTGGGTCCATATAAGGTGGCAGAAACTCCATCCCAATCCCTTCTGTTTTATGAGGGCCAGACTTCCCGCCATTTAGGATCGATCCTTCTGGCTCGACAATAACCGTTTTTATTGAATGTTTTTGTTCTTTCAAATATCGGGCGGTACCCATAAATGTCCCGCCCGTACCTGCACCTGCAATAAAAACGTCAATATTGCCTTCGAGCTGTTCCCAAATCTCCGGTCCAAGTGTCTTGTAATAGGTGTCTGGGTTTGCTTCGTTTTCGAATTGGCCTGGAATAAAGGAATCGGGAATGCTTTTTTGCAGCTCTTTCGCCTTTTCAATCGCACCAGCCATTCCTTTTGCTGTTGGGGTATGGACAATTTCTGCTCCTAATGCCTTCATAACTTGCTGTTTTTCCACGCTGAATTTTTCTGGCACACAGACGATTACTTTCACATCTTGATTTAATGCTGCAAGAGCCAAGCCGATTCCTGTATTCCCTGCAGTCGGTTCAATAACCGTTCCGCCTTTCTTCAGCTTCCCTGTCTCAAAAGCATCTTGGATCAACTTGATTCCCAGTCTGTCTTTAATACTTCCTCCTGGATTATAATACTCAAGCTTTGCAAATATACGAACTTCATTGGGCAAAGGAAAATGGGTAATCTCAACCATTGGTGTATTGCCAATAAGCTGATGCACATTGTTGTAAACTCTCATGATCATTTCCCTCCTTCTATATATCATTGCCTGTTTTGCTTCTAACTCTGTTTGCAATTTATACCGATTACCGCTTATCACAGCTATTCCTATTTGAATAGTCAGAATTAAATGCTAGAATCGGGGAAGTTCCTATTATTAGGACTCCCCGCTATAATCAGTTCATTTTTTGAACGATTCCCACTACTAAGTTCGCCGAATGGACTGCTGCCTTTTCTAAGTATTGATCAAAGGAAAGATGTGATTCTTTTCCAGCTATATCCGATAGAGAACGAATGATAACAAATGGAATTTCATGCTGATAGGCAACTTGAGCTATTGCAGCTGCTTCCATTTCTACAGCCTGTAATCCAGTGAATTTCGTCTTGATGAAGGCTGCCCTTTCCGGATCATTAATAAAGGAATCACCTGTTGTAATAAGGCCTCTGACAACAGCATACTCCCCTATTTCCTTCGCGCTTGATTCAGCTATCTGGATTAGACCATTATCTGCTGCAAAACTCGCAGGCATTTGCGGTACTTGACCGTATTCATAACCAAATATAGTCGCATCCACATCATGATGTCTCACTTCGTCTGAGATGACAACATCGCCGACATTCAAGTCAGGGTTTAATCCTCCAGCAGAGCCTGTATTGATTAAATAGTCCGGTTTGAACGTTTGCAGCAGAATAGTCGTGCTCATCGCAGCATTAACTTTGCCTATGCCTGAGCGAAGCAGAACAACATCCTTCCCAGCAAGATTACCTTCAATAAATTGAAATCCGGCAATTGTCTGCTCTTTTTTATTGTCCATTTGTTCTCTGAGTATGGCAACTTCTTCTTCCATTGCACCGATTATTGCTATTTTCATGTACTTCCCTCTTTCTAAGCTACACTTTTGTTCCTTCCATGATCCAAACAAACTCATTTAAGCGGGTGAATGCGGCAGTAAAGCCTGCTTCCTCTAACATCCTCTGTAATACGGGAATAGTGGAATAGTATTCACGAGCTAAGTCTTCAGCCAGGTTATGGAAACCACTTTTTGCAGCGGCATCTTTTGCTTTTTCATAGTCTTCTTCGGAACGAAACATCGTATCCGCAAAAACTATTTTACCAGATGAAGGCAGTAAATTACTATAAAGAGTAATTGCTTCTGCTTTTTCTTCATCTGTTAAATGATGAAAAGCATAGGTGCTCACGAAAACATCTGGCGCACTCTCTGTTGAGAAGTTAAGAAAATCTCCATCCTTCACCACTGCTTTTTCATTCAGCTTCTCCTCTGCTAATTTCCGCATAGCTTTGGAAGGCTCTATACCTGTAACAAACAATCCTTTATCTGCAAGCTTTAAAGTCAAGTTCCCAGTGCCTGGGCCAAATTCGACTACTGTGCCGTAAGCCCGGTTTGCCACTTCATCTAATATCTGTTCGTAGTTTCGGAACACTTCTTTGTATTCTATATCTTTTGTTAAACTTTCATCATAAGTGTCAGCCCATTTTTCAAAGATCTCCATAAATTCTTTACCCATTTCTCATGCCCCTTTCATAGCAAACAATTCCAATATACATACTATGAATTAGACAAGAGTCATGTTCATAATTTACCACATCCCCTATGCCTTTTTCAATAATTGTGTTGAAGACAATGTCTCCTTGTTTCATGACATATGATAAAATAGGAAAAGAGACTATTTTATTTATTGAAAGGAAGTAAAGGATGAATTTCCAGCTAGATATTATAAAGGATAAAGTAGAGTTCTTTGAAGGTGATTCTTTAAGTACTATCGAAAAAAAAATTACAGAACAAATTGAAATTAACAAAGCAATCCTGCTTGAGGTCCATTCTGTCAATCACCAAACAACACTCCAAGAAAACGGCAGACCTTATCATACGGTTATGGTTCATTTTAAAATAAAAAAATAACAAAAAAGAAACTGCTTATAAGATTATAAGCAGTTTCACTCATTTAACGTATATTTAAATCATTGATTTCCTCTACTTTTGTCGGTTTCCAGCCGCTGCCGTCCACCCACTCAATATAAACGCGATATTTTTCGCTTTTATCCTTTGTAGAAACAGTGCCGATTGATTTATTCTGATCTTTATTATTGTTCCCTAAAAACCAAACAACCATATTGCCTTCATCTATTCCTGTTCCGTATGCCAAAGCTTTTAACTGTTCATCCCAATCAACACCTGCTGAGTAGGAAGCTGTATGTTCACCTGACTGCGTTGTTCCAACAGGCTCCCATGAAGGATTCTCGATGGTTTTAATGACGTTTGAATCACTTCCGCCTTCGGTGATAATAGCCTCTCCATCTTTTTGTGTTTCCTGCTCTTCATCACTTTCAGAGTCGTCTGTACTTTTTGCAGCATCATTATCTGCTTGAGCGGAAGCTTGCTCGTCTTTTGTACTCTCTGTTTGGGCAGTTTTCTTATTTTCCTGGTTATCTGTCTTATTATCACCATCACTGAAAATGGAATAAGAGACAAAAACAATTAATGCTATCACAAGAATGATTAAGGCATTAAGAATAATATTCGTTTTTTTCCTCTTTGAACGCTGTTCAGATCTGCTTCGAACATTATCGTTAGTGTCTGTGCTCAACTTGTTTCTCCTCCCTATTGTTCATACATTTGTATTTACTTTTAATTAATATCTGTATTTAAGCCAACAAAGGCTGTACATATTCTATCATGACTTTTGAATAGTGAAAAGGAAAATGGGTATTTTCTATTGAGCATGACTCTCTTCATGGTCATAAACCGCCTTTACCATATCAGCAAATAGCGGATTGACTCCTCCTTCATCTGCGAATACCTCAAGGTTGACTGCAACTAAGGCATATTTGGGTTTATCATATGGAAAATAGCCTGCAAACCACTTATTATGAAGCTGTTCCTCTCCCTTATAGATGCCAGTCTCTGCCGTACCGGATTTACCGGCAACTTCATACGGCAAGTCTTGAAACCATCTTCCTGTACCTTCTTTGTTCTCAACAACTTCTCTTAAGAGCTTCTGAAGTTCTTGTGCTGTATATGGCGAAATCGTTTCACCATCTAGCTTTTTCTGATCGAATTTCAACAATGTACTGCCATTTTTATATTCTATCTCAGAGGCCACTCTGACTGCCTGCTTTTCCCCGCCTCTGGCGATTGTAGCCATCATGTTGGCAACAGCTATTGGTGTAACCCTGACTTCATTCTGACCAATGCCTGTCAATGCTACATAATTCTTATCCTTTTTTGCATCCTCTGAAAGGAACACTCTGCCTTTTTCTTCATCTTGTATTTGCTTAAAGTCGCTTGAATGAAAAATAGTCCCTTCCCAGCCTGTCGTTGTTGTTAAAGACAGCTTCTTTGCGTAATCTTCTAAGATATTTTTGTCAATATCCTTTAACTCTTTGGCAATTGTTGCGAAAGTATTATTGCAGCTGACAGCAAAGCTGTTTGTGAAATTAAGCATACCATGCTGATAAACAGGGTCTGGATCTCCATTTATTTTTTGGCTGCAGTTATAAATGGCATCATCATTATTCAATTTATTATCTATCGCAGCTGCTGCCACTACGGTTTTGAAAACAGAACCGACTATCTGCTGTTTAAGCATAAAATTATTAATACCATCTGTTTCATAAGGATTTTTATCAATAATAGGACGAGATACCATAGCGGCAACTGAATTTGTCTCTATATCTAAAAGCACAAGTCCGCCTTTTTTGATATTATGCTTGTCCACCAGCTCTTCTGCCACTTCTTGTAATTCTTTATCAATGGTCGTTTTAATATTTACAGGATAAAATGGATTGCCAGGCTCCACATATTTAACGTTCGTTCCAAACAACGGACCTCCTGTGGCATCGACATGATAGACAAGCTTAGATTCTCCATCTGGGAGAAGAAACTCATCAAAGCTTTTTTCTAGTCCCGTTAACCCGATTAATGTGTCATAAGACAGTTTTTTGTCAGGGTATCTTATTTCAAGCTCTGCTTCATTTTGACCGGTAATCCCTAACAGTTGTTCAGCTAACTCATTTTGGACCCTGAATTTTTTATTAACGGCAAATACACCGGGAATTTTCAAATTATTAATATCGGTCATTTGTTTTGCGGAAAGCTCTACCGGCTTGCTGCCACCAAGGACTACAGGCTCTTTTGCCTCCGCTATCGTTTTCGTTAAAGTATATTCAGTTGTCCCAATAATATCCGCAATTTTTCTACTGTCCCATTCCATATTTTTTAAAAACGGAAATAGAATAAGAACTGTTTTCGTTTGCTGTGTCAGCGACTCCCCATTTCTGTCCAAAAATCCCCCGCGGCCGTTATCCAGTACCATCTCCTGTGATCGTTGCTTCACACTAGCTTCCACTAAGTTAATATTATGTTTAGTAAAATGTTCGGTTTCCACAAGCTGTATTTGCACAAGTCTTGCAAGCAGCACAACAAGCATACAAATAAAAAATACACCGATAAATATTGCTCTCTTTCTCCACATAAAAAAACACCTCATCAAGAGTGTTGACGAGGTGTCCTTTTTTCAAACAATTACCGTGAAATTGTTATTTAATTGTAACGATTTCTACATTCATTTCTCCACCAGGTGTTTGAACAACTACTTTATCGCCGACTTTTTTGCCGATTAGGCTTTTTGCGATCGGTGAATCATTGGAGATTTTACCTTCGAACGGATCAGCTTCTGCACTGCCCACAATTGTGTATGTTTCTTCGTCACCATCAGGAAGCTCAATGAAAGTAACAGAACTACCTAGTGAAACAGTGTCACGATCTAATTCATCTTCTGAGATGATCTTCGCATTGCGGATCATGTTTTCAATTGTAGTGATGCGTCCTTCTACAAACGCTTGCTCTTCTTTCGCAGAATCATATTCCGAATTCTCTGATAAGTCTCCGAAGCTGCGCGCTATTTTAATACGTTCAACGACTTCTTTACGTTTAACCGTTTTTAATTGTTCTAGTTCTTGTTCCAGTTTCTCTTTACCAGCCAATGTCATTGGAAATTCTTTTTCGATAGCCAAAATGTTCACTCCTTAAAGTATCCAGCACAATCTATATATTTTGATTGTTGGTTTATGGTATGTATTAAAGTTGATGATGTAAACTCAAGCTAAATTACTAATAGGATGAGTTTAATACGTATTCCGAAAAAAAGAAAGCATTTTCTTTCAAAAAAAGAATAATTATTCCCTAAAATGCATTATTTTAGGGAAATAATAATGCCTCTAATCCTTTATATAAAAGGGGTTAAAAGGTAAAATCAAAGATTTTAAAAAACCTTATCATTTCTCTCGGGAAAAAATAAATTACAGAGCTTATAATAACGATTTTTGCTCAAGAATCGTCTGTATCTTCGTTACCATTAAGTCGATAGCAACGTGATTTTGACCGCCTTCTGGAATGATGATATCAGCATAGCGTTTTGTCGGCTCAATAAATTGATTATGCATCGGTCTTACAACACTCACATACTGATCAATAACAGAGTCCATTGTTCTACCTCTGTCTTGAATATCCCTAACAAGCCTTCTAATAATGCGCAAATCTGCATCTGTATCCACGTACAGCTTCATGTCCATTAGATTGCGAAGTCTTTCATCCTCTAAAATAAGAATGCCTTCCACAATAATAACATCACGAGGTTCGACAAGTATTGTCTCATCTGATCTCGTATGCATGGCGTAATTATATACAGGTTTATCGATTTTTTCATACTTAAGCAATGTTTGGATATGTTCAATTAATAATTCTGTATCAAATGCCAACGGATGATCATAATTTGTTTTTAGTCTTTCTTCAAATGGAAGATGTGATTGATCTTTATAATAATAATCCTGTTCAATCATCAGGATGGAATGTCCTTGAAAATGCTCAAAAATAGCTTTGGTCACGCTTGTTTTTCCTGATCCGGAGCCACCTGCGACACCAATTACAACTGGTTTGCGCTGCATGCTTTAGAGCTCCTTTCTCATCATGTTATTTGGAAATACAGGGTGATCCACTTTAAATTTAACAATTTGCAGCGGATGGCGGGCTGCATCAAGCTCATTGCCTTTTTCATCCCATATCGTATCAATAACTGTCGTAAAATTAGATATTTCTGGACCGAAGAATTCTACTTCCTGTCCTGGTTTAAAGAAGTTGCGCTGCTGCAGCGTTACAATCTTTTCCTCTTTGTCATAATCAAGAACAAGTCCAACAAAATCAAAAGTTGTCTTTTTGCTATGATTACCAAACATTTGCTCTTTATACCCTGGCTGCCCTTCAAAGAATGCTGGTGCTGTTTCTCTGTTTGCACATTTATCCAGCTCTTTCAGCCATTCTTCGTCAATAACAAAATTATCAGGATCAGCACAGTAAGCATCAATTACTTTACGGTACACGCTGACAACTGTTGCCACGTAGTGAATAGATTTCATACGACCTTCAATTTTCAGACTGTCAATGCCCAGTTCAATCATGCGGGGAATCGATTCAATGAGCTTAAGGTCTTTAGGACTCATCGCAAAAGGTGCATCCTCTTCAGAGAAAAGCGGCTTTTCTTCTGTGTTTTCCAGTCTGTACAGATCATAATCCCAACGGCATGATTGACAGCATCCGCCTCTGTTAGAATCCCTTGCTGTCATATGATTGCTTAGTGTGCATCTTCCAGAATACGCAATACACATTGCTCCATGAATGAATGTCTCGATTTCAATATCAACTTTTTCTTTCATTTCCTGGATTTCTTCTGCACTGGTTTCACGGGCAAGCACAACTCTTTCTAAGCCCTCTTCCTTCCAGTACTGAACAGCTTTCCAGTTGGAAAGAGACTGCTGTGTGCTTAAGTGTACTTCTATTTCAGGTGCTACTCTGCGGCATGTTTCAATAATGAGCGGATCAGCAACAATAATGCCGTGAATGCCTGCTTCTTTTAATCCAAGCAGATATTCTTCCAGTCCGTCGATATTTTCATTATGCGCAAAAATATTTGTTGTTACATATATTTTCGCATCATAGTTTTTTGCAAATTCCACTCCCTCTTTCATTTCCTCGAAAGTGAAATTTCCAGCGTTAGAACGGAGTCCATATTCTTGGCCTCCGATAAAAACCGCATCAGCTCCATAAGCAACGGCTATCTTCAATTTTTCAAGATTGCCTGCAGGCGCCAAAAGCTCCGGCTTTTTGACAATGATTCTTTTACCGTCTCGAATTTCAGAGATAGGTGTTTTCACTGCTGTCATCGTCTGTACTCCTCCTAATTATTAATACACTGTTTCTTTAAAGAAAAATCCTGTGTCCAACGGTCTATTTGCCGGCTGTATCTGTTCAATTTCTGCTAGTAGATTATCCTTTTCCTCATCGTACTGATCAGGATTATTTACAAACATCGTTATTGCTCGATGATAAATGCTCGTCACTTTTTGAATATAAGCAGAATCCTTTAAAATACCGTCTATCTTAAAAGAATCGATGCCTGCTTCTATCAATTCCTGCAATTCATCAACAATGCAAATATCATTAGGACTCATAATATGTGTGCCGTTTTCGTCTTCAAAGATCGGATACTTGTTCTCTCTCTCTTTATCATGGAGGAAGTAATCCCTGTCTTTCTGTTTATCGGCCATATCTTGCTCTTTGCCCTGATGTTGGAAGTAATGCCCTAAAAGGGTACGCTTTGATTGGAACATTGTCGTCATGCCGTGAACTTGGATTTCCAATTCGACTTCTGCATTCTCTTTCATCTCAATGATTGCATCCATGCTCAGTTCCCGTGCGAGCACCGCTCGTTTAGCACCTTTTTTCCCCCAGTAATTGCAAGTATACCAGTTAGTTCCAGTGGTTTCTGTGTTCCAATGCAGTTTCATGTCTGGGGCAACTTCACGCGCCACCATAAGAACTGCCGGATCACCAAAAATAATGCTGTCCGCATTCACATCTCTTAAGAAAGCAATATAATCATAAAGGTCATCTATTTTTTCATTGTGAAAAAGACCGTTGACAGCTACATATACCTTCTTGTTTCGTCCATGGGCAAGTTCAATCGCTTTTTTTACATCATCGCGCTTAAATTCTCCTGCTAAACGCAATCCAAATTTCTGTTCACCGATCACAAAGGCATCTGCTCCGCTTTCGATCAGTGGAATAATGTCTTCAACCGTAATTGGTGTAACGAGCAATTCAGGTTTTTTCATTTTTTATCTCCTCTTTTTGCTAATTGCTAATCCATCACCAACAGGCAGTATTGCTGTATGGTAATCTGGATGCTGCATTAGCCATTGATTAAAATCCTTAATTTTTCGGACAAGCTGCCTTACATTCCGGCTGTCTATATTTTCCTCCACAACAAGCCCGTGGAATAAGATATTATCCGTAAAAATCACGCCTTCAGGGGAAAGCATCTTGGAGTATATATCAAAAAACTTCCGATATTGGCTTTTTGCAGCATCTATGAATAAGGCATCAAAAGGACCGTGCTCCTGCACAAGATTCTCCACTTCTAACGCATCACCCTTAATGAAGTGAACTTGTGAGCTTTTGTTCAATGTCTCCACATTGGATAAGGCCACATTATATCGGTCCTCATCACGCTCAATGGATACAATCTTGCATTCTGGCAAAGCGTCTGCCATCCGCAGTGCAGAATATCCTATCGCTGTCCCAATTTCGAGAATTTTTTTGGGCTGCTGCATTCTTAACAGCTGAAGCAATGTTTCAATGCCTACAAGCTCCATAATTGGGACTTCATTTTCCTCAGCATACTTTTCAATACCTAAAAAGGCTTCACTTCTATCTGGAATTAAATTCTCGATATATTTCAGCACTTGTTCTTCATTCTGCAACAGAATTCACCTCTATTTACATTTGCCAGACGTTACTGAATGTCTCTTTTTAATTGGCTAAATTTTCAGGAATTGTTTCCCTCCACCTGAAAAATGTTAGCTTCTTTTATTAAGAACCTAACTTTGCGGTGTATGCCAAATTTGTTAATTACGTATAACTTGTTCCTGTTTAAAAACACTTGTACTATTTTAACATAAAACGCTGGGGAAAGCTAATTAATCATGCTCTCCCCACATCGTTTTAATTATTTGTAATATATTTTGCCTTTAATGAGTTATGCTCATCAAGTGTGCTCGAAAAATATACAGTTCCATCACTGGATGCCAGGAAGTATAAAAAGTCGGTATCAGCTGGATGAAGCGCTGCTTCCATGGACATCGTACCTGAATTGGAGATAGGCCCTGGCGTCAACCCTTTATTTTTATACGTATTATACGGAGAATCTACTTCTAAATCCTTGTATGTGACTCTTGCTTTATGTTTGCCTTGTGCATACAGGACCGTCGGATCTGTTTGCAGCGGCATTCCTTCATCTATGCGGTTATAAAACACACTCGCAATTTTATCTCTGTCTGCCTTTTCTGTTGCTTCCTCTTCAATCAAGGATGACATAGTCAAGAATTGATGAACAGTCATATCTTCTCTTTCAATATCCTGCCTGTACTTCTCCACAACGCTTTGCGTCTTATCAAGCATGGTAGAAACAATCTCATCGAGGCTAGGGTCCTTTTTGTAGAAAGCATACGTAGCAGGGAAAAGATATCCTTCTAATGGATACTTAATATCTTTAGCCCAAACCTCTGTTGTCAAAATGGACGGATACTTTTCCATTAATGACTGAATGAACTTTTCATCATTTAAACTTTTGAAAACTTCCTTCTCAGGCTGCTTTGTCTTATCAGCTATCACAGCTGCTATCTCGTCAAGCTGTTTACCCTCCGGTATCGTCATAGTAAATACCGGCTCCTGCATGATTCTACCAGTCTTTAAGCTTTCGATGATTTCCTGGAAAGTCATCGAGGGATTCATATGATACTCCCCTGCCATGAACTCTGATTCGTTTTTAAACTTTACATAGTATTTAAATACTCGCGCGTTTTTAACAAGTCCGCTGTCCTCTAACGTCTGAGCTATATAGGAGACACTTGAACCGATTGGAATATCAACAATGATTTCTTTTTTGCTGCCAGGGTCCACTGGTTCTAAGCTTGATTTAATATAAAAATAACTGGTTAGTGACACAGCTGCAATTACGACAGCAAGTACGAGAATGGTTAAGCCAACGAATCTCCTGATTGTTTTTGCTTCATTTCGTCTTTCCGCTATCTTCTCAAAAAACATTTCTTTTTTATTTTTTCCTTCATTATTCCCCTCTTTTATTGACAATTATCTTTCCCTCCTAAAACCGGGTATGTATTACCTATAATAAAACCATATCTCGACTAATTATACTATATTCTAACAAAGAAAGTGAAAAAAATAGCGAATGAAGTCTATTTTACTATCGGAGAATAGTGTTTGGAAATAATATCCACAAACAAAACCCTCCATATTTATGCCATTGTCCACGACCGTTTTCAAGCATAAAAAAAGGGACAGCACCATTGCTGTCCCCCATCTGTTTCTTATTCTTCTTCTTCGTTAGCAAGGAATGTGTTAAGCATTTCCTCTACTAAATCCCACTCTTCATCTGTTTCGATAGGAGATAGCTCACCATCGCCAGTTTCTTCGTTCGGGATAAATGAAGATGCATGAATGTCGATTTCGTCGTCTTCACCGTCATCTTCCCCGATTGGGTAATAAAGAACATATGATTTTCCAAATTCATCTGATTCAAATGTGAACAAAATTTCGCATAATTGTTCGTTTCCTTGCTCGTCCACTACTGTAATTGTATTAGTTTCTCCGTGTTCCATTACTTTCACCTCATCATTTCTGGCTATCTAAATAGCCTTGTAATATCATAGATGCTGCCATCTTATCAATTACTTTTTTCCTTTTTTTTCTGCTGACATCTGCTTCAAGAAGGACTCTTTCAGCAGCCATCGTCGTCAGTCGCTCATCCCAAAATACAACTGGTAGACCGAATCTTTCTTCAAGAAGCTTGCCGAAATGTTGGCTTGCTTCACCGCGAAAGCCGATGCTGCCATTCATGTTTTTTGGAAGGCCAACCACTATTTTACTTACATCATGCTCAACAATCAATACTCCTAAACGGTCTAATCCGAATTCTTGTTTCTCTTCGTCGATTTTTACAGTTTCAATGCCTTGGGCTGTCCACCCAAAAGCATCACTAATTGAAACCCCTACCGTTTTTGAGCCTACATCCAAGCCCATTGTTCGCATTTCTTTAATCCTCTCGCTGCTGTTTTAAGTAGAACTTAACAAGCTCTTCAATAATCTCGTCACGCTCTAGTTTGCGCATAATATTTCGTGCATCCATATGGCGCGGGATGTATGCAGGGTCTCCTGAAAGTAGATAACCGACAATTTGATTAATTGGGTTATAGCCTTTTTCTTGAAGAGCATCATATACTTGATTCAACACTTCTTTTACGTCATGTTCATATGGTTCTTCAGGAAAATTGAATCTCATTGTTTTGTCGAATGAGCTCATTTACAACACCCCTATTTTCAGACAGATTCTGTTAATTGATACCTACATTTTACACTACTTGCCCACATTATCAAATGGATTTGATATATTCCTCAACATAGTTTAGCGCTTCTTGCAATTTTTGAGGGTCTTTTCCGCCAGCTTGAGCCATGTCCGGACGTCCTCCGCCGCCACCGCCGCAGCGTGTTGCCACTTCTTTGATGATCTTACCAGCATGGTAACCTTTGTCCATCAAGTCTTTCGTAACAGCAGCAATTAAGTTTACTTTATCTTCATTTACGCTGCCAAGAACAATGATTCCAGAATCAAGCTTTTGCTTCAAGTCATCAGCCATTGTGCGCAAGTTGTTCATGTCCACACCTTTAATGCTTGCTGTAAGAACATTAACTCCATTAACGTCTTTTACTTGGTCAACTAGGTTGCCTGCTTCAATGTTGCTTAGTTTTGCTGCAAGCGACTCGTTTTCACGCTGAAGCTGTTTCAGCTCTGCTTGAATTGTCTCAATTCTAGTGCCGACATCTTTCGGGTTTGTTTTCAGCTTGCTTGCTGCATCCTTCAAGATGTTAAGCTGATCTGTCAACTGCTGGTAAGCGGCTTGTCCTGTTACAGCTTCGATCCTTCTTGTACCTGCACCAATACCAGCTTCTGAAATTATTTTGAACAAACCGATTGTGGATGTGTTATCAACATGACACCCACCGCATAGCTCAAGGCTGTAATCGCCAACTTGAACAACACGAACAACTTTTCCGTATTTTTCGCCGAATAAAGCCATTGCTCCCATCGCTTTTGCTTCCTCGATATCTTTATAATCAATTTGAACAGCAATACTTTCCCAAATTTTTTCATTAACGATTTTTTCAATTTTTTCAAGCTCTTCTGCTGTAATTTGCCCGAAATGAGAGAAGTCAAAACGCAAACGGTCTGTTTGTACTAGAGAACCTGCTTGGTTAACATGCGTTCCAAGCACATCCTTTAATGCTTGATGAAGCAAATGTGTTGCCGTATGGTTTTTAACGATTTTTGAACGGTTGCTTCTGTCAACAGCAGCTTCCACTTCGTCATTAACTGTTATAACACCTGATTGCACGATGCCTCGGTGCAGGTTTTGTCCGTTTGGTGCTTTTTGAACATCTTGGACCAAAATAGTAACTGCTTCTGATGAAATGGTTCCAGCGTCTGCAATTTGTCCGCCGCTTTCCGCATAGAATGGTGTCTTATCCAAAATGAACTGGATTTCTTGGCCTTCTTCTGCTTTCTCTACTACCTCTCCATCTACTAGCAAAGCAGATACAACAGCAGAAGCAGTTAGAGATTGATAGCCAACGAATTCACTTTCCACTTTGATTTCCCCAAGAACACTCGATTGAACTTGCATGCTTCCCACTTCTTGACGTGCCTTACGAGCTCGGTCACGCTGGCTTTCCATTTCTTTCTCAAAGCCTTCATGGTCAATTTTCATGCCTTGCTCTTCTGCATATTCCTCTGTCAATTCTACAGGGAAACCATATGTGTCATAAAGACGGAATACATCTTCACCTGAAATAACCAAGCTGTTAGACTTCTTCGCCTTTTCCATTACTTCCCCAAGAATGGAGAGACCTTCATTCAACGTCTCATGGAAGCGCTCTTCTTCGCTCTTCATTACTTTTTGAATAAAGTCGGCTTTCTCTTTCACTGTCGGATAGTAATCAAACATGATTTCACCAACAACAGGTACTAGCTCAAACATGAACGGGCGGTGGATATTGATCTTTTTCGCATAGCGGACAGCTCTGCGCAGCAATCTTCTTAAAACATATCCTCTGCCCTCATTAGAAGGCAATGCTCCGTCACCTACTGCGAATGCAACTGTACGAATATGGTCAGCAATTACCTTAAATGCTTCATCTGTTTCCTTATCTGCACCATATTTCACATCAGCAATTTGTGCTGTTGCCGCAATAATTGGTGTAAAAAGATCTGTATCAAAATTGGTTGGAACATTTTGCACAACAGAAGCCATGCGCTCAAGTCCCATCCCTGTATCAATATTTTTCTTTGGAAGTGGTGTGTATGTTCCATCTGGATTATGGTTAAATTCAGAGAAAACAAGATTCCATACTTCTAAATAACGGTCATTTTCGCCGCCTGGATATAGTTCTGGGTCATTTAAATCATTTCCGTATTCTGGACCACGATCATAGAAAATCTCTGTATTCGGCCCACTTGGACCTTCCCCGATATCCCAAAAGTTTCCTTCTAAACGAATAATGCGGCTTTCAGGAATCCCTATTTTGTCGCGCCATAACGCATATGCTTCTTCATCCTCAGGATGCACTGTGACAGATAGTTTCTCTTTGTCAAAACCAATCCACTTGTCGTCTGTTAAAAACTCCCAAGCCCAATCAATTGCTTCCTCTTTGAAATAATCTCCAATTGAGAAGTTTCCAAGCATTTCAAAGAATGTTTGGTGCCTTGCGGTTTTTCCGACATTCTCAATATCATTTGTGCGAATTGATTTTTGTGCATTTGTAATTCGCGGATTTTCCGGGATTACACGGCCATCGAAATATTTTTTCAATGTTGCAACACCGCTGTTGATCCAAAGCAAAGAAGGATCTTCATGAGGAACTAATGATGCACTAGGTTCCACACTATGCCCTTTTTCTTGGAAAAAATCAAGGAACTTTCTTCTAATTTCTGCCCCTGTTAATACTTTCATAAAAAGTTTGCCTCCTTCTATGTATGACTCCTTAAATATTGATTAGGAGTAATAATTTTAAAGCATAAAAAAAACCCCCATCCCTGGACAGGGACGAAAGTATGCTCGTGGTACCACCCTGATTTATGGCAAAACACTGCCATTTCTCAAATCTCCTTAACGCGGATGGACGGCAGGTATTAACTGCATTCAAGAATTAGCTTTCGACTATCCTTCACTTATGTTCCTTTCAGCCACGGGAACACCTCTCTATTTAGCATACGCCTAAAGTGGACTATAATCTACTTGATTCTATCATCATTTTGTCACTATGTTCTTCTCTCGAATTATACTGATTTTTCTCTGCAATTGTCAACATGTGAATCACTTAAGAATGCTAAGGATTAGTGGTTTTTCCAAAATGAACGTGCAAATGCATGATTGCTACTTTCAAAATAGAAAGGACAGGAACTGCTACTACCATTCCGACAATACCGCCTACCTCTCCACCAAGGAGCAGGGCAAACATAATAAATAGAGGATGCATATGCAAGCTTTTCCCAACAATAAAGGGCGAAAGGATGTTACCTTCCAAAAACTGCAGCACTACAATGATGATAACAACAATGATCAGCATTTTAACAGACATTGTACTTGCAATTATAACGGCTGGAATTGCCCCTATTATGGGTCCGAAGTAAGGAATAACATTGGTAATTCCGATGATTATTCCTAATACTAGCGGGTACTTTAAATCAAAAAAATAAAAGGAAATCGATGATAGACTGCCAATGATAAAACAAACTAGCAGCTGTCCTCTTATATAGCTGCCCAAAGACTGATTTACATCCTTCAAAAATAAAACACTGCTTTCACGCCATTTGTTAGGAGTTAAAAGCAAGGCCGCTCTTTTTACTGCTTCAATATCCTTTAACATGTAAAAAGAAATAAACGGTATTAACATCATAATTACGAATGAATTAACAAAACCCATGATACCTTTAATAAGCTTTGTCAGCAATCCATCCAGCTTAACTTCAAAAGATTCAATCCCTTTATCAACCTTCGTCTGCAAATTATCAGGCCATGCCCTTGTTCGCTCTTGTATATAGTCAATCCAGCTTCTGTACTGGTTTGCAAGCTCTGGCGCATTTTCTGTCAGCTCTCTCATCTGCTCAATGAAAATCGGAATGCACTTATAAAGTCCATAGCCGACTCCTCCAAAAAAGAGGATATATATAAATGCCACAGCAAGGCCGCGATGCAGTCCCATTTCGTGGATTTTTTCAACAATCGGATGAAGCAAATAGGTAATAAATGCACCAAGGACGAAAGGAAATATCACCTTCATCAACAGCTGCAAGATTGGAGTCCAAATTGGAGATAATTTAAAAAAGATAAAAACTACAATAAACAGCAATAGTGTAAATGCTAAGCGATAATACCACTTGACTCTTATTTCCATTCTACACTCCTCCCACCCATAATTTGTGTGAAAAGGAGGTAATTTATACAAATAAAGGAGGCGAATTACACGCCTCCTGATTTCTTAACTGTATCTGCGATTGTCTTCCTCGAACAAGTCATCTAATGAACTAAGGCTTCCATCCTCTTCCACTTGATGTGTATGGATAACCCCTTTTACTAATGACAGCTCAATAAAACAGTTCCAGCAATAATACTGGCTGATTCCAATTTTCCCGATATCTTTGCTTTGGCAATTTGGACAGACTAACATCTGAAAACACCTCTAACAATAAGTTTATAGACAGCCATTTCTCAAAATGGTTGTCACTGGTGTTTCCAGTGTGTCCAATTCATACCATAAATAAACATCTCATTGCTTTTTTTATAGGAGCCGGCTTTTTAATGCTGTTTTCTTCTCAAAAAAAAAACAGATGCCATTCCTTTAGAATGACATCTATAGCTTGCTTCTTTATATAAAAACAATGTGATACAAACATTTCCACTAATCGTTTATTGTGTCAGCTTTCTTGAGCTGGCATAAAATCATATGGAGTGACATTCTCCATTCCGATAAGCGGATCAATTTCCATTATCCGATCACTGTAAAACAAGGAAACATCTTCTTCTGCTGCCTCGATATCTGCATCACTTTGCGAAAAGACTTCTTTCAGCTTTTCCTGCAGGGAAGTTTGGCGGTTCAGCTCATCATTTCGGCCTACCCCTATTTCCATCGCATCCACTTCGCCAAGCAATATTAAAAATTGTTTACTTCTTGTAATGCCGGTATATATTAAGTTTCTCCGCAGCATCCTATAGTAGCTTTTTACAATCGGCATAATAACAATTGGAAATTCACTACCTTGGGACTTATGAACAGAACAGCAATAAGCATGGGTAATTTGATTTAAATCCTGCCTAGTATAAGTTGCTTCAATTCCATCGAAGGAGACAATAACCATGTCTTGTTTTTCTGTATTTTCCTTTGCATAAAAGATGGATACAATTTCTCCCATATCTCCATTATAGACATTGTTTTCTGGCTGATTAACGAGTTGCAGCACCTTATCGCCAATTCGGTATTTAACATCGCCGAACTTCAATTCCTTACGTGTTCCATCTGGATTTGGGTTCAATATTTCCTGGAGAATGACATTGAGCCGGTCTATTCCTGCAGGGCCTCTGTACATCGGTGCCAGAACTTGAATATCCATTGGCGCATAGCCCTTTTTCTTCGCGTTGAGGACAACCTTCTCAATAGCCTGTGCTATTTGTCCAGAGGCACATTTAATGAAGGACCTGTCTGTTTGCTGCTGAGTTAAATTACTTGGCAATCTGCCGTCCTTTATCTCATGAGCAAGTTCAATGATAGAAGAACCTTCACTCTGCCTGTAAATATCAGAAAGCCGGACTGTCGGAATGCAGCTTGATGCCAGCAAATCCTTCAGCACCTGGCCTGGTCCAACAGACGGAAGCTGGTCTTCATCTCCGACAAGAATGACTTGAATATTGGCTGGCAATGCTTTAAACAGCTGAAAAGCTAGCCAAATATCAACCATGGAGGTTTCATCAACAATAATGATTTTTCCTTCAAGAGGATTCTCCTCGTCCTTGTCAAAACCGCCGCTTCCGTTCCAGCCTAACAGACGATGAATGGTGACAGCAGGTAAACCAGTCGATTCTGTCATCCTTTTAGCCGCTCTTCCTGTGGGAGCCGCTAAAATAAAAGGAAAAGGCTCTTCCTTTTTGTAATCCTTCGGATCAAGGCTGCAGCCATGCAGTTCACCATAAAGCTCTACAATCCCTTTTATAACCGTGGTTTTCCCTGTCCCCGGTCCGCCTGTCAGCATAAGCATCGGCGCCATCAGTGCTGTTTGGATGGCTTCCCTTTGTGATGGTGCATATTGAACTCCAAGCCTGTCTTCTAAATTTCCGAGCGCAAGCAAAAATTCCGATTCTGGAAACTGATCTTCGTATTCCTTCTGTTCCATCACTCTTTTAATATGCCGGACAAGGCCTTTTTCTGAGTAATAAAGGGAAGGCAGGAAAATCTTCTTATCTTCGACGATGATTTTCTTTTCTTCCTGAAGCAAGACAAGCTGGTCTGCAATAGCTGAAAAGTCTACTTGCTCCTGTTTATTTTCCTCGAGAAGATCCTTTACTCTGTTCAGCACATATTCTGCTTCCAGGTAGACATGTCCCTCCTGGCTGCTGCCAAGCTCGAGCACATAGAGGCAGCCTGCTTTAATTCTGTCAGGATGGCTGCCAATTAGGCCAATCTGAAAGCCTAAGTCATCTGCTTTACCAAAACCGATTCCTTCTACATCCTCTACAAGCTTATAAGGGTTGGACTGGATAACCTCCAATGTGTTTTCCTTATAAGTCTGGTAAATTTTCATGGATAGCTGCGGCCCGAAACCATACTGATTCAACGATATCATCGCCTGCTCCAGCCCTTGATTCTGCATGAGCGTATCATAAAGAAGCTTCGCCTTGTCTGGAGGAAGTTTGGGAACAGTATCAAGCAAAGATGGTTCATTCAAAATTTTAGAGATGGCATTTTCCCCTAAAGTGTCCACGATGTTCTCTGCTGTTTTCTGGCCGATTCCTTTAAATAGCTCACTAGACAGATAGGTGATAACCCCTTGTTTTGTCTGCGGCATCTCTTTTCGGAAAGAGGAGACCTGGAATTGGAGTCCAAAGCGGGGATGGTCTTTAAATTCACCAAAGAATGTATATGTATCATTTTCATGCATCTTCGGCAAATATCCTGTGACAACGGCTTCCTTATCTTCATAGCTGTCATTCGTTTCATCTACCCTTATCCTGAGCACGGTATAAAGATTATCTTCGTTGTGAAATATCGTGACAAGATGGCGCCCCTTCACATACTTACCCTGCTCCTCGAAAAGATCCAGTGAATTTTGCTCTTCCAATTTTTTCTCCCCCCTCTTTTAAATTTTTTAAAATACCATCAGCCTCCGAGAATTTGTTTTCCCATTTGAGCCAGCTGATGATCAGGCTGAATTTCCAATGCTTTGTTAAACATCTCAAGCGCTTTTTCTTCCTGTTCCTTAAATCCATATGCAACACCAAGATTATAATAAGCATCTGCATGCTCTGGGTCTAACTCAATGCAGCTTGTAAATTTCTCCATTGCTTCATCAATATATTCCCCTTGCGCAAGGCATAAACCAAGCTGGAACAATGCTTCTGCATCCTCACTGTTCAGCTCAACGGCACGATGCAGAAAGGGAATAGCAAGAATCGATTTTTCCAACCCAATATATGTCATGCCCAGCATGAAATAGTTGTCACTCGATTCGAGTCCTTTCTCAAGTGCTGTCTCGAACATCGCTTTAGCAGACTCAAGCTCCTCCTGTTCAAAATAGACTGTTCCTGCACTATAGTAAGCTGCGGCCATATCTGGATCAATTTCTATCGCTTTTTCATAGAAGGAAACAGCTCTGCTTAAATCACCCAACGCTGACAGCACATTTCCAAAGTTAACATATGATACTGCGTTAGCAGGGTTCTTTTCAATTTCTTCCATAAACACTTTTGCTGCTTCTTCAAATTTGCCTTCTTGCATATATTTAATTCCTAATTGATTTGTCTCCACTTATAAACACACTCCGTTTCTCACTAAAAGTATAGCATATTTTAGCCTAATGGAAATCTTCCAATTCACTCTGCATTTCTTTCTTAAAAAAAAGAGAAACAGCTGCTTAATTCCAAAGGAAAAGCAGCAAGTTTCTCTTTTTTTATCAGCCTACATATGTTAATTGCTCGTTGTTGCGGTACACTTTATCTATTGTTCCGCCGCCAAGGCATTCTTCTCCTTGATAGAAGACAACTGCTTGTCCTGGCGTAACTGCACGAATTGGTTCATGGAAAGTTACTTTCACTTTCGAATCATCGAGCAGTTCCACTGTCACTTTATTATCTGGTTGACGATAGCGGAATTTAGCTGTACATTCGAATGTTTTTGGAGTTGAATCATTAGAAACCCAGCTCACATTATCAGCAATAATGCTGTCAGAGTAAAGCATATCATGATGGAACCCTTGACCTACATACAGCACATTTCTTTGCAAGTCTTTGCCGATAACGAACCAAGGATCACCGCTTCCGCCGATGCCAAGACCGTGTCTTTGCCCGATTGTATAGTACATTAAACCATCGTGTTTACCAACAACCTTGCCATCGAATGTTTCCATATTTCCTTTTTGTGCAGGCAAGTAACCGCTCAAGAACTCCTTAAAGTTCCGTTCGCCGATAAAGCAGATACCTGTGCTGTCCTTTTTCGTTGCCGTCGCTAAGTTCGCTTTAGCAGCCAGCTCCCGCACCTTTGATTTTTCCATCCCGCCAATTGGGAACATAACCTTGCTTAACTGCTCTTCTGTCAATTGGTTAAGGAAATACGTTTGATCTTTATTTTCGTCCTTGCCGCGCAGCATGCGGACTTTGCCATCTTCTCTGACAACTTGCGCATAATGCCCTGTAGCCAAATAATCTGCGCCAAGACTCATTGCATGCTCTAAAAACGCCTTGAACTTGATTTCTTTGTTGCACATAACGTCAGGGTTTGGCGTTCTTCCTGCCTTATATTCATCAAGGAAGTAAGTGAATACTTTATCCCAATATTGCTTTTCAAAATTGACCGCATAATAAGGGATACCCAGTTGATTGCAGACACGGATAACATCCTCATAGTCCTCTGTTGCTGTGCAGACGCCGAATTCGTCTGTATCATCCCAGTTTTTCATAAATATGCCGATAACGTCATAGCCTTGCTCTTTTAAAAGCAGTGCAGCAACAGAGGAATCGACTCCACCTGACATGCCGACAACTACGCGTGTATCTTTTGGTGCTTTTTCCATTTCATTCCCCCCTGTATTCCATAGTCCTATCTATTTGGAAGAATACAGTTCAAGCTAGTCAGATAAGCTTATTGCCTGTTAATCTTTGCACGATTTTAGACAGCTCAGATCCGACCTTTTTGATCTGTTCTTCTGTATTGTATAACCCGAAGCTAAATCGAATAGAGTTCTTCGTCCTTTCTGAGTTCTCGCCAAACATGCTTACGAGTACATGGGAAGGATCGATAGAGCCTGCTGTACAAGCAGAACCGCTTGAAGCAGCAATGCCTGCCAAATCTAGATTTACGAGCAGTGCCTCTACATTTGTTCCAGGAAAGCTTAAGTTTAAAACATGTGGCAGCATATTTTCAACTAATCCGTTTTGCACAAACTCAATTTTATTTTCTTCCAATGTTTGAACAAGCGTTTTTTTAAAGCTTTCATACTTTTGCTTTTTTTCCTGTCTCTCAGAAATGGCGATTTCTGCGGCCAGTTGAAAGCCTGCTACTGCTGGAACATTTTCCGTACCAGCTCTACGCTTTCTTTCCTGTTCACCGCCAAATAAGCGTGGTGAAAGCTGAATGCCATTTTCAATATAAAGGAAACCAATTCCTTTAGGGCCATTGATTTTATGAGAAGAAACGGACAGAAGATTGATATGCTGCTTCTTCACATCAATTTCCTCCATACCGTAAGCTTGGACAGCATCTGTATGGAAAAGGGCCTGATGGTCTTTTAGGACTTCTCCTATTTCAGCAATAGGCTGGATTGCGCCAACTTCATTGTTTCCATACATAATTGTCACAAGTATAGTATCGTCTCGCAATTCCTTTTTCAACACATCAAGATCAATCACACCAAATTCATTAACAGGAAGATAGGTAACATCAAAACCTTTTTTCGCCAGCTCCTCACATGCATGCAAAACTGCGTGATGTTCAATTTCTGTTGTTATGATATGTTTCCCAAGATGTTGATAGCTTTCAGCCACTCCAAATATTGCGTGGTTATCCGCTTCTGTCCCGCCGCTTGTGATAATGATTTCCGACTCTTGCGCTCCTATGCTTGATGCAAGGCTGGCTCTGGCATTATCAATAATCTTTCGGGCCTGTCTTCCAAATGTGTGAATGCTTGAAGGATTTCCATAAATCGATTGCATCACTTCATGCATTCTTTCGATAACCTTAGGATGCATCGGCGACGTTGCCGCATGATCCACATATATATGTTCCAACTTCTTCACCTACTAAAGTTTTATTCTAAATAGCAACTATCTTATAGTAATAGGATAGGCACATTCTTTCCAATTATTTGTTTCAACGATTAAATATAGAACATGTATGAATCTGTATCATTTTCCTCTTTATGGTTCGCCAAGTCCTCAATTGTTGTGGAATCAAGCACTTCTTTAACTGCATCACGGATTTTCATCCATAGAGCTTTTTTAGCAGGCTCCTCGTTTTCAATCCCCTCAACAGGACTGATTGGTCCTTCTAAAGTGCGGATGATATCACCTGCAGTGATGTTTTTCGGGTCGTCACCAAGAACATAGCCGCCGTATGCTCCTCTGATGCTTCGGACAAATCCTGCGTTGCGGAGCGGTGCTACAAGCTGCTCTAAATAATGCTCTGACAAGTCATTTGTCTGTGCAATTGACTTAAGGGAAATCGGACCGTCTCCATGTTTTTTTGCTAATTCCATCATAATTGTTAAGCCGTAGCGGCCTTTTGTTGAGATTTTCATAAACCAGCACTCCTATTATTAGCTATTTTTTTATGTCGATGATGTGATTTTTTCACATTTGCCAGCAGCAATTCCGTCCATTTCTGGCATTGCGGAATACTGAAACCAGCGATTTTACCGATGATAACCGCATATGCGACCGTTCCCCAAAATACAGGTCCGCCCATAAGCCAGCCTGAAAACAGAACAGCCGCCTCCATGATAAACCTGGTTTTAGAAATACTTAAGCCAAGCTTTTGTGATAATACAAGCATCAAACTGTCTCTTGGCCCCGCTCCCAGGTTCGCAGAGATATAAAAGCCCATTCCATAAGCCATGATAACAAGACCAAATAAAAACATTACTTCCCTGCCAAGTAATGTGGGAGGTGTCTTAATAAATGGCATCATTAAAAATAAATCAATAAAAATACCTACTAACAGCATATTGAGAAATGCACCGATCTGCGGGATTGACTTGGAAAGGATTGCACTTACAAAAAGGACAAAAAAGCCGACAATGATCGTCCAGCTCCCAATTGTCAAACCAAGTTGGTAGTACAAGCCGATATTCAGTACATCCCACGGAGCAGAACCTAAGTCTGCTTCTATCAAAAGAACAATTCCAAATGACATGATAAGCAGGCCGACAATGAATATTACCGTTCGCCATGTAAGCTGTCTCATCTTCAATGTGGCTTCCATTCTTTATATCCACCTTTACATGTTTACAAATATCCGCAGCAAATTGAACAATATGCATTATAACATATTCCCTCTTCACGCCGCTTGCTTCAACACTAATACTTTCATTATGAATATGATATATCCTATCTATTCAATAGGATATCATATTTCTGGTCTTTTTTTTGGTTTTTAAGTGGTTGCTTACGTAAAATTTCGTATTAAAGGCTGTATTTTTGTTATTTCCATGACAAACAGGCAGCTTTTTTAAAAAGCTGCCATTGCATTAATTTTCATCTGCAGTAAACTCATTCAGTCTCATGACAGACAATGCCATAATTTTAATGCCATTTAGCAAACTATCCAGTTCAAATGACATTTTTGGATGGTGCAGGCCAGGTTTTAGGTCTGTACCTAAGCCGATCATTGTCGAATGTAGGTTTTTTAATTTTTTTGCATAAAAATGGAAGTCCTCGCCTCCTGGTGTGACTGGTGGCGGAACAAGTCCTTTTTTACCAAGCACTTCTTTAATGCTGCCTGCTACTGCTTCTTCCATCGCATTATCCTTCTGTGCTGCAGGCATCTCAGACAAGAGCTCTAACTCTACTTTAGCTCCATTTGCTTCTCCAGCGTGATAGATGCTCCTCTTTAGTTTATCGATAAGGTCATTCATTGCTTCATTCGTTTGTGCTCGCGCATCAATGCCGAATTCTGCATAATCAGGAATGATATTAAAGCTTTTCCCTCCGCCTTGAATGAAGGTCATCTTTGCTGATGCAGGTATGATAGGATTAAGCGGTATAGCGCGGATTGCCGTATTAATAGCCGTAATACTGTCTATAACATTTATTCCTAAATGATGACGGGCGGCATGTGCCTGCAAGCCAAAAACCCGCCCTTTAAATGACGCTGCTGCTCCGTGATAGATAGCTGGAGATGCTTCATTATGCCTCATTTCCTGAATCGGCCGCAAATGAAGCCCAAGTAAATAGTCCACATCATCTAATAAATTTTTATTGATAAAAGAAAGGGCACCGCCGCCTGTTTCTTCTGCAGGCTGAAAAAAACTTTTAATCATTCCTCTCGGTTGTACCCCAAGCTCTTTTAGGCATTTGAGTGTAAAGAGTACAATTGTCATATGGGCATCATGGCCGCATGAATGATTTGCCTTCCATACACCGTCGACATTTTGCCATAATGCATCTATATCTGTGCGCACACCGATAGTTGGTCCGGTCCTGTTATTGCCCCAATAGCCGACTGCTCCTGTTTGGTCCGAAAAAGTTTTATAAGGTATATCTAGCAAATCAAGCTGTTTGCATATAAAAGCTGTTGTATGATGTTCCTCCCAGCTAATCTCTGCATGTTCATGCAAATAATGATACATCGCTTTTATTTCTACTTCTTTTTTGTTCACCCAATCTATTACTCTATCCTTCACTGTTCGTCCTCCGCTCCCTGTTTACCAACCAATATACCGAATGTTCTGTGTTTTCAAATCATAGGAGCACAATCTTAGCATTGCAAGAGATTGTGCTGTATGTTGATTAATTAATTGTGAATGTCTTTTTTCCTAATAAGTATTTTTCAATCACTTGCTCGTTCAGCTCATAACCGATGCCTGGCTTTGTCGGGACTGCTATTTTTCCTGGAGCAGACATAATCACCTCAGGCTGGATAATGTCTTCCTTCCAATAGCGATCAGAAGCAGAAGTGTCACCGGCAATTGTAAAGTTCGCAAGCGAGGTTATAGCAATATTATGAGCCCTGCCAACACCAGCTTCAAGCATTCCTCCGCACCAGACAGGAACATTATAATTATCACATAAATCATGAATTTTCTTTGCTTCTGTCAAACCGCCGACGCGGCCAATTTTCAAATTGATAATTCTGCAGCTGCCAAGCTCGATTGCCTTGCGGGCATCCTCAGCTGAATGGATACTTTCATCCAGACAAATCGGAGTGCTTAGCTCCTTTTGCAGAACAGCATGGTCAATCATGTCGTCAAAGGCTAAAGGCTGTTCAATCATCATCAGCTTGAATGCATCTAATTTTTTTAAATGTGTCAAATCTTGCAGGGAATATGCTGAATTCGCATCGGCCATAAGAGGAATCCCAAATCCGAACTTCTCCCTGATTTTCGCCAATGGCTCCAAATCATAGCCTGGCTTTATTTTAACTTTTATTTTTTTATAGCCATCTGCCAAATATCTTTCGATTTTCAAGAGTAGCTCGTCTAGCGACTTCTCTATTCCAATGCTTACGCCAACATCAATGCTTTTTCTCGTCCCGCCAAGTGCATGGGCAAGGGACACTCCATTTTTTTTGCTGTAAAGATCCCAAACAGCTCCTTCTAATGCTGCTTTTGCCATATTATTTCTTCTGATTGGTGCGAATATATTAGAAACGTCGTCTGGATGGTTAATGGTGCTATTAAACAAAAGAGGAATTAAAAATTCTTCTATTATATGCACAGAAGTGCCTGTAGTTTCTTCACTGTAGCCTGGATTGGGCATAGCAACGGACTCTCCGTAGCCTACATGCCCGCCGCTGAACATTTTAATAATCAGGAAGTCCTTTTCCATTAAACTCCCGATACTTGTTACAAATGGATGCAGCAACGGCATCTTTAGATGAAGAAGCTCGATTCTTTCAATCTTCAAAACTAACTACACGTCCCTTAATCGTTAAATTCGGTAAAGCTTTATTGTTTTTTCTCGTTTTCTGTCCGGAATCCTGCCAGCCGTTCGTAAATAGCCTTAAGCTTTTTCTCTTCTCCCGCCTCAGTTGGCTGATAGTATTGCGTTCCTTTAAGCTTTTCTGGCAAATATTCTTGATTGACCCAGCCGCCGAATGTGCCGATTGGATAATCATGAGGATACACATAGCCAACATGGCCGAGCGCTTTGCTTCCAGCATAATGGCCGTCGCGGAGATGCATCGGAATATCCCCAACATGGCCACTCCTAACATCAGCGATTGCTGCATCGAGGGCCTTATAGGCTGCATTTGATTTAGAAGATAAACACATTTCTACAACAGCAACAGATAAAGGAATTCTTGCTTCAGGCAATCCAAGCCGCTCACTTGCTGTAACGGCTGCAAGTACATTATTGCCTACAGATGTTTTCGCAAGACCGACATCTTCATAGGCAATTACAAGCAGTCTTCTGTTAACAGCAACAAGATCACCTGTTTCGAGCAAATGAGCAAGATAATAAAGAGCTGCGTCAACATCGCTTCCGCGAATGCTCTTTTGCAGGCTGGAAAGAAGGTTATAGAAATGAGACCCCTTCTTATCTCCATAAACTCCGACTCTTTCAATCATTTGTGCGACTGTTTCATCTGTTACAACAAATGTATCTTCTTCTTTATCAGAGGAATAGACAATAGACTCTAAAAGGGTTAAGGATTTCCGAGCATCTCCATTCGTTCCTTGGGCAATTTTTTTTATTTGTTCATCGCTTATCTTTATCGACAGGGTGCCTAGACCCCGTTCTTCTTTAATAGCCCTAGTAAGTAGCTCCTCAATATCAACATCTGTCAATCTTTTAAGCTGCTTAATCTGCCCGCAGCGGCTTCTGATGGCAGGATTCACATCATGATACGGGTTTTCAGTAGTTGCACCGATTAAAACGATATCCCCTCTTTCCACATGGGGAAGCAAATAGTCTTGCTGTGCTTTGTTGAAGCGGTGAATTTCGTCGAGAAACAGCAGCACTTTCCCTGTTAATCTCGCTTCATCCACGACTGCCTCCACATCCTTTTTGCCTGCTGTTGTCGCATTTAAGGCAATAAACGGCAAATTCGTCGTACCGGCAATCGCAAAGGCAATGGATGTCTTTCCTATGCCTGGCTCCCCATATAAAAGCATGGACGGAACATGACCATTTTTAATCATTTTATATAAGCCTGTTTGTTTGCCGATTATATCCTTTTGCCCGACTACTTCATCAATGGTAGTCGGCCGCATTCGATAGGCTAGTGGTTCTCCATTCACTATATGTACACCTCTTTACTCGCACTTCTTTAAAAACTATTATATCGCAACTTACCCCATAAACGAAAAAGTTTAGATGAAACACCAAAAAGCGGATGGTTATATTCCATCCGCAAAAAACTAACTTATGCCGCAACATCTCTTTTCTTGAATACGAAAAAGGCAAGCAAGTGAAAAATCAGGAAATAAACACACAGCATTACAATTGAAAATGGTAATGTCATGCCTTCCATTAATGGAGTACCTTCAAAATACTGAGTCAAATCTGTATTAGCAAATAAAATATATTTTGCCCATTCAAACTTTGTCGACAGCATGTAGGTCACTGTGCCGCCCATAAACATTAAGAATATCGAGATTCCAACAGCAAGTGAACTGTTGCGGAATACACTCGAAATCATAAACGCCATTGTCGTAATCATCAGCAGATCGATTGAATTCAGTCCATATGTTATTAACAGATGGAGAATCATACTTTGTTCTGTCACTTTTCCGTCATGATAATTTAAATAGGGAGTGCTGCTCTCTGGGAATCCGAACAATATGGCGCCCAGCAATAAAGCAAAACCAAATAGAACCAAAATTAAACATACCCCAAACAATATTACGGACAAATACTTAGAAAGCAGTATTTTGGCTCTTCCAATCGGGCGTATTAGCAACAGCTTTACCGTACCCCATGCAAACTCGTTTGCAACTATGCCAGCTGCAATGATAATGGTAAACAAGCCGGCAAAGGAGATGAGTTCTGAACTATCTGATATAAAATCCCACACAGAGTAATCCACATTTGTAGTAATATCATGCTCTAATCGATATTCATTAATGGCAATCTGTGACCTTGTATATTCAATTAAATCAGGGGAGACTGTTCCTTCATCGAGCTGTTTTTGATATTCCTTGTTTTCCATCTCTAAACCTTGGCGCCAATTTTCATTGTCAGGAACAGATAATCCATTTTCCTGATATTTCGTAATGGCTCCAATAGCGATTACACTTAGAAGCAAAAGGACAACCATTACGTGTGTGGCTGCACGCTTCCATATCTTCATCCATTCATTTTGCAACAGCTGCAGCATTACAATTCCCCCTTCTCATTTGTTACTTCTAAGAATCTGTCTTCGAGTGTCTTAGAAACTTCTTTAATTCCATAAATGGAGAAATCCTGACCCGAAAGAAGTTTTACCAATGCTGGAATCTGCTCTTTCGTTACTGGGATTTCTATGCCTGCAGCACTTTTGGACACCTCTATGCCAGGCATATACTCACGTACAACACTTAAAGCTTCGTCGCTACGGTCTATTTCCACTTCATAGAGCTTTTCTGTGTTGTTGACAAAGTCCTTCACCAATTGGACATCCACCAGTTTGCCTTGCTGGATAATACCAATCCGGTCACACATCATTTCCATTTCCGACAACAGATGGCTGGAAACTATTACGGCCATCCCTCTGTCTCTGGCGAGCATTCTTAAATGGTCGCGAATTTCTCTTATTCCTGCTGGATCTAAGCCGTTTGTCGGCTCATCCAATATTAGAACTTTTGGATCATGCAATAAGCTTTGAGCAAGTCCAAGTCTCTGTCTCATCCCAAGAGAATAGGTTTTAACCTTGTCACGTATTCTATCTGTCAGGCCGACAAGCTCAACCACCTCATTAATCTTCTCCTTGCTTACTCCTCTTGTCATCCGAGCATAATGGACTAGATTATCGTAACCTGACAGGAATTTATACATTTCTGGGTTTTCTACGATTGCACCGACATGCTGCACAGCCTTTTCAAATTCCTTGGTAATGCTTTTTCCGCTTATTAAAATATCACCGGCTGAAATGTTTATTAGGCCAACAATCATTCGAATGGTCGTTGTTTTTCCGGCACCATTTGGGCCAAGAAATCCAAACACTTCACCTGCTTCTACATTAAAGCTTAAATTATCAATGATTTTCCTGCCTTTAATCACCTTTGAAACATTTTTCAGTTCAACAATGCTTCCCATTTTATCTCCCCTTTTTTATGAATGTTTGATATTGTTCTTCATCCACTCCACAATAGACAACCCTTGCTCTTCTTTCAGCTGGTCAACATGAAAATGCGCCGCTAAATGTCCCTTATTGATAACAACAACATCATCCAAAATTGGCTCTATTTCAGCAATCTCATGTGTAGCAATAATAACTGTCTGCTTTTCAAAATCAATATAATGGAGCAACCCCTTAACGATCGAATCTCTTACCATCGGGTCTAGTCCGGAAAACGGCTCATCCAGCAACAGAACTGGAACCTGCCTGCTTAAAGAGAGAACCAGCTTCAATCTTCCTCTGTTGCCCTTTGACAACTCTTTAATTTTCTTGGCCTTATCAAGCTCCATGAAATGAAGTAGCTCCGTTGCCGTCTCAAGGTTTAAATCCTGAAACTGCGAGGCAGAAAAGCTGATCATGTCAGCAACAGTAAAACCATCGTAGAACATATCTAATTCCGTCAAATACGATACATCTGCTGCTATTTTTCGATTAACCTGTTTGCCATTTACAGTGACAGTTCCAGAGGAAGGCTGAACGAGTCCTGCAATAAGTTTTAAGGTTGTTGATTTTCCGCTGCCATTAGCACCGACTAAGCCGTAGATTTTCCCTGGCAGAAAAGAGAAATCAACATCTTCTAAAGCTGTTTCTTTGCCATACTTTTTTGTAACTTTCTCTAATTTAATCAATCTTTTCAGCCTCCTCCCCCTGCTTAAATGCAGCTTTTAGTTCTGCAATCATTTCCTCTTCTGATATTCCGAGTTCCTTCATACTCTCGACAAACCTGCCAACAAGTTCAAGCTGCAATTTTTTCTTCACTTCCTCTAGCACTTCCTTCTTTTCGGTAATGAATGTCCCTTGCCCTCTTCTCGTTTCCACGATATTCATCCTCTCCAATTCACTATAGGTTCTTTGAATTGTGTTTGGGTTCACTCCTGAATCAATGGCCATTTCCCGTACAGAAGGCAGCTTTTGGCCAACCTTTAATTCCTGTCTTGCAATCTGCCGCATAATCCGATCAACAATTTGCATATAAATCGGCCGTGATTGCTTGTAGTCATCTGCCATGCAGCTTACACCTCTACTTTCTTATCTAACAGCCAAGACGAAACCCAAAAAATAACAAGAGCTGTCAGACAATAGCCTGCTAGGACAAACACGGAAATGTCTGTTGCTTCAAAGGTAGCTTGAAAGGAATTCATACCTGTTTCCATCTGAAAAGCTCTACCTAAATTAAACATCCCTATTTCTTTTAAATCTTTAATAAAGCTGATTTTCCCAAACTGTTCTTTTAACAGTTCCCATCCATAGAAAAAGGCAATGAGGATAATCCAGCGAAATTTCTTCAACCATAGGATGGCTCCTAAACTGTGGTAGACAGTCCAATAAAAGATGACCCAGATGCTCAAGTAAAAAGAGATTAACCATATTGCCGCAGCCATAAATACAATATCAAATGCAGTAAACATTTCTTGAAATTCTGCTATCGGCAAAAGACTTAAAATGGTAATAATGGTTATAAGGACAGCGGAGCATAACGATAATATCGAACAGGCCGTAAGCTTTGACAGCAATAATTGCACACTGCTTGCTGGATTATGGAGCCACAATTGCGTTTTGCCTTCCAAATTAAGTGATGTCAGCAAAGACCCTGGTAAATAAATAACATGGGCAATAATTAAAGCAATCGAAATGGTTCCTGCCAGCATGCTAGTGCTGTAATAACCAGAAAGGAACCAGCCAGCCGCATAGGCGATTGCCATAAAAATTAATATCGTATAAAAATAGCCGATGGTTATTTTTAAGTCCTTCCTCAACAAGCCTTTAAATGCTTTCATATTCTTCCTCCAAAACTTTATATTAGTGTACTAAGTAGATAGTACACTAATACACCAATGCCTGCAATAGGTTATTTGTAAATTTAAACCAGTATTTTTACTCTAAAAAAAGATCCTAGGCCGATAGCCTAGGATCTTTCGTTTATATTAGTCATTTACACGCTTAATTTTAATGTCCCCCAGTAATTCCTTTACCACATGGCTTGCCATAATTAAACCGGCAACAGATGGAACAAAGGCATTGGAAGAAGGCGGCATTTTTGCCTTGCGAATCGGCGCATCTTCTTTCCCAACCACTTTGCGGACATCTTCTCTGATTACGATCGGGCTTTCATCTGAAAAGACTACTTTAATTCCTTTACGGATTCCCTCTTTTCGCAGACGAAGACGAATAACTTTAGCAATTGGATCTGTATGTGTTTTGCTGATATCAGCAATTTGGAAACGAGTCGGATCCATCTTATTCGCTGCACCCATACTTGAAATAATAGGAATATTTCTTTGTAAACATTCCTTCATTAAGTGAATTTTATAGGAAATAGTATCAGATGCATCCACAACATAGTCCAAGCCGTATGCAAAGATTTCCTCATAAGTTTCTTCTGTATAAAACATTTTCAGTGCGATTACTTCACAATCTGGATTGATATCTGCAATGCGCTCTTTCATGATATCAACTTTCGGACGACCGACAGTTGACAATAATGCAATCACTTGGCGATTGACGTTGGTAATATCAACATCATCCTTGTCAATCAATATTAATTTTCCGACTCCTGAACGAGCCAGAGCTTCAGCAGAAAAGGAGCCGACCCCGCCAATTCCTAGCACTGCCACCGTGCTGTTTTTTAACTTTTCTAATCCATCTGTACCGATCGCTAATTCATTTCTTGAAAACTGGTGCAACATCTATTTCTTCAACTCCATTATTAGATTTACGTTAATAGGAATTATACATATGTTTTCTAGTATTATACTCTTAAACCCTTTTGTACTATAACATAAATTATTGACAGGTTCTAGCCCTTGTCCTCAGGACTGTTGACAGGAAAAAAAGGCTGTCACTTTTAGACAGCCCTCTTTTATCAGTCATTTTTTTTCGGTGATTTAAGTGCTAGATGCAAATCATCAAGCTGGCTTTGAGAAACCTCGCCTGGTGCATCTGTCAACAGACAGCTTGCACTTGCTGTTTTCGGGAATGCGATTGTATCACGCAGGTTTGTTCTGCCAGACAGAAGCATAATCAGTCTGTCTAAGCCGATTGCAATTCCGCCATGCGGAGGTGTTCCATATTCGAATGCTTCCAGCAGGAAACCAAATTGCTCATAAGCTTCTTCTTTAGAGAAACCAAGCCGTCCGAACATTTTTTCCTGAATATCTTTTTCGAAAATACGAAGTGATCCTCCGCCAAGCTCATAACCATTCAATACAATATCATACGCTTGTGCTTTAACTGCCTTAGGATTGGAATCAAGCAGTTCAATATCTTCTCGTTTTGGCATTGTGAACGGATGGTGAGCTGCATAGAAACGGTTCTCTTCTTCATCAAATTCAAACAACGGCCAGTCTGTCACCCATAGGAAGTTGAATTTCTCTGGGTCTATTAAGTTCAACTCTTTTGCTAATTTAAGGCGAAGTGCACCTAATGAGTCTGCAACAACGCTTGCTTTATCTGCAACAAACAGCAGCAGATCACCTGGTTCAATAGCAAGTGCTGCTTCAAACGCTTTTTGCTCTTCCTCTGAGATGAATTTTGCTATCGGACCTTTTAATCCATCCTCTTCTGCCTTCAACCATGCTAAGCCTTTCGCGCCATAAACTTTCACGAATTCTGTCAAAGCATCAATATCTTTACGAGAATATTTATCATTTGCTTGCTTCACATTAATTGCTTTTACTTGGCCGCCTGATTCAACAGCAGCTGCAAACACTTTAAAGCTGGAGTCTTTAACAATTTCAGACAGATCTGTAAGCTCCATTTCAAATCTTGTGTCTGGCTTATCCGATCCGTAGCGTGCCATTGCTTCATCATAAGGCATTCTTGGGAATGGTGAAGGAACATCGATTCCTTTCACTTCACGCATAATTGTCACCATCATGTTTTCCATCATTTTCATGATGTCTTCCTGACTTAAGAAGCTTGTTTCAATATCAAGCTGTGTAAATTCAGGCTGACGGTCTGCACGCAAGTCTTCATCACGGAAGCAGCGGGCAATTTGGTAATAGCGCTCAATTCCGCCTACCATCAGCAGCTGTTTGAAAAGCTGCGGAGACTGCGGCAATGCATAAAATTCATTTGGATGAACACGGCTTGGCACAAGATAATCCCTTGCTCCTTCAGGCGTGCTTTTTGTAAGGATTGGTGTTTCGATATCCAAGAAGCCTTCGCTGTCTAAATAATCTCTCATAATCTTTGTTACTTGATGACGCATTTTTAATGTTTCAAACATAACTGGTCTTCTGAAATCTAAATAGCGATATTTTAAGCGAACATCTTCTGCTACGTCTGTTTTATCAGAGATAGCAAACGGCGGTGTTTTTGCTTCGTTCAGAATGATAATTTCGTCTACAACAATCTCAATTTTACCTGTTTGCAGGTTTTCATTGATTGTTCCTTCCTGCCTTGCCACAACCGTTCCTTTAATATCTAGAACAAATTCATTTCTTACTTTTTCTGCAATTTCAATTGCTTCTTTATTTATTTCTGGATTAAACACGACTTGAACAATGCCAGTACGGTCACGCAAATCAATGAAAATAAGTCCTCCCAAATCACGGCGTTTTTGAACCCAGCCCTTTAAGCTGACTTTTTCGCCAATAGCCTTTTCTGTTACTTCACCACAAAAATACGTTCTTCCAAACATATTTCATCCTCCTTTTAGTTCCCTACTATTTATTTTTAATAGCTTTGAAAATCTTGCAGCGCTGCCGCTAATTTTTCCAGCTTCACTTGTTTTTGTTCACCAGTTTCCTGACTCTTCACATTAATCTTGTTTTCCTTCAGCTCATCCTCGCCTAAAATAGCGACAAATTTAGCTTGAAGGCGATCGGCAGCTTTAAATTGAGCTTTTACTTTTCTGTCCATATAATCTCTTTCAGCAGATAAGCCTGCTCTGCGCAAATCATTTAAAAGTCCGACCGTATAATCCTTTGCTTCTTCTCCCAATGCAACAAGATAACAATCGATTTTCTTCTCAACAGGCAATTCGATTCCTTCTGCTGTTAAGGCTGCAAGCAATCTTTCCAAGCTCATCGCAAACCCGATACCAGGTGCTTCCGGTCCGCCAAGCTCTTCTGTAAGCCCATTATAACGACCGCCTCCGCAAAGTGTCGTAATGGCTCCAAATCCTTCTGCCTCACTCATGATTTCAAATGCAGTGTGATTATAGTAATCCAAGCCTCTTACTAGATTTGAATCGACTACGAAAGGAATATTTAAGGCAGTTAAATATGCTTTCACTTTCTCAAAGTATTGTTTAGACTCTTCATTCAAGTAGTCTAGGATTGACGGTGCCGACTTCATTAACGGGTGATCATGATCTTTCTTACAATCCAAAATTCTCATTGGATTTTTTTCGAGACGGCTTTGGCAATCACTGCAGAATTCGCCGATGCTTGGCTTAAAGTGGCCGATTAGTGCATCTCTGTGTGCAAGTCTGCTTTCTTTATCACCAAGACTGTTTACAACGAGCTTCAGCTTTGAAAGCCCAAGTGATTCATATACACTATAGGCAAGTGCCATTACTTCCGCATCAATCGCAGGATCCTTGCTGCCGATTGCCTCTACACCAAACTGGACGAATTGGCGAAAACGGCCTGCTTGTGGACGCTCATAACGGAACATTTGTCCTAAATAGAAAAGCTTAACTGGCTGTGATGGCAACCCGAACATTTTATTTTCTACAAAAGAACGAACGACAGAAGCAGTACCCTCTGGTCTGAGTGTCAGGCTTCTTTCTCCTCTGTCTTCAAATGTGTACATTTCCTTTGTGACAATATCTGTTGTATCTCCAACACTGCGCAAAAACAGCTCTGTATGCTCAAAGATAGGTGTTCTTATTTCGTTATATTGGAATCTGTCGCAAAGCTCTTTAATACGTGTTTCAATATATTGCCATTTTTCCACTGTGCCTGGCAGAATATCTTGCGTTCCTCTTGGAATATTTATTTGCATATTATTATCCTCCTGTATTGGCTTATGTATCGGAATTAGGGATGGGCAATTTTAAAAAAGCAAACAAAAAAATCCCGCCCCTTGTATATCAAGAAATATACAAGGGACGAGATTTTGGAATCCCGTGGTGCCACCCTAATTGAAGAAATGCATCTTTAAAGAAATGCATCTTCCACTTTGCAGTTAACGCCTGCTAACGTTTCATACCTAGTAATGTTAAAAAACATGTTCAGAAGAAAACCTACGGAGTGTTCGTTCATTAAGTCATCATGCAGAAATGCTTCCAGCCTTTGGCATTTCCTCTCTTTTCATGTGTATCCTAACTACTTTTCTCCCTCATTGGCTTTTTTAATTTATCCCTTATTATTTTATTAATAATAATAAGAGATGAATTGATTGTCAATAGCCCTTTAATATCTCCCAACCTGCTTTTTCAGTTTTCTTGCTTCGCCTACAGATAACCCAAACTCTGAAGCAAGCTCAACAGCTGTCGAGTTAGCTTCCTTTTCGATAAAATCATGAAAGTCCACACCGAGTAATTTCGAGCTTACATCATGGGTTTTTATGCTTTTTTCACCAAATCTCATTGTTTTCACCCTTTTTTCTTGTTAATTTCTATTATTATCCCCATGAGTTAAAAAATTTTTCATCATATGTTATATTTATTGTCTAAAATTGAAAAGAAAAAGAGAAAAGTTATCAAAGGAGATTGTATCTTGAAAGAGAAATGTATTAAAATGCAACTAACTATGCTCTTTCAAGGAAGGGAGGAGAAGCTATCAAATGATAAAGAAACAGCATATATGGATAATTCCCATTATGATGCTAATGCTGATTCCTGCAATCCAAGCTAAAGCGGAAAGCAGTCTATCTGTGCAATCGACGACAGTCCTTAATATAAGAGAAGGTCCTAGCCTTGATGATTCAATTATTGGGAAAATGGAAATAGGCACAAGCTATAAAGTGCTGACTGACAATGGGGACTGGCTGGAAATCGATTTAGGAAATGGTCAAGCCGGCTGGGTGGCAGCCTACTTAGTAACAAAGTCTGAAGGTTCGAGTAATGATGCTCCCAATACGCAAACAGACAGCGTCACAGCTTCAGAAGGAACCATTTCTGAAAATGGATTAAGACTGCGCAAAGGACCTGGAACCGAGTATCAGGTTATCACAACACTCAGCAAAGATACTCCTGTCACCATTCTTTCAAATGAAGGAGACTGGGCTGAAATCCAAACAGCGCTCGGAACAGGCTGGGTTAACAGCCAATATATTATCGGCGGCGCGCAAAACACTTCAGACACAACGGACGTCTCACAAACAGACGGCCAAACTGCGATTGTAGCTGACGATGATATAAACGTTCGTGACACAGCTTCTTTGAATGGAGTAGTCATTGGCAAGCTGGCAAAAGGAACGGTAATACATATAGTAGCAGAGGATGGAGATTGGGCTAAAATCCAATTTTCAGGCAATACTGGCTGGGTGTCTAAAACCTTGCTGACTGAGGACAGCGAGGTAGAAAACATTTCTGCAAAACCAATTGATGCATCTGTTACTATTCTTCATGATGGGACAAACATTCGGAGTGAAGCATCCGTACAAGCCTCAGTCTTAAGTATTGCAAGTGAAGGGGATTCCTTTAAAGCAACAGAAGAGATTGGCGACTGGTATAAAATTGAGCTGACAGACGGTCAAGCCGGCTATGTAGCCAGCTGGATAGTGTCAGAATCTGCTGAAAAGCAAACAGCACCTTCCTCACAAGACAGTAACAAAACAGGCGACTTAAAAGGAAAAACAATTGTCATCGATCCTGGTCATGGCGGTAAAGACAGCGGAACGATCGGAGCTGTCGGCACATTGGAAAAAACGCTGACAATCCGAACAGCTAACCTTCTTGCTGAAAAACTGCAGGCTGCTGGCAGCAATGTGGTGATGACAAGACAGAATGACTTTTTTATCTCGTTGCAGGACCGTGTCAATATGAGCAGCTTCTATAAAGCTGACGCCTTTATCAGCATCCATTATGACAGCATAAAGGACAGCAGCGTCCGAGGGATGACAAGCTATTATTACAGCTCTTCCCAAAAGGAGCTTGCCAACAGTCTGCATGAAAACATTATTGAAGCAACCCAATTAAAGGACAGAGGTGTAAGGAAGAACGATTATTTTGTTCTTAGAGAAAACACACAACCAGCAACGCTTTTAGAGCTTGGTTATTTAAGCAACCAGCAAGAAGAGGCGCTTGTTTCGTCCCAAAAATACCAGGAGACAGTTTCCGCAGCCATTTATGAAGGGCTCGAAAGCTATTTCCAATAATAAAAGAACCGTTCCAATCGGAACGGTTCTTTTATTTGCTTTCGAGTATAAGAGTAACAGGGCCATCATTCACCAATGAGACATCCATCATGGCACCGAAAACACCTGTCTCCACATGCAAGCCCTTTTCCCTCAGCATAAGATTAAATTGATCGTATAGATTTACTGCATAATCCGGTTTAGCGGCATTCATAAAGTTCGGCCGTCTCCCTTTTCGCGTATCTCCATACAGAGTAAACTGGGAAACAGACAAAATAGCGCCTTCAACCTCCATTATGCTGTGATTCATTTTCCCATCCTCATCATCAAAAATTCGCAGATGAGCAATTTTATCTACAAGCTTGGCTGCATCCTCTGCTGTGTCATCATGTGTGACGCCAACGAGGAGCATATAGCCCTTATCAATTTGTCCAACGGTTTTCCCGTCGACTTCCACTTTTGCTTCTTTCACTCTTTGCAACACAATACGCATACCGTTTCTCCTTAGTTCATGATTCTACGTACAGAATAGACATCAGGTATCTGCTTAATCCGCTCCACCACTTTATGGAGGTGATTGACATTCAGAATGAGAATAGACATCGTGATGGTTGCCATTTTATTGCGGTCAGATTTGCCTGAAACAGCAGAAATATTCGTTTGCGATTCGTTAACTGCCTGAAGAACCTCATTTAAAAGGCCTCTTCTGTCATATCCGCTTATCTCAATTTCCACATTATATTCTTTCCGATCATTCAGCGCTGTTTCCCATTCAACAGGAATCAGTCTTGCTTTTGCATCCTCGGTATCGATATTAGTACAATCTGAGCGGTGAACAGAAACGCCTCGTCCTTTTGTAATGAAGCCGACAATCTCATCGCCTGGCACTGGGTTACAGCAGCGTGACAGCCTGATTAGCAGGTTGTCAATTCCGGTTACCCGCACTCCAGAAGCACGTTTTTTCGCACTAGGAAATGACTTTAATTCAGCAACAGCATTAGATATTGTTGCAGACTGCTCCGCATCACGCTTCTTGCGCCATTTCTCTGTAAGGCGGTTGGCGACTTGAAGGGCTGTTATGCCATTGTAACCGACAGCAGCATACATATCCTCTTCACCAACAAAATTGAACTTCTCAAGCACTGTCTTAATATTATCAGGGGTAAGAATTTCCTTCAGATCAAACTCCATATTGCGGATTTCTTTCTCGACAAGCTCCTTGCCTTTTTCCACGTTCTCCTCTTTGCGCTGCTTTTTGAAGAACTGCCTGATTTTATTTTTTGCTTGTGAGGTTTGTGCAATCTTGATCCAGTCTTGGCTAGGACCATATGAATGCTTGCTTGTATGAATTTCGACGATATCGCCAGTCTTTAACTTATAATCAAGTGTAACCATCTTGCCGTTAACCTTGGCACCAATTGTTTTATTACCGATTTCCGAGTGAATTCGATAAGCAAAGTCAATCGGAACGGAGCCTGAAGGCAACTCAAATACATCGCCTTTTGGGGTAAACACAAATACCATATCGGAAAACAAATCGATTTTCAGACTTTCCATAAACTCCTCGGCATTAATACTGTCTTCCTGGAAGTCGAGAATTTCTCTAAACCATGACAGCTTCTCTTCAAAGGAGGAGCCTTCATCAACTGTTTTTCCTTCTTTATATGCCCAGTGTGCGGCAATCCCGAACTCTGCAATTCGATGCATTTCTGTTGTGCGTATTTGCACTTCCAGCGGGTCACCCTTCGGCCCAATCACTGTTGTATGCAAGGATTGGTACATATTAGCTTTAGGCATCGCGATATAGTCTTTGAAGCGTCCTGGCATCGGCTTCCAGCGTGTATGAATAATTCCAAGCACGGCATAGCAGTCTTTGATGCTGTTTACCACAATGCGCACTGCCAAAAGATCATAAATCTCGTTGAACTGCTTGTTTTGTAGCACCATCTTGCGGTAAATGCTGTATATATGCTTTGGACGTCCCGAAATGTCAGATTGAATTTTTACTTCATCCGTGCCTTCCCGTATTTCGGAAACAACTTCTTCTAAATATTGTTCACGCTCAGCGCGCTTTTTCTTCATTAAGTTAACAATTCGATAATATTGCTGTGGATTCATATAACGTAGAGCTGTATCTTCAAGCTCCCATTTAATTGTAGATATCCCTAGTCTGTGGGCTAATGGAGCGAAAATCTCAAGCGTTTCATTTGAAATGCGGCGCTGCTTCTCTGCAGGAAGATGCTTTAGCGTTCGCATGTTATGAAGTCTGTCGGCAAGCTTAATCAGTATGACTCGTATATCCTGCGCCATTGCGACAAACATTTTGCGATGGTTCTCTGCTTGTTGTTCTTCATGGGATTTGTATTTGATTTTCCCTAGTTTCGTAACGCCGTCAACGAGCATGGCCACTTCATTGCTAAAGCTGTCACTAATATCCTCTAATGTGATATCGGTATCTTCAACAACATCATGGAGAAAACCTGCAGCAACAGTAGCCGGATCCATCTGCAAATCAGCAAGAATCCCTGCCACTTGAATAGGGTGGATTATATATGGCTCCCCAGATTTTCTATATTGTTCACGATGAGCATTTTGGGCAAAATCATAGGCTTTTTGTATGAATTTTGTATGCTCTTCGTTTAAATATCCTTTAGTCTTATCGATGACTTGTTCGGCGGTTAACACTTGATCATTCGCCATGTAATCACCTTTCATATTCCGAGTGTATTATTAGAATTTATCATAAGTTCGACTATTTATCTATCCCGCTATATGTTTTTCCTTATATTGCATCATGCAATTTTTAATAGAATTAAAACAATTTTAGAATGATTATTTCTATTATTAAAAAAAAGAGAGAGAATGTAAAGAGAATCCATGTAATTTTTTTGCAAAACATTAGAATTTTTGTCGAAAACAGTCGAAAGTTCCCGATGCTTTTTTATTGCAAAAAAAAAGAGCGCTATCACAGCGCTCTTCTTCGTTATTAATATTCCATCAATGTCAAAATATCATAGCCATCAAGGTTTTTGCGTCCTTCTAGGTAAGACAATTCAATCAAGAAGGCAATCCCAGCTACTACACCGCCCAATTCTTCTACAAGCTTGATTGTAGCCTCAATTGTGCCGCCTGTTGCAAGCAAGTCATCAGTAATTAGGACTCTTTGGCCAGGCTTAATTGCATCCTTATGGATTGTCAGCACATCCTTGCCGTACTCCAAGCCGTAAGAAACCTTGATTGTTTCTCTTGGCAGCTTTCCTTCTTTACGAACTGGCGCAAAGCCTACTCCTAATGAATAAGCAACAGGACAGCCGATGATAAAGCCGCGAGCTTCTGGTCCGACAACAATATCGATTTCCTTTTCTTTAGCGTACTCAACAATTTTATCTGTTGCGTATTTATATGCATCACCATTATCCATAAGTGTGGTAATATCTTTGAAACGAATGCCCGGTTTTGGCCAATCTTCCACAATTGTTACATACTGTTTTAAATCCATTCTTGCACTTCCTCCTCATTCTTAACGGATTTCTGAAGAATAAGATCAAACCAATTCTTTAACTGCTCATAAGACGAGTATATTAATTCATTTTCGAGCGAAAATTGTGCTTGTTTCTGTTGAAAAGAAGGAGACTCTGTTAAATCTCTTCTATTGCTATTCTTATTCAGCGTAATAAACCCATCCTTCATTGTAACAAAATTCAGCTCAAAAAACACCTTTGACATAAAAACAATTGTTTCTTTGCTCCAGCCTTGGCGTTTCGCAAGCTCTCCGCCGTACTTTTTAAGGTCAAAGCCATTTTGCTTTGCAAGAAAAGCGTAGTACCATTTAAAGTGATCCCTTGTCGGCATCGTGCTGAAAAAGTCGCTGTCCTGCTTAAAAAAGCTTGCATATATTCGTTCAGGGGCAGTACTAGCTAACAATTGTTGAACGATATCTTTGCTATGCGGAAAGTCTGCCAGTACTAGTATGCGATTTTCGGTTTGGAAGGATGCTGCATCATCAAGATTTTCAATAATTTTATAATCAGAAATAGAATTAAGAGCCTCAGGTGTTGCCGAATCCTTGTGAAAGAAAATCCATGTTGCACTGTTCCCTGGTATGGCAGATGCGAGCTTCTCCAAATTTCTAATACCTCGGTAATCGAAAAGCTGCCAATGCTTTACAGCAATATCCTGAATAAATATTTGCGGCTTTTTTATATTATTCCATTCATTGATAGAAAGCTGTCCTAGTACAGACACCTTTGCACTTGGCGATATATGGTCATAAAGCTCGCCAATCCCAAACCCAATTCCATCAAGGCTTGTGTCTTCCTGCTGAAATTGCACCTTCAAATGATTCTGGTTAGCTCCAATCTTCCTTATAGTGCTTATCTCAACAGAATCCATCACAATCCGCGGCTTAGCATTATCGACACCAAATGGCGCAAGCAGCTGCATTTCCTCAATGGCTTGTAAATGCGCATCTTTAAGGTCAATCTCCATATCAACGGCTGTTAATGGAACTAAATCTTCAGGAACAAGCTTGTCAAAAGCGAGTTGGTTCAAGCGCTGACGAAGCTGATCCACATCCTCCAATGCAAGTGTCATCCCTGCTGCCATCGGATGTCCGCCGAAATGGGGAAGTATCTCTCTGCATGTAGACAGATTCTGGTATAAATCAAATCCGGCAATACTGCGTGCCGACCCCTTTGCAATACCTTTTTCCTGATCAAAGCCGAGAACAATGGTAGGTCTGTAAAATTTCTCGACTAGCCTTGAAGCCACAATACCGACTACTCCCGGATTCCATCCCTCTTTACCGACGATAATCACCCGGTTTTCGGCCAACGGATACAGCGTCTCAACTTGTTCAATCGCTTCCTCCGTAATTTGGTTAACGATTGCCTGCCGTTCTTTATTTATCGCTTCCATCTCTTCTGCAAGAGATGCAGCAAGGTCTGGGTCATCTGTTAAGAGCAGTTCAACGGCAGGGTCAGCACTGTCGAGCCGGCCAACAGCATTTATCCTAGGGGCAATCATAAATCCGATTGTTTCCTCATCTATCCCGCTTGCTTCTGTCTTCATCTGCTTCAGTAATGCCTGTAAGCCGATGTTAGCAGTCTGCTTCAACTTCTTGATTCCAAGTTTGGCGATAATCCGGTTTTCCCCTGTCAGTGATACAAGGTCGGCAATTGTCCCAATTGCAGCAAATTGCAGAAGATGCTCTGGGAGTTCGCCGTATAGCGCATGCGCAACTTTTAAAGCAACACCGACTCCGGCAAGCTCATGGAAAGGATACTCGCTCCCATCCAATCTTGGATGAATGATTGCTAGCGCATCTGGAAGAACTAATCCAGGCTCATGGTGGTCTGTCACGATATAGTCTATCCCTAGCTCTTTCGCCACATCTGCTTCCTTGACAGCAGCTATTCCCGTATCCACTGTAACAATCAGCTTAATGCCGATGCTTGCTGCATATCGAAATGCCCCTTCATTCGGTCCATAGCCTTCTGTAAAACGATTGGGTATATAAAATTGAACATCGGCGCCTAGATCCTCCAATGTTTTCATCATAACAGTGGTGCTTGTTACACCATCTGCGTCATAGTCGCCAAATATAAGGATTGGCTCTTGTTTATCGATGGCATGCTTTATGCGGTTTACTGCTATATCCATGCCCTTCATTAAAAATGGGTCATGAAACTCATCTATGCTGTATAAAAATGCTTTTGCCTTTTCAAGGCTATCATACCCTCTGTTTACGAGTAAACTTGCTACAAGAGGTGTGATTTTTAACTGGTCTGCAAGTATTGCAGCATTATCATTATTTTTCTTTTCTGTAATCCATCTAGATTTAGGATGAAGCATCTTATCACCTCAATCTATCATTATACAAGTATGAGTTAATCCTTTCAATGTTTGATAGTGGAAGAAACAGACTTTGATTACACACAAAAAAGCTTATGCCATTGCTGAGCATAAGCTTTTTTGTGTGTGAAATTATTTTGTTGGAGCAGTTATTGTCTCTACTGGTTCTGCCTCACCAGCTTGTACTGGTTCAAGCTCTTGCAGCCGCAATTGAAGTGACTCGTTTTCCTTAACTGCAGCCTTCCATTTTCTCTGCAACGAATAAATTTTTATCAAGCCAGCAGAGCCTATCATAAGTCCTCCCAGCAATACGGAGATTAGAATTACGAGAATGAGCGGCCATTCTCCTGTTCCAAATAAATAGTTCACTGTAACAGAATCAACATTTATCACAGCAAAAACAGCTACTATAAGTGCAAAAACAATGCCAAATAATAAGTTCCATTGGATTTTCATAAGCTACCTCCAATACTAAGTCCTTCCCTATAACTTTCCCATAATATGCAGGTATTAAACTAAAAAGACAGGTCCTTCAATCAAGGACCTGTCTTAAATCAAACTTATACTTGCGGCTCATCTGAACTTACACGTTTTTCTTTAACCGTAATCAGAACGCCTTTTTTCTTAAGCTCTTTTTTCTTCCATACAAACCATAACTGGGATGCGATAAAGATAGAAGAGTATGCACCGCCAATTAAACCAATCAATAAAGCTAATGAGAAGTTTCGGATTGACTCGCTTCCAAAAATCAACAAAGCAATTACACAGATAACAACTGTGAGAACTGTATTGAGGGAGCGTGTAAATGTTTGGCGGATACTTGTATTGATAATATCTTTGATTTCCTTCGCAGTCGTAATTCTTTTCTTTTTCACAAGGTTTTCGCGGATACGGTCGAACGTAACAATCGTGTCGTTAATAGAATACCCGACAATCGTAAGTACTGCCGCGATAAATGTAATATCAACTTCAAGCCTTGTAAAGCTGAAGATGACAATAATAAAGAATGCATCATGAAGCAGGGCGATAATAGCTGCTAATGCCATATATATTTCAAAACGGATTGTTACATAAAGTATTATCCCTAGTGATGCTAAAATGATGGCATAGAACGCATTTTTGGCCAGCTCTTTTCCGACTGTAGGTGATACGGTGCTGACATTCGGATCGGAGCCGTATTTATCATGCAGAGTCGTTTTCAGTTCTGCGACTTTGCTTTGACTCATATCCCCTTTTATGCGGATTGCAGCTCTGTCATTATTTTCACCAGAAATAGTGATATCATCTGCTGTAATGCCGAGAGCATCCATATCTGCTTGAACCGCTTCTGTTGTCAATGGTTTCTCAGAGCTTATTTCCACCCGTGAACCCGCTGCAAAGTCGATGCCAAGGTTAAGTCTAAACACAGCAATAACAATGATACCTACAACAACAAGCACGCTTGATATTCCAAAGAATACGTTTTTGTATTTTACAAAGTCAATACGGTCAAATTTCGTCGGCAATGTAAGTGTATCGTAGTTTTCGCCAATATGCTTAATATCCTTCTTATTGACACCAAACCATGACGGTCTCTTGTTGAATGCTTTGCTGTTAACAATAAGCCCAAGCAACAATCTTGTCCCATATACTGCCGTGATAAAGCTCACTAGAATACTGACAATCAGCAATGTCGCAAATCCTCTAACAGAGCTTGTACCATATGCAAATAAGATAACGGACGCAAGAATCGTTGTAAGGTTAGCATCAATAATGGTGGATATTGAGTTTTTGTTACCAGCTTGGTAAGCCGATTTCAGTGTTTTCCCTACTTTAAGTTCATCCTTAATCCGTTCATATGTGATGATATTGGCGTCAACCGCCATACCGACACCAAGTATTAGGGCGGCAATTCCCGGCAGTGTCAGTACCCCGTTAATTAAATCAATAACAAGCAGATTTAAGTATACGAATATAGACAGGGTGATGACTGCAATTAAGCCTGGCAAACGGTAGTAGAACAGCATAAATAAGAACACAAGTCCAACACCAACAATGCCGGCAAATACTGTTTCTTTAAGAGCCTGGTCACCAAACTGGGCTCCAACGCTTGTTGAATAAACCTCAGTCAGCTTAACAGGAAGAGCTCCCGCATCCAGAAGCTCAGCCAATGTCTTCGCTTCTTCAATCGTAAAGTTCCCTGTAATCGAAACGGTATCTGTGTTCAATACACTGCTTACCATTGGGTTAGACAGGAATTTAGGATCAGCTTTAGTTGCTTCTTCCGCATAGGAATCGCCTTCTTCATAATCGAGCCAGATGACAAGCGGATTTCCAAGCACTTCTGTCGTTACGTCCTTAAATTTCTCAGCATTCTTCAGCTTTAAGGAAACACTAGGTTTACCATATTCATCAAATACCTGTTCAGCTCCGCCTTGCACTAGGTCAGAACCATCCATCAGCTTTTTATCGTTAACATCACGGAACGACAGGTTCGCTTCTGTCGACAGCAATTCCCGTGCCTTATTCTGATCAGTTATGCCTGCTAGCTGTACACGGATGCGGTCCTTTCCTTCGATTTGAATGCTTGGTTCGCTGACACCGAGCACGTTGATTCGCTTATCTAAGGCTTGAGCCGTACTGTTAAGAATATCCGTATTAATCTTTTTCCCATCTATTGGTTCTACTTTATAAAGAACCTCAAAACCACCTTGGAGATCAAGACCAAGTTTAATATCCTTTAAAATATTATTTGTTGTTCCTCCCATCAATCCTGCAAAGACAACTACAATTAATAGGAAGGCAACTATTCTGCTCCGCTTTACCATTATGTATTTTTCCTCCTCGTTCTAAAAAGGCGTACATATGATTACACCTATTGACAAGCTTAAGCCATCCTGACAGCTTGACAGGACGGCAAGCACTATTCATTACAGAATTTGTTCATGAATTCTTCGTTAATTAAACATTTTCTTTCTATAATAAAACATTATGAAACAGTTTATGAGTGCTGTCAATTTGTACTAAAAATTATCGAACTTCTTCACAAAAAATTCACAAATGCTCTGTATGTAAAGGTTATTTTAGCAGCTCCTTTTTTTCCTCCTCTGAAAGCACAGAGAAATAGTCGTCTGCCTTGTAGGCTTCCACTGTGGCAAAATTCATGAAGTCTAATACTTTAACATTCATTACATCTTGAACAATTTCTGCAATCCTGTAGTCCGTTGAGGTTTTCTTCCACTTTTTCTTCGTTAAGAAGAACCATAGTTCGTTCTCATCTATAGTGTCATAGCCCAGTAGATGAAATTCCTCCAGCTTGCTCTTCAGCGCTGGCTTCACTTGATGGCGAAAATGATCATACAAATGCTCAGATGGCATCTTTCAAACAGCTCCTTTAACATGATGGTCCTTTTCCTCTTATCATAAACCTCTTACGTTTTTCATGATGAAAGGCAATAGTTCCTTTTCGATCCAATCTCTGCTTCTTTTCAAATTCCTTTATATACTTGTCATGCTTTGTCCACATGAATGCATATAGTTAATTGTATAGCATTATTCGTTATTTGAGAAGGCAGGGAAATAGAATGTCTAAGTTTTTGAAAGGCACCATTATACTGCTAGCAGCAGGACTGATCACTAGAGTTTTAGGTTTTATCAATCGCATCGTTATTGCCCGATTTATAGGGGAAGATGGAGTCGGGCTGTACATGATGGTATATCCCACACTCATTTTAGTCGTGACCATCACTCAACTTGGACTGCCTGTCGCCATTTCAAAAAACGTGGCAGAAGCATATGCGGAAGGGAATCAGCGCAAAGTCAAATCCATACTTGTCGTTTCTTTATCAACGACACTTGGACTTGCATTGGTTTTTACACCGCTTTTATATTTGCTTGCTCCATATTTGGCTGAAACATTATTTAATGACAGAAGAACACTAGTGCCAATGATGGCCATCGCACCGATTATTCCTGTCATCGCTGTCTCTTCTGTTCTAAGAGGATATTTCCAAGGGAAACAAACGATGAAGCCGGCAGCTGTTTCACAGGTAATTGAACAAGTTATCCGCATCACGTTAATAGCTGTTCTTACGAAAGCATTCTTGCCTATGGGAATTGAATATGCTGCTGCAGGAGCGATGCTCGCTGGGGTTATTGGAGAATTGGCTTCTCTTCTTTACTTGCTCGCCTCTTTCAAATGGAAAAAGAGCTTTTCCCTTCGAAACAAATTCTTGCAGTATATAGTGAAAGGGAAAACCACCTTTAACGAGCTTATGCAAATTGCCCTTCCTACTACAGGAAGCAGAATGATTGGGAGTATTGCATGGTTTTTAGAGCCTATTGTGGTGGCACAAAGCTTGGCTATCGCTGGGCTTACTGCCGTCAATGCTACGAAGCAATACGGAGTGTTAACAGGATTTGCACTGCCTCTTTTGATGCTTCCTTCGTTTTTCACACAATCACTGTCCACATCGCTTGTTCCTGCCATAAGTGAAGCCAATGCCAGCAATCAAAAGCAAACGATAGATTATTTGCTGCAGCAAGCGTTAAGGTTCACGTTCATGACAGGCGGACTTGCTGTGATTGTGCTGTATGCATTGGCAGAGCCTTTAATGACCGTCATGTATGGCAGCACAAAGGGGACAACCTTTATTTTGCTGATGGCACCATTTTTTATCTTGAACTACTATCAAGGACCGCTTCAAGCAGCACTGCAGGCGCTTAACTTGGCAAGGGCTGCGATGATAAACAGTTTTATCGGAGCAGCTGTGAAAACAGCCGTTATTCTCCTTCTTGCCAGCAGGCCGGAGTTCGGTATTTACGGGGTAGCCATTGCTTTAATAGTCGGCTTTGTTCTCACAACATTGCTTCATTTCGCTACTATAACTAAATCTATAGGATTTTCTATTTATGTAAAAGATTACGCCAAAATGCTTGCTGTCATCTTTATTTCCGGCTATGCTGGAGCATTTCTGGCTAACTTAAGCTGGATAGACAGCCTTGTGTTAATGGTGGCAGCAGATACAATTATCATTAGCTTGTTGTACCTGATTTTGCTTTTTGTTTTTAAGCTCATTAAAAAAGAAGATATTAGACGGATTCCGTGGATCGGTCCCATATTGACAGGAAAATGAGGATAGAGTCTTGACTCTGCCTCATTTTTCGTCAAAATAATCAATATAAAATTTATCATCCTGGAAACTGCAGAAGGATATCTTATCTATCTTTAGATGCCCCTGTTTCTTCAGCTCCTGCTGTAACCAGCCATGACTTTTTCCAATTTCTTTAAGACTTGCCTCTTGAATGACCCCATCGATTATTAAAGGAATGGTAACGCCTGATTTGTTCGGCTCCTTTTCGAAAACAGACAGCTTTCCAGACGTTTCTAATATCGCAAATTCAACATCAGCAACATTACGAACATCCTTCTCGCGAAGCTGCAGGAGTAAATCGTCCATATTGTAGCGCTGGGAACGCATTGCTTTTTCATCAATTTTCCCTTTATTGATAATGATGGTTGGTTTCCCGTCAATCAAATCTCTAATTTTTTTACTTTTAAGGGAAAGAGCTGCCAGACCAATCTGAATCAGAAGCAGAATAAATATTGGCAAAATAGTAGGAACTAGCTCTGTTTTAATATCTTCAATCGCAGCAACAGCAATTTCTGCAATCATAATATATACAACTAAGTCAAGAATGCTTAACTCCCCTATTTCCCGTTTACCCATCATGCGGAAAACGAGAACGATGATGGCATAAAGCAATAGAGTCCTCAGCAGAATGACAATATACTCCTCCATTATATTCCCTCCCAAAAGTATTTCTTTTCGAATAAACAACCTTTTTAGTTTCTTCTCGCCGATGATTTTTATGCGAAGTAATCAAATTCATGATTCTATTTAGGACAGTTGGCGAATATGCTTGTACTAGTATGAAACTCCAAGATTGTCTCATTAAAAAAGAAAATGGTTGAAAGGAGAGGTTCAAGATCGAAGAAAGCAAAAATGTCGGCAGTGCTGTATTATATGGCCTGATAGCGATCTTTACCCTATTTATTACAAGCAGCATTGTCTTTTCCTTGCTGCTGAGATTCACTTCCCTTCAGGAAGCATCCTTGCAATACATAATCACTGCTGTGTCGTTTATTACTTTGTTTGCAGGAGGGTTTATATCTGGTGGGAAAGGTAAGCAAAAGGGCTGGTTTCTCGGGGGGATAACAGGCTTGATTTATTTCCTGATAGTGTTCTTGTTCAGCTTTTTAGGCTTGGATCAGCTCTTTACTTTCGAGCAGTTCATTTACCATGTTTGCTATACGCTGATCGCGATGATGGGCGGCATATTAGGAGTTAATCTTTCGAAATCTTAATGGAGAATAACTTTACATTAAAAAAAGCTGGCAGCAAAACTTGCTTCCAGCTTTTTGTATTATGCTTTGTCCAGGACAGTGCTGGAAGATTCCAGAACTTCACGAACTGCATTGCGGTCAAAAGTCAGACGGCTTCCGTCTGGAGACTTAAGAACAACAGTGCCTTCATCGATTGCATCGACTGTGCCATGAAGTCCGCCAATCGTGACAATCTTGTCCCCTTTTTTCAAATCACTCTGCATTTGCCTTACCGCTTTTTGACGCTTTTGCTGCGGACGGATAAGCAAAAAGTAGAATAGAACAAACATTAAAATAAATGGTAGTAGCCCCATAATGTTTTGCATTCATTTCCCCTCCTTTCAAATTCTCTATTTAAAAGTTTCTAGCATTTGGCTTATTGAAGCCGTAGCGCTCGAAAAACTCTTCTTTGAAGTCCCCCAATCGATCTTCACGAATCGCTTGTCTGACATTCTCCATTAAGTTTAACAGAAAATAGAGATTATGGTAAGATGTAAGTCTTATTCCGAAAGTTTCATCACATCTGATTAAATGACGGATGTAAGCTCGGCTGTAGTTTTTGCATGTATAGCAGTCGCATTCCGGGTCAAGCGGCCCGAAATCTCTAGCATATTTTGCGTTTTTCACTACAAGTCTGCCCTCGCTTGTCATGCATGTGCCGTTGCGGGCAATGCGTGTCGGAAGAACACAGTCAAACATATCAATCCCTCTGATTGCCCCATCTATTAAGGAATCAGGTGAACCAACACCCATTAAGTAACGCGGCTTATTATCCGGCATTAATGGTGTTGTGAACTCAAGCACTCGGTTCATAACATCCTTCGGCTCGCCGACAGAAAGGCCGCCGACTGCATAGCCTGGGAAGTCTAAAGATACAAGATCTCTTGCACTCTGTTTGCGCAGCTCTTCATATTCTCCACCTTGGATGATTCCGAACAAGCCTTGGTCCTCTGGTCTGCCATGTGCTTTCAAACAACGCTCAGCCCATCTTGATGTACGCTCTACCGATGCTTTCATATAGTCATACTCTGCAGGATATGGCGGACATTCATCAAATGCCATCATAATGTCTGAACCTAACGCATTTTGGATTTCCATCGCTTTTTCAGGTGAAAGGAACAGCTTATCTCCATTTAGGTGATTTCTAAAATGAACTCCCTCTTCCTCAATTTTGCGGAAATCACTTAATGAGAACACTTGGAAACCGCCTGAATCAGTCAAAATCGCTTTGTCCCAATTCATGAATTTGTGCAGGCCTCCCGCCTCTTTCACAATTTCATGACCAGGGCGGAGCCATAAATGATACGTATTGCTCAAGATAATATTTGCACCCATAGTCTTCAAGTCTTCTGGCGCCATCGTTTTTACTGTCGCCAATGTACCGACAGGCATAAATGTAGGAGTTTCAAAGGAACCGTGCGGAGTGTGCACGATACCAAGCCTTGCTCCTGTTTGTTTACACGTCTTAATTAATTCATAACGTATTGCAGTCAATGTAAAATCTCCTTTATTTAAAAATCCACCAATAAGAATTTGCAGCTGCTGCTTTTTAGCGGATGAACATAGCATCTCCAAAGCTGAAGAAGCGGTAGTGTTCTTTAACAGCAGTCTCATATGCATGAAGAATATGTTCCCTGCCGGCAAGTGCGCTTACTAGCATGATAAGCGTCGATTTTGGCAAATGGAAATTAGTGATCATGCCGTCAATCCCTTTGAACTCATATCCTGGGTATATAAAAATGCTTGTCCAGCCGCTGCTTTCCACAAATTGACCGTCATTTGCTGTGGCAATTGTCTCTAATGTGCGTGTGGAAGTTGTGCCGACAGACAAAATACGCCCGCCACTTTCCCGCACCTTATTTAGCAGCTTAGCGGTGCCTGCAGTAATCTGATAGAACTCTGCATGCATTTCATGTTTATCAATATCTTCCACATTCACTGGACGGAATGTGCCAAGACCAACATGCAATGTGATAAATGCAATATGAACTCCTTTTTGCTTAAGCTCCTCTAGCAGCTCCTCTGTGAAATGAAGGCCGGCAGTTGGTGCAGCAGCCGATCCTCTTTCCTTAGCATATACCGTTTGATATCTGTCTTGATCGTCCAGCGTTTCTTTTATGTATGGAGGCAGCGGCATTTCGCCAAGCTCATCGAGAATTTCGTAAAAGATTCCATCATAAACAAACTCAAGAATTCTGCCACCATGTTCAAGCTCTTCTTTACAAACAGCCCTCAGCTTACCGTCGCCAAAGGAGATAACTGTCCCCTTCTTAACACGCTTTGCAGGCTTCACTAATGTTTCCCATTGCTCTCCTTCTTGCTGTTTAAGAAGAAGGACCTCAATATGCGCACCTGTATCTTCCTTTTCTCCGTGCAGTCTTGCAGGCAAGACTCTCGTGTCATTAAGAACAAGGCAATCTCCTGGGTTTATGTATTCAATAATATCCTTGAATGTACGGTGTTCTAAGCTTCCTGTTTCCTTATCTACCACCATTAGCCTGCTGCTAGTCCTATCCTTTAAAGGCACTTGTGCAATCAATTCTTCTGGCAGATGAAAATCAAATAAATCTACTTTCACTATACTTCACCTTTTCTCTTTTAAAAACTATTGTATTCAAACTGGAATCATGGCTATAATGAGCGTGCCATGATTCGTTATACTTCTTTGGTAATATTTAAATGCTCATAGGCTAAATCGGTAACGACACGGCCTCGAGGTGTCCGCTGCAGAAAACCAATCTGCAGTAAATACGGTTCATACACATCCTCAATCGTGTGCGCCTCTTCCCCGATCGTCGCTGCAATTGTCTCTAAACCGACAGGACCGCCTCTAAATTTATGAATCATACCTATTAATAATTTATGGTCAATATGGTCTAAACCTAAACGGTCGACTTGCAAAAGTTCTAAAGAATCATGGGCAAGTTTTTCCGTAATACTTCCATCACCTTTTACTTGAGCAAAGTCTCTGACCCTTCTCAGCAATCGGTTTGCAATCCTCGGTGTTCCTCTCGACCTTCGCGCGATTTCCCATGCAGCCCCGTCATGTATATCTACTTGGAGCACTTGTGCCGTACGAACGACAATACTTTTCAGCTGTTCCTCTTGATAATACTCAAGCCTGCTCAAGACGCCGAAACGGTCTCGCAGCGGCGCAGATACGGAGCCAGCTCTTGTCGTTGCACCAACTAGTGTAAACGGCGGCAGATCAAGGCGCACAGATCTTGCACTAGGCCCTTTTCCAATCACAATATCGAGGCAGTAATCTTCCATGGCTGGATAAAGTACCTCTTCGATAGCTCGGGGAAGCCGATGTATTTCATCAATAAAAAGAACATCTCCAGGCTCAAGGGCGGTGAGGATGGCGGCCAAATCACCCGGCCTTTCAATTGCCGGTCCGGCAGTCGTCCTGATATTAACGCCCATTTCATTAGCGATAATTGTTGCCAATGTTGTTTTCCCTAAGCCTGGCGGTCCATATAAAAGGACATGGTCAAGGGCTTCTTCCCTAAATTTAGCAGCTTTAATAAACACTTCCAAATTATCTTTGACTTTATCCTGACCGATATACTCTTTTAATTGAAGGGGACGCAAACTTTGTTCAAAGGAAACTTCTAATGAATCGGCTTCTCCAGATACGATGCGATCATCCAACATATTCCACTCCTCTCCTTAAAAGATATCTCCGATTACTTAAGCAGCAGCTTTAACGCCAGTTTGATATATTCGTCTGTTGTAAGCTGTTCTTTTTTCAATTGTGGTATAACTCTTTTAACCTCTCTGTCCGTGTATCCGAGCGCAGACAATGCAAGCAGTGCTTCATCAAGAAGAGACTCGCCAGCTTTTTTCTGTTCCACTTCTTCCACATTGAACAAGTCTGGAAAGAAATCCGGCATGATATCTGACAGCTTCCCTTTTAAGTCAAGAATCATTTGTCTTGCTGTCTTTTTGCCGACACCAGGAAACTTCACAAGAAATGCCTCATCCTCATTTTCAATAGCAGAAATTACTTGATCCGGCTGTCCTGAAGCCAGAATAGCAAGAGCGCCCTTTGGTCCGATACCAGAAACATTAAGCAGCTTTATAAATAATGTCTTTTCATCCTTTGACCGGAAACCATATAAGCTTATAATATCTTCTCTTACATAATGATACGTATAAACAGTGATTTTCTGGTTTGATAAGGAAGAAAAAGAGAATGGGTTCGGAGTCTTAATTTGATAACCGATTTCATTATTTTCAACCACTATGTATTCAGGTCCAATATACTCTATTTTCCCTTTAATATATTCGTACAAATCCTTTTCGCTCCCTTATTAAAGCTATAAAGACTATTTTAGCATACAATAAAGAAAAACTACCATATAAGATATTTTCGTAAAATTCCAAAAAAATAGCTTTTATAAAACACAAAAAAACCACTTTTAAAAATAATGGTTTTAAAGGCTCCTAATAAGACTTTTTAGGCAATCGAAAGTTTCCCCATTCTTTCGATTAGCCTGTTTGACTATCCATTGTTAATTTGCTTGATTGTTTGTATCAAGATTTTTAAATGTCTCAAGCACTTCCACATAGCGGTTTTTATTCTTAATCGGAATCCCATTTTGCAGATTTTTTTGCTGCTTTGATTCCAGCTTCTCCAAATCTATTTGGAAGAAGGATTGAATAATATTCGACTTATTCGGCTTACCATTATAAACGCCTAAAACGCCTTCTGCTGATACTCCGAAATAGCCATTCGCTTTAAGCAATGGAGAAATATCGTCCATTTCCTGTCTAAAGACAAATTGGTGACTATCCATATTCACCAGCTGCCAATTCTCATATTTAGACCAGAAATCTTCCATCGACCATATTGTTTCCTCTACACACTCTTCACTAACTTCCCCGTCCAAATATACTCTCTGCAACATAACAGAAAACTTCTTCGGAGACTGTGCATGAGCTCCATTTCCCCACCCGGGAGATGCAGATAATAGAATGATAAGAAGAATAGAGAACAATAAAAGGAATCTGGTTTTCATTATGAACCACCTCTTTAACTTACTAGAACAAACTTAAATTCCCTATTAGTCTCACCATATTATCTAAAAACATGCGAATAAATTTCTTTACAAAATAACAAACTTTAAAAATGCTTTCTTACCTCGGTTTTCTCTAAGGTTTTTTGCAGCCCTTCCCACAGCGGGATTTTTGCTTCCCAGCCTAATAGTTCTTTTGCTTTATGAGTCGATACAGGGCAAGTGGAAACTAATGTCTCCTCTTCTCTATCATAAACCGGCTCTAACGTTCCAACCGTCTCACTTACACAAACCGCCGCTTCTTCCAAACTGTGCATAGAGTCTGCTGCAATATTTATGACCTGATTATCTCCACTAGTTAAAGCAGCTAAAATAGCATCGACAGCATCATCGATATAAAGAAAGTTTCGCAGTTCTTGTCCTGTTCCATTGATAAGGGGTGCATGTCCATCTATTGCTCTCTCGATATTTTCTGCTATATATCCGCCATTATCTATTCCATATATATCAGCGAACCTTAAAATAGAAAAGTCCAAGCCGTAAAGCTTGTGATAATGCATGACATATTTCTCTTCCACTTTTTTCGAAAGGCCTTCAAAAAGAATAGGGTCTAAAAATGAATCTTCCACAGCCACATCTGATTGATTGCCATAAACAGAGATCGTACTAGGAAAAATCACCTTTTTCACTTTAGCTTCCGCACAAGCTTCGAGTACATGCATCGTTGTGTGAATATTCTCTTCCGACTGGTCGAAGGAGTCTTTTATTTTATTTGATGTGATAGGTTCACTTTTGAAATGTAGTGCAACTTCTACCTTTTCCTTTTGTAAAATAGGTGTTAAAAGCTCCTTATCAAGCGCTGTATGATAATAAGTAATATTACTGTGGAACGGAGATGTGAACTTCCATTCACAGTTATCGGCAATTACTACATCTATCCCCTTTTTTATAAGCTTCATGATCACTTCAAATGCCATGCTATTGCTGGCTCCCCCAGTCACAAGTACCTTCACGATTTGTCCCTCCACCTTACGTTCTTCAATTGTTCTCTATAACGAATGTTTCTTTCATTATAAAGCAAACATTTCATTATGGAAAGGAAAATCTTTGTATTTTTTCATTATATCGAACAATTATAAGATTCAATTGCCTCTTTTGCCTGTAAAATGTTATTAATTAAGAACATTTATTAATAAATCTCACTTTCACAAAAAAAGCTGACTTTAAAAGAAACTTCTTTTAAAATCAGCTTTTTATTTATAAATTGCTTGTTGGATCTGCTTTTTTAATAATATTACGTTTATTCCTGTCTATCGTTTTTTCAGGAAGACGTTTGCGAATTCCTTTATTAATACTATCTATATTAAGAAAAATCCCTTTATCTGTTACAATGGATGTTTCTTTTCCCTTTATATAACTGCCTATATTTTTTCTGACATCTGCTTTAGTAGTAGTGATTGTTTTTCTGTTATTTACTTCTAATGCCACTAACACATTATCATTATAAACAACAGTTCGAACATCTTTTACATTTTTTACTTTTAAGGCAGCATTGTTAATCTTGTCTGCAAGTTCTGTATTGTAGCTTTCCTCGTTATTGCCAAGCGATGTTTGATCATTTATATTGCTCGCATTAGCACGGTTTTGCTGCCCTTCTAATCCAAAGGTGTGGTCCATTGCCTCTGTCAAAGGTCCGTCATTATCTTGATTGCCTAACACCCTTGCATTCCCTGTACTCTCCTTTTCATGTCTTTCGTTTGAGTAATAGCCTAGGGGTATATCATTTTCACTATTATTTAAATCCTGGTCCGTATTGGCGCACCCTGTCAACAGCATGAGAGACAGCGTAAATGGAGCTGCCGCTTTCATCCACTTCATCCTTCGCATACTCCCTTTCACAATTCATTTTGAGCAAATAAAGCTCAAAATTATTTTCTGCGAATCAGGAACCTTTCATGCTGTTAAGTATAGGCATTTTCGTTTAATCAAGATAGGGAAAGCTATTGAAAGCGGTCTGCTAACTTCATCATTTTTTGCACAAATTTTCTTCTTTTGGAGAATTGCTGCTCTGTAAGCTCTACTACATGGTTTCTGGCCAGCTCATTATTAAGCTTGTTTTGTCTAATAATCCTGTTCCATTCCCGCAGTACATCTGTAGGAAAAGCAAGCCCAATTAAAAAGGATCTTTCATTTAAAAATGGCTGAAGCAAGCTTATTTTTTGAAGCTGATGATGTGACCACCCAATTAGCGGCAAAATCCGATTGGCATATTGTAAATAATCCATGCTTTTAGGTCCAATACTAATAAGGTCAAAGTCAATTAAATACAGCTCTCCATTAAGGCCGCGGTGAAAGTTATGATGTGCAACATCTCCATGCAAAATCACTTTTTTTTGGTTTTTAATATTGTCTCTTTCTCTTTCCAAATGATATAGAGACCAATCTATCCAACCATTTAATTCTTGGAGAATGTCTCCTTTTAAAAATTGGGCGGCAACAGGCAAGTTTAGCTTAAACTGGTTACCTCTTTCTGACCACTTTTCAAAAATATCAAAGTCAGGCAAAATATATCGATAAGTATCGACTAGCCTTTCTGTGCAATTATAATAATGGCCCATTAACGATAAAGCCTCGTTTCTGCTGTCTTTATCCATATAGGAGAAAGGCTTAAGGCTTCCAGGTATGTATTCAATGCAGCCATATATTCGGTTATCAATAATAATAGGATCTTGTTCAAAAGAGAAGAAGCGATAGGTTGCATGAAATCCTTCATAGTGAAGCGAGTTTGTAAATGCCTCTTGGATTTTTAGTTTTTTATAGCTTGGGAACTCTTTAAGGATTAGCCAAGCATAATCTGTCACTACCAAATATACTTGTTTGCGGATGCGTTTCAAATCCTTTACTGGATAAGGCAGCTTATTTTGTAATAAAGCGAGGAGACGATAGACTGAATCATCGTCTCCTCTACTATTAATTTTCATAATCGCTGCTTTCGTCTAAATAACGAGGCATGCCAAATGGAGTTACCTCATTAATTCCATACGGATGAACTAATGGGGGCTGACCATTTCCTTGAAATGGAGGTGCAAAGATTGGAGCATTGCCGCCTGGTCCAAATATAGGAGATCCCATTACGTCACGAGCTCCTGCAGTTCCGCTTGGCATTCCTTGCATCCCAGGCATTCCAGTGCCCATCTCACCCATAGTGTTTTGCATTGGCACGTTTCCTAGCGCACCTTGGGGGTATGGTGGTTCTTGCATAAAGCCACCAGGCATTGTACCTCCAAATGGATAACCTGGACCTCCTGTCATTGGTAAGCCGCCCATTTCTGGGTTGAAGCCTTGCTGCATTCCTGGCATTCCTCCGAATTGGTCTCCACCCGGCATTCCCGAAAATGGCGGCTGGCCTCCCATCATTCCTGGGTTAAAGCCTTGCTGCCCTCCTGGCATTCCTCCGAATTGGTCTCCGCCAGGCATTCCCGAAAATGGCGGCTGGCCTCCCATCATTCCTGGGTTGAAGCCTTGCTGCCCTCCTGGCATTCCTCCGAATTGGTCTCCGCCAGGCATTCCCGAAAATGGCGGCTGGCCTCCCATCATTCCTGGGTTAAAGCCTTGCTGCGTTCCTGGCATTCCTCCGAATTGGTCTCCGCCCGGCATTCCTCCAAATGGCGGCTGGCCTCCCATCATTCCTGGGTTAAAGCCTTGCTGCATTCCTGGCATTTCAGCGAATTGATCTCCGCCCGGCATTCCTCCAAATGGTGGCTGGCCTCCCATCATTCCTGGATCGAAGCCTTGTTGCGTTCCTGGCATTCCTCCGAATGCCATTTCGCCACCCATTCCCATTCCTGGATTAAAGCCTTGCTGCATTCCTGCTGTACCAGGAGCGAATTGGTCACTGCCATAAACTTGACCTGGGTATGGCACAGCAGGCCCGCCACAGCCGCAATCCTCCTGATATGGAAGCTGAACCGGTGCTTGGTATGATGCTGGAGCAACATTTGCATAATCAGAAGACGATTCATGCATATCATAAGAAGAGTGCATGTGATTATGGTGCATTGGCTGAAGTCCATGTTGAAACGGCTGCTGGACTGGCATCTCTTTATGACCAGCTACTGGATTTGTGCCAATATTTGCATGTTGAAACGGTTGTGCTGCTGGTGTGAATGGCGACGCATAAGAAGATGAAGATTCTTCCCATTTATGTTTGATTCCCTGCATCGGCATCGCCCCTGGCATGCTAGCATGTTGGACAGGATAATAATCCATCGGAACTCCTTCTGGAATGCATACACCTGGCGGGAAGCCTGAACCTGGCATCATTGGCGATATTTCATAACAATATGGCTGATATGGAATAATCGGCGGACAGACCTCTGCCTTTGGTTCTTCCTTTACAGGTACAATATTTACAGGCTTTGGCGGGACAGGTTTTTCTTCAATATCCACTTCTACATCAATATTTGTCATATTCATGGAATAATAATTGTGAATATCAATTTCTGGAATAATTGGTGTAGGCATTTTTGGAGTATACGGCTTTTCCTTCGGTTTTTCTTTTTTCGGCATTTCTTTTTTAGGCTGTTCTTTTATGATTGGCTGTTCTTTTATGATTGGCTGCTCTTTCACTATCGGTTGTTCCTTTATGATTGGCTGTTCCTTTATGATTGGCTGCTCCTTCTTCATACCTGCTATTGGCGCTTCTTTTTTTATACTGCCTCCAGCAGTCGGAACTTTAACTTTCATACCGGGCATAATCATATCTGGATTACTTAGCTGGGAATTTAACATTTTTAACTCTTCAAAGTTAACGCCATACTTCTTGGCGATTTCCCAAAGAGTATCCCCCTTTTGTACGATATGGATCTTCACTATAGATTCCCTCCTATGCATATGTCCATATAGTCTATGTTGTCGCGGAAAAAGTGTTATTGTTCTTCAGAAAAATTTATGCGCTTTTCTCAGTAATTATGTGCTGTCTTTAGAAATGTTCCTGACAGTATATTGCCGCATTATCAGTGTTTATAAGGAAAAATTGATATTGATGGCGGTCACAGCAAATAGTTTGGTAAAATAGGACAAGATACCTGAAAATATCATTTAAAATGCCTTAAAACGATATATAGCAAGCTTATATCCATTTAAGAAAGATTATGAAGGAGGAATTACATGGAAAAAATGCTTGGAGAGGAAAGAAGAAGCTTTATACTATCCTTGCTTAAAGAAAATAACCGTCCTTTTACAGGCAGCGAGCTGTCACGGCTGACAAGTGTCAGCAGACAGATTATTGTCGGAGATATTACCTTGCTGAAGGCAAAAAATGAACCGATTATCGCCACTAGTCAAGGATATTTGTATTTGCAGCAATCTAAACCAGAGCTGCATGAAAAAATCATTGCCTGCAACCACCCTCCCGAAAAAACAGAGGAAGAGTTAAATATCATAGTGGATTTTGGAGTAACAGTAAAAGATGTTAAAATCGAACATCCTGTTTACGGTGATTTAACTGCCTCCATCCTTGTGTCAAACCGGAAGGAAGTACAGCAATTTATGAAAAAGATTAAAAGCACAAATGCTGTCTATCTATCACAGCTGACGTCCGGCATTCATTTACACACATTAACAGCTCCTTCTAAAGAGGCGCTTATTGATGCCGAAACTGCATTGCGAAATGCCGGGTTCTTAATTGGACTAGAAGACTAATTTATTTAAAAAGGGAGCCCAACAATTTTGGGCTCCTTAACTTTTTGCTCCTGCATAAAACGGGTATGATCCGAGCAGCTTTACATCACAGCCAATCGCTTCTAGTTCGGACATTGCACCAGGGATGAGGACATCATCAAGCTCCCGATCAATGTCAATAATAAAGAAGTAATTGCCAAGACCAGTCTTAGTAGGTCTTGATTCAATCTTAACTAAGTTCAGCTTGCGCCATGCGAATGCAGACAAGACTTGATGCAAAGCACCAGACTCATCGGCAGGAAGGGAGACCATTAAGCTAGTTTTATAGCCAAGATGAATGCAGTCAACCGGTTGAAAGGCAGTATCCTTTTTGGAAATAATGATAAAGCGTGTATGGTTATTATCAAAATCATGGATATTCCGTTTGACTATTTCAAGTCCATATTCAGCTGCAGTCAATTCATTGCCGATTGATGCAGCAGCGAGGTTGGGATTTTCCTTTATGTATTGAGCTGCGGCTGCTGTTGATGTTGTATTTTCACATCTGATTCCATTCCATTCAGCATGCAAAAACCGGTGACATTGGGCAATCGCATGGGAGTGACTGAATACAACCTCTGCATCTTTCCAACGGTCTTTAAAGTTTGGATGCACCATTAAATGCTGTTTAATTGGAACAGTAATTTCTCCTTTAATCGGAATGTCCACCTCATGAATTAAATAATCCAGCGTGATATTAACAGAGCCTTCTAATGTGTTCTCAACAGGCACAAGAGCAGCCTCTACTTCGCCTTTCATTACAGCATCCATACAATTCGGGATTGTCATATACGGAAGCTTCTCTGCATTTGGAAACATTTTATTTACTGCTATATTCGTAAATGTTGCTTTCGGTCCTAGATACCCTACTTTCAATTTCCTTCTCCTCCAACTTAAAAGCACTATTTATGTATAATTCTGAATTCTCATTGTATAAATGCATCTTTTTTCAAAAAAGAAAAAGGGAGCAGATTATGCTCCTGAGCTTAAAACTTCCACTTTCTCGACAAACTCAAGCATTCGCAGTCTTTCGAGTAATGCATCAATGGATATTTCCATTTCAGCTGTATTTAAGGAAAGGGTCACATTTGCCCGTCCCTGCAGCGGTATAGTCTGATGGATTGTCAATACATTGCATCCTCCTGATGCAACAACATTCAACAGTTTAGAAAGCGTACCTGAACGATCCTCAATATAAAAGAATAACGTAATCAGACGTTCCTTCACGACTGTATGAAAGGGGAAAATTGTATCTCTGTACTTATAAAAGGCACTTCTGCTTAAATCGACTTTTTGAACTGCATCAAAAACAGATTCTGCCTTGCCCCGTTCCAGCAATTCCTTTGCTTCCAATGTTTTCTTCATCGCCTCTGAAAGAACATCCTCACGGACAAGAAAAAAACGCTGGTCCAACTTATTCTGTTTCATTCGCTCAACCTCTCTTAAGCTAAAGGGAAACCTCCATGGGAAGATTCCCATGGAGTCAGCAAATTTAGTTTATTACATAACTTAAAGGAAAAATTAATCAATGAACTCGAATTCATAATCCATTAATTTAACGATGTCTCCATCCTTAGCACCGCGCTGTCTTAGCTCTTCATCCACACCCATACCTCTCAACTGGCGAGCAAATCTGTTCACAGATTCATCTCTAGAGAAGTCAGTCATCTTGAACAGCTTTTCAATTCCTTCCCCAGTAAGGACAAAGCTTCCGTCAGAGTCTCTAGAAATAAAGAACTGACGCTCATCTGCTTCATGCTTATACAATACGCGGTGAACTCCAGCCTCTTCCTCGACTTCCTCAAGCGGAAATTCTGGTGTGTGCTCTAACTTATCAGCTACTGCAAACAGCAAATCACGTAAACCTGTTCTCGTTAAGGCAGATACTGGGAAGATTGGATAATCCTCTTCGAGTTTTTCCTTGAAGACCTTCAAGTTCTCTTCTGCATCCGGCATGTCCATTTTATTAGCTACAATAATTTGCGGTCTTTCTAAAAGACGCATATTGTATTCCTGGAGCTCCTTATTGATCGTAATATAATCTTCGAAAGGATCTCTGCCTTCAATTGCCGCCATGTCGACAACATGGACAATAACTCTTGTGCGCTCAATATGGCGCAAGAACTGGTGACCTAGGCCGACACCAGAGTGTGCACCTTCAATCAGTCCTGGCAAATCAGCCATAACAAAGCTTCTGCTATCTTCTGTTTCTACCATCCCTAAATTTGGGACGATTGTCGTGAAATGATAATCAGCGATTTTCGGCTTTGCTGCAGACACAACAGAAAGCAATGTTGATTTTCCGACACTTGGAAAGCCAACAAGCCCTACGTCTGCCAATACTTTAAGCTCTAATGTAACTTCACGCTCTTGTCCCGGCTCGCCGTTTTCAGAAAGCTCTGGAGCTGGATTTGACGGGCTTGCAAAGCGTGAGTTACCTCGTCCGCCGCGTCCGCCGCGGGCAATTACAGCCTGCTGGCCGTGCTTCGTCAAATCAGCAATTGTTTCTCCTGTTTCCGCATCAGCAACGACTGTGCCCGGTGGAACCTTAACAATCATATCCTTAGAGTTTTTGCCGTGCTGGTTTTTGCTCATTCCATGCTCTCCGCGGGGTGCCTTAAAGTGGCGCTTATAACGGAAATCCATCAATGTACGCAAGCCTTCTTCCACTTCAAAAATTACATCTGCGCCGTTACCGCCGTCTCCGCCAGCTGGTCCGCCTTTAGGAACATATTTCTCTCTGCGAAAGGCAACCATTCCATTTCCGCCGTCTCCGCCTTTCACGTATATCTTGACCTGATCAACAAACATTTTACAACTTCCTCCTAGTTAGGCAGTATGCCTATGAATCGAAATACAAGTAATGTAGGGAATTTTATGGATGCTGCTTTATTAGCAGCTCTATCGTTAATTCCTCATCTGAAATTTCACTGTTTTGCACGTAAAAACCATCTTGCAGCTCTTCCTGTAAAAAATGGATAAGCTGCTGTTTCTCTTCTATTATTCCGCTAAAATCAAAAAACAATCGGGTTTCCGCCAATTGGGGCTCAATTGACACAGAAAGGTGATTATCGTGATATTTTTTAATGCTGCCATCCAAAATGGAAAAAAATCGGCTTGTCCAGCCAGTCAATGCCAAGTCTTCTATGTATCGACACTTTTCATCATTCAGCACTTCGTATTCCAGACGGAATGAATAGTTTTCCCAATTGGAAGTCAGTATTTTTGTCGCAAAAGCAGGGATATCCAAATTGGACAATTTTGCTTCCTGCTGCGCTTCCAAAATAATATCATCAATAATCTCTTCCACGCGGTCTTTTTTGTTTAATGCCATATTTCCTTTAATCAATTGGATTTTATTCAGCCAATCATGGCGTACATGTCTCAAAAATTCGATTCTTTCCCAGTCTTTGTTCATTATCGTACTCCTACACGGTTATTTAGTGTCAGAAGACTTTCTCGTATGTAAGTATAACAAAAAATGAAACGACACGTAAAAATATAGCAAAAAAATGCAAATCTTTTCTTTCAGCACTTAGACAGAGAGCATAAATGCTGTCTGTCTAAGTGCTGAAATAGAATGAAAAAATAAAAGACTGACTCCAAAAGAGCCAGCCTTTTCATAAGAAACTTATGCTTCTTGTGCTACTGGGTATACGCTAACTTGTTTGCGATCACGACCAAGACGCTCAAATTTAACGATTCCGTCAACTTTTGCGAATAGTGTATCATCGCCACCACGACCAACGTTTACTCCTGGATAGATTTTTGTACCGCGTTGACGGTAAAGAATGCTTCCACCAGTTACTAATTGACCGTCTGCACGTTTAGCACCTAAACGTTTAGAAATGGAGTCACGACCGTTCTTTGTAGAACCTACCCCTTTTTTCGATGCAAAAAACTGAAGATCTAATCTTAACATTCGTTCCACCTCCTATTTAATTATATTTGATAGCAACATGCTTGCCATAATCACGTTCAATCGTTTCTAAGGAAACAACCATACCCTCTAAAAGAAGCTGAATTCTTTCTCGGGTATCTTCCGCGATATGTGCAGGTATGCTGCAGCTCAAAAATCCCCCATCTTTGCCTTGCTCAATATCAGGTGTAATGCCTGTAATGGAGATTACAGCATTAATCGCTCCAATGGAGACAGCTGAGACTCCAGCGCAGACAATATCATTCCCGTGATTAGCAAACAAGGCATGACCGCTTATCGTAAATGATTCAATCAAGCCTGAATCTGTTTTGTTAATCGTAATATCGATCATACAAACACCTTACGCGTTGATTTTTTCGATAACAACTTTAGTGTACGGTTGACGATGACCTTGCTTTTTATGATAGTTTTTCTTCGCTTTGTATTTGAAAACGATGATTTTCTTTTGACGGCCTTGTTTTTCAACTTTAGCTGTAACAGTAGCTCCTTCAACAACTGGGCTTCCTACTTTTACATTTTCTCCGCCAACGAAAAGAACACGGTCGAAAGTAACTGTCTCACCAGCTTCACTGTTTAATTTCTCAATGTAGATAGCTTGACCTTCTTCAACTTTGATTTGCTTTCCGCCTGTTTCAATAATTGCGTACATTAAACTGCACCTCCTTGTTAGACTAAGACTCGCCAATCACAGGCGCTTTGTATGAACAAAGTCTTATGTATACCTGTTCCGAGCGGTTGTAGCGTAGCGGGTGCTACAAACAACATTAAAATACTATCATGATTTTTGGATACTGTCAATCAATCGTTTTTGTTTCTAGCTCTCTATTTTTTGGGACCGATATACTTAATATGATAATGAGGAAGAGCGAAGGCTTCTTCGACCAAGTGTATATGAAGGCCGATTGCTTCTTCCAAACGCTTTAAATGGACATTGTTCTCTCCTGCAAACACGTTGATAACCTCGGCTCCTGCTTGAATCTCAACCATTTCATGGTCACTTCTTTGATATTCCCATAATTCACGCTCAAGCTTAAATGCCACACTTTCTGCACTCATGACAGAGCCTGTACCATCACAGACTGGACATTTAGTCTTAACTGCTTCCGCTAATGGAATGATTGTTTTTTTGCGGGTGATTTGTAGTATGCCAAGCTCTGTAAAGCCGACCACACGCGTTTGTCTGCTATCCTTCTGCAGCTCATTTTTGATGATTTCTTCAATTTTCTTTTGGTTTTCCTTTGGCATATCAATAAAATCTATTAAGATAATCCCTGAAAGATCCCTGATTTTCAGCTGTCTCGCCGCTTCTATTGCAGCAAAACGGTTTGCCTCAAAAGCCGTCTGCTCTAAATCATGCTTACCTTCAAATTTACCTGTATTGACATCTATAACTGTCGCTGCCTCTGTTTCATCAATAATAAGATAGGCACCTTTATCAAGCCATACAACTCTCTTCAGGGCATCTTGAATATCTTTGTCCACGTGAAAGGCAGAAAATAAACTTTCTTTATCAGCATGATAGTGGAACTTTAAGTGGGGAAATGCAGTGCTCCATGCTTTTGCTTCTTCTGGAACATCTACAAACACCTCTCCAGATTCCATCTGCTCAAAAATCCGAAACAGCTCTTTAGTAAAATCATCCTTTTCTAACAGCAATGCCGGCCTTTTTGTGCTGGCAGCTTTCTGCATTAAGCGGAGATGCTCCTGTCGTAGACTATCAACTTCTGCTGCAAGCTGGTCTTCTAGCATATCAGCAGCACTTGTTCGGAAAATGAGACCTTCTGGTGCTGATGTCAGTTTTTTGCCAATTGCCCGCATTTGCTTTTGCTTTTTGGGGTCAGCGATTTTTTTTGAAACAGCTATGTAACGTCCTTGCGGCATATAAACAAGGTTTTCCTTCTGCAGTTCAATGATGCCTGTCAGCTTCGGCCCCTTCGTACCAGTCGCATCTTTGACAACTTGAACGAGCAGCTTTTCACCCTGTTTCACATATGCGGAGATGCTCCTGCCTTTTTTATCTTCTAATGCCCTATCGTCCGCAGAATAGGAGCTGAGCTTATCCTTTTGCAAATAGCAATTTTTTTCTTCTCCAATATCGACAAATGCAGCATTCATGCCAGGTATAACCTTTGTTACGAAGCCCGCATAAATATTGCCAACAGCTGACTTTTGCTGGGGCTGCTGAATATACAATCTTTCTAGTCTAGTATCAAGGAGATAAGCAAATCGCTTTTCCCTCGTTTTCATATTCACTAACACCTTTTTCAATACATTCATCCTTTTTTTCCATGATTCTTCTATTGTACCTGAAATAGCTAGATGAAAGGAAGCAGCATAAAGAGATGTCTGGATTGTACCAGACATCTCTTTATTTACCGGTAGAGCAAATCCCCGATTTTTGCCGTAACTAGCTTTTCTGCAAAATAAGCATGAAGCACTTCATTCTCATCTAAGGAGTGACTCACCTTGCCTTTTTTCAGAATAATCGGATGCTTGCAGCCGCGATGGAACCGTTCTAGCACATGAAATACTAGCTCCTCTTCCTTCACCTCTATCGGCATTAGCTTTCTAAGTTCATTTGTCTTGCCATAATATCTCTCCAGCAGAAACCGCAAGAATATATAGCGTCTTTGCTTCCATTCATAAAAAATAGAAAACCACAGAAACAAAAGGATGATCCAGGCATTAAGATTGACGGGCATAAATAAAAGGACGCAAACTAAAAACAGCATAGTGCCTGCAAGAGATAAAAGCAGCGTCCATTTATGAGCAGCAGGAAATGACTTCTTTAAAGATAAGAACAAAAACAGGATTTTCCCTCCGTCCAAAGGCCAGATCGGCAGCAAATTAAAACAGAAAATCATCAAGTTAAATTCTAGAAAGCTGTCAAAAAGATATTCAGACATTAAGCCTTGTTCATGAAGCAAATAACCTAAACCTACCATCCATATATGCTGGATTGGACCTGCTGCTGTAACGATTGCTTCCTCCTTCAACGGTCTGTTTCCATGCTCATCCATTTCTGCCACACCGCCAAAGGGGAGCAGGGCAATCCGTTTAATTCTCCAAGAGAAGGATGCAGCCGCCATTGCGTGTCCTAGTTCATGAACTAAAATGATGAACAGCAGCAAACATAATTCATAAAAATGGGCAGTTATGACGCCTATGCCAATAACAGCCCATAAGAATGGATGTATATAAATGGATTGAAATACTCGGAGGTACTTATTCAAACTCAATCACCTGTATAGGATCGATAAAATCATTGTCTTTTTTAATCGCAAAGTAGAACAAGCCTAATGTCTCATTTGTTCCATACCCGGAAGCTAACCCAACCTTGCTCCCCTTTTTGACAGATTGATAAATATTCACATCAACTTCTTCTAAGTTTCCATACCATGACTCACTTTTGTCACTATGCTGTATAACCACGGTGTTTCCGAACCCCTCTTTCTCGCCGATAAAAGTAACTGTTCCTTCATTCAAAGCCTGAACGCTTGTGTCAATGCCTGTTTCAATTGCCACTCTCTGCCCTGTGTCAGCAAAGTCCTCTAGGATTTTCCCAGACGCCGACAAGGCATACTGCTGTAATTGTTCTTCTCCGGTTGAGTCATCCTCTGCAGTTGACGGTAAAAAAGCAAGCGGCTTTCCAAACTGATCCTCATACCAATTAGAAACAAACGCAAAATTAAACTCCTGATTCATTGCCTGCCTTATTGATGTTTCAGCTTTTTGAAAGGCAGGAGATTGATTCCTCACGACAATTGCCACTATTAAAAACAGGACAGCAGCACCGAGGATTTTTAATAAAAATAAGTCCTTCCGAAACAGCGGATGAAAATCATCCTCTTTTTTATCGTTTTCAAAATAGAAAGTATTGTGGTCGCCAGATTCCTCCTCATCATTCCAAAGAACCCTTCTCTCCACATTTTTCTGCATTCTCTCTCGTTCTTTCTTTCTCTTTTCGATTCTTCTTCGGATTTCATCTGCCCGTGAACTCACAAATCTCTCCTCCCTAACACTTGTCCTAATACTCCCATTCTATGAAAAGGCTGAACAGAGTATGACAGGACAATCATAATTTTCTATAGCTAAAATCATGAAGTTATCTGTTAATGTTGGCATTATCACAAGCAATTTTGTTATTATTAATGTAACTGTTTATGGAATTCAATGGCTAAGGCAAGCGATTCGTAAATGTCTTACGTCAATTTACATAATCGTTAATTAGAAGGAGGTCTTTCATGGACAATTGGATTACACACACAATGGAGGAATTTGGTTACATCGGGATACTATTACTAATAACTTTGGAAAATATCTTTCCTCCAATTCCGTCCGAAATTATTCTGACATTCGGTGGTTTCATGACAACCTATACAGATATGACAGTATTAGGAGTTGTTGCAGTCTCCACAATCGGTTCCGTGCTTGGTGCTGTTATTCTTTATTGGGTTGGAACACTATTAAACATGGAAAAGATAGAGAGTATAGTAGATAAATGGGGACATATTATAAGACTGACAAAAGAAGACGTACATAAAGCAAACGGCTGGTTTGAAAAATACGGGTATTGGACTGTCTTTTTCTGCCGTTTTATCCCGCTGATTAGAAGCTTGATTTCTTTGCCGGCAGGAATGGCAAAAATGAACTTCGCCATCTTCCTTGTATTGACTTCCCTCGGTACACTGATATGGAACTTTGTGCTGATTAGAATCGGAGCTGCTGTAGGTGATTCATGGGAAACAATTGTCGGCTATATGGACATTTACTCGAACATCATTTATGCCATTATTGCGATTGCCATCATTGCTTTCCTATTCTTGTATATTCGCAAACGCCTTGTAAAATCATAAGAAAGCAACAGCCCCCTGAGTAATAATAGGGGGCAAGATTCATCCATTTAATTACATACTTTAGAGGAGGAATAGCATGGAGGTTTTCGCCGAATATTTAGCAAATATTGATAACCCGCAGCATCGGGAGCGCACAGAAGAAGTATTAAATTGGGTAGGAGAAAAATATCCAAATTTAGTGCCCAAAGTAGCATGGAAGCAGCCGATGTTTACGGATCATGAAACATTTATAATCGGCTTCAGCATTGCAAAGCATCATATGGCGGTAGCTCCTGAAAAGGTTGTTATCGAGCGGTTTACAAACGACATTAAAGAGTCTGGCTATGATCACACAAACCAATTAATACGCATGAAGTGGGATAGTCCAGTTGATTACTCATTGCTTGAAAAACTAATTGAATTTAATATTGCTGATAAAGCGGACTGCACAACTTTTTGGCGGAAATAATGAAACAGCTTTGAGTAAAGCTGTTTTTATTTTGCTCTTATTCGGATTCATAAAACGATAGCTTGAAGGTCATAATAATAGAATGTTTTGGAGGTGGGTTAATGGATAATAAAGACTTTCAACAAATTTATAAAGAATATAAACACCAAGGAGAAGAACAAGCCCAATTAGAAGTTGTTGAAGAGATTAATGCGGGAGTAGAACAAATAGTAGCTGTTCGGAAGAATGACGATGATGATATTATCGCTTTTAAAACAAGCAGCGGAAGAGAATTAGATTACCTTACTGCTCTGGATGAAGCAAAAGCAGGAAAGTTAGCTCATGTCGACGTGTTTCATAAGTATGGCAGGGATATTATACGCAGTGAACCTGATGGTATTAAGGAAAATAATTTAGATCAGTTACCTTCCTTTTAACAGCTGATGATTGTAAGTTGCTATTGTCTAAATAAAAAAACTGCCGACAAACTAAGTTTGTCGGCAAGCTTATTATTTTGCGCCAAAGAACATTTTAATGCGGGCAAATACACCTTTTGATTCTTCTTCTAAGTGCTGAAGCGGTACAGTTTCCCCTAAAATTCTTCTTGCGATACTGCGGTATGCAAGGGATGATTTGCTGTTCGGATTAAGTGCGATTGGCTCGCCGCTGTTTGAAGCTTTAATGACTTCATCATCATCTGCTACTATTCCAAGCAAATCAATGGAAAGATGTGAAGTTACTTCATCGATGTCAAGCATGTCACCGCTTTTCATCATATGATTTCTAATACGGTTAATAACAAGCATCGGTCTTTCAATATGATCTTCTTTTTCTAAAAGGCCAATAACCCTGTCAGCGTCACGGACAGACGATACTTCCGGTGTTGTAACAACGATCGCTTTATCCGCACCTGCAACGGCATTTTTATAGCCTTGTTCAATCCCTGCCGGACAATCGATGATTATATAATCATAATCCTGCTTTAATTTAAGGACAAGCTCCTTCATTTGCTTTGGCTGAACTGCTGTTTTATCACTTGTTTGCGCAGCAGGAAGCAAATAAAGCAAATCATCAAATCTTTTATCTTTAACCAGCGCTTGATGAATTTTGCATCTTTCCTCCACAACATCCACCAAGTCATAAATAATTCTATTTTCCAATCCCATTACAACATCAAGATTGCGAAGACCTATATCTGTATCTATTAAACACACTCTTTTTCCTTGCAATGCAAGAGCAGTTCCTATATTAGCTGATGTGGTGGTTTTTCCGACTCCACCCTTTCCAGACGTTACAACGATAGCTTCACCCATTATTTTGTCCCCCTTCCAATTTTGTCAAATTCGGCCTTAGGTGTGTCAACACTTGTAATCTATCAATCATTATTTCACTGTTATCGACATAAGCGCATTCCATATCCCGCTTTTCACCAGCAGGATACTCATCAGGAGCACGGGTAATTAAGTTATGAATTCGCAGCTGTGTGGGCCTCATGACAGATGCTGCGACAATCGCTTTCTCATTACCATTGACACCTGCATGTGCCACACCTTTCAAGCTTCCCATAATATAAATATTGCCTCCTGCTACTACTTTCCCGCCAGGATTGACATCACCTATCAGCAGTAAATCACCTGGAACCTCCAAAACTTGCCCCGACCGGACAATGCTGGCAACGGATACAATGTCCGACTCTTCAACCATTTTTTCCGCTTCCGATTTTGTGATAATATTGCTGTTTATATCTTGGACAGAGAGATTTTTCTTCGATTGAATCGCCTCAATCAGCTCTTCTTTCTGATCCTCTGTTATGTATCTATTGCCAAGCTCTACATTAACCGTAATGTTCTGCTTTTCCCCGTGCATGTTTGAGCTTTCACGAAGCTTGCCATCAAGCTCCCTCATCATGTCTTCATAGGAACAGTTATCATGGAGATGAAGGCTTAAGCCATTTTTTGTCCCCTTAATGGTTACTAACTGCTTTCTTTTCATTTCAAGATGTTCACCTCTGCTAGAAAAAGGAATGATCCTTATTAAGTCTATCTAAAAAAATTAGTCTTGTTCCTGCTATATATTCGACAAAACATTATAAAAATCCTCTTTTATGGTGAGGAAGAATTGAAAAATAGGCATTAAATGATGGCAATACTAGAAAAATCCCTTCCCATAAAGCAAAAAAACGCTTTATGAAAAAGGGTTATTTCCGTACCATTAACATGCAATATTAATCATTGCTTTCCCCAGCATACTTTTCAAAAATACGCTTATATGGGTATGCTGCAATCACAAGAAAAATCGCGTTTAATAATAACGTTGGGACAAGGCGTAATTTAAGAAAGTCAGCAAATTCCATGCTTGTCAAATGAATAAGAAAGTTCATTTCATATACAATCAGTTCTAATATGCTGATACCCAATAAAGATATCACGGAAACCACTAGCAAATTGGCATGCAGCACCTTCATTATTTTGCTGAGCAAATAGATGGTGAATGGAAATACAAAAAAATAGATTCCAAGTACTTCCGTATACACAACATCTACTAGCAACCCAAAAACAAATGCATAGATGATGGCCAAGTTGCGGTTTGCATAAATGGAGAAAAAGAAAATAGTAATAATTAAAAAGTGCGGCACTAAAATTTTATTTGATAAAATTTCCCCAGGCAGCAGCTCGACAAAGATGCTCTCGAGGATGAACATTAACGCAATTAGACATCCGATCCGAAACTTCCTCATTTGTCTTCCTCGCCGCTCTCCCGTTTTACGACAAGAACATGTTCAATATCATAAAAATCTGCTGACGGCTCAATATAAGCCTTTTTCGCTAACCCGTATTCGTCCGATTCAACCTTGACTACTTTCCCGATTGCTAAATCAGGTGGGAATACTCCGCCAAGACCTGATGTGGAGACGATTTGTCCCTTTTTCACTTTCAGACCGTCGGGAACTTCCTCCCATGTCATAATAAGGTTTTTCGATTCTTTATCATAATCTTCGATTAATCCAAATACAGATGTTTTTTTATTTTTATCTTTTGTGTTCTCATCCTTTTGTATATAGGCAGAGATTCTGTTTGAAGGGTCTTCCGAACTTAACAGCTGGACAGTGGCTGTATTAGCACTGACAGATTTCACCTTTCCGATTAAACCTGCAGATGTGATGACAGCCATATCGGCTTCCACGCCATCGTTTTTCCCTCTGTTAATCGTAATCAGTTCATTCCATTGGTAAGGGTCTCTGCTGACGATTGTTGCCTTTAGGTAACCACTGTCATTTAAAGAAGGATATTCGTCGACAATCTTCTGCAATTCTTCATTATCCTTTTGCAAACCCTGCACCTGTGCTTTTAAAACTCCATACTCTTCTATCTTTGCTTTTAATTCTTTGTTTTCTTGATATGTATCTTGCAAGTCTTTTACATTATCAATGACACCTGCCACATAGTGGACAGGCCTTGAAACTAGGGTTTGCACCCAGCCGGTCGTGTCTTTAATAAACTGTTCCGGCCAGGTAAGCTTTGAACGGCTCAAAGAAAACCCTATCAATGCCACGAGAATAATAATGCTAACAAGCAAAATAATCAATCGTTTATTCATAAAAAACTGTGGCATGACAAAACACCTCTAAAGGAATTATCGTGAATCTTTTGCTTTGTTTTTGAACAGATGGATGTGATCAAGGGCTTTTCCAGTTCCGGTTGCCACACAATCTAGTGGATCCTCTGCAATAACGACAGGCATTTTTGTCTCTTCACTGATAATCTTATCCAAGTTGCGAAGAAGCGCACCGCCTCCAGTAAGGACGATACCTCTGTCCATAATATCAGCTGCAAGTTCTGGAGGAGTTTTCTCCAATGTTACCTTCACTGCGTCCACAATTGCTGCAACTGTGTCTTTTAAGGCAATCGCAATTTCTTCTGCCGTGATTTTGATTGTTTTTGGAAGACCTGTCAGCAAGTCTCGGCCGCGGATATCCATGTTTTCCATTTCTCCCGGGCTGCCTGCACTGCCGATTTCCACTTTGATGCTTTCTGATGTTCTTTCACCGATCATCAAGTTATATGTTTTGCGGATATAATTCACAATAGCATCGTCCATTTCATCACCGGCGATACGGATTGATTGGCTTGTTACGATACCACCCAATGAAATGATTGCCACTTCGGTTGTACCTCCACCAATGTCAACAACCATGCTACCTGTCGGCTCCCATACAGGAAGGTTAGCTCCAATCGCTGCTGCAAACGGCTCTTCGATTGTATATGCATCTCGGGCTCCCGCTTGGCGTGTCGCGTCGATAACAGCCCTTTCTTCTACTGCTGTGATGCCTGAAGGCACACAAACCATCACATAAGGTTTTCCAGAGAAATACCCTTTGTTTTTTGTAGCTTGTTTAATATAGTACTTCATCATTGTAGCTGTTGTTTCGTAATCAGCAATAACTCCATCTTTCATTGGTCGAAGTGCAACCACATTTCCAGGTGTTCTTCCGATCATGTTCTTTGCATCATTTCCGACTGCAACGATGCTTTTCGTATCTGTTTGCAGTGCGACAACAGATGGCTCTCTTACAACAATCCCCTTCCCTTTTACATAAACTAATGTGTTCGCTGTTCCTAAATCAATTCCAAGGTCTCTTGTTCCAATTCCAAACATATTGTATCTCCCTTTCTGAAACTAAATGCTATTTTTTAAGCAGGTAGATTTTCTCCTTGTTATCATAATCATATATTTTTTGTCATATTCAGACATATTTAGGCAAAAAAATCATAAACAATATTATATCTTAAATATGGATAAAAGAACAGTCTCATATATATCCTTTTTCCTTTAGACTAACAAATTTATTTTCCCCAATAATGATATGATCGAGCAAATCTATCCCGATGATTTTTCCGCTTTCCGCCAGTCTCCTTGTTACCTCCACATCCTCCCTGCTTGGAGAAACTTT